>CAVSGL010000008.1:0-128821 GCA_963727465.1 uncultured Solirubrobacterales bacterium | reverse complement strand
GGGAGGGCTTGTATCAAGGCCCGGCCGGTCTGTATAACCGCCCGCCGCGGACCGGAAGCCAAGGATCGGAGTGGTGAATATGAGTGTGTTGTTTTCGGACGGCGGCAGCGCGGTTGCGATCGCCGGCGCGGGACCGACGGGGATGATGCTGGCCGGCGAGCTGGCCCTGGCGGGGGTCGACGTCGCCCTGCTCGAGCGGCGGCCGGGACAGGAGCTGACCGGCTCGCGCGCGGGCGGCCTGCACTCGCGGGCAATCGAGATCCTCGATCAGCGCGGGATCGCCGAGCGGTTCCTCGCCGAGGGGCAGGCGGTCCAGACCACGCGGTTCGGGGACGCCGTGCTCGACATGAGCGACTTCCCGACCCGCCACCCCTACGGGCTCGGCCTGTGGCAGAACCAGATCGAGCGGATCATGGCCGAGTGGCTCGGCGAGCTGGGGGTGCGGATCCATTACGGATGCGAGGTGACGGGCTTCGCGCAGGACGACGCCGGGGTGGACGTCCGGCTGGCCGGCGGCCGCTCGCTGCGGGCGCAGTACCTCGTCGGCTGCGACGGCGGGCGCAGCCCGATCCGCAAGGCGGCCGGCATCGAGTTCCCCGGCTGGGACGCGACGATAAGCACCCTGATCGCCGAGGTCGAGATGGCGGAGGAGCCGGACTACGGCATCCGCCACAGCGAGATCGGCATCAGCGGGCTCAACCGGATGGGAGAGGACGGACCGGTGCGGGTCGTCGTCGCCGAGCGCGAGCTCGGAACCGGCGACGAGCCCAGTCTGGACGAGCTTCGCGAGGCGCTCGTCGCCGTCTACGGGACCGACTACGGGCTCCACAGCCCCACCTGGATCTCGCGCTTCACTGACGCGACGAGGCAGGCCGCCGCCTACCGAAACGGGCGGGTGCTGCTGGCCGGCGACTCCGCTCACGTGAACTACCCCGCCGGCGGCCAGGGCCTCCAGAACGGCATGCAGGACGCAGTGAACCTTGGCTGGAAGCTCGCCCAGGTCGTCAGCGGCGCCTCACCCGAGAGCCTGCTCGACACCTACCGGGCCGAGCGCCATCCGGCCACCGCTCGCTCGCTGCGGCACACGATGGCGCAGACCGCGCTACAGCGTCCCGGCGCGCGGGTCGATGCCCTGCGCGACGCGATCGACGAGCTGATGGCGATGGACGAGCCGCGCAGGCACCTCGCCGCGCTGATCTCCGGCCTCGACATCCGCTACGACCTCGGCGAGGGGCATCCGCTGCTCGGCCGCCGCATGCCCGACGTCGACCTCGTCACCGCCGACGGTCCGCTCCGCACCTATGCCCTGCTGCACCGGGCCCGGCCGGTCGCTGCTCAACCTCGGCCGGCCCGGCGCCATCGACATCGCCCCCTGGGCCGACCGTGTCCAGCTGGTCGACGCCGAATACGCCGGCGCCTGGGAGCTCCCGGTCGTCGGTTCGGTTTCGGCGCCCGACGCCGTGCTGATCCGGCCCGACGGCCACGTGGCCTGGGTCGGCGAGGGCGACGACGAGGGGCTCGCCGCCGCGCTCGCCGCCTGGTTCGGCCCCGGGGCCGCCTGAGCTGCGCCGAGGGTGGTCGCCATTGCGAGACCGAAGACGACGAAGCTGGAGAAGCCGAGCAGGAGGTCAACCGGGGGTCGCGGCGTCGATTTCGGCGATGAACGCGCGCACTTGCGCCGCCGCCGCCTCGGCGGTGGCCGGCAGCGCGACATCGAGTTCCTCGATCGCTGCGGCGTAGGGATCGGCCCAGGAATCGGGGACGACGAGCGGTGGAGGCCACGCATGGGTATCTCGATTCCCGAAGGTCTCGATGCAGGCTTCGCGTACGCCCCCGAGGCCGCCTGGGAGCAGCTCGCGCAGGAGGATCAGGTCGATCAGGTCCCAAAAACGCAGGTTCTCGCGGTCCTCGGGTTGCTCCGATACCGCGTGAAGCTTCTGAGCGATCTGATACCGCAGCGAGAGGCAGGCCACCCGCGAAGGCCCGTCGAGCTTGAAGTCGGCGATGCTGATGGCCACCGCCACCAGTTCGACTTCGGCGACTTCGGGGCGCGCCACCTCGAGTTGCAGGGTCTGCCAGTTCGAGCCGGCGAATTCGACTTGCACCGCAAGGCGGCGGCTGCCCGTGTCGCGGATGTCTTCGATTGCCCCCTTCCGGCGGAACGAAAAGCCGCCGTATGGCTCGTCGAAGGCTTCCTCGAGTGCGTCCAGCATCGTCTCGGGGTCGCCGCGAAAGACGATGTCGACGTCCCGTGTCGTTCGCGCGTTCGCCCCGAGCCGCAGCTCCATTGAAGTCCCGCCCTTGATCAGAAAGAGGGGTCCGTCGTTGGCCTGAACGGTCTCCAGGGCACCCGCGAAGGAGACGATCGACAGCCAGCGGCGCGTACGCTCGATCGTGAGGCCGTAAGCCCGCCCGTACTGACCTGCGAGGCGCTCGAGGTGACTCCTACGCGTTGGAGTGCGCCGCGGCGGTTTGAAGACGGTGCTCATCGTCTCGTTCCGCGCCCCTTCTCGACGCCAGTCGCATCCCTGAGCCTCTTAGCCTCGTGTCGGGTGAGTCGCCCGTTCCGCTCGCCATGGTCGATCGCCTGAGCGACAAGCGCTGGCCCGAGCTTTGCTGCGTGGGCCTGACGGATCGCGTGCGCGGGGGTGACGATCGGAATCCCCTCGAGGCGGCCGACCTCGGGGGGGCGAAGATCCTCGCGATGGATGCGCAAGCTGTCGGGAATCTGCCGGCGTATCCGGTGGCTGCGGGGCACCGTGATGTGGATTCGGTGGGGATGGACATCGCCCAGCTCGTAGAGCTCCAGTGCGCTCTCGTGCGAGATCACTCCGCGGGTACCGCGTGGCCAGAGCGCCGCTTCCATATAGGCATCCAGCGGACCGGGGGGAGTGAGCGGAAATCGGTAGAGGGAATTGTCCCTGTGTTCGAGCTGCCCTCGTTCCGCCATGCGGACGAGGTTGATCGGATCGATGCCGATCTCGCGGGCATCGTCCGGCGTGACGAATCCGTAGCTGTCGCTGGTCGCTGCGGCCAGCGCGGCATAGACCTTCCCAGGCATTGGTTTAATATAGCACAAAGTGTTCTATTTTGTCCCGCACCGAAATAGAACATTTTGTTCTGTTTTGTCCGGGCTACCGCTGCGCGGCGGGCCGTCAGCCGGCCGAGGAAACGTTCAGCGCCACGGCGGCGCGGATCAGCTCGACCAGCGCCTGCTCGTCGATTTCGTCGTCCTCGTGGATGTCGATCGCGCGCCTCGTGTTGCCCTCGAGGCTGGCGTTGAAGAGGCCCGCCGGGTCCTCAAGCGAGGCGCCCTTGGCGAAGGTCATCTTGACCGCGCTCCGGTAGGTCTCGCCGGTGCAGATCATCCCGTCGTGGTACCAGACGGGCAGTAGGCGTTCACGGGGTGTCGCCTTCGTGAACGTGACTCCTGCGTGACTTGAGGCGGAACCAGCGAGGGGGCCGGCGCACGGTTGTGGGCGGCGACCGCCGCCTCGATCAGGTAGTCGAGCGCCGAGCGACCCTGCAACCGGCAGGTCTCGCGCGCCGAGCAGATCCGCTCGACCCAGCGACTTCCGCGCTCGGATTGTGTGCCGAGCTGCACCTTGCGCATGATCACCGCGTGGCGAACCGCCCGCTCCGCAGCGTTGTTCGTCGGGTCGATGCCGGGAACCTCGCAGAAGGTCCACAGCGCCTGCTCTTCGGAGAGGAGCCCGGCGCAGAGGCGACACTCGCGGCGGTTGTGACCGCGGGTGCCCTGCTCGAGCAGGGCATGGAGGCGACTCCGCAGCGGCGCCAGCTCGGCGGCAAGCCAGGCCAGGTCGCGTCCGCCCTCCAGATAAGCGCGGTGCGCGGCGAAGACCTGGCGCGAGGTCTCCAGGAGCTCGGCCCCGCGCCTGCCCGTCGCCCCGCCTCGCTCGGAGAGCTCTGTGAATTGGCGAGCCAGGTGACACCAGCACAGCTGCTGTTGGAGGAGGTCGAGGAAGTGGTAGGCGGCGTAGCGGTCGGTGATCGCAATCCCGCCGAAGTCCTCGCCGAGCAACTCCTTTGCCGCGGCCTGGCCGCGCGAGGAACGGCATGCAGGACGCGGTGAACCTGGGCTGGAAGCTCGCCCAGGTCGTCAGCGGCGCCTCACCCGAGTGCCTGCTCGACACCTACCGGGCCGAGCGCCATCCCGCCACCGCTCGCTCGCTCCGGCACACGATGGCGCAGACCGCGCTACAGCGTCCCGGCGCGCGGGTCGATGCCCTGCGCGACGCGATCGACGAGCTGATGGCGATGGACGAGCCGCGCAGGCACCTCGCCGCGCTGATCTCCGGCCTCGACATCCGCTACGACCTCGGCGAGGGGCATCCGCTGCTCGGCCGCCGCATGCCCGACGTCGACCTCGTCACCGCCGACGGTCCGCTCCGCACCTATGCCCTGCTGCACCGGGCCCGGCCGGTCCTGCTCAACCTCGGCGAGCCCGGCGCCATCGACATCGCCCCCTGGGCCGACCGTGTCCAGCTGGTCGACGCCGAATACGCCGGCGCCTGGGAGCTCCCGGTCGTCGGTTCGGTTTCGGCGCCCGACGCCGTGCTGATCCGGCCCGACGGCCACGTCGCCTGGGTCGGCGAGGGCGACGACGAGGGGCTCGCCGCCGCGCTCACCGCCTGGTTCGGCCCCGCACTTCTCGCGCCGGCTCCGGGCGGCGTACGGGGAGACGGCCCTACGCGTACCCGATGACGCGGCGAATCAGCACTCGCTTCACGGAGCTGGCGGGGGAGACGCGTTTCCCTTTTGCCTGCCCTTTGACGGATTCGACTCTTGCGCTTCGTTCTCTCTGTCGCGTGACGGACCCACTTTGCGATCTTCGTTGGCCGATGCGTAACCGAGAATCGACACGGTGCAGGAGACGCCCCTTTCATCCGCGGCGGCGAGTCGCTCGGCGCTCTCTTCTCTCACTTCGATCACTTCGTTCATCGCCCGGAAGAGGACCGCAACGATGTCGTTCCAGCCCCGGTCGTCGAGAATCGCCGGGGTCCAGCTCATATGCGCATCTGGCAACGAATCGAACGTATCGGCGTCCACCGCCGCCACGGCATCCTTGACGAGGATGTCCAGCAGGCTCCCGCGCATGCCGACTTTGACCGCGTCAGGGACTCCAGGCCATTCCGCCGGAGATAAGTAGGCTTTCTTGGTCGCACGGTAGAATTTCTCGACGGTACCGCGGACTGGTCTTTCGTACTCCAGCCTGACCAGCGGCGGGCTCATCTTTTTCAGCACGTCCAGCTCATACCTGACTTTTTCTGGAGAGAGGCCGAGTTCCTTGGCGATTTCCGGCTTGCTGGCGGTACGTTCGTTCAGCAAGATCAGAATCTGAGCGCGCTCCTCATTGTCCATCGCGGACACCACGTTCTTGTCGGGCCGGGCATCTACCCGCACGCGCTTTCGCACCTGGTTCTCTCCGGATCGGCGCGACATTTTGTAACCCCCTCAGTTCTTTATTGGTACTCCAGTCATCGAGCACTCTACTTGATCTGGTTGAACTGATTGTCGGCAAGTCGATGAGTTTCCGGCGTATTCGCTACAAAAGCTGAAACTTTCCTTAGCAATAGCTTATCCTGGCTGGTCTCTGGACTGCGCGTCCTGCGACATGGGAGGGGGTGAGAACGTTGAAGATCAGCCAGTACGACGCGGTTGCCCCAGTTCTATCTGTTCATAAGGGCGGCTGAGCGAGTCTCAGACGGGCGGGAACGGGCCAGCACCGTTCCCGCCCCTTCGGGAACCCCCGGCGTTCTGCGTTCTGCCCAAAGGTTTGTCGCGCGAAAACACTCCAAAAAATGTGGACGCCAGATGCTCGTTGAGCGCCTAGGGTCAAGTCCATCGCTCAGAATGAAACAAGCAACTGGCCCGCGCCTCACCTCCCATGGGCGGGGCCTGGTAGCGCCGGGACCCCGGGCGGCGGGTGGACAGTCCGTCGCCCGGGGCTCGGCAGTCGAGGGGCGGTGGGCGCATGGCGGCCGAGCGATTCGGCGGGATCGGTGTGAGCGAGGACTTCGAGCAGTTCTGGTCGGCGCTGCCGGAGAAGGTCGAGCACCCGCAGCGCAGGCTCGTCGTCGAAGCGCTCTGGCGGACAGGGAGGGAGCTCACGCCGAGGACGGTGGTGGACGCGCTCGATGGTCAGGTGACGATGTGGGAAGCGAGCCACCACCTGCGCGAGCTCGAGGCGCTGGGCGTGGTCGAGTCCATCTCGCCCGGCGAGCAGTTCAAGGGCGATGAGTTCGATGCCCTCTTCCGCCTGGCCGTCTGAGGGGAGCCGGTGAGAATGGCTGAAGCCCGCACGCGCAGGAACCCGGTCGCGATCCAAACCCCCGCGTGGTCAAGCGCAAGATGTCGGGCTTCGGGGCCAAGCGCTCCCATCACCGCGACTGGCCACAGCCGACGCGAACGCCGCGGGAGGAGATCACGGTCCAGCCCCCGCTTGCTGCGTAAGTTAACGGTATTGTCGCTAGGCCCGTTTGTTCCGTCTTGCCTTCGCTGGCGCTTTCCTGGCTCTTCGCTTTCCCGTGCTCGGTTTTCGCGACGCTTTGGGCTTTGTTTCCGCCTTCTTCTTTTCGCGATGTCCGTCCGACGCCACAAGGTCTTTGGCATCGGTGGGCGGGCCGATCTTCCTTTCCTCAAGCGCCGACACGTACCCCAGGATCGAGACGGTGCAGGGAAGGCCCTTTTGATCGCTGGCCAGCAATCGCTCAGAGCTCTCCTCATGAATTCTCAACACGCCCTCCATCGCATCATGGAGAACTGCCATTGCTTCGTCCCAGCCCTGCATGTCGAGCATCAACGGCGACCAGCTCATGTGAGCATCCTCGCGTGCATCGTAGGTTCCGTCGGCGATCGCCACGACTGCATCGTCGATGATCGTCTGAAACAAAGACGCTCGCAGGCGGCCTTTGAGAGAGTCGGCAACAGAAAGCCATTCACCGGGATCGAGGTAGGCTCGCTTGGTGGCTCGATAGAAGACCTCCACCGCCCCTCGGCGCTTTACTTCTTTCTCCACCTCGATCAGGTCAAGTTCGCGCAGAACCTTCACCTCGTAGCTGATTTCTCCCGTATCGAGGCCGAGCTCGCGCGCCATGCGGGTCGCGCTGCTCATTCGTTCGTTAAGGATCGTCAGCACCTGGGTGCGCGTGGAGTTGGCCATCCCTTTCACGTTGACCTTGTCGATCTCCTTGCGCTCTTTCGCGAGCCTCCCACGCATCCGCATGCCCCGCTTCTTTGATCCCTCCATCAAACACTCCAGTCGTAATTAATTCGGTACGTGCTGAGCACTCTAGTCGGTTTGGAGGCGGATTTGCTGCCTTCTATGCAGCTTTTTGCCTGACGATTACCCAATATCCGGAACCCTTCAAAAGCTCAGAGAGTCTTAAGCATTCGCCGTCTGATCGCGACTGCCGCCTTTGAGCGGGGGAAGGGAGGTGAGGGTGTTGAAGATCGTCAATATGTCTCGTTGTGTTTCGCCGATCTTGTTGGTTCACAAGTCAGGCTAGTCCTCGACTGAGCGGTGGGGCCGTGGCTAGCAGCTAGCCCCGGCTCCATCGCTAGACGACAAAGTTCCATTGCCTGAAAAAAACTGAAAGCTGACGCAAAATCAGCGAAATATTGCCGATGGCGCTTCGTTGTCCAATGGCTAATGCTTGACCCATCACTCAAGATGGGAAAAGCAACTGGCCCGCGCCTCACCTCCCATGGGCGGGGCCTGGCAATGCCGGGACCCCGGGCGGCGGGTGGACAGTCCGTCGCCCGGGGCTCGGCAGTCGAGGGGCGGTGGGCGCATGGCGGCCGAGCGATTCGGCGGGATCGGTGTGAGCGAGGACTTCGAGCAGTTCTGGTCGGCGCTGCCGGAGAAGGTCGAGCACCCGCAGCGCAGGCTCGTCGTCGAAGCGCTCTGGCGGACAGGGAGGGAGCTCACGCCGAGGACGGTGGTGGACGCGCTCGATGGTCAGGTGACGATGTGGGAAGCGAGCCACCACCTGCGCGAGCTCGAGGCGCTGGGCGTGGTCGAGTCCATCTCGCCCGGCGAGCAGTTCAAGGGCGACGAGTTCGATGCCCTCTACCGCCTGGCCGTCTGAGGGGGTAGGGCAGTGAGGGCGGCCGAGGCACGCACGCGCAGGAACCCGGTCGCGATCGGCTTCGCGGAACGGCTGGGGCCGTATCGGAAGATCGCGCGCCTCTCCCAGGAGGAGCCTGCCCGCTGCATCACCCTCGGCGAGCTGCTGGGCGAGGCCCGCTGGAGCCCCGAGCGCGGCTTCGAGTTCGGGGGTGGGGTCCGGTGAGCGAGACGACCGACGGAACGCCGCGCGAGCGCGACCGGCGGCTCGAAGGCGCCATCCTCTCGGAGATCGTCAGTCGGCACCCCGGGCACCTGACGACGGACGAGCTGGTCCTGCGGGTGGCCGACAGGTCGAGCGGGGCCGACCGCACCGCCGTCGGCGATCGCCTTCAGGAACTGAAACGCGACGGGCTGATCCGCCTCAACGGCGAGGTCGTGGAACCGACCCACGCAGCCGTGCGCGCCGCTGCAATCTTCGGCGTCTGAGCCGCCACTCCCTCCGCCGCGCCCCCCGCTACGCTTACGGACAGACAAAACAGCCCCCGGCGGCGCGCCAACGCCAGCCGAGGGCCTGACCACAAGGAGGGGTATCTCCTCATGGGTGATTCGAACACTAAGGTCCGCGAGCGCAGCCCGCTCGCCGAGGACCGCAAGGTGCAGGCGGTCGTGCTCGAGTTCCTGATCGATGCGGATCCGGAGCGGCTGACGATCCCCGAGCTGTCGCTGGCGCTCAACGCCGGCCCAGCCGAGTTCGGGGCCGAGGACGCGGTCGAGCGCGCCGTGCGCGAACTGGTCGGGGCGGGGCTGCTGCACTGTAGCGGCGGCTTCGTGCTGCCGACCCGGGCCGCCCGCTGGTGCTGGCGGCTGGTCGCCTGAGGCGATCGCGATCGGCGCCTGCGGGCGCAGCGATGCCGCCGTCCAGCTCCCTGCGACCGGGCGGCGGCCATCCAGCCGGAGAAGGGCGCACCGCATTTAGCTAAGAAATTTCTTAGCATTGTCTCCCAGGCGGCCGTGGTGCGGCGCGGCCGGAAAATCACCGGGCGCGTGCCCGGCTGACTCCTGGGAGGAGATCAAGATGAATTGGAGGCGCATTTCCGCGGTTCTCTGCGTACTGGCGCTCTGCGGCGTGTTCGCGAGCGCGGCCTCGGCGACGAAGTACGTCGCCCTCGGCGACTCGTACTCGTCGGGCGTGGGGACGCGGACGTTCTACGAAGAATCGTGCAAGCGGTCGGTCTACGCGTACCCGTACCTCCTGCATGAAGCCCACTCGAGCTGGACGTTCGTCAACGCCACCTGCTCGGGCGCGACGACCAGCGACCTGATCAACACGCAGGCCGCGAGCCTCAGCTCGGACACCGACTGGGTCACCTACACGATCGGCGGCAACGACGCCGGCTTCGCCGACGTGATCACCGAATGCGCGCTGCCCTGGTGGGCATCGGACTGCAACGGTGCGATCGACGAAGCGCAGGAATTCATCGAAAACACGCTGCCGGGCCTGCTCGACGACGTGAACGAAACGATCGCCGAAGACGCGCCGGAAGCGGAGGTGGTCGTGCTCGACTACCCGCGCCTGTTCAACGGCGAAGACTGCAACGCGTTCACCTGGTTCAGCCCGAGCGAGGAGACGCGGCTGAACGAAACCGCCGACCTGCTGAGGGAAGTGATCAGCGAAGCGGCCGAACGCGCCGGGTCGAACTTCGACTTCGGCAACGTCATCCCGCCGTTCATCGGCCACGCCGTCTGCGACGGCGGCAGCGGCTCATCGACCGAGTGGATCAACGGGCTCTCCAGCCCGATCGAAGAAAGTTTCCACCCGAAGGTGAGCGGCCACGCCAACGGCTACTACCCGGTGGTCCACGAAATCACCGGCTGAGTCCCGGCCGAGCGTGCGATGCCGGGCCGGCGCTCGGCATCGCACGCCGGTTATTCCTGGGCGCCGTCCCCCTTGATGGTCACGGTGACGGTCGCCCCCATGCGGCGGAGCAGCCGCAGGGATCGTTCGATCGCCAGCGTGGAGGCAGCGGTCTCCAGCCGCGCCAAGTAGGAGCGCTCGACCCCTGCCTCCTCGGCGAGCTGCTGTTGGGTCAGCCCGCGCGCGAATCTAACCCCGGCGATCGTCCGCCCGAGGTCAGCCGCAGAACGGATCGCCCATTCCTGATGAGCTGAATTGGCTGTGCGCATATTCACACATAATCACGAAATGGCAGATTGCATTGATATTCACACAACGGCTACGCGAGGTCGAAGCGGTCGAGGGTCATCACCTTGGCCCACGCGGCGGCGAAGTCGTGCGCGAACTTCTCCTGCGCGTCCTCGCTCGCGTAGACCTCGGCGACCGCGCGCAGCTCGGAGTTCGAGCCGAAGACGAGGTCGGCGCGGCTGGCGGTCCACCTGACCTCGCCGCTGGCGAGGTCGCGGCCCTCGAACGTCTCCGCCCGCTCGGACGTCGGCTCCCACGCCGTGCCCAGGTCGAGCAGGTTGACGAAGAAGTCGTTGGTCAGCGACTCCGGCCTCGCGGTGAGGACGCCCAGCGGCGACCGCCTTCGCGTTGGCGCCGAGCACGCGCAGGCCGCCGACGAGGACGGTCATCTCCGGCGCGCTCAGGGTCAGCAGGTTCGCGCGGTCGATCAGCAGGTACTCGGCGGGCAGCCCGTTGCCGTTGCCGAGGTAGTTGCGGAACCCGTCCGCGGCCGGCTCCAGCTCGGCGAAGGACTCGACGTCGGTCTGCTCCTGCGAGGCGTCGGTGCGCCCCGGCGCGAACGGCACCTCGACCTCGTGGCCGGCGTTGCGGGCGGCCAGCTCGACGGCGGCGCACCCCCCGAGCACGATCAGATCGGCGAGCGAGACCCGCTTGCCCCCGGTCTGGGCGCCATTGAACTCCTCCTGGACCTTTTCCAGCGCGCTGAGCACGGTCGCCAGCTCGCCGGGATCGTTGACCTCCCAGCCCTTCTGCGGCTCGAGGCGGACGCGCGCCCCGTTGGCGCCGCCGCGTTTGTCGCTGCCGCGGAAGGTCGAGGCCGACGCCCAGGCGGCGGAGACGAGCTGGGAGACGGACAGCCCCGAGGAGAGGATCTGCTGCTTGAGCGCGTCGATGTCCTCGGCACCGATCTGCTCGCCCGCCGCCGCGGGGACCGGGTCCTGCCAGAGCAGCTCCTCGCTCGGGACCTCGGGCCCGAGGTAGCGGCTGACCGGGCCCATGTCGCGGTGCGTCAGCTTGAACCACGCCCGGGCGAAGGCGTCCCTGAGCTCCTCCGGGTTCTCGAGGAAGCGCCGCGAGATCGGCTCGTAGGCCGGGTCGAAGCGCAGCGAGAGGTCCGTCGTCAGCATCGTCGGCGTGTGGGTCTGCGACGGGTCCCGGGCGTCCGGCACGTTGCTCTCGGCGTCCTTCGGCTTCCACTGGGCCGCGCCGGCCGGGCTCTCCGCCAGCTCCCACTCATAGCCGAAGAGGAGCTCGAGGAAGCTGTTGTCCCAGGCCACCGGGGTCGCGGTCCAGGCGCCCTCGAGCCCGCTGGTGATCGCGTCGGTGCCGTTGCCGCTGCCGTAGGCGTTGCGCCAGCCGAGGCCCTGTTCCTCGAGCGGGGCGGCCTCGGGCTCGGGGCCGACGTAGCGTTCCGGGTCGGCCGCGCCGTGGGTCTTGCCGAAGGTGTGCCCGCCGACGATCAGCGCGACCGTCTCCTCGTCGTTCATCGCCATGCGCCGGAAGGTCTCGCGGATGTCCCGCGCCGCTGCGAGCGGGTCCGGGTTGCCGTTGGGACCCTCCGGGTTGACGTAGATCAGGCCCATCTGGACGGCCGCCAGGGGATTCTTGAGCTCGCGGTCGCCGCTGTAGCGCTCGTCCCCCAGCCAGGTGGTCTCGGGGCCCCAGTAGACGTCGTCGTCGGGCTCCCAGGCGTCTTCGCGGCCGCCGCCGAAGCCGAAGGTCGCGAAGCCCATCGACTCCAGGGCGACGTTGCCGGCGAGGACCATCAGGTCGGCCCACGAGATCGCGCGGCCGTACCTGCTCTTGACCGGCCACAGCAGCCTGCGCGCCTTGTCGAGGTTCGCGTTGTCCGGCCAGCTGTTGAGCGGCGCGAAGCGCTGCTGCCCGGTGCCGGCGCCGCCGCGGCCGTCGCTGATCCGGTAGGTGCCGGCGCTGTGCCACGCCATGCGGATGATCAGCGGCCCGTAGTGGCCGTAGTCGGCCGGCCACCAGTCCTGCGAGGTCGTCAGCACCGCCTCGATGTCGCTTCTTCACGGCGTCGAGGTCGAGGCTTTCGAAGGCCTCCGCGTAGTCGAAGTCCTCTCCCAGCGGGTTGGACTCGGCCGGGTTCTTGGCGAGGATCTTCAGGTTGAGCCGGTTCGGCCACCAGCCTCGGTTCGCCTCGCCCCGGGTCGGGTGGGCGCCGGCCGGGCAGCCGCCGTTCCCCTCGTTCATCTCCTCGACTACGGCATCGGTGCTGTCAGACACGGGATTCCTTTCGGGTCAGGGTTGCGATCGGGAGCCGGACGGGGCCGAGCAGTCCAGGCACCAGTATGCCGCCTTCGGGAATCGATCAAGGTGGGACATCTCCGCGGCGGGAATCGCCTGCCCCCACTCGACAGTCCACGGGATCTGCGCCGCGGCGGCTGCTTGCGGCGGCCCAGGCCCAGTCGCCGGCGGTGATCCGCTACGCGTCCCGAGCCTTATTCAGGAGGCTGCGGAGACGCGCCCGGCCAATGCCAAGGTCGCGCTGGATACATCGAAAGGTCGGGTCGTCATCGTAGATCTGCGCCCATCTGGATTGACGGGCACAGGTTTGCACCCTTCCTTCGTCGGTCATTCGCCCCACTGGCCACGGAGAGGCCGCTGACCTAGTGAGCAAGGCGCTGCGAGGCGCGATTAGTCGTTGGCACCGAGGTCAACCATCCCAATCGCGAG
Organism: uncultured Solirubrobacterales bacterium; assembly: GCA_963727465.1. Taxonomy (GTDB): domain Bacteria; phylum Actinomycetota; class Thermoleophilia; order Solirubrobacterales; family 70-9; genus VRUE01. Next base: position 115,829 of record CAVSGL010000008.1, on the reverse strand, counting down.
AACGGTCTAATCCCCCTGATTTTGGTGCGCAAATAGAGGTACCACGAGCGCAACCGGAGATTCATCGGCGGCGCTTTCTTTGCCTCCTTGTAGGAGCGTCCTTCCGAAAAGCAGACGATCAGGTAACGGACAAGGAGGCCGGTGGCATCGGCCAATGCCTCCTCCTTGGTTGATCCAGATCCAGAAATGCCGAATTCAACGCAGAAGGCGTGAAATCGACCATGGCTCTCAAAAATGAGGGCGGCAGTCTTCTCCTCCCCCAGCCAGGCGCGAAACTGCTCTTCGTCAGGGAACGCTTGTCGCTCGGCTGTGGCCGGCGTTTGTCGCGCGTTCACGGTCGGGACGCTAGCAGTTCTGGCGGCGATTTTAGGGTCAACGCCGAAGTCTGCTATGCCTCGCTGCCGATCCTCCCTGGGGGGGGTGACCCTGGATTCGCAGCCCACGACCGAGGAGATGCAATGACCACCGATACCGCGCTTGTCACCGGCACCGATTTCGTCGCCCTGCCCACGCAGGACTACGACGCCGCCGCAAAGTTCTACGGGGAGGTGCTGGGGCTGCCGTTCGGGAAGCGGTGGGGGGAAATGCCCGCCGGGGAGTTCGAGACGGGCAACCTGACGCTCGCGATCATGCAGTGCGACGCGTTCGGCATCGAGTTCCAGCCGAACAAGGTCCCGGTCGCGCTCCAGGTCGAGGACGTCGAGGCGGCGCGGGCCGCGCTGGAGGGGCAGGGCATCGCCTTCGCTGCCGAGACGATGGACTCGGGCGTCTGCCACATGGCGGTCTTCGCCGATCCCGACGGCAACGCGCTGATGCTCCACCACCGCTACGCGCCCCCCGGAGCGACCCCGCAGAAAGACTGACGCTGAGCGACGCGGCTCTTCTGGTCCCGGTCGGCCTGGCGATCGGGGTGCTGCTCGGCTCGGTGGGCGGCGGCGGCTCGCTGCTCGCCGTGCCGGCGCTCGTCTACCTCGGCGACCAGAGCGTGCGCGGCGCCCAGGCCGGGGCGCTGGTCGTCGTCATCTTCGCCGCCGCGGTCGGCTCGGCCTCCTACCTGCGCCGCGGCGAGGTGCGCTGGCGGGCCGGCCTGGCCTTCGGCGCGGCGGCGGCGGCCGGCGCCCTTGGCGGCTCGCTGATCAGCCGCGCGCTGAACCCCGACGTGCTGCTGCTCGCCTTCGCCCCGGTGATGGTGCTCGGCGCGGCGGCGATGGTCACCGAGCGGGCGCGCGAGGAATCGAGCTTCCGGCCCTGGCGCCACGGCGTCGCCGGCCGCTCTGCGGCGAAGGTCCTCGCCCTCGGCCTCGCGGTCGGGCTCTTGACCGGCCTCTTCGGCGTCGGCGGCGGCTTCGTGATCGTGCCGGCGCTCGTGATCGCGCTCGGGTTCGGCGTGACCGAGGCCGTCGGCACGAGCCTGCTGGTGATCGTGATCGGCTCCGCGGTGGCGCTGGCCGAGCGCCTGCACGGGGGCGGCATCGACGCCGGCACGATCGTTCCCTTCGCCGCCGCCGCCGGCCTCGGCGTCCTGCTCGGTACGAGCCTGGGCGAGCGGATCTCGACCGCGGCGCTGACCCGCTGGTTCGCGGCGCTGGTCGTCCTCACCGCGCTCTACACCGGCGCGCAGGCGCTGACCGCGCTCGCCTGAGCCTTCAGCCGAGGATCTTGGCCTTCTGGGCGGCGAACTCGTCGTCGGTGAGGATGCCCTGTTCTTTCAGCGCCGCGAGTTCCTTGAGCTGCTCGATCGTCGACTGCTCTCCTGCCGCCGGCGCTGCCGCGGGCGGCGGAGCCGGTTGTGCGGGCGGGGCTTCGGCCGGCTGCTGCATTTCCTGGGCGCCCCAGCGTTCGGCCTGGCGTTTCGAGACGCGGTTGCTGACGGCGGTCGCCGTGCCGGCGATCATCGCCGTCCGTGCCACTCCCCGCAGTAGTCCCGGCATCGCTCCTCCTCGCTCAGTCGTTCGACTCGGCCGCGTCGAGCGCGGCCTCGACGTCCTCGATCGGTATCCGCCCGCTCGCCACCAGCTCGCCGCCGGAGCGGCGGATCGCGGCGGCGAAGGGCGCCGCCCAGCGGTTCTCGTAGACGAGCACGGCGGCGCTGGTGCCCGGTTCGAGCGCGCCCGCGGCCTCGCCGAGGTCGTCGTCGGAGAGCAGGCCCGAGGACGCCCCGGCGAACAGCGCGAACTCCTCCACCTGCTCGCCCAACTCGGCGAGCTCCAGCCCGGCGACCGAGCCGTCCTCGCCCTTGCTGACGAAGGCGAGGTCGAGGATGCGGATCGTGCCGCGGTCGACCAGGTCGACCAGGTGGGGCACCGCCTCGCCGTTCGGCTGGCGGCCCGGCCACTCGAGCACGACATAGTCGATCGGCCCCATCTCCTCGAGCTCGGCGACGTTCATCGCCGGGAGCGTAGCGCTCATGAGAGGCTTTGTGCATGGAGGCGAGTGCCGCGCCGACGCTGCACGGAGAGGAGCCCCGCTACGAGCGCGGCTGGCGGTCCGTCGGCGCCGACACCTGGGCCTGGCTACAGCCGAACGGCGGTCTCGGCGAGTCGAACGCCGGGCTCGTCGTCTCCGGCGGGCAGGCGCTGCTGGTCGACACGCTCTGGGACCTGAAGCTGACCCGGCGGATGCTCGCCGAGGCGCGCGAGATCGCCGACGCGATCCCGGAGACCGTCTTCAACACGCACTCCGACGGCGACCACGTCTGGGGCAACCAGCTGCTATCCGGCGCGCGCATCGTCTCGACCGCGAAAGCGAAGCGGATGATGCCGCTCGACCCGCCGCGGGAGCTGCGCAGGCTACAGCGGATCGGCCGCCTGCTGGCGCCGGTCAGCTCGCTGGGCCGCGAGCTGGCGCCCTTCGACTGGAGCGAGGTCGAGCTGACGCTGCCGACCGAGACCTTCGAGGGCGAGCTGGAGCTGAAGCTGGGCGAGCGCGAGGTGCGGCTGATCGAGGTCGGCCCGGCCCACACCGAAGGGGACGCGGTCGCCTGGGTTCCGGACGTCTCGGTCTGCTTCGCCGCCGACATCCTCTTCATCGGCGGCACGCCGATCACCTGGGCGGGGCCGGTGGCGGCCTGGCTGGCCGCGCTCGAGCGCGTCTCGGCGCTGGGCGCCGAGACCTACGTGCCGGGCCACGGGCCGGTCTGCGGTCAGGCCGAGGTCGACCTGCTGTGCGAGTACCTCGAGTGGGTCGGGGCCGAAGGCGTGAGCCGGCTGGGGCGCGGCATACGGCCGGCCAAGGCGGCGCGGGAACTTCTGCTCGATCCGAGCTTCGACTCGCTGCCCTGGGCCGCCTGGAGCGAACCCGAGCGGCTCGTCGTCACGCTCAGCACCGAGGCGTTTCGCCGCGCCGGCGGGCAGGGACATCTCTCCGGCTCGGGCCGCACCCGGGCCGTCTTGCAGATGCAGCGGACCAGATCCGCCCTACGGCGTCGCCGGGGATGAGCGGTGGCGGGGAAAAGCCGCCGGCGCGGCCGCCCCGCTGGCACGCGCTGCCCGATCGCACCGACGACCCGCGGATCGAGCGCTCGCGTCCGCAGCGCCTCGCGATCGCCCTGGCGCGGCGGCTGTCGCGCGGCCGCAGCTACCAGTTCCTGCGCGTGCTCTCGATCGACCGCCGCCTCTTCCGGCCCTTCCTCGCCTTCAACCTGCGACTGATGCCGCGCGGGCGGCTCGACCGCCGCGAGACCGAGGCGCTGATCCTGCGCACCGCGTGGCTCTGCGGCTCGCGCTACGAGTGGACGCAGCACCGCGCGATCGGGTGCCGCGTCGGCCTCTCCCCGGAGCAGATCGAGGCGATCGCCGACGACCCCGGCAGCGAGCTGCTCGACGGGCGCACGCGCCGCCTCCTGGCGATCGTCCCCGAGCTGCTCGACGATCACGCGATCGCCGCGCCGACCCACGATGCCCTGGCCACCGAATTCAGCCCGGCGGAGATCCTCGAGGCGACGATGCTGGTCGGCAACTACGCGATGCTCGCCGGCGCGCTCAACACCTTCGGCGTGCCGTTGGAGGCCGCCTGACGCCGCGAGTCCCGTTAGCCTGGCGAGGGCCCGGCTCGGAGGTGGGCCGCGGCCGCAGATGATCAGCCGACTTCGTCACATCGGAATCGCGGGGGCGACCATCGCCTTCGCCTGCGCGATCGCCGCCGTCCCGGCTGCCTCGGCGGCGCCGGGCGACGTCAGCTTCGCGGGCTGCATCTCCGGCAACACGGAAGCCCTGGTCGCGGCCGGCAAGAACTGCCTGCCGGCGCCCGCGCCTGCCCCGGGTGGGGCGCTCTCCGCCTTTGACGAAGTCACTTCCGTCGCGGTCTCTCCCGACGGCAGCGACGTCTACGCGGTCTCCGAAACCGAAGACGCGATCGTCGCCCTGCACCGCGATCCGGGCAGCGGCGCGCTCGCCTTCGTCAACTGCATCACCGGCAGCAGCGCCGGAGTGCCCTGCGCGACCGCCCCGCACGCGAGCGCCAGCGGCGCGGGCTCGGGCATGTACCACCTCTCCGACGTGGTGGTCTCGCCCGACGGCGCGCAGGTCTATGCCGTCGCTCCCTTCGACGACGCGATCGCCACCTTCGACCGCGATGCCGGCACCGGCGCGCTCAGCTTTGACAGCTGTCTCACCGCGGACACGTCCGCGGGCACGAGCACCGGGGGCAGTTGCGCCGAGGTTCCCAACAGCGGCACGGGCGACGACACCGGGCTGGAGGGGCTGCGCTTCGTGGCGATCTCCCCCGATGGCGCCAACGTCTACGGCGGCGCCCCGCTCGATGCCGCGCTGGCCGCCTTCGACCGCGATGCCGGTACCGGCGCGCTCAGCTTCAACGACTGCGTCACCGGCGAGCGCGGAGCCCTCTCCGTCGAAGGGGGCAATTGCCACCACAGCGTGCCGGGCGTGGAACCGCTCGGCGAACGCACCGCGCTCACCGACGTCCACTCGGTCGCCGTCTCGCCGCTGGGCAACTATGTCTACACGACGTCGGAAGACGAAGCGGCGCTCGTGGCGTTTCCCCGCGTCGCCGGGGGCGCGGTCATCTTCGGCAGCTGCGTCACGGGCAGCATCGGGGCCGTCGGCACCACCGGCGGCTGCGCGACCACGCCGTACACCGCCTCGCTCGGCGTCACCTCCGGGCTCGGAAGGCTCTACGACGTCGCCGCCTCCCCTGACGGCGCCGACATCTACGCCGTCTCGCAGTCCGACGACGCGATCTCCACCTTCCGCCACGACCCCGGCACCGGCGCGCTCGCCTTCGTCGGCTGCCTCACCGGCAACAACACCTCTTCGACCCTGATCGGCCGCAACTGCGCGCCGCTTCCGGGCGGCACGCCCAGTGGCGGGGGGTCCGGCCTCGACAGCACCACGTCGCTGGCGATTGCCCCCGACGGGAACCGGATCTACACGACCGCTTCCTTCGACGACGCGCTGGCCTCTTTCGACCGCGACCCGGCCACCGGCGCGCTCAGCTTCGCCGGCTGTCTCGCGGGCAACACGCTGGCAGTGAACTGCACGCCGATCGCCAATGCCGCCGCCGAAGGCACGGCGAGCGGGATGGGCGGGACGGCGACCGTCGCCGTCTCCCCGGGCGGCGGCGAGCTCTACTCCACCGCTCGCGCCGACGACGCCGTTGCGTGGTTCGGCGTCGAGCCCTCGGCTTCGGGCGGGGGCGAGGAAGGCGGCGGAGGATCGAGCGGGGCGGGTGCCGGCGACTCGGGTCCGGCCGCCGACACGACGGCTCCGAAGCTCTGGGCGGTGCGGATCGCCCCGCGTGCCTTCGCCGTCGGGCGGCGGGGTCGCGGCAAGAAGGCCCGGTCCGCGGCACGGGACAGCGGCCGGCGCCGCGCCAAGCGCGCCCGCCGCGGCGCAACGGTCCGTTTCAAGCTCTCCGAGGCCGCTCGCGTCGTCGTCCGCGTCCAGCGCGGTCTGCCCGGCATGCGCAGGACGGTGCGCGGGAAGCGGCGCTGCGTGAAGCCGACCCGCGCTCTTCGCCGCCGCCACGCCAAGCGCTGCCTGCGCTTTCGCAACCTCCGCCCAACGCTCGTGCGCAGCGGCCGCCGCGGCCAGAACAGGTTTCGCTTCTCCGGGCGCCTCGGCCGGCGGGCGCTGCGCCCCGGTCCCTACCGGATGCTGCTGCGCGCCACCGACGGCGCCGGCAACGTCTCCAGGTCGCGCAGGAGCGGCTTTCGCATCGTCCGCGCCTCCCGCCGCTAGGACGACGCCGGCGGCCCGAGCTCGCGAACGACCACTCGGTTTGCTTCAATCGGGTCACCAGAGAAAGGAGGTGGTCCTAACTTGATTCACATGCTTGACGGGACTCTGGAGGTGCAGGGCCGCTAGGCGGGCGATTCCGAATTAACGTGCCCGCGGGGGCGCGACTGGCCAAGCTGGGCGGTGCACGCGGCCGCCGCGCGTAGCAGCGCTACGCGCAAGGGCGTGGGTGCCGAGCCAGCGCCGTGCCAGGCGTGTCATCCGTGGGTGCGGAAATTTGGGATCGACCGCCCGGGCGCCGCACTGGTTCGGGCGCCCGGCGGAATCCACCCCGGGCACCGGCGAGCGCAGGGAGACGGGTCTTGTCCCGCCCGTTCGCGGTTCCCGCGTTCGTCTCCAAGCACCAGGCCGGGGCCGCCTTCGGGCGGCCCCGGTTCGTATCGGCCGCCCGCCCGCTCAGGCCGTCGCGAAGCGGCCCAGGGTGCGCTCGGGGCGGACGTCGCCGACGCGCTCCTGGAAGATGCGGAAGTAGGCGAGCTCCTCGCGCGTGCGCAGCGGCGGCGCGACCGCGTCGCGCTCTGCCGCCAGCTCGTCCTCGTCGACCGAGGCGGCGAAGCTGTCGGTGAGCACCGAGGCGGCGCCGCTGCCGTCGCCGAACTGCGACTTGTCGCGCCAGAGCACGTTCTCGGGCAGCCAGCCGTCGAAGGCGGCGCGCAGGATCTGCTTCTCCGGCGCGATGCCGTCGCTGCGCTTCCAGGCGGCGGGCAGGCGCAGCGCGTGCTCGATCACCTCGCGGTCGAGGAACGGCACCCGCGCCTCCAGCCCGTGCGCCATCGTCACCCGGTCGCAGCGCTGGAGGTTGAGGTTGTGCAGGCCCTCGACGCTGCGCACCAGCTCGCGGTGCAGCTCGGCCGGGTCGTCGAAATCGCGCATGTACTCGTAGCCGGCGAAGAGCTCGTCGGCGCCCTCGCCGGTGAGCACGACCTTGACCTGCTCGGCGGTCATCTCGGCCAGCATCCGGTTGGGCACGGCGCTGCGCACCAGCGAGGGGTCGAAGGCCTCGATCGAGGCGATCGTGTCGGGCAGGCTCGCGGTCGCCTCGGCGGCCGTGTAGACGCGCTCGTGGTGTTCGGTTTCGAGGAACTCGGCGACGCGGCGGGCGGCGAGCAGGTCGGGCGAGCCCTCGAGCCCGACGGCGAAGGTCTTCAGCAGCTCGCCGCGCCGCGCCAGGTAGCGGGCGGCGATCGCCGCGACGAGGCTGGAGTCGAGGCCGCCGGAGAGGAAGACGCCGACCGGGACGTCGCCCATCATCTGGCGCTCGACCGCGTCGACCAGCGTCCAGCGGGTGCGCATCAGCGCATCGGCCGGCACGTCCTCGGGGGCGATCCCGCTCGGCGCCGTCTCCAGCAGGGCGCTGGAGACCGGCGGCGCGAAGCGGACCAGGCCGCGCCCCGGCGTCCAGTAGCAGCCGGGCGGGAAGGCCTCGATCAGGCTGCGCAGCTCGGGCTCGAAGGCGGCCATCTCGGAGGCGAAGACGACGCCGTCGTCGTGCCGCGCCCAGTACAGCGGCTTGATCCCGACCGGGTCGCGGGCGGCGAGGAAGTCCTTGGCGTCGCTGGCCATCGCGAAGGCGAACATCCCGTTGAGCTCGGCGAGCCCCTCGGGGCCGTCGCGCTCGACGATGTGCAGCGCGACCTCGTTGTCGGAGGCGGTGCGGAAGCGGTCGCCGCCGAGCCGCGCCCGCAGCGCCGCGTGGTTGTAGATCTCGCCGTTGCCGACGAAGAAGTGGCCGTCGCGGATGCCGACCAGCGGCTGGTGGCCGCCGTCGACGTCGACGATCGAGAGCCGGCGGTGGCCGAGCCAGGCGCCGTCGAGGCTGGCCTCGCCGGCGTCGTCGGGGCCGCGGTGGACGAGCCGCTCGAGCATCCGCTGCCCCTGGGCGGCGTCGGTGGCGCCCTGCTGGGCGGCGATTCCGCACATGCGCTTCTTCTACCGGTCCCGGCGGCGCCCCGGCGTCCCGCCGCTCAGGCGGGTGCCGGCGCCGGGGCCGGGGTCGGGGAAGCGGGCAGCGCGGGGGCGTCGGTGGTGGCGCCCGCGGCGGGAGCGGGAGGAAGGTTCGGGTGCGGCGCCGGCGGCGCGGCGCGATCCGTCCGGTAGGCCTCGATCGCGCGGTCGCCGAGGTGGTCGATCCAGGCGCGGGCGGCGGCGATCGCCGCGTGGGGCTCGACCTCGGCGATCGCCGTCCCGGCCCTGCCGCCGGTGCGGGCGACCACGTGGCCCTCGGGGTCGACGACCTTCGCCTGGCCGAGGAAGCGCAGCGAGCCGATCCGGCCGGTGAGGTTGGAGGAGACCCAGACGACCTGGTTCTCCAGCGCCCGCGTCTCGTCGAGCAGGTTGAAGTGGCGGGTCTGGCGGTCGGCGGCGATGCGGCGCGCCGCATCGCGGCGGTCGAGCGGCCAGGCCGAGAGCGAGGCGATCGTCTCGGCGCCGTCGAGCGCCAGCGTCCGCGCCGCCTCGGGGAAGAGCTTGTCGTAGCAGATCAGCATCCCGAGCCGGCCGACCGGCGTGTCGAAGGCGGCGAAGCCGTCGCCGGGGGCGAACGCTTCGCACTCGCTGGGCGGCAGGTGGACCTTGCGCTGGTGGCCGAGCACGCCGTCGCCGCTGAGGCAGACGGCGCTCGAGTAGGGCCGGCCGAGGCCGCGCTCGGTGAAGCCGACGCAGACCACCGTGTCGCCGGCGGCCCTGCTGAGCCGGGCGATCTCGGGGCCGTCGAGCTCGATCGGCGCGGCGTGGCTGCCGTCGGCGCGCAGGTAGCCGCCGAGCGCGCACTCGGGCAGGACGACGAGCTCGGCGCCACCGTCGCGAGCCGCCGCGATCGCCGCCTCGACGCGGCGCAGCGAGGCCTCGCCGCGGCCGCCGAAAGCGCCTGCAACCGCCGCATAGGAGTGGGTGCTCGACCTCATGTACGAATGATGCACCTCGCGCGCGCTCGCGTCTAGTACACGCGTACAAAGATTCGCCCTCGATTCTTGGACAGCGCAAAAGGGAGCTCAGGCCTGCTGCGCGAGCAGGCTGCGAGCGCATTCGGCGATCGTGTCGGCGAGCGGGCGCGGCGACCAGCCGAGCTCCGTCCTCGCCTTCTCGCTCGAGACCTCGGTCCTGCGGCCGAGCTGGCCGAGCACCGAGCGCACGCTCGGGTCGAAGATCGCCAGAACCCGCACGAGCAGGTTGGGCGCGTTGCGGGTGGGCACCTTGGCGGCGTCCTCGCCGAGTCGTTCGCGCAGGACCGCGGCGACCTCGGACATCCACATGAAGTCATCGACCGCGACGAGCCGCTCGCCGCCGGCCGCGGGCGCGCTCATCGCCCTGATCTCGAGATCGGCGACGTCGCGCACGTCGACGAAGCTGAAGCCGATCCGCGGCACCGCGGGCATGCCGCCGAGCAACCGCTCGATCGACTGAAGCGAGAAGGAGCGGCCGTCGTCGCCGAGCAGCGGCCCGATGATCGCGCCGGGGTTGACGGTCGTCAGCTTCTCGGTCTCGCCGCGTTCGCGCGCGAGGTCCCAGGCGGCGCGCTCGGCTACCGTCTTCGAGCGCGCGTAGGGGGTCAGCTTCGGGTTGTCGGGGTCGCTCCAGTCGCGCTCGTCGAGCGGCCGCCCCGCGACCGGCTTGCCGCTGCCGCCGATCGCCGCCACCGAGGAGGTGATGACGACCCGCTCGACCCCGGCGTCGAGGGCGGCGCGCAGGACCCGCAGGGTGCCGTCGCGCGCCGGCACGATCAGCTCGTCGGGATCCTTCGGCTGCACCGGCGGGAAGGGGGAGGCGACGTGGAGGACGTGGTCGCAGCCGGCGACCGCCTCGGCCCAGCCCTCGTCGGCGAGCAGGTCGGCGGCGAGGACCGAGAGGCGCTCGCCGGCGTCGACCTGTGAGGCGACCGCGGCGCGCACCGCGACCTCACGCGCGAGGTCGCGCACGGTCGTGCGCACCGTGTGGCCGCGCCGCAGCAGCTCGACCACGCACCAGCCGCCGAGGAACCCCGAGCCGCCGGTGACCAGGACCGTCTTCCCCTCTACTCGCGATGCCTCCACACGGGGAAGTATGACGTGGGAATATCCAGGTGTCCGATGACCGACTTCCTCGTCAAGCGCGACGATCTGCGCGAGTGCCGCATCGCCGAGTCGGAGGTCGGCGAGATCGCGCCGGGACGGGCGCTGCTGCGGGTCGACAGCTTCGGCCTGACCGCGAACAACGTCACCTACGCGGTGATGGGGGAGGCGATGTCCTACTGGGATTTCTTCCCCGCCGAGGACGGCTGGGGCCGGGTGCCGATGTGGGGCTTCGCCGAGGTCGAGCGCAGCGAGGCCGAGGGGGTCGAGCCGGGGACCAGGGTGTACGGGTACCTGCCGCCCTCGTCGCACCTGGTCGTGACCCCGGTCGATGCCGGCGAGGCCGGTTTCGTCGACGGCTCGCCGCACCGCGCGGCGCTGCCGTCCGCCTACCACCGCTACCTGGCGACGGGCGCCGATCCGTTCTACCGGCCGCAGACCGAGGAGATCCAGATGCTGCTGCGGCCGCTCTTCTTCACCTCGTTCCTGATCGACGACCAGCTCGACGACGACGGGCTCGCCACCCGCGGGCCGATCCTCGTCTCGAGCGCCTCGAGCAAGACGGCGATCGCCGCCGCCTTCCTGCTCGCGCGTCGCGAGGGCGCCGAGCTGGTCGGCCTGACCTCGCCGCGCAGCGCCGAGCTCGTCGCCGGCCTCGGGATCTACGACCGCACGGTGGCCTACGACGCGATCGGCTCGCTCGCCCGCGGTCCCGTCACGTTCGTCGACATCGCCGGCGACGGCGCGGTGCGCCAGGCCGTCCACTCGCACTACGGCGACGAGCTACAGCACAGCATGGCGGTCGGCGTCACCCACTGGGAGCAGCTCGGCGCCGGCGCGGGCGAGCTTCCCGGACCCGCCCCGAGCTTCTTCTTCGCCCCCGACCGCGTGGTCAAGCGCTCCGGCGAGTGGGGCCGCGCCGGACTCGAAACCCGCGTCGCCGACGCCTGGCACCCGTTCTGCGAGTGGATCGGCGGCTGGCTCGAGCCGATCCGCGGCAGCGGCTTCGACGCCGTCCGCGACGCCTACCTCGACGTGCTCGAGGGCCGCGTCGACCCCAAGCACGCCCACGTGCTGAGACTGGAGGACGGATGAGCGCGGGAAAACTGAGATTCGAGATCTCGATCTCGCTCGACGGCTACGTCGCCGGGCCGAACCAGAGCGAGGAGCAGCCGCTGGGCGAAGGCGGCGAGCGCCTGCACGACTGGGTGCTCAAGCTCGCCGCCTGGCGCGAGGCGCACGGGTACGAGGGGGGCGAGGTCAACGCCAGCACGGCGCTGGTCGAGGAATCCCAGCAGGGCGTGGGGGCCGTGATCATGGGGCGCAACATGTTCGGCGGCGGCCCCGGGCCGTGGGGCGACGACCCCTGGCAGGGCTGGTGGGGCGACGAACCTCCGTTTGGCGCTCCGGTCTTCGTCCTCACCCACCACGAGCGCGAGCCGCTGACCCTCGGCAGGACGACCTTCAGCTTCGTCACCGGCGGAATCGAGGCGGCGCTGGCGCAGGCGCGCGGGGCCGCCGGCGGCGAGGACGTGACGATCGCAGGCGGCGGCGAAGCCGGCCGCCAGTACCTCGCTGCCGGGCTGGTCGACCAGCTACAGCTCAACGTCGCCCCGATCCTGCTCGGCGACGGCGTCCGGCTCTTCGAGAACGGTGCGGGCGCCGGGCTGGAGCTGGAGCCGATCCTCGTCGTCGACACCCCCGAGGTGACGCACCTGCGCTACCGGGTCGGCTGAGCGCCCAGCGCTATGCGGAAGATCACAGTTGGCTGACCAGCCAGTCTGCGAGAATCGGCCGCCCGTGGCCGAAGCGTCGCCCGAACACCTGGACGTGCTGATCGTCGGCGCCGGCCTCTCGGGGATCGGCGCCGCCTGGCACCTCCAGGACCGCAGCCCGAGCCGCAGCTACGCGATCTTCGAGGCGCGCGAGGACCTCGGCGGCACCTGGGACCTCTTCCGCTACCCCGGTATCCGCTCGGACTCCGACATGCACACGCTCGGCTACCGCTTCAAGCCCTGGACGGCGGAGAAGTCGATCACCGACGGCCCCTCGATCCTCGAGTACGTGCGCGAGACCGCGCGCGAGAACGGGATCGAGGGGAGGATCCGCTACGGCCATCGGGTCGTCGCCGCCGGGTGGTCGAGCGAGCAGGCGCGCTGGACGGTCGAGGCGGAGCGGGGAGACGGCGAGCGGGTGCGCGTGACCTGCGACTTCCTCTGGGCGTGCAGCGGCTACTACCGCTACGACGAAGGCTTCAGGCCGCGCTTCGAGGGCGAGGAGCGCTTCGCCGGCCCGGTCGTCCATCCCCAGCACTGGCCCGAGGACCTCGACTACGCCGGCAAGCGCGTGGTCGTGATCGGCAGCGGCGCGACCGCTGTGACGCTGGTCCCGGCGATGGCCAGGGACGCCGCGCACGTGACGATGCTCCAGCGCTCGCCCACCTACATCGCCTCGCTGCCGGCAGTGGACCGGATCGCCGCGGCGCTGCGCCGCCGCCTGCCCGAGCGCGCCGCTTACGCCGCGGTGCGCTGGAAGAACGTCCTGATCCAGACGCTCTTCTACCAGCTCAGCCGCCGCCGCCCGCAGCTGGTCAAGCGGCTGATCCGCAAAGGCGTGCAGCGCTCGCTGCCGCCCGGCTTCGACGTCGACAGGCACTTCAGGCCCCGCTACGACCCCTGGGACCAGCGCATGTGCCTGGTCCCCGACGGCGACCTCTTCCGGGCGCTCTCCAACGGCAGCGCCTCGGTCGTCACCGACACGGTTGCGAGCTTCACCGAGCGCGGCATCGAGCTCGCCTCCGGCGAGGAGCTGGAGGCCGACGTGATCGTCACCGCGACCGGCCTCAACCTGCTCTTCCTCGGCGGCATGGAGCTGAGCGTCGACGGCGCGCCGGTCGACGTGCCGAGCACGATGGCCTACAAGGGCATGATGCTGAGCGGGGTGCCGAACATGGCCTTCACCGTCGGCTACACCAACGCGTCCTGGACGCTGAAGGCGGACCTCACCTCGGAGTACGTCTGCCGCCTGCTCAACCACATGGCGGCGCATCGCTACCGCCGCTGCGTGCCCGAGGTCGACGCCTCGGTCAGCGAGCAGCCGCTGCTCGACTTCACCTCCGGCTACGTCCTGCGCTCGCTCGACGAATTCCCCAAGCAGGGCTCGCGCGAGCCGTGGAAGCTGCGCCAGAACTACCTCTTCGACATCGGCACGATCCGCCGCGGCGCGATCGAGGACGGGGAGCTGCGCTTCTCCGCCGCCGCCGAGCCGTCCCCGGCGAAGCCCGTCGCCGCCTAGCCCTGATTGCGATTCCGGCCCAGGGGGTAGCTTGGCCGGATGAAAGCCAGGAAGCCGTTCTCCGTCCCAGCCACCTGCCTGCTGGCCGGCCTGATCCTCCTCGGAGCCGCCGGCTGCGGCGGCGGGGGAGACGATTCGGGCTCGACCGCGAGCACCACGACCGTCCAGGAAGGAGAAGCGGAATCGGGCGCGAGCGCCAACGCGCCGGCCCCCAGCGGCGACGCGGTGCGTTCCGAAAAGGTCGAGATCAAGGACTTCGCCTACGACCCCGATCCGGTCACGATCGAGGAAGGCGGCAAGGTGATCTGGCAGAACGAGGACTCCGTCGCCCACACGGCCACCGCGACCGACGGCAGCTTCGACACCGGCCCGATCGAGGAAGGCAAGATCGCCTCGGAGACGTTCAAGGAACCGGGCACCTACGAGTACGTCTGCTCGATCCACCCGCAGATGCACGGCACGATCGAAGTGGTGCCGGCCGGCTGACCGTTTGCGGATCGCGGCGCCTCGAATAGAATCGCGGCGGCGCGATGACCGAGTTGAACGACAAGCAGGCCGAGCTCTGCGAGCGCAACCAGACCGACTACTCGGACCTGCGGGCGCTGTTCGTCAACTGCACGCTGAAGCGCAGCCCCGAGGTCTCCAACACGCAGGGCCTGATGGACATCTCGATGGAGATCATGCGGCGCAACGGGGTCGCGGTCGAGGGAATCCGCGCCGTCGATCACGAGATCGCGACCGGTATCTGGCCGGACATGACCGAGCACGGCTGGGAGCGCGACGAGTGGCCGGCGATCTTCGAGAAGGTGATGGCGGCGGACATCCTCGTGCTCGGGATGTCGATCTGGCTCGGTGAGAAGTCCTCGATCGCGACGCAGGTGATCGAGCGTCTCTACGGCAACTCGCACCTGCTCAACGACGCCGGCCAGTACGCCTACTACGGCCGCGTCGGCGGCTGCCTCGTCACCGGCAACGAGGACGGGGTCAAGCACTGCGCGATGAACGTGCTCTACTCGCTACAGCACCTCGGCTACACGATCCCGCCGCAGGCCGACTCCGGCTGGATCGGCGAGGCCGGCCCCGGGCCGTCGTACCTCGATGAGGGCTCGGGCGGGCCGGAGAACGACTTCACCAACCGCAACACCACCTTCGCCGCCTGGAACATGCTGCACGTCGCGCGGATGCTGAAGGACGCCGGCGGCATCCCCGCCCACGGCAACCAGCGCACCGAGTGGGACGCCGGCGCCAGCTTCGACTTCCCCAACCCCGAGTACCGCACCTGACCCCTCCGCCAGCGCGGTCGAGGTTTTCCCCGCATAGCGACGATAACCTCGACCGCGCTGGTCAGACGTCTGCTTCGAGGCGCTCGGCGAGGCGGTTCATGCCGCGCTCGCGCGCGGCCGCGGCGGCGCCGGCCCAGTCGGTGGGGCGGTCGGGCGGGGGATCGACGCCGGCGTCGCGCAGGGTGGCGATGTCCTTGAAGGCGAGCAGGTCCTCGCGGCCGTCGACCAGCGCCGCGCGCAGTTTGGGACGCCGCTCGCGGATCGCGCCGTCGAGGATCGCCTCGAGCGAGCCGTGCTCGCGCAGCAGATCGGCCGCGGTCTTCGGCCCGACGCCCCTGGCGCCGGGCAGGCCGTCGGCCGGGTCGCCGCGCAGGGCGATGAAGTCGGGCACCTGCTCCGGGTCGACGCCGTAGCGCTCGCGCACCCCGTCGGGGCCGACCTCTTCCGCGCCTTTGCCGCCGCCGGTGCGCACGTAGAGGACGGTGACCCGCTCGTCCGCGCACTGGTACATGTCGCGGTCCCCGGTCAGCAGCAGCGCCCGGCCGCCCGCCTCGGCCTCGCGCCGGGCGTAGGTGCCGAGCAGATCGTCGGCCTCGAGCTCCTCGCCGGTCGCCACGGTCCAGCCGAAGGCCTCGAAGAAGGGGCGCGCGTCGGCGAACTGGTGGGGGAGGTCGTCGGGCATCGCCGCCTCGCGCTCGGCGTGGTAGGCGGGGTAGAGCTCGGTGCGGTAGGAGGCGGCGTCGGGGCCGAAGCAGAGCACGACCGCGCGCGGCTCGTGGACCTCGACCTCGCGCAGGATCAGGTTGGCCGTGCCGAGCAGCGCGTTGACCGGCCTGCCGTCCGGGCCGACGATCGAGTCGGGCAGCGCGTAGAAGGCGCGGAACAGCATCGAGGGGGCGTCGACCGCAAGCAGGGGTTGCGTCACGCCCCTCACCCTACGAAGATCGTCTCAGCATGAGCTTCACGCAGCCGACCCCGCCGCCCTTCGAGTACGACGAGTGGCGCAGCCGCCCCCACCTCGAGCGGATCAAGCTCTGCGCCCAGGACTGGGCGCTGAACGGCTTCGGCACGCCCGCCTTCGTCTACCTGCTCTACGTCGTCAAGCTCGTCCTCTACGCCGGCGGCGGCCTGCTGCTGATCGCGGCGACGACGACCGGGCTGGGCGGGCTCGGCGACCTCTCCTCCTGGTGGACGGAGCCGATCGTCTTCCAGAAGGCGGTGATCTGGACGCTGCTCTGGGAGGTGCTCGGGCTCGGCGCCGGCTCGCTGCCGCTGACCCTGCGCTTCTCACCGATGATCGGCGGCGTCCTCTACTGGCTGCGGCCGGGCACGGTCCGCCTGCCGCCCTGGCCCGAGCGGGTGCCGCTGACCGGCGGCAACCGGCGCACGCTGCTCGACGTCGTGCTTTACGCGGGCTTGATCGCCGCCGCGCTGAACCTGCTGCTGAGCGGTGGCGTCGACACCACGGCGGCGAGCGCCGGGCGCCTCGACCCCGTCGCGGTCGGCGTCATGCTCGCCCTGCTCGTCGCCCTCGGCCTGCGCGACAAGGTGCCGTTTCTGGCCGCCCGCGCCGAGATCTACGGCACGCTCTCGCTCATCTTCCTCTTCCCGCTGACGAACATGATCGTCGCCGCGCAGCTCGTCTTCGTCTGCATCTGGTGGGGGGCGGCGTCCTCGAAGCTCAACCACCACTTTCCCTTCGTCGTCACGGTGATGATCAGCAACACGCCCTGGAACCGCTCGCGGGCGATGAAGCGGCGCCTGTACCGCGACCACCCGGAGGATCTGCGGCCGTCCTCGTTCGGCGCCTTCGCCGCCCACCTCGGCACCGCGATCGAGTTCACCCTGCCGCTGATCCTGCTCGTCTCCCAGGGCGGCTGGATCGGCACCCTCGCCGTCGCCGGGATGGTGATCTTCCACCTCCACATCCTCTCGACCTTCCCCCTGGCGGTGCCGCTGGAGTGGAACATCTTCATGATCTTCGGGCTGCTCTTCCTCTTCGGCCATTACGGCGCGACGCCCTGGTCGACGCTCGACGACCCGCTGCTCCTGGTCCTGCTCGCGATCCCCTGCATCGGCTTCCCGCTGCTCGGCAACTTCCGCCCCGACCTCGTCTCCTTCCTGCCCTCGATGCGCTACTACGCCGGCAACTGGGCGACCAGCCAGTGGCTCTTCCGCCGCGAGGGCGGGGCCGAGGCGAAGCTCGACGCCGGGCTGGTCAAGCCGGCGGCGATCGTCACCGAGCAGCTGGCGAAGTTCTACGAGCCCGAGCTGATCGACGTGCTCGTCCACAAAGGCCTCGCCTTCCGCTCGATGCACTCCCACGGCCGGGCGCTCAACGGCCTCGTGCAGCGCGCCGTCGACGACGTCGAGGACTACGAAGTGCGCGAGGGCGAGCTGGTCGCCGGGGTGGTGCTCGGCTACAACTTCGGCGACGGCCACTTCCACGACCAGCGCCTGCTGGCGGCGGTCCAGGAGCGCTGCCGTTTCGAGCCCGGCGAGCTGCGCGTCGTCGTGCTCGAGTCGCAGCCGGCGCACGTGCAGCGCCAGCGCTACCGGATCTTCGACGCGGCCGACGGCCTGGTCGAGGAAGGCTGGGTGCGGGTCGCCGACATGATCGAGCGCCAGCCCTGGCTGGACGGGCGCCCGTTCCCGGTCGAACCGGCATGAGCGAGGCGATCGTCGTCGGGGCCGGTCCCAACGGCCTCGTCGCTGCCGCGACCCTGGCCGCGCGGGGGGTGGGGGTGACCGTGATCGAGGCCGCGGCGACGATCGGCGGCGGCACGCGGTCGAGCGAGCTGACCCTGCCCGGCCTGCTGCACGACGACTGCTCGGCGACGCACCCGATGGGGGCGTCCTCGCCCGCGTTCCGGGCGCTCGGGCTCGAGCGCCACGGGCTCGAGTGGGCCTGGCCGGAGCTCGACCTGGCGCATCCGCTCGACGGCGGCCGGGCGGCGGCGATGCAGCGCTCGATCGAGGCGACCGCGGACGGGCTGGGCGATGCCGGGGCGGCCTGGAGGCGGCTGTTCGGCCCGGCGGCGAGCCGTTTCGACGCGCTCGGCGAGGACATCCTGCGGCCGGTGCAGCACGTCCCGCGCCACCCGGTCGCGCTGACCCGTTTCGGCCTGCGCGCGCTGAGCCCGGCGACGCTGCTGGCGCGGGCGCTGCCGAGCGAGGAGGCGCGGGCGCTGTTCGGCGGCGTCGCCGCGCACTCCTTCAGCCCGCTCTCGACGCCGCTCAGCTCCGCCGTCGGCACGGTGCTGATCGCCGCCGGGCACAACCACGGCTGGCCGGTTGCGCGGGGCGGCTCGCAGGCGATCGCCGACGCCCTGGCGGCCGTGATCCGCGAGCACGGCGGGAAGATCGAGACCGGCCGGCCGCTGCGCTCGCTGGCCGAGCTGCCGCGCGCCGACGCGGTCCTGCTCGACCTGGCGCCGGGCGCCGTCGCCGATATCGCCGGCGAGCGCCTGCCGGGTCGCGTCGCGCGCGCCTACCGCCGCTACCGGCACGGGCCCGCCGCCTTCAAGCTCGATCTCGCGGTCGAGGGCGGCGTGCCCTGGGCCGACGAGCTCTCGGGCCGGGCGGGGACGGTGCACGTCGCCGGCTCCTTCGACGAGCTCGTCCACGCCGAGCGCGAGGTCAACCGCGGGCGCATGCCCGAGCGGCCCTTCGTCCTGCTCTGCCAGCAGTACCTCGCCGACCCCTCGCGCTCGCGCGGCGACCTGCACCCGGTCTGGGCCTACGCGCACGTGCCGCGCGGCTACGACGGCGACGCGACGGACGCGGCGCTCGACCAGATCGAACGCTTCGCGCCGGGCCTGCGCGAGCGGATCGTCGCCCGCCACGTGCGCTCGCCGGCCGAGCTGGAGTCGCACAACCCCAACTACGTCGGCGGCGACATCGTCACCGGCGCCAACACCGGCCTACAGGCGCTGATCCGCCCGCGCCTCGCCCGCGACCCCTACGCCACCGGCATCCCCGGCGTCTACATCTGCTCCGCCGCCACCCCGCCCGGCGGCGGCGTCAGCGGCATGAACGGCTGGAACGCGGCGCAGTCCGCCCTGCGCGCGCTGGGCCGCTGAGAGCGGTTGCGTAGATTTCCGGCGGTGAGGGCGCTCGACGTCGACAAATTGGAGAAGCGGTACGCGACCGGGGTCGAGGCCCTGCGCGGCGTCTCGCTCCAGATCGAGCCCGGCGAGCTGTTCGGCCTGCTCGGTCCCAACGGGGCGGGCAAGTCGACGCTGATCCACTGCACGACCGGGCTGGCGCAGCCGACCGGCGGCTCGATCCAGGTCTTCGGCCACGACGCGATCGGCGACTACGGCCCGGCGCGCCAGGCGGTCGGGCTGGCGCCGCAGGAGCCCAACCTCGACTGGTTCCTCACCGCCGAGGAGACGCTCGACTACCACGCCGGCTACTTCGGCATGCCCAAGCGCGAGCGGCGCGAGCGCACGGCGGAGCTGCTCGAGACCTTCTCGCTGACCGAGAAGGCGGACGAACGCACGCGCACGCTCTCGGGCGGGATGAAACGACGGCTGATCCTGGCGCGGGCGATGATGCACCGGCCGCGCCTGCTGATCCTCGACGAGCCGACCGCCGGGGTCGACGTCGAGCTGCGGCTCGAGCTCTGGCACTACGTGCAGCGGATCAACCAGGAGGGGACGACGATCCTGCTCACCACCCATTACCTGGAGGAGGCGGAGCAGCTCTGCGACCGGATCGCCTTCATCAACGAGGGCCAGATCGTCGGCGAGGGCACCAGCGCCGAGCTCGCCGCCCGCTACGGCGTCGCCAACCTCGAGGACGCCTACCTGACCCTGGTCGGGCGCAAGGAGCTCTCGCGCTCGCACATCGCGGTCGAGCCCGAGGCGATCGCGTGAGCACCGCCCAGATCCGCTTCGCGACGCTCTGGCGGCGCGAGGTCAACCGCTTCATGAAGATCAAGAAACAGACGATCGGCGCGCCGCTGCTCGAAACCTTCCTCTACATCTCCGTCTTCGGCGCGGCGCTCGGCTCGCGCGTGGGGGAACTGCACGGCTTCGACTACGTCGTCTTCGTCATCCCCGGGCTGATCATGATGTCGTTCTCGACCAACGCCTTCGCCAACAACTCGTCCTCGATCCTCCAGCAGAAATTCCAGGGCGCGATCCAGGACCAGCTCTCCTCGCCCGCCTCGCCGCTGGAGCTGCTGCTCGCCTTCTCCTTCGGCGGCTTCGCCCGCGGCCTGATCGTCGCCGCGCTGACCTTCATCGCGGCGTCCTTCCTCGTCGACCTGCCGGTCGACCACGTGCTCGTGCTCTTCGCGGCGCTCTTCCTGGTCGGCTTCTTCTTCGCCCAGCTCGGCGTGCTGATCGGCGTCCGCGCCGAACAGTTCGACGACGTCGCCTTCGCCCAGACCTTCGTCCTCCAGCCGCTGATCTTCCTCGGCGGCGTCTTCTACTCGGCGACCCTGCTGCCCGAGCCGTTCCAGACGCTGACCCACTTCAACCCGCTCTTCTACATGATCAACCTGGTCCGCTACGGCTTCCTCGGCTACAGCGAAGTCAGCGTCGCCCTCTCGCTGCTCGCGCTGACCGCCGCGACCGCGGCGCTGCTCTTCTTCAACCTGCGGCTCTTCTCCCGCGGCTACCGCCTGCGCGCCTGACGACGGCGCCGGCCATCTCGGACCACGAAGGGAGACTTGACCGCCGCCGGACGACCGTCTACCTTCCCCCGGTCCAAATCGACGTGTGCGCTCCCGGCGCGGGGGGTGGCGCGGAAAGGAACTCGAATTGAAGGAGTCTCGTGTTCGCCCCGGCGTGGGCAGGGCAGTTGTCCTCGAGCTCGGTCGCGGCGCTCGTTGCGCTCTGCAGCATTTGCATCGGTCGCCTCGGCCGGCACCGCGCCGAACGTCTACATCAGGGACGGTAAGAAGGGCCTTCGCTTCGTGGCGCCGAAGACGGTCGTCAACGGCGAAGAGCTCGACGTCATCAACCAGACCAACCCGCAAACAGGTCGGTCCGCACACGTTCTCGCTGGTCACCAAGGGCTCGATCCCGACCACGCCGAAAGGCAGCGCCAGCTCTGCTTTACGCCGCACCACATCTGCAAAGCGATCGCGGCCTGGCACGGCGTCAAGGGCAACGGCCCGCCGAAGGAAAACCCGGCGGAGGCCGGGCCTGAAGGCTGGAGCACGATGGGCAACCTGAAGAAGAAGGGCGACTCCTGGTTCACGGGCAACAAGCCCAACACGTCCTTCGAACAGAAGGTCGATCGTCGACACGTCGACGGGGGCGCAGAGGATCTACTTCGTCTGCGCGATCCATCCCTGGATGCACGGCTCGATCAACGTCCTGCCGAGCGAATAGCCACGGCTGGAGAGTCACACGCATCGCCCCGCCTCGGGCGCCGAGCCTTCCTCGGCGCCCTGGGCGGCGGCGCGCTGGCGGCCCTGCTGCCCGCGGGGCTGCGTCCGCGCGCTGCTCACCCCAGCGGCGGCCCGGCCCGGCGCACCTGCCCGCGCCGCCGCCCTTCCGCGTCCCGCTGCCGATTCCACGTGAGCTGCGCGGCGCGAAGCTGGAGATCCCGATTCGCGAGGCTGAGGTGCCGATCCTGCCGGGCCGGCCGACCCGGATGTGGACCTACGACGGGACCTTTCCCGGGCCGACGATCCGCCGCCCCGCCGGCCACCGCACCGAGGTCGTCTTCCACCACCGGCTGCCGCCGCGGGTCGGCGAGCTGACCGTCCACCTGCACGGCGGCCACAACCGCACCCAGTTCGACGGCCGTCCCGGCGGCCTCACCCGCTCGCAGCCGCAGTCCTTCTACTGCCACATCCCCAGCGGGCTCTCGCCGCGCCAGTCCGGCAACGACGTGCTGATCGAGCCGGGCGGCCGGCGGCGCTATGTCTGGGACCTGGTCGAGGACGGCCGGCCCGAGCGGGCGGCGATGCAGTGGTACCACGACCACCGCCTCGACCACACGGGCCGCAACGTCTGGCACGGCCTCGCGGGGATGTTCATCATCGACGACGAGCTCGACGCCTCGCTGCCGTTGCCGCGCGGCGAGCGCGACCTGCCGCTGATGATCGCCGACCGCAGCTTCGACCGGCACAACCAGCTGACCGATCCGTTCACCGGCCTGCGCCCGCCGGCCGACGGCGTCGTCGGCCACCGCGTCCTCGTCAACGGCGCCTACATGCCGCACCACCGCGTAACCGCGCAGCGCTACCGCCTGCGCCTGCTCAACGTCTCCGGCTTTCGCGCCTACGACGTCCACCTCTCCAACGGCGCGCCGCTGATCCAGATCGGCACCGACAGCGGCCTGATGCCGCGGCCGGTGCGCCGCAGCCACGTCCTGCTCGGCCCCGCCGAGCGGGCCGAGGTGATCGTCGACTTCGCCGCCGCGCGCGGGGAGACCGTCGAGCTGCGCAGCGGGCCGCGACACGACGGCCACGACGGCGCCGGCTCGCACACCTACGTCGGCGCCCTGATGCAGTTCCGGGTCGACTCGCGGCGGATGGCCGACGGGACTCGGGTGCCGCGCAGGCTGCGACCGCTGCCCGCCTGGACCCGGCACGTCTCGCACAGGCCCGACCACACCTGGACGATCTCGATCGGCGGCCTGTTCAAGCCGACCTGGCTGATCAACGGCCGCACCTTCAACCCCGCCTACGCCGACGCCTTTCCGAAGCTCGGCTCGACCGTCACCTGGGAGCTGGTCAACCGCACCGGCGTCGCCCACCTGATGCACCTGCACCACACCGACTGGTACCTGCTGGCGCGCAACGGCAAGCCGCCGCCGCCCTGGGAAGACTGCCTCAAGGAGACCTTCTTCCTCTATCCGGGCGAACGGATCCTGCTCGCCGGTCACTTCGCCGACTACACCGGCAAGTTCGTGATCCACTGCCACATGCTCGACCACGAGGCCTGACGCCTGCAAACCGGCGTATCTCGGGGTCTTCGGTCGGTCTCCTCGGGTCACGCACTATTTGTGCGCTCCCCTCGTCGTCCTCCCTGCATCCCCCGAGCTACTTGGTTTTCGGCGTCAGATCTGTCGCTGTGCTTAGCCGGTCTCGGCGACGAGTGGCTCGGTGTCGGGGAGGACGAGGATCGCGCCCTCGCCGGAGGCGTAGGCCTCCTCGCCGTGCTGGACGACGTCCATCCCGACCGCCTCCTCGTGCTCGCTGGCGCGCAGCGCGGTGAAGAGCCCCATGACGCGCAGCAGCAGGTAGGTCATCCCGAAGGCGTAGAGCGGGGTGACCAGCGCGGCCAGCGCCTGGTCGCCGAGCTGGGACGCGTTGCCGAAGAAGAGCCCGTCGGCGACGCCGTTCCAGGCGAGCGAGGCGAAGAGGCCGATGAAGAGGATCCCGGTGAAGCCGGCGATGCCGTGCGCGGCGAGCACGTCGAGCGTCTCGTCGACCCGCGTGCGCGGCCGCCAGACGATCACCGCGTAGCAGGGCAGGGCGCCGACCGCGCCGAGGACCATCGCCCAGCCGGGGCTGATGAAGGCGCCGGCCGGGGTGATCAGCACGCAGCCGACGATGATCGCGGTGGCGGCGCCGATCGCGGTCACCCTGCGCCCGCGGATCAGGTCGAGCAGGAACCACATCAGCAGCGAGCAGGCGGGGGTGAGCAGGGTGTTGACGAAGGCGAGCACGCTCGGGTCGCCGGTCGAGAAGCCGCTGCCGCCGTTGAAGCCGAACCAGCCGAACCAGAGCAGGCCGGCGCCGAGCAGCACGTACATCGCGTTGTGCGGCAGCAGCGCCTGGCGGCCGTAGTCTTTGCGCTGGCCGACGACCACCGCCGCGGCGAGGGCCGAGAAGCCGGAGCCCATCTCGACCGGGATGCCGCCGGCGAAGTCGAGCGTGCCGCCCGCCGCCAGCCAGCCGCCGCCGAACGACCAGTGGGCGAGCACCGAGTAGACGAGGATCGACCAGAGCGCGACGAAGACCAGGAACGGACCGAAGCGCATCCGCTCGACCACGGCGCCGGAGACCAGCGCCGCGGTGATGATGCAGAAGGTCGCCTGGAAGGCCATGAACAGCAGGTGCGGGATCGTCGTCCCTTCGCGCGGCAGGAAGGTGACGTCGTTCAGCCCGACGTAGCCGAGGCCGCCGATCAGCGAGCCGCTGCCGTCGAAGGCGAGCGAGTAGCCGACGAGCGCCCAGACGACGCCGGCGACGGCGATCGCGCCGACGCACATCATGAAGGTGTTGAGGGTGTTCTTCGAGCGCACCAGCCCGGCGTAGAAGAGCCCCAGCGCCGGGGTCATCATCAGCACCAGGGCGGTGGCGATGAGCATCCAGGCGGTGTCGCCGGTGTCGATCCCCGCGGCCGCCGCGGTCGGCAGGCCGATCATTTGCCCACCGGCGTGACCGCCGCCCGGTCGGACTCGCCCGTGCGGATTCGCACGGCCCGCTCCAGCGGCAGGACGAAGATCTTGCCGTCGCCGACCTCGCCGGTGCGCCCGCCCTCGCAGAGCGCCGCGATCGTCGCCTCGGCGAAGTCGTCGGAGACGGCGACCTCGAAGCGCATCTTGTCCGCCAGCCCCATCTGCACCGTCGTGCCGCGGTAGGTCTCGACCCGGTCGAGCTCGCCGCCGTGGCCCTGCACGCGGCTCATCGAGACTCCGCGCACCTCCGCCCGGTACAGCGCCTCGAGCACGTCATTGGCCTTCTCCGGCCGCACGATGCCGATCACCAGTTTCACGATCCTCTCCCTTTTCGCATGACAGCCCGGCCTCTCCAGTCCAGGCTTGCGGGGCCGACCCTAACGCCGGCCCCGGCGGATCAATCGGGAGAGGGGCGAGGGGAGAGGCGGGGAGGGGGCGAGGCGCCGAGAGTCAGGTGGTGCGCTCCTCGACGATCTCGTAGAGGCCGTCGGCGCCGACCGAGTCGACGAACGGCGCGATCCGCTCGATCTGCTCCGCGTAGCCCTCGTTGGCGGCGACCTCGCGCAGCTGCTCGGGGGTGCCGTCGAAGAAGCCGAAGGAGATCACCTCGTCGGGATTCTCGGCGTTGCGCAGCATGTCGAAGCGGACGAAGCCGGGCGGCGGATCGTCCTCCATATCGCTCATGAAGGCATCCTTGAACTGGTCGAAGGTGCCGGGCTTGAGGGTGCGGACGGTAAGGGCGCAGATCATCTCGTTCCTCCTGCGTAGAGACCGGTCGGCCAAGCATCCTCCCGGCGTTGCTCCGCGTCAAGGACAAACGCACCGGTTCGCTAAGCCCCCCTGTGCACCTCGGTGGCGCTGGCCTGGGCGCGCGGCCGGACGACGATCTCGTCGACGTTCACGTGGGCCGGCTGGGTGACGGCCCAGCGGATGCACTCGGCGACGTCGTCTGCGCTCAGCGGCTCCATCCCCTCGTAGACGCGGCCCGCCGCCGCCTCATCGCCGCCGAAGCGGACCAGCGAGAACTCGGTCTCGACCATGCCGGGCGCGACCTCGGTCACGCTCACCGGCTCGCCCAGCAGCTCGAGCCGAAGGTTGCGCATCAACGAACGCTGGGCGTGCTTGGCCGCGATGTATCCGGCCCCGCCCCGGTAGGACTCGAAGCCGGCGATGCTGGTCACGCCGACGACGTGGCCGTCGCCGGACTCGATCAACCGCGGCAGCAGCGCGCGGGTCATCCGCATCGTCCCCAGCACGTTCGCCTCATACATCCAGCTCCACTGCTCTTCGTCCGCGTCGGCGATCGGGTCGAGACCGAGCGCACCGCCGGCGTTGTTGACGAGGACGTCGCAGCCCGGCAGCTCCGCGCAGAACCGCGCCACGGAGTCGGCGTCGGTGACGTCGAGCGCTATGGCCCTCCCACCGACATCGGCGGCGACCCTCTCCAACCGCTCGACGCGTCTCGCCCCGAGGACGATTTCGAAACCGTCGCCCGCCAGGGCCCTGGCGGTCGCGGCGCCGATGCCGCTCGACCCTCCGGTTATCGCCGCGACGCGAGCCATCCAGGCCAGCCTATCTTTGCCGAATCTTTCCCCGGCGTTGGCCGGCGCCTGGGTGGCCGCCGGGCACCCTTGCCGCACTGGCCCGAATCGCGGTCAGCGGACCCCGACACTGGAGGAACCGATGTCAAGTCGAATCAGCAAGGTCATCGCCCTGACCGGCGTCAGCGCCGCGCTCGCGCTCGGCGGCGCAGGCATCGCCCAGGCCAGCCCCGACCACAGCGGCCACCACAAAGGCGAGCACTGCAAGCAACTGCACGGCAAGAAGAAGCGGCACTGCGAGCAGCGCCACCACAACGGCCGCTGACGAAGTGCCGGAGATCGCGCGGCCTCGCTCGGCGGCGGGGCCGCGTCACGCCGCCCAGAGAGCGGAGAGCGGCCAGGCTTCCAGCCGGTCGCCGAAAGGGAGTCGTTCGCTGCCTGCGTAGAGGACGACGCCGCGAGCGAACCGCCGGCCGAGGCGGTCGCGCAGCACGGACAGGTGCTTGAAGTCCTCGCGCCGAACGGTGGCGGAGGACTTGACCTCGACGCCGGCGATCAGACCGCCCTCGCCTTCGACGACGAAATCGACCTCCGCGCCCCTGGTCGTGCGCATATGAAGCAGGGACGTTCGGGCTGGAGATGCCTCGATCTGCTTGGCGAGCTCCATTCCCACAAAGCACTCGAGCACCATGCCCAGCATGGTGTCGTCCTCGTCCAGCCGCGTCGGATCGAATCTCAGCAGGTGCGTCAGCAATGCGGAATCGGCGACGAGCAGCTTCGGGGCCTTCGTGATCTGCTTGATCAGGTTGGTGTGCCAGGCCGGCAGGGAGCGGACCAGGAAGACGTGCTCGAGCAGCGTCAGGTATCGGTCCAGCGAGGTGCGCGGGATTCCGACCGAGCTGCTGAGCTCGACCTTGTTCACCGGGGCTCGCACCCGTGCTGCGAGCGAGGCGAGAACCGCCGGGATCTCGGCAAGCCGCTCGATATTGGCGAGGTCTCGGAGGTCCCGCTGGACGATCGCGTTGAGGTAGGCGGCGAGCCACTCCTGGCGACGATCGCCACGGCGCCGGACCGCCTCCGGAAACCCTCCCCGTGTGACTCGCTCGACGAGCGCGGCCTTGGTGGTGGCCTGAGTGTCCGGTGGCCGCGCCGAGGCATCGAACAGCCAGTCGATCGTTCGGCCGGGCGCACCTTCGATCTCCGCCTGTGAAAACGGCCACAGAGTGTGAACCTCGATCCGCCCCGCGAGCGACTCGGAAACCGTGGGGAGCAGCATCACCTGAGCGGAGCCGGTGAGGATGAAGCGTCCCGGCCGCCGGTCGTTGTCGATCGCCGACTTGATCGGAAGCAGCAGCTCCGGGGCTCGCTGGATCTCGTCGATCACGAGCGGTTCGTCTGCTTCCTCGATGAAGCCGACGGGATCCTCGTCGACCGCGTCGAGAGTTCGCAGATCGTCGAGATTCACGTAGCGGGCGGGGTGCTCGCCGGCAGCCAGCTCTTTGACCAGCGTGCTCTTTCCGGCCTGTCGCGGCCCGACCAGCATCACGGCGGGCGTGTCCTCGAGGGCCGCGAGAAGCCGTGGCGTTATCGCGCGCCGGATCATTTGCATAATCTACCCACTCAGTGGGCATTATATGCCCATCAATTGGGAAATTTGTGAGATTACTCGCCGATCAGCTCGATCCGGTAGCCGTCCGGGTCGCGGACGAAGGCGATTCGGTGGCCCTCGGTGCGGCCGCCGGGGCGGTAGGGGGGCTTCTCGGGCTCGATTCCCTGGCCCGCGAGGCCCTCCAGCGTGCCGTCGAGGTCGTCGACGATCAGGGCGATGTGGTTGTAGCCGGCGCCGAGGTCGTAGGAGACGACGCCGTGGTTGTAGGTCAGCTCCAGGCGCGGGATCTCTTCGCCGGGCAGCGACATGAAGACGTTGATCGCCTCGTCGCCGATCGGCATCCGCCGTACCTCCTCGAAGCCGAGCTTCTCGTAGAAGGCGACGGAGCGATCGATATCGCCGATTCGGTAGCAGGTGTGCAGGAAACTGGGCATCTGGGCTCCTGTCGGCGGGAGGCTACTGTCCTCGATTCCGTAGATCCCCACAGTAACGGCATCGCCCTCCCGGCCTATTCTGGTTGCGATGAGCGAGGTTCTGATCAAAACCGCCACCGTTCACGGTCGCCCGATGACCTACGCCGAGGCCGGCGAGGGCTCGGTGCTGCTGCTGATCCACGGGATCGCGGGCGAATGGGAGAACTGGCGCGAGGTGATCGAGCCGCTGGCGCATCGCCACACCGTGATCGCCCCCGACCTGCCCGGCCACGGCGCTTCCGCCCCCGGCGGCGGCGACTACTCGATCGGAGCGATGGCTTCCAGCCTGCGCGACCTGCTGGTCACCCTGGGGCACGAGCGCGTCACCCTGGTCGGGCACTCGCTCGGCGGCGGCGTCGCGATGCAGCTCGCCTACCAGTTCCCCGAGATGGTCGAGCGCCTGGTGCTCGTCTCCAGCGGCGGCCTCGGGCCCGAGGTGAGCCTGATCCTGCGCGCCGCGGCGCTGCCCGGCGCCGACCCCTTCATCTCCGTCACCGCCGGGCTCGGCCAGCGGGTCGGTGGCCCGATCGGCCGCGGCCTCACGGCGATCGGCCTGCGGCCCAACGCCGACGTCGCCGAGGTCCTGCGCGGCTACGGCTCGTTGACCGACCCCGAACGCCGCGCCGCCTTCCTCGCGACCCTGCGCTCGGTGATCGGCACCGGCGGGCAGCGGGTCGACGCCACCGACCGCCTCTACCTCGCCGAGCTGCTCCCCGTGCTGATCGTCTGGGGCGCCCGCGACTCGATCATCCCGGTGCGCCACGGCGAGGACGCCCACCGGGCGATCCCGGGCAGCCGCCTGGAGGTCTTCGATGACGTCGGCCACCTGCCGCAGCTGGAGGCGCCGGGCCGCTTCATCGCGGTGCTCGAACGCTTCCTGCGCGAGACCGAGCCGGCGCGGTTCGATCGCGAGGAGTGGCTGGAGCGGTTCAGGGCAGTCGCCTGACGCGGCGCCCCGCGCACGTGAAGTTGCGCCGGCCAAAGCCGAAATGGGCCGCGAGGCGACCTGAATAGAATTTTTGCGATGAGCAACCGGGAGCGCCGGCAGCGGCGCAGGTCGCGTCACGGCGGCTGGAAGTCGAAACTGCTGGTCCTGCTCGGCGCGCTCGTCGTCGCCGGCGCGGTCGCGATCGGGGTCGGCGCGAGCTGGGCGGTCGACGTCTACAACTCGGCGCCGCCGCTGTCGAGCCTACAGCCGGTGCAGAAGGGGCGCTCGTCGGCGATCTACGCCGCCGACGGCAGCCTGATCGGCTTCATCCGCGCCAGCAGCATCCGCCAGCCGGTCTCCTCGCAGGCGCTGCCGCAGCAGCTCAAGGACGCGACGGTGGCGATCGAGGATCGCAACTTCTTCGAGCACGGCGCGATCGACCCGGCGGGCATCGCCCGCGCCGCCTGGAAGGACCTGCTGGCCGGCGGCAAGCCGGTCCAGGGCGCCTCGACGATCACGCAGCAGCTCGTCCGCAACCTCTACATCCGCGACCCCGAAGAGACGATCAAGCGCAAGATCGTCGAAGCCCATCTCGCCTTCGAGGAGGAGGAAGCGCACTCGAAGCAGTGGATCCTCAAGGAATACCTCAACACCGCCCCCTACGGCACGGTCGAAGGCGAGACCGCGGTCGGCGCCGAGGCGGCCGCGCAGACCTACTACGGCAAGCCGGCGCGCGAGCTCGACCTGGCCGAGGCGGCGATGATCGCCGGCCTGCCGCAGGCGCCCTCCGAATACAACCCCTTCCTCGACCCCAGGGCCGCCCGCGAACGGCGCGACCAGGTGCTGACCGCGATGGAGGAGCAGGGCTACATCGCGCCCGACGAATACCGCGCAGCCGTCCGCAGCGGCCTCGACCTGAACCCCGGGCACAAGTACCGGGTGATCAGCGACCCCTTCCTCTTCGACCTCGTGCAGCAGGAGCTGATCGACAAATACGGCCTCAACACGGTCCGCTACGGCGGGCTCAAGGCCTACACGACGATCGACCCGGCGCTACAGGAACGGGCGCAGGAAGCGGTCGACTCGTGCGGCGCCTGCTACCCCGGCGGCGGCCCGGCGGCGGGTCTCGCCTCGGTCAACCCGGCCAACGGCGAGATCGTCGCGCTCGCCTCGACCGAGGGCGGCGAAGATGAAAGCGAATTCAACTACGCCTGGCAGGCGCACCGCCAGCCCGGCTCCTCGTTCAAGACCTTCGTCTTGACGACGGCGATCAAACAGGGGATCGACCCGGCCAGCACCTACTACGACGGGACCTCGCCGAAGACGCTGACGACCCCCGGCGGCAGCACCTGGACGGTCAACAACGCCGAGCCCGGCGGCGGCACGATGTCGGTCGACGAAGCGACCGTGCACTCGGTCAACGTCATCTTCGCTCAGCTCGACATCGACGTCGGCTCGGAGAACGTGACCCACACCGCGCAGCAGATGGGGATCGAAGCGCCGCTCGAATCGGTGCCGGCGGAGGGAATCGGCGGTCTCGCGGTCGGCGTCACGCCGCTCGAAATGGCCGACGCCTACGCGACCCTCGCCAGCGGCGGCGTCCACCACGACCCGACCGCGATCGGCAGGGTCGAGTTCCCCAGCGGCAAGGTCGACGAGCCCGAAGCCGACTCCGGCAAGCGGGTGCTGACCGAGGGCGAGGCCTACGACGTGACCAAGATCCTCGAGGGCGTGATCACCTCGGGCACCGGCGCCGGCTACACCTCGATCGGCTGCTCGGCCGAGGCCGGCAAGACCGGCACCTCGGAGGAACTCTCCGACGCCTGGTTCGTCGGCTACACGCCGCGCTACGCGACCGCCGTCTGGGTCGGCCACCCGCAGTCGCGCGAAGCGACCGGCTACGGCGGCCCGACCGCGGGGCCGATCTGGCGCTCCTTCATGGAAGCGGCCAACGAAGGCGACTGCGGCGAATTCATCGAGCCCTCGACCCTGCCGGAGCTCTCCGCCAAGCACGGCGGCCACACCACCGGCTCGGGGTATTCGGGCGACTACGAAGAACTCGAAGAATACGTCGAAGAAGAAGGCGAAGAAGGCGGGGAAAAGGAAGAAAAGGGCGGCGGCGAAGCCAAGGCGGAAGCCGAAACGGCGCCGCCTCCGGCGCCCAGCCCGCCCCCGGCGCCCCCCGCGGGCGGCGCGCCCGCCGCCGGCGGCGTCGGCGCCGGCTGACGGCGCGGTCGAGCTTTTCGTCGGTATGCGGTCAAAACCTCGACCGCGCGCGCCGGTCGAGCAGGGCGTAGGTCCAGATCTTCACCTGGTCGAGCAGCAGGATCCAGACGATCGCGTAGGCCCAGGCGAGGGCGACGAGGTTCCAGCGCAGCGGGTCCATCAGCAGGCCCGAGGCGGCGATCGCGGTGGCGAGGATCTGCGTGCCGATGACCGCGATCAGCACGACCGAGGCGGGTCGGTAGGACCACATGCGGCCGCGGGTGCGGGCGACGAACAGGGTCAGGTGGCCGGCGACCGAGAGCTTCAGGTACATCAGGGTGCGCACCTCGTCGTGGCCGATCCCGAGCGGGCCGACCGCGATCCCGACCAGCGAGAAGGACTCGATCACGCCGGCGACGCCGAGCACGGTGGCGATCGTCAGCACCTCGCGCAGGTCCCAGCGCTCCGGCCGCGGCGACGGTTTGACCCGGTCGTAGGCGATGGTGAGAATCGCCGCGTCGTTGAGGATCGCCAGCAGGACGATCTGGATCGGCGTCACCGGGAAGAAGTCGAAGGCGACGATCGCGAGCGTGACGAAGAGGACGACGCGGATCGTCTCGGCGATCCGGTAGATCGCGTAGTTGGTCATCCGCCGGAACACCTCGCGGGCGCGGTGGATCGCCTCGACGATCACCGAGAGCCCGGCCGAGAGCAGGACGATGTCCGCCGCAGCCCGCGCCGCGTCGGTGGCGCCGGAGACGGCGATGCCGGCGTCGGCGCGGGCCAGGGCCGGCGCGTCGTTGACCCCGTCGCCGGTCATGCCGACGATGTGGCCGCGCGCCTGTAGCGCCTTGACGATCCGGTGCTTGTCCTCGGGCACGACCTGGGCGAAGCCGTCGGCGTCCTCGACCCGCTCCGCCAGCTCTTCGCCCTCGAGCCGCTCGATCGCGCTCGACTCGAGCACCTCGGCGCCCATGCCCACCTCGCTTGCGATCTCGCGCCCGATCTCGACCCGGTCGCCGGTCACCATCTTCACCTCGACGCCGAGCGCGCGCGCCTGTTCCAGCGTCGGCCGCGAGTCCTCGCGCGGCGGGTCGGCGATCGCCAGCACGCCGCTCAGCCGCCAGGCGCCGTCGTCGGCGCGGGCGACCGCCAGCGCCCGTTGGCCGCGGCGGGCGAACTCGGCGGTCGCCGCGGCGACGCGGCTGGCCCCCGCGGCCGCCGGCGCGAGGTCGAGGATCGCCTGCACGGCGCCCTTCGCCACCCGGTACTCGGAGCCGTCCGCGGCCCGCACCCGCGCCTCGGCCCGCTTGCGGTCGGCGTCGAAGGGCTCGAGCTCGAGCACCTCGCCGCCGTCGGGGTTCTCGCCCAGCGCCGCCAGCACGGCGGCGTCGACCGGGTCCTGCCCGCCGCTCTCCGCGGTCAGCGCCGCCTCGCGCAGCACCTGCCGGCGGTCGGCGCCGGGGTCGAGCACGGCGACGTCGGCGACCGCCAGCTCGTTCTTCGTGATCGTCCCCGTCTTGTCGGCGCAGAGCACGTCGACCCCCGACATCTCCTCGACCGCGGGCAGGTGGCTGACCACCGCCTCGTGCCGGGCCAGGTGGCGGGCGCCGACCGCCATCGTCACCGAGAGCACCGCCGGCAGCGCCACGGGGATCGAGGCGATCGTCACCACCAGGGCGAACTCGAGCGTCGTGCCGGCGTCTTCGCCGCGCTGTAGCGAGACGACGACGATCAGGGCGACCAGGCAGAGGGCGATCCCGATCAGGTACCTGCCGATCGAGAAGATCGCCGCCTGGAAGTGGCTCGCCGGCCCGCGTTCCCCGGTCAGCTCGGCGGTGCGGCCGAACTCGGTCGCGGCGCCGGTGGCGAGGACGCGGACGCTCGGCGTGCCGCGGGAGACGACCGTGCCCGAGTAGACATCGTCGCCCGCGCGCTTGGAGACCGGCAGCGACTCGCCGGTCAGCACCGACTCGTCGGCGTCGGCGGCGCCGGCGGCGATCCGCCCGTCGGCGGGGAGCACGTCGCCGCGCTCGACCGTCAGCAGGTCGCCGGGAACGATCTGCTCGGCGGCCACCGTCCGCCACTCGCCGTCGCGCCTCACCCGCGCCCGTTTGGCCAGGCGCTGCTTCAGCGCCGCGATCGCGTTCGCCGCCTGGTGCTCCTCCCAGAAGCCGACCAGGCCGTTGAGCGCCAGCAGCGCCGCGATGATGGCGAAGTCGGCCCAGCGCGCCGTGGCCGCGGTCAGCACCAGCGCCGCCTCGATCATCCACGGGATCGGCGCCCAGAAGTGGGAGAGCAGCTCGAGCACGACGCTGCGCTCCTCCTCTTCGATCGCGTTCGGCCCGTAGCGCTCCAGGCGCGCCGCCGCCTCGGCCCCGCTCAGCCCCTCGGCGGCGGCGAGCCGCTCGTCGGCGCGGCGGTCCGCTTCGCTGCGCTGGTCGCGGACCGACGTCATGCGCCTAATGCAAGCAAGTCGCCCCCTCGCCCCTGAATATGATGCCTTATATGACATAATCGGAGCATGGATGTGGCCGCGTTGATCAAGCAGGCCCGGCGTCGTCACGGAGTGAGCCAGCGCGCGCTTGCCCTGCGTGCGGGCACCGACCAGGCGGCGATCAGTCGTATCGAGCGCGGGCAGGTCTCGCCCGGAGTCGAGACGGTTGAGCGCCTGCTGGCGGCGATGGGCGAGGAGCTGAAGCTCGAGGCGGCGCCGACGGAGCGCGAATATGACCCGGTCCACCTGCGCGCGACGCTCCGGCGAACGCCTGCCGAGCGATTGCGGCTGGCCATCTCATGGAACCGGTTGGCGGCCGATTTGAGCGAGGCTGGGCGGCGGGCGCGTGCGGGGTGATCGCGACAGCGTGTCGCTCGATGCGCGCCGGATCTTCGAGGAGCTCGTCCGGCACGAGGTCGATTTCGTCCTGGTGGGAGGGCTGGCTGCGCAGACGCACGGCAATACCCGGATGACGAATGACGTCAACGTCATCCCGGAGCCGGATCCGGCGAACCTGAGCAGGCTGGCCGATGCCCTGAACGCACTCGAGGCGCGAGTGCTCAATACCGGCAGCGAGAACCTCGAGATCGACGCCGCGATGTTGCCCCGGTCGACGATCTGGCAGTTCGCGACGCCCTACGGCGACATCGACGTCTTGCACGATGCTCCCGGAGCCGCATCGTTCGACGGATTGCGCAGCCGAGCCCTCGTGATCGCCTTGGGCGATATCCAGGTGCCGGTCGCGGGCCGCGACGACCTGATCCGAATGAAGCTCGCGCGCGGACGCCCGGTCGACCGTGCCGATGTCGCCGCGCTCACGGACCCGGACGTCCACTGAGTCGGACGGAGGCGAAGCGGGTCGGGCGATCGATCGTTCAGGTCGGCAGACTCGCCAGGGCGGCGAGCGCGCTCTGGGCGGCGGCGGTCAGGCGGGCGGCGCTCGGCGGGTCCTCGGGGTCGAGCTGCCAGCGGACCAGGAGGCCGTCGAAGAGGGCGATGATCAGCGTCGCCAGGGCCTCGTCGTCGACCTCGGCGGCTGCCTCGGCGCCGCCGAAGGCCTCGCGGACGGTCGCGGCGATCGCCCGGTGGAAGTCCTCGTAGCCGGCCTTCATCGTCGCCCGCAGGTCCGCGGAGCGGGGCAGCTGCGCCCAGGCCTCCAGCGCCGCGGCGACCAGCGGCCGGTTCTCCTCCAGCGTGTCCGTCGCGCCGCTCAGCCCGCGCTCCAGGCGCTCCAGCGGCGTCGCCGGCCCGGGCGCGGCGGCGAGCCCCACGAGCGGCTTCAGCCAGCGCTGGAAGGCCTCGGCGACGGCGACGTTGAGCAGCTCCTCCTTGGAGCCGAAGTGGTAGCCGATCGAGGCCAGGTTGGTGCCCGAAGCCGCGACCAGGTCGCGCGAGGTCGTGCGGGCGTAGCCCTTCTCCTGGAGGCAGACGATCGCCGCCTCCAGCAGGCGCTCTCTGTGACCTCCCTCACGGTTCGCGGCCATCTCGGCTCTTATTATACAAATGTATAGATTTAGACGGACGTATGTATACATCGAATCGGGGAGGCCGCGATGCGCACAGATCCCGATCGCACCCGCCGCAGAGCGACGCGCCCCTGGCTGACCCTGGCGGTCTGGGCGCTGGTGGTGGCGGCGCTGGCGCTGCTCGGCGCCGGGATCGCCAGGCGCCTCACGCCGAGCACCCTGCTCGTGCCCGGGACGCCCTCGGCCCGCGCCCAGGCGATGATCGAGCGCCAGTTCGGCAACTCGGTCACGGTCACCGTGCTGCTCCAGGGGCCGCCGGCGGCGATCGACCGCCAGGGGCCCCGCCTCGCCGCGGCGCTGCGCCGCGAGCCGCGGGTGCGGGTGATGTCGCCCTGGGACTCGGCCGAGACGCCGGCCAGCCTGCGTCCGCGGCCGGGGGCGGCGCTCGTCGTCGCCGGCTTCCAGCGACCCGACTCGGAGGCGCTGACCGAGGTGGTGCCGGCGGCGCAGGGGATCGTGCGCGCGAACGTGCGGCCGCCGGTGCGCGCCCACGTCGGCGGCCTCGCCGCGGTCGGCCTGGCGCTACAGAAGGACGCGCTCGACGCCACCCATCGCGCCGAGCTGCTGGTGGCGCCGATCCTGGTGCTGGTCCTGCTGCTCGTCTTCCGCAGCCCGGTGGCGGCGGCGATCCCGCTGCTGATGGGCGGCGCCACGGTGCTCGCCGGGCGCGGCCTGCTCTGGCTCAGCGCCGGCGCGATGCCGATCAACTCGCTCGCCGTCTCGGTCGCCTCGATGATGGGACTGGCGCTCGGCGTCGACTACGCGCTGCTGATGGTCTCGCGCTTCCGCCAGGAGCGCGCCGGGGGAGAGGTCGACGCGGCGATCGACGCCGCGGCGCGGGCCGCCGGGCGGACGATCGTCTTCGCCGGCGGCACCCTGGCCCTGGCGATGCTGACGGCGGCGCTGATCGCCCCCGGCGATCTGCTCGCCTCGGTCGCCGCCGGCGTCATGGTCTCGGCGCTGCTCAGCGTGCTGCTGGCGATCTCGCTGCTGCCGGCGCTGATCCGCATCCTCGCGCCCTGGCTCGAGCGCTGGCGCCTGCCCGGGCTCGGCTCCGGCGATCGCCTCGTCGGCCTCGCCACCCGGCTGGTCGCCCGGCCCTGGATCGCGATTCCGCTGATCGTCGGCGCGATGCTGGCGATCGCCGCGCCGGCCGGCGCCCTCAGCATCGGCCCGCCCGACCCCCGTCAGCTTCCCCGCTCGGACCCGACCCGGCAGGGCTACGAAGCGCTGCGGCGCGAGATCGGGCCGGGCTGGGCGGCGCCGGTCGCGATCGTCGCCAGCGCGCGCCGGGGGACGATCTCCGACCCGGGCCGGCTGCGGGCGATCTCGCGCTGGCAGGACCGCGTCGCCCGCGACCCCGCGGTCGAGGCGGTGATCGGGCCCGCTTCGCTGCGGGAAGCGGAGGGGTCCCTCGCGAAAGCGCGCCGCGGCTACCGGGCGGCGCCGGCGAAGCTGGCGAGCGCCGAGGACGGGATCGAATCGCTGCGCTCCGGGCTGCGCGACGCGGGCGACGGGGTCGCCCGGCTTCGCGGCGGGCTCGGCTCGGCCGCCGACGGGGCGGCGACGATCGCGGGCAGGACGCGTGAGGCCGCGGCGGGCGCGGCGCGGCTCGAGGCCGGGCTGGGCGAAGCCGGAGCCGGGGCGCGGCGGCTCTCCGCCGGCCTCGACCGCGCCGTGCGCGGCGCCGACCGCCTGGTCCGCGGGCAGCGCCGGCTCGGCGACGGCGCCGTCCAGCTGGCGCGCGGCGCCCGCAAGCTCGACCGCGAGCTGAGCGCCTCGCTCGCCCAGCTGTACGCGATCGGCGCCCGCCTGCGCACCTGGGCGGCCTGGATCAGGTCGCTGCGGGGGCCGACCGAGATGGCGGCGGACCGGCTCGAACGCGCCGTGCGCGAACTCGAAGCCATGACCGTGGGCAGGGAAGACCCGCGCTACGCCGAGCTGCGGGCCGCTGTCCGCGAAGCCTCGGCGCTGGTCGGCGCCCCGCTGCCGGAAGGCTCGCCCGCTGAGGGGGAACCGGTGCTGCCGGCCGGGGCGGCGAGCTCGCTCGCCGGGGCGATCGTCGGGATCGAGGAGCAGCTCGCCCACTCCGTCGACACGCTGGCCGCCCAGCCCGAGCGGCTCGACGGGCTCGCCGCCGGGGTCAGCCGGCTGCGGGCGGGCGCCGATCGCGTCGCCGCGGGCGCCCGCGACTCCGAACGCGGCGGCCGCGAGCTGCGCACGGCGCTGCGGCGGCTGGCGCGCGGCGGCCACCGCCTCGACCGCGGCCTGGCGCGGGCGCGCGGCGGCGGCGCCCAGCTCGCCGAGGGGCTCGAAGCGATCGCCGGCGGCGCCGATCGGCTCGGCGGCGAGCTGCGCGACGGCCGGGCGCGCGGCGGCGAGCTCGCCGCCGGGCTCGAGCGCCCGCAGGGCCCGCTGGCCCACTACGCGCTCGCGCTGCACGGTTACCGCGAAGACCTCGGCGCGCTGCGGGCCGCCTCGCCGCGGGCGATCGACTCCGGCTACCTGATGCTCGCCGCGCTCGACGGGACCGTTCCCGAGACGCGTGAACAGATCGCCCAGGTCGTCAACCTGGACAGCGGCGGCCAGACCGCGCGGATGCTGGTCGTGCCGGCCTCGGGGCCGAGCGCCGCGAGCACCCGTCGCCTCATCCACCGGTTGCAGGACGAGCTGCCGGCGCTCGCCCGGGCCAGCGGCACCAGCGTCGCGATCGGCGAGGGCGCCCAGACGCTCGCCGACTACAGCGACGCCACCATGGCCCGCCTGCCGCTGCTCGTGATCGCGCTCAGCCTGGTCTCGGTCCTGATGCTGACCATGGTGCTGCGCTCGCTGCCGCTGCCGCTGGTCGCGGTCGCGCTCAACCTGCTGACGATCGCGGCGGCGTTCGGCGCCCTACAGATCTTCTTCGGCCTCGACCTGCTGGTCGGGCCGCGCTACATCGACGCGATCTCGGCCGCGGGGGTGCTGACGATCATGTTCGTGCTCTCGGTCGACTACGAGGTCTTCCTGCTCACCCGCATGCGCGAGGCCTGGCTCGCCAGGCGCGACCACGCCTACGCGATCGAGCACGGCCTGCGCCGCACCGCCGGCGTGATCACCGGCGCCGCGGCGATCATGAGCTCGGTCTTCCTCGCCTTCGCCAGCGCCGACATCGCCTCGCTTCAGCAGTTCGGCGCCGGCCTCACCTTCGCCGTCGCGCTCGACGCGACCGTGATCCGGCTGGTGCTGCTGCCGGCGATCATGCGGGCGCTGGGCCCGCGCGCGTGGTGGCTGCCGCGCTGGCTCGACCGCGCCCTGCCCGCGCTCGACCCGGAGTCGTCCGCAGGCGAGGCAGGACCGGACCGGGACCGGCCTCCCGCCGGCCGGCCCGATCGCGCTCGGGGGTCGGCTGCGTCCCGGGGCCTCCGGTTCCGGGGCCCGCCGCCGCCCCGCGGGCGCGTGGACCGCCGCCGGCGGCTCACGAGGCGGAACGCCGACCGCCGCATATAACGAAGTGGTACTCAGAGCGAACCGAACAGTGAGCCATATATAGTTGTTCCTGACACGGGCGTTTCTCCGGCGGAGTTCGCGTCTGAGTTGGCATTGGGATGGGCACGGTGTGTGGTTCTCAGGCCACGGCGCGGCTCGGCTCGCCGAGGTCGAGGTTCTGGAGGTTCCATCGTTGGCGCACAGGTCACCCGGTCCCGAGGCCGTCGTATCGCGTTGGATCGACTGCTTCAACCTTCGCGATCTCGACGGGATGCTCGAGTGCATGAGCGCTGAGGTCCGCTTCTACCCGCTCAGGCTCAGCGGGCTCGACCGCAGCTACCGCGGCCATGACGGCGTCCGGGCGTGGTTCGAGCGGCTCGGCGAGGCCGGGCGGGAGCAC
Source organism: uncultured Solirubrobacterales bacterium (assembly GCA_963727465.1). Classification (GTDB taxonomy): domain Bacteria; phylum Actinomycetota; class Thermoleophilia; order Solirubrobacterales; family 70-9; genus VRUE01. The sequence continues at coordinate 76,933 of CAVSGL010000008.1, read as the reverse complement.
AGGCTCGCCGTCCACGGTCTCAGCGCGAAGCCGAACGGCGAGGTGATGGCGACGGGGGAGCTGCATCGCGACGACGGCGCGGACCCGCTGCGTTTCTGGGCGCGGGACTGCGTCGATGGCGGCGAGATCGTCGTCGCCCACCACTACCTGAGCGATCCCCGGATCTTCGAGGAAATCGCACGCGCGTCCCGCCCCACCCGGCCGCCGCGGTTTCCGGGGCTGTAGAAGGGGGGAGAGGTACCGTATGAGCGACTCGGCGGAGCAACTGAGCGGGGGAGAGCTGAACGCGGCGTTGACCAGGGAGATCGTCCGCATCCACACGGCCAACCTCGGCCGCGGGCCGAACAAATCGTTCTCCTTCCACAACGGCAACGTCGTCGTCACCGTGCTTCAGGACGTGCTGACCAAGGCCGAGCAGAATCTCGCCGCCAACGCGCACGGCGAGGCCGTGCTGACGATGCGCCGGCTCTTCCAGAAGACGATGGCGGACGAGCTGAGGGAGAGCGTGGAAAGGCTGACCGGGCGCAGGGTGGTCGCCTGCATGAGCGACAACCACCTCGATCCGGACATGGCGGTCGAGGTGTTCTTCCTCGACGCGCCGCTGGGCTGACGCTCAGCGCCGGGGCTCGACCGGCCGCACCGCGACGTGGCCCGCGAGCCGCTCGATCTCCTGCCGCGTGCCGGTGCCGAGGCCGCGGCGGGTGGCGTTGAGCGCGCCGGCGGCGATGCCGAGGCGGCTCCCCGTCGCTGAGCCGCAGCAGTTCGACCCCGCCTTCCAGCGTAGTCCGCAGCGGCGCGCCGGTCAGGTCGGCGATCGCCGGCTTGCCGTTGGCGCGCATGTCGGAGACGAGGCGGCGGTAGATGTCCGCCTGAAACCACCTCGACCGGCGAGGGCGCGGCGGCGACGATGCCGGCGATCGGCCCGCCGAAGCGGAAGACCGCGAGGCTCACCGCCAGCACGGCGAAGGTGTAGAGCGTTGCCGGGATGCCTTCAGAAACGCGCCATGCGCATCATCCTGCGCATCAATGGCGATGCCGGGCGATCACGGCCCTGACCCAGTCTGGGTGGTTGTCCAGTGTGGCCGCATAGAGGGGCTCGCCGTCGCCGGGCGTGCCGATCCTCTGGACGAGGCTGAGGGCGTGAAGCGTCTCGAGCCAGTGGCGGACGAGGCCCTCCGGTTCGACGATCCGGGCGCTGATCTGCGTGGCGCCCAGCGGTCCGCTGTCGAGGATGCAGCAGAGCACGTCGAGGCGCCCGTCGTGGATGACCGCCTCTTCGAGAGGCGATCGGCTCACCCGGCGCACTCCCCGGGGCGTGTGCCCCGGCCGCTCATGGGAGGTGAAGCGACCGGGGCACGTTTGGACGGCAAGGGCGGATTTCCCTGGCTTTCTCTCGGTACTCTTGGATAGTCCAAGCATAGTCGAAAGACTATGGTCTATGCAGGGGGATCGCGGGAGTCTTGGCGTTCTCGGTGCCCGCCTCTCCTCGAACCAGTCCTGTTCAGCTCGGAGCCGCGATCCGGCTCCTGCGCCAGTTGCGCGAGCAGACGATCGAAGACCTGGCAGCGGATGCCGGCATCCACTGGACCTACCTCTCCAACATCGAGCACGGCAAGCGCAACCCGAGCTGGCAGGTCGTCAGCGGGCTCTCTGTCGCGCTGGACGTGGACCTCGGTGAGATCGCCCGCGTCGCGAGCGAGCAGGACGACCGCTAATCCCCCGCTGCCCGGCTGAGCCCCTCGCTGGGCTCCGGCAGCTCGAAGCACATCATCGCGGCGATGATGTTGATCCCGGGGTCGCCGCTCTTGACGCGCCGTTCGGCGGATGTCGCTTCCACCGCGACGAGTTCGTTCAAGGCCCGGTTCTGGATCTCGGCCGCTTCCTCGAGTCCCTCTGCATCGACGAGCATCGGCATCCGACTGAGATGCCGGTTGGCATGCGCGTCGAAAAGGCCCGCGCTGAAGGACCTGGACGCGTCCGCAAGCAGCATCCGGACGATCCAGACGGAGTAGCGCTGGCGTTCGGTGAGGCTGAGCTTTTCCCACTCCTCGGTGCTGACGATCGGCCGCACCACCGCGCGGTAGATGTGCTGGATCGTCCCGCCGACCTCGCGTTCCTCGATCAGCTCGACCATCCCGAGTCGCTTCAGCTTTTTGACGTGATGGCTGGCATTCGACGTCGAGATGCCCAGCGCATGTCCGATTTCCTTCGGGCTTCCCGGCCGTTCGACCAGATAGACGAGCGCCTTCACGGTCGCTTCACTCGAGATCACCTGGGCGAGCTCGTCGCCGAGTTCGATTTGCGCCTCACGGCTCTTCGCGACCATCAAGCCCCCTCACACTGGTCGAAAACCGCGAGCAGCCTAACCGATACAACGTGAATTCCTGAGCGATTTAGGTGGACTCGCTTGGATATGCCCGCTTAACGACTTAGTTATCCTAAGCGTTAAGCAGCAAGTTTGATAAGGAGATGGCATGAAAGTCGTCGCAATCGCCCAGGTGCGAGCGATCTCGATACGGAAGCCGGCCTAATGGCCGCCGGTCCCGGTGCGCAATTTCGGGGTTTCGCTCGGTTCTGGAATCGGGAAGCACATCATCGCCGAAATTACATTGACGCCCCTGGCGCCACTTTCGAGGCGCCGCTTGGCGGATCTCGCCACCACCTCGAATGACTCGTGCATCGCCTGAGTCTGAATCGCCGCCACTTCTTCGAGGCCCTGTTCGTCGACAAGCAGCGGCGATCTGCTCAGGTGGTTGCTCGGGTACGCATCGAAGAGCCCGGCGTCGAAGGATTTCGCGGCGTCGCCAAGGATCAACTGAAAGATCCAGATCGAGTAGAGCTGCCTTTCCTCCACCGATAGCTTCTCCCACTCCCGGTCGCTGACGATCGGCCGGATCACGGCCCGATAGAAATGCTGGATAGTGCCGCCCACGTCGCGTTCCTCAACGAGTTCCGCGAGGCCGAGGCCCTCCAGCTTCTTGAGGTGATGGCTGGCCTTGGATGAGGAAATGTCCAGCGCTTCGCCGATCTCCTTCGGACTTCGAATGTCGTCAGCTATGAGGATCATCGTCTTGACCGTTATCTCATGGGAGATAACAAGCGAAAATTGCTCGTTGAGGCTGGCACTTAGCAGACGAGTTTGAGCGCTCACGGACCCTCCAGTCGATTGACTACGCGCCGCGATCCTAACTGAATCATCCTCCTTTTTTGAGCGCTTAGGCGTCATTTTGCGCCTTGCACCTCCAGGCTCGATTGAGCGATCTAGCGTTCTTGTTCGCTCAATCGAGACGGAAGGAGGTGGCAGAAATGCTGATTGTCAGGACCGGACCAATTACCCCTGCGCTGTCGATCCGAAAGGGGTCCTAGCGGCAGCGTTAAGAAGGGTGGCCCGCTGAGAGCGGGCCACCCTTCGAAGGAGCGCAATACACAGATGTATTCGATCAAACCATCGTGGTAAATCGATAAGTACGGGAGCTTTCGTTTCATCGCGGCGAGCGCTTAGTAACTATCCGAGAACCCGATGACTCCGGTCAGGCTCGCTTGAGCCGTCTGAACCACAGCAGGGCGCAGGCGAGCTGGACCAGGCCCTCGTAGTTCTCGGGCTTCTTGTCGTAGCGCACGAGGATTCCCCGGCACTTCTGCAGCCAGGCGATGGTGCGCTCGACCACCCAGCGCCGGGCGGGATGCGTCTTCTCGCCCCGGCCGTCGAGCTTCTCCTCGCCGATGCGGCGGATGTGGGGAACGTAGCCGGCGCTCTCGCAGACGCCGTCGCCGGTCTTGTTGTCATAGGCCTTGTCCAGACAGAGGTGCTGGAGGACCTTCTTGGGATCGGGGCGCTCGATCACGATCGCCTCGACCGTCTCCTTCAGCAGCTTGTGGTCGTTGACGTTGGCGGCCTCGACCACAAGCCCCAGCGGCCCGCCGGCCTGCTCGACCAGAAGATGCTTCTTTGTGCCCATCTTGGCTCTGTCAGTGGGATTAGGGCCTCTCTTGCCGCCGTCGAAGCGCGACTTGCCCATCACCCCGTCGGCTGCCTGCCACTCCCACAGGACCGCGCCCAGCTCCTCGCACTCGGCCGCCAGGGCAGCCCAGACCTCGACCAGGACGCCGTCCTGCACAAAGCGCTGGAACCAGCCGTGCACGGTGGAGTCGGCACCGAAGTGGCGCGGCAGGCGGTTCCACTGAACCCCGGAGCGCATCCGGTAGATGACGCCGTCGAGGACGAGGCGCAGATCGGCGCGGGGGCGCCCCGTGGGGGCGGCGGGGTAGTGGCGCTCGAGGATCGGCTCGACCCGCTCCCACAGCTCGTCGGGGAGCTCCCAGATCGTCGGCAGGGGGCGTTCAGGGGTAGTGTCGGTGACCGGCAAGGCACTCTCCTTTCGCGAGGGTTGTGCCTTGCCGTTTCAGTTCAGGGCGACATAACTCCTGCCCAGCCCGGGAGTTCTCGGATAGTTACTTAGCACTGCTTTGTTAGCTCACTCATCCGATCTCGGTCGCAGGGGCAGGTGATCGAGGTCGACGGGCTGCGAGCAGGTTTGACAGCGGCCGGCCCAGCACTTGAAGACGGGCTGTAGAACAAGCGCCGCCTGCGGGAGTGTCAGGCCGGCCGCGGGTGAAAATCGCGCAGCCGCTCCAAGGTGAGGAAGCCGTGCGCGGCGGTGACCAGGGCGGTGTGGTGGTACCACCCAAGCCAGCTGCGGCCCTCGTAGTGGTCGAGGCCGAGCTCGCCCTTCAACTGGCGGTAGTCGAGCTCGATCTTCCAGCGCAGCCTGGCGAGGCGCGCGAGGCACTCGGGCTCGACGTCGGCGGGCAGGCTGGCGAGCCAGTAGTCAGTCGGCTCCTCGGAGCCCTCGGGCCACTCGGCTATCAGCCACTCCTCGTGCGGTGGCTCCTCGACGTAGCCCTTGTGCCAGAGATGCCCGGCGCGCACGCGCTGGAAGGCAAAGCGCGAGGTCATCGGCTCCCCGTCGGGGCCGTCGCGGAAGGCGACCGCCTGCCGGTCGCCGGGGTCCATGCCGGCGATGAGATCGCCGATCGCCACCGGCTCGCGGTCAGGGCGAAGCCTCCTCGGCGGCCGGCCGCCCGCGCGTTTCGGTGCCGGGACCGCGAAGGCGGTCCCGGTTTCAAAGACGGTCGTCTCGGCGGAGACTGAGAGCACGTACTCATTCCCGGCGGCGCACAGGCGCTTGCGCAGCTCGGTGTTGTCGCCGTAGGCGGCGTCGCCCAGCACCGGTGCCTTCGCCACCTCCCAGCTCGCGGCGCGCTCGATCAGCTCGCCGCCGAGCTCGGACTTGGTCTTGAAGGTGACCTCCTCGGGGATCTTCGCCACCCGCCGGCGCTCTTCATCTGCGCACCACTCCTCGGGGAGGTAGAGCGCCCAGCCCAGGGGCGCCGTTCCCTTGGCGCCGACCGCGTGCACCGAGACGCCGACCTGGCAGTTGCCGGTCTTGCCGAGCGTGCCCGAGTACTGGCGCTTGACCCCCGGCGAATGCTTCCCCTGCTTGGGGAAGCCGGTGTCGTCGAGCACCCAGGCCTCGACCTCGATCTCCGGGCAGACCCGCTCGGCCACCGCCCGGACCACCAGGGCGGGGTCCCAGGGGCTGTCGGTGAGGAACTGTTGCATCGACTGGTAGTCGGCCTCGCCGCCCAGCCGGGAGACCATCGGCTCCAGCGACTTGCGCTTGCCGTCCTCCAGAAGGCCCCGCAGGTAGAGGCCGCCATTGGCCATCTGCCGCGGCCGGTTCGTCGCCTCGGCGAGCACTTCTCGCCCGAACTCCTCGAGCCGTTCCCTGACCGCCGCCGGGGAGCCCTCCCTGGTTGCCTCGATCACCGCTGTCATCTTCCTCCTCGCGTCGGAGTGGTTGGACGCGAGGAGGGTTCGGGGCGAAGGTCGGGAAACCTACCGCTGAGCTAACAAAGCAGTGTTAGCGTGGTGTGCCTCTGTAGTGGCGTACCAAAAAAAGAATGGAGGCAGACCCGGATGGCGCGCGATAAACGAGACGACAAGGACCGCAGATCGGGGAAGAGGAGACCGCGGGGGCTGCTCAATTGCAGACACATGCATGCGCTCTCGAACGAGGACAGGGTCGGGGTCTTCGCTGTCCTCTGCGATCGGGTCGCCAGCCCCAAGGAGATCGCCGATGAGCTTGGGGAAGGACTGAGTCAGGTCAGCTACCACGTGTCCGTCCTGCGGAAGTGCGGTCTGATCGAACTCGACCACACGGTGCCGCGCCGCGGCGCCGTCGAGCACTTCTACCGTGCCGCAACGCCAACGCTGATCCCTCCGGACGCGTGGCGGAACCTGCCGGCCAGGGTGCGGAAGTCGATCTCGCTGCGCATCCTCCAGGAGTTCTTCGACGACGCCTGCGCCTCGGCCGAGGCCGGTTTGTTCGACAAGCGGCCGGGCGAGCTGGGATGGACTCCGCTGATTCTCGATCCGCCCGGGTTGAGTGCGCTCGGCCGCCTGTCGCGCGATTTCCTCGAGGCGGTGTTCGTGCTTCAGGCGGAAGCGAGCCAGCGGCTGGCGCGGGAAAACGGTGAGGCGACGCGTGAGGCCTCGGCGACCGTTTTCCTCGCCAGCTTCCTCTCGGCGAGAAGTCCGGACGAGGGCAAGAAGGCCTCGGCGGGGAAGAGGCGCTGAACGATGTCGGTGGACGACGAGGACAAGCGGATCGAATCCGCCGTGCTCGGCGAGGTGCTGGCGCTGCACCCGACTCACCTCACCGTCTCGGAGCTCGTGCAGAAGATGTCGGGCGAGGGAGGGCCGTCCGAAGAGGAGCAGATCCGTCGGGCCGTGCGGGAGTTGCGCGGCGCGGGCCTCCTTCGCGAGGCCGGCGACGCGGTCGTCCCCACGTATGCCGCGATCCGGGTCGGGGCGCTGCTCTGGACCTGAGGCTCAGAGCGCGCTCGGGTAGGTCTCGGGCGGCTCGCCCAGCTGCCAGCCGGCGGTGCGCTCGAGCGGCTCGACCGCGCGCGTCTCGTCGATGTGCACGACGAAGTCGAGCTGCGCGGCGAGGTCGGCCTCGAAGTAGTGGCTGACGCGCTCGGTCTCCGGGCGGTAGACGACCCCGATCGCGCGCTCGAGCAGCGGCCCGCGCAGCGATTCCGCTGCGGCTCCGCGGGTCAGGTCGAGCAGGAAGCCGGGCTCGCCCAGCTCGTGGAAGAGCGCCTCGTAGCTCTCCGGCAGCGCCGGGCGCACCTCTCTGCGCTCCGCCGGGGCGTCCCAGGTCGCCGCGGCGGTGACCGTCCCCTCGTAGGTCGTGAAGCCCACCAGGGCGACCTCCCCCGGCCAGCGCTCGCGGGCGAGCTGGCCGACGTTGAGCTCGCCGCGCCGGCCCATCTCGGTCGCCCGCGCGTCGCCGATGTGGGAGTTGTGCGCCCAGACGACCACCCGCACCGGGCGCCCGTGGCGGGCGAGGTGCGCGCGCAGGCGCACCAGGGTGTCTGCCATGTGGCGGTCGCGCAGGTTCCACGAGGTCCCGTGGTCGGCGAACATCGAGCGGTAGTACTCCTCGGCGCTGGCGATCAGCCGCGCGTTCTGCTCGGCGTAGAACTGGGCGTCCTCGGCGGCGAGGCCGTCGCCGCGCAGGTAGGAGCCGGCGCGGCGCTGGAGCTCGATCAGCTGGGCGACGACGGCGCGGCGGCAGGACTCGGTGACGCCGAGCGAGGTCATCCGCCCGTAGGCCTGCTCGTGGCCGAACTGCTCGAAGCAGGCGTAGCGCTCGCGCGCCCGTGTGGCCCCGCCCGGATCGACCCGCACCAGGTAGCGGATCACCTCGGCGATCGAGGCGTGGAGGCTGTACAGGTCGAGTCCGTAGAAGCCGGCGGCGTCCGCCTCGCCCGCCCGTTCGTTGCGGTCGCGCAGCCAGCCGACGAAGTCGAGCACCTCGGCGTTGCGCCACATCCAGGTGGGAAAGCGGCGGAAGCCGCGCAGCGCCTCCTCGGCGTCCCCGTCATCGCCGGCGCCGCGGACGTAGCGGTTGACGCGGTGGGCATCGGGCCAGTCGGCCTCGACGGCGACCGCGCAGAAACCCTTCTCCTCGATCAGGCGGTGGGTGATCAGGGCGCGCTCGCGGTAGAACTCGTGCGTGCCGTGCGACGCCTCGCCGAGCAGCACGACGCTGGCGTCGCCGATCCGCTCGAGCAGCTCGTCGTAGTCGCCGGCCGCGCCGCTCAGCGGCTGCGCCTCTATCTCAAACGGCGGCATTCTGGAATTCCCCCAGGATCGAGACGACCTCCTTGTCGCTCGTCTGCGAGAAGTCCTCGTACCACTGGCCGACGCCGAAGAAGCGCGGCGGGGCCTGTAGGCAGATGACCTCGTCCGCCTCGTCCTCCAGGCGCCGCGCGGTGTCCGGCGGGCAGACCGGCACGGCGAGGATCAGGCGCCGCGGGCCGCGGCGGCGGACGGCGCGCAGCGCCGCCGCGTCGGTCACCCCGGTTGCGACCCCGTCGTCGACGACGATCACCGTGTGTCCCGAGAGGTCGAGCGGCGCCCGGTCGTCGCGGTAGAGCGCCGCGCGCCGCCGCAGCTCCTCGGTCTCGCGCGCCGTGATCTCCTCGAGCGTGCCGTTGCTGATTCCCAGGATCGCGATCGCCTCGGGGTCGATCACGCGCGTGCCGTCCTCCGCCAGGGCGCCGATCCCGTACTCCGGGTTGTGCGGGGCGCCGAGCTTGCGCACGGCGAGGAAGTCCAGCGGCGCGTTCAGCGCCAGCGCCACCTCGCGGGCGACGGGAACGCCGCCCCGCGGCAGGGCGACGACGAACGGGTTTTCGTAGGCGAGCGGCAGGAGCTGGCGGGCGAGCTGCCGGCCGGCGTCCGCGCGGTCGGAGAAGCGGATCTGCTGCCAAGCCTCCTCTGCGGCCATTGATCGAGTCTGTGCGATCGCGAGGGCCGATTCATCCGGATAATCCCGCCGGGGCGCTCGCGGGTTTTCCCCGATCCCCCGAGGCGCGGTCGAGGTTTTCGTCGCTATGCGGCGATAACCTCGACCGCGCTCTCAGAGGGGCCGCCAGGTGCTCGGCCAGGGGCGCGGGGCCGGGGTGGGGCGGAGGCGGATGCGGGCGTCGACCGCGCTTGCGCCGGCGGGGCCGGCGATCACCGGGTTGAGGTCGAGCTCGGCGATCTCGCGGTGCGCGTCGACCATCGCGCTGACCCGCAGCAGCATGTCTTCGAGCGCCGCGAGGTCGGCCGGCGGCTCGCCGCGGTAGCCGGTGAGCAGCGGGAAGATCGCCAGCGAGCGCAGCATCTCGCTCGCTTCGCCGGCGCTGACCGGGCAGATGCGCACGGCGACGTCGCGGTGCAGCTCGGCGCGGGTGCCGCCGGCGCCGCAGGCGAGCACCGGGCCGAACGCCGGGTCGCCGGCGATCCCGACCAGCAGCTCGACGCCCTCGCCGGCCATCGCCTGGACGAGGAAGCTCTCGCGCTCGACGCCCGCCTCGGCGAGCGCCTCGTCCATCTGCACCGCGGCGCCGGCCACCGCGGTCGCGTCGCCCAGCCCCGTGCGCACCGCGCCGAGATCGGTCTTGTGGAGGATCTGCGCGCCCTCGGCCTTGAGCGCGACCGGGCCGCCCAGCCGCTCGGCGGCGTGCGCGGCGGCGGCCGGGTCGGCGGCGGGCAGCCAGGCCGGCATCGCGATCCCGTAGCAGTCGAGCAGCGCCGCGGTGGCCTCCATGCCCAGCCACTCGCTCCCGTCCGCCAGGGCCTGCGCGATCACCGCCGCCGCCTCGTCGGGACGCGTGTCGCCCAGCCGCGGCGGCTCTTCGGCCGGCCGGGCGCGCCAGCGGACGTGCTTCATCGCCCGGCCGAGGGTCCGCGCCGCGTCCTCCGGGTAGACGTAGGTCGGCACGCCGCCGGCCGCGGCCATCGCCTCGCGGTCGCCGCTCGACATGAAGACCGCCTGCACCGGGATCTCGCGCTCCATCTCGTCGAGCGCCGAGCGCACCGCGCCGGCGACCTCCTCGGCCCGGGTCAGCAGCGGCCGGATGAAGATCACGATCAGCGCGTCGATCCCCTCCCAGGCGGAGAGCGTCGCGATCGAGCGCCGGTACTGCTCGGCGTTGGCGGTGGCGATCATGTCGACCGGGTTGGCCAGCGAGGCCTCGGCCGGCAGGTGCTCGGCGAGCGCGGCGCGCACCTCCTCGGGCAGCTCCGGCACCTCCAGCCCGGCGGCCTCGCAGGCGTCGGCGCACATGATCCCCGGCCCGCCCGCGTTGGTCAGGATGCCGACCCGCGGCCCGGCCGGCAGCGGCTGGCTGCCGAGCAGGGCGGCGACGTCGAGCAGCTCGGCGAGGGTCTCGGTGCGGATCACGCCGGCCTGGTCGAAGAGCGCGTCGACGGTCACGTCGGAGGCCGAGAGCAGGGCGCCGGTGTGCGAGCCGGTGGCGCGCTCGCCGGCGACCGAGCGGCCGCTCTTGACGACGACGATCGGCATCTCGCGGCCGGCACGCCGGGCGACCCGGGAGAAGCGCCCCGGGTCGCTGAAGGACTCGATGTAGAGCAGCGCCACCTCGGTCGCCGCATCGCCCTCCCAGTACTCGAGCAGGTCGTTGGCGGTGATGTCGGCGCGGTTGCCGATCGAGGCGAAGGAGGAGACGCCGAGGCCGCGGTCGGCGGCGAGGTCGATCAGGGCGAGCCCGAGCGCGCCGCTCTGGGTGACGAAGCCGACGTTGCCGGGCGGCGGGCTCGCCGGGGCGAAGCTGGCGTTGAGGCCGCCGCCGTCTTCGTTGAGGATCACGCCGAGGCAGTTCGGGCCGACCAGCCGCATGCCGGTCTCGCGGCAGACCTCGACCAGGCGCTGCTGCTGCGCGGCGCCCTCGGCGCCGGTCTCGGCGAAGCCGGCCGCGAGCACGACCAGCGTCGTGACTCCCTTGGCGGCGCATTCGCGCGCCGCCTCCACCGCCGCCTCGGGCGGCACGGCGATCACCCCGAGGTCGGCCTCGCCCGGCACCTCGGCGACGCGGCGGTAGGCGCGCACCGACTGGACCACGTCGCTGGCCGGGTTGACCGGGTGCACGACCCCGCCGAAGCCCGATTCGAGCAGGTTGTGGAAGACGGCGCCGCCGACCGTCTCGCGGCGGCGCGAGGCGCCGACCACGATCACCGCGCGCGGGTGCAGGAAGCGCCGCACCGCCGCCTCGGCCGCGTGCCGGTCGCGCTCCTCGAAGCGCCCGACCGCCTCCTCGCCGAACGAGGTCGGAAGCTCGACGTGGATCGTGCCCGGTTCGGACGAGGTCTCGATCGGGAAGCCGCTTTCGCGGAAGACCTCGACCATGCGGTGGTTCTGCGGCAGGACCTCGGCGAAGAAGACCTCGACCCCGTTCTCCTGGGCGACCTCGGCGAGGTGGGCGAGCAGGATCGTCCCCAGGCCCTGCCCCTGGAGCTCGTCGGAGATCGCGAAGGCGACCTCGGCTCGGCCCGGCCCGGTGGCGATGTAGGTGCCGTGCCCGACCGTGTGCTCGCCGTCGCCGCGCGTCGCGACCAGGCCGTAGCGCTGCTCGTAGTCGACCTCGCTGAGCTCGGCCGCGGCGGCCTCGAGGTCGCTGGCGCCGGAGAAGAAGCGGAACATGCGCGAGTCGGCGCCGAGGCTCTCGAAGAGCCCGAGCAGAGCCGGCGCGTCGGCGGCGCGGACCGGGCGCAGGTGGACGGTCGAGCCGTCGCGCAGGACGACGTCCGCTTCACGATAGGCCGGGTAGTCGGCGCCCACGCCCGCGATGGTAGCCGTCTACAGTCGCCTCGATGGCTCTCTACTTCAGCCACCCCTCCTGCCTCGAGCACGATCCGGGGGCGCAGCTGCCGGGCCACCCCGACACGCCGCAGCGGCTGCGGGCGATCGAAGCGCGGCTCGGCGCGGCGGACCACTTCGGCTGGGAGCGGCGTGAGGCGCCGGCGGCGTCGGAGCGTGAGCTGGAGCTCGTTCACGCGCCGCGCCACGTCGAGGCGATCCGCGACCTCGCGGCGCTCGGCGGCGGCGCGGTCGACGCCGACACCTACGTCGGCGAAGGCTCCTTTCGTGCCGCCCTGCGCGCGGCGGGCGGCGCCTGCGAGATGACGCGGGCGCTGCTCGCCGGCGACGCCGAGGCGGGCTTCTGCGCCGTGCGCCCGGCGGGCCACCACGCCGAGCCCGACCGGGCGATGGGCTTCTGCCTCTTCGACAACGTCGCGATCGCGGCCGAGCTGGCGATCCGCGAGCTGGGCCTCGACCGGGTCCTGATCCTCGACTGGGACGTGCACCACGGCAACGGCACGGTCGAGGCCTTCCGCCAGCGCGACGACGTCCTCGTCGCCGGCCTGCACCAGCAGGGGATCTACCCGGGCAGCGGCTCGATCGCCGACGCCGGCTCGGGGCCCGGCGAGGGCTACACGGTCAACCTGCCGGTGCCCGCCGGCTCCGAAGAGGACGTATGGCTCTCGCTGCTCGAGTACGTGGTCGTCCCGGTCGCGACCGCCTTCGAGCCGCAGCTCGTGCTGATCTCGGCCGGCTTCGACGCGCACGTCGACGACCCGCTGGGCGGCTGCCGGCTTCAGGCGGAGTCCTTCGCTCGCATGGCGTGCCAGGTGCGCGAGCTCGCCCGCGCCCAGGGAGCGCCGCTGGGCGCCGTGCTCGAGGGCGGCTACGCCCCGCCGGCGCTGGCCGAGTCGGTCGAGGCGACGATGCGGGCGCTCGCCGGCGAGGGCGAGGCCGAGTCGATCGCCCCCGACCCGATCGTCACCTCCCGCGCCGCCTCCCACATCGGCCGCTACTGGACGCTCTGAGCTCGGCGGTCGAGGTTTTCGTCGGTATGCGACGAAAACCTCGACCGCGGTCGGTCAGGAGGGCCGGGGGGCGACGAGGACGGGGCAGGGAGCGATGTTGATCAGGCGGGTCGAAACCGAGCCGAGCAGCACCCGCGCCATCGGGCCGTAGCCGCGCGAGCCGGCGACGAGCAGGTCGACGCCCTCCTCGCAGGCGTCGGCCAGGGCCTGGGCGGGCACGCCGTCGAGGCGGCGGGCGTCGACGGTCACCGCGGTGCCGGCCGCGGCGACGGCCTGCTCGAGGATCTGCTTCGGTTCCGGCGGGTTGATCGGCGTGTAGCCGACGGCACCCGGCAGGGCGACCGGCGGCGCCACCACGGTGAGGATGCGCAGCGCCGCGCGGCTCGCTTCGGCGAGCTGCCGTGCCCGCGCCAGGGCCGCCTTCGCTTCCGGGGTGCCGTCGTAGGCGACGGCGATCGAGCCGAACGGCCCGTGGCCGTTGCCCGCGTAGCCGCGCGGGGCGACGAGCGCCGCGCAGGGCGCGCCGTGCAGGACGCCCTCGGCGACGCTGCCGATCAGCGCCCGCCCAACCGCGCCGCGATGCGGCGAGCCGAGCACGATCGCGTCCACGTGCTCGCTTTCGGCGAGGTCGGTGATCACCCCGGCCGGGGAGCCGCCGCCGAAGGCCCGCGTGCTCACCTCGAGGTCGTCGAGCTGCCGCCGCGCCTCATCGAGCAGCGGCTCGGCTTCCCTGGCGGCGTCCTGCTCGAGCTCGGTGAAGCCGACCGGCAGCGGGCCGTAGGGGACGACGGTGGCGACGAGCGCGCTGCTCGGCTCGACCTCGCCGAGCACCCGCGCCAGCTCGAGCGCGTCGCGCCCGCCCGCGCTGCCGTCGTAGCCGACCAGCAGTTTCATCGCCGCGAATCATCGTGCCGCGGACGGGGGGCGCAATCGGGGAAAAGCCGCAGCCCTGCTGCGGGCCGACCCCGATGGAGCTCGGGAGGGCCGGGCGTACGCTCGTTCAATGGCTGGGAACCCACAGCAGGCGCAGGCGCGGGTTCTGATCGCCGGCGGCGGCGTCGCCGCGCTCGAGGCGGCGCTGGCGCTGCGCACATTGGCGGGCGATCGGCTCGACGTCGAGCTCTGCTCGCCCCGCGGCGAGTTCGTCTACCGCCCGTTCGCCGTCGGCGAGCCCTACGGCGCGGCCAGCATCCTGCGCTACGACCTGGTCTCGCTGGCGGAGCGGATCGGGATCGCCTTCCGCCTCGGCGGAATCTTCTCGGTCGACTCCGAGGCGAGGGTGGCGACCGTGCGCGACGGCGAGCAGATCGCTTACGACTATCTCGTCGTCGCCTCCGGGGCGCGGATGCTCTGGGCCGTTCCCGGCGCCGTCACCTTCTGGGGGGTGGCCGACGAAGGCGCCTTCGGGACCGTGGTTCGCAAGCTGCGTGCGGGCGCCCTGCGCGACGTCGTCTTCACCATGCCCGGCGGCAACACCTGGGCCCTGCCGCTCTACGAGCTGGCGCTGCTCGCTTCCTCGGTGCTGACGAAGTCGGGGATCGAAGACGCGCGCCTGACAGTGGCGACGCCGGAGGAGGCGCCGCTGGGCCTGTTCGGTCGCGCGGTCGCCGAGCAGATGGCCGAGCTGCTGGACCAGCACGGGATCCGCCTGCTGACCGGCGTCCATCCCGTCTCCTATGAGGACGGACAGCTGAAGCTCGCGCCGGGGGAGCCGGTGGAGACCGAGGCCGTGGTCAGCCTGCCGCGGCTCGAGGGGCGGCGGATCGACGGCTTGATCGCCGACGAGGACGGCTTTCTCTCGGTCGACGAGCATTGCGCGGTTGCCGGCGCGGACGGCGTCTTCGCCGCCGGCGACGTCACCGGTTTTCCGGTCAAGCAGGGCGGGATCGCGACCCAGGAGGCCGACGTGGCCGCCGAAGCGATCGCCGCCGCGGCGGGCGCGGAGGTCGAACCGGCCGCGTTCGACCCGGTGCTGCGGGCGGTGCTGTGGACCGGCGGCGAGCCGCGCTACCTCTACGGCCGTCCGACCGGCGGCCACGGGGAAGTCTCGACCCTTCAGCCGAATCCGCCGTGGCACGAGCGCGACGGCAAGATCATCGGCCGCCACCTGACGCCGTTCCTCGACGGCCTGCCCGACATCCGCGACCGAGCGCTGAAGGTCGTCCAGACCGTCGAGCAGTAGATCCGCCCCCGATCACCGGAGCGCGGTAGAGGTTTTCCTCGCGATGCGGTGAAAACCTCTACCGCGGTTGATGTGTGCATGATGCGGCCATGAGCTCGGCCGGCGAACAGGCGCTGATCCGCCGCTACCGCGGCGCCCGGCGCGACCGCGAGCTGGCCGTGCTGGAGGGATTCCACGCGCTCAAGCACGCGCTGCGCTTCGGCGCCGAGGTGAGCGAGGCCGTCGTCGCCGACCCCGGGCAGCTGCGCGAGCTGGCGGCCGAGCTGGCGCCGGACCTGGGTGAGGCGCTGGGCGAGCGAGCGGTGCCCGTCCCGGTGGAGCTGCTCGCCGAGCTGGTGCCACAGGCGCCGCCCACCGGCATCGTCGCGATCGCCCGCCGCCCGCGGATCGAGCTCGCCGACGTGCTCGCCGCCGCCGACCCGGAGCCGCTGGTGCTGCTCGAGGACCCGCGGACGATGGGCAACATGGGCGCCTGCGTGCGGGTCGCCGCCGCGGCCGGCGCGGCCGGCGTGCTGACCACCGGCTCCAACGACCCCTGGCACCCGGACGCCCTGCGCGGCGCCGCCGGCCTGCACTTCGCCCTGCCCGTCGCCTCGCTGGCGACTTCTTCCCGCATAGCGGGAGAAACCCGCCAGGGGGAGCTCGACCCGGTCGCCGGCAGCGACCGGCCGCTGGTCGCGATCGACCCGGAGGGGGAGGATCTGCGCGCCGCCGAGCTGCCGCCGCGGGCGATCCTCGCCTTCGGCACCGAGCGCTACGGCCTCAGCGAGGCGCTGCTCGACCGCGCCGACGCGCGGCTCGGCATCCCGATGCGCGCCGGGGTCTCCAGCATCAATCTGGCGACGGCGGTCGCCGCGGTGCTCTTCGCCCGCCGCCTCAGCTGACGGGCTTGCCGCTCGGCTTGACGACGAGCCAGAGGCCGCCGAACTCGTTCACGTTCTGGCAGAGGATCCGGCCTGGCGAGTCGCTGACGTAGTAGTAGAGCGGGTGGCCGCCGTAGGTGACCTGGAGCTTGCCGTTCTTGCGCCGGGTCGTGCCCAGCAGGCGCGCCTTGACGCCGCGACCGGCGCGCGGCCTGCCCTTGGTGATCACCGGCGGCCAGGCGCGCGCGCAGGCGCCGTAGCAGCGGCTCCTGCCGCGCCGGTCGGCGCCGAACAGGTAGTAGGCCTCGCCGCGCCCGTCGGCGATGACCTTGCCGTAGCTGGAGCCGACGGCCTTGACCTTCTTGCCGCCGGCCGCCGAGCTGGAGGCGGTGTCGGAGCCGGAGTCGGGCGCCGCGAGGGCCAGCGCGGCGAGGATCGCGAGGAGGGCCATGTCCCCAGTATCGGGGCTCGGTCTTACGAGGGGATTACGGATCGCGCGCGCCAGCGGCGCCGCTGGATAGGGTGCGGCGCGTGTTCGAGGGCGAGATACCGATGCGCGAGCGGTTGGAGCTGTGGTCGGCGGCGCTGCTCGCGATGGCGACCCTGGCCACCGCCTACAGCGCCTACGAGGCGACCCGCTGGGGCGGTCAGCAGTCAACCCGCTTCACCCAGGCCGGCGCCGCGCGCACGAAGTCGGCCAAAGCGCAGAGCCAGGGCTTCTCCTTCGTCACGATCGACGCCGACCTGTTCACCCAGTTCGCCGCCGCCTACTCGCAGGGCAACAAGGAGCTCGAGGGAATTCTCCGCTACCGCTTCTTCCGCGACGAGTTCAAGCCGGCCTTCAACGCCTGGGTGAGGCAGCACCCGCTACAGAACCCCAAGGCGCCCGACGTGCCGTTCGAAATGAAGCAGTACAAGGTCGCCGCCCTGGAAGAAAGCGAAGAGCTCGAAGCCGAAGCGGACCAGCTCTTCGAAGAGGGGCGCGAAGCGAACCAGACCTCCGACAACTACGTGCTGGCGACGATCTTCTTCGCCGCCGTGCTCTTCTTCGGCGGGCTCTCGGTCAAGTTCCGCTCGCAGCGGCTGATCGTGGCGACGCTGATCTTCGGCACGCTGATGTTCCTGGGCGGCGTGATTCGCCTTGGGACGCTGCCCTTCTTATGATCAACCCTTCCGTCACCCCTGCCTAACCGAAAGGACCACTCGTGCCGTTCGCAGACATCAATCTCGGCGAAGCCCTGCTGCTTGCGCTGGAGATCTTCTTCTTCGTGATCTGGATCTGGATCCTGGTCACGATCCTCACCGACCTCTTTCGCGATCACGAGCTCTCCGGCTGGTGGAAGGCGGTCTGGGTCCTGTTCCTGGTGATCATCCCGTTCCTGACGGCGCTGATCTACCTGATCGCGCGCGGCAGCGGCATGCGCGACAGGACGATCCAGGCGCAGGTCGACGCGAAAAAGCATTTCGACTCCTACGTGCGCGAACAGGCGCACGGAGGCTCGCCCGCCGACGAACTGCACAAGCTCAACGAGCTGAAGGAAAAGGGCGCGCTCTCGAGCGAGGAGTTCGAGCAGGCGAAGGCCAAACTGCTCGCCTGACCTTTCGCGGCCACCGCGGCGCTCGTCGCCGCGGTGGCTGTTTTTCCTGCACCCGGGGAAATTCTGCAACGGGAGTTGCAAGTTATTAGCAACTCCTAACAGTCTTTAGCCAGCTTCGCTACCTTGCGGCGCTCATGCGCGCCCCCTCCGGTTCCTCCTGGCGGCTGCTGTTGCCAGCCGCTCTGCTGCTCCTCGCGCTCTGCCTCGCCGCGGGCGCGCCGGCGAAGACCCTGCGCGAAAAGCTCGACGCCACGCAGGGCAAGCTGAGCAAGGTGCGCGAAAGCCAGAGCGCGCTCGCGGCGACGATCGCCGAACAGAACAGGGCGATCGACACGATGCTGGGCGAAGTCTCGCGCCTGCGCCAGCAGCAGGAAGCGCTGGAAGCCGAACTGGCCGACAAGCAGGCGGAGCTCGACCGGGCGACGGCGAAGCTGGAAGCCGAGCGGCGCCACCTGGAGGAAGTGCGCGAACGGCTGGAGCGGGCGCTGGGCGTGCTGCGCGAGCGGCTGGTCTCGATCTACGAGGCGGGCAGCCCGGACGTGGTCGACGTGCTGCTCGAATCGAAGAGCTGGTCGCAGGCCAACGTCCGCGCCGAATACCTCAGCCGCGTGCAGGACTACGACGACTCGGTCGCCGAGCGGGTCAAGGGCCTGCGCGACGAAGCGCAGGCGGCGGTCGAGCGGATGGCGGCGATCCGCGAGCAGCTGCGCGAAGCGCGCGACGAAATCGCCGCCAAGGAGAAGGAAGCCGCCGACGCGAGCGCCGAAGCGGCGGCGCGGTTCGCCGAGCTGAAGCAAGCGCAGGCCAAGCGTCAGGCGGACCTGGAAGCGCTCGAGTCGCGCGAAGCGGCGCTGAGCGACAACCTGGCGACGATCTCCGAACAGATCGCCAGCTCCGGCGGCCCCGCCCCGACCGGGGCGCCGGCGCCGCTGACGCCTGGCCAGAGCGCCGAATACATCTCCGAAAGCCAGGCGAGCGTGCCGAGCAGCGCCCCGCCGGCGATCCAGGCCGCGATCGAAGCCGCCAACTCGATCGCCACCACCCCCTACATCTGGGGGGGCGGCCACGGCTCTTTCAGCTCCTCCGGCTACGACTGCTCGGGCGCGGTCAGCTTCGCCCTCAACGGCGGCGGCTTCCTCTCCAGCCCGCTCGACTCGACCGGGCTGGAGACCTGGGGCGACCCCGGTCCGGGGCAGTGGATAACCGTCTACGCCAACTCCGGCCACGCCTGGATGATCATCGCCGGCCTCGCCTTCGACACGGTCGGCGGCCCCGGCCCCCGCTGGCACCCCTCGCCGGTCGACAGCACCGCGGGCTTCATCGCCCGCCACCCGCCGGGCTATTAGAGGTAGGCGGGAAGGCCGACGCCGGGTAGCAGGCGGTCGTCGGGCTCGGGGGCAGCGGCGGTGAGGCGCAGCGGGATCGTGCCCGCCCAGACCGGCAGCTCGTAGTCCTCCTCGTCGTCCAGGGGTCCGCCGTCGCGGACCTTGGCCGAGGCCTCGTCGAGCGGCAGGCGGAGGACGGCGGTTGCCTTCAGCTCCTTCGCGGTCGGCGGGCGCACGTCCGCCCAGCGGCCGGGGACGAGCTTCTCGGTGAATGCGGTGAGCGCCTCGCGCTTGGCCTCGGCGTCGTCGACTCGCTCGGCCTGGCCGAAGACGACCACGGAGCGGTAGTTGACCGAGTGGTGGACGGCGGAGCGGGCGAGGACGAGGCCGTCGAGCAGGGTGGCCGTGAGGCAGACCTCGGCCCGCGCGGCGCGCCGCAGCGTCGGGCTGGCGGCGGAGCCGTGGATGTAGAGGGAGTCGCCGGCGCGGGCGTGCAGGGTGGGGATGACGACGGGTCCGCCGGCGGAGACGGTGCCGACGTGGGAGACGATCGCCTCGTCGAGGATCGCCTCGACCGTCTCGCGCTCGTAGCTGGCGCGGCTCGGCATCCGCGTCACCCGAGTCCGCGGTCTCGTCGTCTTCGCTTTCGAGCCCATCGCCATTCCCTCGTTCTCTCAATCTGTTACAGTACAGATATAGCTAATGAACTGACACAGTATCGAATATCGGGGCAGGGTGCCGCCGAAATCGCGGCCAGCGTCGAGCGCGGCATCGAAGCCGGGGAGCTGGAGCCCGGCTCGCCGTTGCCCGCGGTTCGCGCCCTCGCCGACGATCTCGGCGTCAGCCCGACCACGGTCGCCGCGGCCTTCCGCGACCTGCGTTCGCGCGGGCTGCTCGTCACCCGCTCGCGCAGCGGCGCCTTCGTCAGTTGGCGCCCGCCGGTGGCAGGGGCGGTGTCGGCCCCGGCTGCGCCGGCGGGCGTTCGCGACCTGGCGAGCGGCAACCCGGACCCGGCATTGCTGCCGGACCTGGCGCCGGTGTTGCGCCGGATCGAGCCGCCGCGCCAGCTCTACGGCGGCGAGCCCTTCCTCCCCGAGCTGGTCGAGCCGGTCGGGCGGGAGCTCAGGCGCGACGGGATCCCGGCGGACGAGCTCGCCGTGGTCAGCGGCGCGCTCGACGGGATCGAGCGCGCCCTCGCCGCCCGGCTGCGACCCGGCGACCTCGTCGCGGTCGAAGATCCCGGCTTCGCCGGCCTCCTGCACCTGCTGCGCGCCGCCGGCTACGCCCTGCGCCCGGTCGCGATCGACGGTCGGGGAATGAAGCCGGCGGCGCTGACGGAGGCGCTCGAGGACGGGGCACGGGCGGTCGTGCTCAACCCGCGCGGCCAGAACCCGACCGGCGCCTCGCTCGACCCTGAGCGTGCGGCGGCGCTGCGCCGTGTCCTCGACGACCACCCGGAGGCGATCGTGCTGGAGGACGACCACCTCGGCCCGATCGCCGGCGCGCCCCGGGTCACGCTCACCGCTGGCCGCCGGCATTGGGCGGCGGCCCGCTCGCTCGCCAAGTCGCTGGGCCCGGACCTCCGCCTCGCGGTCCTCGCCGGCGACCCCCACACGATCAGCCGGGTCGCCGGCCGCCAGGCGGTCGGCCCGGGCTGGGTCAGCCACCTACTCCAGCGCATCGCCGCCGAGCTGCTTTCGGACGACGGCGTGGCACGGCTGCTCGAGCGCTCCGAGGCGACCTACAGGGAGCGCCGCGAGGCTTTCGTAGCGGCCCTCGCCGGGCACGGCATCGAGGTCGAGTCCCGGAGCGGTCTCAACGTCTGGATCCCCGTCCCCGACGAGACCGCCGCCGTCCAGTCCCTCCAGTCCCAGGGCTGGGCCGTGATGCCCGGCGCCCCCTTCCGCCTCCAAGCTCCCCCCGCGATCCGCATCACGATCAGCTCTCTAGAGTCGGGGGACGCGGAGCCAATTGCGCACGCTGTGGCCGCCGCTCTTGAGCCGGGTACGCGCACCCGCACTGCGTAAGGGCCGTCCCGGTAGGGGTGGAACGTCTTGTACCTTTTCGTCGACTGCTCCGGGCGACAGCTACACCCAAACCTTCGAAAAGGTTAAGTGGAACCCCTGCCGGGACGGCCCTCAGGCCGGTACACGCCCGGACTCGACCGGACGCCCTTCGTCCTGCCAGGTCCCAACGCCCCCGTAGGCGACGTGGATCGTCGTGAACCCTTCGCGCTGTAGCACCGACGCCGCCAGCCCGGACCGTTTGCCGCCCTTGCAGATGGCCGCCAGCGGCCGGTCGCGCGGCAGCTCGTCGAGCCGGCGCGGCAGCTCGCCGTAGGGGACGTGCAGCGAGCCCTCGATGTGCCCTTCCTCGTACTCGGCCGGCCCGCGCACGTCGAGCACCACGGGCGGCTCATCGCCCTCCAGCAGCGCGGCCAGGTCGCCGGGGCCGATCGGCTCGATCCGCGCCACCGGCCGTTCCTCGGCTCGCCAGGCGCTCATGCCGCCGCTGAGGAAGCCGCGCACCTGGAGCCCGACCGCGGCGAGCAGCTCCGCCGCCTCGAGCTCGTTGCCGTCGGAGGCGGCGACGACGACCACCTCGCCCTCGGGCGGCACGACCTGCGCGACCTTGGTCGCGAACCCGGTGTCGTAGCCGGAGGCGCTGATCGCGCCCGGGATGTGGGCCTCGTCGAACTGCTCGTTGGTGCGCGAGTCGACGGCGAAGGCGCCGGCGGCGATCGCGGCCTCGAAGCGGCGCGGCGTCAGCGGCGCCGGCGCGCCGATCGACTCGACCAGCGGGCCGCGGTTGAGGGCGACGATGTGCTCGACGTTGGGCGGGCGCTCGCCGATGCTGGCGACGGCGTCCTCGATGAACTCGGCTTCGTCGGCGATCCCGAGCGCGCGGTTGTGGCGGCGCTCGAAGCCGATCGTCGATGAGGTCTTTAGGTCGATCCCGGAGCTGCCGCAGAGCGAGCCGCCGAGGTGGCCGGGCCAGACCTCGACCTCGTCGGGCAGCGAGAGCAGGCGCTCGTGCAGCGAGCGGAAGATGCCGGCGGCGCCCTCGCGCGGCTCGACCGCGAGGTCGGGCCGGGCGACGTCGCCGACGAACAGCGAGTCGCCGCTCAGCACCGCGACCGGGTCGCCGCCGCGCGCCGCGTCGCGCAGCAGGAAGGAGGTGTGCTCGGGCCTGTGCCCGGGCGTGTGGACTGCCTCGATCGTCACGCCCTCGCCGAGGTCGAGCGTCCAGCCGTCGGCGATCGGGTCGTGCTCGTACTCGGCCTCGGCCATCTCGCTGACGTGGATCGTCGCCCCGGTCGCCCGGGCCAGGCGGCCGTGACCGGAGACGTGGTCGGCGTGGTTGTGCGTCTCCAGCACGTGCTCGATCCGCACGCCGTGCAGGCGGGCGAGCTCAAGGTAGGGATCGATGTCCCACTGCGGGTCGACGATCGCGGCAACCCCGGCGTCGGAGTCGCCGACCAGGTAGGAGGCGCAGCCGAGGTCCTCGTGGATGATTTGGCGGAAGAGCATCGCGATCGGGTTTGCTGAAGATCCTCGAAGGGGTACGGTTCTCGCAGAGTTTGTCGGAAAATCTGCGTGTGCGGCTGGCGAGGGCCGGACCAAGCGGGGCAAGGACGCAGGGAGGCCGAATAGCAGCGCTATTTGGCCGACCGAGGACGCCGCACCGCGCAGTGTGTCCGGTTCCGCCAGACGTGCGCGAAGATTTTCCGACAGACTCTTAAAGCGTAGCGGCCACGGAAGGAGCACGATGGGAGTTGAAGAGGAGACCTCGCTGGAGCAGGAGCTGAACGACCTGCTCGACGTCAAGCGCTTCGAGCCCCCGCCGCGGTTCGCCGCGGACGCGCTCGTCGCCGACCGCTCCCTCTACGAGCAGGCGGCGGCGGACCCGAGCGCCTTCTGGCTGGCCCAGGCAAAGGAGCTGCTGCAATGGGACAGGGAGCCGAGCGAGTCGCTCGACGACTCCGACCCGCCCTTCTTCAAGTGGTTCGCCGACGGCGAGCTCAACGTCTCGGCCAACTGCCTCGACCGCCACGTCGACGCCGGTCGCGGCGATCGCGTCGCCTACCACTGGCGCGGGGAGGAGGGCGAGGAGCGCGACATCTCCTACGCCGAGCTGCTGGCCGACGTGAAGCGCTTCGCCAACGCCCTGCGCGACCACGGGGTCGAGAAGGGCGACGTGGTCGGGATCTACCTGCCGATGATCCCCCAGGTGGTCGTGGCGATGCTCGCCTGCACGCGGATCGGCGCCGTCCACAACGTCGTCTTCGGCGGCTTCTCCGCCGAGGCGGTGCGCGAGCGCATGCAGTTCTCGCAGGCGAAGGCGCTGGTCACCGTCGACGCCGCCCGCCGCAAGGGCCGCACGCTGCCGGTCAAGCCCCGCGTCGACGAGGTGATGGCCGACGTCGACTCGATCGAGACGATCTTCGTCGTCCAGCACACCGGCGAGCGGTGTGAGATGCAGGATGGGCGCGACGTCTTCTTCGAGGACGCCATGGGGGCCGCCGACCCGGAGTGCGCCGCCGAGCCGCACGCGGCCGAGGATCCGCTCTTCATCCTCTACACCTCGGGCTCGACCGCGAAGCCGAAGGGCATCCAGCACACGACCGGCGGCTACCTGACCGGCGTCGCCTTCACCCACCGCTACGTCTTCGACCTGAAGCCGGAGCGGGACGTCTACTGGTGCGCCGCCGACGTCGGCTGGATCACCGGCCACTCCTACATCGTCTACGGCCCGCTGGCGAACGGGGCGACCAGCGTGATGTTCGAGGGCGCGCCCGACTACCCGGACAAGGACGTCTGGTGGGAGATCATCGAGCGCTACGGCGTGACGATCCTCTACACGGCGCCGACCGCGATCCGCGCCTGCATGAAATGGGGCGCCGAGTACCCGCGGCGCCGCGACCTCTCCAGCCTGCGCCTGCTCGGCTCGGTCGGCGAGCCGATCAACCCGAAGGCGTGGCTCTGGTACCACCAGGTGATCGGCGGCGGCCGCTGCCCGATCGTCGACACCTGGTGGCAGACCGAGACCGGCCAGATCATGATCTCGCCGCTGCCGGGGGTGACCGAGACCAAGCCCGGCTCGGCGACCTTTGCGCTGCCGGGGATCGACGCCGCCGTCTACGACGAGGCCGGCGAGCCCGTGCAGGAGGGGGAGGGGCTGCTCGTCCTGCGCCGCCCCTGGCCGGCCATGCTGCGCACGCTCTACCGCGAGCCGGAGCGCTTCGTGCAGACCTACTTCGAGCGCTTCGGCAAGGAGACCTACCTGGTCGGCGACGCCGCCCGGGTCGACGCCGACGGCTACCTCTGGGTGCTGGGGCGGATCGACGACGTCGTCAACGTCTCCGGGCACCGGCTCTCCACCGCGGAAGTCGAGTCGGCGATCGTCTCCCACCCCAAGGTCGCCGAGGCCGCCGTGATCGGCCAGTCCGACGACGACACCGGGCAGGCGATCTGCGCCTTCGTCACGCTCGAGGGAGACCACGAGGGCGGCGATGAGCTGGCCGCCGAGCTATCCGAGCACGTCGCCGGGCGGATCGGCAAACTCGCCCGCCCCAAGCGGGTGATCTGGTCCGCCGACCTGCCCAAGACCCGCTCCGGCAAGATCATGCGCCGCCTGCTGCGCGACATCGCCGAGGGACGTGAGCTCGGCGACGTCACCACCCTGCGCGACCCGGGCGTCGTGCAGGAGCTGGAGGCCAAGGTCGGCGGCGACTGACGTCTACGGGGCGCGTTTGTCGGCGGCGATCCTTTCGACCGCGACCTCGAGGCCCTGGAGCTGCTCGCGCACGTGGTGCAGTTCGCGCAGGGCGACCGCCTCGGCGGTCAGGTGCTCGGACTCGAGCTCTTCCTCGACCTCGACTATCTGCGGGCCGAGGAAGCGCTGGGCGATCGCGCCGGTGAGCAGGGCGACGAAGGAGATGCCGACGAGCACGGTGACCACGGCGACGATCTCGCCGCCGGTCGTCGTCGGGTAGATGCTCGAGCCGACGGTCGTCATCGAGGCGATCGCCCAGTACATGCCTTCCCAGATGCTGAGGTGCTGGTTCTGCTTCTCGAAGCCGACGAAGAGCTCGCCGCCGACGACGACGGTGAGAATGGCGAGCAGCGCCGCGTAGTGCAGGCCGCGCAGCGAGAAGATCTGGCGGGTCAGCTGGGCGAGCCGCAGCAGTCGGAGCAGGCGGAGCAGGCGCAGCACGCGCAGGCCCTGTAGGCCGGGCGGCAGCACCGGCGGCGTCAGCACGACGACGACCAGGTCGAGCGGGTGGGCCCGCAGCCAGGCGCGGCGCTCGGGCACGATCGCGAGCATCACCACCAGCTCGACCAGGAAGGCGAGCCAGGTGACCCAGTTGAGCGTCCGCGCGACCGTCTCCAGCGCGCCGCCCGGGTGCGACTCGCTGATCGCCACGGCCGGTATCACCAGCGCCGAGGCGACCAGCATCGGCGGTTCGAGCCAGCGCGCGACCCGCGTGCTGCGCGCGTCCATCCCCGGCTCGTAGCGCGGCTTCGCTGCGGCTTCCGCGGCCATACGCGCCTACTTCGACGCGCCGCTTCATCTGCCTACAAATGAGATCGGGGCCCGAATGGGCCCCGATCGACGACTTACGCTGACAAGCCCGCCGGAGCGGGTCGAGTCTGGGTGAAGCGGGGAACCACCCCGCGAGCGACTGAGACCCGTGCTCCTAGGCTAGCACGCACCACCCCAGCCTTCGAAGTAGTTTGCTAAACTAATTACTAAGGCTAATGACCTCGAAGATTGTTGAGAGGAGCACGGTGGTGGGCACGCCGCTCGCCGAGGCGGCGGCGCGGCTGCGGATGGCGATCGTGCGCACCTCGCGGCGGCTGCGGCAGGAGTCGGCCGCGGCGGCGGGGCAGCTGACGCCGACCGCGGCGGCGGCGCTGGCGACGGTCGAGCGGCACGGGCCGCTGACGCCGAGCGAGCTGGCCGAGATCGAGCGGGTGAAGCGGCCGACCGCGACGCGCACCCTGCGCGTGCTGGACGAGGCCGGCCTGGTCGAGCGCGCGCCTGACCCCGAGGACGGGCGCAGCGCCCTGGTCAGCGTCACGCCCGCGGGCCGCGAGCGCCTGCGCCGCCTGCGCCGTCGTAAGAACGCCTATCTGGCGCGCCGGATGCGCGACCTCCCCGGGGAGGACGTGGAGACGCTGGAGCGGGCCGCGGCGATCCTCGAGCGGATCCTCGCGGACGAGCGGCCGCCGCGGCCGGGGGTGAGGAGTTGAGCGCCGCGGTGCGGCGCAGCTTCGACTCCCTCGTCGTCCCCAACTACCGCCGCTACTTCGTCGGCCAGCTCGTCTCGCTCTCGGGCAACTGGGCGCAGATGGTCGCCGCCGTCTGGCTGATCCTCAGCCTCACCCACAGCGGCTTCGCGGTCGGCCTGACGACGGCGCTTCAGTTCCTGCCGATGCTGCTCTTCGGCGCCTGGGGCGGCCTGCTCGCCGACCGCTTCCCGAAGCGCGACCTGCTGATCGTCACGCAGTTGCTGATGGCGCTGCCGGCGGTCGGCCTGCTCGCGGTCAGCGCCGCCGGCGTCGTCGCGCCCTGGATGGTCTACCTCGCCGCGCTCAGCCGCGGCGCGGTCAACGCGATCGACAACCCGACCCGGCAGAGCTTCGTGATCGAGATGGTCGGCCCCGACCGGGTCGTCAACGCGGTCAGCCTCAACAGCGTCCTCGTCCAGGCGGCGCGGATCGTCGGCCCGGCGGTCGCCGGCGTGCTGATCGCGACGCTCGGCGTCGTGCCCTGCTTTGCCGTCAACATCGCCAGCTTCGGCGTGATGATCGTCGCCCTCTGGGGGATGGACCCCGGCCGCCTGCACGCGGCGCCGACCGCCGGGCGCGAGCCGGGCGCGATCCGCGCCGGGCTGCGCTACGTGCGCCGCACGCCGCAGCTCGCGGTGCCGCTGGCGCTGATGGCGCTGGTCGGCACCTTCGGCTTCAACTTCCAGGTCGTCCTGCCGCTGCTCGCCACCTTCAGCTTCGACGGCGGCGCCGGCGCCTACGCGGCGCTGGTCAGCGCGATGGGCGTCGGCTCGGTCGCCGGGGCGCTGATCGTCGGCTCGCGCGGACGCACCGGCCCGCGCCTGATCGCCGCCGCGGCGCTCGCCTTCGGCGGTGTCGCGCTGCTCGCCGCGGCGATGCCGAGCATCGCGCTCGAGATCCCGATGCTGGCGCTGCTCGGCGCCGCCGCCGTGACCTTCGCCGCCAGCGTCAACTCGACCCTCCAGCTCGCGGTCGAGCCGGCGATGCGCGGCCGCGTGATGTCCCTCTACTCGGTCGTCTTCCTCGGCTCGACCCCGATCGGCGGCCCGCTCAGCGGCTGGCTCTCCGAAGCCTACGACCCGCGCGTCGCCCTATTGCTCGCCGCGGTCGCGGGCCTCGCCGCCGCCTGGGCCGCCCGCACCACCCTCCCGGGGGCCGACGGGCCGAAAATACGCCCATATGGCGGGAAATCGGCCCGTCGGCGGGAGGTTGGGGGTCAGCCGGTGTAGCCGGCTTCCTTCAGGTAGGCGGCGGCCGCCTTGGCGGGCGACTGCTTTTCGAGTTCGACCCGGGCGTCGAGCTCCTGCATCACCGGCAGCGTCAACCCCTTCTGCACCTGCACGATCGTCTTTTCGTAATCGGGCCCGGCTTCTTCGGCGGTCGACTGCTTCGTCACGAAGATGACGTTGCCCGCCGGGAAGACTTCCTTGTCGTCTTCGAGGATCACGAACTTGTCCTTCTCGGCCGCGAGCTGCGGGTCGGTCGTGAACAGGATCGAGAGTTCGTCCTGGCCCTTTTCCAGCACCGTGTAGCGCAGGCCGATGTCGACCGGGGTGAACGACTTGAACTTGAGGCCGTAGTACTTTTCGAGCCCGGCCAGGCAGTCGATCCGCTGGCGGCACTCGGGCGAGCCCGCGAGCGTCATTTCTTCCGACTGTCCTTCGAGGTCGGAGATCGTCTTCAGGTTCCGTTCTTCGGCCGTCGTTTTCAGCGTGCCGACCGCGTTGGCGCTGGCGAACGGCGTCGGCGGGAACGAGGTCAGCCCTTCCTTTTCGAATTCTTCGTTCGCCTTTTCCGCGGCCGGGCCCGCTTCGGCGGGGACTTCTTCCGGTTCGACGCCGAAGAACGAGGTCAGCGCCGTGCTCGCGTACTCCGGGTAGCCGGAGATCTGCCCGGTCTGGACCGCTTTGTGGGCGACCGTTTCGGAGCCGAGGTTGAGCGCGCTCTTGACCGTGTAGCCGGCCGCGCTCAGCGCCTGCGCGTAGATTTCCCCGAGGATTTCCTGTTCGGGGAAGTTCTTCGAGCCGATCGTCAGGTTCACCTTCGCGTTTTCGGGATTGGAGACGATCGCGCCGGCCCCTTCTTCGCCGCCGGTGCTTTCTTCTTCGTCGTTGCTGGAGCCGCACGCGGCGACGCCGATGCTGAGGAAGAGCGCGAGCAATACGGCCATTCCGGCCCGCGCGCCATTGGTCGTGGTTCTCACTGGTGGTTCCTCTCTCGTGTTGATTGACGTGGTCGAGACATACCGGGTCAGGCGGCGCTCACCTTCAGGCCCTTCGAGGTCAGCGCCCGTTGCAGGCCCGCAAGCGAGAACTCCAGCACCAGGGCCAGCAGGGCGACGAGGATCGCGCCGGCCAGCAGGCCGTCGGGGCCGTAGACGTTGCGGTTGATGATGAAGTCGCCGAGCGTCAGCACGCCGGCCAGCGGTGCGATCGTCGCCGTCGCGACGATCGCGATCGTCGCGCCGCGGATCCCCGCCATCACGGTCGGGATCGCGAGCGGCAGCTCGACCCGCAGCAGGATCGCCAGCTCGCTCATGCCCATTCCGCGCGCGGCGTCGACCGGCGCCCGGTCGACCTGGCGGATGCCGACGAAGGCGTTGGTGAGGATCGGCGGGATGCCGAGCACCGCCAGGGCGATGACGATGTTGCGCCAGCCGACGCCGATCGCCGCCGCCATGAAGGCGATCAGCCCCAGCTCGGGGATCGCCCGGCCCGCGTTGCCGAGCCCGACCGCGAGCAGTTCGCCCGTCCCCCGGTGGCCGAGATAGAGGCCGAGCGGCAGCGCGACGAGCATCGAGACGGTGAGGGCGAGCAGGGTCAGCTCGAGCTGGTTGAGCGTCAGCTCGATCACCTGGTCGAGGCCGCCGACCTTGTTGCCGCCGGTGACGCTCGAGCTCTGCGGCTCGAAGATGAATTCGATCGCGCCGCCGAACGAGGCCGGGACGAGCGTGAGCAGCGCGCCGGTCATCCCGCCGCCGCCCGGCGCCAGGGGGTGAGCAGGCGCTGGATCCCGAGCAGCACCACGTCGAAGGCGAGCGCCATCAGGATCGCGATCGCGCCGGCGATGACGATGCTCGTGAGGAAGGTCAGGTTGCCGCCGGTGTAGAACTTGACGCCGAGGCCGCCGCCGCTCGCGAGCACGGCCAGGGTCGCGATCGCGACCGTGCTGACCGTGGCGATGCGCAGGCCGGCGACGATCTCCGGCGTCGCCAGCGGCAGCTCGACCCGCCAGAGGATCTGCCGCTCGGTCAGGCCCATGCCGCGGGCCGCGTCCCTGACCGAGTCGGGGACGTTGGCGAGGCCGGCGAGCGTGTTGCGGTAGATGATCTGGAGCGTGTAGGCGCTGAGCGCGACGATCACCGAGTCGCGGCCGAGCCCGGTAATCGGCAGCAGCAGGAAGAAGAAGGCGATGCTGGGGACGGTGTAGAGGACGCCGGTCGCGGCCAGCAGCGGCGGCTGTAGCCAGCGGCGCCGGTGGGCGAAGAGGGCGAGGGCGAAGGCGATCGCGAAGCCGACGATCACCGAGATCGCGACCAGTTCGAGGTGCTGAAGGGTGGGCGTGCCGAAGCTGCCGATGTTTTCCTTCGCCCAGTCGAAGCAGAAGAGCTTGTCGGTCGCCTGGCAGGGGAGCGTGTCGGAGCTGCGTTCCCTGAAGAAGCCTTCGCCGACTTCGCCGACGGCGGCGGGCGGCAGCGCGAGGGAGGCGGCGAACGCGTTCACTGGGGACGCTCCACGGCGTCGTGCTCCTCCGTCTTCGCCTGCGGGGAGCCGAGGAACTCGGAGATGATCTCGACCGAGAGGACGCCCGCGATGCGCCCGTCGTGGCTGGTCACCGCCGCGTACTGGGACTCGCCCTGGAGCAGGTCGGCGAGCGCGTCGCGCATCACGTCGTCGCGGTCGAGCAGCGGGCCGAGCGGCGAGTCGGGCTGCGCCGGCACGGTCTCGGCGGCGAGGTCGCGCGTCGAGAGCCAGCCCAGCGGCCGGCGCTCGGAGTCGACCAGCAGCGGGTAGGGGACCTCGGCGTCGCGCAGCTTCTCCCGCACCTCGGCGGTCGCCTGGCCGACGAAGGCGAGCGGCGCCTCCCAGAGGTCGATGTCGGCGACCCGCATCAGCGCCAGCCGCTTCAGCGCCCGGTCGGCGCCGACGAAGTCCTCGACGAACTCGTCGGCGGGGTCCATCAGCAGCTCCGCCGGGGTCGCGTACTGGGCGACCCGGCCGCCCCTGCGCATGACCGCGATCCGGTCGCCCATCTTGATCGCCTCGTCGATGTCGTGGGTGACGAAGAGGACGGTCTTGCGGATCTCCGCCTGTAGGCGCAGGAACTCGTTCTGGAGGCGCTCGCGGTTGATCGGGTCGATCGCGCCGAAGGGCTCGTCCATCAGCATCACCAGCGGGTCGGCGGCGAGCGCCCGGGCGACGCCGACGCGCTGCTGCTGGCCGCCGGAGAGCTGCGCCGGGTAACGCCCGGCGAGCTCCGCTTCCAGCCCGACCAGCTCCAACAGCTCCCCGGTGCGCGCCTCGATCCGCGCCTTCTTCCAGCCGAGCAGGCGGGGCACCGTGGCGACGTTCTCGGCGATCGTGCGGTGCGGGAAGAGGCCGATCTGCTGGATCACGTAGCCGATCTCGCGCCGCAGCCGCGCCGGGTCGCGGTCGCGCACCGACTCGCCGCCGATCTTCACGTCGCCCTCGCTCAGCTCGACCGTGCGGTTGACCAGCCGCATCGCGGTCGTCTTGCCGCAGCCGGAGGGCCCGACGAGCACGCAGACCTCGCCCGCGGGGACCTCAAGGTTGAGCCGCTCGACCGCGGCCTCGGCGGAGCCGGCGTAGCGCTTGGTCGCGTTCTCGTAGCGGACCGCGGAGGCGTCGGACGAGACCTGGTCGGTGACCTCAGTGACGGGCACTCAAGGCGAGCCTATACCCGTCTGCTGCGCGTTCTCCACATCAGGGCGCCGAAGATCGCCAGGCCGAGCAGGTTGAGGAAGAGCTTGTAGTTGAGCTCGACCGAGCCGAAGATGTCGTTGCGGGTCGGCCGCGGGCCGGTCGGGATCAGGCCGGCCCAGCCGAAGACCAGGTCGACGAGCAGCGCCGCGACGACCATCGTCAGGAACATCAGGGCGACGATCCGCACCGTGAACGGGGTGCCGTAGAACTTGCGGTAGGCGGCGACGATCGTGAGCACGATCAGGTCGGCGAAGATGAAGGCGATCACGCCGGCGAAGCTGATCCCGCCCGACCAGAGCACCGCCGCCAGCGGCACGTTGCCGACCGAGCAGACGAAGCTGAGGATCGCGATCAGCGGGCCGACCAGCACGTTCTCGATCGTGCGGATCGCCGGCGGCGCGTCGGTGATGAAGAGGAAGTTGAAGAAGTCGTTGCCGAGCAGGCCGATGAAGCCGGCGAGCAGGAAGCCGATCGTGATCTCCTTCCAGAGCATCGTCCAGTCGGCGCGGAAGCGCTGCGCGACGTCGGTCCATTTGTCCGGCTCGCCTTCGCCGCCGTGGTCGTGCGCGTGGCCCTCCTGCGCTTCCTGGGCGTGCTCGCGCGCCTGCGCTTCGAGCCGCGGCGAGACGAAGAAGCGGAGCAGCAGCGACATCAGGACGATCAGCACGATGCCGCCGAAGTACTCGGCGAGCGTGAACTGCCAGCCGATCAGCACCCAGAGCACGAGCCCGAGCTCCCAGACCAGGTTGGTCGAGGCGAACTGGAAGGCGAGCGCCGTGGTCGCCGAAGCCCCTTTGGCGAGCAGCGAGCGGGCGATCGCGATCGCCGCGTAGGAGCAGGACGAGGAGGCCGCGCCGAGCGCCGTCGCCAGCGCCACCGGCTTCGGCCCGCGCCCGGAGAGGCTCGCCTGGATCCGCTCGCCCGGCACCCAGGCCTGGACCACGGCCGAGATCGCGAACCCGAACACGAGCGCCCACCAGACCTCGTAGGCCATCAGGAATGACTGCTTGAAGCCCTGGCCTATTTCAGCGATCACGTCCGCCATGCGGCGGACCCTTGCAGATCAGGCGAGGCCGAGGCGGCGGGCGCGCTCGGCGGCGCGGGCGACGATCTCCTCGACGCCCTCGACCGCGCCTCCGCGCATCAGCACGCGGCCGGCGGCGACGGTCGTGTCGACGACCGAGCCGCTCGCCGCGTAGACGAGGTCGGAGGCGAGGTCGCCGAGGCCGAGCTCGGGGCCGGCGCCGCGCAGCAGCAGGAAGTCGGCCGGGGCGCCGGGGACGAGCAGCTCGGCCGCGGTCGCGACCGGCCCGGGCACGGAGCGGTCACGCAGCGCCGGGGCGCGGGCGCCGCAGGCGATCGCCACCGCCTCGTGCGCGGGGACGACGGTCGCGTCGCCGCTCGCGTGGCGCTGGCTGAGCGCGAAGAGCTTCAGGTCCGAGAGCGGGTCGAGCGAGTCGTTGGAGCCGGGCCCGTCGGTGCCGAGCCCGACCGCGACGCCGGCCCGACGCGCCGCCGGGTACGGCATCGTCCCGCCGACGGCGAGCTTCATGTTCGCGGCCGGGTTGGCGACGACGGTCGCGCCGCGGGCGGCGATCAGCTCCAGCTCGGCCTCGTCGAGCCAGACGCCGTGGGCGAGCACGGTGCGCTCGCCGAGCAGCCCGAGCCGGTCGAGGTAGGCGGCGGGCCGCTCGCCGTGCGCCTCGAGGCAGTCGGCCACCTCCTTCTCGGTCTCCGAGAGGTGGATGTGGACCGCGAGGCCGCGCTCCGCCGCGGTCTCGCCGACCCAGCGCAGCAGCCCTTCGCTGACGGTGTAGATCGAGTGGGGGGCGAGCGACGGTTCGATCGTCGGCCCCTGCGCGGAGAGCGCCTCGGTCTCGGCGAGGATGCGCGCCTTCGTCTCCTCGGTGCGCCCGTCGAGGTCGAACAGCGGGCCGCCGATGTGCGCCCGCAGGCCGGCCTCCTCGACCGCGCGCGCGATCGCCTGCGGCTGCCAGTACATGTCCCAGAAGCGGGCGACGCCGTTGCGGATCATCTCCGCGCAGGCGAGGCGCGCCCCCCAGTAGACGTCCTCGTCGTCGAGCTTCGCCTCGACCGGCCAGATCTTCTGCTCGAGCCAGCGCATCAGCGGAAGGTCGCCGCCGTAGCCGCGGAAGAGCGTCATCGCCGCATGCGTGTGGCCGTTGACCAGGGCGGGCAGCAGCGGCATCCCGCCGGCCTCGATCGTCTCGTCGCCCGGCTGGGCGACGACGTCCGGCCCGACCGCCTCGATCGCCCCGTCCGAGCAGCGCACGCCGACCGTGGCGCCGTCGAGCACGGCGCCGGTAACCGTCAGGCTCATCGCGCCAGCTCCGGCAGGGCGGCGGCGAGGTCGCCGTGCAGGCGCGCCGCGTTGCGCTCGCGGTCGCGTTCGAGCTCGGCGACCGAGAGCGGCTGGGCGGCGAGGCCGTTGGCGAGGTTGTCGACCACGCAGACGGCCGCGTAGGCGAGTCCGAGCTCGCCGGCGACGACGCACTCCGAGGCGAGCGTCATCCCGACCAGGTCGGCGTGCGCGGCGAGCAGGCGGATCTCGGCCGGCGTCTCGAAGCGCGGCCCGTCGGTCTGCCAGTAGACGCCGCCGTCGCGCAGCGGGCCGGCGCCGCTCTCGCGCCAGGCGGCGAGCACGCGGCCGCGCCACTCGGAGTCGAAGCCCGGCATCGCGTGGCCGCGGGGGTCGTCGAAGACCGTCACGGTCGTGGTCAGGGCGATGAAGTCGTGCGGGCAGACGAAGCTGCCGACATCGAGGTCGGGCCCGAGCGAGCCGGTCGAGCAGATCGCCAGCACCCGGTCGCAGCCGGCCTCGCCCAGCGAGCGCAGGTTGGCCGCGTGGTCGATCCGGTGAGGCAGGACGTAGGCGCCCTCCGCCCCCGCGTGACGCTGTAGCACGACCGCGTGCTGCTTCGCCGCAGCGACGATCTCCGCTCCGCCCGGACCGGCGGCGCCGCTGCCGAGGATGACCGCGAGGCGTCCCACGGCGCGTGATCCTACGTGCGCGGTCGAGGTTTTAGTCGCATAGCGGTCATAACCTCGACCGCGGGGGTATCTTGGGACTGGGATGACGGATCGGCCCTCAGGGCGTGCGGAGACCGAGGACGAGCGCCTCGACCGCAACCTCGGCGAGCTGCTACAGGAGCTGCGGGTGGCGCTGCCGGGCGTGCAGGTGCTGTTCGCCTTCCTGCTCGCGGTCCCGTTCCAGCGCAACTTCACCGAGATCTCACCCTTCGAGGAGAAGGTCTACTTCGGGACGCTGCTCTGCACCGCGGTCTCGGCGGCGCTGCTGATCTCGCCCACCGCCTACCACCGCCTCACCTTCCACTTCCAGCAGAAGCGGCGGCTGGTCTTCCTCGCCAACCGGCTGGCGATCGCCGGTCTCGGCTTCCTCGCGGTTGCGATGACGGGGGCGATCGTGCTGATCACCGACGTGCTCTTCGGCGGCATCGCCACCGTCGTCTTCGGCCTCGGGGCGGCGGCGATGTTCGTGCTGCTCTGGGGCGTGCTGCCGCTGCGGCGCCGGCTCAGGCTCGACGACGCCTCGTAGGGGCCCCGATCAGCAGAGCGGCGCCCGCTCGCCTTCGGCGCGCTGGCCCCAGAGGCCGACCATCTCGTCGGCGAAGCGCTCGACCAGTGCGACGCCGGGCGAGTTGACGAAGAGCATTTCCAGGTCGAACTCCCAGACGAGGATCTTGACGTCGAGCGCGACCGGCAGCGCCTCGTCGACGCTCTCGCCGAGCACGTCGTATGCCTCGCGCAGGACGGCGACGTTTGCGGCTTTGTCGGCTGCGAAAACCGCCTGCGCCTGCGCGCCGGCACGGCCGACCCGCTCGCGGTGCTCGCGCTTGCGCTCTTCGTAGTCCTCGATCGCCGGGTCTTCGCTCATCGCCTCGACCAGGTCCGCCACCTCGTCGCCGAAGCGCCCGCGCAGCGAATCCGGTTCGATCTCGGTCTTCTCCAGCACGTCGTGCAGGAGGCCCGCGGCCAGCACCTCGTCGGGATAGTTGTGCTCGGCCAGCAGCTCTCCCACCGCCAGCACGTGCTCGATGACTGGAATCTCCTCGCAGCCGGTTTGCCGGCCCTGCCCGGCGTGGGCGCGCCGGGCGACCGAGAGCGCACCGCGGACGAGAGCCGAGCGCTCAGCCTTGGAGTCGATCCGACTGGAGGCGGACACCGCCCCTCAGGGTAACGGACCAAACGAGAAAAGCACTCCAATCGTACCCAGACGTGACAGATGTCTGGCTCAGACTACAGCGGCGACGCTCGCCGCCGCCGGCACCTCGACCCCGGCTCCCTCGACGCCGATCTCGATCGCGTCCGGGGAGCCGCCGGCCGCCGCCCAGCGCTCGCGCGCTTCGGCGCCGAGCCGGTCGAGCCGCTCGTCGCTGTGCAGCGGGTCATGGTGGAAGAGGACGGTGCGGCCGACCTCGGTACGCCGGGCGAAGCTGAGCGCGTGCGAGAGCGAGGAGTGCCCCCAGCCGAGATGGTCGGGGTACTCGGCGTCGGCGTACTGCCCGTCGTGGATCAGCAGCGAGGCGCCGTGGGCGAGGCCGAAGCCGGAGATCCACTCGTCCTCGAGCTTCTCCAGGTCCGCGCCGAGCGCCGGCTCGTGGTCGGGGATGTAGGCGAGCGACTCGTCGCCGTCGTCAATCCGGTAGCCGAGCGTCGGGCCGCGGTGGGAGACGGACGCCGCCCGG
Organism: uncultured Solirubrobacterales bacterium; assembly: GCA_963727465.1. Taxonomy (GTDB): domain Bacteria; phylum Actinomycetota; class Thermoleophilia; order Solirubrobacterales; family 70-9; genus VRUE01. The sequence continues at coordinate 41,249 of CAVSGL010000008.1, read as the reverse complement.
ATCCTTGCCGGGCCGATCTCCCACTCGCTCTCCGGCGTGTGGCGGAAGGAGACGTCGCAGGGCAGCTCCCTCACCTCGATCGGCGAGAGCGGCGCCGAGATGTAGCGGGCGATGCGGTCGCGCAGGGAGGCCTCGGGCGAGGCCGGCCCCCAGATCACGATCTCGGTCTGCGCGCGGAAGCAGGGCGCGAAGAAGACCAGCCCCTGGATGTGGTCGAGGTGCAGGTGGGTGAGCAGGATGTGCAGCCGCGTCGGCTCCTCGGGCAGCGCCAGGCCGAGGTTGCGGATGCCGGTGCCGGCATCGAGCGCCAGCAGCGAGCCGTCGGAGAGGGTGACCCCGACGCAGGAGGTGTTGCCGCCGTAGCGGATCGTCTCCGGCCCTGGGGAGGGGACCGAGCCGCGCGTGCCCCAGAGCTTGACCTTCATCTCAGCCCGACGCTCCGTTGCGGGCGGCGCCGCTGGGATCGGCGCCCGAGGCCGGCCAGAGGACGGCGATCGCGCCGCGCGATCCGTGCGCGGTCTGGATCGGCAGGGCGGAGACCTCGACCCGGTGCTCGGCGCCGTCGGTCGAGCGGATCTCGAACTCGCCGTGGGCGGGACGGTCGTCGCGCACCGCGGTGACGAGGGGCAGGGTGTCGTAGGGAATCGGCTCGCCCGTGTCGTCGAAGGGACCGAACAGCGCCCCCCACTCCTGCGGGCCGACCGTGCCGAGCTCCTCCCACGGCTTGCCGAGCAACGTCCCGGCCGCCTCGTTGTAGAAGACCAGCAGCCCGCCCTCGTCGACGAGGAAGGCAGGGGTCGAGAGGGCCGAGATCAGGTTGCGAGCCAGAATCAGCTCCAGTGGCTTCTGTGCAGCGGTTGACACGTAATCGCCTACCCTCGAACGCGGGTGTATACCAAGGCTGTGACTTTCGTCACTTTGGGAATCTACAGCGTGTAGGGATCTTCATCGGGAAGTGCCGGCCCCGCGCGGTCGGATAGAACTCCCCGGCTTTGACCGAGTTCACCCGAATGTACCGAGCGGCGATGGCCGTCTGCCGGCCGGCGGTCGCCGCCTGGGGGCGGCTCGAGGTCGAAGGGCTCGACCTGTTGCCCGCCACCGGGCCGACCCTGCTGGTCGGCAACCACGACAGCCACTGGGACCCGGTGACGGTCGGGGCCGCGGCGATCCGCCGCCGCCAGATCCGCGCGCTGGCGAAATCGACGCTCTGGGACGTGCGCGGGCTCGCCCCGGTGCTGAACGGCATGGGGCAGATCCCGATCGAGCGCGGCGCCGGCGACGCGCAGGCGCTCGCCCGCGCGATCGAGGCGCTCCGCGCCGGCGCCTGCATCGGCGTCTTCCCCGAAGGCACCCGCTCGCGCGGAAAGGTCCTGCGCGCCCGCAGCGGCGTCGGCCGCCTCGCGCTCGAGGTGCCCGAGGCGAGGCTCGTCTGCGTGGCGATCGAGGGCACCACCGAGATGACCGCCTTCCCGCGTCGCCCGCGCCTGCGCACCCGCTTCTTCGAGCCCGCCGGCGGCCAGGCCCGCCCCGGCGAGGATCCCGCTGAGCTCTCCGCTCGCCTGCTCGCCGAGATCCGCGAGCTGGTCCCGCCGACGCTCTCCCGGCGCAAGCGCAGCTGACGGACTTCACGCAACGTTCTCGTTGCAAAGAGTCCGCGGAAGATTTTGATTTTGCGCGCCATTCGTATGAAATTTTATGTCTACGATGGCGCTATCATGTAAGGATGGATTGGTCAGACGATCGTCTTCAGGAGCGCTTCGACTCGATCGACCGCCGGTTCGACGAGGTCGACCGCCGGTTCGACGAGGTCGATCGCCGGTTCGGCGAGGTCGACAAGCGTTTCGACAAGGTCGAAGGCGAGCTCAAGGACGGGTTGAAAGCGCTTGACGCCAAGTTCGACGGTCTACAGCGAACCCTGATGCTGACCGGAGGCGGGATCGTCGCCACTCTGATCACCGGCATCGTCGCGGTGGTTGCGACCCAGCTGTAAGAGTCTAAGCGGCACCGGCTACAGCGAGGCGATCAGGAGCTCGGTCAGCTCGGGCTCGAGCGCGCGCAGGCGCTCGGGGTCGCCGCTCGCGGCGCGAGTGGAGATCATCGCCAGGGCGGCGCCGATCAGGCGGCGCTCGAGACCGGGGAGGGGGGTGGCGCCGTCGCGCTCGGCGAGGGCGGCGCGCAGCATCCCGCCGAGGCGCTCGACCAGGTCGCGGCGAGCCGCGGCGAGGGCGGCGATCTGCGGTGGGGGCTCGGCGCTGAGCAGGCGGGCGACATCGGGCTCGGCGGCGAGGAACTCAAGCGCGGCGCCGATCCCCGCCCCCGCGGTCGAGGTTTTCTCCGCTATGCGGTCATAACCTCGACCGCGCTCGGTGGTGTAGGCGGTTTCGATCGCGTCGCAGAGCCGCGCGGCCTGCTCTTCGTAGGCCGCCAGCAGGCAGGCCCAGAGGTCCTCGAAGTGCTGGTAGAAGGTGCGGCTGGAGACGCCGGCCAGCTCGGTCACGCGGGCCGCCGTGAGGCGGCCGTAGCCCTGTTCGGCGAGGGCCGCGGCGGCGGCCGCGAGCAGGCGCTGCCGCTGGTGCGAGCGGACGAGGTCGGCCGGTATGCCATGGCGGCCCGGGGGCAGCCGGAGCGCTGCGGGCTCGGGAGCGTCCTCCGGCTCGGCCAGCGCGGCGCCGGCAATCAGTCGCAGCTCGGTCATGCGCCCGACCCCTCGGCGGCTTCCGCAGCCCAGCGCGCCCGCTCGCGTTCGAGGAAGACGCTCGCCCGCTCGAAGGCGCCTTCGGCCTCCTGCTTGCCGAGGTAGGAGCCCGCGGCGAGGTGCATCAGCTCCGGCAGCGCGTCCCAGAGCCGGTCCGGGTCGCCCGCGGTCAACGCCTCCGTGACACACGACTCGACGCCGCCGACGACGAAGACGCCGGTCGCCTGCGGCGGCGCCTCGGCCGGGTCGATGTCCGCGCGGACGCCGTCCAGCGCCGCGGCGAGCCTCTCGACCGCGGCCTCGTGCCGGGCCAGCGCCGGCTCGCCGGCGATCTGCACCTCGACGAAGAGCGCCCGCGCGATCGCCGGACGCGCGGTGACGAACTCGAACAGGCGCACGATCGCGGCCCGCACGCCCCCCTCCCAGCCGGGAGTCGTCGCTGCCTCCTCCAGCAGGCTGACGCCAAGTCGCTCGATCCAGGTCGCGTAGGCCCGGGCGAAGCAGTCCTCCTTGCTGGCGAAGTCCTTGTAGAACTGGACGCGGTGGCCGCCGCTGTGCTCGAGGATCGCGCGCACCGAGGTCTCGCGGTAGCCGAGCTCTCCGGCGGCGAGGAGCACCCCTTCCATGGCGCCCTCCCGCACGTCGCCTTCGGGGCCCCCGTTCGCCGCCAGCGGATCGATTCGGTTCATCGCAGCTGAGGCTTCCGGTGCCATAGGCCCTATAAAAACTACTCCTTTTTCGCCAGATATGAAATCTTTTTTATCTCGGCTACCCTGGAAGGCATGCAGTACCTCTCGCAAAGGCTGGCTTCGAAGCCGTCTCCGGGGCGGGGGGGAGCGGTGGAGGCGGGGCCCGCGCCCTCGCCGCAGCGTGGGCGAATCCTCGATGCGGTCGAGCGCCTCGCCGCCGAGCGCGGCCTTGCCGTCACCTCGATCGAAGCGATCGTCGAGGAGGCCGGCGTCTCCTCGGTCACCTTCTACGAGCTCTTCGAGAGCAAGGAAGAGTGCTTCGCCGCCGCCTTCGACCGCGCCGTCGCCGAGGCCGAAGAGGAGCTGGCGCTGGCCGCCGAAGGGGACCCGGCCGCCGGCGGACTCACCTGGTCGGAAGGGTTCGCGACAGGCCTGCGGGCGCTGGCCCGGCTGATCGGCGAGCGCCCCGAGCGGGCGCGCCTCGTCCTGATCGAGGCGCAGACCGGCGGCCCGGAGCTGGCGCGGCGCTTCGAGGCGGCGCTCGACCGCGTGGCGGCGAAGCTGCGCGAGGGGCGGGGGCTGGAGACGGCGCCCGCCGAATTGCCGGCGACGCACGAGGAGGCGACCGCCGGCTCGCTCGCCTGGCTGCTGCGCGAGCGGCTCGAGACAGGGGACGCGAAGGGGCTGGAGAAGCTCTACCCGGAACTGATCGACATCGCCCTCGCCCCCTATCTCGGCGATGGCTAGGAGCGGCGCGAAAGCGGGCGGCGGCGCCCTCGCGGGAAGCGAGCGGCTGCCCCCGGGCCGTCACGGCCTGCCGCGCGAGGCGGTCGCCGAGAGCCAGCGCGAACGGCTGCTCAACGGCGTCGTCGAGGCGGTCGCCGAGCATGGCTACAACGCGACCACGATCGCCCAGATCACCGAGGCGGCGAAGATCTCGCGCCGCACCTTCTACGAACACTTCGAGGGCAAGCGGGACTGCTTCCTTGCCGCCTACGCGATGATCGAGGCCCACGTGCTCGAGTCGATGCTGGGCGCGCCCGGGGTGGGGGAGGAGTGGCCGCAGCGGGTGCGCGCCCGCCTCGCCGCCCTGCTCGACGTCCTCTCCCGCGACGAGGCCGTGACCCGTTGCTTCCTGGTCGAGCCGCTCGCCGCCGGCGCCGAGGTCGCCGCCCGCTACCGCCAGGCGATGGGCCTCGTCGCCGCCGCCCTGCGCCCCGAGCCGCCGCCTTCCCAGCTCGACATGGAAATCCGCGACCAGGCCCTCATAGGCGGCGTAACCACCCTGATCGTCCGCCGCCTCAACACCGCCGGCGCCGCCCGCCTGCCGGAGCTCCTCCCCGACCTCACCGAGCTGGCCCTCGCCCCCTTCATGGACCGCCAGGAGGCCAAGCGACTCGCGGCCTAGAAAGAACGGCAGGACCCTCTTTCAAAAACCTTTCCCTGCTTTGGCAAACCATTGCTTTTAGGTTCCCGTCCGGCCGGCGGCCGGACGGGGGGAACGGTGAGGCGGCGCCACCCGGCGCCGCCTCGGCGCTATTCGAGTTTGCCGATCTTGAAGATTTTGGTGCCGCAGTCGGGGCAGACGCCCTGGATCGCGGGGCGACCGTTTTTCATCGTCACCTGCTTGGCGTCCTTGATCTCGACCTTCTTGCGCTCCTTGACGCAGTAACCCTCGGGCATTGGGGCTCCTTTCGCTCATGCCGTATTCGGCAAGGCTCGCGCCGGGGCGCGAGGTGGGATTGCGGCGAATGTAACGCAGCCGGGGGACGGGTCCCAGGCACAAACGTGCCGATCAGCACAAACACCTACTTCGCCTTCTGGTCGGCTTCCGCTTCGGCATTCTTCTTTTGCGCCTGTTCGAGCAGTTCCTCCAGTTTGGCGCTGCCCCCCGCGCCGCCGGTCGCGCCGCCGGAGTTGGCCGCGCCGCCGCCCCCCGACCCGCCGCCGCTGTTTCCGCCGCCGCCGCCGGTCCCCGAGCTGCTGCCGCCGCCGGTCCCCGAGCCGCTGCCTCCGCTGCTCCCGGTCCCGTTCTTGGGCTTCGAGCTCTGACCTCCGCTCGGCGGCGCCGGCGTCGCTTCCGGGGTCGGCGCCGTTTCGGTCGGCGGCACGCTCGGCAGGGTGGCCGTCCCGCCGCCTTCGTCGATCCGCGTTTCCAGCTCCTGCTGGAGCTTCTGCACGTCGCTCTCGCTGACCGAGTTGTTGCGGGCGTCGATTGCCAGGTACAGCGAGGCCCCCGCGATGCCGATCGCGATCACCGTCAGGACGAGGAAGACGCGCGTGCGCTTGCCGAGCTTGCGCTCGACCTCCGCGATCCATGCCCTCAGCCCCTCTGCCGACATTGCTCAAATCTAATCCACAATCGCGCCGGGCGGCGGCGTCGAATACCCTCCGGGACGCACTTCCCAACTCGAAATCCAAGGAGAGCACCGCATGCCCGAGGCAGTAATCGTCGACACCATCCGCACGCCGATCGGCCGTGCCTTCAAGGGCTCGCTCGCCCAGCTGCGCCCCGAGGAGATGGGCGCCTACGTGGTCGACCGGCTGCTCGAGCGCAATCCGCAGGTCGACCCGAGCGAGGTCGAAGACCTGTTCTGCGGCTGCGGCATGCCGCAGGGCCTACAGGCGTTCAACATCGGCCGCATCGTCACCCTGCTTTCGGAGAAGCTGCCGAAAGAGGTCAACGGCGTCACCGTCTCCCGCTACTGCTCATCCAGCCTCGACGCGATCCGCCACGCCGGCAACGCGATCAAGGCCGGCGAGGGCGACGTCTACATCGCCGCCGGGGTCGAGTGGGTGAGCCGCTACAACGAGCGCACCGAGCCCGCCGGCGCCGACGACCAGAACGAGAACCTCCAGGGCAACGACGGCCAGCCCAACGCCTACATCGAGATGGGCAAGACCGCGGTCAACGTGGCGGAAAGATACGAGGTCAGCCGCGCCGACATGGACAAGTTCGCGCAGCGCTCGCAGGAACTCGCCGTGCAGTCGCAGGAAGACGGCTTCTTCGACCGCGAGATCGTCCCGGTGAAGCTGCCCGACGGCACCGAGGTCGCCAGGGACGACGGCCCGCGCGCCAGCTCGACCCTGGAGAAGCTCTCTCAGCTCGAGGAGTCCTTCGGCGGCGGCGGCGTCACCGCCGGCAACTCCTGCCCGCTCAACGACGGCGCCGCCGCGGTGCTGCTGATGAGCGACAGCAAGGCGAAGGAGCTCGGCCTGACGCCGCGCGCCCGCATCGTCACCGCCGCCACCTACGGCAACGAGCCCGAGTACATGGGCGTGGCCCCGATCGGCGCCGTGAAGAAGGTGCTCGACCGCTCCGGGATGACGATCGACGACATCGACGTGGTCGAGCTCAACGAGGCCTTTGCCGCCCAGGTGATCCCGATCATGGACGAGTGCGACATCCCGCTGGAGAAGCTCAACACGCACGGCGGCGCGATCGCCCTCGGCCACCCCTTCGGGATGACCGGCGCCCGCATCATGGGCACCCTGCTCAACGTGATGGAGACCGACGACCACCAGGTCGGCATCGAGACGATGTGCGTCGCCGGCGGCCAGGGCAAGGCGATGATCGTGGAAAGAGTCTGAACCACCCGCCGATGGGCCGAAAATACGCCTCAGAGGCGTATTTTCGGCCCATCGGCCCCTGAAGTACGCTGGACGGCGTGGACCTGGCGACGCTCACGTATGAGGCCGGCGAGCGGGTTGCGCGGATCACGCTGAACCGGCCCGGGCGCGGCAACGGGATCGTGCCGCGGATGCCGGTCGAGATCGCGGCCTGCGTCGAGCGGGCCAACCTCGACCCCGAGGTCCACGCGATCGCCCTCGCCGGCGCCGGCACGGGCTTCTGCGGCGGCTACGACCTGGTCGCCTCGGCCGAGGGCGACATGGGCGACCTGGGGGAGGGGTTCGAGGCGCCGCCCGGCTCGCCGCTCGATCCCGCCGTGATCGGCGCCAATCATGCGCCCGAGTCGAACTGGGACCCGGTCACCGACTTCCAGTTCATGTGGCGCAACGTGCGCGGCTTCATGTCGCTCTTCCACTCCGAGAAGCCGGTGGTCTGCAAGGTGCACGGCTACTGCGTCGCCGGCGGCACCGACATGGCGCTCTGCTCGGACCTGCTGGTGATCGGCGCCGACGCGAAGATCGGTTACCCGCCGGCGCGCGTCTGGGGCTCGCCGACGACGGCGCTATGGGCGGCCCGGCTCGGGCCGATGCGAGCCAAGCGGCTGCTCCTGACCGGCGACTCGCTGAACGGCGAGCAGGCGGCGGAGTGGGGCCTGGCGACCGAGGCGGCGCCGCCGGGGCAGCTCGACCAGCGCTTCGAGGCGCTGCTCGAGCGCGTCGCCCGCCTGCCGGTCAACCAGCTCGTGATGATGAAGATGCTGGTCAACCAGTCGCTCTACGCGCAGGGCCTGCATCAGACCCAGCTCCTGGGAACCTTCTTCGACGGCGTCGCCCGCCACACCGAGGAGGGCCATGACTTCGTCCGCCGCGCCGCCGCAGGTGGCTTCAAGCAGGCGGTGCGCGAACGCGACGAGCCCTTTGAGGACTTTGGGCTCGGAGGCTCGGGTGTCGAGTAGCAACGGCGGACCGCGCCCCGCCCGCTCGATCGCGATCGTCGGCGGCGGCTTCGGCGGGGTCGGCGCGGCGGCGATGCTGAAGCGGGCCGGCTACGAGGACGTGACCGTGTTCGAGAAGGGCGAGCGGGTCGGCGGCGTCTGGAGCGCCAACACCTACCCGGGCGCCGCATGCGACGTCCCCTCCCACCTCTACGAGTTCTCCTTCGCGCCCAACTCCTGGTCGCGGCGCTTCTCGCCCGGGTCCGAGATCCGCGCCTACATCGAGGGCGTCGCCCGTCGCTTCGGGGTGCTCGAGCGGGTCCGCACCGGGACCGAGGTGAAGCGCGCGAGCTGGGACGAGGGGCGCGGCCGCTGGGTGCTGGAGACGAGCGCCGGTCCGCATCAGGCCGATGTCCTGGTCACCGCCTGCGGGCAGCTCTCGGTGCCGAAGAAGCCGGCGATCCCCGGCCTGGAGAGCTTCTCCGGGCCCGCCTTCCACACGGCCGAGTGGCGTCACGACGTCGATCTCGCCGGCAGGCGGGTCGCCGTGGTCGGCACCGGCTGTAGCGCGATCCAGGTGGTGCCGGCGATCCAGCCCGAAGTGGCGCAGCTCGACGTCTACCAGCGCTCGCCGGGGTGGACGTCGCCGAAGAACGACCGCGCGTACTCGCCCCTGGAGCGGGCCCTGTTCAGGCGCTTCCCGCTGCTGCACCGGCTCGACCGGTTCTCGGTCTACGCCTACCACGAATTCGCCACGGCGGCGCTGACGCGCTACCGCTGGATGCTGCCGGCATTCCGTGCGATCGCCCGCCGCCAGATCAGGGCGGCGATCGCCGACCCCGAGCTGCGCCGCAAGGTGACGCCGACCGACGAAGTCGGCTGCAAGCGGATCATGCTCACCGACGAGTGGTACCCGACGCTGACCGAGCCCAACGTCGAGCTCGTGGCGGAGGGGGTCGATGCGATCGCGCCGGGCCGCATCCGCGACGCGACCGGCGTCGAGCGGCCCGCCGACGTGCTCGTGCTCGCGACCGGCTTCGCCAGCCACGATTTCGTCGCGCCGATGCAGATCGTCGGCCGAGCGGGCCGCGCCCTGGCCGCGGAGTGGGGGGAGCTGCCGCGCGCCTACCTCGGTCTCAGCGTTCCCGGCTTCCCCAACATGTTCCTGCTCTACGGGCCGAACACCAACGGCGGCACCGGCTCGGTCGTCAACACGCTGGAGTGCGGGATCGGCCACGTGCTCGCCGCCCTGGCAGAGATGGAGCGCGGCGGCGCGGAGCGGATCGAGGTGCGCCGCGAAGCTGCCGCGGACTTCGACCGCGAGCTGCGCGCGGCGCTCGCCGACACCGTCTGGCAGAGCGGCTGCACCAACTGGTACGTCGACGAGCACGGCAACGACCCCAGCAACTGGCCGTGGCTGTGGACGACCTACCGGCGGCGCACCGAGCGGCTACAGCCGGGCGCATACGCCCTCGGATAGTCTCGCCGCCGCAATGAGCGACGAGGCGCCGCACCCGAGCAGCCTGATCACGCCCGAGTCGGTGCGGAACTTCCTGCCGGGGAGCTTTCCCGGCGACCTCGGGATCGAGCCGCTGGAGATCGAGGACTCGCACGCGCGCGGGCGGATCGTCGTCGACGAGCGACACCTGCACCCGGGCGGCTTCGTCCACGGCGGCGTCTGGACCGCGCTCGGCGACACCTGCGCCGCCTGGTCGACCTTCCGCAGCATCCCCGCCGGCCACAACTTCACCACGATCGAGCTGAAGCTGAACGTCTTCGCCGCCGGCGTGCTCGGCGACGAGATCGTCGCCAAGGCCGAGCCGCTGCACGCCGGCAAGAGCACGGTCGTGATCGAGGTGCGGATGGAGCGCCGCCGCGAGGGCGCCGAGCCGCGCCTCGCGGCGAACCTGATCGTGTCGCAGTTCGTGCTGCCGCCGCAGTGATCTACGTCTTCGGCTACGCGTCGCTGGTCGGCATGCGGACGGCCTACTCGAGCGATGTCGAAGACGTGCCGCTGTCGGGCCGTCTGCGCGGCTTCCGCCGCCGCTGGGGAGTGGCGATGAACAACTGGGAGGGGGGCGACGCGGTCAAGCACTTCCTCGATCGGGCGACGGGCGAGCGACTGCGCATCCGGGTCGCCTACCTCGACCTCTACGAGCATCCCGGGTCGGCGGTCAACGGCCTCGCCCTGCCCGTCGGCCGCGAGCGTCTCGAGGCGCTCGACGCACGCGAGGTCAACTACGAGCGGGTCGAGCTGACCGCCGCCTTCGAGCCCGACGGCGCCGCCGCGCCGCTGCCCGACTCGCCCCGCGTCTTCGCCTACCTCGGGCTCGCCGAGGCGCGCGAGCGCTGTCGCCAGGGCGCCGCCGACGGCGACGCCTTCGTCAGCCGCGACTACGCCCAGGGCGTCCGCGACGCCTTCGCCCGCCTCGCCCCCGGCGCTCGCGCCGAGTTCGGCCGCACGACCGACCCGCTCCCCTTCCCCGAACGCGACCTGCGAGTCGTCGAACCGTGACGCGGCGCACCCCGGGGCCCTGGCTGAACCGTTGACCCCCGTATCCGGTGGCAAACGGTTCACTCGTTAGGCTGGCGCCTCGATGCGAGCTCCGAACCTGCTGCTGCTGATCACCGACCAGCAGCGGCGGCCGCGCCACTGGCCGACCGATCCGGGTTGGCTGCGCGACCTGATGCCGAACGAGGCCGAGCTGGCGCGCACCGGGCTCAGCTTCCGCAACGGGTTCTGCAACGCCTCGATGTGCTCGCCCAGCCGGGCGACGCTGTTCACCGGCCTGTACCCGGCGCGCCACGGCGTCACCCTGACGCTGACCGCGGCCGACCTGAAGCCCGACCCGCGCCACGCCGCCGCGGTCGCGGCCAACCTCGGCCGGCTGATGCTGCGCCGCGGCGCGCCGCGCGGCCCGGCGCTGCGCCAGTTCGCCCGCGGCGCCCTGCGGCTCGGGCCGAAGGGCGGCGGCGAGCCGCAGCTCGACCCGCGGACGCCGAACCTGGCCCAGATGCTGCGCGCCGCCGGCTACGAGGTCGCCTACAAGGGCAAGTGGCACCTGACCCAGCCGCTCGAGGAGTCCGGCTGGGGGCCGCGCGACGCCGAGTCGCTGGAGCGCGAGTTCGGCTTCGCCGGCTGGGAGCCTCCCGACGCCGGCGAGAACGCCAAGGCCGAGAACTTCGGCGGCGGCAACGCCGGCCCGCTGGGCGAGGGCTGGGACGAGGTCTACACGCGCCAGGCCGAGGCCTGGCTCGGGCGGGACGACCTGCCGGAACCGTTCTGCCTCGTCGTCTCCCTGGTCAACCCGCACGACGTGCTCGGCTACGCGTCCTCCTACCGCGAGGGCGGCTACAGCGGAGAGGAGTTCCGCGAGATGGGCGTGGGGCTGCCGCCGACGATCGACGAGGACCTGTCGGGCAAGCCGACCGTCCACAGCCTGATGCAGATGGGGATGACCGCCTACCTCGGCCCGCTGCGCGGGCGCCGCGCCCAGCTCGACTACGTCAACTTCTACGCCCACCTGCACCGGCTGGTCGACGCGCAGGTCGGCCGCCTGCTGGCGGCGCTCGGCGACCCCGGCGACCCCGGCTCGCTGCGCTCGCGCACGGTGATCGTGCGCTGCTCCGACCACGGCGAGATGGGGCTCGCCCACGGCGGCCTGCGCCAGAAGGCGTTCAACGCCTACGAGGAGACGATCGGCGTGCCGCTGGTCGTCTCCAACCCGCTGCTCTTCCCGCGACCTGCCGAGAGCGAGGCGCCGGCCTCGCTGATCGACGTGCTGCCGACCCTGGCGACGCTCTCCGGCGCCGCCGCTCCGGCCGGCGCCCAGGGGGTCGACCTGAGCCCGGTGCTCGCTCGCCACGCCGACCCCGAGCGCGAGGCGCTGGCCCGCGCGCCGGTCGACCTGGCGCCGCTCGCTGAGCACGCGGCGCCCGCCGGCTCCGTGCGCGACGCGGTCCACTTCAGCTACGACGACCACCAGGCGGCGACGGCGCAGGTCGACGCGCCGGGGCAGCCGAACCGGGTGCGCTGCATCCGCGAGCGGCGGCACAAGTACGCCGTCTACCTCGACCCGGAGGGTCGCGCCGCGCCCGAGTACGAGATGTACGACCTCGAGCGCGACCCCGAAGAGCGGCGCAACCTGCTCGACCACCGGACCGGCGAGCCGCGCAGCGCCGCCGACCGCCCCGAGCGCGACCGGCTCGCCGAGGCGCTGCACGCTCAGATGGAGGAGCTGGGCACCTCGGATCTGGCGCCCACCGCGTCGTCCTGACGGAGCGGCGCTTCCAGCCCTTCTATATAGGGCAGGCGCCAGAGGATGCTCGCGATCGTCAGCCCAGCCGCGGCGCAGAGCAGCGCCAGGAACCACTGGCTGGCGGTGAGCAGCGCCATTTCGAAGAAGTCGCGCACCGGCGCGGCGGCGAGGATCAGGGCGAAGAGCGCGCCGAGTCCGGCGACCATCGCCAGCATGTAGCTCTGGATCGCGATGTGCTCGCGGCCGGGGCCGCGCTCGAGCAGCAGGACGAAGGCGAGGCCGAGCACGATCAGCGTCGTCGTCGCCGCGGTCCGGCCGTCCTCCAGGGAGCCGCCGAAGACGGTGTCGACGAGGAAGAAGCAGAGGATCGAGCCGAGCGCCGTCGCCAGGCCCGCCGGCACGGCGAAGGCGGCCAGCGCGCGCAGCAGGCGGCCGCGGTAGAGCGGCCCGTCGGAGGGGGCGAGGGCGAGGACGAAGGAGGGCACGCCGATCGTCAGGAAGGCGGCGAGGGTGAGGTGGCGGGGGAGGAAGGGGAAAGCCCAGCCCGGCACCGCGACGAGCACGATCAGCGCCGCCGCATACACGCTCTTGGTGAGGTAGAGGCGGCCGAGCCGGTGGATGTTGCGGGCGATCCGCCGCCCCTCGGCGACCGCCTCCGGCAGGCGCGCGAACTGGTCCTCGAGCAGGACGACGTCGGCGATCCCCTTGGTTACCTGCGCGCCCGAGCCCATCGCCACCGCCAGCCGCGCCTGCTTCAGCGCCGGCACGTCGTTGACCCCGTCGCCGATCATCGCCGTGTAGCGGCCGGAGGCCCGCAGCGCCTCGACCAGCGCCCGCTTCTGCTCCGGCGCGATCCGGCAGAAGATCGTGTTGCGCTGCGCCGCGGCGGCGAGCTGCTCGGGATCCTCGGGCAGTTCCGAGCCCTCGATCACGCCCGCGTCGGCCGGCACCCCGACCGCGTAGGCGACCGCCGTCACCGTCGCCCGCGCGTCGCCGGAGATCAGCTTCAGGTCGACGTCTTCCTCGCGGATCAGGGCGATCGTCGCGGCGGCGTCGGCGCGCAGCGTCTCCTCGAGCACGACGAGCGCGACCGGCGTCAGCCGCGGCGGCGGCGTGTGCGCGGGGTCGTCGGGCAGCGCCTCGGCCGACTGGGCGAAGGCGACGACGCGGCGCCCGGCGCCCGTTTCCTGCTCCAGCTTGCGCGCCAGCCCCGGCGGCAGGGCCAGGGCGCCGCTCTCGGCGAGGACGTCGGGCGCGCCGAGCACGTAGCTGACGCCGCCGATCCGCAGCCCCGACCACTTCCATTTCGACGAGAAGGGGACTTCGCCGCCGACCCGCTGCGGCTGTGCCGGGAAGGCCTCGGCGACGGTCTCCAGCGTGCGGTTGCGGTCGCCGGCGCTGGCGGCGAAGCGGCCGAGCGCCGCCGTCGCCTCGCCGGGGTCGGCGCCCTCGGCGACCTCGACCCCGAGCAGGCGCAGCTGTCCGTCGGTCAGCGTGCCGGTCTTGTCGACGCAGATCGTGTCGACCGCGGCGAGGCTCTCGGTCGCGCTCATCTGCTGCACCAGCGTGTCGCGGCGCGCCAGGCGCACCGCGGCGACCGCGAAGGTGACGCTCATCAGCAGCACCAGCCCCTCGGGGATCAGCGTCACCAGGCCGGCCGTCGCCGTCTGCGCGGCGTCGATCAGGTCGGTGCTGCGCAGCTGGAAGGTCAGCAGCAGCAGGACCGCGAGCGGCAGCATCGCCCAGGTGGTCGCGACGATCACCCGGTTTACCTCGCCCTGGAGCGGCGAGGGCGGGTGGCGGAACGCTTTCGCCTCGCCGGCGAGCTTGCCGGCGTAGCTCTGCTCGCGCACCGCGTCGACCCGGTAGCGGCCGGAACCGGAGATGCAGAAGGAGCCCGAGAGGGCGCGGTCGCTGACGTCCTTGGCGATCCCGTCGGCCTCGCCCGTCAGCATCGACTCGTCCAGCGTCATGCCGCGGCTGGCGATGACTTCGCCGTCGGCGACGAGCTGGTCGCCGGGCTCGATCGCGACCACGTCGCCGGGCACGATCTCCTCGGCCAGCAGGCTGACCACGGCGCCGTCGCGGACGACCCTGGCGTGGGGGGCGACGAGCACAGCCAGCTCGTCCAGCGTCCTCTTCGCCTTCAGCTCCTGGCGGATGCCGATGTAGGAGTTGACGATCGCGATCAGACCGAAGACGGCGTCGGCGATCAGCCCCAGCGAGAGGACGAGGACGAAGAAGACGCCGATGATCAGGTTGAAGAGCGTGAAGACGTTGCCGGCGACGATGCTCGAGACCGAGCGCGAGGACGTGTCCGGCGGCGGGCCGAGCTGGCGCAGCCGCTTTGCCGCCTCGGCGTTGCTCAGGCCGCGCTCGGCGGCGTCCGGGCTGTCGGCGGCGGTGGCGGCCATCGGCCCACATTCAATAGGGTTCGGGGCGGATGGCTCTCAAACTCGGACTCAATCTCGGCTACTGGGGGATCGGCCCGGCCGGCGAGGACGCGGTCGAGGTCGTCAGCGCCGCCGAGGCGGCGGGGTTCGAGTCGGTCTGGGCGGCCGAGTCATATGGCTCCGACGTGGTCAGCGTGCTCGCCTGGCTGGCGCCGCAGACGAAGACGATCAACCTCGGCGCGGCGATCATGCAGGTGCCGGCGCGTCCGCCCGCGGCGGCGGCGATGGCCGGGGCGACGATCGACAAGCTCTCCGGCGGCCGCTTCCTCTTCGGCTTCGGCCCCTCGGGCCCACAGGTCTCCGAAGGCTGGTACGGCGTGCCCTACGCGAAGCCGTGGGGCCGCACGCGCGAGTACATCGAAGTCGTGCGCGAGATCGTCGCCCGCGAGCACAAGGTCGATCACCAGGGCGAGCACTACAAGCTGCCGCTGCCGGGCGGCGAGGGCAAGCCGCTGAAGCTCAACTTCCACCCCGAGCGTTCCCGGATCCCCGTCTTCGTCGGCGCGATCGGGCGCAAATCGGTCGAGATGGCGGCGGAGATCTGCGACGGCTGGATCCCGATCTTCTTCAGTGTTGACGCCTTCGAGCGGACCTGGGGCGAGCACCTGGAGGCCGGCTTCGCCAGGGGCGGCAGGCAGCGCTCCGACCTCGAGGTCAGCCCATCGCTCCAGGTGGCGATCGACGGCGACCTGGAGGCGGCCAAGAACGTGGTCAAGGCCGGGCTCGTCCTCTACTTCGGCGGCATGGGCAGCCGCAAGACCAACTTCTACGTCGACCTGGCGCACCGCTTCGGCTTCGGCGACGTCGCCGACGAGGTCCAGCGCCGCTTCCAGGACGGCGACAGGGGCGGCGCCTTCGAGGCGATGCCGGACGAGATCGTCGAGGCGACCTCGCTGGTCGGCAGCGAGGGCGAGGTGGCGGAGCGGATCGAGCGCTTCCGCGGTGCCGGCATCGACCGCCTGATCGTCTCGCCGGTCCACGTCGAGCGCGACCAGCAGCTGCACACCCTGGAGCGACTGGCGTCCCTCGCGGGCGTCGATGCACCGGCCTAGCCGGTTGTCATAAGGTCCCCCGCCGCACGTCATGAAGATCGGAGTGCCGAAAGAGACCGCCGAGGGGGAGCGCCGGGTCGCGCTCGTCCCTGACGTCGTCAAATCGCTGAAGAAGAACGAGCAGGTCGATGTGGCGGTCGAGCGTGGCGCCGGCGACGCCGCCGGCCACCCCGACTCCCAGTACGAGGAGGCGGGCGCCGAGGTCGTCGACCCCGACGTCGCCTGGGGCGCCGACGTCGTCCTCCGCGTCGCCGCCCCCACCGCCGAGCAGATCGGCAGGCTCAGCTCGAACCAGATCCTGATCGGCCACCTCTCGCCCTGGACCGCGGCCGAGACCAACAGGGCGCTCGCCGCCGCCGGCCTGACCAGCTTCGCGATGGAGGCGATCCCGCGGACGACGCGGGCGCAGGCGATGGACGCGCTCTCCTCGCAGGCCGCCGCCGGCGGCTACGCGGCGATGCTGATCGCCGCCCGCGAGTCGGGCCGCTTCTTCGGCATGATGACCACGGCCGCCGGCACGGTGCCGCCGGCCAAGGTGCTCGTGCTCGGCGCCGGCGTCGCCGGCCTACAGGCGGTCGCGACGGCGAAGCGGCTGGGCGCGATCGTCACCGGCTTCGACATCCGCCGCGCCGCCTGGGAGCAGATCGCCTCGCTCGGCGGGCGGCCGCTCGAACTGGATTTCATCCCCGACGCGGAAGGCGAGGGCGGCTACGCCCGGCCGCTGACCGACGAGGAGAACGAAAAGGTCGTCGAGGCGCTCGGCGAGAACGCCGCCAAGCAGGACGTGATCGTCACCACCGCGGCGATCCCGGGCCGGCCGGCGCCGCTGCTGATCACCGCCGACGCGGTGCGCACGATGGAACCCGGCTCGGTGATCGTCGACCTCGCCGCCGAGACCGGCGGCAACTGCGAGCTGACCGAGGCCGGCCAGACGGTCGAGCAGGGCGGGGTCAAGGTGATCGGCCCGCGCAACCTGGCGAGCGAGATGCCGGTCCCCGCCTCGCAGCTCTACGCGAAGAACCTCGAGAACCTGCTCGGGCTGCTGATCGACGAAGAGGGCGGGCTGAACGTCGACTTCGAGGACGACATCCTCGACGCCGCCTGCATCACCCACGGCGGCGAGATCCGCAACGAGAGGGCGGCCAAGTAGCGATGAGCCTGTTCACCGAGATCACGATCTTCGTCCTCGCCGTCTTCGTCGGCTTCGAGGTGATCTCGAAGGTGCCGACGACCCTGCACACGCCGCTGATGTCGCAGACCAACGCGATCCACGGCATCGTCATGCTCGGCGGGCTGATCGTCGTCGGCTACGCGAACGACCCGCTCGAGTACATCATCGGCACGATCGCGATCGCCTTCGGCGCGATCAACATCGTCGGCGGCTTCATGGTCACCGACCGGATGCTCGGCATGTTCAGCAAAAAGCCCAAACCGAAGGACGGGGAGGGCGGCTCCTGATGGTCGAGGCCGTGCTGAAGCCGGGCGGCGACGCCGCCACGGCGCTGTACATCGTCGCCTTCTCGATGTTCATCATCGGGATCAAACAGGGGACCCACCCGACCACCGCCAAACGCGGCAACATGATCGCCGCCGCCGGCATGGCGGTCGCCGTCGTCACCACGCTGCTGCTCGACGGGATCGGCAACTGGGGGCTGATCGTGATCGGCCTCGGGGTCGGCTCGGCGATCGGCGTCGTCGCCTCGATCCGCGTGCAGATGACCTCGATGCCGCAGATGGTCGCCCTCTACAACGGCGTCGGCGGCGGCGCCGTGGCGCTGATCGCCTGGTCGGAGATCCGCCACGGGATCTCGCTCGGCGAGGACATCCCGCTCGACACGCTGATCCCGGTGCTCTTCGCCGCGGTCGTCGGCTCGGTCTCCTTCTGGGGCTCCAACATCGCTTTCGCCAAGCTCCAGGACCTGATCCCGACCCGGCCGCTCGCGGTGCCGGGGCAGCAGGTGATCAATGCCGTGCTGCTGATCGCGATCGTCGCCGCCTGCGTCGACATCGCGCTCAACAACGGCGACCCCTCGGAAGCGATCTTCATCGGCATCCTGATCGCCGCGGCGCTGCTCGGCAACCTCGTTGTGCTGCCGATCGGCGGCGCCGACATGCCGGTCGTGATCTCGCTGCTCAACGCCTTCACCGGGCTCTCCGCGGCGGCGGCGGGCTTCGCCCTCGACAACGTCGCCCTGATCGTCGCCGGCACCCTGGTCGGCTCCTCCGGAACGATCCTGACGATGGAGATGGCGACGGCGATGAACCGCTCGGTCGCCAACATCCTCTTCGCCGGCTTCGGCGGCGCCCCGGCGGGCGGCGGCGGCGGTGATGGCGAGGAACGCCCGCACACGGCGATCGGCGCCCAGGACGCCGCGATCAAGCTCGCCTACGCCGACACGGTCACGATCGTGCCCGGCTACGGGCTCGCCGTCGCCCAGGCCCAGCACGCGATCAAGGAGGTCGCGGACGCGCTGGAGAAGCGCGGCGTCACGGTCAACTACGCGATCCACCCGGTGGCGGGTCGCATGCCCGGCCATATGAACGTGCTGCTCGCCGAGGCCGACGTGCCCTACGAGCAGCTCAAGGAGATGGAGGAGATCAACCCGGAAATGCCGCGCACCGACGTGGCCGTGGTCGTCGGCGCCAACGACGTCACCAACCCGGCGGCGAAAAACGATCCCGACAGCCCGATCGCCGGCATGCCGATCATCGAGGTCTCCGAGGCCCAGCAGGTGATCGTGATCAAGCGCTCGCTCAGCCCCGGCTTCGCCGGGATCGACAACGACCTCTTCTACGAACCCAACACCTCGATGCTCTTCGCCGACGCCAAAGCCGCCGCGGGCGAAATCGCAGCCGAGATAGGCAACCTGTAGGGGCCTGGCTCGGCTCGCCGTCGCGCGCGTCTGGCGACGGCGGACCGGCGCGCTGCGGCGTCCTCGCCGGCTTGCGTGGCGCTGCCACGCGGCGCCGACTGCGTCCTTGCATCGCTTGGTCCGGCGCTCGCCAGCCACGCACGCCGACTCCCCGAGACAGGCCCAGGGGGGAGAGATTTCAGGTCTGAGGACTTAGATATGCATGCGAGAGCGGGGCCAAGTCACCGTGGAGTGGATTGGGTTGATCGCCATCGTTTGCCTGGCGATGGCGATCCTGGTTGGCGTCGGGGTGCGGGTGCCGGGGACGGGGTTGGCGCGGGCGCTGGCGTCGCGGATGCTCTGTGCGGTGGCGATGGCCGATGGGTGCGGGGACGAGCCGACGCTGATCGCGACCTACGGCGACGAGGTCGGGCGGCTGGTGCGGCGGCACATGCCGACGATCCTCTTCGAGCGCGACTCGCGGGCGCTGCCGATCGACTTCCGGCGCTGCCGCGCGACCGCCTGCGGCGACGGGACGCCGCGCGGGCTGGTCCACCTGACCGACCGGGGCGAGCACGTCACGGCCTTCGTCCACGTGGTCGATTGCCGGGAGGCCTGCGGCAGGAAGGCGGGCTCGCGTCGGCCCGCGCCGGCAACCTCTACATCCAGTACTGGCTCTACTACGCCGATTCGGCCACCCTGCGGGGCGTGCCGATCGCCGAGGACGAGGGCTATCACCGGGATGACTGGGAGGGGGTGCAGGTGCGCATCCGGTCGGACGGCTCGGTTGACGAGCGCGCCTCCTCGCACCACGGCTACAACCACGAGCAGAGCGTCGCCAATGCGGGGTCGGACCTGGGGTCGGATTCGCTGCGCGAAGCCGCCGAAGCGGTCGGCGCCCGGCCGCGCGATGGCTGGGGCCCGGAGAGCCGCCTTCTGCTCGTCTCCGGCGGCAGCCACGCCGGCAACGCCAACGGCTTCCTGCGCATCGACCGCGTCACGCCGGGTCGCCGCGTCCACCTCGTCCCGCTGGAGCCGATCGCCGCCGCCGAAGGAGACGCCTACCGCTTCGCGATCAGCCCGCCCTGGCGCAAGCGAGTCTGGCGCGACCCCGAGGCGACGGGGACCGACTGACGGGCGATCGTGAAGGGTTGTGGCCCCCCGGGGGGCCACAACCCTTCATCTGGGTCACTTCGGGGGCATGCGGAGGGCGCCGTCGAGGCGGATCGTCTCGCCGTTGAGCATCGGGTTGGCGACGATCTGCTCGACCAGCTGCGCGTATTCGGCCGGACGGCCGAGGCGCGGCGGGAAGGGGATGCCGGCGCCGAGCGCCTCGCGCGCCTCCTCGGGCAGCGCCGCCAGCAGCGGCGTGTCGAACAGGCCCGGCGCGATCGTCACGACCCGCACTCCCCGCGCGGCCATGTCGCGCGCGGCGGGGAGGGTCATGCTGACGATCCCGCCCTTCGAGGCGGCGTAGGCGATCTGGCCGATCTGTCCGTCGTAGGCGGCGATTGAGGCCGTGTTGACGCAGACGCCGCGCTCGCCCTCCTCGTCGGGCTCGTTCGCGGCCATCGCCGCCGCCGCCAGGCGCAGCACGTTGAAGGTCCCGATCAGGTTGACCTTGACCACGTTGGAGAAGAATTCGAGGTCGTGCGGCCCGCGTTTGTGGGCGACCCGCTCGGCCCAGCCGATCCCCGCGCAGCAGACCGAGACCCGCAGGCCGTCCTCACCCGCCTCCGCGGCGCGCTCGACCGCGGCCGCGACCGCCTCCTCGTCGGTGACGTCGGCCTCGACGAAGACGGCGCCGTCCCCCAGCTCCGCGGCCAGCGCCTCGCCCTTCTCGGCGTTGAGGTCGGCGATCACGACCTTCGCGCCGGCCGCGGCCAGCGCCCGCGCCGTCGCCTCGCCGAGCCCCGACGCGCCCCCGGCCACCATCGCTCCCTTGCCCTCGATTCGCATGGAGGCGGGTTTTATAGGTTCGTCACATCTTCCGTCGCGACATCGTTACTGTTTCCAGCATCGCCACCGAGGTGACGGCACAGTCCCAGCCCAAGGAAGCGATCGCGGACCGGCTTGCGGAGGCGCGCCGCCGCACCTACGCCTTGATCGAGCCGCTCGACGAGGCGCAGCTCAACCGGGTCTACTCGCCGATCCTCAGCCCGCTCGCCTGGGACCTCGGTCACATCGCCAACTTCGAGGAGCTCTGGCTGGTGCAGACGATCGGCGAGCGCGAGCCCCTCCACGGCGACCTCGGCCGCCTCTACGACGCGATCGAGAACCCGCGCCGGGGGCGCAACGAGCTGCCGATCCTGCGCGACGCCGAGCTGCGCGGCTACCTCGCCGACGTGCGCGAGCGCGCGCTCGAGGTGCTCGAGGAAGTCGACATCTCCGCCGAGGCCGAGGACCCGCTGCTGCGCGAAGGCTTCGTCTACGAGATGCTGATCGCGCACGAGCAGCAGCACAACGAGACGATGCTTCAGTTGCTCCAGCTCGTAGATGGCTACGAGTTGCCCGATGCGTTCAGGAGCGTGGGGGATCTCTCGCCCGGACAAGCGTCGGGCCAGTTGGCCCGACGCTTTGAGTATCCGCCCGTTCGAGAGATCCCCCACGCTCCTCCCGCGATTCGCCTGCCCGGTGGCCAGTACGAGATCGGGGCGGCGGCGACTGGGTTCGCCTATGACAATGAGCGGCCGAGGCATGTGGTCGAGCTCGCTCCGTTCGAGATCGACAGCCTGCCGGTCACGAATCGCGAGTACGCCCAGTTCGTCGACGACACCGGCGCCGAGCCCCCGCTCTACTGGGAGCGCGACGGCGACGCCGGGTGGGTTCACACGGCGATGGGGCGGCGCGACCCGGTGGAGCCCGACCGCCCGGTTGCCCACGTCTCCTGGGACGAGGCCGATGCGTATGTCCGCTGGGCCGGCAAGCGGCTGCCGACCGAGCACGAGTGGGAGGCGGCCCGCCCGCAGCTCGACGCGGTCGGGCAGGTCTGGGAGTGGACCGGCTCGGACTTCGTCGCCTATCCAGGCTTCGAGGCCTTTCCCTACCGCGAATACTCCGAGGTCTTCTTCGGCGACGAGTACAGGGTGCTGCGCGGCGGCTCCTGGGCGACCCACCCCAACCTGATGCGCCCGACCTTTCGCAACTGGGACCTGTTGCAGCGGCGCCAGATCTTCTCCGGTCTGCGCTGCGCGAGGGACGTCGCATGACCCCCGGCGCCGCCGCCGAGCCGATCGAGATCGAGGTGCGCCTGCGCGCCGACGGCGGCGTGGCGATGGCGCGCGACATCCGCCTCGGCCTCACCGGGCGGCCGAAGGAGCTCTCGCCGAAGTACTTCTACGACGAGCGCGGCTCGCAGCTCTTCGAGCGGATCACCGAGCTGCCCGAGTACTACCCGACCCGCGCCGAGCGGGAGATCCTCACCCATCGCTCGGCCGAGATCGTCGCCGCGGCCGGGAGGCCGGGAACGCTGGTCGAGCTCGGCTCCGGGTCGGCCGCCAAGACGCGCCACCTGCTGAGCGCGATGAGCGACGCCGGCTGCCTCGAGACCTACGTCCCGGTGGACATCTCGGAGGAGATCACGCGCGAGACCGCCGAGTCCCTGGTCGAGGAGTACCCGGGGCTGGCGATCCGCGGCCTGGTCTGCGACTTCGAGCACGACCTCGAGCGGATTCCCAGCGGCGACGGCAGTCGCCTCGTCGCCTTCCTCGGCGGCACGATCGGCAACCTCTACCCGGACGCGCGGCGCGACTTCCTGCGCCGCATCGCCGCCCTGCTGGAGCCGGGCGACCGGATCCTGCTCGGCACCGACCTGGTCAAGGGGCGGGAGAGGCTGGAGGCCGCCTACGACGACTCCGAGGGAGTCACCGCCGAATTCAACAAGAACGTCCTGCACGTGCTCAACCGCGAGCTCGGGGGCGATTTCGACCCCGACGCCTTCGAGCACGTGGCGCTCTACGACGCCGATGCGGCTCGCATGGACATCCGCCTGCGCTCGCGGGCCGAGCAGACCGTGCGCCTCGATGGCCTCGACCTGACCGTGCGCTTCACCGCCGGCGAGGAGATGCGGACCGAGATCTCCTCCAAGTTCACCCGCGAGCGGCTCGAGGACGTCTACCTCGAAGCCGGCCTTCAGCCCGACGGCTGGTTCACCGATGCGGCGGGCGATTACGCATTGAGTCTGGCATCGGTTTAAAGTCCTGGATCGTGTATTACCCGGAGGAAGATCGAGGAGGACCAAATTGAGCCTTGACGTCTACCTGCACGGGGAGCGCGTCGGCACCCTGTTCCCGGCGGGTGACAACGACTATCGACTTGCATACGACCCCAGGCTGGTGGAGCGGGTGGGACCCGGCCGGGCTCTGCTGAGCAACTCGTTGCCGGCCCGGCCCGAGCCCTACAGCGCCGAAGCCACCAGGGCATACGTCGAGGGCCTGCTGCCCGAGGGTCCGCGGCGGGAGCGGCTGGGCCGCGAGCTCGACATCGACGCTGCCGACGGCTACCTGCTGCTTGCCGAGATCGGCCAGGACTGCCCGGGCGCCGTCAGCTTCCTGCCCGCGGGCGAGCCGCTGCGGCCGCCCGAGCCCGACGCGATCGCCTGGCTCGACGAGGACGAGCTCGCCGAGGCGGTCAGGCACCCGGCGGCCGGGCTCGGCGCCGGGCGCGGCGAGCGACGGCACTCGGTGCTGCCGGGGCTGCGCCACAAGCTGGCGCTCGTGCGCGACGAGGCGAGCGGCCGCTGGGCGTGGCCGCGCGCCGATTTCCCCAGCACGCACGTGATCAAGCCCGAGACCGGCGAATACCCCGAATACGTCGCCAACGAGATGTTCTGCATGACCGTCTGCCGCCAGGCCGGCCTGCCGGTGGCCAAAGCGACGGTCGAGGAGATCGGCGGCCGGCGCTGCCTCATCTCGCCGCGCTACGACCGGCTCGACAACGGCGCGTACGAGGTCAAGCGCCTGCACTGCGAGTCGTTCTGCCAGGCGCTCGGCATCGCGCCGGCCCTGGGCGAGCCGGTCGATGCCGAGGAGGGCGGCAGCGCGTCCCCCGGCTGGGCCGAAGCGCGCGGCCTGCTCAACGCCGTCAGCCGCCCCGACGAAGTGGTCAACCTGCTCACCGCCGCCTTCTGCAACTACATCCTCGGCAACGGCGACGCCCACGGCGACAATTTCGCCCTGATCGACCGCGAGAACACCTCGCTCTCCGGCGCCGAGCCGAAGTGGCGGCTGGCGCCGCTCGCAGACCTCACCTCGACCGTCGTCTACGACGACCCGATCCACCACGGGCTGGTCATCTCCGATGAGTACCAGGAAACCTCGTACCTGCTCGAACTGGCCGAAATCTGCGAAGAATGCGAGTTCGACTTCGAAGTCCTGCGCGGCCTGGCCTCGACCACCGCGTCGCGGGTCGGGATGGCCGTGGAGACGATCGCGACCCGCTCGAAGAAGGAAGGCTGGCACGAGCCGATCGTCGACAAAATCGTCGAACTCGCCGCCGACCGGTCGTTTGGTCTGGGCGCTGAGGTCGAGTACTAGGGGGCGAGCGCCTCGATCGTCTCCGGCAGCTTGTCCGGGGTGACGATCGGGGTGACGATCGGCAGGGTGATGCCGCCGGCGACGAAGGCGTCGAGCCGTTCGCGCATCTGCTCGGGCGAGCCGAAGACGAACATCTCCTCGATCAGCTCCCAGGGGGCGGCCGCCGCGGCCGCCTGGCGGTCGCCCGACTCCCAGGCGGCGACCATCTCCGCGATCTGCTCGCCGTAGCCGAGCCAGCGGTAGAAGGCGGCGTAGACCGGGACGGTGACGTAGGAGGAGAACATGAAGCGCGCCAGCGGCTCGACCGCCTCGCGCTCGCCCGGCAGGCAGAAGAAGCGGCAGAGCAGCTCGAAGCTCTCGGGGGCGCCCTCGAGCTGCGCCGCCACCCTGGGCAGGCCGCCGAGCGGCAGGAAGTTGGTGAAGGCGCCGTCGGCGCGTTCGACCGCCAGCTCGAGCATCCTGCCGCGCAGCGCCGCGAGCACGATCGGAACCGGCTGCGCCGGCGCCGTCTCCAGCTTGAAGCCGCTCTGCGTGCGCTCGCCGGCCAGCGCCGTGCGCAGGAACCCGAGCGTCTCGCGCACCCTGCTCAGCGGCCGCTCGAAGGGGATGCCGTTCCAGCCTTCGACGATCCGGTCCGAGGACGAGCCGATGCCGAGCACGAAGCGCCCGTCCGAGGCGTCGGCGAGCGCCGCCGCCTCCTGCGCCAGCAGCGCCGGGCCGCGCTGGAAGACGCCGACGATCCCGGTCCCCAGCCGCGCCCGCTCGGTCCAGGCGGCGCTCAGCGAGAGCGGCGTGAAGCCGTCCGGTCCGTTGGTCTCGCCGCTCCACAGATCCGTGTACCCGGCCGCCTCGGCCCGCTTGACCAGCTCCTCGTGCGCGTGCAGGGGCGTGCCCGGCAGCGGCAGCGTCAGTCCCCATCTCTGGGCCATGCGGCCAAACATATAACGCCGCCTGCTCCGCTTCGCGTCAGCGGGCGGCGTCTACGCGCCATATCTGCGCCGCTCGCGAAGAATCAGACCGTGACGCTCGCTAATTGGCAGCTCATAGGTAGGGTGCCGGGGCATGGAGGCCGCTGAGCCCACCAAGCCCGACCGTAACCTGGCGCTGGAGCTGGTCCGCGTGACCGAGGCGGCGGCCTTGGCGGCGGCCCGCTGGGTCGGCCGCGGCGACAAGATCGCCGCCGACCAGGCCGCCGTCGACGCGATGCGGTTCGTCCTCGACTCGGTCTCGATGGACGGCGTCGTCGTGATCGGCGAGGGCGAGAAGGACGAGGCGCCGATGCTCTACAACGGCGAGCAGATCGGCGACGGCAGCCCGCCGGTGGTCGACATCGCGGTCGACCCGCTCGAGGGGACGCGGCTCTGCGCGCTCGGAATGCCCAGCGCGCTCGCCGTGATCGCGCTCGCCGAGCGCGGCACGATGTTCGACCCGGGCCCCTGCGTCTACATGGAAAAGATGGCGGGGGGCGAGGAGATCGCCGACCTGCTCGACCTCGACCGGCCGCTGCCGGAGACGCTGAAGCTGATCGCCGAGCGCAAGGGCGGCAGCGTCGGCGACGTCACCGTGGTGATGCTCGACCGGCCGCGCCACGAGGAGGCGATGAAGGAGGTGCGCGAGGCCGGCGGCCGCCTACGCCTGATCACCGACGGCGACGTCTCGGCGGCGCTGCTCGCCGTCTCCGACCGCTCGCCGGTCGACCTGCTCTGGGGGATCGGCGGCACGCCGGAGGGCGTGCTCTCGGCCGCGGCCCTGAAGTCGATGGGCGGCCAGCTGCTCGGCCGGCTCTGGCCGCGCGACGACGGGGAGCGCAGCGCCGCCGTCGACGCCGGCTACGACCTCGACCGGATCCTCACCGCCGACGACCTCTGCTCGGGCGACGACGTCTTCTTCTCCGCCAGCGGCGTCACCGACGGCGACGTCCTACAGGGCGTCCGCTACCGCGGCGCCGGCGCCAGCACCGAATCGCTGGTGATGCGCTCGCGCTCCGGAACGGTCCGCCGCGTCCACGCCCGCCACGACCGCTCGAAGCTGCGCGCCGTGATCGGCGAGCGTTACGGCTGAGCCTGGGCGGGTAGAGGGCGCGGGATGGAGATCGGCATCGCGCTCCCCAACGCGGTCCCCGGCGCCACCGGCGCCGAGCTGACCGAGTGGGCGAAGCGCGCCGAGTCGCGCGGGTTCTCGACCCTGGGGACGATCGACCGGATCGTCTACGACAACTACGAGCCGCTGGTCGCACTCGCCGCGGCTGCGGCCGTCACCGAGCGGATCGGCCTCGCGACCACCGTGCTGCTGGCGCCATTGCGCACCAACACGGTCGAGCTGGCGAAGCAGGCGCTCAGCGTCAACGCGATTTCCGGCGGGCGGCTGACGCTCGGCGTCGGGCTCGGCGCCCGCGAGGACGACTACGAGCTCAGCGGGGTCGAGCCGAGGGGCCGCGGCAGGCGCTTCGACGCGCAGCTCGACCGGATCAAGGAGATCTGGGCGGGCGACGAGGTCGGCCCGGCGATCGGCCGCTCGCCGCGACTGGTCGTCGCCGGCCACGCCGAGGCCTCCCACGCCCGCGCGGCCCGCGTCGGCGACGGCTGGATCGCCAGCGGCTCCGGGCCCGAAGAGGCCGCGAAGGGAGTCGAGGCGACGAGGGCGGCCTGGGCGGAGGCCGGCCGCGCGGACGCGCCGCACATCATGGCCCTCGCCTACTTCTCGCTGGGAGAGCGGGCCGAGCAGGACGTGCGCGAGAACCTGATGCACTACTACGCCTGGCTGGGCGACGAAGTCGCCGGCATGATCGCCGGCGGCGCCGCCAAGGACCCGGAGACGGTCAGGCGGTACGTATCCGCCTACGAGGACCTCGGCTGCGACGAGCTCGTCTTCTGCCCGAGCGCCAGCGACCCCGCCCAGGTCGACCTGCTCGCCGACGCCGCCGGGTTGTAGCCGACCCAATCGCGGGGCGATTCAGTGACGCCGCTTCGGCGGCGACATGCGCTTCTCCACTTGGCCGCCGATCAACCCAGTCCCTATCGCGCCCAGGATGATGACGAGCGCCCCGGCATCGGTGCCGACGCCGATGCCATAGACGATCAGCCCGACAACCCCAGCCAGAGCAAGCGTCGCCAGTGCTCCGATGAGAAATGTTTTGTCCACAAACATCATTCTAGCCAGCAACGATGTCGAGGACAGTCACCGCGACGCCGAACAGGAGTCCGAGCAGGCCGCCGAGGATGGTCGGATGTCGAAGGTCTGCGAGCTCAGTGTCCTCTCGGAGCACCGCCTGCGCTCGCACCAAAAACCCGCCGACAGCAATCATCGCCGCCAGAAAGCCCGCAGTTATCGCTGCGCGTTCCAGAATGACTCCAGCGATGAGAAGGATCGATGCCACGCCACGAGCCTCTCCGGCGCAGACGCACGCGTTGCGCGCAGAATCGAAAAATTGCGCGTGGTTTTCGTAATGAGAGGCGCGCTACGCGACGCCAGAGACCCGATGGCGAAATGTTTTGTCACTAAGCTCATGTTAGCCGACTGCGCCGCACCGGGCTAACGTGTCCCGGTGGAACACGCGCAGATAGACGTCCGGCTCAAGCCTCGCGGCAGTCGGGACGAGCTGGTGGGGATGCGCGACGGGGTGTTGCAGGCGAAGGTGACCGCGCCACCGGTTGACGGCAAGGCCAACAGGGCGCTGTGCAGGTTGATCGCGAAGCGGGTGGGGGTGGCGCCCTCGCGGGTGCGCGTCGTGCGCGGCGAGAAGTCGCGTGAGAAGGTCGTGCGCGTGGAGGGGATCGAGCCGACGACGCTGCGCGAGGCGCTGAGCTGAGCGGGTTGCGGCCGAAGTCGAGGCTGCGGGGAAACCCGGTGGATAGCGGCTGTCGCGTGGGTTAGGGTCGGCCCGACAGTCTCCTCCTCCAGAACGGAGCTTCCGCATGGCCTACGAGATGAAGATTCGCGGCACCGAGTCCGAGGTGAAGATCCGCAGTCCCTGGGCGGCCGCCCTGCTGCCGATCGTCACGCTCGGCATCTACCACCTGGTCTGGTGGTACCGGATCAACCGCGAGCTGCGCGACTACGGCCAGGCCAAGGGCTACGACCTCGGCCAGAACCCGACCAACTCGCTGCTGGCGCTCTTCCCCGGCGGCCTGATCGTCGTCCCGGCGCTGATCACCTACTGGCGCGGCACGAAGCGCGTCATGGGCGCCTCGCGGCTGGCCGGCAGGGACCCGCTCAACGGCTGGATCGCGATCATCCTCTACCTGCTGCTCTCGCCGGGGCTCTGGGCGTACATCCAGGTCTCGCTCAACGACATCTGGCGCCAGGAAGCCGACCCGCTGCCAGGTCAAGAAGCGCCGCCGGCGCCCTCGCAGGAGATGCCGCCGCCGCTGCCGCCGGATCAGCAGACGCCTCCGAGCGGCGAGTCCGCGCCCCCCTCGTAGACGCAGGCCTGGACCGCCCGGGCGAGCGGCGGACGGCGAGGGTCGCCGTCTGCCGCGAAATCTAAGCTGCCGCAGATGGACGCGAGCACCGAGGTCGTCGCGGGCCCGCGCAGCGGAGTCTCCTACGACGCGCACTCCTACCACACGAAGGTCCCGCCGCAGGCGATTGCGGCGCTGATCCGCCGCCACCTCCCAGAGGGCGGCGTCGTCGCCGACTCGTTCTGCGGCTCCGGCAGCACCGGCGTCGCGGCGGCGATCGCCGAGGCCGAGCTGCCGGCGGCGGCCCGTTACGACGTGCTGCTCGGCGATCTGAGCCCGTTCGCGACGTTCATCTCGGAGGTGCTGAACAGCCCGCCGCAGCCGGATGAGTTCGAGCGGGTTGCCGCCGAGGTCCTGCGCGATGCGGCGGCTGAGATGTCCCGCCTCTGGACCGCCCGGCACGACGACGGCCGCGAGGGAACCGTCCTCCATACCGTCTGGTCGGACGTCTTCATCTGCCCGAGCTGCGGGGAGCGCGGTCGTTTCTGGGATCTCGCGGTCGATCACGAGGTGGGCGAAGTGCGCCGCACGATGGAGTGCGGCTGCGGCGCCGAGTTTCGCAAGGGAGAGGCGGAGCGAGCGACCGAGCTGGTGGTCGACCCGCTGCTCGGAGACTCCGTCGAGCGACCGCTGCGGATTCCCGTGCGAGTCGTCTACGAGGTCGAGGGGGAGCGCTTCGAGCGCCCGCCGACGAGCGACGACCTGGCGCGGATCGACGAGGCCTCCCGGCTGGAGCCGCCGCGCGGCTGTCCCAACGTGCGGATGCTCAACCGCGACGGCCCGTGGGGCGACCTGTATCGCTCCGGCTATCACCAGGGCATCACCCACGTCCATCACTTCTATACCTGGCGGAGCTTCGTCAGCCTCGGCCATCTGTGGCACGCGGCCGAGCTCTCGGCCCTGCCGCAGGCGGTTCGCTTCCTGATCTCCAGCTACAACCTCTCGCACTCGACGCTGATGAGCCGCCTCGTCTTCAAGCGCGGCACGCGGCGCCCGGTGCTGACCGGCTACCAGACCGGCACCCTGTACATCAGCTCGCTGCCGGTCGAGAAGAACCCCTTTGCCGGGATCGAGCGCAAGAAGCTGCCGAGCGTCGCCCGGGCCTTCGCGCTCACCCACGGGCGCCGCGGCTCGGTCGAGGTGGCGAATCTGCCGGCGCAGAGCTGGGCTGACCGCGACGGCCCGATCGACTACGCGTTCGTCGACCCGCCCTTCGGGGCGAACATCCCGTATGCGGAGGCCAATTTCATCGCCGAGGCGTGGCTCGGCGAGTTCACCGCGCAGGCGCGGGAAGCGACGATCAGCAGGGCCCAGGGCAAGCGGCCGGCGGACTACAGGCAGGCGCTGGCCGAGAGCCTCGCGGCGCTGCGCGGGCGTCTGCGCCGCGACGGCCGGCTGACCGTGATGTTCCATTCAGCGAGCAACGAGCCGTGGGAGGCGCTGGTCGGGGCACTCGACGACGCCGGCCTGAGGATCGACGACGCGCTGCTGCTCGACAAGCGGCAGGGGAGCTTCAAGCAGGTGCGGACCGAGGGCGCGGTGCAGGGCGACCTGCTGATCGAGACGGCCTCGCGGGGAAGGTCGCGCGCGCTTCCTGCGGCGGAGCCGGAGGTCGAGCCGCTCGCCTGGGTCAGGGCCGCGCTCACGGGCGACGAGGCGCCCGAGCTGGACGAGAAGCGCAGGCTCTTCTCCCGCTACGTCGCCGACCGCCTGCGGCTCGGCCTGGGGGTCGGCATGGGGGCGGCCGAGTTCTACGGCCTGGTCGACGAGGCGGCGACCGAAGCCTTCGGGCCGGTCGTGGCCGGATGAGCGCAGCGGCTGCGGCAACCGCGCCGAGGCCCGACGCGGAGCGCGGGCGTCCCAGCGCCGCCGGCCTCGCTGAGCTGCTCGCCGCGGCGCTCGATGCGAGCCTGCCGCTGGCGGGCAACGCCGGCCGGCGCGAGCGCCACGCGGCGCTCGCGGTGGCCGAGGCCGCGAGCCGCGCGAGCGGGTTCCGGTCCAGCTCCGCCGATCGCGTCCCTGCCGCCGCGATCGCCGCCGCCGCCGAGGCGCTCGGCCCGCTCGACGGGTTCGAGCGGGCCGAGCTTGCGACGGAGCTCGCCGCGACGTTCGAGCGGGCGGTCGGCTCGAGCGGCCGCCGCAACCAGGGCGTCGTCTACACGCCGGTCGACGTCGTGCGCTTCATGGTCAGAGAGGGGCTGGCGGCGCGGTTCGCATATGCGATCGGGGTCGAGCCCGATGCCGCCAGGGCGGTCGCCGCCGGGGACGTCGGGTCGCTCGACCGCACCGAGCTCGCCCGTCTCGCGAGGCTGCTGAGCCGCCTGCGGGCGGTCGACCCGGCGGTCGGCGCGGGCGCTTTTCTCGCCGTGGCCGCCGAGCAGATCTCCCGCCTGGCCCGGGCGCTGCGCGAGCGCGGCGCTCCGCTCTCGTCCCGCCTCACGACCCCTCGGGCGGCGCTCGAGCACTGCTGTCATGGCTTCGAGGTGGACCCGGACGCGACGCACCTGGCCGGCATCGTGCTTGCGCTCAGGTGCGACGGCGGGGGCGCGGACACCGTGCCGAGCGTCGTCACCACGCGCAACGCCCTGACCGGGGGCCTGTCCCATCCGCGGGCGAAACGCGGCTGGGACCTCGTCCTGATGAACCCGCCCTACGTCGGCGGCAAGCACCTGCGCTCGCGGCTGGGGGAGGAGTTCCAGCGCGAGCTCCGCGACCGCGACGGCTTCGCCGGGGACCTGCTCTCCCATTTCGTCGTCTGCGGCCTGCGGGGCCTGCGCCGCGGCGGGGTGCTGAGCGCGATCGTCAGCGACACCGCCTTCACGATGGGTTCGGCCTCGCCGGTGCGCGGCGCGCTGCTGGAGCAGGCGGCGCTGTTCAGCCTCGCCTGGTGCCGTCCCTTCACGGTCGCCGCGCACGGCGGCATCGTCA
This sequence comes from uncultured Solirubrobacterales bacterium, assembly GCA_963727465.1. Classification (GTDB taxonomy): domain Bacteria; phylum Actinomycetota; class Thermoleophilia; order Solirubrobacterales; family 70-9; genus VRUE01. The sequence continues at coordinate 9,762 of CAVSGL010000008.1, read as the reverse complement.
CCGCGACCAGGGGCGGGCGGAGCGAGCGGGGAGCGAACATCCGCTGCTTCGAAGCGGACCGGAGCGGCGGCCTCGACCGCGTGCGCGGTCGCAATGTCCGCCTGGACGGCTACCTCGAGATTCCGGGCCGGCCCCTCTTTCGGCCCTCCGGGCCGGCGCGGGCCCTGGCCGCCCGCTACCGGCGCGTCGACGACCTCGAGCATCTCTGGCGCGCGGTCGTCGGCAGGCGCAGCGGAGGGCCGGAGGGAGGCGCGCCGGAAGCGGGGGACTGGACCCTCCTGGGCTGCGCCGTGCAGGCGGGGCAGGGGCTGGCGACCGGGGACGACCGCCGCTTCGTCGGCTTCCTCGACGGGACCGAGGCGGCGCGCGCCGCGATCCAGCGCCAGCACCGGATCGTCGACGAGCTGCGCGCCGATCCGCAGCGGCGCGGCGAGTGGCGGCGGCTGAAGCGCTCGCTGGCGTCCGGAGAGCAGTTGGGCGAGGCGCTCGCCGCCCTGCTCGACCGCGACGAGGGGGTCGAGCTGCCCGGCCGCAAGCCGTTCCGGGTGGTCGAGTCCGGCCGTTACCGGCGGCGGCCGCTGAGCGAGGACGAGCGCCGGCACGGGATCGCCTCCGGCCCGGCCTGGATCCCGTACGAGACCAGCGACCGCTCCGGCGCCGAGGGCGGGGCGCGCTGGACGCGCGAGAACCCGGTCGCGATCGACTGGAGCTGCGAGGCCGTGGAGCTGCTGCGCCGGCGCAGGGCGGAAGGCCCAAAGCGTCCCGTGCTGAGGCACGAGGAGCTCTGGTTCAGGGGCGGCGTGACGCACAACCGCGTCGCCTCCTACCTCCGTGCCCGGCTGATGCCCGAGCAGGCGGTCTTCAGTTCCGAGTCGCCCTGTTACGTCCCAGCCGCGCCCTGGCTGAGCGAGCTCAGCCTGCTCGCCCTGCTCAACTCGCCCGTGGTCGAGTTCGCGCTGAAAACCTTCCTCGCCACCCGCAACCACTGCGAGCTCGGCCACGTGCTGCGGCTGCCCGTCCCGGTCCTGCCGGCGGACCTGCGCGCCGAGCTCGAGCGGCTCGCGGGCGCCGCGCTCGCCGCCGCCCGCTCCGGCCAGGCGCCGACCGAGCCGGAGCGCGAGCTCGATGCGCTGACGCGCGAGCTGTACGGGGTCGGCGGGTCCGTGGCCCTGCCGGTGCCACGCTAGCGGCCGTCTAGAAGAACCCGCAGGTGCGCGGCGAGCGGCTGCCGAGGCGGTACTCCTGGCCGGCGGCCCGAGACGCGGCCCGCCAGCTTGCTGCCACCTTGCTTTCCCACGCTGCCACGGTGAGCCGGTACCCGCCCCGGACTCGCGTGAAGAGGATCGCCGTTCCCCGGTAGGAGGTGGGGCCTCCCTGCGCCGAGGTGGGAAGGTTGATGCGCTCCATCCGGTTGTTGCCGTGCCAGGTCAGGGGACGGTCGGTAAGCGCTCGTCCGGCGAGGAGAAGCTGAGGGTGCCCGAGCGTGTGGTGGTCGTCGTCGTATTCGCCGAACGACATGCCGAAGAAGCGGTGCGCGCCGCGCGGGAGCTCGAGCTGGCTGTGCGACCCACTGGAGCTCATCGACCCGGCCTCGACCCAGAACGCCTCGAGCGCTCGCGGTTCGATCGCCCCCGCGTCGATTGCCGCGAACAGGGGCTGCATACCCTTCGCCGGCTTCTTTTCCACCCCGACGATTCGCGTTTCCGGCGGAATCGGCGGAGGCTTCCGTTTGCGCCGCCGCGCGTAGTCGGCGAGCTTCGCTGCGGTCAGCCCCGCGGACGCGGCGAGCAGCTCCTTCCAGTCGGCATCGAACCCGGAGCGTCCTCCTCGTTTCAGGGAGGTGATCACCCCCGCCTCGGCATTCGAGGTCAGCGCGGCCCTGGTGAGGTTCGCCGAGCCGACGAACAGGTCGAATTCGTCGCCGGACCCGAACGCGTACAGCTTGGGATGAAAGCTCGACGGGATTTCCGAGAGGCGGACGTCGACCCCGTGGCTGTCGCGAAGGTACTCGAGCGCCCTCGGCTCGGTCAGGCCGAAATCGGTCGAGGTCACGACCGTCTTCGGGAGTTCGCTCCAGCGGGACGCGCCGACCCGCGCCTCGATCCGGGGCATCAGCTCTTCGCAGCCGCCGAGGGTCGTGTAGGCGACCGCGACGCGCAGCTCATCCAGCCTGTGGGACGCCATCGCCTCGAGCTCGGTGAGCACGGCGGTTGGCCGCCAGGGACCCTGGAGCACCAGACTCACCGGCTCTCCGCCTCCCAGATCATGCCGCCCGCACCTTACACTCGCCGGCGTGGACCGCGAGCTGCTGAAGCAGACCCTTGCCGTGGCCGGCGAGCCCTCCTACCGTGCCTCCCAGGTGTGGGAGTGGGTTGCGCGCGGGGCGCGCTCCTACGCCGAGATGACCAACCTGCCGGCGGCGCTGCGCGAGCGGCTGGACGGCGCGGTGCCGCTCTCGACCCTGGAGCTGCGCGCCGAGGCGAAGTCCGACGACGGCACGGTCAAGGCGCTCTTCCACACCGCCGACGGGCGGCCGCTGGAGGCGGTGCTGATGCGCTACCGCGACGGCCGCCGCTCGGTCTGCCTCTCCTCGCAGTCGGGCTGCCCGCTGACCTGCACCTTCTGCGCCACCGGGCAGATGAAGTTCGGCCGCAACCTCAGCGCCGACGAGATTCTCGACCAGGCGCTGCACTTCCGTCGCGTTGAAGCGATCGACCACGTCGTCTTCATGGGCATGGGGGAGCCGACGATGAACGTCGACGCGGTGCTGGCCGCCTGCGAGCGGCTGCCCGAGCTCGGCGTCAGCCACCGCCGCACGGCGATCTCGACCGTCGGCTGGGTTCCCGGGATCGACCGGCTCGCCGAATGCCGGCTGCCGATCGGCCTCGCCCTCTCCCTGCACGCGCCCAACGACGGCCTGCGCTCGCAGCTGATGCCGGTCAACGAGCGCTACCCGCTGGCCGCGGTGCTGGCCGCCTGCGAGCGCTGGCGCGCGCGCCGCCGCCGCAAGGTCTTCGTCGAGTACGTGATGCTCGACGGCGTCAACGACCACCCCGAGCAGGCGCGCGAACTGGCGGCGCTGTTAGACCGCCGCGCCTACAAGGTCAACCTGATCCCCTACAACCCGACCGGCGCCTACGACGGCTCCCCGCCGGAGCGGATCGAGCGCTTCCGCGCGATTCTCGCCGAGCACGGCCTCGCCGCCACCGTGCGTCTGACCCGCGGCCGCGACATAGAGGCGGCCTGCGGCCAGCTCGCCGCCTCCGCCCGGTCATGACCAACCGCGGTAGAGGTTTTCCCCGGTATGCGGCGATAACCTCTACCACGCTCTTTGGCCGGTCAGCCAGCTAGGATCGGGGCGATGCCGGTCGAGACCGCCGCGCCCGTCGCGAAACCGCCGCAGATGTCGGACAACCCGGTTCGGCGGGTGGCCGGTGACATGCTCGCCGAGTGGCGGGGGAGGGGCAGGTTCCCGCCCGGCCCGGGCGACTTCAGCTTCGCCCGCACCCACCGGATCGCCCACGACCCGCTGCCGATCCTGCTCGGCGCCTACGAAGAGCACGGGCCGATCTTCAGCATGCGCCTGCTCCATACGAAGGTGATCTTCATGCTCGGGCCGGAGGCGAACAACTTCGTCACCGTCGCCCATCCGGAGAACTTCCACTGGCGCGAGTCGAGCTTCGGCGACCTGATCCCCCTGCTCGGCGACGGCCTGCTGACGATCGACGACGATTACCACGACCGGGCGCGGGCGATCATGATGCCGGCCTTCCACCGCCGCCAGCTCACGGCCTCGGTCGAGGCGATGGTGGCCGAGGCCGGCCCGGCGATCGAGCGCCTGCGCCCCGGCGCGGTCGTCGACGTCTACGACTGGATGCGCAATCTGGCGATGCGGATCGCGATGCGCGCCCTGCTCGGCCTCGATCCCGACGAGGCCGGCAAGGGCGCCGCCGCCGCGCACCACTTCGAGCGCGCGCTCGGCTTCTACGGGATCGACTACCAATGGCGCCTGCTGCGCGGCCCGGGCTCGCCCTGGCGCAAGCTGGTCGGCTCGCGCCAGGTGCTCGACGAGATCGTCTTCGGCGAGATCGAGCGCCGCCGCGCCGCCCCCGACGCCGAGCGCCAGGACATCCTCAGCCTGTTGCTCGGCGCCCGCGGCGAGGGCGGCGAGGCGTTCACCGACCGCGAGGTGCGCGACCAGGCGATGACGCTGATGTTCGCCGGCCACGACACCTCGACCTCGACCCTGACCTTCATGATGCACGAGCTCGCGCGCCATCCCGACGTGGTCGAGAAGCTGTGCGCCGAGCAGGACGAGGTGCTCGGCGGCGCGCCGCCCGATGTCGACTCGCTGGAGCGGATGCCCTATCTGGAGATGGTCCTGGACGAGGTCCTGCGTCTATACCCGCCGGCCTGGATCGGCCCGCGCCGGGCCGTGCGCGATTTCGAGTTCGGCGGCTACACGGTGCCGCGCGACGCCTACGTGAACTACTGCTCCTGGGCCAGCCACCGCATCCCCGAGGTCTTTCCCGAGCCGGAGGCGTTCATCCCCGAGCGCTTCACGCCCGAGCGCAAGGCGGCGCTGCCGCGCGGCGCCTACGTCCCCTTCGGCGGCGGGCAGCGGATCTGCATCGGCAAGCGCTTCGGCCAGACCGAGGTGAAGCTGGTGGCGACGATGCTGCTCCAGCGGCTGCGCCTCGACGCGCTCCCCGGCCGCACGATGACCGTGCGTCAGATGCCCACCCTCTCGCCAAAGGGAGGTCTGGAGATGCGGGTACTGTCCCGCGCGTGACGGGACTCTCGCGCTGGGCGCTGTGGTTCGGCGGCCTCGCCTTCTTCACCTGCTACCTGGGACAGACCGCGCTCGGCGTGATCCAGCCGACGATCGCCGCCGACCTCAACCTGAGCGAGTCCGAGGCGCAGTGGGTCGTCAACTCCTTCTTCCTCACGCTGGCCCTGTTCGCCGCGCCCGGCGGCCGCCTCGGCGACTACTACGGCCACCGGCAGGTGCTGCTGGTCTCCTTCGCGGTCTTCTCGCTGGGGGCGCTCTCGGCCGCCGTCTCGCAGGGCTTCGTCTGGCTCGTCGCCGGCATCGCCGTCTCCGGCGCTGGCGCCTCAACGCTCTATCCGGCAAGCGCGGCGATGATCGCCAACCGCGTGCCGCAGGAGACCCGCGGCCGGGCGATCGGCGCCTACTCGGCGATCGGGGTCAGCGTGCTCACGCTCGGCCCGCTGTTCGCCGGCCTGCTCACCGAGGCGATCGACTGGCGCGCTCTGTTCGCCTTCGAGGCCGCCGTCGGGGCCGCTCTCGTCGCGCTCGGCTGGCTGCGGGTGGACAACCGGCCGGTCGGCGAGCCCGAGCCCTTCGACGCGACCGGCCTGATCGTCCTCTTCGCCGGTCTCACGGCGCTGCTCGTCGGCCTGATGCAGGCGCTCGCCTGGGGCTGGGACGCGCCGGCGACGATCGCGCTCGTGCTCGTCGGCCTCGCCGTGCTGGGCGGCTTCGGCGCGCTCGAGCTGCGCACCCGCTACCCGCTGCTCGACGTCGCGCTGCTGCGGGGACGCTCCCTGCGCGGCATCGTGCTGGCGATGTTCGCCGCCCAGGTCATCATCACCAGCTTCATCATCTACATGGCGACCTTCTTCCAGCACGTGCTCGGCTACGGCCCGCTGCTCGCCTCGCTGGCGCTCGCTCCGGCGGTCGTCACCCAGCCGATCTTCAACATCCTCTCCGGCCGGGCGACCGACAGGATCGGCGCCCGCACGCCGGCGCTGTTCGGCTGCCTGACCACGGCCGTCGGGCTGGCCTGGGTCGCGCTCTTCGTCGACAACGAGAGCTACGCGCTGCTGCTGCCGGGCCTGCTCCTGCTCGGCCCGGGCGTCGCGCCGATGTTCACCTCGCTGCTGACCGGCCTCAGCAACGCGGTCGCCGCCGACGAGCGCGGCGACGCCAACGCCCTCGTCCTCACCGTGCGCTGGATCGGCGCCGCGGCCGGCACGATGGTCCTCGGCGTCGTCATCCACGCCGGCGGCGGCCCGATCCCCACCGCCGCCCCCTACGCAACGGCCCTAACGATCCTCGCAGCTTCAGCTTTGGCGGGAGGACTGGCGTGCGCACTGCTGCTGCCAAGAGGGCGATCCCGGTAGGGGTGAAACGTCTTGTACCTTTTCGTCGACTGCCCCGGGCGACAGCTAACCCCGCACCTTCGAAAAGGTTAAGTGGAACCCCTACCGGGATCGCCCTCATGACTGTCAAAAAATGCGCGCGCTAGTCATCTCCGACACCCACTTCGGCGCCTGGACCGGCCGTGACCTGCTGCGCGAGGAGGCTTTCCTGGAGCGCCTGGCGCCGGCCCTCGATGGGATCGACGAGCTGATCTTCCTCGGCGACCTCTTCGACTTCCTCTTCGGCTCGGTCGGCGAGGCGGTCGACGCCGCGGACGGGCTGCTGCGGCTGATCGCCGAGAAGCTGCCGGGCAGGCGGCTCGTCTTCCTCGCCGGCAACCACGACCATCACCTGGTCCACCGCGACGCGGAGAACCGGCTCGAGGCGGCGCTCGCCGGGGGCGAGGCGCCCCCCGACCTCGCCGAGGCCCACAGCCTGGCGGTCGCCGGCGAAGGCTCCGCCGGCCCCGGCCCGGGCTTCTTCCGCTCCTTCCTCGCCCGGCGCCTGCCCGGGGTGGAGGTGGAGATCGCCTACCCGACCTACGAGTTCGGCGGCGTTCTCTGCACGCACGGCCACTACCTCGACCCGCACGCGCGCCTCGCCGGCTCGCGCGGCAGCCGGCTGCTCACGCGCACGCTCTGGGGAATCGCCACAGGCGGCCCCGAGCAGCCGCAGACGATCGAGGACTACGAGTCGGTGATCACCCTGCTGACCGAGTGGCTCTACGTCGCCGCCCAGATGCCGCATGGGACCCACGCCCAGCAGAACGTCTTCCGCGCCGCCCAGCGGGCGGGGAAGGTCGAGTCGGCGCTGCGCGCGCCGCTGCGCGGCCTGCGCCGCCTCGCCGGCCGCCAGCCGGCGCCGCACGAAGACGAGCCGCAGCCGCTCTATCCGTCAGCGAGCGTCGTCTCGCCCAGCGACCCCTCCGAGCAGGCGCTCGAGGCGTTCGCCCAGGTCGTCGCCAACCTCGGCTGGAGCGAGCGCAGCGACCGGATCGTCTTCGCCCACACCCACCAGCCGCTGGCCGACGTCCGCTCGCGCGCCGACTCGCGCACCCGCTACTGGAACACCGGCTCGTGGATCTACGAGCCCGACCGCAGCTCGCCGCAGGCCTACGAGCGCTACCTGCGCTACGCCTGGCCCGGGACGGCCGTGGTCATAGACGACGAAGAGCCCGAGCCGCGCCTGCTCGAGCTGCTCGCCGATCTCAACCCGCTGCACGGCGGCCCGGGCCTGCCGGCCCCGGCCGCCGAACGCTCTACTTGATGAACAGCATCTCCTCGTACTTGGGCAGCGGCCAGAGGTCGTCGGCGACGATCTTCTCCAGCTTGTCGGCCGCCGCGCGCACCCTGTCCATCGCCGCCAGCTGCTTGTCGCGGGCGAGGACCGCGAGGTCGAGCCCCTCGAGCTCGTCCGGGTAGGCGTTCGCCTGCTCGAGCTCGAGCAGCGACTGACCGAGCGCGTCGAGGCCGGCCTCGACCTCGCCGGCGACGCCTTCGGCGCGGCCGGATTCCTTGATCAGCGCCATGTAGCGCAGCGCCGCCGGCAGGATCATCGTCTTCGCGATCGAGTGCGTGGTCTCGGCCTCGATGTTGGCGCGGATCGCGTACTGCTCGATCCAGACCTCGAAGCGCGACTCGAGCTCGCGCTTCGAGAGCACGTCGTAGTCTTCGAACGCGCGCACCGTCTGGTCGCTGAGCACTTCCGGCAGCGCGTCGGGCGTCGTGCGCAGGTTCTTCAGCCCGCGCTGCTCGGCTTCCGCGTGCCAGGCCTCGTCGTAGTTGTCGCCGCCGAAGCAGACCTCTTTGTTGGCGCTGTAGGACTCCTTGACGATCTCGATCACCGCCGTCGCCACGTCCTCGCCGCCGGACGTCTTCTGCTCCAGCTTGCCGGCGAGCTCGTCGATCGCCTCGGCGGCGATCGTGTTGAGCACCGTGTTGGGGAAGGCGAGCGACATGCTCGACCCCAGCGCCCGGAACTCGAATTTGTTGCCGGTGAAGGCGAAGGGCGAGGTGCGGTTGCGGTCGCCGCCGTGCATCGGCAGCTTCGGCAGCACGGTCGCGCCCAGCTCGAGGAACGAGGCCGGGGTGTGCGGGTCGCCCTCGCCGGTCGCGATCGCCTCGAACACCTTCTCCAGCTCGGCGCCGAGGAAGATCGAGATGATCGCCGGCGGCGCCTCGTTGGCGCCGAGCCGGTGGTCCTGGCCGATGTTGGCGACCGAGGCGCGCAGCAACCCCTGGTGCTTGTTGACCGCCTGGATCACCGCGGCGCAGAAGAAGAGGAAGTGGATGTTGTCGGCCGGCGTGTCGCCCGGGTCGAGCAGGTTGCTGCCGGTGTCGGTCCCCATCGACCAGTTGTTGTGCTTGCCCGAGCCGTTGACGCCGGCGAAGGGCTTCTCGTGCAGCAGGCAGACGAGGCCGTAGCGACGCGCGACGCTTTCCAGCGTCTGCATCATCAGCTGCTGGTGGTCGGAGCCGACGTTGGAGTTCTCGAACACCGGCGCGATCTCGTACTGCGCCGGCGCGACCTCGTTGTGGCGGGTCTTGACCGGGATGCCGAGCTTGCGCAGCTCGTACTCGGTCTCCAGCATGCAGGCGAGCACGCGCTCGGGGATCGCGCCGAAGTAGTGGTCGTCCAGCTCGTGCCCCTTGGGCGGCTTGGCGCCGAACAGAGTGCGGCCGGTGGCGATCAGGTCGGGCCGCTCGAAGTAGTACTGCTCGTCGATCAGGAAGTACTCCTGCTCGGGGCCGACGGTGGTGAAGACGCGGCCGGCGTCCTCGTCGCCGAGCAGCCGCAGCGCTTTGATCGCCGAGCGCGAGAGCGCGTCCATCGAGCGCAGCAGCGGGATCTTCGCGTCGAGCGCCTCGCCGGTCCAGGAGGCGAAGGCGGTCGGGATGCAGAGCAGGGCGCCGTTCGGGTTCTCGAGGATGAAGGCGGGCGAGGTCGGGTCCCAGGCGGTGTAGCCGCGGGCCTCGAAGGTGGCGCGGACGCCGCCGGTCGGGAAGGACGAGGCGTCGGGCTCGCCCTGGACCAGCTCCTTGCCGGAGAAGCCGGCCAGCGCCTGGCCTTCGCCGGAGGGCTCGAAGAAGGAGTCGTGCTTCTCCGCGGTCGAGCCGGTCAGCGGCTGGAACATGTGGGTGAAGTGCGTGGCGCCGTTCTCCAGCGCCCATTCCTTCATCGCCTCGGCGACCGCGTCGGCGAGGCTGGGGTCGAGCGCCTCGCCGTGCTCGAGCGTCGCCTGGAGCTTCTCGAAGACGTCTGCGGGCAGGCGTTCGCGCTGCACCGAGACGGAGAAGACGTTGGCGCCGAAGGGGTTGTTCTCCGGCAGGGTCAGGTCGAGCGCGCCGAGGGCCTCCCCGTTCGAGCTCCACTGCGCTGCGGTCACGTTCTGCTGGCGAATACGAGTCATCGCGTGTCTGTTCCTCACTTGGTCGAAAGAGCCAGGGGAGCCTAATGGGAGTGCGCCGAATTTGCCTTTGTACGGCGGTACAACGATCGCCCGGCGCCGTTGTCCCACGCGGCACGAACGCCCAGATGAAGCCTTTTGGCCCCTATCGGGGCCTCAATGCTTCATCTGGGCCGCGGCTATAGCCTTC
>CAVSGL010000007.1:0-114683 GCA_963727465.1 uncultured Solirubrobacterales bacterium | reverse complement strand
GGGAGACAGGATTTGAACCTGCGACCGCTCGGCCCCCAGCCGAGTGCGCTACCAGACTGCGCCACTCCCCGTGGCTGGTCCCCATTCTGACGGATTGCGGCAAACTGTCGAGGCGTCGTGGGTCGCGCCGGGTTGGCGATCCGCACCGCGCGGCGGTAGCTCAACGGTAGAGCCTCGCCCTTCCAAGGCGATGATGCGGGTTCGATTCCCGTCCGCCGCTCTCCAGAGCCAGTTTTCCCCTGCCGATACCTCCCAACCCGATGAGATCGCCGCGTCCTCCCCGTGCCCTCCCCATCCTGCTGCTCGCCGGGCTGCTGCTCGGCGGCTGCGGGGGCGGGGCCGGCGGCGAAGGGGGCTCTTCGCGACCGCTCGCCGACTGGCCGCTGTTCGGGCGGGTGCCGGAGCGCACGCAGTACCTGCCTGACGAAGGGCGGGGGCTCGACCCGCCGCTGAAGCAAGCGTGGTCGGTGAACACGCACGGGCTGATCGAGTTCCCGCCGGCGATCGCGAACGGGGTCGCCTACGTGATCAACAAGTTCGGCAACGGCAAAGCGGTGCGGCTCCGCGACCGCAAGGTGCTGTGGGAAATCAAAGACCATCCGAATCACGGCAAACCGACCGACGTGACCGGCCCCGTCTACCACCAGGGGCGCGTCTACGGCGCCTTTCTCGGCGGCACGCTCGCCGCCGGCGACGCGACGAGCGGCAAGCTGGACTGGAAGCGGGAGCTGCACGCGCACCTCGAATCCTCGCCGCTGGCGATCGGCGAAACGCTCTACCTCGGCACCGACACGGGCGACGTCATCGCCCTGCGCACCGACGACGGCAGCACGAGCTGGCGCTTCCACTCGCCCGACGCGATCAAAGCGAGCCCCAGCTTCCACGACGGCCGCATCTACGTCGCCGACTACGAGGGCGCGATGTTCTCGCTCCAGGCGAGCGACGGCAAGCCGGTCTGGCGGACCAACACGACCAGGGTCGCGCCATACGGCCAGGGCGGCTTCTTCTCGTCGCCGGCGATCGGCTTCGGCCGCGTCTACGCCGCCCGCGACGACGGGACCGTGTTCGCCTTCGACGAGAAGACGGGCAGGGTCGCCTGGACCTTCGACGCCGGCGGGCCGGTCTACGGCACGCCGGCGGTCGCTCAGGCGCCCGGGACGCCGCCGAGCGTCTACATCGGCTCCGAAGGGGGGCGCTTCTTCGCGCTCGACGCGCGCACCGGCAGGCCGCGCTGGCGGTACGCGGTCGGCGGCCCGGTGCCCGGCACCGCGGTGGTGATCGGCCACACCGTCTACACCTCGAGCTTCCAGACCGACAAGACGATCGGCATCGACGTCCGCACGGGCAGGAAGACCTTCGAGATCGGCCAGGCCGGCTACACGCCGGTCGTCTCCGACGGCCGCCGGATCTACCTGATCGGCTACTTCGAGCTGATCGGCCTCGAACCGACCGGCGGGCGCTGAGGACGCGGTCGAGGTTTTCGTCGCATAGCGAGGCAAACCTCGACCGCGGTCACCAGGCGTCGATGAAGCGGGGTGGTGTGGCGCGCGGGGGCTCGGCATGCGCCGCAGCCGTCGCCAGGGTCGAGGCGATCAGCGCGCGGGTCTGGGCCGGGTCGATCACGTCGTCGAGCTCGAACAGGGTCGCCGCGTTGAGCGCCTTCGCGTTCTCGGTCGCGGCCGCGGTCAGGTCGCGCACCCGCTGCTCGCGCTCCGCCTCGTCGGCGATCTCTTCGAGCTCCTTGCGCAGCGCAAGGCGCACCGCGCCCTCGAGGCCCATCGGGCCGAGGTGGGCGCCGGGCCAGGCGACGGTCAGCAGCGGCTCGTGCAGGCTGCCGCCCGCCATCGCCTGGGCGCCGAGGCCGTAGCCGCGGCGCAGGACCACGGCGATCAGCGGCACGCGCAGGGCCGCGCCGCCGATCAGCAGGCGCGAGGCGTGGCGCACGAGGCCGGTCGCCTCGGCCTCGGGGCCGACCATCATCCCCGGCGTGTCGATCAGCGAGACGACCGGCAGGCCGAAGGCGTCGCAGAGCCGGAGGAACCGCGCCGCCTTGTCGCCGGCGTCGCTGGTGATCGCGCCCGCCGTGTGGCGGGTGTCGTTGGCGAGGAAGCCGAGCGGCCGGCCCTCGATCCGAGCCAGCGCGGTGACCAGCTCGGGCGCGAAGCGCTCGCGCAGGAAGGTGGCCGAGCCGGCGTCGGCGAGGGTCTCGATCACCGGGGCGACCGGGTAGGCGCGGCGCTCGCGCTCGGGCACCAGCTCGCGCAGCGGCGCCTGGTCGGGTTCCTCGCCGGGCGCGGTCGGGCCCTGGAAGTAGGCGAGCAGTCGCTTCGTCGCGGCCACCGCCTCGCGCTCGTCGGCGACGGCGAGGTCGACGACGCCGTTGCGCGCCTGCATCTCCAGCGGCCCGACCTCGTCGGGGTCGACCTCGCCGAGGCCGCCGCCGGCGATCATCGCCGGCCCGCCCATGCCGAGCGACGCGTTCTCGGTGGCGACGATCAGGTCCGAGCAGCCCGCGAGCACGGCGTTGCCGGCGAAGCAGCGGCCGGAGACGACGGCGATCCGCGGCGCCAGGCCGGAGAGCCGCGCCCAGAGGGCGAAGGCGCGCGTGTCGAGCGCCGACACCACCGGGTAGTCGGTGTCGCCGGGCCGCCCTCCCCCGCCCTCGGCGAACAGCACGGCGGGCAGCCGCATGCGCTCGATCAGCTCGAACAGGCGGTCCTTCTTGCGGTGCCCGAGCGCCCCCTGGGTGCCGGCGAGGACCGTGTAGTCGTAGGAGAGGACCGCGCAGGCGGCGCGCTCGCCGAACAGCTCGCCGTTGACCCGGGCGGTGCCGCCGAGGAGACCGTCGGCGGGGGTGCGGGCGATCAGCTCCGCGAGCTCTCGCCGGCCGCGCTGCGCGGCGACGGCGAAGCGGCCGTACTCGACGAAGCTGCCCGGGTCGACGAGATCGGCGATGTTCTCGCGCGCGGTGCGCCCACCGGCCTCGTGGCGGCGCCGCACGGCGTCGGGGCGGGCCTCGTCGCGGGTCAGGGCCTCGCGCCGGCGCAGCTCGGCGAGGCCGTCGCGTTCCTCGCTGTCGCTCGAGCGGCCCTCGGACACGCCCGGAGTCTCCCAAACGAACGGGGAGCGACCGGGCGAGGCCACGGCCGACCGAAGCCGACCCGGTGACCGCGCCCGGTCGCCGGCGTCAGTCCTCCAGGCGCCGGTAGTAGAGCGCCGCGCGGGTCGGCAGGACCTGGCCGCAGCAACAGTGCAGCAGGCCGGCGCCGACCAGCTCGCGGACCGCCCGCTCGACCGCGTCCTCGCGGCCGAGATCGACCTCGCCGGCGTTCATCGCCAGCGAGAGCTCGAGGATCGTGAGGCGGTCGGGGTATGCGTCGAGCAGCCAGTCGAGCGCCGCACGCTCGACCTTGCGGTCCTCGGCGGCGGGGATCGTCAGGTTCGGGTCGTGGAGATCGCCGGCGATGCCGCGGTCGGGCACGTCGCGATCCATAGTCTTCTCGTCAGCCATTGGGAGGTTTCATCTCCTTGTGGTCAGGCCCTCGGCCGGCGTGTCGGCGCCGTCCGGGGGCCGCTTTATTTCGATCGCGCCCGCCCGCGCAGGGTCGGGGAACGTTTGTTCGGGTGGGAATATAGGGGGAGCGTCGGATGACTCGGGGGGGCGGATTGCCGGCGCCGATGCGCAGTGCCTTGCGTACGACGCTCAGGGGCTCTCCAGCTCGGGCGGGTCGGGAAGCATCCCCAGTCGATCGAGCACCCGATGGTGGTAGGCGATGAGGCCGGGGCCCACACGGAGCTGGGCGGTGAGCTCCGCTGTGCTCATCTCCCGCCGGGAGAGCTCAGAGTGCACCTGCGCCCTGAGCGGATGCTGGACCGCTCGTGTCAGCCGGCGGCGATCTGCGTCCGGCCTCTCGCGGTCCTTTGTTCCTGATGCCACTCCAGCCTCGCTTCCTCGTCGGCGAACCCTCGGCGCCGGGCGGAGGTCTACCTTGCGTCGTCAGGCGCAAGCAGCGCCAGCGGCGTCAGCTCGATCCTGCCCGCCATCCGCTCCACGTTCTTGAGGGTCAGGTTGCGCTCGCCTCTCTCGATGCCTCCTACGTAGGTGCGGTGCACGCCGAGCTGAAGTGCAAACGCCTCCTGGCTCAGGCCGCGCTCCTTCCGGTAGGCACGAAGGTTGCGGCCAAACGTGCGCTGCAAGTCGCCCTCCATCCAGGCAGGACGCTCGCCATTTGCTGCTTCTAAGTCTACAGACCTATAGGTAGCGCTGTTTTCTTGACCGACAGCCGGCAGGCGCACCACTTGACCCAAGCAGGACCCGGCGGTACCGGACTCGCCGTCCGTGGTTCCCGGAAATCCCCTCTCAGTTCCTGCCGGCGCGCAACATGGAGAGCGGCTCCTCGCCCAGCCGCTCGGCGATCCGCTCGACGCTTTTCAGGGTCAGGTTGCGCTCGCCCCGCTCGAGGTCGCCCATGTAGGTGCGATGGAAGCCGAGCACCTCGGCAAACGCTTCCTGGCTCAGCTCTCTGGCCTGCCGGTGAGCCAACAGGTTCAGACCGAACACCCGCTGTAGGTCGCCTTCCACCGCGACGGAAGGTCCCCGATTGCTACTTGACGGTCTACAGACTTATAAGTAGCATCCGGCGCCGCGCGTCTGGGCGATGGACCTCCCATCTTCGCCCAGGCGCGAGTTCTTTTCCGGGGGCGGCCGGTCAGCCGATCGGGCCGGAGCCCTTGAAACGCGCGCGAGACAGGCTCGCCTGCACGCGCCCCCCGGTCAGCGGCACCTCCGACCGGCCCGGCATGTCCACGCTGAGATTCCCGATCCATCGCCCGGGGCCATGAGCCGTGCGGCGGAACCGCCCGGCGCCCGTGAAGGGAGCGGGTGGCCGGACGACCGCCCGCCGCAGCCTCCTGTCGTAACGGAACGCGGTGCGGGGCGCCCTGATCCGCACGGTTCTCTCGATCGCGATTTCGCCGCGGCGCTCGCCCGCGTTGACTTCGAGCTGGACCGGGGCCCTGCGGTTGTTCTCGACCACGGTCAGCGAGGGGGTCGAGCTCCCACGCCTCCCCCGGACGCGCAGCTCGGCCCCGGGAAGCCCCGGGCCGCTGCCCGAGCTGCCACTTCCCGGGCAGAGAAGGTCAAGCGCCGGGCGCGCGTCCCCCCTGGCCCGGGACGCTTCGACGGACGTGTACCCCTCCTCGCCGTGGAAGGCGATGGCGCCTTCGTAGTAGCCGGCAGCGAAGGCGGGCGCAGCCCCCGTGCCGCAGGTCGAGCCCCGCGGCTCGCTTCCCCCGGTCGCGTGGAAGGCGACCTCGATATGGCCCAATTCGCCGAGATCGACGTCGAAGGATTCCGCGGTGGCGGTTGCCGGCGCGAGGTAGGAGACCGAGCCGCTTCGTCCGCGCACGAGGATGAGCGCAGCGACCGAGCCGCTCGAGCCGCCCGCGCCGAGCATCGCGAGCTGGAACGTGAATCCGTCGGTCGCTCTGAGCTCGAACCCGGGCGGCGCAGGAAGGCTGGGCGCGATCAGTGGTGTTTCGGGGTTGCGCGGCCCCGGCAGCGCCCCCGCCGTAGCCGGGCCGCCGAGTCCGGCGACAAGGGCGGTGACGCCAAACAGGCGAACGATCGCCCATCGCCCCTGCCGCCGCGCACGCACAGTCCGATCCTATATAGCGGGGGAGCCGGGATTCGAACCCGGATTCACGGTTTTGGAGACCGTGCGCATAGCCGTTAACTCACTCCCCCAGGCGTCTTGCAGAGCCAAATCTTATTCAAGGCAGTTCTCGGGGGAACGTCGGGGGGAACGAAACGAGAACGAAACCCCCTCGGGCCTGCCACTCCCCCGGCCTCTGGAATGTCTCTGCGATCTCAGACGCGACGAAGCTTAGCTTCGTCGGCCGCGCGCTCGGCGAGGAACTGATCCAGTTGCTCGCGAGCGCGCTCAAGCTCGCCGGGAAGCACGTGCGTATAGCGCTCGAGGGTGATCCTCGCCGCACCGGGCTGATACTCGGGCGTCTTGTGGCCCATGATCTGTGAACCGACCTTGGGCGAGACGCATGGTCGAGCCACGTCGCGGCGGTATGGCGCGCCTCGTGCAGTCTGATCGGCTCCAGCCCCAAGTCGAGCCAGCGCTGGAGCACCCTGCGTTGAAGTTGACCGACAGCGAGCAGACCTGAGCGCGACTTGCGACGCGGCGGACAGACCTTGCCCTTCTTCGGACGGCCCTGCGCCAGCCACTCCTGACGCAGGATCGAGAGAAGCGGGGCGACCAAGGGCACAATCCGCCAAGAGCCACCCGGTTTGCGACCTTCCTCATCGCCCGCAAGCTCCATCGCGCCAGCGTCGAGGTTGAGATGGCTCCAATCGAGCACCCGAATCTCCTGGCGATGGCCGAGATCGACCATTCCCGCTTGGCAAGGGCTTGAATCTCCACGTCATCCTCCTGTGTGAGCATCCCCTCGGGGCCTCCCTTCGGATCGCAGGCATCGTCACCCGCGACCGTCGCGTCGGCCCCTGACGGAAAACGCCGCCCGCCCCCCGCCGCTGTCGGGTAGCCGGGGCGGTTGCCCGCCCCGGCTCCCACAGAACCGTGCTTGCGCTGTTCGCACACGGCTCTTCGGAACGGCGGGTTGCAGGCCCCGCCGCTGGCCGGTTTGCGACCTCGATCTTCATCCCCACCCCAATGTCAGCTGGGGTCGGACGGGAGCGATGATGTCCTTGCGGGAGCGGCGGTGCAAGACCACCAGGCGAATCAGCGCCCGTTCCGTGAAGAACGCGACGGGCATCGCCTTGTCAACCGCGTAGCTGTGGCTGAGAGCCCAGGCGGACTTGCGCCCGCCGTAGACACTCGCCATTGCGCTTCGCCGTGACACTCCCAGGGCGATGAGGTTGTGGACGATCGTCCTCGGTCGTCGCCAGTGCTTGAGCACGATCGCACGCAGACGCCTACGGATGTGGGCGTCCAGCGCGCGCAATACGTACTCCTCGCCAGCCGCAACGATCCCGAAGAACTCATACCACCCGCGGAGCCACGCGTTGACGCGGGAGATGCAGCTGTCGAGGCTGCCTCCCCACTGTCGAGGCGTCAGCTCGCGGATGCGCGCCATCGCGGAGCGCACCGTGCGCTCCGAGAGCCGCGCCTCCACCGCCCCCGACTGCGGATCGCGCCGCAGGCGGAAGCCGAGGAAGTGACGGTCCTCCGGTCGGGCGACGGCCGACTTGTCGCAGTTGATCTTCAGGCGCAGGCGCCCTTCGATGAACCGCTCCAGGCTGGCCATCACCCGCATCCCAGCCCGCTCGCTGCGCACGTAGACGTTGCGGAGAGTCGCCGGGGGGATTCGCACCCCCCGGCGCTCGCAGAACCGGACTTGAACGTCTCCGCTCATCCGGCTCCCATCGCCCAGCCGTTCGGCCGCACTCCCAAGCGCCAGTGGGCGAACAACCCCGGGTCGCGTCTTGCGACGTCGGCCAGGAAGCTGCGTGCCCGCGCGCGGCGGCGGTAGAGCCGCTTGTACTTCCGAGCAGCCCACCTCTCGAGGATCTCGTTGAGGTGGCGGAAGGTCGGATTCAACATGGACTTGTAGAAGCGCCCGTAATAGTTGATCCAGCCCTGGATCACGGGGTTGAACATCCGCGCCAGGTCGGTGAGGGTCTTGTCGCTGCGCCGGTGCAGGCCCCAGCGGCGCATCTCGCGCCGCATCCGCTTGCCCGCCTCCTTGGAGACCGCCGGGGTGAAGTTCACGAAGTGCTTCCCGAACCTCGACTTCGACAGCCTCGGCCGAAACGTGTAGCCGAGGAAGTCAAACGACGTGTGCTCGTAAGAGCCGCGCCGGTCGGCGTCCTTGCAATACACGATGCGGGTCTTTTGCTCGTTGAGCTCAAGGCCGCATTCGGCCAGGCGCGAAACGATCGCTGCCCGCAACTCGCGGGTTTTGCGCTCGCTTCCGGCGTGGACGATCACGTCATCGCAATAGCGCTCGAAGCGAACGGCCGGGAACTTCCGCGCCATCCAGGTGTCGAACGCGTAGTGCAGGAACATGTTGGCCAGCAGCGGTGAGATCGCCGACCCCTGAGGGGTGCCGCGATCCCGCTCGACCAGGCTGCCGTCCTCGCGTTGCAGCGGCGCTTTCAGCCACCGCTCCACGTAGAGCAGGACCCAGCGCTGGTCGGTGTGGTGCGCGACCGCCTTGAGAACGAGGTCCCACGGGACGCTGTCGAAAAACGACTTCAGGTCCAGGTCCAAAACCCAGTCCCGTCGCCAGCAGCGCTTCCGACAGACCCCCACCGCGTCCAGCGCCGAGCGGCCCGGCCGGTACCCGTAGGAGTCCGGGTGGAAGCGAGGCTCCACCTCGGGTTCCAGGTACCCGCACACCACCGTCTGGGCGATCCTGTCCGCGACGGTCGGCACCCCGAGAGTCCTCGGGCTGCCGTCTCGCTTCGGTATCTGCACCTCGCGCACCGGGGGCGGGAAGTAGCTTCCCGACGAGAGCCTGTTCCAGAGCTTGTAGAGGTTCCCTTCCAGGTCCCCCTCGAACTCGGAGATCGACTGCTCGTCAACCCCGGCGGCGCCCCTGTTGGCCTTGACCCTCAACCAGGCCTTCCAAACGGCCTGCTTGGAGATGTCAAACGACTTCGGCTTCGACTTGCTCACCAGGCTCCTCCCGCGATTTGCGGTTGACCCGACAACAAGCCCGGACGACCCATCCCCTTCGCTCCGCCCGCGTTACCGGGCATCGCCGCTACTACGAGATGGTCCGCCCCTGTGCCCCGCGTCGGTACTCGACCCCTTGCAGTTCCTGCTGCTTGGGGCTCTCCCTTCCGCCGAGGACCGTGGGCCAATGCTGCGCCACTGGTCGCCAGCGGGTGCGGGGCGACAGGTTCCCACGTTCCACACGAGAGCCCGGACCACGCTCGCGCCACCTTCATGCCGGACACCACCTGGCCAGTCGGCAGGCACCCGCCAGGCTCATCCCGGGGAAACGACTCGACCCCGGTTTTGATGTCGCCGATACGCTTACGACACTTCATCAGTGGTTTACTCGCGTTCGCCTTCGTGATCCACACCTGACGCACTCTCGGCGCGCCTTTTCCCACGACGCTCACCACCACGGCTCTTGACCGCAGCAGCTCGGGGTGGTTTGCGGCCTCCTCCTGCAAGGCGGCCGCGGAGGTTCGCCGGCAAAGCCGCCCGACTCCTCCATCTCTCGTGCAGCACCGCATCTGGTTGGTTCGTTCTACTTCGAGCCTCCTTTGCGTTCGTGGCGCACAGTCATCGGCGTAGCGGACGAACCGGTGGCCACGCCGGGCAAGCTCTTGGTCGAGCTCGTCCAGCACGACGTTGGAGAGCAGCGGCGAGAGCGGCGAGCCTTGCGGCACGCCCTCATCGACGCCGATCACCACGCCGTCCGGCAATACGACCTTGGCCCTCAGCAGCCTGCCGATCAGGACGAGCAGCCGCCGATCGCCGACCCGCCGAGCGAGTCGCGCCATCAGCCGCTGGTGATTGACGCGATCAAAGAATTTCTCCAAATCGACATCTACCACCCACTCGTGTCCTTCCCGCATGTGCTGAGCGGCCTCGGCCACCGCCGTGTGGCAGCTGCGGCCGGGTCGAAACCCGTGGCTCGACGGATGAAACGTCGGCTCGAAGCGCGGTTCGAGCACCGCGCGCACGGCCTCCATCACCACCCTGTCGGCCACGTTGGGGATTCCCAGCCCGCGCTTCCCACCGCCCACCTTGGGGATATGCGCCCGGCGGATCTCGCCGGGACGCCACCTCCCTGCGAGCAGGTCGGCGCGAAGCTTCGGTGAGATGGACGGCCATTGCGCGCTCAGCGCCTCGACCGTCATCCCGTCGGGGCCGGGCGCCCCCTTGTTCGACACCACCTTCGACAACGCCGAGTCGAGTCGCTCGACGACCTCATCCATCGTCGCGGGCACGCACGTCTGCTCGTTGACGATCGCCTTCGGCGCTCCCCCGTCCGCCCTGCCCCCGGAGTGGTCCGGGAACCGGTCGCGGGAGCCCCCTTGCGGGGCTTCTGCTGTTGCGATCGGCAGTCGCAGCTGCGATGCCGCTTGATCGACCGGGATCGCCTTCCCTTGCCCGCCGGTGCTCGCACCGCCGGGCTGGGCGGGAGTTACCCCGCCGTCCGGTACTACGCGATCCTCCGAATTCTGCTGGGCCATCGGCCGTCGTCCTTTCGTTCTCCGGTCTACCGACCAACCTCATCGGGACCCAGCAGACCTCCCGGGGTAAGACGTTGAGATTTCGCCGCGATCGCGTCGCCAATACGCCCGCCGCTCCAACAGGAACAGGGCATCGTTGCCGCGAGCCAACTCGCCCGGCGACGGACGCCTTCACGGCGCTTCACTTTCGTTCGCAGCCGCAGCGCATCTAGGGCTTCCTTCAGACCCGCCCTCGCGGAAACCCGCCGACAACGCTGCACGTCGACGAGTCGCCCGGTCAATTCCGGGCCGCGCCCTTGCCACATCGATGTTGGATTCCCCCTGTCAGGGCTCCTGGTCAGGACTTTCACCTCCGATCTCAACGTCATGCCCGGCGCACCCACGCTGCCGACGGCAGCGTGGATCAACAAGCCCAAGTCAGAGGAGGTTGCTCACTAAATTCGGATGACGGGTGTCTCATTTTCGTTGACAGGTACCGTGCTCCATTCACGCCCTCGGGGTTCAGTAATTCCCGAATCATGCGTGTCTCACGTGACGTTGGCAGAGAGGGGACGCCGAGCGCGCCTGGCAGGCGACGCAGAACCGTGAGGAGCGCCAGCGCAGCTCCGTCTACACGACCGCCGAGGTGATCGTCTCGGCCTTCGCCGACGAGCGGGTGAAAGCCAACACCACCGCGCCCGAGTACACGCCCGAGCTGCTGCTCGACGGAGAGCGCAACACCCTCTACCTCTGTGCACCGCTACAGGAGCAGGAGCGCCTGCGCCCGATGTTCTCGATGATCGTGCAAGAGCTCCTGAGCTTCGCCTACGAGCACACCGCCCGCGAAGACAAGCCGCTGGACCCGCCGCTGCTGCTCCTGCTGGACGAGGCGGCGAACATCGCCCCGATCCCACACCTCGACGCGATCGCCTCCACCCGTGCCGGCCAGGGCATCCAGCTGCTCTCGGTCTTTCAGGACATGGCGCAGGTCAGCACCGTCTACGGGCAACGTGCGGCGACGATCGTCAACAACCACCGTGCCAAGCTCTTCGGCACCGGCGTCTCCGACCCCGAGACCCTCGACTACATCTCCCGCGTCGCCGGCGCCGCAGAGTTCGAGCAGCGCACCCGCAACACCGGCGAGCGCGGGCGGCGCTCAGAGACCGAGGGGCAAACCTACCGCGACCTGGCGCCCTCGAACCTCGTGCGCGAACGGGAACCCGGGTCGGCGCTGCTGATGTACCACAACCTACCGTTGGCGAGGGTCGAGCTCCGGTTGTGGTTTGAGCATCGTCATCGAAATAGTTGATTCCGCGGCCCCGAAGAGGCGAGGTGGTGCCGCAGAACCTGCCTCAGCCGTCGTGATCGAGGAATTCAACGCAGAGAGGCCGAAGTCGACGGTACTCAAGCAACCGTCGACCGAAAGGCCAAGACGCGCGCCGACGTCGACACTCTCTGCGCCGTCGTTATTGCACGGTGGACGATCTCCCGCCTCAGGGGCCCGGCAACGCCCGCCCCCAAGTCGTCGACGCGGAATTTGCAACGCCCTGCGTCGCGCAGGCGATCATGGTGATCGCTCCCGACCGGCTCTTCCTCGCCGTCGTTCACAAGCGACTTCGAGACCTCTTCCTCAAGCTGCTCAAGCAGTCCAGTCCAGTCGCCTTTCTAGCCGGGCGGCTCGGGAAGCGGCGGCGACTTACAGGGATCAGGAAGTGAAGCGCGCTCATGGGTGCTCGCAATCACCGAACCAGACTCGTCTTCCGCGATCGCACGTACCGGCCGTGGAGTGCAATGCGACAGAAGCACCCCAAACGCCATGAAGGGTTCGGATTGATTGAGCGCTTCCAGTAACTCCGGTGAGCTTACATCCGCAAGCACCGCGGTCGCACCTTGTGGCTTGGTTCGCTCCGAAACCAACCGTACACGCGTCGTACCAAGGGGGGCCAAACCGCTCACAAGCATGTGACGCAAGCTCGACTTATGACCCAGATCGACGCCGAAAACACTAAGTAGACAGAGGTCGGTACAAAGCTCAGCCCACCCTTCATGATGAAGCAGACATTCACCCCCTTCCGAACTTCGTCGGCGGGGACGGTCAAGAGTGAAGCAAAGCTCACGAGGCGTATCGTAGCCAACGATTTCAATTGATTCCCCAGCGAACTGGCCACAACCGAGGACAACTGGTGGGGCCACGAGTCTTTCTCTCAAGCCCGGAATAACCCTTGCCGAATGCATCGTAGGATGATGGCCGATGCGCCGACATCGCGGTCCGCTTAGAGTGCTCGTCGAACTAGCTTGAGCGCCATTCTTGGTCTTGCCATCCAACCCGTTGGCAGCCACCACAGCTCCGGCCACCAACACGATTAAGCCCCCCGCTAACAAGAATTTAGACATATTAATCAATTATAAGGATAGCACACACGGGTCATCTATATCAACCCGTGACTATGTTGACGCCACCACAGTGGCGCTCACTGTCACCGCCCCCAACAATGAGCACGCAATAGCTCAGTTGAAGGGCGCCTTGAAAATGAATCTCTATGTTTAACACTCCATGCTTTTTACCATGCTGCTCACTGATTGCTCCCGGCTTGCCAGCGCCAATGTAGTGCGCAAATATTGAAACAGGTTGATGACAGGAGTAGACGAGTGCGCCAAAAAACACATAAGCCCCATTTGCTGCTTCTTTGCCCCATCCAATCGGTGGTGATACAGAACAATTTGCCAGATGGAGTTTGGGAAGTTTGAGTTTCGTACCGCCGCCGCCACAAATACACCAGTGAGACGCCGTAGCTTCGCTACTGCCTTGGCCGAAGGTAATAAATTCCTGAACTTCTTCCGCTTCAGCCACAGGCGGCAAAGGAGGTGGTGGCATTCCTGGAGGATTTTCCATGAATTCGACCAGCCACACTGGTGCAGCACCGGACGTGTATTCCCCGGAAAGGTCCGATTCATTCACCGGATCACCAAAGACATATGCATATCTGTTCGCCGATCCCCCAGGCACCGGATCAGCCTGGAGGAACCGTCCGATCTGCGGCACGTAGGTCCGTGCGCCCATGCCGATCACTCCGCTGGCCAGTTCGGTGGACCGTTGGGCAGCACCCAGCCATGCGTATTTGCTGAGCTGCGCTCCGCCTGACGGCGAGCCGTACTCGGTCGACCCGCCGGCGAAGACCAGTTCTTCGGCTTCCGAGCCCATCGTCCCGACCACATCGCCGTGCAGATTAGCGAGCTGGAACTCGAGCCCTTCGGTGGAGCTCTGCGTCGCGGCCATACCCCCCATGCAGCCGATGTAGCGGGTCCAGCTGCCGGAGTTGTCTTCGGTCCAGGCCGGCGAGTCGCCGTCGCCAGCGAAATGGGAGACGAGTGACGATTCGCCTTCGGCGTCACTCGTAAGCGATTCCCGCGCCCGGCCGGCCGGGTCGAGCATGTATTCGATCGTCGTTCCGTCCTGGCTGAGGCTCGCCGCGGTGTTGTCGGCGTAGTAGGTGCTCGAGAGCAGTTTGCCGCCGGCGTAGGCCCCGGGGAGGCCGGTGACGTTGCCGAATTCGTCGTATTCGACCCCAAATGTTCCATCCGTCGCGATTTCGTACCTCAAGGCAGTTCGATGCCAACTGCGATGCGGATTCACTGTGTGAAAAGACTGCGCCAACCGGGACCTCCGCGAGAAAAATCCCCGGCGCGGTTTTTGGCTCCGAGATGCGGACGACGAGAGTTTGAACAGCAAACGGCCAAGATCGCCGAGAGTCTTTCAGGCTCCGCCGCATATCGCAACGTGCCGTCCGCAGCCTTTGAGCGACGATGAGACGCCGGGGCCGAGCACGCGAGGCTCGCCGGACGCCAGTAGGCTGCCGCCGCGATGGGATGGCCACCGCAAATCAGGGAAGCGCTGCCACGGGCGGCCGAGTGCTGGTGCGAGCAGACGAAGCTGCGGGGTTGGGTTCTCGGCGAGGAGGGTCACGGCGAGGAATGGCGGCAGGTGATGCACGTCTCCGTCGAGGACACCGAGAGGGTATGGCAGGCGATCTCGGCGGCCGTGACGCACGCTCAGGTGACGGGCGTGCGCGACCTCGGCCGCTTCGGGGTGAACTGCGAGGTCGACGCGGTGCTCACGATCGGGGAGCGCAGCGCGACGATCAGGACGATCTGGCACTACGCGGCGCCCGGCGACGCACCCCGCCTTGTGAGCGCCTTCCCCAGGCCCTAGCATTCAGGTATGGCAACCGTGCATGAGATCGCCGAACTCGACATCGTTGAGCTGCGCGAGAACTTCGAGACGGCCCCCGCGGGTGCGAGGGGCGGGGTGCTCGACATCCTGGGCGAAGGCAGGGCGATGGTGGAGTTCACGAGCCTGCCCGCCGAACTCGGCGTCGATCGGATTCTCGTAGTGCCGCTCGACAAGCTGCGCGTGATCGAGCCGGCACATCGGCGTTAGCCCAGATCGTGCGCCAAGCGCCACCGCTTGAGCAAGCCTGAGCGGCGCTTTTCCGCCTCCTGAGCGGGGAAAATGTGGTTGTCGACACCCATTTCCCAACTCAGGAGGCTTCACCTTGAAGGTGAATCGAAACGGACGGCTCGAAACGGTAGAGGTCACCGCGGACGGCGAGGGATTCTGCTCGCAGGCCGGCGCGTTGCTGCTCAGCAACCTATGTGACAGGTTGGGGCTGACCGAGGCCCTTGGGGAGGCGCTGGCGCCGACTCGCCAGCGGCGATCGGCCCATGATGACGGGGAGATCCTGCGCAACCTGATCGTCACCCTGGCCCAGGGCGGCGAGCACCTCTGCGACCAGGCCGCGCTTCGCGACCAGCCCGCCCTCTTCGGCGAGGTCGCCTCCGACGCCACCGCCTTCCGAGCGCTGGAGCGGATCGGCCCCGAGGAGCTGGAGGGGATCAAAGCGGCGCGCAAGGTGGCGCGGGAGCAGGCCTTCGCGCTCGGCGCCGCCCCCGATCGGCCGGTCCTCGACGTCGACGCCTCCCTGCTGGGCGCTCACTCCGAGAAGGAGGGCGCGGCCGGCAACTACAAGGGAGGCTTCGGCTTCCATCCGATGCTCTGCTACCTGGAGGGCTCCGAAGCGGCGCTCGACGGCGTCCTGCGGCCCGGCAACGCCGGCTCCAACACCGGCGCCGACCAGGTGGCGGCGATCGAAGCGGGCCTCGAGCAGCTGCCGCCCTCTCTCGCGGAGGGGGAGGTCCTGGTGCGCGGCGACTCCGCCGCCTGCGTGCACGAGGTCGTCGACTTCTGCCGCGAGGGCGACATCCGCTTCTCGGTCGGATACGACATCACCGCCCCGGTGCGCGAGGCGATCGCCGCGGTCCCCGATTCCGCCTGGGTTGGCGCGATCTCCCAGGACGGCGTGCCGGTGGCCGAGCACCCGACCCGCCCGCGCGAGGCCTACGTCTCCGAGCTGACCGATCACCTCGATCTCTCCGCCTGGCCGGAGGGCTCGCGACTGATCTGCCGAAGGGAGCGCGCCCACCCCGGCGCCCAGCTGAGCCTGGTCGACACCGACGGCTGGCGCCACACCTGCTTTCTCGCCGATCAGCAGGGAGAGGACATCGCCGAGCTCGACCGCGAACACCGCGCCCACGCCCATGTCGAGCAGCGGATCGAGGATGCCAAAGCGCTGGGGCTGGCCAAGCTCCCCTTCCGCAGCTTCGCGATGAACGAGGCCTGGATGCAACTGGTGCTCGCCGCCCAGGACATCGTCGGCTTCGCCAAGGCGCTGACGCTCACCGGCGAGCTCGCCAAGGCCAAGCCGCAGACCTTGCGCTACCGGCTCTTGCACCAGGCGGGGCGCCTCGCGCGCTCCGGCCGGCGCACCCGCCTGCGCCTCGCCCGCCACTGGCCCTGGGCGGAAGATCTCGTCGCTGCCTGCCGAAGGCTCGACGCCTTGCCCCTGCCGGCGGGGTGAGCCCGCCCTGCACGAGGTCGAGCGCGGCGTCGCCGTGTCACTTACTGCTGCGCGAATTCCTCAGCGTCGCCTCGATCACTGCCGGAGCCAGCTCAAGGCGGCTCCGCGGAACCGCCTCAAGGCCACACTCCGGCGCTGATACCGATGTTCACCTTCGGCGGCCTGGGCCGAGGTCACTCTCGCGGGCTTGCTGCAAGATCTGGGTTAATCACAGCCGATCTAGCTACCACAGTTCCATCATTCGCCCGGACGATAAGGCCTTGCGAGGTACTCGTTAAGTTTTCGAAGACTATTTTCGACAGGTTGTGCCTGACACGAATAAAGGTGGGAATGAACCTGTCTTTGCCGCCTAACGCAACTCTGATAAGCACCGCATTTGGCGGAAGATTCTTGGCAACGGCCCCGAAGTCCAGTGAGCGAGACCCTTGATCCGAGACCTGACCACCGCAGCCATAGACACTCGCCACTAGCCAAACAGCCAGCAGCAGCGCAATGCCCCTACGGGGAGACAACGCAGCCTCTTCGGTGCTTCCGATCGCCATTTTCTTGCCAGTATACATTTATACATACAGTCTTGTATTGCCAAGCGTACCCGTCATAGAATCCAAGCGGTTCCGTGGAGCCGCCCACAAGCACACCATGGTGCTGACAGCGTCAGTCACCACCGTCGGTCGCGCCCGAGGTCACCTCAGCGGGGCTTATTGCAAGATCTGGGCTAAAGACCGTTTCTCGGATCTCGGCGCGGCTCGCTCTTATGCCACAGGATTTCGGAATACCAGATATAGAACTCAGCCGCAGCGATCACCACACCGAGCACGTATATGAACACTTCTAGCATTATCTAAACGATAGCAGAGCTTTTGGTGGCCAGAGAGGGGCGCACGGCCATGAATTTGTCACGGCTATTCCCGCCCGAGCACACGTCAATACACCTTGACATAAGCCCATGCACGTTCGCCTCCATTACCTCCGCAGAAATGCGCTGAACTCGCCGCGGCGTACAAGAAGGAAAATGCACTTCGCTGCACTCCCCAAGTGTGAACAA
Organism: uncultured Solirubrobacterales bacterium; assembly: GCA_963727465.1. Lineage (GTDB taxonomy): Bacteria > Actinomycetota > Thermoleophilia > Solirubrobacterales > 70-9 > VRUE01. The sequence goes on along the minus strand of CAVSGL010000007.1, from coordinate 97,558 downwards.
GCAAACACCAGACATAGCCAACAGACTTGGCAGCTTGAATCGCCGGGATGCTGGTGACGTTAAACCGAAGTTTAGGAATACAAATTGTACCAAAAGCCTCACGTAAAACATCGTACTTAATTCCGAGTTCGGACTGTGGGATGCACGTGTTCCACGCGACATGGTAGTTGCGTTCAAAGAACGACTTTAGGTATTGGACGACATTCATCACCTCAGACGTCGTTAAGGAGAAGAAGTCAGGTTGACCTCCACCTAGCGGATTGCCTCCTCCAGAAACAAGTTCTTCGATTTCGTCTTCTACAGCAGGAGGCGGAGGTGGTGGTGGCATTCCTGGGGGATTTTCCATGAATTCGACCAGCCACGACGGGGCACCGCCAGGCGTGTATTCGCCGGAGGGGTCTGATTCGCCTACTGGGTCGCCGAAGACGTAGGTGTAGGCGTTCGCCGAGCCCCCAGGCACCGGATCGGTCTGGAGGAACCGCCCGATCTGCGGAACATAGGTCCTGGCGCCCATGCCGATCACGCCACTATCCAGTTCGGTGGGTCTTTGGGCGGCTCCAAGCCACCCGTATTTGTTGAGCTGCGCTTCGCCCGACGGTGAGCCGTACTCGGTCGACCCGTCAACCAGAACCAGTTCTTCGGCTTCCGAGCCCATCGTCCCGATCACGTCGCCATGCAGGTTGGCGACCTGGAACTCGAGCCCTTCGGTGGAGCTCTGCGTTGCGGCGAGACCGCCCATGCAGCCGATGTAGCGGGTCCAACTTCCCGAGTTGGCTTCGGTCCAGGCCGGCGAATCACCGTCGCCCGCGAAGTGGGACACGATCGACGATTCGCCTTCGCCGTCGCTGGTGAGCGTTTGGCGCCTTCGACCGGACGGATCCAGCATGTATTCGACCGTCGTGCCGTCCTGACTGAGACTGGCCGCGGTGTTGTCGGCGTAGTAGGTGCTCGAGAGCGGTTTGCCGCCGGCGTCGGCGCCGGGGAGGTGCGTGACGTTGCCGAATTCGTCGTATTCGACCCCTTCGCCGATCAGCCGGTCGGCAGCGTCGAATGCGGTTGTCTGGGTTTCGCCGCCGGAGGTCGCACAGGCTCCACCTTCAGTCGGTTCGCGCGTGGTCATGCTGGTGCGGTTGGTGTCGGCGTCGTAGCCATAGAGCCTGGTGGTACAGCCTTTGCCCTGCGGGGATTCCTCGGACTTTGTGAGACGGCCCGCGGCGTCATAGGTGTAGTTGAGGTCGGCGACCGTGCCCGACGCGCTCATCGTCTCGCCGTGGACCGAGGGCGCCGTCTGTTCTTCAAACCAAGTGCAGTTTTCGCTGCAACCGCTCGCCTTGACGTATTCCAGCCCGGTCGCCGAACCGCTGGGGTCGTAGCTGTAGCGGGCCTGGAGGCCGTTGGGATAGTCCATCGCGGTCATCTTGCCGCCGGCGTCGTATTCGGCGGTGAAGGCACCAACGGCGGAGTCGTCGACTTTCGCCAGGTCACCGGTCGTCGCGTCATATTCGAAGGTCTGCGCGCCCTTGCCGTCGTAGGCTTCGGTCACCCGGCCGAGGACGTCGTAGGCGTAGGTCGAGGTGTTGCCGTCGGCGTCCGTGTAGTCGGTGAGCCGACCGAGCGAATCGTATTCGCTGACGATCGCTTCGGTTTCGGTACTTTGGACGGTCGGCAGGCCGGTCGCTTCGTCGTAGGTCGTGTGGACCGTCGGCAGGGCTTTCGCCCCGGTCGAGGCAATGCTGGCGCTGACCGGGCGCCCGGCGTCGTCGTATTCGATCGTCGCCGTGCGGCTCGCTTCGCCGACGGTTTCCGTGGATTCCAGCGGCTCGTTGTAGATGTTGTAGGTCGTTTTGGTCACCGGCAGATCCGGGAGCCCTGCCGTGCCGGGTTGCGCGGCCGGCCTGGTCTCGCAGGCGAGTCCGATCCACTCGGGTCGATAGCCACACGTTTTTCCTTCATTTGGTCCGCTGGTGTAATAGAGCGTCTGCGTGGCATGAGCGTCACCGCCTTCGGGGTTGCCCGGCATCCTGGTTTCGACGATGTTGCCCGAGTTCGGTTCGTAGAAGGTCTTCGTCGTCAGGCTGAGACCGCCGGGATCGATCGTTTCGGACGTCGGCTTGCGCAGTTCCCACCCGAGCCCTTCCTGGCCGTCGTAACCAAAGGTCTTCGTGCGAACATCTATTTCCGCTGCGCCGACGAGTGCCCCTTCGGTCTGTTTGGTCACCAGACCGTAGGGCCCACCCTGTTCCGGTGCGCCTTCGTCGTAGCTGTATTTCGTGTGAAGGCGAGCCTCGACCTCTTCTCCGCCGTCTAGCTCGACTTTGTGCTCAGGTCCGAGCACACTGAGGAGTTGCATTCCGTCTTCGCTATAGGCCAGTTGGGTATCCAGGCGCTGGGAGACCGCTGCGGATTCGGCGCCGGCTTCCAGTGCCCGGGCGCGGTTCTCGGGTGTCAGCGTTCGTACGACATTGCCAAATTCGTCGTATTCTTCGGTCGAAATACGACTTCCTGGAGCCAGCGTATTTACGATCCGGCCCCCTTCGTCCATGTAATAGACAGTGGCGCGTCTGTAGTCGGAGGGATGGCGATTCGTCGGCACCTCGTCTGGCGGGAATATCGCGGCTGCGTCGGTTGGAAGGGTCCCTTGACCCCACTCGGAGGCAGTATTTGAATTCATTTTGTATGGAGCGGCCGAACCGGCAAGCGATACGTTGTAAATCACCGTCCAGACGGCCGCGCTCGAATCGGGCGGCGGTGGTTCATTTTGGGCGGGTTCGAATTGCACCCACTGCTGCAACCGGTCATTACCGGTATCCGCGGCCCAGATATCGCCGTCGGGCGCAAGGGCGAGGGCCCCAGGCGCTTCGAACTGGCCATCGCCCGATCCTTCTTCGCCGAACTGGGTCAGGAAGTCGCCTTCGGGGCTGAACTCCTGGACGCGGTCGTTGCCGCGGTCGACGACCCAGAGATTGCCGACTGAGTCGATCGCGAGATCCAAAGGATCGTCGAGCTTGCCGGGACCCGAGCCTTCTTCCCCAAACTGTCGGAGGTATTCGCCTTTGTCGCTGAACTCCTGGACGCGGTCGTTGTGGTGATCGACGACCCAGAGGTCTCCTCCGGAGTCCGGAGCGACAGCCGAGGGTTCATCGAACTGGCCGTTGCCCGACCCTTCTTCTCCGAACTGCATGACGAATTGACCTTCGGAGTTGAACTTCTGGACGCGGTCGTTACCGGCATCGGTGACCCAGACGGCACCTTCGGAATCAACCGCAACGCTCATGAAGCCTTTGAACTGTCCTGGTTGCGACCCTTCTTCTCCGAACTGCATGACGAATTGACCTTCGGAGTTGAACTCTTTGATGCGCTTGTTACCGAGATCCGCAACCCAGAGATCGCCCATGGAGTCTGTAGCTACATCGATCGGAAGAATGAACTGACCTGGTTTCGTTCCTTCTTTGCCGAACTGCATGAGAAATTCTCCGTCGGGACCGAGCTTCTCGATGCGGTTGTTGAGCGTGTCGGCAACCCAGACGTCGTCTGCAGGGTCGAAGGCGATGCCGTAGGGCTGACTGAACTGCCCTTCGCCGCTACCCGTGGAGCCGAATTGACTTTGGTAGGTGGGGTCGTCTTCGGTCGGCACCCACTGCTGCAACCGGTCATTACCGGTATCCGCGGCCCAGATATCGCCGTCGGGCGCAAGGGCGAGGGCCCCAGGCGCTTCGAACTGGCCATCGCCCGATCCTTCTTCGCCGAACTGGGTCAGGAAGTCGCCTTCGGGGCTGAACTCCTGGACGCGGTCGTTGCCGCGGTCGACGACCCAGAGATTGCCGACTGAGTCGATCCCGAGATCCAAAGGATCGTCGAGCTTGCCGGGACCCGAGCCTTCTTCCCCAAACTGTCGGAGGTATTCGCCTTTGTCGCTGAACTCCTGGACGCGGTCGTTGTGGTGATCGACGACCCAGAGGTCTCCTCCGGAGTCCGGAGCGACAGCCGAGGGTTCATCGAACTGGCCGTTGCCCGACCCTTCTTCTCCGAACTGCATGACGAATTGACCTTCGGAGTTGAACTTCTGGACGCGGTCGTTACCGGCATCGGTGACCCAGACGGCACCTTCGGAATCAACCGCAACGCTCATGAAGCCTTTGAACTGTCCTGGTTGCGACCCTTCTTCTCCGAACTGCATGACGAATTGACCTTCGGAGTTGAACTCTTTGATGCGCTTGTTACCGAGATCCGCAACCCAGAGATCGCCCATGGAGTCTGTAGCGACATCGATCGGAAGAATGAACTGACCTGGTTTCGTTCCTTCTTTGCCGAACTGCATGAGAAATTCTCCGTCGGGACCGAGCTTCTCGATGCGGTTGTTGAGCGTGTCGGCAACCCAGACGTCGTCTGCAGGGTCGAAGGCGATGCCGTAGGGCTGACTGAACTGCCCTTCGCCGCTACCCGTGGAGCCGAATTGACTTTGGTAGGTGGGGGACGCTGTCCCCGTTGCAGCGACCTTCATACTGGGCTCGCTTGCGACGGTAGCGGAACCGAGCGCGTTTGTCGCGGTGACACTTGCCACGAGCCGGGCGTCTAGATCCTGCCCGGTCGGTGTATAACTCTGATCCGACGCCCCGGGGATCGGAACACAATTGTTGCCACCCGCATCACACCTACTCCATTGGTAGTCATAGGCCGTCGGATCGCCGCTCCACCCCCCGTTCCACACATGATACGTCTTACCGACGAGAGGCTGAGGGTTGGAAAGGAATGGCTGTTCGGTGCTGGCAAGAGGTGCGACGCCTTCCAGCGACGCAGACGCCTCAGGGCGGCTCGCGGACAGAAGCCAGTCAGTGTGGGAGCTACCAGCCGCACTACCATAGTGCATCATCCAGGGCTGTTGACCAGACGGTGCTACCGCCGTGATGTGTCCCGCGGCATCGTAGCCATACGTTGTCTTCACCGCAGGTGAGATTCGCGGGTCCCAGGCTGCTCGCAGGCGACCGTCGGTATCGTAGGCGTATTCGGCGATTGGGATTTCTTCGTAGGATTCGGCAAAATGGTCCCACGCAGCAAGGCTGATCTTGTCAAGATGACCGTCGTAGGTGCCCCAATCGTTCGGCCCGTTCCCGCTAGCGGACGTGCTGGTGGCATAGCTGAAATGCAGTTCCCGGCACCACGCCGCTTCCGGGCATTCTCCTTCGACCCCAGAGGGATGCGGTCCGCCAACCACCGAGGGCCTGATCGAACCAGAGGTAGGGGATTCTTCAAAGGTGAACCGGGCGGATATGGCTCCGTCGGCCTTGATAATCGCTGCCGGCATATAGAGGCTGCCGGAACTGGAGGACGGCTGCTTAAAGGTTGTGGCGCTCCCGCTCGGGGCAGTCAGCCTATAGGTACTTGCTTCCGCGTCGAAGTGCAGTGCCCAGTCCGGATAGGCAGGAGTTTCCTCGTAGTAGCCGTTGTTGATTTCGTGGAAGACAACCTGGCGGCCCTTGTTGTCGCTGATCACGGCAGTCCCGTCCGGCATTTTGCGCAGTTGGCGCCATGCACCAAAGCTCAGCTGCCAGCCAGGACCCAGCGGACCCTGTTCATCCTGTGGACGAAGAGACTCGTAGGAGCGGATCACCGAGAGAGAGCTGCCGGCCGCGCTTTCGGAAACGTCCGTATTGCTGAGAAAGAAGTCGCCGTTTCGGATGTTCAGGCTGCCGGGACCGATGCTCTCCATGGGCCCTTCATTGGCGGTCACAACGAACTCGAGTTGGGTCGTGGCTTGATTGCCGATCTGGTCGGTCGCGGTAACCGTTAGATAGTGTTCGCCCACGCCGATGTCGCGTCCGAGGAAGCTGTATTCGCGGCTGACCTCACAGGGACCCGGAGAGCACCCTCCGCTGCCGGGGCCGAGAATCTGTTTGCCATCGAGTGAAACGGTGCTTTCGCCTGTTTTGACGCCAGAGCTCGCGTTTGCCTGGGCTCCGTCTTCGATGTGAACCGTGATCGTGTTTTCGCCCACACCTGCAATGTTGCTGGGCCCAAGCCCAGAAAGACTCGCAGTCGGGCCGGCGTTGTCGAGCTTGACGTATTTGGTGGCTTCGCTGCTGATCGCCGCGTTGAAGACCCTTGCGTGAACCGGTTGTGAGCCTTCGGGCATGTTGCCGAGCGATCGGTTAAGGCTGAAGCTGGAGTCGCATTGCACGCCGACGCAGTTACCTAAGATGCCACTGTAGAACGAGCCATTCCACTGATAAAAACCATGCGAGGACACTTCAGTGCCTGAGATACCCAGCCCCGGATCGGATGCGGAAAAGCCGACCCGGGCTTCGTCGGAGGTCTTGAACCAATGACCTCCGTCGTAGAGCGCGTTGGGCTTGCCTTCTATTTCGGGGTCGGTGGTATTGAAAGTGATCGTGGCGGCCTGATCTTGGACGATCCTCACCGAAGCGGAGTCGAGGTTGGCGAAGAGCGGGAAACTGCCGGATTCGGTCGCGATCAGCTCGAACACCGCGGCGTTGCCTGCGGAACCACCACCTGACACGCATTCCGAGGCTGCACAGAGCACGTGGCTCGATTCGATGGGCGGGGAGATGGGGATCCAGGTTTCCGCTTCCGCCCCCGCGGGACCGGCGATGGCCAGGAAGTTGCCGCCCGATGGGGAGTCTACGGTTGCATCGAGCTCATAGATACGCGAAACGCCCTGGGTCAGGTAGAACCAGCTCGCCCAGTCGCCGTAGTTGAAGGAGTTGCCCGAGCCGTTAGCGATGTGCAGGCGCGACCACAGTTCCTGCCATTCCCCAGTGAACACGCCCGGAGCGCCGTTTTCGAAAGACCAGTTGCCTTCCTTGCCTTCCCACGAGCCGAAGCTGCTGTAGTCGGTGGCCGTCGGATCCACGTCGATCGGGTAGAGGAATTCGGCGGAGCGATGTCCGACCTCGAGGGCGAGCAGGTCGCCTTCGATTTCCATCGAGACCGGAACGGGCTCCCCAGCGGCATCGACGGCGGCGGCTGGCGGGATCATCGCAATGCGCTTGCCGTTCGCTTCTACCATCACCGACCCGTCATCGGCGCGGGTCAACGTTGGATCGCCATCCGCGCTTGAGGCGAACCGAAAGAAGAGTTTCTCAGGACTCTTCGGGGAGCGCAGCAGGCTATGAATCTCGAAGCCAAGGGGAAGTGGCTTGACAATCGTGTCGGTGTCGGTTTGCGTATTGGCGAAATCCGCTGCGGCACGTGTGGCCGAGGCGATCGAAGCGCTCAGAGGGCTCCCATCGCCGTTGGTCGGCGTCACGGTTAGGCCGATTTCCGGCATCTCTATGCCTTCTCCCGCCTGCTTTGGGATGTGCACCGGCACCAGCGGGGCCCTAGGGACCAGCGTCTCGCCTTCTTCTTGCAGGCCGAGGTCGACTGGCACCAAGCGTTCTTCGGCATCGCTCGTGACTAACGGCAACATGGAATCGAGCACAGCATGTCGACCGTTCGGCATTTCGAGCTGAGCAGCGTCAAGGCTCAGATATTTGGTGATTCGTTCGCCTTCGCCCAGCGGAGGAACAGGGTTAAGCGGAAGGTTGATCAGCTGTGGGAACTTTTCCGCGGCGACGTCGACCGCTTCGCCGCTCGAAAGGTCTCGGAAGTCGCTGCGAGACCGTTCGAGCTGCTGCGTAGAGGGAGCCTCCCGTTCACCCGCAGCGTCCGCTGCATTCGCCAAGCTCGCAGGCGAATCCATTGCACTCCGCAGCCAGGTGGGCGCCTCGCTCGGCGCTTCTCCTAGGGGCGAAGATTGGGGCGAGACTTCTTCGGCCAGTGCCGTCACCGCAAACGAGAGGGCGAGGATGAGGACGGCACCCATGACAGAAAACAGCTTGTTTGGGAATGTCGGAAAATATGTAGAGAGGCGTCGGATTGCCGCAGCCTCTCCGATTTCCAGACACCGATGGCGTGGCAATGTGCGCCATGCATTTCACCGAATGGAGCAGGGTGCTACAAATCGCCGCGATCAGACCGCGCAGATAGTTCCTCCAAGCGCAAGGCGGTGTCGATCTCAGCGAGACAAGACTCAAGCGGACGACCGATCCGCGCCTCGATCGCTTGGATACGCCGGGCGACTGTGTTGCGATTGACGTTGAGCGCGTTGGCTGCCGAGGAGACATTTCCCAGAGCGCCGATGTAGGCGCGCAGCGTCTGCCTGGCGCTCGCGCCTCTGCCCTGCAACTCATCCAGTGGATCGAGGTAGAGCTGGCGTAAGGAGTCCGCAAGAAGTTCATCTTGGAGAAGCGCCGAAAGAAGAGCGGTGTCGGCGTAGCGGACCGGGGTCCCGACCATGCGCATCGCGATGGGCAGCGCAGCTTTTGCCTGCCGATGGCTGAAGCGCCAGCCGGATCGTCCCTGTGCCGGCTCACCGAAAGCCACGGCCATCTCGCTCGGCCAATTCCCCCCCGAAAGCGATGCAAGCTGAGGAAGGTCGAGCCTTCTACGTGAGGCGAACCAGGCCCATGAGGATTCCTCCTGGCGAACCAGCAGAAGACGACATTCGAGGGCCTCCTTCACTTCACGGAAGGCTTCGACCCCCCTTGGCCCGATGGCGACCGCAGCGAGATGGAAGGCTCCAAAGTCATAGTCGAGATCGGATGCATCCAGCTGCTCGCCATCGAGGAGTCTGCGCACCAGCTCGGCTCGACGCTGTTCGGTTGTGGCGGGACGAGCTTCGATCTCCCGCATATAGGCAGCGGAGACCTCTGCGATTAGGCGCTCAAGGAGAGCGGACTGCCCTCGGAGGAACAACTCGAGCTCGGGCTCTCGCGGAATCTTGGCGCGCTCTGCTTCTTCTCGCAGAAAGACGTCAAGGACGGCATGGCCAGCGACGTAGCGGCGGATGACCGTATCGAGACCGATGCGGTTGCGGACCGCAAGTCGCGCCTGGGCAATAAGCGCTGGTGGAGTCGTTGGCGATCGTCGCTCGCCCCTCTCGACGGTATCGATGCCGTAGACGAGGGCCGTTTTGACTGTCGCACGTAGAGCCTCGACATATTCAGGGTCGAGGAATCTCTTTTCATCGGAAATGTCATGCACACGGACCCAACTAGCGCGCTCAATGTCGTGCAGCCGTGCTCGCAAGGCGTCCGCGAGTTCAGCGCGCATCTGTGGCGTAGATCGGCGCTCTGTCTTCTCTTTGGGACCGAAGGAGGCTTTGCGATGCATCTCTCCCCAACCCTGCCGAATTCAGTCGGCGTCGGGAAATCGTCCGAGCGCCGCCGCCCCAAATGTCGCCTCAGAGGGTGCCCGGTGTCAAATGGATGAAAACCTTACACCGTATAACTCGGTAATGAAAACGACTAAAAGTTGATTTAGGTACATTGAACGCCCCCCACCACCCAACTGCGGGAAATGGTTTGCCGAGGCGCAGCGAAAATAGCGCGACTACGCAGGTGGGTACACTTTCGTCCTGAACGCTGCCGTGGCCTCGGTGCTAGCGCGCAATTTGCAGCAATCGCTCGGCGTCGTGGACGTGTTCTCGCCCGAGTCGCTGCTGAACCCGCGCCAGTCGCAGCTCGGCCTGGCGCCGCTCGGCGCTTCGGACCGGGTCATCGGGCTTGGGGCCGAGCGGGCTCGCGGAACTCGGGCTGACGCCGTAGCGCTGCCAATAGGCGTAGATCGTCTCGACCCCCTCGTTCCAAAGGGCGGCTTTTACGGAGTCCTTCGGCCGCGGCCCCAGGATCTCGGTGACCATGCTCGACGGCGCGGCGCGCTCGGCCGCGATGTCGCGCCGTCGCAGGTCGGTGAGGCGGTCCTCGATCACCTTCAGTTCGACTCGCTCGCGGCCGCTCAGGCCGATCGGACGGGGCGAGTCGGGCTCAGCCTGTGCGAGCACCTCATTGCGCTCGGCCTCGAGGCGGCGCAGCTGCTGTTTGGCAAGGCGCTCGTTCCTCTCGATCCGCCCGAGCCGCTCGCCCGCAACCGTCCCCTGCGCGTCCAGCTCGTCGCCCTCCTGCGCGAGCTAGGAGAGGTAGGTGTTGCCCTCGGCGATGCGCCCTTCGAGCCGCTCGAGTCGCTTCTGGTCGGGCGAGCGCTCGCCTGCCGCCAGCAGGCGCTCCTCCAGTTCGTTGCGCCGCTCGGCAAGCTGCGCCTCGGATTTCGTCTTCGTCTTCTGGCGCAGGCTGACCTCGATCGCGGCATACTCGGCCGCGCCGCGCTCGGCGCCCTCGCGCAGCTCGTGCATCACGTCCTCGATCTCCCCCGTCGCCGGCCCAAGCTCGGCGTCGATCCACTCCGAGGCCGCCACCCCGTAGGCGAAGACCGGCCCCGTGTTGCGCGAGATCGCGACCGTGAAGTCCTCGCTGTTCACACCCGAGTCGAGCAGGGCGAAAGCCGAGTCGAAGGTCTTTGACTCGGTGGTGTAGGTGGTGAGGGCGTAGGCGTGCTGAAGCGCCGGCTCTCCCGAGAGGGTCAGCCGATCCAGGTAGCGGCGATCGAGCGTCACCCCCCGCCCCGACTCACTGAGGTGGCGCAGGTGCAGCTGCTCGCTTGCCAGATCGACCCCGACCACGTCCCAGCGCTCGCGGTTTGAGACCTCGGCGACGTTGACCCGGGTGAGGACCCGGTCGCCCGCGGCGAACTCCTGGTCACCGACTAGGAGCGCCTCGGGCCCGAGCCGACCCTCGGCGGCGAGCAGTTGCCGCGCCCGCTCGTTCAGCTCGGCGACGTCGCGGGTGCGCCGCGCGATCATCACCGCGTCCTCGCCGGCGGCGAAGCGCCTGTGCCAGTCGAGCGCCTGCGCGTCGAGTGCCTCCGGCAGGGTGTCGGCGATCATCAGGCGCTCGCGCATCACCAGCACGTCGAGCGCGTCCGAGCCCCGGCCTTCGTGGGCAAGCTCGACGACGTAGCGGTCGAGCCGCTCGCGCTGGCGGCGGATCTCGGTGAGCCGGATCGGCTCGAACTCGTTGGTCAGGTGCCCGTAGAGGCCGCCGGGGCCGACCGCACCGATCTGGCGCGGGTCGCCGATCAGGACCAGCTTGCCCCCCGCAGCTGGTGGCGATCTCGGCCAGCTCGGCCAGGTAGGGCGTCGGCACGGTCGAGGCCTCATCGACGACGATCACCGTGCCGCGCGGCAGTGGGGCGAGGCCCTTTGCGATCCGCTCATCGCTCCCCATCAGGAAGGCGGTGATCGAGGTCGCCGGCATCCCGGCGCTCTCTCCCAGCTCGCCCGAGGCGCTGCGCGCGGTGGCGAGGCCGATCCCCCTGATGCCCTCGGCCGCCCAGGTCTCCCGGGCGGCGCCGAGCGCGGTCGTCTTGCCGGCGCCGGGCAGCGCGGCGACGGCGACGATGCGCTCGCCGCCGGTGGTGAGGCGGCGCACCATCTCGGTCTGCTCTGCGCTGAGGTAGCGGTGGCGCTCGAGGATCGCGGCCAGCGTCGCCTCCTCGACCACGGCCGCCCCGGCCCGGGCTCCCCTGCGGGCGGCGGCGACGAAGCCCTTCTCCAGCTCCCACAGGCGCGGGGTCGTGTAGTAGGTGAATTCGAGCGGGCCGTCGTCGTGGTGGATCAAGATCAGCCGCGGGCTGGCGATCAGCTCCTCGGTCGCGGCTTCCAGGGCACCGAGGTCGGCGCCCTCGGGCAGGCGGTTGGCGATCGCCGAGATCACCTCGCGGCGGTCGAAGTGGGAGTGGCGCTGCTCGAGGTCGGCCACCGCCTCGTCGAGATCGTCGGTGCGGATCGTGCGCGGATCGCGGCGACTGACCTCGGCGATCATCCGGTCGATCGACTCCGGCGTCAGCTCGAACTCGGCCGCGCGCGAGACCCACTCGGCCCGCTGGCTGTCGGGGTCCACACCGTAGTCCTTGGCTTCGCGCGTGCGGTAGGCGGCGACTTCGGCCGCCGCCGCCGATTCGACCCCGTGCTCGGCCATCGCCGCGAGGATCTCCGCCCGGCGGCGGGAGAAGTGCTCGATCACGGGGCGATCGATCCCCTCCAGGTCGGCCCAGCCGTTGTGGGGCTGCTGCCAGGCGAGGCCGAGCGCCCGCGTGACGCCCGCGCGCAACGCCGCCTGGTAGACGTGGCCAGCCGCTTTGGCCTGAAGCCAAAACGGCGTCCTGCCCTTCGGCGCGGCGAGGCTGAGCCAGCGCCCGTCGGAGAGCGCGCGGGTCATGTTGGCGGTGACCAAGTGGGTGTGCAGGGCGGGGTCGCCGGCGCGCGAGGAGCGGTGGCGGAAGGTAGCTGACCTTCTCGCGCGACTCGCCGGACGTCTTCAGCTGCTTGATCTCGACCTCCTGCAGCTGGTCGGTGACGAGCCGCAGGCCCCGCGCCGGCAGGTCCTTGTTGTCGGCGAGGACGATCGCCACGAGCGCCTTCGCCCGGGCGAGCGTGTGCTCCTTGCGGCTGGCGCCGCCGCGGCGCTGGAGCAGCTTGCGCCCCAGATCGTCGTTGTGGCGGCGGGCACGCTCGCGGTTTGCCTGCGCTTCGGCGCGCGCTGCTTTGCGCGCCTCGGCTTGCTGCTCGGGGGTCGCGTCGGGGTCAACGCCGCCGCGCCGGGCGCGCCATTCCTTCTCGCGCTCGGCCCGTTGCGCCGTTTCGGCCTCCATCCGCTCGACCGCGCGCTCGCAGAGGTCGGCGGCGAGAGCCTCGTCGGTGATGAACGAGACGGTCGAGACCCATTCGCCGCGGTCGACCCTGTGCTCGACCAGAACGCCGGCCGCCCGCGCGGCGTCGACCTCGGCGCCGCCGAGGCTGATCACCGCCTCGGACTTCTCTGCGCAGCGCCCGATCTCCCGTAGGCGGGCGATCAGCGCCGCCCGCTTCTCGGCGTCGGCGACGACCTTGCCGAGCCACACGGCGCTCGGAGAGATCATCGTCGGCTTCTGCTCGAAGCGCGCCTGCGCGGTCTCGGTCAGCAGCTCGCCGAAGCAGGGGACGAACTGGCTCGGCTTCAGCTTGCGCCGCTTGGCCAGCTCGCAGACGCACTCGGCGACCCGCGGGCTGACCCTGGCGACCTCACGCAGGCAACGCTCGGCCTCGACCGGGACGCCACCGGCGGCGACGTGGCGCTGCACGCCCTCGGGCAGCTCCAGCAGCCGCAGGTGGCGGCTGACCCAGGCGCTCGACTTGCTGACCTCTTCGGCGATCTGCCTGTGGCTGGTGAGGCCGCCCTCCTCGGCGAGCGCCTTGAGACCGCGCGCGCGGTCGATCGGGTCGAGCTCCTCCTGGTGGAGGTTCTCGACCAGGTTGGCGAGGCGGGCCGTCTTGGCATCGCCGAGGACCGCCGGGATCTCGGTGAAGCCGGCGGCCTGGGCGGCGCGCAGGCGACGGTGGCCGGCCACGAGGGCGAAGTGATCGCCGCCGCCGGGCACGACGACGACCGGCTGCACGACGCCGACGCGCTTCAGGTTGGCGGCGAGGCGCTCGATGCCCTCCTGTCCATGTGGGTTCTGACGTTGAACCCCTCGGTGACGTCGATCTTCTCGACCTCGATCAGGGGTGCGGTTGGCTAGGACTCGAACCTAGAATCGCCGGTTTTGGAGACCGTGCGCATAGCCGTTAACTCACTCCCCCAGGCGTCCTGGAGTCTACGTTCCCGATGCCTTCCTGGCGTCCGGGCGATAAGCGAACATATGTTCGTGCCATCGGTTTCCATTCGCACTCGCAGCGAAGCCAAGGCCCTCATCGACAGAGGGCTGAGTGATTATGAGGTCAGCCGGCGGACCGGCGTCAGTCGAAGCACCGTGCAGCGCTGGCGAGTGCACGGCCTGCCCCGCGGCAGGTCGCCGACCGCCAAGGTCTGGCGACCGATGAATCGCGCGAGCTACGCCTATCTCTTGGGCATCTATCTGGGCAACGGATACCTCAGCAAGGCGGCCGAGTCACCGGTGCTGGAGATTGCGCTCGATGCGCGCTACCCCTGCATCGCCGCGGAATGCGTCGCCGCGATTTGGGACGTCGCGCACATCAAGGCACGAAGCCGCGTTCGCCAACACGCTGCGGGCGCATCGATCCGCGTCTCGGCGAGTGGTCGGATCTGGCTCTCGGCATTCCCGCAACACGGCCCGGGTAAGAAGCACACCCGTGCGATCGAATTGGGCGACTGGCAGAAGGCTATTGTCGGAGATTTCCCGGAGCTCTTTCTTCGAGGCCGACCGACAGAGCGTCGCTCTGCTCGATTCCTTCGTTGGACCGAAGGCTTGACCTATGCGGGCGGAGGGACTCGAACCCCCAAGCTCTTGCGAGCACCGGCACCTAAAGCCGGCGTGTTTCCCGAATTTCACCACGCCCGCGCATGGCCTGATTGTAGAAGCGGCGAGCACGAGCCGGCGCTTAACGCGCGGCCAATGCCGCTGCGTCGCTCTTAGATTCTATGATCGTTGGCGTGACGGTTGGAGAGGTGACGCCGGGGTACGAGCTCTGGCACCCGAATCGGGAGAAGAGCGGCGTGATCACGACCAAGTTCGTGGTCGCCCTGCTGATGTTCGCCACGGCTGCGATCGCCGCCCTGGTCGCGATCGCCGGCTTCTCGCTGCTCGACGGCGGCAGCGGAATGGGCGTCATCTGCCTGATCTTCGCCGGACTCTACGCCCTCTTCGCCTACCGCGTCACGCGCTGGAGCCGCGGCGTGCTTCCGGTCGCGGCGTCGCTCTCGATGATCCTGGCGATCTTCTGCGCGGTCGGCGCCAACAGCTGGTTCGCCCGCGACAAGGGCGGCTTCGACGACGCGCTGATCCCGGTCTCGCTGATCGGCGTGCTGGTGCTGGTCCTGATGGTCCTCCAGCTCGTCCTGATCGCCGCCTGCTTCTACGGCTTCAGCCAGGACTGGCACGTCGAGGAGGAGCGCCCGATCGGCTCCGGCGAGGACTACGGCGCCGGTGCTCCGCCAAGCCCGGACGCCCCGCAACCGGCTTGAGCACGCCCCGGCCCCGGTTTTCTAAAAAGTCTGTGTCAGGCGGGTAAAGGTTCGCAGCAGAAGCGCGATTTCAGGGCTTTAGCGACCGGTCGTGGTCGTAGCGTCGGGCGTAGAATGAATCGACCCGCGGCGGTGTCCAAACTCGGCAAAGGAGGCGGTCTCAAAAGCCGCTGCCCGAAAGGGCTTGTGGGTTCGAGTCCCACCCGCCGCATCGCTCGCGCATGAAGCCGCAGCGGCAAGTCGAAGCGGCATTGCGGCTCTCGGACAGCGGTCTCAACAACTGCGAGATCGCTCGGCGGACCGGCGTCAACCGCAGAACTGTCAGCGATTGGGTCCGAGGACGCACCCGGCTCCGGCGCCCGGCCTCGTCTCGGAAGCGTCTGGCAGCACCCGGGCGAGGCACATGTATTCGGTGTTCGGAGTCTGCTCCAGTGGTTCCGGGACTGACCCTCCATGCCTATGCCTACCTGCTCGGCATGTACCTCGGCGACGGGATGATCTCCGCCCATCCGCGCGGGGTCTATCGACTGAGGATCTTCTTGGACCGCGCCTATCCGGTGATCGTTTGGGAGTGCGAAGCGGCAATGAGCATCGTGATGCCCGCCAGCAAGGCATCGGTATATGCGCACCGGAACGATCGGGTCGAAGAGGTCAACTCCTTCTCCAAGCACTGGCCCCACCTCTTCCCTCAGCACGGCGCTGGGCCCAAGCACAAGCGCAGGATCGCGCTGGAGCCCTGGCAGCAACGGGTGGTCGACCGCTATCCCGGGTCGCCTGCTGCGCGGGTTGATCCACTCCGACGGGTGCCGGGTGATGAACAAGATCCGCCACCCGAAGAAGACCTACGAATATCCGCGCTACCTCTTCACGAACCGGTCGCTCGACATCCAGCGGATCTTCTGCGACGGCTGCGATCGGCTTGGCATCGCCTGGCGACAGGACGGCCCGTGGAACATCTCGGTCGCCCGGCGCGAGGCGGTCGAGATCATGGATCGGCACGTCGGGCCGAAGCGGTAGGACACGGCACTACACTGCGCCCTCGAGATGAGGGTTCACCACCTCAATTGCGGATCGCTCTGCCCGCAGGGGCGGCGGCTGGTCAACGGCGACGGCGGCTGGCTGGAGAGGGCGCACGTGGTCTGCCACTGCCTGGCGATCGAGGTCGGAGGCGGGCTGGTGCTGGCCGAGACGGGCTTCGGCATGGACGACGCCCGCAACCCGGGCCAGCTCGGAGCTGCCTTTCGCTTCGCGATGAACCCGCGCCCGAAGGAGGAGACGACGGCGCTGCGGCAGATCGAGGCGCTCGGCTTCACCGCCGCCGACGTGCGCCACATCGTCACGACCCACCTCGACCTCGACCACGCCGGCGGACTGCCCGACTTCCCCGAAGCCGAGGTGCACGTGCTCGCCGCGGAGCTCGAAGCCGCCCTCCACCCCAGCCTGCGCGAACGGATGCGCTACATCGGCGGCGCCCACTGGAAGCACGGCCCGAACTGGGTCACCCACGGCGCCGGCGGCGACGAGTGGCTCGGCTTCGAGAGCGTGCGGATCCTGCCGGACATCGACGTCGAGATCGCGCTGGTGCCGCTGATCGGCCATACGCGCGGCCACACCGGCGTCGCGATCCGCGAGGGCGAGGGCTGGCTGCTGCATTGCGGAGACGCCTACTTCAACCACCGCGAGGTCGAGAGCCCAGCCTCCTGCCCGCCGTCCCTGCGCCTCTTCCAGACCCTGATGGCCGCCGACAACGCGGCCCGCAAGGCGAACCGAGACCGCCTCCGCGAGCTGGCATCCCGCCGCGGCGACGAGGTCACGCTGATCTGCGCCCACGACCCGCACGAGCTGGAGCGCGAGCGGGCGAAGGCGGGCGCCGCGGCCGCGGACGGGTGAGCGCGGCAAAGCCCGAGAAGCTCTGGGACCCGCCGGCCGCGCTGGTCGAGCGGGCCCGGATGACCGAGTACATGCGCTGGCTGGCGCGCGAGCGCGGGCTCGCCTTCGAGGGCTACCACGACCTCTGGCGCTGGTCGGTCGACGAGGTCGAGGCGTTCTGGGCCTCGATCTGGGACTTCTTCGAGGTGCGAGCGGACGGCGAGCACGAGCGCGTCCTCTCCAGCCACCGGATGCCGGGCGCGCGCTGGTTCGAGGGCGCGCGGCTGAACTACGCCGAGCACGTCTTCGCCGGCAAGGACGACGCCGAGGCGGCGATCCTGTACGCCTCCGAGCTGCGCGAGCTCGAGCAGCTGAGCTGGGGCGAGCTGCGCGCCCGCGTCGCCGCCGTCGCCGCCGGGCTGCGCGGGCTCGGGGTCGAACCCGGCGACCGCGTCGTCGCCTACATGCCCAACATCCCCGAGGCGATCGTCGCCTTCCTCGCCACCGCCTCGCTCGGCGCGGTCTGGTCGAGCTGCTCGCCCGACTTCGGCCCGGCCAGCGTGATCGACCGCTTCGCCCAGATCGAGCCCAAGGTCCTCTTCGCCGTCGACGGCTACCGCTACGGCGGCAAGGACTTCGACCGGCGCGAGACCGTCGCCGAGCTGGAGCGGGCGATGCCCAGCCTCGCCCGCACCGTCGTCCTCCCCTACCTCGACCCCGATCCGGACCTCTCCGCGCTCGCCGATACGACGCTCTGGGGCGACCTGCTCGCCACGGGCGACGGCGCCGAGCTCCACTTCGAGCGCGTCCCCTTCGACCACCCGCTCTGGGTCCTCTACTCGTCCGGCACGACCGGGCTGCCGAAGGCGATCGTCCAGGGCCAGGGCGGGATCCTGCTCGAGCACCTGAAGAAGCTCCACCTGCACGTCGACGCGCACCCGGGCGACCGCCTCTTCTGGTTCACGACGACCGGCTGGATGATGTGGAACTTCCTCGTCTCCGGGCTGCTGACCCGGGCCGCGATCGTGCTCTACGACGGCAACCCGGGTCACCCCGACATGAGCGTGCTCTGGGAGCTGGCCGCGCGCGCCGAAGTCACCATGTTCGGCACCAGCGCCTCCTACATCGCCGCCTGCATGAAGGCCGGCGCCGAGCCGGCCGCCGGCCGCGACCTCTCCCGCCTCAAGGCGGTCGGCTCGACCGGCTCGCCGCTCTCGCCCGAGGGCTTCGACTGGACCTACGAGCAGCTCGGCGCCGACACCTGGCTCTTCTCGACCAGCGGCGGCACCGACCTCTGCACCGCCTTCGTCGGCGGCACGCCGCTGCTCCCCGTCTACCGCGGCGAGCTACAGGCGCGCGCGCTCGGCGCCGCGGTCGAGGCCTGGGACGAGGACGGCAGGGCGGTGATCGACGAGGTCGGCGAGCTGGTCGTCACCGAGCCGATGCCCTCGATGCCGGTGCGCTTCTGGGGCGACGGGGACGGCAGCCGCTACCGCGAGGCCTACTTCGAGCACTATCCCGGCGTCTGGCGCCACGGCGACTGGATCGAAATCACCTCGCGCGGCACCGCGGTGATCTACGGCCGCTCGGACTCGACGATCAACCGCTCCGGCGTGCGCATGGGCACGAGCGAGATCTACCGCGCCGTGCTCGCCGTCGACGCGATCGTCGACGCGCTCGTCGTCGACGTGCCCAAACCGGGCACCGAGGGCTGGATGCCGCTCTTCGTCGTCCTCCGCGAGGGCGCCGAGCTCGATGACGACCTGCGCCGTGAGATCGCCCGCCGCGTGCGCGCCCAGTGCTCGCCGCGCCACGTGCCCGACGAGGTCTACGCGATCGCCGAGGTGCCGCGCACGCTGAGCGGCAAGGCGCTCGAGGTCCCGGTCAAGCGGATCCTGATGGGCACCCCGGCCGAGCAGGCGGCGAGCCGCGACTCGCTCGCCAATCCCGAGGCGCTCGACTGGTTCGTCGCGCTCGCAGGCGAGCTAAACATCAAATTTCTTTGAATAAACACTGAGATTCCACGCGTCCTCCCGTTACGTACGTAAACGACAAGGAGGAGCCATGAGTCTCGTCAACCCACGCAGCCTGACGGTGGGGAGGCGCCCCGCCACGCTGCTGACTGGAGCGGCGGCCGCATTCGCAGCCGTCCTGCTGATCCTGGCCAGCGCCGCAAATGCCGCGTTCCCGGGCACTCCGGGGCCGATCGTCTACCCGAAGAGCCGCACTGAATCGGATGGCACGCTTCGCTACGCCGGCCTCTTCACCCACGGCCCGCGTATCGCCGAATCGCCCGAACAGCTGACCTTTGCGCTTGGCGACGTGGACGCCGCCTACTCGCGCAGCGGCAGGCGCATCGTCTTCAGCGCCCGGCGCGGCAGCCCATTTCCCCGGCGGCACATATTCACGATGCGCAATGACGGGACCGCAATCGAGCCGGTGACGAGCGGGCCGTACGTGGACGCGAACCCGTACTTCTTCCCCGGCGGCGGGCGGATCGTCTTCGAGCGGAAGATCGGTGGGCGCACTCACATCTTCACCGTCCGGCCCGACGGCAGCGACCTCGAACAGCTGACCTACGGCCCGCACACCGACTCGGATCCGACGGTCTCGCCGAACGGGCGCCGGATCGCCTTCGTCACCGACCGCATTGCCATCGACTCAAGCGATACCGACATCTTCTCGATGCGGCGCAACGGGACCCACAAGCGCATCCTGGTCGACGGCCCGTGGATCGAGGAGGCTCCGGACTACGCTCCGAACGGGCGTCGCATCGCCTACGACTCCGATCGCGGCCGCGGCAGCTCGAATATCTTCGTGGCGGCGGTGAACGGGCGCCGGGTGCGGAAGATCACTCACAGTCGCGGCGACTGCTTCCGCGGGACGTGCTTCTCCAAACCGGCGTTCGCGCCCGACGGACGTCACATCGCCATGCTCGGGAGCAGTCGCTACTCGACTGAAATCGCGATCGTGCGCAGTGGCGGCGGCGGGAACCGGGAATTCGACAGCGGCGGAACCGAAACCAATGGCTTCGGGACCCGGATGGGAGCCCCCGGCTGGGGACCGGAGCCGCGCTGATCGACCGACGAGCCACGGGGTCGGGCGCGCGCCACGTCGGGGCGCGCCCGACCGCTATGGCGTGCGCCGCCGCAGCGTGAGCGCGCCGAGCGCCAGCAGCAGCAAGGTCGCGCCGGCGATCACGCTCACGTCGAGCGCTCCGCGCGAGCCCAGCGAGCCCGCGGTGGTGACGCTGTCGAGCGCCTCGAAGGCGTAGGTCAGCGGCATCGTGTCGGAGACGATCTGGAGCACGCCGATCATCTGGTCGCGGGCGACGAAGAGGCCGCAGAGCAAGAGCTGCGGGAAGACGATCGCCGGCATGAACTGCACGGCCTGGAACTCGGTGCGGGCGAAGGCGCTGACGAAGAGCCCGAGCGACATGCCGAGCAGCGCGTTGCCGACCGCGAGCGCGACCACGGCGGCGGTCGAGCCGACGACGTCGAGGCCGAGCAGGCCGAAGGCGACGGCGCTGGTCACGCAGGCCTGCGCGACGGCGACCGCGGCGAAGGCGATCCCGTAGCCGAAGAGCAGGTCGAGCTTGGCCAGCGGCAGCGACATCAGCCGCTCCAGCGTGCCGGTGGTGCGCTCGCGCAGCATCGTGATCGAGGTGACGACGAACATCGTGCTGAACGGGAAGAGGCCGACGAGCGGCCCGCCGACGTGCTGGAAGGACTTCGGGTCGCTGTAGAAGGCGCCCTTGAGCAGGGCGAGCAGGAACGGCGGCACCGCCAGCAGCAGGGCGATCGTGCGCGGGTCGCGGCGCAGCTGCGTCAGCACGCGCAGCGCCGTCGCCCAGGTGATGCGGGCGCTCACCGGGCGACCTCGCGCTGCTCGATCAGCGCCAGGAACGCCTCATCGAGCCGCTGCTCCCCCGTGCGCTCCCGCAGGCCGGCGGGCGCTTCGGCGGCGAGCAGCTCGCCCTCGCGCATCAGCAGCAGCTCGTCGCAGTGCTCGGCCTCGTCCATCACGTGGCTGGAGACGAGCAGGGTCGCGCCGGCGTCGGCGAGCGCGCGGAAGGTCCCCCAGAGGTCGCGGCGCAGGACCGGGTCGAGGCCGACCGTGGGCTCGTCGAGGACGAGCAGCTCCGGGCGGCCGAGCAGCGCCGTCGCCAGCGAGACCCTGGCGCTCTGGCCGCCGGAGAGGCTGGCGACGACCTGGTCGGCCTGCTCGCCGAGGGCGACCGTCTCGACCGCCTCGCCGACCCGCTCCCGCGGGACGCCGAGCACGCGGGCGAAGTAGCGCAGGTTCTCGCGCACGCTGAGGTCGCCGTAGACCGAGGGCGCCTGGGTGACGTAGCCGACCCGCGAGCGCAGCGACGGCGCGCCCGCCGGCGCGCCGAGCACCTCGACCCGCCCGGCCTCGACCACCTGCACGCCGACGATCGCGCGCATCAGCGTCGTCTTGCCGCAGCCGCTCGGGCCGAGCAGGCCGGTGACCGAGCCGGCGGCGACGGAGAAGCGCAGATCGCGCAGGACAGGGCGCCCGCCGCGACGGACGCGGAGCCCGTCGACGACGATCGCCCGCTCCGCCGCCATCGTCCTACGCGGGGGTCACCGGGTTGCGGCGCTCGGCGAAGCGGCGGTCCTTGCTCGCCGCCAGCGCGAAGCGGCGGATCAGCTCCGCGCGCAGGTCCTCGGGCTCGACGACCGCGTCGACGACGAGCTCGGAGGCGAGGTGGAGGATGTCGATGTCGGCCGCGTACTCGTCGCGTTTGCGGGCGACGAAATCGGCCCGCTCGGCCTCGTCGTCGATCTTCTGGATCTGGTTGAAGAAGACGGCGTTGATCGCCGCCTCCGGCCCCATCACGGCGATCGAGGCGCTCGGCAGGGCGATGCAGCAGTCGGGCTCGAAGGCCGGACCCGCCATCGCGTAGAGACCGGCGCCGTAGGCCTTGCGCACGATCACCGAAAGCTTGGGCACGGTCGCTTCCGAGACGGCGCTGATCATCTTCGCGCCGTGGCGGATGATCCCCTGGCGCTCGACCGCGGTGCCGATCATGAATCCGGGCACGTCGGCGAGGAAGAGCAGCGGCACGTTGAAGGCGTTGCAGGTCTGGATGAACCGCGCCGCCTTGTCGGCCGAGTCGACGAAGAGCACGCCGCCCTTCTGCTTCGGCTGGTTGGCGACGACGCCGACGACGCGGCCGTCGAGCCGGCCGTAGCCGACGATCAGCTCCTTCGCCCAGCGCCTGTGCACCTCGAGCAGGGAGTCGGCATCGAGCAGCGCGTCGAGCACCTCGCGCATGTCGAAGGGCCGGTTCTCGTCGGCGGGGACGAGCTCGGCGATCGCCGCGTCGGAGGCGGGCGCCGCCGGCTCGGTTGCCGGCGCCGGCTCGCGCCAGTTGCCGGGCATGTAGGCGAGGTAGCGGCGGGTCAGGTCGATCGCCTCCTCGTCGGAGCGGACGAGGAAGTGGCCGCAGCCGGAGACGCCGGTGTGCATCTTCGCCCCGCCCATCTCCTCCAGCGTCACCTTCTCGCCGATCACCATCTCCGCCATCCGCGGCGAGCCCAGGTACATCGAGGCGTTGCCCTCGCGCATGATCACGACGTCGCAGAAAGCCGGGATGTAGGCGCCGCCGGCGGCGCTCGGGCCGAACAGCAGGCAGACCTGCGGCACCTGGCCGGAGAGCCGCACCTCGTTGTGGAAGATCCGCCCGGCGCCGCGGCGGCCGGGGAACATCTGCACCTGGTCGGTGATCCGCGCCCCGGCCGAGTCGACCAGGTAGACCATCGGCACCTGCAAGCTGAGCGCCCGCTCCTGGATGCGGAGGATCTTCTCGACCGTCTTCGGCCCCCAGGAGCCGGCCTTCACGGTCGGGTCGTTGGCCATCAGGGCGACGCGGCGGCCGTCGATCCGGGCCAACCCGGTGACGACGCCGTCGGCGCCGAGACCCTCCTCGTTCCAGTTGGCGAGCAGCGCCTCCTCGGCAAAGGAGCCCTCGTCGACGAGGCGGGCGACGCGCTCGCGGACGGGCAGCTTGCCCTGCTCGGCGGTCTTCTCGTGGTGGCGCTGCGGCCCACCCGCGAGGGCAGCCTCGAGCGCCGCGCCGAACTCGCCTTCCGTCGTCACCGCGCCAGCTTATTGAAGGGTTGTGTCCCTAATGGGGGACACAACCCTTCATCTGGGCGGCTGGGGGGTGGTGGCCCACTCTTCGGCGATGGCGGTGGCGAGGCGGTGGCAGCGGTCCACGGAGGTCCAGTCGACGCGGTCGGGGGTGTCGGTCATGCGGTGCAGGTCGGTCATCGCGCCGTCGTGGAAGGAGAGCATCGAGATCGTCGGCAGGCCGGCGAGCCGCGCCAGCGCCGGGTCGGTCCAGCCGCCGACGCGGACGCGCTGCGGCGGCTCGACGCCGGCGCGGCGGGCGCCGGCGTCCGCGTGGGCGAGGTCGGCCTCGCGGAAGCGCACCGCGCGCGGCGGGCCCTCGGCCGCGGCGACGACCGGTTCGCCGGAGCCGAGCGTGTCGAGCCCGAGCACCAGCGTCGTCGCCGGATCGAGCCGCCTGCCCTCTTCCTCCATCCAGGCGGCCATCCCGCCCATTCCCGTCTCCTCGCAGCCGGGCAGCACGACGATCAGCTCGCAGCCGGGCAGCGGCTCGGCCGCCCAGCGCTCGGCCAGGGCGAGCGCGACCGCGACCCCGGTCGCGTTGTCGTTGGCGCCGGGCACGATCGGGCTGCGGGCGACGTTGGCCTCGAGCGCGATCCCGAGCGCCAGCAGGGCGCGGCCGAGGCGGCGCGTGCGGCGCAGCGTCGCGAGCGCGAAGGCGACCATCGTCAGCGTCGCGTAGGAGCTGCCGCGCGACATCCGCACCAGGCGCGGGTGCCAGATCAGGCCGGTGTGGGCGGCGTCGTGGTGGGCGATGAGGACGAGCGTGCGGCGCCGCTCGCCGCGCGCCGGCAGCCGCCCGATCACGTTCGTGCCGGTGTCCGCCGGCAGCAGGCGCCGCAGCCGCTGGTCGCGGCCGGAGAAGTCGAGGTCGTAGGCGATGCCCGCCGCCGCGGCGAAGGGGCCGCCCAGCATCGCCAGCGCGTAGAGGGCGACGTGCGCCCAGCCGTAGGTGCCCTGGTAGCGGAAGTCCCGGGTGCGCACGTCGGCCGCGCCCGCCTCCGCGAGCCGGGTCGCGAGCCACCGCGCCGCGGCCCGTTCGCCGGCGCTGGCCGAGCCGCGCTCGAAGCCGGCGAGCGCCTCGACGTCTGCCTTCAGCGGTGCCAATCGACCGGCCCCGCGGTCAGCAGGTGGGCGCCGAGCGGGCGGCCGAGGGCCTCCTGCGCGGCGCGCGAGGCTTCGAGCAGGCGCGGCAGGTCGATGCCGGTCTCGACGCCCATCTCCTCCAGCATCGAGACCACGTCCTCGGTCGCGACGTTGCCGGTCGCCCCGGGCGGAACCGGGCAGCCGCCGAGCTCGCCGAAGCTCGACTCGAACGACTCGACCCCCTGCTCGAGCGCCGCCAGCACGTTGGCGAGCCCCTGGCCGCGGGTGTTGTGGAAGTGCGCGGTCAGCTCGACCCCGCCGAGCCGCTCGCCCGCGGCGGCGAAGAACTCGCCGACCTGGCGCGGGTTGGCCATCCCGGTCGTGTCGCCGAAGCCGACCTCGGCGCAGCCGGCCGCGGCGAGCCGCTCGGCGATCGCGAAGACGCGCTCGGGCGGCACCTCGCCCTCGTAGGGG
Organism: uncultured Solirubrobacterales bacterium; assembly: GCA_963727465.1. Classification (GTDB taxonomy): domain Bacteria; phylum Actinomycetota; class Thermoleophilia; order Solirubrobacterales; family 70-9; genus VRUE01. Next base: position 73,115 of record CAVSGL010000007.1, on the reverse strand, counting down.
CAACCGAAGGAGGTCGAGATCACGCCCTCGCAGCGCAGGCCCGCCGCGGTCGCGGTCGCGAGCGTGCGCTCCAGGCCCGCCAGCGAGTCCTCGATCGAGCGGTTGACGTTCCTGCGGTTGTGGGTCTCCGAGGCGGAGACGAAGACGTTGATCTCGTCGAAGCGCTCACGCTGCCCAAGCGCCCGCTCCAGCCCACGCTCGTTCGGGATCAGCACCGAGAATGAGACGCCATCGCGCCGCTGCACGGCGCCCAGCACCTGCTCGGCGTCGGCGAGCTGCGGGATCACGTCCGGGCGCACGAACGAGGTCACCTCGACGCGCCGCAGCCCGCTGCCCGAGAGCAGGTCGATCAGCCGCACCTTCTCCGCCGTCGGGATCGTCTCGGGCTCGTTCTGGAACCCGTCGCGGGGCCCGACCTCGCGGATGCGCACGCTGCCGGGCGGCTCCGCCATCAGACCATGCCGAGGCCGCCGCTGACGCCGAGCGTCTCGCCGGTCACGTAGGTGGCGTCGTCGGAGGCGAGGAAGGCGACGGCGGCGGCGACCTCGTCGGGCTGGCCGAGGCGCTTCATCTGCGTGCCCTCCTTCATCGTCTCGATCACCTTCTCGCCGATCTCGCCGAACTCCCTCGCGCCCATCAGCAGCGGGGTCTCGATCGGGCCCGGGGCGATCGAGTTGGCGGTGATCCCGTAGCGGGCGTTCTCGCGCGCGATCGCCTTCATGAAGGCGACGATGCCGCCCTTGGCCGCCGAGTAGACGGCGGAGCCCTTGGAGCCGACCCGGCCGGCCTCCGACGAGATGCTGACGATGCGGCCGTAGCCGGCCCCCTGCATCCCCGGCAGCGCCGCGTGGGTGCAGTTGAGCACGCCGCCGAGGTTGACCGCCAGCACCCGCTGCCACTGCTCGGGGGTCGTGTGGGTGAAGAAGCCGAACTCGTCGGTGCCGGCGTTGTTGACGAGCACGTCGAGCGTGCCGATCTGCTCGGCCGCGGCCGTGGCCGACTCGTGGTCGGTCACGTCGAGCTCGCACGGGTGGCCGTTGACCTCCGCGGCGACCTTCGCCGCACCCGCGGAGTCGACGTCGCCGACCCAGACCTCGGCCCCCTCGGCGGCGAGCCGCGCGGCGATCGCCGCGCCGATCCCGCTGGCGCCGCCGGTCACCAGGGCCTTGCGTCCCTCCAGCCTCATCGAGCGGGAGCATAGACTGGCGCGCCCGTGGCAGAGCACGAACCGATCCCGATCATCGGCGGCACCGGCGCCCTCGGCGCCGGCCTGGCGCTGCGCTGGGCCACGGCCGGCCGGGCCGCGATCATCGGCTCGCGCTCGGCCGAGCGCGCCGCGGAGGCGGCGGCGAAGCTGCGCGAGGCAGTCCCCGGTGCCGCGGTCGAGGGCCTGGTCAACGAGGAGGCGGCGCAGCGGGCCGAGGTCGTCTTCCTCACCGTTCCCTTCCGCGCTCAGTCGGAGAACCTCAACAACCTGCGCGAGGCGCTGCGGCCGGGCCAGATCCTGGTCGACTGCACGGTGCCGCTCGCCGCCGCGGTCAGCGGCAAGGCGACGCGCACGCTCGGCGTCTGGCAGGGCTCGGCGGCGCAGCAGGCGCAGGAGATGGTCCCCGAGGGCGTGACCGTGGTCGCCGCCCTGCACTCGGTCAGCGCGCCGCGGCTCGGCGACGCCGGCGCGGTGCTCGACGAGGACGTGCCGATCTGCGGCGACCGCAAGGCCGACAAGGCACGGGTGGCGCGGCTGGTCGAGCTGATCCCCGGGCTGCGCGCGGTCAACGCCGGCCCGCTGGAGACGGCGCGGATCGTCGAGCAGCTGACGCCGCTGCTGATCTCGGTCAACGTCCGCTACAAGACCCACGCCGGGATCAGGCTCACGGGCCTGCCCGACGGGGATCACTGGGAGTGAGGCCGGCGCGGTGAGGGTCGTGCTGCTGGCAGGCGGCACCGGCGGCGCCAAACTCGCCGCCGGGATGCAGGAGGAGATCGGCTCCGAGCTGGCGGTGATCGCCAACACCGGCGACGACATCGAGCTGCTCGGCGTCCACGTCTCCCCCGATCCCGACCTCGTCACCTACTGGCTCAGCGGCGAAATCGACGCCGAGCGCGGCTGGGGGCTGCGCGACGACACCTTCACGGTCTTCGAGCGCCTCTCGCGGCTCGGCGCGCCGGACTGGTTCAGCCTCTCCGATCGCGACCTCGCCGCCTGCCTGTACAGGCGGCAGTTCCTCGACGAGGGCGGGACGCCGACCGCCGCGCAGGCGCAGATCGCCCGCGGGCTCGGCGTCGAGGCGCAGGTGCTGCCGATGAGCGACGCGCCGGTGCGGACCAGGGTGCTGACCGCCGCGGGCAGGCGCGACCTACAGGAGTACCTGATCGTCGACGGCGGCGCCGCCGAGGTGCAGGGGGTCGAGCTCGAGGGGATCGCCGAGGCCGAGCCGAGCCCGCAGGTGCTGGCGGCCCTCGCCGACGCCGAGGCGATCGTGATCGGGCCCTCAAACCCGGTGATCAGCATCGGCCCGATCCTCGCCGTGCCCGGCATGCGCGAGGCGATCGCCGCCTGCGGCGCGCCGGTCGTCGCGGTCAGCCCCTACGTCGCCGGCGAGGTGGTCAAGGGCCCGACCGAGCGCTTCATGGCCGCCGTCGGCCGCCCCTCCACCGCGGCCGGCGTCGCCTCGCTCTACGCCGGCCTGATCGGGGCGATGGTCGTCGACGAGGGCGACCCGGACCCGCCGCCGCAGGACCTCCCCACGCTGGCCGCGCCGACCCTGATGGAGGGCGCCGCCGGCCGCGCGCGCCTGGCGCGCATCGTGCTCGACTACGCGGCCGACCTGGTTGCCGCGTGAAGGCGACCGTCGTACTGCCGGTCAAGCGCTTCGCCGAGGCAAAGCAACGGCTCGCCGCGGGCATGGACGACGAGCGGCGGAAGGCGCTGGTGGCGGCGATGCTCGAGGACACGCTGGGGGCGATCGGCGCGGCGCGCGCGGTCGAGCGCACGATCGTGGTCAGCGGCGAGCCCCGAGCGCAGGAGCTTGCCGCCGCGGCCGGCGTCGAGGTGCTACCCGACCCGAGCGACGAGGGCCACGTGACCGCCGCCCTGGCGGGGATCGCGCGGGCCGAGGCGGACGGCGCCGAGTGCGTCGTCCTGCTGCCCGGCGACTGCCCCCTGCTCGACCCGCGCGAGCTCGACCGCCTGCTCACCGGCCTGCCGGCGAGCTTCGTCGCGGTCGTCCCCGACCGCCACGGCAGCGGCACCAACGCGCTCGTCCTCGCCCCCCCGGGGGCGATCCGGCCGGCATTCGGCGAGGGCAGCCGCGACCGCCACGTCGCCGCGGCGCGCGAGGCCGGGGTGCCGTACGCGGTCGAAGAGCTGCCCTCGCTGGCGCTCGACCTCGACACCCCGGCCGACGTCGTCGCGCTGACCACGGCGCTGGAAGGCCGCCACAAGCGCGCCCGCCGCACCGCGAAGGTCCTCGGCATATGAGCCCCTACGGGCTGGAGGTGACCGGCGTCGCCGGCATTCCAGAGGTGAGCGAGGGCATGGCCGTGGGCGAGCTGATCGCCGATCGCGCCGAGCTGTTCGAGGGCGACGTCGTCGTCGTCTCGCAGAAGATCGTCTCCAAGGCCGAGGGACGGGTGCGGCGGCTGTCCAGCGCGATCCCCGGCGGCGAGGCGCGGCGGCTCGCGGCGGTGCTCGGCAAGGAGCCGGCGCTTGTCGAGCTGATCCTCGCTGAGAGCCGCGAGGTGCTGCGGGCCGAGCGCGGCGTGCTGATCACCGAGACCCGGCACGGCTTCGTCTGCGCCAACGCCGGCATCGACAGCTCCAACCTGCCCGAGGACGACAGCGTCGCGCTGCTGCCCGAGGACCCCGACGCCTCGGCCCGCCGCATCCGCGGCGAGATTCGCGCCGCCGCGGGCGTCGCCCCGGCGGTGATCGTCTCCGACAGCTTCGGCCGCGCCTGGCGCCTCGGCCAGGCCGAGGTCGCGATCGGCTGCGCCGGCGTCGCCCCGCTCGACGACTGGCGCGGCCGCGCCGACGGCAGCGGCCGCGAGCTCGAGGCGACCCTGATCGCGATCGCCGACCAGGCGGCCGCGGCGGCCGACCTCGTCCGCAACAAGGCGAGCCGCGTCCCGGTCGCGATCGTCCGCGGCCTCGACCGCCACGTCACTGACGACGACGGCCCTGGAGCCAAGGCGCTTCAACGCCCGCGCGGCGAGGACCTCTTCCGCTAGAGCTTCAGCACGGCGGCGCCCTCGAGGCTGCCGTCGCGGATCGAGTCGATCGCCTCGTTGGCGTCCTCCAGGGGGTGGACCTCGATCCGGGTCTCGATCGGCACCTGCGGCGCCAGCTCGAGGAACTCCTCGCCGTCGCGGCGCGTCAGGTTGGCGACCGAGGAGAGCGAGCGCTCGCCCCAGAGCTGCTCGTAGGGGAAGGACGGGATGTCGCTCATGTGGATGCCGGCGCTGACGATCCGCGCCCCCTTCGCGCTGACCCGCAGCGCCTCGGTCATCAGCGGCCCGACCGGGGCGAAGACGATCGCGCCGTCGAGCCGCTCGGGCGGCGCCTCGCCCGAGGCGCCCGCCCACTCGGCGCCGAGGCTGCGGGCAAAGGCCTGGCCCTGCTCGTCGCCCTCGCGGGTGAAGACGAAGACGCGCCGCCCCTGGTGGACGGCGAGCTGACAGAGGATGTGCGCCGAGGCGCCGAAGCCGTAGAAGCCGAGCCGCTCGGCGTCGCCCGCGAGGCGCAGCGCGCGGTAGCCGATCAGGCCGGCGCAGAGCAGCGGCGCCGCCCCCTCGTCCGACATCGCCGCCGGCATCGGGAAGCAGAAACGCTCGTCGGCGACGGTGAGCTCGGCGTAGCCGCCGTCGATGTCGTAGCCGGTGAAGCGGGCGCGGTCGCAGAGGTTCTCGCGGCCGCTGGTGCAGTAGCGGCAGACGCCGCAGGTCCAGCCGAGCCAGGGAACGCCGACCCGCTCGCCCGCCGCGAAGCGCTCCGCGCCCTCGCCGGCCGCGGCCACCGTGCCGACGATCTGGTGGCCGAGCACGAGCGGCAGCTTCGGCTCGGTCAGCTCGGCGTCGACGATGTGCAGGTCGGTGCGGCAGACGCCGCAGGCCGCGACCGAGATCAGCACCTGGCCGGGCCCCGGTTCCGGCTCCGGCAGCTCGGCGAGCCGCAGGGGCTCGCGCTGCCGTTCGAGGAGCATCGCCCGCATCGACCTAGGGTAGGGCGACCTCCAGCCTTTCGCCGTCGAGCTGTAGGTAGAAACCCACTTCCTCGCCCGACGCCGTGCGACAGAGGGCGACTTCGTGCGCGGCGCCTTCGAAAACGAAGGAGAGCGGCGGCGCGCATTCGTCTTCTTCGGTCGCTTCGCCTTCCGTCGTTTCGCCTTCTTCTTCTCCCCCGCTTCTTCTTCCGGCCCCTCTTCGCTCACCGGAGCTTCTTCTTCGTCGCCGCCGACCTCCCCGAGCCCGGCCGTGCTCGGCCCCGGACCGCCTTCGCTGGCGGTCGTCGGCGCTTGCGGCGAGGCCGCGACCGGCTCCGGCGCGGGCGCGGGCGTCGGCGTCGAGACCGGCACGGCGACCGGCTGCGCCTCGGGCGTCGGCGCCGGCTGCGCGGACACCGGCGGCGGTTCCGGAGCGGGCGTCTGCGGGACAGGCTGTGGCGGCTTCGCGGCCACCGGCACGGCCACGGCCCGAGCGGGCGCGACCGCGGCCACCGTGCGGGAGCCGGTCCCGCTCGCCACCGTCTCGCCCCCGATCGAGCCTCCGTCGTCCCCGGACGCTGGACGCGCCGCCGCCAGCGCAGGCCGATTAGGCGGCGGCAAGGCCACCGAGTCGCCGAGGCCGACTCCGAACCCGGGAGCGAGCCCGACGCTGGGCGCGACCGAGGTCGTCGACCAAGGCTGGAACGCGACCAGGACGGCGAGCGCGAGCGCGGCAAGCAGGGCGATCAGAGAGACGACCGCCAACCCCGGGAACCCATTCCCTGCCGCTACCGAACGCGAAGCGATGCGCCCACCCTAATACGTCTCGACCACCTCATACAAGGTGGTTCGCTGGGCGGGCGTCCGGCCGGCCGCGCGGGCGGCGTCGATCAACTGCGCGGGCTCCAGCCGAACGCCGTGCTGGGAGCCCGCCATGCGCGAGATGTTCTCCTCCATCAGCGTCCCGCCGAGGTCGTTGACCCCCCAGCGCAGCGCCTCGGTGGCCGCCTCCAGGCCCATCTTCACCCAGCTCGCCTGTAGGTTCGCGATCGTGCGCCCGAGCGCGAGGCGGAAGGCCGCGGTGTGCTTGAGGTTCTCCCCGGCGGAGATCTCCTCGATCCCGTGGGTGCGGCCGAGCATCGTGTTGAAGGGGATGAAGCTGAGCGGGACGAACTCGGTGATCCCCCCGGTGCGCTCCTGAAGCGCGCGCACGACCCGCATGTGACGGGCCAGCTCACGCGGCTCCTCGATGTGGCCGAACATCACGGTCGAGGTCGAGCGCAGGCCGGCGCGGTGCGAGGCCTCGACGATCTCGATCCAGCGATCGACCGGCAGCTTGTTGGGCGAGATCCGCTGGCGCACCCCGTCGTCGAGCACCTCGGCCGCCGTGCCCGGGGTCGAGCCTAGCCCGCACTCGAGCAGGTAGGCGAACACGTCGTCCGGCGACCTGCCCGAGCGCTCGCACATGTAATGGACCTCCATCGGCGAGTAGGCGTGCAGGTGCAGATCCGGCGCCACGTCCTTCGCCAGGCGCAGCCACTTGCCGTACTCCTCCAGGGTCAGGTCCGGGTGGATGCCGCCCTGCATGCAGATCTCGGTCGCGCCGAACTCGACCGCTTCGCGGATCCGCGCGGCGAAGTCCTCCTCGCTGACCTCATAGGCGTCGGGCGAGCGCCGCCCCTGGCCGAACCCGCAGAAGGCGCAGCCGACGACGCAGACGTTGGTGAAGTTGATGTTGCGGTTGACGACGAAGGTCGCCGTCTCCCCCGCCAGCTCCGCCCGCAGCTCGTCCGCCGCCACCCGCATCTCCTCGATCGCCTCGGGCCGGGTCTCGGCGAAGAGCGCGGTCAGCTCGTCCTCCGTCAGCTCGACCCCGTCGCGCCCCTTCTCGATCGCCCGCGGCGCCAGCCTCCCGTCGATCGTCTCCCCGCCGCGCCGCCCCGACCCCCGCCGCGGAATGAAGCTCCAGTACTTGAGCTTGATCACGTCGAGAACCCCCTGCTCCATCCACTCGGAGTCCATGTACTGCGGATAGACGCACAACCGCTCCGTCAGCGCATACCCCCGCGGCGCCAGCTCCTTGCGCACCTGGTGCGGCGACGGGAACGGGTCCTCCGGTGAGATGTGGTCCCCATTTGCCGACAAGCCCCCCAGATCGGTTGCCCCGGCCTCGACCAGCTCCGGCCAGAACTCCGACAGATTCGGCGGCACCTGCACCCCGACATCCGGCATCAACCGCTTGCACTCGCGGATCAACCGCTTGATGTCGTCGACGCTGGTCGGCGTGGCCCACGATGGGAGCGATGGGGGCCCCTCCGACGGAAGCTGGCAGTTGGGGCTTTCGACGGAGGGGTCCCCATCGCTCTCCCACCGCTCTTGCGACGCGGCGTCGGCGATGTCGGCGACTTCTTGGCCGTAGTAGCGCGGGTGGGGGACGAAGTTCTGGAGGATCACCTCCTGGAGGTGACCGTACTCCCGCTGGAGAGCTGCCAAGGCTTCCAGCGATTCGACCTGCTCGTCCTGGGTCTCCCCTATTCCGACGAGGATGCCGCTGGTGAAGGGGATCTTGAGCTCACCGGCCGCCTCGATGGTGGCCAGGCGCTTCGCCGGATGCTTCGTGGGTGAGCCCGCGTGGACGGTGTCCATCAGGCGCTCGGAGACGGACTCGAGCATCAGGCCCTGGGATGCCGTCACCTCGCGCAGGCGAGCCAGGTCCCCGCGGCTGAGGACGCCGATGTTGGTGTGCGGCAGGATGCCGCGCTCCAGGGCTCGCTCGCACGCCCAGGCGACGTAGGAGGTGAAGTCGTCGTGGCCCCACTCGGCGAGCCTGGCGGCCACCTCGGGGTTGACCTCGGGCCGCTCGCCGGTGAGGACCAGCAGCTCCTTGGCGTTGCGGCGCTCGGCCCGGTCGAGCTGCCGCTCGACCTCGTCCGGCGGGTGAATATGAGCCTGCCGGGTCGCGAAGGCGCAGTACTTGCAGTAGCACTGGCAGGTGCGGGACAGCGACAGCGTGTAGTTCCGCGAAAACGTGACCCGGCGCATGAGGCGGAAGCTACCGCACGCGCCGGGCCGGGCCGGCGCGTGCGGCGCGCAGCTACGGGGTCGGGGAGCCGGCCGGTTTCGGCGGCGTGGCCGCCGGTTTCGGCGATCCCGGTCCGCTCGCCTCGATCACGAACCTGAACACGATGACCGCGACGATCGCGCCGACGATCGGGCCGACGACATAGGGCCAGACGCCGCCCCACTCGTTGCCGACGAGCGCCGGGCCGAACCAGCGGGCCGGGTTGAAGGCGCCGCCGGTCAGCGGACCGCCGATCATGACGAGGAAGGCGAGCGTGGTGCCGTAGGCGAACGGGGCCCAGTCCTTCGGCCCCTTGTTCGAGTAGAGCGCGACCAGGACGACGAGGACGAGGACGAACGCGCCGAGCGCCTCGACGATCGAGCCCTGGAAGTTGCCGCCGAGCAGGCCGCTCACTTCGGCCGCGCCGTAGTTGGTCGCACGACCCTCGTCGAGCAGCAGGCCCTTGGTCAGCAGGGCGCCGAGCACGCCGCCGGAGAGCTGGGCGAGCATGTAGATCAGCGCGTCGACCGGCGAGATCTTTTTGATCGCCGCCGCGCCGAGCGTCACCGCGGGGTTGAAGTGGCCGCCGCTGGCCGCACGAAAGACCACCACGAGTCCGAAGAGGGCGAGGCCCTGTGCGAGGCCGACGACGGCGTAGTCAGAACCGAACTGGGGCTGGTTGCCGGTTGCCACGAAAAGCACGACCACGCTGGTGATGAAGAAAACCAGCAGGAAAGTGCCGATCAGCTCGGCGAGATATGCCGCGAGTCCTCGGGGTTGCTGCACTGGTTACGCCTCCTCTAGTTCCCGTTCCCTAAAAGTCGTATTTACGGGGCGGGAGTGTATCCGGAACGGGCTTTGAATAGTTTTCCCTTTCGAATGAGACGAGCTGTCGCGCTGCTGGCGGCCGTCCTCCTGCTCGCCGGCGCCGCCGGCTGCGGCGGGGGCGGCGCTGAACCGGGCGCGCCGCGAGGCGTGTCGCTCGTGCTCGACTTCGTGCCCAACGCCGTGCACAGCGGCATCTACGCGGCGCGGCGCCAGGGCTACTACCGCGACGCGGGGATCGACCTGACGATCCGCCAGCCGGGCGCCTCCACCGACGCGCCGAAGCTGCTCACCGCCGGCCGCGCGGACTTCGCGATCCTCGACATCCACGACCTCGGGATCGCGCGCGAGCGCGGGCTCGAACCGGTGGGGGCGATGCCGATCGTGCAACGGCCGCTCGCGTCCGTGATCGCCCGCGCCGGCGGCCCGGTGCGCCGGCCGCGCGACCTCGAGGGCCACAGCGTGGGCGTCACGGGACTGCCCTCCGACGAAGCCGTGGTCGACTCGGAGGTCGACGCCGACGGCGGCGACCCGGCGCGCGTCGAGCGGGTCACGATCGGCTTCAACGCGGTCGCCTCGCTCGCCGCCGGCAGGGTCGACGCGGCGACGGGCTTCTGGAACGCCGAGGGCGTGGCGCTGCGACAGCAGGGCGTGCCGGTGCGGATCTTCAAGCTCGACCGCTACGGGGCGCCGCCCTACCCGGAGCTCGTCCTCGCCGCCTCGCAGAGGACGGTCGAACGCGAGCCGCGCCTGGTCGAATCGATGGTCGCGGCGACGACCCGCGGCTACGCGTTCGTCGAGCGGCGCCCGGCCCGGGCCCTCGCCGATCTGCTCGCCGCCGTCCCGGACCTCGACCGCGCCGATCAGGCGGCCCAGCTGCGGGCGCTGCTGCCCGCTCTGAGCCCGGCGCCGTTCGACCCGCGGGTGCTGCGCGAATGGGCCGCCTGGGACCTCGAATACGGACTGCTGAAACGACCGCTGGAGGTCGAGAGCGCCTTTCTGCTGCGCGGCAGCCGGTAGGCTGCGAGCAGCGATGGCGCTGGCCGACGACTTCAAGCAGGTGCTCGACTCGCTGCCGCCCGACTGGACGGACCTCGAGCTGGACCTGCGGCTCGACAACGAGAGCGAGTACGTCGACACCGCGGTGGCGCTGAGCCAGGTCAACGCACAGCCCTACTCGGAAGCCGAGTGGGACTGGCGGCTGCTCGTCGCGCACAGCTTCGGTCACGCCGCCGCGGCCGAGACGGTCTCCGGGGTGCTGGCGAAGCTCGACGCCGAAGGCGTGGCCGGCGAGATGCGGGTGCGCGAGGTGCGCGAGGGTCGCTCCGAGGTCGTGCAGATGTGGGGCCGCCCGGAGAGCGTGCGCGAAGAGTTCCGCCAGCGCCGCGCGATCTAGGGCCGTGGCGCGGGTCGTCGCGGTCGCTCCCGACCTGCTGCTCGGCAGCAGGGTCGAGGCGATGCTGAGCGCCGCCGGCCACGAGGTGACCCTCTCGCCCGCGCTCGCCGAAGCGCCGCTGGACGGCGCCGACCTCGTCGTCGCCGATCTCGATACCGAGAACCCGGAGGCCCTCGCCGGCCTCGGCATCCCCGTCCTCGGCTACTACTCGCACGTAAACGTCGAGACCAAGCGAGCTGCGGAAGCTGCCGGCATCGACCTCGCGGTCCCCCGCTCCCGCCTGGCCCGTGAACTACCTCAATTGGTTGACCAGCTATTGAGCTGAGCCGATCCGCTCGCACCGTCGCCGCCGCCTCAGACGAACAAATCGGCGATCAGGAAGACGTTGAGAGCGATGATCAGCGCCGCCAGCGAGCCGGCGAGGGCGGTGAGCCAGCCCGGGTTCGCCAGCGAGCCCATGACGTCCTTGCGCCGCGCCAGCATCAGCAGCGGCACGAGCGCAAAGGGGATGCCGAATGAGAGGACGACCTGGCTGAGCACGAGCGCGTCGGTCGGGTTGAAGCCGACCGCGAGCACGAACAGCGCCGGCGCCAGCGTGATCGCGCGGCGCAGGAAGAGCGGGATCGTGCGGCGGATGAAGCCCTGCATCACCACCTGGCCGGCCATCGTGCCGACCGAGGACGAGGCGAAGCCGGAGGCGAGCAGGGCGATGCCGAAGACCGTCGCCGCGTTGCCGGAGACCAGCGTCTTCAGCCCGTCGAAGGCGCCTTCGATCGAGTCGACGCCGGTCATCCCGCTCGTATGGAAGAGCGCCGCGGCGACGATCATCATCGAGAGGTTGACCAGGCCGGCCAGCGAGAGCGCGATCACGACGTCGACCTTCTCGAAGCCGAGGATGCGCTTCTTCTCGGCGTCGTCGCGGCCGACGATGCGCCGCTGGGTCAGCGCCGAGTGCAGGTAGACGACGTGCGGCATCACCGTCGCGCCGATGATCCCGGTGGCGAGCAGCAGGCTCTCGCTGCCGGAGAAGCCCGGCACGACCAGGTGCTTGGCGACTTCTCCGGCCGCGGGCTTGGCGTCGATCAGCTCGAACACGAAGGAGGCGACGACGACGCCGACCAGCGCCGTGATCCCGGCCTCGAGCCGGCGGAACCCCATCTGCTGGAGGGCGAGGATCGCGAAGGCGCCGGCGCCGGCGATCAGCCCGGCCGGGAAGAGCGGGATGCCGAAGAGCAGGTTGAGGCCGAGCGCGGCGCCGACCACCTCGGCGATGTCGGTCGCCATCGCGACCAGCTCGGCCTGGAGCCAGAGGCCGATCGAGGTGCGGCGCGAGAAGCTCTCGCGACAGAGCTCGGCGAGGTTCCTGCCGGTCGCGATGCCGAGCTTCGCCGACTGCGTCTGGACCAGCATCGCGACCAGGTTCGCCGCCAGCACCACCCAGAGCAGCAGATAGCCGAACTTGGCGCCGCCGGCGATGTTGGTGGCGAAGTTGCCGGGGTCGATGTAGGCGACCGCGGCGATGAAGGCCGGACCGAGAAAGGGCCAGATCCGCCGCGCCCCCCTGCTCTCGCCCTCCAACGAAAGCCGCGCGGCCTCCGCAACCGCCGCCTCACCCGGGAGGACGTCCTCGACGGTCGCCTCGGTGGCGGGCGACTTCATCCGGTCCCCCCCTCCGCCGGAAGGCTGAGGTCGGGTCCGGGGATCGGCGTGCCGTGCGGATCGTGGCTCGGCTCACCCAGCTTGGCCGCGATCAGCTCCTCGAGCTGCTCGGAGATGTGGTGCTCGAGCACCTCCGCCTCGGCGTGAACCATGTCGTCGGGCATGCCGAGCGCCTCCGAGAGGTAGGCCTCGATCAGCCGGTGGTGGCGGATCACCTCCAGAGCGACCTTTTCGCCCGACGGCGTCAGCGTCACGCCTCTGTAGGGGACGAGCTCGACCAGGCCCAGCTCGTCGAGCTTCTTCAGCATCGCCGTCGCCGTCGCCGGCGCGACGCCGAGCCGCTCGGCGACCTCGCCGTTCAGCACCGGCCCGGCCCGGTCCTGCGAGAGCGCGTAGATCGCCTTCGCGTAGTCCTCGATCGCCTCCGAAGATTTAGACATGCCTAAAAGATTTTGACAGATCTAAAAGACGCCAACCGCGAGCGCGGTCGAGGTTATCGTCGCTCTGCGGGTAAAACCTCGACCGCACCCGGGGGCGGGGACCTACAATCGGAGGGGTGAGCGACGCGACCGCAGTCGAGCTCGACGCCCAGTACCGGCAGCTGCGCGAGGAGTGCGGCCTGCTCGACCGCTCGGCGCGCGGCAAGCTGATCGTCAGCGGTCCCGACGCGGCCGATTACCTACAGGGCCAGCTGACCAACGACGTCGAGGCGCTCTCGCCCGGCGAGGGCCGGTACGCGGCGCTGCTCGACCGCAAGGGGCACATGCAGGCCGACATGCGCGTGCTGCGCAGCTCGGCGGAAGAGATCTGGATCGACACCGAGCCGGAGGGGCTGGATGCGGCGCGGCGGCACCTCGAGATGTACAAGATCGGCCGCGACGTGGCGCTGGGCGACGTCAGCGGCGAGCGCGCGATCCTCTCGCTGATCGGGCCGCGCAGCGTCGAGGTTGCGGGCGCGGCGGCGTTGCCGGAGCTGGCGAGCGAAGACGCCGCGATCGAGGGCGTCGCCTGCCTCGCCGTCGGCACGGACACCGGCATCGACCTGATCGCCAGGACCGCCGATGCCGCGGCGCTGCGCGAGGCGCTGCTCGCGCGCGGCGCGGCTGAGGTCGAGCCCGAGGCGGCCGAGGTGGTCCGGATCGAAGCCGGCAGGCCGCGCTTCGGCGCCGAGATGAGCAGCGAGACGATGCCCGCCGAGGCCGGAATCGTCGAGCGCGCGGTCAGCTTCACCAAGGGCTGCTACATCGGCCAGGAGCCGGTCGCGCGACTGCACTACAAGGGCCGCCCCAACCGCCACCTGCGCGGGCTCAAGCTGAGCGCGCCGGCGAGCGCCGGCGAGACCCTGCGGCTGGGCGAGAAGGAGGTCGGCCGGATCGGCAGCGCCGCCCTCTCCCCCGCCCGCGGCCCGATCGCCCTGGCGATCGTCAGGCGCGAGGCCGAGCCGGGCAGCGAGCTGGCCGTAGGTGAAGATGACGTTACGGCTCGCGTCGTCGACCTCCCGTTCGGCTAGATTCCGTCGCGATGGGACGTTGGAGAGGCAGGCGACTGTTCGCGGCGCCGCGCGCGTCCGCGCTCGTCCTCTCGCTGCTGCTCGGCGCCACTGCCCTGGCCGCAGCAGGCTGCGGCGCCGAAACGCACGTCAACGAACCGCGGCCGCAGCCGCCGACCAGGGTCAGCGTCGCGGTCAGCGACGGCCAGGTCACCGTGCAGCCGCGGCGCATCGCGCTCGGGCCCGAACCAACCCAGCAACTGCCCCAGAACCAGCACGTCAAGCAGCCGCCGGTGCGCTCGAACGCCCCGATCAACGTCGTCTTCGTCGCCGCCAACCTAACCACGGTCGACTCGCGCCTACAGGTCCGCGGCAGCGGCAAGGACCTGACCTCGAGGCCGCTCTACGCCAACAACAACGTGAACATGCAGACGAGCCTGCCCACCGGGATCTACACCGTCAGCGCCGCCGACGTGCCCAGCGCCAAGCCGGCCAAACTCATCGTCGGCCCGCTGCGCACGTCCTCGCAGAACGACGTCCTGCTGCCGTAGGGGTCCAAGCAAAGAAACGACCCGCCGGAGGCGGGTCGAGCCTGTTGAAGCGGGAACCACCCCGCGTGCAGCTGATACCTACCGTGAGATTAGCACGATAGACCGCACCAGAACTCGACTTCCGCACCGGATCGAGCATCTGCGGGGCTGGCGGGACGGGATTCGCGCGTACGTGGAATAGCGTCCCTGGCGGCAAGAGAAAGGAGCCGCTGATGTCGTCCTCATCCCACCACGTAAGGAAGCTCGCAGCCGCGGAGGCCCAGCACGCGAGCGAGCTGGGCAGCATCCACAGGCTGAACCGGGACAACTTCCCGATCCTCGAGCGGATCTCGACCAAGCGCCTGGTGTTGGAGCCGGGCGCGATCCGGGAGCCGCACTGGCACGCGAACGCCGACGAGCTGACCTACTGCGTGGCCGGCGAGCTCCTCGTCTCGGTGCTCGACAACGCTGACGTCTTCGCCGCCTTCACGATCGGCGCCGGGGAGATGTTCCACGTCGAGAGCGGCTCGCTACACCACATCGAGAACCTCGGCGAGACGGCGGCCGAGCTGATCGTCGTCTTCTCCGACCCCGCGCCGGTGGACTTCTCGCTGCGCGCCTCCTTCGGCGCGATGAGCGACGCGGTGCTGGGCAACACCTACGGCCTGCCCGCCGCCGACCTCGCCCGGCTGCCCCGCGACACCGGCTCTCCCGACCTCGTTCGCGGCCGTGGCGCGCCGGTCGTCCCCGACACCGCCGGCTTCCCCGATCCGCACAAGTTCTCGATCGAGGCCCAGCAGCCGGCCCTCGATTACCCCTTTGGCAACGCCCGCCTCGCCCGCGTCCAGGCCTGGCCGGCCCTGCGCCGGCTCTCGATGTACTCGCTGCGGATCGAGACCAGCGGGATGCGGGAGCCGCACTGGCACCCCGAGACGGCCGAGCTCGGCTACGTCCACGAGGGCCGGGCGCGGATGAGCGTTCTCGACCCCGACGGCAACGTCGACACCTACTGCCTGGAGGCGGGCGACGCGTACTTCATTCCCCGTGCCTACCCCCACCAGATCGAGGTCGTCGGCGACGAGGAGATCCACTTCCTCGTCTTCTTCGACCAGCCGACCCCAGGGGACATCGGCTACCGCGCTTCGGCCTCGGCCTTCCCCTCCAGGGTGCTCGCCTCGGTTTTCGGCGTCTCCGGGGAGGAGTTGCCGAAGTTCCCCTTCACCCCCGTCGACCCCCTGATCGTGGAGAGGCGCAACCCGCTCGACTGACTCCTCAGGCCAGCCTGTCGGGCGGCGTGCCTTCGCCACGCTCCGCTTAACTCGTGTAGCTCTAGGTGTAACTCCTGTGAGTTACACTGATGTAGCCATGCCTTCCAAACACCCCCGAATCGCCGTGACCGCAGACCCCGAGCTGGGGGAGGCGCTGGCGCGGGTTCGGGCGGCCACCGGCACCCGCGAGGCCGATGCCACGCTCCTGCGCCGGCTCGCCGTGGAGGGGGCGGAGGCCGAGCTGGAGGCCGGGCGCAACCGCCGGGTTGCCGCCGAGGCCCTGTTCGAGGCGATGGATGCCGAGCAGTTCGACCTTGACCTCGAAGCGGTTGATCGCCTCAACGAGCCGCCGGCGCCCTGATGTCGCCCAAGGTCTGGGACGGCGCCGGTCCGGTGCTGGCGGACACCTCCGCCTGGATGCAGTCGCGCAAGGATGTCGAGGCCCGCGATCTGCTCTTGGGAGCGATCGAGCGTGGCGATGTCCGCTGGTGCTGGCCCGTGCGCTACGAGTTGATGGTCGACGCGCGAGGGCCCGACGGGATCGCTGCAATCGAGCGCACGCTGGACAGCCTCCGCGAGATTCCCGTGGATCGCGGCGTGCAGCGCGCGGTCCTGGCGACGATGCGCGAGCTGGCGGCCGAGGGCTCACACGGCGCTCACCGCTTTCCGCTCACGGACCTGACTGTCGCAGTCGCCGCCCAACACGCCGGCATCGACATCCTGCACTTCGACCAGCACCTCGAACGCCTCGGCGATCACCTCAACACCGAGTCGCACTGGATCTCCGATCCGTCGCTCGGTTGAGGTCTTCCAACAGCTGCACCTCAGCCTCGCTTGAGGTATACTGAGGCTGTATGACTCAGCGAATCGGTGCCAAGGGACAGGTGGTGATCCCCAAGGATCTCCGCGAGCGTGCAGGGCTCGGGCCAGGCTCGGATGTCTCCTTCGAGCCGGTCGACGACGGGATTGTCGTTCGGCGCGCGACTCCCCGTTCGACGCTACGGGGAAGGTTCACCGGAAGCGGCATGGCGGCACGGCTGCTTGAAGACCGCAGCAAAGAGCCCCGGTAGCCCTTGTCCTTCTGTCTTGATTCCTGGCCCATCCTGTCCTGGCTTGACGGAGACGAACCTGCGGCAGGTCTGGTCGATGACGTTCTGAATCGGGAACGCCCGGTCATGAGCTGGATCAATCTGGTCGAGGTCCACTATCGAACGAGCCGGGACCACGGCAAGGAAGAGGCAGACCGCGCGCTTGAGGAACTGCGCCCTCGGATCACCGAGCATCTCCCCGGTGTCTCGGCGATGCGGACGGCGGCGAACCTCAAGGCTTCCTATCCGATGGCGCTGGCCGACTGCTTTGCGGTTGCGCTCGCTGCTTCCGAGGGCGCAGTGCTCTTGACCGGCGACCCGGAGATCATCGACCGAGCGGAAAGCCTGCCCTGCGACGTCAAAGATCTCCGACCATAACCGCAGACAATTGAGGGCGCCGGACTCGAACCGGATCCCGCTGGTAGGACGGGACGTTGCAGGTATCAACTGCACGCAGCGCGCCTGTCTGCTTCAACCCTCCTGCGAGAAATCTAGCGCAGACAGTTGTCGGAAACGCCTTGGCGCTTAGCCGTTCTCAACCGCCGCTTCGCGCCAGCGTTCGGCGATCTCATCGGCGTCGTCGCGCGGCGGGCTGATCTGGCGAACTTCTCCTTCGACCTTCGGGCTCCGGCGCGCAAAGTCCCAAACGGTCGAGGCTCGCCTCCACAGCTTGCTGCGGGTGCTGGTTTTCCTCACCAAACCGTCGTAGCTCTTGACCGCGGTGGCCAGATGCTTGCCATGTTGATCGAGGCCGTCGATCAGGTCGGCCATCTGCTCCGCAGCATCGACCAGGGCATCGGCGACGTTGCCGACCTCTTCGTCATGACGCGCCTTGTGCGCGACCTCGGCGACGAGGCCGAGAGCCAAGCCCAACTGAGACGGCGTCACGAGATAGACCCGGTGCTTCTGAAAGAACTTCTCCACCGAGAAGTTGGGCAGCGCCTTGAGAGCCTCGTAGGCGCCCTCCACCGGAACGTAGAGCAGGACCACCGCGGGACCACGACCAGCGACCTTCGTGTAGTCGCGCTTCGCGAGCTCCTCGGCACGGGCTCTGAGCCTGCGACCAAAGTCGACCAGGCGGTCCGCATCGCCGGCCTCCAGGGCATCGTCCAGATCGGCGACCTCCTCCTCGAGGACGAATTTCGCGTCGATGATCACGCTGCCATCGCCGGTGCGCACGACATAGTCCGGCCGCTTACGACCGTCGTCGCCCGGAACCTGCCGCATGAAGTCACGTCCCAACTCCAGGCCGAGGTTGCGCAACTGGTTCTCGACCGCGAGCTCGCCGAACGCTCCACGAGATTGCGGGTTGGCGATCGTCTGCATCCAACCGGTCATCCCGCGATCGATCCGCTCGGTCCCCGAGGCCGCCTTGCCGGTCTTGTCGAGGATCTCCGGCAGCGTGTCCTCGCGCAGCGCCTTCACATCGTCGTGCAGGCGCCCAACGCGTTCGTGGGTGCGCTCAGCTTTGCTCTTCTCATCACCGAGCAGACGTTTGTTTTCCCGCTCGCTCATCTCCAGCCTGGCTTCAACCGCAGCGAGCTCAGCGCGAAGTCCTGGCACGGCGCCAGCCTCCTCTTTCAGTCTGTCCCGCTCAGCCTCAACAGCTTCCCTGTCCTTGCGCTCATGGTCTCGACTGCTTGCGAGCTGCGACGCCCGAACAGCGGCGTAGGCGGCAACAGAACCGGCGGCCAGCAAGGCAACCAACAGAAAAAGGCTCATCTCGTTCCCTTCGTCATCGAATCAACGAAAGTAGCCCGCGCGCCGGACACAATCCTCCAGCCGGAGCGTTGATCTAGGATTGCCGCCCGCCCCGCAAACGACGACCTGGAGGACGGTTTGGCAGTCGATACGAGCGCAGTCGCGAAGTTGGACGTGGAGCCCGGGACGCTGCCGGAGACGATGGCCGCCTGGGTGATCCGCCAAGAGCGCGAGGGCGAGCCGACCGACGCCTTCCAGCTGGAGCAGATCGAGACGCCCGAGCCCGGTCCCTTCGAGGTGGTCGTGCGGGTGATGGCCGCCGGGGTCAACTTCAACAACGTCTGGGCGGCGCTGGGCAAGCCGGTCTCCGTCTTCGGCTACGGCGACCACCCCGAGTACGGGCACCACATCGGCGGCTCCGACGCGTCGGGGATCGTCTGGAAGGTCGGCGAGGGCGTCACCCGCTGGCAACCGGGCGACGAGGTCGTGGTCCACTGCAACCAGGCCTCCTACGAGGACGTCGAGGTGCACGGGCTCGACCCGATGGCGGCGCCGAGCCAGCAGATCTGGGGCTACGAGACGACCTGGGGCTCCTTCGCCCAGTTCACCAAGGTGCAGGCGCAGCAGCTCCTCCCCCGCCCCCAGAACCTCTCCTGGGTCGACTCCTCCGCCTACGGGCTGACCTACTTCACCGCCTACCGGATGCTGATCGACCAGTGCAAGCTCCAGCCCGGCCACAACGTGCTGATCTGGGGCGCGGCGGGCGGCCTCGGCGTCTTCGCCACCCAGCTCTGCAAGGCGGCCGGCGCCAACGCGGTCGGCGTCGTCTCCTCCGACGAGAAGGGCGAGCTGGTGAAGGAGCTCGGCGCGGTCGACTACATCAACCGGCGCGAGTTCGGCGAGATGATGCGCACGCCGGAGAACCTCGTCGACAGGGCCGCCGACAAGGAGCGCTTCAAGGGCTCGCGCGCCTTCGCCAAGCGGGTCAAGGAGATCCTCGGCGAGGCGCCCGACATCGTCTTCGAGCACGTCGGCCAGGCGACCTTCCCGACCTCGGTCTTCACCGTCAAGCCGTTCGGCAAGGTCGTGATCTGCGGCGCCACCTCGGGCTACCAGCTCGACTTCGACGTGCGCTACCTGTGGATGAAGCAGAAGCAGATCATCGGCTCGCACTTCGCCAACGCCTATGAGTGCATGCGCGCCAACCAGCTGATGGCGGAGGGCAAGGTGCGGCCGGTGATCTGGCAGACGATGCCCTTCGACGGCGTCGCCGAGGCGCACCAGCTGCTGCACGAAAACAAGCACCTCGGCAAGATCTCGATCCTGGTCGGGGCCGAGTCCGAGGACGAGGGCAAGAACGAGGACGGCCCCGGCGCGATCCGGGCCGAGGTAGGAGCGTAGAGATGGTTGAGGTCTGCACGCTGGACTGGCACGTCGCCCCCTTCAAGGCCGACCGCTGGCTCGACCTCTGGGAGCCGGCGGCGGCGCGGATGCCCGCCTTCGGCGCCAGGAGCTGGTCGCTGACCCGCGCGATCGACGACCCGCTGCACTTCGTGCAGAGCTCCCTCTGGGAGAGCCGCAGCGACTTCGAGCGCTACTGGTACTCGCCCGAGATCGAGGCCGCCCGCACCGCGGTCCTCGACCTGCACGACCTGCCGATCCTGCCGGCCTGGCACACCCTGGTCGCGGCCGAGTAGCTCAGCCGCGCTCCAGCGGCGCCAGGGTGAGGCCGGCGGCGTTGAGCTGCTCCCAGTAGTGCTCGGCGGGCTCGCGCGGGCCCGACCAGACGATCGCCTGGCCGCTGTTGTGGATCGTCTCGGCGATCTCGTGGCCACGGGCGACCGTGACCCCCGGGATCACCCGCGCCAGCGTCTCGGCCACGTGGTCGAAGGTGTTGTGGTTGTCGTTGCGGACGATCACCCGCCACTCGCCGCCCAGGTCGGAATCCGGCCCCGCCTGGCGGGGCTTCTCGATCGTCGTCGGCATCACCGCCATTATGCAGGGAATCTGGACGGGCGGTTCTCTCCATGGCATTGCCGATGGTAATCTGAAGCCATGAAGGTAACCATCGACAAGGCGGGGCGCTTGGTCGTGCCCAAGTCTCTGCGCGACGCGCTCGGCCTGCATGGCGGCGAGGAGCTGGAGATCTCCGCCCGCGAGGACGGCCGGCTCGAGCTCGAGGTGCCGCCCACGTCGATGCGGCTCGTGCGCCAGGGCGGCCGGACCGTCGCCGTCGCCGATCGCGAGATGCCCGTCCTCACTCAGACCGCGGTGCGCGAGACGCTCGAGCGAGCCAGGCGTTGAGCGCCGCGCGAGCGAGCTGCGTGGACAGCTCCGTCGCGGTCGCCGCGTTCGGCTCATGGCATGAGCTGCACGACGCCGCGGCCACCGCGCTCGACGCCTCCCCGGCGCTCGCCGCGCACGCGGCGCTCGAGGCCTACTCGGTGCTGACGCGACTGCCGGAGCCGTTCCGCGCCCCCGCGGCCACCGTGACCGAGTACCTCGCCGCCAACTTCGAGCGCCGTCTTGCGCTTCCCGCCGCCGAGCAGCGCCGCCTGCCGGAGCTGATGCAGCGCGCCGGCATCCGCGGCGGCGCCGTCTACGACGGGCTGGTCGGCCTCACCGCGAATGCGGCCGGAGCCGAATTGATCAGCCTCGACGTCCGCGCGGCCGAAACCTACGCCCGCCTCGACGTCGCCCACCGGCTGATTCTCTGATCGACCCCGCCCGCCTGGAGGGCTCAGTACGGGCTGGGAACGCGGACGACGACGTCGTCGAAGCTGCCGAGCGTGCCCTTGGCGTTGCCGACGGCGCCGAGGCCGAAGCCTGAGGTGCGGCCCTGGAGCTCGCCCGAGGCGGGGTCGGTGACGTCGGCGACGAGCTGCTTGCCGACCCAGCCCTGGACCTGGGTGGTGCCCTTTTCCGGACCGCTGGTGATGTTGAAGGCGCGCAGGCGGATCTGGTTTGCGCGGTTGACGCCCTTGGTCCTGATCGCCCGCGCGACGCGCAGGTACTCGACCTGGCCTTCGCCGGTGTAGCGGCGCAGCTGCGCCTTGCGCTGGAGCGGGAAGACGGCGAGCTGGTAGCGCGCCCCGGCGCCGCCGGCGCGCAGGTTGACGGTGAAGAAGGCGCGCCGCTGGACGGGTTTTGGCGTTCCCTGGAGGAGCCGCGCGGTGACGGCGATTTCGAGATCGCGGCCGATCGCCGGCGTGCGGTAGGCGCATTCCCTGGTCTGCTTGCCGACGAAGATGCGGAAGGCGTGGTCGGAGCCGCCGCGTTTGCAGCGGGCGCCGTCGAAGTTGGCGATCTGGCCGCGCAGGGCGTCGGACTCCATGTCGTTGCGGTAGACGCCGATCACCGCCGCCCCGGCGCTCGCGGCGAGGGCCAGGATTCCCAGCAGGCAGGCGAAAATGGCCGTGGCTCGTCCCTTCATCGTTCCGCAGCCTAAACACGAAAGCGGGCGAAAGATGCGCAGCGTGACCGATGAACGCCGTCTTTCCCGCACTGCAAATAACATTGGTCGCGATGAGCGAGCACCGACTGCCGGAGCGCGACCGTCCCTGGGTGATGCGCACCTACGCGGGCCACTCCGACGCGCGCCGCTCCAACGAGCTCTACCGCAGGAACCTGGAAAAGGGCCAGACCGGGCTCTCCGTCGCCTTCGACCTGCCGACGCAGACGGGCTATGACCCCGACCACGTCCTCGCCCGCGGCGAGGTCGGCAAGGTCGGCGTCTCGATCGCCCACAAGGGCGACATGCACCAGCTGCTCGACGGCATCCCGCTGGACGAGATGAACACCTCGATGACGATCAACGCCACCGCCGCCTGGCTGCTCGGGCTCTACGTCACGGTCGCCGAGGAGAACGGGGTCGAGCGCGCCGCGCTGACCGGCACGACCCAGAACGACATCATCAAGGAGTACCTCTCGCGCGGCACCTACGCCTTCCCGCCCGAGCCCTCGATGCGGCTGATCGCCGACATGGTCGCCTTCACCGTCAACGAGGCGCCGAGGTGGAACCCGACCAACATCTGTAGCTACCACCTCCAGGAGGCCGGGGCGACGCCGGTGCAGGAGATCGCCTACGCGCTCTCGACCGGGATCGCCGTGCTCGACGAAGTGAAGGCGCGCGGCCAGGTCGCCGACGAGGACTTCCCCAAGGTCTTCGGCCGCATCTCCTTCTTCGTCAACGCCGGCATCCGCCTGATCGAGGAGATCGCCAAGCTGCGCGCGATGGGCCGGCTCTGGAACGAGATCGGCCGCCGGCGCTACGGCGTCACCGACGAGAAGATGCTGCGCTTCCGCTACGGCGTGCAGGTCAACTCGCTCGGCCTGACCGAGGCGCAGCCGGAGAACAACATCCAGCGGATCGTGCTCGAGGCGCTCGCCGTGACGCTCTCCCGCGACGCCCGCGCGCGGGCGATCCAGCTCCCGGCCTGGAACGAGGCGATGGGCCTGCCGCGGCCGTGGGACCAGCAGTGGAGCCTGCGCATCCAGCAGGTGCTGGCGAACGAGACCGACCTGCTCGAGTACCCGGACATCTTCACCGGCTCGGTCGTCATGGACGGCCTGGTCGACGACCTGATCGAGGGCGCCCGCGCCGAGATGGCGGTGGTCGAGGAGCACGGCGGCGCGGTCGCCGCCGTCCCCTACATGAAGGCCCGCCTGGTCGAGTCCCACCGCGAGCGCGTCGCCCGGATCGAGAGCGGCGAGCAGAAGGTGGTCGGGCAGAACAGCTTCACCGAGAGCGAGGACTCGCCGCTGACCGCCGGCGCCGACGGCGGCATCCTCACCCCGGACCCGGAGGTCGAGCGCGAGCGGATCGAGGCGCTGGAGCGGTGGAAGGCCGAGCGCGACGAGGCCGCGGCGCAGGCCGCCCTCGAGCAGCTCGGCCGGGCCGCCCGCGACGAGAGCGAGAACGTCATGCCGGCGACGATCGCCGCCGCCAGGGCCGGCGCGACGACCGGCGAGTGGGCCGCAGTGCTGCGCGAGGCCTTCGGCGCCTACCGCGCCCCAACCGGGGTCGACGGCGCCGCCCCGCCCGGCGACCGCGAGCAGCTGGCGGCGATCCGCCGCCGCGTCGACGAGGTCTCGGCGAGGATCGGCCACCGGATCAAGATCCTCGTCGGCAAGCCCGGCCTCGACGGCCACTCCAACGGCTCCGAGCAGATCGCCCTGCGCGCCCGCGACGCCGGCATGGAGGTGATCTACCAGGGCATCCGCCTGACCCCCGAGGAGATCGCCGAGTCCGCCCTCCAGGAGGACGTCGACGTGGTCGGCCTCTCGATCCTCTCGGGCTCCCACCTCGAGCTCGTGCCCGAGGTCGTGCGCCGGCTGCGCGAGGAGGGCGTCGAGGCGCCGGTCGTCGCCGGCGGCATCATCCCCCCCGCCGACGCCGAGCGCCTGCGCGAGGCCGGAGTCGACGGCGTCTACACGCCGAAGGACTTCGACATCAACAGGATCATCGGCGAGATCGCCGCCCTGGTCGAGCAGCGGGCGACAGCCGGCGCCGCGGCCTGAGCGCCGTCCAATCTGGATTTAAGCGCACTTTTTCGCCCAAATCTGGCCTCTAAGCGCGCTTTTCCTATAATTGACCTCCTAGTGGAGGCCACTAAGCGCACTTTCTCGCTCGGAGCGCAGCCCGAGATCTTCGCCACGACGACGGCAACCTCCCCCGCAGTACAACGCGCTGTGGCGGACGGACTGGCGCGCAAAGTGGCCGGCCGCCTCTACACCCGCAATCTCGACGAGCCACTCGAGCAGGTCGTGCGGCGCAACTGGTCCCGGGTCGCCGCCCACTACTTCCCGGGCGCCGTCATCGTCGACCGCAGCGGAATCGAGGCACAACCATCGCTCGACGGCTCGCTCTTCCTCGACGCGGGACCCGACTACAGAGGACGACGACCGGTCCGCCTGCCCGGTCTCACCCTCCTGCCTCGGCGCGGGCCCGGGCCCATGCCCAGCGACATGCCTCATATGGAGGGCCTGCACTTCTCGAGCCGGCCGCGAGCCTTCCTGGACAACATGCGCGCATCGCGTGCGCGAGACGGCGTATCGCGCACGCTTGCCACCGGCGAAATCGAGGAAGAGCTGACGCGGATCGCCACGATCCGCGGACGAGGCGCGCTTGGCGAGCTGCGCGATCAGGCGCACGAAATCGCGGAGACGCTTGCGGCGAAGCGCGAGATGGCAGCCCTCGACGACCTGATCGGCGCGATCCTCGGAACCCGAGACGTTGAGCTCGCCACTCCGGCGGCTCGCGCGGCCCACGCCGGACTCGGCTTCGACCCACGCCGCATCGAGTTGTTCGAGACCCTCCAGGCGGCGCTGCTGAGCGACCCGATGGAGGGGCGAGACGAGCAACCGGACTCGCTTCCCGCACTGCCATTCGTCGAGGCGTACTTCTCCAACTGGATCGAGGGCACGGAGTTCGCGCTGGGGGAGGCCGAGAAGATCGTCTTCGACCGCGCCGTGCCCGACGACCGCCCGGAGGACGCGCACGACGTCCTCGGCACCTACGACCTCGTCAGCAACCTCGATAAGCGCCAGCAGACCCCAACCGGCCCGGAGGACCTGCTCGACCTGCTCCGCTCGCACCATGCGCAGATGCTGGAACGGCGACCGCAGGTGCATCCCGGCGCCTTCAAGACGAAGGTCAACCGGGCCGGCGACACCACCTTCGTCCACCCCGACCTCGTCGTCGGCACCCTGGTCGAGGGCTACCGCTACTACGCGAGCCTGCCCGCCGGCCTGCCGAAGGCGATCTTCGTCATGTACCTGATCGCCGAGGTGCACCCGTTCGCCGACGGCAACGGCCGCGTCGCTCGGGTGCTGATGAACGCCGAGCTGAGCGCCGTGGGAGAGCAGCGGATCGTGATCCCGATCGTCTACCGCGACAACTACCTCCAGGGCCTGCGGGCGCTCTCGCGCAACGGCAACCCGCGGCCGCTCGTCCGCGTGCTCGACTTCGCCCAGGCCTACGCCGCGGCGATCGACTGGAGCGACCTGCGAGCCGCCGAGCGCACGCTCGAGCGGACCCACGCCTTCCTCACCCCCGAGACGGCCGAGGAACGCGGCGTGCGCCTCGAGCTCCCCGCGTAGCGCCGATTCAGCGGCGGCGGCACAGGGGCATGACCGAGATGAATGGGACTGGCGCGCAGGTATATGAAATGTTGGTTGTCATGTATATAGATGGACGCTGGAGAGAATCACCGCCCCGGAGTCCCAATGACGATCACGATCGCCGGCATCCACTTCGAGCACCACGACTACGATGCCCGTGGCGACACGCTCTTCCTGAGCGTCGGACCACCTGGTGACGCTTCCGGAACACCCCGCGGTGGCGGGCGAACGCGAGCTCAAGGCCGCGCTCGCGCAGCGCCGATCCAGGCGGGGCGGCACAATGGGGGCATGACTGAGATGGACGGGGACCGGGCGTCCTGGCTGCGCTGCTACCGCTGCTGGTCCCAGAACCTCGAGATCCAGATCCACTACGACGCGATCCGCCGCGTCGACCCCGAGACCGGCGTCCCCGCCGAG
The DNA here is from genome assembly GCA_963727465.1 of uncultured Solirubrobacterales bacterium. Classification (GTDB taxonomy): domain Bacteria; phylum Actinomycetota; class Thermoleophilia; order Solirubrobacterales; family 70-9; genus VRUE01. Next base: position 47,358 of record CAVSGL010000007.1, on the reverse strand, counting down.
GGGATCGACGAGGTGCAGGAAGCGGCGGTGCAGTGCCTCGACTGCATGCACGACCAGCCCCACCTGACCTTCCAGGACGACCGCGTCGTGCCGATCGAGGACCGCTGGGAACGCCTCGTCGCCGGCACCCCGTGGATCGCCTCCTGCACGGTCACCGTCGACCAGGACAGGGTCGAGAGCTGCGCCGGCCCCGAAGCGGCCGAGCTGCTCGCCTACGGCGCCCTCGGCGAGGCCGGCGTGCGCGAGTTCTTCGCCCACGTGCGCTTCCACAAACACGAGGAGGAGCGGATCGTCGTCCATATGCTGGTCGAGCTCTACGCCCGCTCGGCCGAGGAGGCGACCGAGGTGCTCGAAGCCGCGGCCCACGGCCCGCTCGAGATCACCTCGCTGGCCGAGGAGTCGCGACCGCCGGCGCACGCGTCCGACGAGGCGCACTGAGCCGAAGCTCAGGCGGAGGCGGGCTCCTTTGACTTCCGGGGACGGCGCAGACGTACGTCCTGGAGGCGCCGGCCCGGCTCATCGTCGCGGGCGAGGAGATCGAGATCCTCTTCCAGGCTCAGCACGGCGAGCCCTCGCGCGAGGACCCCGATGCTGGTTGAGAGCTCTCCGTGCTCGAGCCGCGACAGCGTTCCGCGCGACACGTTCACCCGGCCGGCAAGCTCGGCAAGCGACATGCGGCGCCGCAGACGCGCCAGCCGAGGGCGACGTTGGCAGATCGGCCGTGGCGCGGCACAATGCCGCCGCGTTGAGCGCCGCCGCGGAACAACCCCCGAAGGAGTGCGACATCGCCGTCGTCGGCGGCGGCATCGTCGGGCTGGCGCCGGCACGCGAGCTGCTTGCGCGCAATCCCGGCGCCCGGCTCTGCCTGCTCGAGGCCGAGCCGGCGCTCGGCCGGCACCAGACCGGACACTCCAGCGGCGTGATCCATGCGGGCATCTACTACGCGCCCGGCTCGCTGAAGGCGCGGCTCTGCGTCGACGGCGCGCGCGAGCTCTATGCCTACTGCGACGAGCGCGGCATCGCCTACAGGCGGTCGGGCAAGCTGATCGTCGCCGTCGACGAGGGGGAGCTGGAGAGACTCGACGAGCTCGAGCGACGCGGCCACGCCAACCGGGTCCCAGACCTGCGTCGCCTGGACGAAGACGAGATCGCGGCCGTGGAGCCGAATGCCCGAGGAGTCGCCGCGCTGCACTCGCCCCGCACCGGGATCGTCGATTTCGCCGCGGTGGCCGACGCCTACGCCGGGGACGTCCGGCAGGCCGGCGGCACGATCCATCCCGGCGTTGCAGTTGACGACGCCAAAGCCGACGGACGCGGTCTCACCCTGCGGCACGCGCTGGGCACGACCGCAGCCGCCGCGGTCGTCTTCTGCGCAGGGCTATGGTCCGATCGCCTCGCGGTTGCCTGTGGAGCGGCGAAGAGCCCCCGAATCGTGCCCTTCCGCGGTGGCTATCTGGAGCTGCCGCGCGCGGCAGGGAACCTGGTGCGCGGAAACGTCTACCCGGTCCCCAACCCCGATCTTCCGTTCCTCGGCGCCCACCTCACGCCGACGATGGACGGACGACTGCTGATCGGCCCCAGTGCCCTGCTCGCGCCCGCCCGCGACGCCTACCGGCTCTCCACGGTGCGGGCGCGGGACCTCGGCCAGACCTTGGCGTGGCCCGGCACCTGGCGGATGGCGGCTCGCAACTGGCGGGCCGGCCTGCTGGAGATGCGCCGCGCGGCAAACCGCCGCGCCTTCGCCGCCGAGGCGACTCGCATGGTTCCCGCGCTCGCGACCCACCGGACGCGACCCGGCCCGGCGGGCATCCGCGCTCAGGCGATCGCCCGTGACGGCTCGCTGGTGGACGACTTCGTCGTCCACCGAACCGAACGCGCGATCCACGTCCGCAATGCTCCGTCCCCCGCCGCCACGTCGTCCTTGGCGCTCGCCAGGCTGATCGCCGACGAGGTGGCTGTCGCGGTGAGCGGATGAGCGAGCACGAAACTCCCGAAAATAGTTCGAATATTCGTCTCAGGGCATCAGCGAAGTTCGCTATGCAACCGGGCTTGCCCGGCTAAACGCGCCACACTTGTTGCCGATGTGTTGTTTCCGATGGAGTTTTTGCCCGCTGACCACTATTTTCCGGAGTTCGGACGCGAACCTCTGTTTGCCTGAAGTCCGCCGCTACATCCATGGAGAGCTCAACCGCCACTAGCCGCCAGACCGGCCCTGCCGCAGAGGCCGATCGAATCGCATCCGATTCCCCGACGAGTACGACCGGCCGGGCTCGTCAGCGCGGTGCGGTGCTGGCGAGGATGCTCTTTACCGCGGATGCAGCCGCGGCGGCGTCAGCGGCGGCGATCGCGGTCTTTGCGCTCGGCCTCGTCTCCTTCGGCGGGCTCGCCTTCGCCGCCTGCACGACGGTCCTCTGGCCGCTCACCGCGTTCAGCATCGGCCTCTACCGCAGCGACCAGCTGTCCACCTGGGCCTCCGCGGTCTCCGAGGTGCCGCGCGCCGTCGTCGCCCTGATGCTGATCACCTGGCCGCTGTTCGGCGTCGCCTCCGCGCTCGGGTTGGAGCGGGTGGTCGAGCTCACGTTCCTCACGGTCGCAGGGATCGCAATCCTCACCGGCGTCGCCCGGACCGCGGCCCGCGCCGGCCTTCACCGCGCCCCGGACCTGCGGCAGCGCACCTTGATCCTCGGCTCCGGATTCGTCGCGGGACAGGTCGTCGAGAAGCTCAATAACAACACCCAGTTCGGCCTGCTCCCGGTGGGCATCGTCGACGACGAGGTGCACAATGCCGGTAGCCCGGACCTTCCGTGGCTGGGGCGGTTCGCCGACCTCGAGCCGATCATCGAGGCGCAGCAGATCGACCGTGTGATCATCGCCTTCTCGAAGGCCAGCCACGAGCAGCTGCTCGCGTCGATCCGCGCCTGTCGCGACGCCGGTGTCTCCGTCGACGTCGTGCCCCGCCTCTTCGAGTTCCTCGACGGCGTCCGCGCGCTCGACCAGGTCGGGGGCCTGCCGCTGCTCTCGATCGGCTCGCCGATCCTCACGTCCACCTCGGTCGCCGCCAAGCGGGTCCTCGACGTGATCGGCTCCCTGGGCCTGATCGTTCTCTTCTCCCCCGTCATGTTCGCCACCGCAATCGCGATCAGGCTCGAGTCGCGCGGCCCGATCTTCTTCCGCCAGCCCCGAGCCGGCCGCGGCAACAGCAGCTTCCAGCTGATCAAGTTCCGCTCGATGTACATCGACGCCGAGCAGCGCAAGGCCGAGATGGAGCGACTGAACGAGGCCTCGGACGGCGTGATGTTCAAGATCCGCAAGGACCCCCGTGTCACCCGCGTAGGCCGTTTCATTCGCCGCTTCTCGATCGACGAGATGCCGCAGCTGTTCAACGTGCTCAGGGGTGAGATGAGCCTCGTCGGCCCCCGCCCGCTGATCTTCCCGGAGACCGCAGCGCTGGAGAAAGACTGGCACCTGCGGCGGCTGGAGCTGCGCCCCGGCCTGACCGGCCCCTGGCAGGTCTACGGTCGCTCGCAGAGCCCTTTCCAGGAGATGGTCCGCTTCGACTACCAATACGTCGCCGGCTGGTCGCTGGCGCGCGACATCGAGATCCTCCTGGCCACGCTCCCTGCGGTCATCTCGGGACGCGGCGCCTACTGAGACCGGCCTACCGGTCCCGCCTGTGCGTGGCGGAGGAGGACCTCCAGTGCGCTCGGGGGCGGCGCAGATCTGGACGAAATCTTTCCCGCCCGATCGCACTCATCGAACAAACGTCCACCAGGGCCGGCGCCATTCGCCAAGTGAGGGCGATGTCCCGACAAACGGGGCGTGCGAATCAACCTTCCTCGATACGCAGCCCTGGTCGCGGTCCTAATCGCCGGCATCTCTGCCGGCGCCCCGGCAGCTGAAGGCTCTGCCATGACCGGCAGCCACGTGGCGCAGAGAGGTACGCATAACCGTGTTCGACACGAGCGGATCTCTCTCGGACGGGCGCGCGCCGTCGGAGCGAAGTCGCAGAGACTGAAGGGCGTTGCCACCGGCCACGCATCGAGCAAGCCGGACTCCCGGTCGGTCACCCAGCCCGCGACCACCGATCTCCGGACCTCCTCCGGGAGCTTCGAAGGCGGATTCGACTCCAAGACCTTCAACGAATGGACCCTGCTGCAGTCCCTGTCCGGTCGCACCACAATCGTCTCGGGCAGTCCGCTGCAGGGCAGCGGCAACGCCCGCTTCGAAGTCCGCCCAGGCGACATCGAGCCACAGACCGGCTCCCAGCGAGCCGAGGTGACCGGTCCGACCTTCTCCGAAGGCTCGGACATCTACATCCGCGATGCCATCCGAATCCCGGCGGCCAACAGCTCCGAAGGACCGTGGCTGATCGTCCAACAGCTGCACGACTTCGACGCGACCTACGACGGCTCCCCCGGGATGGCGGTCTTTCTGGACTCCGGCCCCGAACTGCGCATCGGCCCCGGCAACGGCAGCCACACCTTCTGGCGTAGCGGCAAGCTGGAAGCCGGCAGCTGGTATGAGCTCGTGTACCACGTCAGGCTCTCTCACGACGCCGGCGTCGGTTTCGTCGAAGTGTGGTTGAACGGTACCCAGCAGAACCTGTCCAACGGCGCCGCTCGTGAATACGGCAAGACGATGATCGCCGCCCAGACCTACCTGAAGGTCGGGATCTATCGTTCGGCCTACAGCACCGGCACCGCCGTCGTCGAACATGACGCCATCGCAATCGGCGACAGCCTGGCTTCGGTCAAATAGCTCAGGCTGGCGTGGACACCCTGGGCGGCACGACCGCGCGGTGTTTCCTCCTCCCGGGCCGCACCTGCCCGGCCACACCAACCGTGGACATCCGTCCAACACAAGCGGACAGATTAACTCCCTAGACTGGATAGACGATCCACGGTGTGTGAGGACTGCAAACCACACACACATCGTTCGGATGATCGCGATAGCCTTCACCGCCCTGCTGCTCGTACTCGCGGCCTTCACGGCGTCCGCCCAAGGTCGCGCCGGATCGGCCCGGAGCTTCAAGCTCGCGACCAAGGCAAAGACGCATCGTGGCCGCCACAAGCGCCATCATCGCCGCAAGCACGGACGGCGCCACGTTGCCGCAAGTCATCGTTCCGCCCGGGCAAGTCGCCGTGCTCCTAAGGATCGCGGTCGCAAGACGCGCGCCAGCAACGAATCCAACTCTCCGGTTCCGGCACCCGCCCCCACGCCGGCCCCGGAACAGGAAGCCGAAACGAACCAAGGCCCCGAACCGGCGCCGGGGTCCGAAACGCAGGAACCGACTCCCGTTCCGGCACCGGAAGAACCGACCCCAATGCCGGCGCCGGAAGCGCAAGAACCCAGCCCGGCGCCAGAATCCGAAGCGCAAGTACCGACTCCATCGCCAGATCCGGCTCCCCTGTTCGCCGGTGGCTTCGACTCCAAGACCTTCAACGAATGGCTCCTGCTGCAGTCGCTGTCCGGTCGCACCACGATCGTCTCGGACAGTCCGCTGCAGGGAAGCGGCAATGCCCGCTTTGAAGTCCGCCAGGGCGACGTCGAGCCGCAGACCGGCTCCCAGAGGGCCGAGGTGACTGGGCCGACCTTCACCGAAGGCGCGGACATCTACATCCGCGACGCGGTCCGGGTTCCGGCGACCAACAGCTCCGAAGGGCCGTGGCTGATCGTCCAGCAGCTACACGACTACGACGCTACCTACAATGGCTCCCCCGGGATGGCGGTCTTCCTCGACTCGGGTCCCGAACTGCGCATCGGTCCGGGCAACGGCAGCCACACCTTTTGGCGCAGTGGCAAACTTGAAGTCGGCCGCTGGTATGAGCTCGTGTACCACGTGAAGCTCTCCCACGACGCCGGGGCCGGTTTCGTCGAAGTGTGGTTGAACGGAACCCAGCAGAAGCTGTCCAACGGCGCCGCTCGTGAATACGGCAAGACGATGATCGCCGCCCAGACCTACCTGAAGGCCGGAATCTACCGTTCGGCCTACAGCACCGGCACTGCCGTCGTCGAACACGACGCGGTCGCAATCGGCGACAGCCTGGCTTCGGTCGAGTAGCTCAGCCTGGCGTGGCCTGGCCGATACCCCCTCGAAGAATCCGGTGAACAGCCCTCGTCGCAGGCGAGAGCAGTGCGCGCCTGCCCAGCGGCGACAGCTTGAGTGAGAAGCGGAGTCCGTCATCGCGATAGTCCACGTTGACCCTTGGTATGGAGTGCCGATCGGCTAAACGCTGCCCGTGGGCCGCGGGCAGGCTGAAAGCAAACTTGTAGCCACACTCGCGTGCGCTCGCCGCGACCCTCCCGCTCCACTCGCCAAACGGATAAGCCAACGTGTCGCAAGACCCGAGTTGCTCAACGATGCGGCGGCGTGAATCGGAGAGCTCCTGCTTCAACTCGTCTCCGCCGAGCAGGGGAAGGTGCAAATGGGAAAGGGTGTGGCTTCCGACCTCAAACCCACCTTCTTTCATTTCCCCCACCATCCCCCAGTCGACCGAGCGCATCGTTGCGAAGCGCCGACTGTCCGAGGCCACCTCCGGCCAATGCAGCCGGGACCCCCTATCGACGAGCGGCGGCAGAATGAAGACGAACGCGCGAAGGCCGTGTTCGCGAAGCATCGGCAACGCGATCTCGCAATTGTCCCGAAATCCGTCGTCGAAAGTGATAAACACCGTTGGCCTCGAGGGGCTGCCGGCGGCGATCTCTTCGAGCGCGCCGAGACCACCGAAGCGCAGTCGCCGTCGCCGGAGCTCGGCGAGCTGCCGCTCGAACAGCTCGGGGGTGACCGTCAGGTAACGCGGACCCTCCTGGGCGACCGAGTGATAACAGAGGAATATCGCGCGACTTGACCGATTTGCGAGAACCATCGACACAGGAAGGAAGAGTCCAGGTCCCTTCGGACACTACAGTGCCCGGCATGAGACTGTTCCTGGTTTGCTCCCCCGGCGGCCATCTCCAGCAGATGCTCACCCTGCGACCGGCCTGGGGCGAGTTCGACCGGGTGTGGGTCACCCTTCCCGGGGTCGACGTCGAGACGGCGCTTGCCGGCGAGGACGTAGTGCTGGCCAGAGGGCCGACCAACCGCAGTCTGAAGAACCTGCTGCTCAACCTGCGAATTGCGTGGCGGCTCCTGCGGCGCTCCCGCCCTGACGCGATCCTCTCGACCGGCGCGGGCATCGCCGTGCCCTTCTTCCTGGTCGGCAAGCTGCTCGGGATCAGGCTGGTATATGTCGAGAGCGTGACGCGGACCCGGTCGCTCTCGCTGAGCGGTCGCCTCGTCTATCGCCTCGCTGATCGCTTCTTCGTCCAGTGGCCCGCCTTGTCTGAGCGGCTCCGCCGAGCCGAGTACGCGGGAGCAGTGCTGTGATCTTCGTGACGGTGGGCACCCATCACGAACCCTTTCAACGCCTGCTCGATGCCCTCGACACGCTCGAGCCAGCGGACCTCGTCGTGCAATATGGGACCGGGGCGCCACCTGCTTGCGCGACGCGCGCCATGGCCTTTCTCCCACTTGACCAGATCGTCTCCTGCTTTCGGGCCGCCGACACGGTGATCACCCACGCCGGGGTCGGCAGTATCATCTGCGCCAGCCGTGAGGGGCACGTGCCGATTGTCGTGCCGCGCCGTCACGACCTCGGCGAGCACGTGGACGAACACCAGGCGGAACTCTCCAGGGAACTCGAGTCGCGAGGCAGTGTCGTCGCGGTCTGGGATGTCGGCCGACTCGGCGAGACGATCGCCACCGTGCCGCCGCGACGAAGCGGCAGCGAGCAGAAAGAGCCCGAGCTCTGTACTCCCGTCCGAGCAGCGCTGCTGGGTGTCGACGTCAGTCGATGACGGCCCGATATACCGCGTCGAGCTTGCCGTAGACGTCGTCGTCGGCAAGCTGCTTCACTCGCTCCGCCGCATGGGCGCCGAGCGCCAGTCGCCGCTCCGGATCCCCCGTCAGTCCCAGCAGCGCGTCGGCGAGCTGGGACGAATCTCCGGCGTCGATCAGGACGGCGTCGACGCCGTCGCGAAGCAACTCCGGAACGCCCCCAACCCGGGTCGCGACTATCGGCAGCCCCCACGCCATCGCCTCGAGTAGCGCCATCGGCAGGCCCTCGGACAGCGACGGCATCGCGAAGAGGTCGGTAGCCGCGAACATGGCTTCCTTCTGCGGCGACGGGAGCCAGCCGAGCCAACGGACGCGACTGTCCGCAGGCAGGTTATCTGGCGCCTCCCCCGGCCCGGCGAGCACGATTTCCAATCCTTTCCTCTTGAGCAGGCGGGGAAGGGCCTCGACAAGCGTGGCGCCGCCCTTTGCCGGATCGGCGAATCCGCCGAGGTAGGAGATGGTTGTCCGGACCCCGGCACGGAGCGGCGACCTATCAACGACAGAGGGCGGAGCATTCGGAATGACGGCGATCTCGACCCCCTCGGGGACAACCGGCCCCAGCGCCTGGGCGCCGCTTACCGAGACGCTGACGACCCGATCCGCGGCCGCGAACGAGCGCCTGATCGTCGCTCGCCGCATGGGTCCGAGGGTGGCGAGGAACGTGTCGAGGTCGCCGGGGCCCGCATGGACCTGCAGCACCACTGGGCGTCGCATCGCCTTCGCGGCAAGGACGACGATCGCCTTCCTGTACATGCTCCCCCGCGCCGCCATGTGGACGTGGACGATTCGCCGACCGGGGCGGGCGCACCAGACCGCCAGGGTCAGCAATGCCCGCGCGAAGAGCAGCGCCCGACGCCCCGGCCGCGCATCGCGGTAGGTGGGTATGACCGTGATGTCATAACGCTCGGCCAGCGGAGAGCGGACCAACGCGGCGACGACGGCAGGCATACCGCCGGGGCTGTCAGGGTCGGGTCCGAGCTGGGCCACCGAGATGCGCCGTGCGGGTCGCAGCCCGGCGGCGGGCCCTCCGCGCGGTGCCGAAGAGGCGTCGGTATTGCGGCCTTCGTCCAAGGGCGCGGCTAGAGTACGCCACCGTGTGCGGAATTGCCGCAATCCTCGGCCGGGGGCCGATCTCCGACCGAGCTGGCGAGGCGATGGCCGACAGCCTCAAGCATCGAGGGCCGGACGGGCACTCGATCACGCACGTCGGCCCCGCCACGCTCGTGCATACCCGGCTCGCGATCATCGACGTCCCGGGCGGCGATCAGCCGCTGACCTCAGAGGACGGCGCCTGCACCCTGATCGCCAACGGCGAGATCTACAACCACCTGGACCTGCGCGGTCAGCTCGAAGCCGCAGGGCACCGCTTCGCCACCGGGTCGGACTGCGAGGCGATCGTCCACGCCTACGAGGAGTGGGGGGAGGAATGCGTGTCCCGCCTCAACGGGATCTTCGCCTTCGCGCTTTGGGACTCCCGACGCGAGCAGCTCTTCGCCGCGCGCGACCCGTTCGGCGTGAAGCCGCTCTACTGGACGGAGGCAAAGGGCCAGGTCGCCCTTGCCTCCGAGGTCGGCGCCCTGATCGCCGCCGACCTCGTGCAGCCGGAGGTGGATCGAATCGCGCTCGAGCACTACCTGGCGTGGCGCTTCACCCCCGCCCCTCGCACGCTGTTCCGGGGCGTCTCCAAGTTGGCGGCCGCCTCGACGCTGATGATCCGTAACGGCCGGCCCGCGGTCGGTTCCTACCGCGCGCCCCCCGACGAGCCGCTGACCAGCCGCGGTGCCGCCGACCTGGCCGACGAGTTCTCGGATCGCTTCGTCGCCGCGGTCGAGCGCCAGATGATGTCCGACGTACCCTACGGAGCTTTCCTCAGCGGCGGGGTAGATTCAGCGGCTATCGCCGCGGCGATGCGCCGGACCACGGGTGCGCCTCCGCTCACCTTCACGATCGGGTTCCCGGGGCACGGCGGCGAGCTCGACGAGCGCGCGGCGGCGGCGGACACTGCGGCCGCGATCGGGACCGATCACGCGGCGACCAAGATGGTCGAACTCGACTTCCCGAGCGAGATGGAAGCGTGCGTCCGCCGCCTAGAGGAGCCGATCGGTTCGGCGTCGGCTCCAGCCGCCTTCCAGCTCAGCCGCTTCGCCGCCCGCTCCGTCAAGGTCGTGCTCTCGGGCCAGGGCGCCGATGAGCCCCTGGGCGGCTACGAGCGCCACCAGGCAGCAGCAGCGCTCGGCGTCGCCGATGCCTTTCCCTCGTTCCTGTCGCGTCCAGGGATCGCCCTGGCGGAAGCCATGCCACGCAACGAGCGGCTTAAGCGGGCGATGAGGCTGACCGCCGCCGACCCCGGGCTCGACCGGCTCCTCGGTATCTTCGAAATCGCTGACCGCGGAATGCGAGCGCGGCTCACGCGCGGGCCCGCCTCCGAGGCCATCGACGAGCGACGGGCGCTGGCCGGAGCCGTGCTCGCTGACGTCGAAGAGCGTTCCGACCCGCTTACCCAGGCGCTGTATCTGGATACCCACATGTTCCTCCCCGACAGCCTGCTTCTCTACGGCGACAAGACCTCGATGGCGGCGAGCCTCGAGCAACGGGTCCCCTTTCTCGACATCGAGCTTATGCGCTTCGTCGAGCGCATCCCGGCGCGTCTCCGCCTGCGTCGCCTGAACCGCAAGTGGCTGTACCGCAAGGCGCTCACCGGCCTCGTGCCCGACGCCGCCCTCGCACGCCGCAAGCACCCGTTCGCGACGCCCTACGACGACTGGCTGCGGACGTCCCTGGGCACCGAGCTCGATCGCCTCTACAGCGACGGCTCGCCACTGGCCGAGCTGATCGATCCGCGCGAGGTGCGCAACCTCAGCGACCAGCACCGGCGCGGGCGTGCGGATCACAAGCGGATCCTCTACTGCCTGCTCGAGCTGGCCTATTGGCACCAGACGTTCATCGAGGATCGCGAACCCGCGATCCGTCCGGCCGTCCGCCGGCAGGGGTGAAGAATTCCGGGGAACCTGCCGATGATCTCGCTATCATGCGCTCTCAAGCAAGCTTCGAGCCGCCGAGCTCCATGCCTCGGGCCGGGCAGTACCCGCACCGCAACGGCTCAACTCGTCGGCGCCTCGGACAATTGTTCAGCTCTTCAGTGAATACCTCCGCATCATCGCGAACCCGCGGCTACCGGACGCCGTTCGAGCGCACGCTCTTGATCGCTCGGCGCAACATCGTCCTGCTTCTGATCTGCTTCCTCGTCCTGCCGCTCGCGGCGCTGGCCTACTCCCGCTCGCAGACCACCGAATACACGGCATCGGCGTCGCTCCTGTTCAGCGAGAACGCCCCCCAGATCGAACCGGGCCGCGCCGCCGCCACGAACCTCGCGCTGGCAACCTCCGAGCAGGTGATCCTGCGGACTGTGAGCGCCCTGCCAGCCGCTGGCCTGACGCCCGCGGAAGTCGATGAAAAGGTGACCGCAAACCCGGTCGGGGAGTCGGACCTGATCGACATCTCGGCGACCGATCCGAGCCCCGCCTTCGCCGCGCGCCTGGCCAACGTGTACGCGCGACAGTTCATCGCCTTCCGCGCGGATACCGCCAACGGGTCCGCCCGGGCCAACCACGTGCAAATCGCCCAGCCGGCGCTGCCCCCGAGCTCGCCCTCGAGCCCGAAGACCACCCGGAACGTCGCCCTCGGCATCCTGCTCGGCGTCCTGCTCGGCATCAGCCTGGCGCTGCTGCGCGAGCAGTTCGACCGTCGCCTAAAGGATCTCGACGACGCGGAGGCTGTCTTCGACCTCCCGGTGCTGGCGACCGTGCCCGAGCGCCAGCGCGCCCATCGCTGGAACCCTCGCAGCAAAGTGCGCCCGGGTCCCGAGGAGGCGGAGACCTTCCGCATGCTGAGGGCCAATCTTCAGTACTTCAACGTCGACCGGTCGACCAAGTCGATCGCGGTCACCTCGCCCGCCCCCCAGGACGGCAAGACCACGGTCTCGCTGAGCCTCGCTCGGGCGGAGGCGCACGCGCAGAAGAGCGTCCTCCTGCTAGAGGCGGACCTGCGCCGGCCAACCCTGGCGCCCCAGCTCGGCGCAGATCCGGACCGCAGTCTCAGCCTCGTCCTGGCCGGGATGATGGAGCCCGCGGAGGCGACCCAGACCATCGACGGGGTAGACACGATGATCGCCGGGCCAATCCCCCCCAACCCCGCGGAGCTGATCGATTCCGAGCGGATGAGACAGCTCCTCGAGTGGGCCGATGACACCTACGACCGGATCATCATCGACACGCCGCCGGTCGCCGTCGTCGCTGACGCCGTCCCGCTCGTGAGGCAGGTGGACGGTACGCTCGTCGTCGTTCGCCTGCGCAGCACGCCGTACGACGCGGCGCAACACCTACAGGAACAGCTGACGAATACCGGTGCGGCCCTGATCGGCATGGTTGTCAACGGCGCCGCTCCTCGCAAGGACAACAGCTACTACCGCATGCCGGTCGCGATCGATTCGTTTCCCAAGCCGTTGCCGGACTCGGCGACAGCCAGGCCCGACGGCGCGGCCAAGCCGACTCGCAATCGGCGTCGGACCTGAGCGTCAGCACGCTGGTTCGGGGGGCGGACGGCAGGCGGCCGCGAACGCCAATCCGAGCGTGAGCGGTGCCACGTACTCGGCGGAGCCGTTCACGAACGCATAGACGATGATCGGCGCGAGCACGATGTTCTCCAGGGGGGAGCGCAGTAAGGCGAACCAGAGCAGCGACCAGATCGCAAACCCGACGAGGCCCAGTTGCACGCCGATCTCGATCAGGTCAGAGTGCCCGAAGAGCGGCTTGCCGAGCTCGTGTATCTCGGCGTATTCGACCGATCCGGGGCCCAAGCCGAAGAACCAGTGCGGCGGCCCACCGGCGGACCAGGCGTCGAGCGCGACGGTCCATATTTCACCCCGCTGCGAGAGCCCGAAACCGCCCGACGCTAGCGCCGTCTGGTCGGGCGAACTCGCGTTGAAGCGATTTTCGACGACCTTGGCGCCGCCGCTTGCCATCGCGACCACCAACATGAGCGCAATGACGGCCAGCGCACGGCGGTTGAAGCGGGTTCGGATCAGGTAGAGCACAACGACGACGAGCAGGGCCAGAAGCGCCGACCGCACGCCGGTCAGCAGGGCTGGGACCGCGCCCAGGGCGAAGAACGCCACCTGCACCGGGATCCGCTTGGTGGAGATCAGGCCCGCGGCGGCGATGATGACGAAGGTCAGGCCCATCTCGTGGACGATGTCGCGACCGAAGCCGAGCTTCTCGCCGATATCGTACTTCGTGCCGGCCTGCCCGAGGCCGACGGTGACGATGCCGAGATGCACCACCATCGCAGCCAGGCAGCTCATCAGGATGAAATTGCGCGCGCGCGGCAGCTGTTCCTGGCCTCGCTCGCTCAACACCGCGAGCGACACGGCCGGGAAGATTAGGTACTTGGCGACCTGGATGTACTGTTCGGAGGCGGTCGCGAAGACGCCGTTCGCCACAACCACGCCGATAAAGGCGACCGCTGCCACCGGGCCGAGCGCCCGCGAGTAGCGCAGGGGCAGGGCGACAGCCAGCAGGGCGACAGCGGCCGCAGCGGTGACGAAGGTCCTCAGCAGGTGTGGAGTGAGGCCGTCGAAGATCACAAGCCACGGCAGCGCAGCGAGGAGGAGCTGGGCGACCCAGAGACGGCTGAGCCGCGAGGCCACGGCCCCGACCGCCACCGCGGCCACCGCGGCCACCGCGGCGGCCGGCGACCTGACCACCAGCGCGCCCGCCGCGGCTGCGAAAACCGCCGCGGCGGCGTACAACGTCGGCTGGGATGCGATGCGGGAGCCGAGGCGGGGGCCCGTCGCCAATCCGGGGCCAGACGAGCCGTCGAGCTGCCCTTCCACGCTGCTCATTCCGGCTGGCCCCCCCTAAGATCGAGACAATGCTCGTCCACCGCCACCGCCGTCGCCTCGGTGCCTGCGATACAGCGAGCAAAGAAGTCGCAGACCTGCCCGACTACCACCGGCCAGGCCTCGGAGGCGGGTGGCTCCAGCTCCTCCGGAGACCAGCTGCGCCGCACGTGGTCGCGAACCTTCGGAGCGACCTCAGGGCCGGTGGGGGACGTCGCCAGCCAGCCGGAGTGGGCGGCGGCGAAATCGGCCAGCGCGTCGTCCCGCGCGCAGTCGGTGACCGCGATGCGGGGCACGGGGAGCGTCAGGTACTGGATCGCCTTGCTCGGCAAGAGGTCGCCGACGCGGTTACCGAGCACCACCACGGCATCGAACTTACCGGCGCGAGCGACTATCTCCGGCCACGGGCGCGCCGCGTTCCAGTCGACCTCCACGCCATCTGGGACCTGCGCGAGCATGCCCTCGTGGTCGTCGCCGAACTGCGCGAAGCGGATCAAGCGCCAGTCGCCGTTGTCGGCAAGCCCTCGGAGAAACGGCGCGATGTCGAGCCGAGCGGCGAGCAGCTGTCCGAAGTGCGCCAGGTGGAGGACATCGCGCTCTCGCGTAGAGCGCGCGGTGGGCGGCGGGCGCTTGACCGGATCGAAGCCGTTCGGGCGTACCGCGATTGGGAGCTCCGGGAAGAGCTGCCGTAGCGCGTCGCGTTGCTGCCTGGTGGTGACGACTGCACCGACCGCGCCGCCCCAGATGTCGCGCTCGGCCCGGCGCGATCGAAACCGCGCCGGCGTGGGCCGCATCCCGAACTGCGTCGTCAGCGCCCAGGTGTCGCCGACATCGACCACATACGGGATGCCGCGCCGCCGCAACACGCGCGCCGCCCTGGCCACAGGCGACCACGGCGTCGCGATCAAGAGTGCCGCGTCGGCTTCGGGGCGCCAGCCGGCGAAACGCCGGAGCGACCAGACTTCCCAGCGATCGAGGAAGAACGAGTGCATGACACCGCCAAGCGCTCGCCGCCAAAGCGGCCTGCCGCGGGCGGGAGTCGCACCCCCGGCGAATGTCGCCGCCGGCAGCGCGACCAGTTCGACCTGGAGGCTGCGCTCGAGGCACTCGACCAAGCGGCGGGTGCGCTGTCCGCGCGGCGTCATCGGATCGCGACCGAAGCCCGATACGACGACGACGCGGCCCCGGGGGGGGCGTCGCAAGGGGTTGCGATCTGTCCGCTCGTCCATCTCCTGCCTGCAAGCCTAGGCGATGCCTCTACGGGCGAAATGCGCCGCCAGGTCATCTACGCTCTGCGGTCGCATGATTCCTGCTTGTTCATGCCAGCTCGCCGGCCGGGAAGCCTGACGCGGAGCCGGCGGACTGTTCCAGCGGCTCTCCAGATTCCGAAAGGGATTCCTTTCCACCTTTGCCTTCGACGTCCTGGCGCGGGGCCTGAGCGCGCTGACGACGATCCTGCTGCTGCGGGCGCTATCGGTCGAAAGCTTCGCCTTCGTCGTCTTCTTCCTGACGATCGGGCAGTTCCTCGGCAGCGCCGCGACCGGGGGGCTGCGGTTGCGCTACACCCGCAACGAGGCCGAGCGGGTCTCGCGTGGCTTCGACGAGCCCACCGCCTTCCACACGACGCTCCGGGGCGGGACCGTCCTCGTCCTCGCCAGTGCCCTGATCGGCCTGGCGACGGCGACCGTGCTCGGCCTTGGTGACGGCACGGAACAGCGCCTCATCTTCGTCGCGCTCGCGACCGCATATACGATCGGACACGCGAGCGTTGAACTCGCGATCTTTCACTACCAGGCCCAGCTCGCCTTCACCAGAGCCGGCCTGATCGCGGTCGCGCGCAGCCTGGTCATCCTCGTCATCGCGTTGATCGCGGTCGCCGGCTGGCTGACCTCGGGCACGGGCGTGGGTCTGCTCTTCGCGATCGGGGTCGACTGCGTCGGCCTCGTCGTCGCACTGCCGCTGGCGATCTCGACCCGCAGCCAGGTCCACGAGCACGAGAGCCGGTTCGGCTTCGACCGTGAGTCCGCTTCGCTCACCCTCTACTCGCTGGTCTCCGCCGGCTGGGCGTATCTCGACATCTTCCTCGTCGCGGCGCTGCTCAGCGACGCCGCGGTCGCCGCCTACGGAGCGGCGTTGCGCTATGTCGCCATCGTCATCGGACCGCTGCCGGCCCTGGTCGCGGTACTCCGCGTCCGCACCGCACAGGGCGACATGATCGACTCTGAGAGCGCTCAGGTCGGCCTGGTCACGCGCTGGCTGAAGAGCACGGCCGGGCCGGCCCTGGTGATCCTCGGCGCCGCCGCGATCGCCGCGATTTGGGTGATCCCCTTCCTCAACGGCGGTCGCTACGACGAAGCGGTGCCGATCTTCCAGATCCTCTTGATCGTCGTCTTCGCCCAGGTCGTGACCCTACCCAGCTCCAACCTGCTGATCGCGCAGGAGCGCTACACCCTGCTCGCCTGGATCAACGCGGCGGCCGTTCTGGTCAACGTCGCGATCGCCGCGGTCGCGGCGCCGCTCTTCGGCGTGATCGCCGTCGCCGCGGTTGCCAGTGCCGTCGGCGTCCTGCAGGTCGTCGCCGTCACCTGGTGCGCCGCGCGACCTCCCGGCCGCAGCCGCATCGACCCCTCCTCCCCCGGGCCGGCGGACCCACCTGGCATGCCCTCCGGGGCACCGGCCAGAGCAGCGACGGGCCGCACTGTCGCGCGCCTACGCGAAGTCGGGCTGCGCGCGGCGGCGGCGGCGGCACTGCGGCGGACCAGGCTGCGAGCCACCGGAACGGCCCGTGGTTGGTGGCTCGCCCGCCGCCCCGTTCGAGCCGACCCGGCACAACTGAGCGAGGCGCTCGGGCCCGATGACACCGCGGTCGGCCTGCGGGTGCGAGCGCTGGGCGCGATGCCGACCGTCGCGGCCTTCGAGCGCTCCCTGGACGGCCTCGGGAGGGAGCGATCGGAGGTCCTGCTGAGACTTGCGAATGACATCGTCGCTCACCGGTTCGACCTGCTCGGCTCGGGCAAGGTGGCGCTCGGTCCAGAGATCGACTGGAGCCGCGACTTCAAGTCGGGCCGCAGGTGGCCGCTTTCCCATCCCAGCCTGCTAAGGGATGCGTATTTCGACGACTCCGACATCAAGGTGCCGTGGGAGCTGTCCCGCTTCCAGCACCTCCCCCTACTCGCCGCGGCATTTCGCCTCTCCGGCGACCGTGCCTACCTGCGGGAGATCGGCGCCCAGCTCGACAGCTGGATCGTCGCGAACCCGGTCGAGATGGGCGTCAACTGGGCCTGCACGATGGATGTCGCGATCCGCGCCGTCAACTGGCTGGCGACGCTGGCGATCTGCGCCGCCGAGGCCGCCGAGGAGACCTGGTTCCGCGCCGCAATCGAGAGCCTCTTCCTGCACGGGCGCTTCATCTACTCGCACCTTGAAGACCGGGTCCACGCAAACCACTACCTGTCGAACATCGCCGGACTGCTGATCATCGCGGCCGCGTTCCCCGGTCCCGAGGGCGCCCAGTGGGTGGACTTCTGCGTCCCCGAGCTGGTCGGCGAGATGGAAGCGGAGGTCAGACCGGACGGCTGCAACCACGAGGCTTCCACCTACTACCACCGGCTCGTCTGCGAGATGTTCGTCTGCGCAACCCAGGCAGCCGACCACCTCCGCCCCGGTTCTGTTCCCGACCGCTGCCGGGCGAAGCTGACGAAGATGCTCGACTTCACCGCCGCCTACGTCAGGCCCGACGGCACCGCGCCCCAGATCGGCGACAACGACGACGGGCGCTTCCTGCCGCTGGCCGACTACGGGCGACCCGACACGCGCAACCACCTCCATCTCTTCGAGCAGGCCGGCAGTCCGGCCCAACCTCCGGCCGGCCCTAAGGACTTCCCCGCAGGCGGCTATTTCCTGCTCGCGGGCAACGACGTGCGGGTCCTGGTCCGCTGCGGTGACACCGGGCTTGAGGGTCTGGGCGGGCATGCCCACAACGACCAGCTCTCGTTCGAGCTCTCCTATGGGTCCACCCCCTTGGTCGAGGACCCCGGGACCTACACCTACAACGCCGACCCGACTTTGCGGGCCGCCTTCCGCTCCACCTCATTCCATGCCACGCTTCAGGTCGACGGCGCGGAGCAGAACGAGCTGCCGGAATGGCCGCGCTTCCCGCTGGGCGACCGCAGCCGGGCCGAGGCCATCCACTGGGACGGGGATCCCGCGCGCCCATGCTTCGTCGGCCGCCATCACGGGTTCGAGACGCTGCCCTCTCCCGCCCTGCACGAACGCCGGCTGGAGATGGATACGGCCAGGCGGGAGCTGCTCATCGTCGACACGGTCCATAGCGACGCCGAGCACCAGCTCAGCTGGGCGTTCCCACTCGGCGACTGCCGTGACGTCGAGATCGGCGCCGACCATGCGATCACCGAATTCGCCGGGTCGTTGCGGCTCGTGATCGAGGCCCACGAGGTCGAATTCGGCACGCGCAACGCTTGGTACTCTCCCGGCTACGGCGTCAAGATGCCCCGGAGGTTCCTGACCCTGAGCGGACGCAGCCGGCCGGGAGCCGATGTCACCAAGATACGTCTAATAGTGGAGGCAGATGGCGTCGCAGGGACAGCCCAGCACGGACCGGCCTGAGCCGTCCGAAGGTCTCGAGTTCGTCCCCTTCTCCGATCTCGAGAGCCGGCGCCAGCTGTGGAGCACGCTGGCGGAGCGCTCGCGGAACATCTTCGCGTCGTTCGAGTGGGCCGAGGTCTGGTGGCGGCACTTCGGGGCGGAGGCGGAACCGGCTTTCGTCGAATGCATCCGCGACGGCACCCCGATCGCGATCCTGCCGCTGTACGTATCGCGACACGGCCCATTGAAGCTGCTGCGCCTGCTCGGCCACGGACCCGGCGATGTGCTCGGCCCGGTGTGCGCCCCGGATGATGCGCCGCAAGCCATGGCCGCGCTGCGACGGGCTCTGTCCGAGGCTCGCGGGCCGCGGATTCTCCTCGCCGAGCGCCTGCCCGGCAGCAACGCGCAGGTCCTCGGCGGTCGGCGCCTGCTGCACGAGGCCAATCCGACGCTTGACACTGACAACCTCGACTGGGACGGCTACCTACGCACCTGTAGCCGCAACCTGCGCGAAAAGCTGCGGCGCAACACACGCAAGCTCGAACGCGACCACACGGTCCGCTTCCGCCTCTGCGAGAGCGAGTCGACCCTGTCGGACGACCTCGACACGCTGTTCCGGCTACACAGCCTGCGCTGGGGCGACCGCGGGGCTTTTGGCCAGGCGGAGACAGAGTTCCATCGCGAGCTTGCGGGCACGCTGTTACGGCTCGGCAGGCTGCGGCTGTGGACGATGGACATCGACGGCGACCCCGCGGCCTCGTGGTACGGCTTCCGCTTCGCCGGGGTCGAAGCCTATTACCAATCCGGCCGCGACCCGCGCTTCGACCGCTTCTCGATCGGCTTCCTGATGCTCGCGCGGACCCTCCGCGCCGCCTTCGACGATGGCCTCGACCGCTACGCGTTCCTTCGCGGCGACGAGCCCTACAAGGCACGCTTCGCGACCGCCGATTCCGGCCTCGAGACGATCGCGCTAGGTGATGGCGGGGGCGCCTCCGCCGCGGTGCGGCTGGGCGCGACCGCGATCAAGGCGCCGTGGCTGCGGCACAGCGCGACCCGTTTCATTCAGTAACGCCCCACGCGGGCCGCTCATGGGGCCGGTTGATTACGGTTCCGGCCATGCGACTACGACAGCTGCCCACCGCGCTTCGCTCCTCGATGACCCGGCTGCTCTACGAACGCCGCTTCGGCATCCAGACCGCCGAGAGGGTCGAGCTGGAGAGCCTCGGGCTGGCCGAGCAGGACCGCTGGCACTACGAGCCGGCCGAATGGCGGGTGCTCTCGCGGGTGCTCAAGCCGGGCGAGATCACCCCGGAGGACGTTTTCGTCGACATCGGCTCGGGGATGGGTCGGGTGGTCATCCGCGCAGCCCAACACGACTGCAGACGCGTCATCGGCGTCGAGCTCTCGAAGGAGCTCACCGAGGTCGCCCGCAAAAACGTTGAGCGTATGGAACCCCAGCTCAAATGCCAGGACGTCGAGTTGATCACCTCGGACGCGCTGAGCTACCGGCTGCCGGACGACGCCAGCATCGTCTTCTTCAACAACCCCTTCACCGGTGAGATCTTCTCAAGGGTCATAAATGGGATCGTCGCCTCACTCGACCAGAGCCCCCGCCGGATGCGGATTGTCTACCGCAACCCGATCGAGCACGATACCGTCCTCGCCACCGGCCGCTTCGAGCTCGTACGCGAATGGCAGCGCTCGCAGCACAGCAGGAAGAATGCCGGCGTCAAGATCCACCTCTACGAAACCGTCGCCGACGGCGGCGCGCAGGGAAGCTCGGCTAGCTCGCGGCTTCCCTGACCTCGCGGCTCGGGACAAGCACCAGCCGCTTGAACTCCGCGACGAGCCTCCCGTCCTGGTTGAGCACCCTCGTGTGGACCTTGACAATGCCCCGGTCAGGCTTCGAGCGCGACGGCTTCACGTCCAAGACCTCGGTCTCACAGAACAGCGTGTCCCCGTGGAAGACCGGGTTAGGGTGGCTGAGCTCCTCGGTGGCGAGGTTGGCGATCGCCTTGCCCGAGATGTCGGAAACAGACATACCGAGTGCCAGCGAGTAGACAAGCGGACCGACGACGACGTTGCGGCCCTGCTGCGAGCCGGCCGCGTAGACGTCGTTGATATGCAGCGGGTGGTGGTTCATCGTGATCAGGCAGAAGAGATGGTCGTCGGCCTCGGTCACGGTCTTCGCCGGCCAGTGCTTGTAGACGGCGCCGACCTCGAACTCCTCGAGGTAGCGGCCGTAGCTGTGCGCGCCGGACGCCTCGCGCTCGGCCTGGTCGGTGGTCAACTCGTATCTCTCGTCGCTCATGTTCAGTGTCGTCTCCTGTCGGTTTGCGGCGCTGGATGCTAACCGGATTGCGCCACTCAGCGAGTGCGTGGCCGCACACGCCGATAGGCCATCCGCAGCGTCGGTCGGACGCGCGCCCGATAGGCGTAGCGCGCGCTGCCGAGCGGTCCTCGCGAATAGGTGCGCGCGTTCAGGTGGACGCGCTCGCCGGTCGCGAACTTGCGCTTCCAGGCGCTGTCGTCGCCCAGCAGCTCATGGGCGTCCAGCCCCAGCTCAAAACAGCGTTCGATGATCGAGAGCCGCATCACCAAGCCCGGCGCGAGACGGCGAAACCGCTCGTCGAACCCGGTCTTGAGGAGGTACAGACGGCCTCGGTGCAGGATGCAGAGATCGAACGCCGCCGTCTCGCCGTCGAGCACGACGCGGCTCAACCGCAGCTCGTCGCGATCGGCGAACGAACGTGCGATCTCGCGATAGAAGGCCTCGGTCTCCGGGGCGGAGAGGATGGCGGTGCCCTCCGTCCCCTTCCAGCCGCTCGCCTCGACGTTGAAACCGTCGCTGAGCTCGGCCTCCAGTTCGCTGGCGGGCTCGATGATGGAGAGCACGGCGTCGTGATCGCGGGCCATCTTGCGCCGGAATCGCTCCAGAGGCGCACCCCAGCGTCGCTTGCTCTCCGTGCGCCAGGCCTGGAAATCGCCGCTCGTATCGACAATGGGGGACACCGGCCCGGCTTCGGCGTACAGCCGCATGCGGGCCTCCGGCGCCTGCCGGCGCAGAGCCGCGACCGAGGGGTCGGCAGCGGGGAGATGCGGCAGCTCGACGGACGAGTCGGCGCGCAGCGCCTCGCCGAGGACGACGTTCAGCGCCTCCGGGTCTTTGGCCAGAGGGCGAAAGACCGGGGTGTGGGCGTTCGCCAGCGCTGCCGCCCCACCGCCCTCACGGACCAGCGGCAGCACGGCGCTGAGCAGCCCGTCGCGTCGCGCCACGCAGACGGCCAGGTCGCGATCGCGGCCGAAGGCGTGCCACCAGGCCCGATACCAACAGTGGAGATCGAACGGGCGCTCGTCGTCCGGCGCCAGATCGCTCCATTCCGACGCCAGATCTTCAAACCCCCGCTCGTCGAGGACCCAATCGACCGCCAGGTCCACTCAGTGAGCCTTCCGAAGCCGCGACCGCTGCTCCTGCCGTTCGACAACCTGGGCGACGAGCTTGAGTACGTTGGAGTCGCCGCTGGCCTTGATGTGGCCGGTCTCCCAGGCTCGCCGATAGCTCCTCAGCGTGCCTTTCTCGGCCAGCTGGTTGAACTCGGCGCGGTCGATCTGAACGAGCACGCGCTCGTCCTGGGCCAGGTCCTTCCTGATCGCCGGCCCGGGCAGCTCGACCCGGTAGAGCTGGATGTCGCCGCGGCCCTTCAGCTCCAGGCCAAAGACCAGCTTGAGCTTCTGAAGCGCAGGGACTTCGGCCTGGAACCGCTCGACGGCGGTCTTGATCAGGTCCGCGGTCGAGGCCATGCGGCTAGATCTTGTGCCTCTGGAGCAGCTTTTTGCCGATCACCATGCGCTGGATCTCCGAGGTGCCCTCGCCGATCAGCAGCAGCGGCGCGTCGCGGTAGAGACGCTCGATCTCGTACTCCTTCGAGTAGCCGTAGCCGCCGTGGATGCGGAAGCTTTCTTCGACGCAGAACTTGCCCGTCTCGGAGGCGAGCAGCTTCGCCATCCCCGCCTCGAGGTCGGAGCGCTCGCCGGCGTCCTTCATCCGCGCCGCCTTGCGCGTGAGCAGGCGCGCCGCCTCCAGCCTGGTCGCCATGTCGGCGAGCTTGAACTGGATCGCCTGGTGGGCGGAGATCGGCTTGCCGAAGGTCTTGCGTTCCTGGCTGTAGCGCAGCGCCAGCTCGAGCGCCCGCTGGCCGATGCCGACGCCGCGGGCGGCGACGTTGACGCGGCCGACCTCGAGCGCGTCCATCATCTGGATGAAGCCCTGGCCGACGCCGTCCTCCTCGCCGCCGAGCACGCGCTCGGGCGGGCAGCGGTAGCCGTCGTAGACGAGCTCGGTCGACTCGACGCCCTTGTAGCCCATCTTCTTGATCTTCGGCGGCACGTTGAGCCCCGCGAAGCCGCCCTCGTTGGTTTCCTTCCAGGGCTCCTTCTCGGTGATGAAGCAGGTCATCCCCCTGTAGGGCGGGTCGGCCTTCGGGTCGCTCTTCATCAGCACGAAGACGACGCCGGAGCCGAGCCCGTTGGTCACCCACATCTTCTGCCCGTTGAGCTCCCAGGCGCCGTCGTCGCCCTTCTTCGCGGTCGCCTTGATCCCCTGCACGTCGGAGCCGACCTCGGGCTCGGAGAGCGAGAAGGCGGCGCGGATCTCGCCCGTCGCCATCTTCGGCAGGAAGTATTCCTTCTGCTCGTCGGTGCCGAACTTCATCAGCAGGTAGGAGCCGATGAAGTGGGTGTTGACGACGCCGGAGATCGAGATCCAGCCGCGCGAGAGCTCTTCGACGATCATCGCGTAGGTCGTCAGGTCGAGCCCCATGCCACCGTACTCCTCGGGGATCGTCACCCCGAACAGGCCGAGCTCCTTCATCTGCTCGACGATCGGCTCCGGGAAGGAGTCCTCGTGGTCGTAGTGCTCGGCGTTGGGGATGATCTGCTCGTCGACGAACTGGCGCACCATCTCGGTGATGTCGCGCTGGATGTCGGTCTGCTCGCTGTAAGCGGCGGTCTCTACGGCCATGGCTCCTGATCCGGTCGGTTGCTGGGGAGGCGAAGGATATCGGCGGAGCCGAGGCGGGCCCGGCTACGCGGAGAGCGGCAGGCGCTGCAGGCGGCTGAGCCGCTCGGCCAGCTGATCGGCGCGAGCGTTGAAGTCGCCCATCTCCGACTCCTCCGCATCCGCGGCCGCCTGTGGAGATCCGGCCCCGGCCTCGCCTTCCGGCGCCGTGATCGCGCGGCTCGCGCGCTCAGCCAGCTCCGCGGCCCGCTTGGCCTGCTCGGCCGCGTCGAGCGCCGCCGCGCCGACCGTCATCACCGCCGCCTCGGAGGCGCGCGCCGTGGCCAGCGCCTCGTCGATCCGCTCGACCAGCTCGCCGAGCAGAGGCGGCCGTCCGACCGGCGTCAGCGTCCAGCCGGTGGCGCCAGAGCTTGCGGGTTGATCCATCAGCTGGATGTACGGCGGCGACGACGGAAACCCTTCCCACGTACGCCAACGCGCTCAGAGATAACGATACGAAACGATGCCCGCCAGCCGCGTCAGCGGCAGGGGCGCCCTGCCCCAGAGCCGATCAATCAGATCCGCTCTGTTCTCCATCATGCGCGCTTCGCTGCCCACCGAGCCGTCCGTCGACCCGCCCGGGTCGTACTCGTAGCAGTGGCGGGCGACCTCGACCCCGCCCCACTGTCGCTTGAATTCGGCCAACGACCCCTCGGCGGGAGCGACGCCGTAGTCGAGCTTCGCGATTCCGTTGCGAGCGCCCCACTCGATCGCCTCTGCGTAGAGGGCGTGATTGGGTCGACGGTCCAGGAACCGCTCGTCGCTGGCATTGTAGAGCAGCTCCATCGTCTCGCCGAAGACGTGGAAGACGCTGCCGGCGACAACCTGACAGTCAACCTCCGCGACGAAGAGGCGAAAGACGTCGCGCCCGAGCAGGCGCCGGGATGCGCTCAGCTGCCGCCAAGGCCGGGGAAGCGACCGGTGCTTCCTCATCGTGCGCAGGTAGATGCGGAAAAAAGCCTTCAGGTCCGCCTCGGAGTCCGAGATCCTCACCCGCACTCCCCGGTCGCGTGCGCGCTTCACTCCCCTGCGTAAGTTCTTCGACCGTCCAGCGAACCAGCTTACGAGTTCGTCCTCGACGGGTAGGTCGGCGATCCAGGTCGGCAGGCAGGGGACATGCACGAGACGCGGGGTCCTCTTGTCCAGCCCGCCGACGGCGGAGTCGACGGTCAGCCGCCAGGCGCGTTCGTCGGCGAGGTCGCACGCGGCTTCCAAGAGCATCTCCTCGGCTGCATCGTCCGCGGCCAGCGGCCCGCCCGCCCTCATCCAAGGCAACGAGGCCACGGTCCCGCCACGCATCGGCGTCTTCCTCACGACCAGCGGCATCAGGCCGCGGAAGTGGCCGCCCTTGGGCGGCAGAGCTAGATAACGCGGTTCGAAGCGGTAGGCACGAGCCAGGATGGTCGCCCACGCAGACAGGTGATACACGGTCCCGCCGGGATGCTCGCGCACGAACCGATCCCAGCGAGCATCCTGCTCGGGATCGACGATTTCCACCCTGGGGCCCCGGCGCATGTCATTGCTCATACGCCCCATTACAGCGACAGACGCCGAAACCCTGCGTCAGGCGGCGGCCGCAAGCGGACCGAGTTCGGCCGCGCTCTTCTCCACGGTCTCGGGAACGGTGACCGCGATGCTGCCGTCGCGCTCCAAGATGCGGCGCGGACTCATCAGCGTCAGGCCGACGACTCTGTCGGTACCCGGCGCATAGCGGATCACGTGGCCCTCCGGCGTGTCCTCACCGATGCCCTCCCCGGGATCTCCGACGCTCAGATAGAGCACATCGTGCTCGGCGTCATAGTCCGCGTAGTCAAAAGAAAGCGGGCCTATTTCGATGCTCGCCGGTTCCATGTCGGCGGGTCCTTTCGATTTGCGAATGCGGAGATGATCCGCGCCGGATCCTGCTCATAGCTTACGTCGCCTGTTGCCCTATCGGCCATTTGAATAGATTTCGAACTGACCGCCCCCAACTCCGAGGAGCAGCTTGAGAAACCCCAGAGACTTCTTCCACCCGCTCGCGATCGGCGCCCCCGAGCCGCTCGCCGAGATCCCGGTCAAGCCCTCGCGGATGATCCACTTCCTCGACTTCTCGAACGAGAAGATGGTCGCCAAGGCGGCCGACATCGCCAAGCAGACCGACATCCTGCTGGGCAACCTCGAGGACGCGATCCCGGTCGACCGCAAGGAGGCCGCCCGGGCCGGCCTGATCAAGGCGGCCAAGGAGTCCGATTTCGGTCAGACCGCTCTGTGGACGCGGGTCAACTCGCTGGAGAGCCCCTGGGTGCTCGACGACCTCACCACCCTGGTGACGGAGATCGGCGACAAGCTCGAGGTCGTGATGGTGCCCAAGGTCGAGGGCGCCTGGGACATCCACTACGTCGACCGCCTGCTCGCCCAGCTCGAGGCGAAGGCCGGGCTCGAGCGGCCGATCCTGATCCACGCGATCCTCGAGACCGCGCAGGGCGTCGTCAACCTGGAGGAGATCGCCGCCGCCAGCCCGCGCATGCAGGGGATGAGCTTCGGCCCGGCCGACCTCGCCGCCTCGCGGCGGATGAAGACGACCCGCGTCGGCGGCGGCCACCCCGGCTACCGCTCGATGGAGGACCCGGCCGATCCCGAGAACCCCGAGGAGGGCGAGCGCATCACCGCCCAGCAGGACCCCTGGCACTACTCGATCGCGCGCATGGTCGACGCCTGCGCCTCGACCGGGATCCTGCCCTTCTACGGCCCCTTCGGCGACATCAAGGACACGGCCGGCTGCGAGACCCAGTTCCGCGCCGCCTTCCTGCTCGGCTGCGTCGGCGCCTGGTCGCTGCACCCGGTGCAGATCGGGATCGCGAAGAAGGTCTTCAGCCCGCCCCCGGACGAGGTCAGGTTCGCGAAGAAGGTGCTGGAGGCGATCCCCGACGGTCGCGGCGTCCACATGATCGACGGCAAGATGCAGGACGACGCCACCTGGAAGCAGTGCAAGGTGATGGTCGAGCTGGCCGAAATGCTCGCCGCCAAGGACCCGGAGCTGGCCGAGGCCTACGGGATGTAGACGATAGGGGGAAAATAGCTGCTTGAGCCGGACAGCCGCCAACCTCCGAGTATTCGACGAAGTAGCGGACGACTACCTGGATCTCGCGCTCAAGCCCGCCGAGCGTGAGCTTTTGAAGCTGCTCGGCCCGCACCTTCATACGATGGACATGCTCGACCTTGGGGTCGGCGCCGGGCGAACCGGGTACACCTTCGCGGCCCTGGTGCATCGCTACGTCGGGGTGGACCAGGCGCCGCGGATGTTGGCCCGGGCAGAATCGCTTCTGGGAGCCGACCCCGCGGTGGAACTGGTCTTGGCCGACGCCCGCGACCTCTCGGGGATCGATGGAAGCTTCGACCTCGTGCTCTTCAGCTTCAACGGAATCGACGCCGTCGGGCACGAGGACCGCCAGCAGATCTTCGCCGAGCTCCGCAGCGTGATGCGACCCGGCGCGATCCTGCTCTTCTCGACCCACTCGTTAGGCGCACTACCGCTCGACACCCGACTGCCGCGCTCGGCGCGTTTCGAGGGTTCACGTCTCTATGCGCTCTACGCCGCCCTCAGGGGAGTGCATTACGCTCGCAAGATCCGCCGCATCAACCGCCGTCTCGACCTTGCGGCGGCGCGCGAGCGGGGCTGGGTGATCGTGCCGGGCATCGGCCATGACTTCCGTATCGACGACCACTACATCGCGCCCGAGCACCAAGTCGAGCAGCTGCACGAATCCGGATTCGAGGTCGAAACGATGTACGGCGTCGACGGTCGCGTCGTCAATCTGCCGTTCGGCGACCGCGACCCCTGGCTCGACTATCTCTGCCGGCTGCCGTGACTCTCGATCTCGCGCTCGAGCAGCGCCCGGGCCGCGCGCTGAGCGGCGATCGGCCGCAGCGTGTGATCGCTGCCCGGGAGATCGACCAGAGCCACGCCGGGCCACCTGTCGAGGCTCGAGGTGATGCCCTCGGCACGCAGTTCAGCCTCTAAGGGCTCCCCTTCGGAAAACGCCATGGTCACGGCAACCCCGCGCTCGAGCCGGTTCAGCTCCGTCTCGAGCCTGATCAAAGTCGGATCGACATCGGTCAGCCTGCGGCGGACAACCCGCATCGCCTTTGCGACGAGCGCTGCGGCAAGGACCCGCAACCGCTCCAGCCTGATCTCCCCGCGCAACAGCTTCCCCCACCAGCGACGGTCGATCGCCCTCGTCACTTTGCGGGCTTCGCGATCGGCCAGCAGGTCGGCGTGCCAGGTGAGCGCCCCTGCATTGAGCAGCAGGGCGCTGCGCACGCGGCGATCGCGCTGGGCGGCGCGAAACGACCAGAACCCGCCGGCGCAGAGCCCGACAAGGACGAACTGCTCGACGCCGAGCCTGGCTTCCAGCTCGCCAATGACTGCGTCGACCTGAGCGTCGAACGCCGGTACATAGAAGCCCGAGACCTCCCTCAGGGCGGTGTCGTCCCCGTCGCTCTCGCCAATGCCTCCGAGGTCGACCCTCAGTGAGCGTATTCCCCCAGCTGCCAACTGTCGCGCCATCTCCACCCACAATCGATTCGGACCGATGCTTCGGACGGCGCCGGCGTTGAGAAAGACAGCGCAGGTGTCGCCTGCGGCAGGTCCGGCGGGCTCGCAGGTGACGCCGACGATCTCCCCCCACGGCTGCGCCAGCGACCAGACTGACTCGCGGACGCGAGGCTCCCCCACGGAAAACTCGGCGGCCCGCTCGGCGGCAACGGAGCCCATCGGCATGTTTACATCCGGTAGCCGGGTGGCCGCTGCCAGCCAGTGCTCCACCTCGGATGCGATCGTCGTGGACAATTGCGTTTGCTCGGGATGCAGCACGAGCTCCCCCCACCCCGCACCAGCCCCTGTGCTCACCTCGACGCCAGCGGCCTCCAGCTCCCGCTGCACGCCTTTGTCCACCGCAACTCCGTCCCGGCCGAGAAGCAGCGCGCGCTCAAGCTGCGACCCCTCCGGGCGTTCGCCCTGCATCCCCTTCAGCGCCTCGATCGTGTCTGCGCTGAGCACGAAACCACCCGCCTCGAGCGCCCCCTCGGGCAGCGCACCGTCGTCGACTCCGATCGCCCCGTTCCACGCCTGCATCCGCGAGAATGCCTTCGCCTCACGCACGAACGCCGCGCCGCTCGCCGGTGCAGCCCAGGAGATCAGCTCCTCGATCGGAGCGCCCCGGGCACATGCCTCGCGCGCCAGCAAACCCCCAAGGCCGAGACCCAGCGCCGCCACCCGCGGTGCCGTGCTCGCCTCATGCAGCCACCCGGCAGCCGAGGCGATCGCCTCCAGCCAAACGGCCGGCAGGTCGCTGTCGAGCGGGTCTCCGTTGCTGTTGCCCGTGGCCGGCAGGTCGAAGCGCAGAACCGGATGGCCGGCGCCCGCGAGCCGTTCGGCCCAACGTTTACGGCTGCGATAGGAGGCGACCTCGTCCCAGCCCCAAGGCGAGCAGATCAGCACGGCGGTGTGAGCGCCGACACCGCGGGATGGCAGGTCGAGCACGCCGTAGAGCGTGCTACGTGGGGTTTCGAGGAAACGAGGACCTGGATCTAAGGACACTGGAGCTACAACGCTCACTGCAGTGTGGTCGTCAGGCGACCTTGCATATTTATGGCCGTGACGGCGATCGATGTGATCGGACTGACGGAAGTCGATTTGAGCTTAACGGCTCGCTCGCGTCCGGGCTCCAACGAGAAGGCGTCGTCCTCGGCCTCGGCGCCGGCAGCACTCAGGCGGACGCCGTAGACGAAGCGATCACTACTCAGCGCAAGCGCGGCCCCACCGCGGTCTAGCGCCTGAATCTGGGCGCTCAGGCCAAGCCGCTCCGGCGTCTCCACCGCCGTCGGGCGGTCGGCCGGGAAGTGGACCGACTGGGACAGCGGCTTCGCCCCGTTTCCGCCCTCCTCCAGACTGGCGACGATCACGTCCTGGGCCGGGGGGCCAAAGCGGTAGGCCCAAGAGACATCGGCGAAGCGGCCGAGCATAGTCTCGAGGTCGTAGGTTGCGCTGGAGCGTGCCGCCAGCACGAGATCGGCGCTCGCCTCCCCCACCGCTCGCTGCAGATCCGTGTAGAGCGCCACACGCAGACTTGCACGCAACTCCCGCGCGGAGTCGTTGGCGACATGCACCGAGACCCCACCAAGACCCTCGTCGGTCATCCACACTGCCACGGGCGCGAGCGCCCGGCGCAAGTGGTGATAGACGCACTTCGGCTCGCCGGCATGGTCGACGAGCCCCCAGCCGGCGCCTGGTGTCAGATCCCTCCACCAATGCACGAGCCCGCCGCCGCATGGCGACCCCGTGCGGCGCCACTCGCCGAATACCGCCGCCATCACCTCGCCCGACACGGCCCGCGAGAGCTCCAGGTAACGGTGGTGGTCGTAACGACGCAGCCCGCCCGGGTCGAGGCCGAACGACCGTTGCAGATAGTGGTCCCGAACGTCGTCGAAATCCCACCCAGCGCCCAGGTCGCGAGGGACTCCGGCCTTCCAGCGCGGATGATGGACGGTCACCTCGGCCGACGCCTCTGGCATCACCGCCTCTACCCCGGGTTCATCCGGCACGTTGGCGAAGGCAAGACACTCGGCGGCGAAGCGGACTCCAGCGAGGCGCGCGTCCTCGAGCGGCCGCCGATAGCCGCCCACGCCGTAGTAGTTGGCGATGCCGCGACCCGGGACGAAGGGCCGCTCCCCACCGCACGGCGCCGAGGGCACATAGGGGGCATCCAGCTCCGCCTCGGCGACTAGGCGCGGCAGGATGTCCCCGAACAGCTCGCCGCGGCCGAGAGCGGGGTCGGCGCCGAACATCGCCGCCTGCTGCTCCACCTCGCTGTTGCCGCATACGACCGCGGTGCTGGGCCGGGCGGCGATCCCGTCGAGCACGGCCGCCGCCTCGGCCTCGACCGTCACCCGAAAAGCGTCGTCGGCAATTGGGTAGTCGAAGTTGGCGAACATGAAGTCCTGCCACACGAGGATGCCGAGCTCGTCACAGAGGTCGTGGAAGAGCGGACACTCATAAGCGCTAGTGCCCGGAACTCGCAACATGTTCATGCCGGCGTCCCGGACTCGCTCCAAGGTCGCCCGCAACTGTTCCTCGCCAGGCGCCATACCGACCGGGTCGACAGGCGTCCACACCGCACCGCGGGCAAATACGCGGATGCCGTTGACGTGGAGGTCGAGCCCTGCGGACTCGACGTCGCGATCGCCGTTCGGCCCCGGCACGAGCTCGCGGAAGCCGACCCGGCCGAGGTCTGCGTCAAATACCGATCCCGTGCACTCAAGCCGCAGGGTCGCCCGGTACAACGCGGGGTCGCCGTGAGTGTGCGGCCACCAGCGGGCCACCGAGGCAACGCGGAGTTCGCCCCGCGCGATCACGCTTCCGTCCTCAGGCTCCAGCTCGAGCGGAGTTCTGAGCGTTCCGCTGGGTCCCTCAAGCTCAAGCGCCGCACGCCTCGGCCCCTCCGAGCCCAGCGGTCGCAGCCGGATCCTGGCGGAAAGCCTGCCCTCCTCGCCGCCAACCCTCGCCCGCAGGCGAACGTCGTCGAGCGCCACCAACCGGCGCCGTTCGAGCCGCACCGGCCGCCACGGGCCGACCGCGGCGGGACCGGGAGCGAAACCCGGCGCGCGGCCGAGCAGCATCGTGCGGAAGAAGCGCAGCCTGCCATCGGCGAGCCTGGTGCGCCAGCGCGCCCTCGGCTTACGCCGGGTTCCGAGCAGCGGTCCTAGCGCGCGGCAGCGGATTGCCAGCTCATTCTCGGCGCCCCACAGCGCAGTACCGACATCGATCGCGTGGGCGGCGAACATCGAATCGCTCTCCAGCACCAGCCGGCCGTTGAGAAATGCTTCGCAGACGGTGGCGACGCCGTCGAGCTGCAGCTGGACCTCCTCGCCCTCGCGAGCCGGCTCGGCGTCGAAGCGCGTGCGGAACCACCAGTCCTCAGCGTCGAGATCGAGCGGTTCGCCCTGCCGCCAACGGCCGGCCTCGGACAGAGCCGCGGCTGCGGTGCCGGGCACGGCCGCCGTAATCCAGTCGAGGCCGTCAAGCTCACCTGGGTCGGTGTGCGAATCGGGAGCGCACGCAGCGGCCTGCCAAGCGGTGGCGATCGGCTCAGTCGAGCGCACCGTACAACCCCGCGAACGTGGCGGTCCAGGAGGCCGCAAGCGACTCGATCATCGGTGCGGGATCAAACTCCCGGCGGCGGGCCAGCTTGAACGACAGGGCCTTGCAGCTCTCGACCACGCTGCGCATCGCCGCGGCGCTGCCGCCGTCGGCCTCACCGAACAGCCATTCGACATAGGAGGCCCCGACCTCGAACGCCGAGCCGACCATCCGGACCGTGGCGAAGGCATAGTCGTGATACGCGGACACGTCACCCTCGAGCAGAGCCGGCAGATCGAGTGCGAGCTGGTCGCCGAAACGGGTGAAGGGATCGTCGCGCGGGCGCCGCGCGAGCGCCGCCCGCAGCATCTCCAGACTCGCTCCGCGCAGCTCTTCGCCCGCGAGGCGGGGGCCGGCGTCGAGGCGCGCCAACTCGGCATAAGGCGGAAGCACGTCAGCCGGGAAATCCCTCTCCACCCGGAAGGCGCCGCGGTAGTCCTCTCCCCCGAGTTCGTGAAAACCGCGACCGTGGAAGTAACGCAGTCGCTCACCTTCGCGGTCGATCGACTCTGCGATGATCGAACTCTTCACGTGCTCCTTTCGATAGCTCGTGGCCGACGTATCCGGCAGATACCAGGAGTCGAGCTCGACGATCAGCGTGCGCCCACGCACGATCTGCTCGGCGATCTGGTCCGGCAGCGGGCGGTAGGGCTGCATCTCGTGTATGTCGATCCCGTACAGGCGCTCCACGTCCTCGGGGCGCGGCTTGAAGAAGGTCCACTGGTCACCCTCGAAGTCGACCTCCAGGGTGCAGGCCATCATCGCCAGCGGCTCGTCGCCGCGGGCGTGGACGAACTCGATCAGGATGTCGGTGTAGCAGTTGGTTTCGGAGTAGGCGCGCTCGTGCGCGTGGAGCGGGTGCGGATCGTAGGCATCCGGATCGACCCCGAACAGGCTCACAAACTCGGTGCCCCCGCTCTCGTTCACTGCAACTCCAGCTTCTTGCGAACGGCGTCCGGCCAGGCGTCCGGCGCGAGGCCGTGCTCGCGCAGCAGCCCGAGCACGATCCGCTCCAAGCCAAAGCCCAGGCAGGCCGTGTGGGCAGTCGGATCGCCAGCCTCGATCTCGATGCCGTAGATCTCGGTGAAATGGGTCTGGTGGTAGTTGAATGAGGCGACCGCAGTCGGCTCAGGGCCTGCGATCGGAACCGTGACCTCGAACTTGAGCTCCTGCGCGCGCTGGCTGCGCGCCAGCAGACGACCGCTGCGACCGAAGAACGGGTCGTTGGCGATGTCGGCCCGCGCGTCCAACCCGAGCGAGCGCAGCAGCTCTACGGCGCCATCGCGCCAGCCGTCGCGCCACGCTTCGACGACGTCAGGCTCGGCGACGCGCACGATCTCCCGCTGGTGGAACATCTGGAGTCGCGCCGGATCGCCGGAGGGCTCGCGCCGAAAGACGTAGGAGCCGCCAGCGTCGATGGTGACGCCGCCCGGGGGCAACGGCCCCCGTCTCGCGACCTGCGGGTAGACCGGGTAGCAGGCCGCCGGAGTGAGGACGAGGTCGGTCATCCGCTGAAACTCGTCCCAGTCCTCGTGCCGGGACGCCCTCGCCTCCTGTTCGGCCGCCTGCTCCTCGTCGCCCTCGAAGGAGAAGACGGACCCGGCCAGGTGGGGAAAAGACTTCAGATAGCCGATCCGCTCGAGCTGGTCGCGCGGGAGCAGAGGCGGAAAGGCGAGCCGCTCCGGTTCGTCACCCGAAGCCGCGCCGGTGATCAGACCGTCGACGGCGGCGCGCACCCGCTCGAACGCCGCGCCGCGCCCGTAGACGCCGGGGCTGCCGCTCTCCAGCAACAGGTTCGCCTCGACCAGCTCACGTAGAAACGCCTCCTGCTCCGGGGTGCCCGGGCGAAATTCCGCCAAGCTCAGACCTCCTTGGCGATCAGCAGCAGACTCGCGTCGGTCTTGTGGATCCTCTCGTTGGCGATCATCAGGCAAGCCGACATCGCGTCGCGCAGGTGACGCCCAACGCTGAACGGAGTGTCGTTCTTGTAGCCGACGATCCCGCAGACACCGAGGGCGCTCTGGCAGACGCGCGGCGCCTGTTCGGAGGACGCGATCTTGAGATTGTTGAAGCGCAGAATGGTCGCCATCTCGGAAAGCCGCGCGCGGTCCTCGGCAAGATCGCAGAACTCGCGTAGACCGAGCGAGACCTCCGCCCGCAGCAGCGACAGCTCGCTCATCAGCTCAGACAGCCGTACCGCCGATGGCAGCGGCTCACCCGGTTTGCGCTTGGCGGCGACACGGACGAAGGCCCGCGCCCGATCGAAGGCGTCGGTGGCGACGCCCAGCCAGACGTGCGACCAGAGGATGTGGGAGATCGGCGTCATCGACTCGCTGGCGATGCTCGAGAAGGGGGTCGCGAGCACCTGCTCGACGCCGAGCTCCACGGTGGCGACGTAGCCCGGCGAGCACGTTCCCCGCATACCGAGCGGGTCCCAGGTGCCCTGTGGCTCGAGCTTCGTCTGCTCGGCCCGGCTCAACGCCAGAACCTGGTCTCCGGGCTCGGCCTCCGGTGACCGGCGCACCGTGGTCAGAAAGGCGTCCGCGTGGCCCCCGTAGGAGACGGTCGGCGCCTGCTTCTCGAACCGGACCTGACCCTCGCTCGGCTCCGAAAGAGAGGCGACCGACTTGCCCATGTCACCGCCAGTTCCGACCTCGGAGGTGATCGAGGCGATCAACCGCTGCTCCCTGGCGACCTCGCCCAGATACTGCTCGAACCAGGGCGAGTCATCGAGATGCCGCGCGATGCAGGCGACCTGGATCTGATGCATGGCGAAAACCATGCCGGTGGCACCGCAAGCCCTACCGAGCTCGAAGCAGGCGGCGGCGATCGACTCGAAGCCGGCGCCGCCGCCGCCTAACTCCGACGGCACGTACGCGGACAGCGCACCCGCCCTGCGCAGAGCGTCGACAGCCTCGCGCGGGAAGCGGGCCTTGCGATCGACGTCGTCCGCGTACGCGGACGCCACATCCGCTGCGATCGTCCGGATGCCGTCAAGGAAACCCTCGTCCGCCACGGTCGCCTCGACGTTCATACGGCTGCACCCCGGACCTCCGCCAGCGCAGCAGCGATTGAGTCGACACTCTCGAAGACGCTCCGCTTGAGCATCGAGTCATGAAATTCGATGTCGAACGAGTCCTCCAGAGCGATCATCAGGTTGACGCTGGCGTGGGAGGTCATCCCAGCCTGATAGAGGTCGGCACCGTCCTCAAGGGTATCTATTGAGACAGACAACCCCCCGTGCTCGCCGATGATTTGCCGTATTTGTTCCTTCACATCAGCTTCGATCGGCAGCGGTGGGCATCTGCCTTAGATCCTGGCGAAAAGTTCCCGATCGACATCAGGCGCTAGTGCCGTGTCCGGTGACGTTTGCCCGGTTCTGGCGCAGGCATCGTCGTGGCTGGCAAGGACGCAGACCCGAAGGCGTGGCAGCGCCACGTCGAGCGGTCGAGGACGCCGCCAGGCGCGGCGAGGGCAAGCAGAGAGGGCGAACGTTGCCTGACACGGCACTAGACGCTAACAACCGAGGCCGCCGCAAATCCAGCCTCGTGGGTGAGGCTGAGAGCGAGCTCGGAGATCCCGGCCTCCTCCGCGAGTTCTGCGACGCGCCCAGTGAGCTCGAGCCAGACCTGGCCGCTCGGCTCCGTCCGCACCTCGATCGCCGTCAGGCGCACCCCCTCGCCGGCCCCCGGAAGGGCCTTGATCGTCGCCTCCTTAGCGGCGAAGCGGGCAGCAAGCCGATCCGGCTCGATTCGCCCGGACTGCCCGCGGCAGTCTTCGACCTCACGCGCCGTGTAGATCCGCTCCAGGTAGTGCTCGCGATGCTCGCCGCGCAGAGTCTGGGCCACCGTCTCGACGGCTACTAGGTCGAGGCCAATCCGGATCGACATCGCGCTCAGCTCAGGCGCCGCTCGAGATCGACGAGCTGCTCGTGCAGCTCGCCGGGCAGGTGCTCGCCGAAGCGGGCGAGGTGCTGCTGGATCGCCGGCAGCTCGACCTTCCACTCGGCCGGATCGACGGCGAGCAGCTCGGCGACTTCCTCGGCGGAGATCTCGAGGCCCTCGGTGTTGAGGTCCTCGACCGTCGGCACGAGGCCGATCGGCGTCTCCTGGGCCTCGGCGTCTCCGGCACAGCGGCGGAAGATCCACTCCAGCACGCGGCTGTTCTCGCCGAACCCGGGCCAGATGAAGTTGCCCTCGTCGTCCTTGCGGAACCAGTTGACGTAGAAGATCCGCGGCAGCTTCGCGCCCTCTTTGGCGCCGATCTTCAGCCAGTGGCCGAAGTAGTCGCCCATGTGGTAGCCGCAGAAGGGCAGCATCGCCATCGGGTCGTGGCGCAGCTCGCCGACCGTCCCGGTCGCCGCCGCGGTCTTCTCCGAGGACATGATCGAGCCGAGGAAGACGCCGTGCTCCCAGTTGAACGCTTCGCGCACCAGCGGGACGACGGTGGAGCGGCGCCCGCCGAAGAGGAAGGCATCGATCGGCACTCCGGCCGGGTCCTCCCACTCGTCGGCTATGGACGGACATGCGGAGGCCGGCGTGGTGAAGCGCGCGTTGGGATGCGCCGCCGGTTTGTCCGCCTCCGGCGTCCAGTCCTCCCCGTGCCAGTCGATCAGGCGCGCGGGCGGCTCCTTGCTCATCCCCTCCCACCAGACGTCGCCGTCGTCGGTCTTGGCGCAGTTGGTGAAGATCGAGTCGCGGGCGACGGTCTTCATCGCGTTCGGGTTGGTCTTCTCGCCGGTGCCCGGGGCGACGCCGAAGAAGCCCGCCTCGGGGTTGATCGCGTAGAGGCGTCCGTCGTCGCCGAACTTCATCCAGGCGATGTCGTCGCCGATCGTCTCGACCTTCCAGCCGGGGAGAGTCGGGATCAGCATCGCCAGGTTGGTCTTCCCGCAGGCGGACGGGAAGGCGCCGGCGACGTAGCGAACCTCGCCCTCGGGCGAGGTCAGCTTGAGGATCAGCATGTGCTCGGCGAGCCAGCCCTCGTCGCGGGCCATCGCCGAGGCGATCCGCAGGGCGAAGCACTTCTTGCCGAGCAGCGCGTTGCCGCCGTAGCCGGAGCCGTAGGACCAGATCTCGCGCGTCTCGGGGAAGTGGACGATCCACTTGTTGTCGGAGTCGCACGGCCACGGCACGTCCTGCTCGCCTTCGGCCAGCGGCGCGCCGACCGAGTGCAGGCAGGGGACGAACTCGCCTTCGGAGCCGAGCACGTCGAGCGCGCCCTTGCCCATCCGGGTCATGATCCGCATGCTGGCGGCGACGTAGGCGGAGTCGGTCAGCTGCACGCCGATGTGGGCGATCGGCGAACCGAGCGGGCCCATCGAGAAGGGCACCACGTACATCGTGCGGCCGCGCATCGAGCCCTCGAAGAGGCCGCGCAGCATCTCGCGCATCTCCGCGGGCTCACGCCAGTTGTTGGTCGGCCCGGCGTCCTGCTCGCGCTCGGAGCAGATGAAGGTGCGGTCCTCGACCCGGGCGACGTCGCCGGGGTCCGAGAGGGAGAGGTAGGAGTTGGGGCGCTTGGCGTCACTGAGGCGCTCGAAGGTGCCGGCCTCGATCAGCGTCTGGGCGAGGCGGTCGTACTCCTCTGCG
This sequence comes from uncultured Solirubrobacterales bacterium, assembly GCA_963727465.1. Taxonomy (GTDB): domain Bacteria; phylum Actinomycetota; class Thermoleophilia; order Solirubrobacterales; family 70-9; genus VRUE01. Next base: position 10,158 of record CAVSGL010000007.1, on the reverse strand, counting down.
CTGCCGTCGCACCAATGGACGGAGTCGGGCTGGGTCAGGTCCGCCATCTCGGCGACCCAGTCGAGGAGTGTCTTGTTTGTGGTCGGCGCGTCGGCCGCGGTCATTTGGCTCATTCCCGGGACTCTACTTGCCGCCGGCGGACTTCAGATCGGTGACTTCGACGTCGGCGTCGGAGTTGAGAATCTTCAGCGTCGCCGTCTCGCGCCCGCCGTTCTGAAGGCTGACCGTGCATTCGAAGGTCGTGCCCGCCTTGACCTCGACCCCGGACGGGCAGTCGACCGAGGCGACCTTCTGCCCCACCGACTTCTCCAGGTTTTCTTCGATCGCCGCCTCGGTCTTGGCGCTGTCGATAACGGTTTCGCCGCAACCGGCGACGGCGATCGGGACTGCGATGATCAGCGCGGTCAACGCCGCGAATCTACCCAGCAAACTCGGCTCCTTCCTTTCGGCGGATCTCGCCGCGCAGTATCCCAGGGGCGACACGAGATCGCGCTCAGCGTTCGAACAGCGGCGACTCGGGATTGAGCGAGCGCGCCCGCCGGTAGGCATGGATCGCCGCCCCGGCGTTGCCCCGTCGCGCTTCGATTCGCGCCAGCACCAGCCAATTGCGCCAATCGGTGGCTCCCCGGTCGGCGGCGGCCCGAGCTGCCGCGGCCGCGGGCGCGAGGAGTCCGGCCCGCTCGAGCACGAGGGCTTCCTGTAGGCGCGGCGAGGCCGCCGCCGGCTCGGCGTTGCGGGCGCTCCGCGCAGCCGCGAGCGCCCCGGCGAGGTCGCCGTCGCGGACGTCCCCCTCACTCCGGCGCAACTGCGTTTCGACGCTCAGTGGGATCGCGATCGCCACGATCGCCGCACACGACGCGAGGGCTGCGCCCACCCGCAGAGGCAAGCCGATCGCGGGCTTTGCCCCTCTGGGGGATGCGCTTCCGGGCGCGACGAGGACGGCGGCGAGCAGGAGCATCGCAACGGCGATCACCGGTATCTGCCAGACCCAGTCCACCACCGCCGTCACACAGAAGGCGACGCAGCCGGCCAGCGCCGCCGCGAGCAGCGAGCGCTCCGCCCCCTCGGCGCGCGCCGCGGCGCGACCGCCGAGCAGCAGCACCGCGAGCAGGAACCCACACAGCAGCACCAGCCCGACGACCCCGAGCTCCCCAAGCGTCTGCATGTAGAGCGAATGGGTGTCGCGCACGGCGTCGCCGGTCGTCCTGTCGCGCGTCCACCAGAGTTCGAAGGTCCCGGCGCCGGTCCCGGTCAGCGGCCGGGTCGCGTTCTCGTCGAGCGCGGAGACCCAGTACGTATAGCGGTGCTGCCCCGATGCGCTGAACAGCCTGCCGCTGCCCTTGCCGGGGCTGTCGGCCCGCTTGAATTCTTCCCAGGCGTCCCCCGCCCGGCCCGGCGCGCCGAAGGCAAGAAGCGCCACCAGGACGACCGCGCCTGCCCCAGCCGCGAAGAGCTGAGCCCGCCTGCTGGGGACGAACGTCCAGGAGGGCCGGCGGCCTTCGCCGGCGGCGATCCCGACCTGGATCGCGGCGACCGCCAAGCAGACCACCGCGGTGAGCCAGAGCACCTGGTCGCCCTGGGCTTCGGCGGTCGCGTTGAGAAGCGCGTTCTGGAGGCTGTCGCGCGCGCTCACGGCGAGACAGAGGAGCGCCGTGCCCGCCGCCGCGACACCGAGCGAGAGCAGGCGCGGAAGACGATCGGCGCTGAGGGCGATGTAGACAGCGAGGGCGACGAGCCCCGCACCGATGCCGCCGCGGGAGAGGGTGAGGTAGACGGTCAGCCCCACCACCGGCAGCGCCGCCGCCGCAAGGGCGCGAACGGCGAGCGTCCGCGCGCCGCTCGCCAGCTCGAGCAGAAGGGGGGCGCCGATCGCCAGCAGCGCCGCCAGGCCGTTCCAGTAGTCGATCGGGTAGGAGAGCCGTTCTTCGTTTCCGGCGAGGAACTGCGCGGTCTGGTTTGCCCCCGGGAACCAGGCGGGATGGAGTCGCGAGAGCAACGCCAGGACCGAGACGAAGACGATGCCGGCGGCGACCGCCGCGAGCAGCCGCCGCCCGTTGTCGGAGCCGCGCCCGAAGAGCGCGAGCCCGAAGACGCCGAGGTAGCCCGCGACGAGCGCCAGGTCGGCAAAGGTCCGCTCTACGCTCTCGGTCCAGGCCATGCTCAGAGCCGTCCAGGCGGCGAAGGCGGCGAGCAGGCCGAGCGCGGCCAGCGCGGGGACACCCAGCCGGCGCCGCGGAAGAGCGCCGACGACGGCGCCGAGCAGGAGAACCCACCAGACCGCGATGCCCACTCGGTCGTGGATGAGCGGGTCGTAGCCTCCGCCTTCGAGGCCCAGATAGGCGACCAGGCCGAAGCCGAGCAGCCAGATGCCCAGCGCGCCCCAGTCGACCCGGGCCAGCCAGGCGGGCGGTGCGCCTCGCGACCGCATCGAGTTCGACTCCATCCGGTTCTATCCTACGAAGCCGTCCCGGACAGGACAGAGGTCGGGCCGCCGAAAACGACACGTGAACGTGACGAAGCTCAAGCTCCAAAGCCCGCCGCTCCTGGCCGCCGCGATCTGGCTGGCCCTCACCGCTTCCGCCCTCGGCCAGGAAGGCGCGGTCGTCCCGCCCGAAAATTCGGCCGTCACCCAGTACACCGAGCCCTTTCCGACCGCCGGGGGCGAAACCGACGCACATGAGCGGCAGCATCGCAACGTGAGCCCGGACAGGGCGCTTGGCCCGCGCAATGCCCAGCGCCTCGCGCGCCACGGGTCGGAAGGGCGTGCGGTGGCAGAGCTGGCGGCGGAAACCACGCCGAGCGCGGAGCCGGCCGCGGCGGCGCCCGAAGGCGGCGGCGCGGCCGCAAACGGGAGCGGCCGGGCAGGGAGCGCCTCAGCGGAAAATCGGGGCGAGCCGGGGGGCAGCCGGTTGGGCGCCCCCTTCGACGCGTCCGCGGCCGACGCGACCTCGGGCCCGGGGGCGGTGCTCTCCGGGGCGCTCGGCGCGCAGTCGGGCAGCTCCGGCCTGCTGTCGTTTCTGCTCCTGGCGGCGGTCGTCGTCGCGCTCGTTGCCGCGATCCGGCAGAGGCGCGCGGCAGGTTGACCTCGTGAGCTCAACCCGCCGGCGGCGTCCGCTGCGCACACGCCCTGGCCGAGCCCTGTTCGCCTGCCTCGCAGTGGCCGCCGGCCTCGCGGCGATCCAGACCGCGGCGATGGCGAAGAGCGCGAGGCCTCTGCGAACCGGGGTGTCCTATGTGTATGCGGCCGACACCAAGCACGATCCCGCCGCCGTCTTTCACCATGTTGCGGAAACGGGAGCGACGCAGGTTTTGACGCCGCTCGAATGGGGCTGGATCGTCCCCGAGAACCGCCCGGCGGCGTGGAACCCCGAAGACCCCGGCGACCCCAACTACGACTGGGGCGAATACGACACCTGGGTTCGCGGCGCGGTCGCCGCCGGCCTGACCCCGGTGCTTCAGATAAGGGGAGCACCGGGCTGGGCGCAGCGATGCGGTCCGTTCGAAGGCTTCGACAGCCCCTGCGACCTCAATCCCGACGACCTCGCCGCCTTCACCAAGGCGGCGGTGCGGCGCTACAGCGGCAGCTTCGGCGACCTGCCGCGGGTCCGCTACTGGCAGGGCCTGAACGAGCCGAACCTCAGCCTCTTCTTCCGGCCGCAGTTCGGCGACAACGGAGCGGTGTCGGCGGGCCTCTACCGAAACCTGCTCGACACGTTCTACGCGGCGGTCAAGTCGGTCGATCCGACCAACCTGGTGATCGCTGCCGGCCTCGGCCCGATCGCGGTGCCGAAGTACACGATCGGCCCGATGCGCTTCGCCCGCGAACTGCTCTGCATGCGTGGGCGCAAACGGCCACGACCGGCGCGCGGCGACTGCGGGGGCGGCGTCGACTTCGACATCTTCGACATCCATCCGTACACGACGGGAAGCCCGACCCATGAAGGCGGCCCCGACGACGTCGAGCTCGGCGACCTGCACAAGCTGACCACGCTGCTGCGCGCAGCGGACCGGGCCGGCCGGATCAACGGCGCCTTCAAGCACACCCCGCTCTGGCTCAGCGAGATCTCCTGGGACTCGAAGCCGCCCGATCCGGGTGGCCTGCCGTTCCGGATCCTCAACCGCTGGACGTCCGAAACCCTTTTCCGCGCCTGGACCGCGGGGGTCGACGACGTTTTCTGGTTCAGCCTGCGGGATTTCGAACCCGACCCGGGCGGGCTTCCATACGAATCGACCGAATCGGGCCTGTTCTTCCGCGGCGCGACGCCGGCCCAGGACACGCCGAAGCCGAACATGCAGGCGTTCAGGTTCCCGTTCGTCGCCTATCCGCGCAGGAAGAGTCTGCGGTTCTGGGGGCGCACTCCGGACAGCAGGCCGGGAAAGGTGAGGATCCAGGTGCGCAAGCGGGGACGCTGGCGCACGGTTCATCTCGCCCGCGCAAACCAGTTCGGGATCTTCCGCGGACGGGCGCGGACGCGCTACGGCCGCAACCGGGCCGGGGCCGCGCGCGCGCGCTTCGGCGCGGAAACCTCCAGGACCTTCTCGATGAAGCCGGTGCCGGACTTCTACCAGGCGCCGTTCGGAAATCCGGTCAAGTAGAGCGCCGGCTCGGCCAACTACACTGCGCGCGATGAAGATCGGGATCGTCGGTCTCGGCTACGTCGGGCTGCCGCTTGGCGTCGCTTTCGCAGAGGCGGGGCACGAGGTGGTCGGCCTCGACGCCGACGCGCGCAAGGTCGAGGGGCTGAACGCCGGGCACAGCCATGTCGAGGACATCGCCGACGCCGAGCTGGCGCCGCTCGGAGACCGTCTGCGCGCGACCTCCAACCAGGCCGAGCTGGAATCGTGCGAAGCGGTGATCGTCTGCGTGCCGACGCCGCTGACCGGCTCGCGCGAACCCGATCTGACCTACCTGATCGACTCGGCGACGGCGCTCTCGAAGGTGTTGCAGCCCGGGCAGCTGGTCGTGCTCGAGTCGACCACCTACCCGGGAACGACGCGCGAGCGGCTACAGCCGATCCTCGAGGAGTCCGGGATGAAGGCGGGGCGCGACTTCCACCTCGCCTTCTCGCCGGAGCGGATCGACCCGGGGCGCACCGACTACACGGTCCGGACCACGCCGAAGCTCGTCGGCGGCATCACGCCCGACTGCACCGAGCGCGCCCGCGAGCTCTACGCGCTGGTCTGCGAGCAGGTCGTCCCGCTCTCCGGGCCGGAGCCGGCGGAGCTGGCGAAGCTGCTCGAGAACATCTTCCGCTCGGTCAACATCGCCCTCGTCAACGAGCTCTCGCAGCTCTGCGACCGGCTCGGGATCGACGTCTGGGAGGTGATCGACGCCGCCTCGACCAAGCCGTTCGGCTTCATGCGCTTCGACCCGGGGCCGGGGATGGGCGGGCACTGCCTGCCGGTCGACCCCTTCTACCTCGCCTTCAAGGCGCGCGAGCACGACTTCTACCCGGAGTTCATCGAGTTGGCCGGCAAGGTCAACCGCGCCCAGCCGGCGTATTGCGTGGACCGGGTGGCGCGGGCGCTGAACGAGGCGGAACGATCGGTCAAGGGCTCGCGGGTCCTGATCCTCGGCGTCAGCTACAAGCCCGGCGTCGGCGACGTCCGCGAGGCGCCGTCGCTGGAGATCGTGACGCTGCTGCGCGAGCTCGGCGCCGAGGTCTCCTACCACGACCCATTCGTGCCGGAGCTGACCGAGCTCGACCTCTCGTCGGTCGATCTGGACGAGGCGCTGGCGACCGCCGACCTGGCGGCGATCGTCACCGCGCACCCGGGCATCGACTACGCGGAGGTGGTCGCCGCGGCGCCGCTGACGATCGACTTCCGCGGCGTCACCCGCGAGATCGACTCGCCGGGCCTGGTGCGCCTGTAGCCGAGAGCGCGCGCAAGGGCCGACTACGGCGAAGGCCTGGTACCTCGAGGGCGTCTCTTCCGACGCGCTGAGACGCCGAAGAGCCCCTCGCGCATCGCGAGGACGGAGATGAAGAGAGCATCGACCGCCGAAACCATTGCTTCTCAAGGCCTCAGCGCCGCAGAGTCTCCCCTCGGGGCGCGTGCGAACCCGCAATTTGCGTCACCCGCGAGATCGACTCGCCGAGCCTGGTGCGGCTGTAGGCGCTGCGCGCTCGCTCAGCGGCGAAGCACGCCCTCGGCGAACGTCACCAGCGCCCGGGCGCGGCGCAGCGCTCCCCTCAACTCAGCCGAGTTGACGTCGAAGAACCCGTAGTGCGCTTCGTCCTTGAGGCTCAACAGCTGGTGCAGCCGCCTGGCCGCGTCCTCGCCGCCGCTGACGCGCCGCAGGAAGTCCTCCGCGTCATGGTGATCCTGCGAACGCGAGCGCTCCCCCAGCGCCTTGCAGCAGGCCGCGTCGGCCGCGGCGATGCCCGCCAGCACCGCGAGGGAGACGGCGACGCTCGCGTACTCGGGGTCCTGCTCGTGCTCGCCGGCGGCGATCTCCGCCACCTCGAGGAACTTGATCGCAAGGCTGCGCCGGTTGCGAGCGTCCTGGGGGGAGCACCGCTGGCTGCGCCCCCGGGAGCGGGCCATCAGGCTTGCGCCTCCAGCAGCGCGGCGACCTCGGGCCCCACCAGCGTCAGCGCGTCGGCCTCCAGGCTGTCGACAACCGCAGGCCGGCGACGGCGCAGGTCGACCAGGGCCGACTCGGAGACCTCGACGACGTTCGCGTGGTTGCCGGTCCAGTCACGGACATCGCCGGGCAGGCGATCGATCTGCTCTCGCCAGCTCCGGTCGTCGGCCTCCACGGAGCCGGGCCGGACGACGAAGAGGTCGATGTCGCTACTCGAGTCTCCGTCTCCACGTGCGGTCGAGCCGAACAGGGAGGCGTGCAGCGGGGGCCGCTTCCACGCCCCAAACGTCTCGGCGAGCCGAGTCAGCAGCGCCCGCCGTAGATCGGTCAGGTCTTCCACCGCCGGCGCCGCCAGGTGTCGGCGATTGAAGCTGTAGAGGATCGCGTTCCCCGCCTCCTGCTGTTCCACGATTCCGGTGTCCACGAGGCGCCGGAGGGCCTTTCTGACCCCCTCCTGCGCGTTGCCGGCCAGCTCCGCGACCCTGCGACCGCTCAGTCCACCGGTGGTCCCGGCGAGCACATGCAGGACCGCGCCGTCCAGCGGGTGCGAGATGACGCCGTAGGGGCGGGAGACATCCATAGCGACCACTGTAGCAGTCATATGACTGGTTTGGTGGTCAAATGACCTCTCCAGATGGTCCGGGAATGGGATCCGCGTTACCGGCAACCGCCGGCCCGCTCCACGCGGGGGCCGACAGCTTCCAACTCGACATCCCGGCCCAGCGCGCGCAAGACCGCCCGCGCCTTGAGCAGCATCTCCTCGTACTCGTCCTCGGGGTCCGAGAGGGCGACGATCGCGCCGCCGGCGCCGATGCTCGCCCGGGCGCGGTCGAGGACGATCGTGCGGATCGCGACGCTGAGGTCGCAGGCGCCGCCGAGGCCGAACCAGCCGATCGCCCCCGAGTAGACGCCGCGCGGCCCCCTCTCGAGCCGGTCGATGATCTGCATCGTGCGCCGCTTCGGCGCGCCGGTCGTCGAGCCGGGCGGGAAGCAGGCGCGCACGCAGTCGAGCGAGCCCAGCTCGGCGCGCAGCATCCCCCGCACCGTGGTCACCAGCTGGTGCACGGTCTCGTAGCTCTCGACCTGCATCAGGGACGGCACGTGGACGGTGCCGACCTCGCAGACCGAGCCGAGGTCGTTGCGCAGCAGGTCGGCGATCATCAGGTTCTCGGCGCGGTTCTTCTCGTCGGCGCGCAGCCGCTCGGCGAGCCGCACGTCCTCGGCCGGCGTCGCCCCCCGTCGGCTCGTCCCCTTGATCGGCTTCGCCTCGACCCAGCGGTCGCCGCCGACGCGCAGGAAGCGCTCGGGGGACGAGCTGAGCACGGCCGTCTCGCCGCAACGAACGTAGGAGGCGAAGGGAGCCGGGTTGGCGCGGCGCAGGGCGCGATAGAGCGCCAGCGGGTCCGTCCCCCCCGCCTCGTCGTCACCCAACTCCGCCTGCACCGCGTTCGTCAGGCAGACCTCGTATGTCTCCCCCTCGGCCAGCAACCGCCGGCACTCGGCGATCTCCACCAGGTAACGCTCGCGCGGGCGTGCGAGGCGCAGGCCAGTTGCCCCGCCCTCTCCACTTCCCGCCGCCGGGCGCCTTTCTGTCGCATAGCGCAAAGAAGGCGCCCGGGGCGACGGGGACGACAGCGATCCGAGCCGGTTGGCAGTCGTCCGCAGCCACTCCTCGGCCTCTGCCACGCCGCCGGGCTCGACGAGCGCGAGCAGGTAGGTGCGGCGCTCGGTGTGGTCGAAGGCGAGCATGCGGTCGGCGAAGATGAATGCCGCGTCGGGCAGGGGCGACTCATGCGCCGCGTCCCCCCCGCACTCGGCCTTGAGCTCGTAGCCGAGCCAGCCAGCGAGGCCGCACTGGAACTCGAATGGAAGCTCCGGCACGGGCGCCGCCTGGAAACGCTCCAGCTCACGGGCAAGCGACTCGAAGATCGACCCGCCCTCACCGACGCGATGGAGAATCGTCCTCCCCAGCGGCCCGCCGTCGTCGCCCATGAACGAAAAGCGCGGACCCTCGCCGGGCCGGCTGCTGTCAAGCCAAAACGCGTTCTCGCTCTTCCCATACAAGCTGAGAAACGCCTGCTCGGGATCGACCAGCTCATCGAGCCGTCTGACGACGACCTCCCGTGGAGGGGCGACGGGGGCACCCCCGGGCGGGCGGATACTCAAATCGCCGGTCTCATTAGACCGGCGATTGTCCGAACGGGGGTGCCCCCGTCGCCCCCCATCGCGACGGCTGAGGACGCGGAAATTCTCGATCAGACGCCGCCCGTGCTCGGTGCAGACCGACTCGGGGTGGAACTGGACGCCCCAGAGCGGGCGGGCGCGGTGTTCGAGCGCCATCAGGACGCCGTCGCTCGTCCAGGCGATGCCGCGCAGCTCGGCCGGAAGCGGCTGCTCGACGCAGAGCGAGTGGTAGCGGACCGCCTGGAACTCGCGCGGGATCCCGGCGAAGAGCGGCGCGTCGTCGTGGAGCACGGCGCTGAGGCGCCCGTGGCAGGGCTCCGGCGCCGGCACGACGGCGGCGCCGTACAGCGCCCCGAGCCCCTGATGCCCGATGCAGACGCCGAGCAGCGGCACGGCGGCGCGGCGGATCGCCTCGGCGCAGACGCCGAAGTCCTCGCCGCGCTGCGGCCGGCCCGGCCCGGGTGAGATGACGACGTTGTCGCAGCCCAGCCGCTCGAGCTCCTCCCAGGGCGCCTCGTCGTTGCGGACGACGAGCGGCTCGGCGCCGTTCACCTCGGCCAGGAGCTGGAAGAGGTTGTAGGTGAAGGAGTCGTAGTTGTCGATCAGCAGCGTCTTCAAGGAGCGCCTCGGGCGGCCGATCGGCGTGAGACTGCCAGAATCCGGCTCGTGGCCGCGCACTGGCGACCCGACCCGTCCAAAGGCGTCTTCGAGACCCTGCTCGTGCTCGACGGCCAGCCCGTCGAGTGGGACGCCCACATCGCTCGCCTCGAGGCGAGCCTCGCCGCCCTCTATCCCGGCGCTGCGCCTCCGGCCCTCGACGTGCCGGTCGCACAGGACCCAAACGGACACCGCAGCACCGGCACGCCACCGAGCGCGTTGCGGATCGCGGTGGCGCCCGAGACGGATGGCGGACTGCGGGCGACGATCGAGCTCCGGCCCGCGAGTGGTCACTTTGCCACCGAAAACGGGGGTCAACGGTTCAGCCAGGCCATCTCGCTGAGCTCCTTGCCGCTCGCCGGCGGGCTGGGCGCACACAAGTGGGCCGATCGCGGGCCGCTGGACCAGGCCCAGGCGCGGATGCCCGACGACACGTTGCCCCTGGTCCGGGACGAGGACGGCGCCATCCTCGAGGCCTCCCGCGCGAACGTCTTCGCGATGCGCGACGGCGCGCTCTTCACACCCCCGCTCGACGGGCGCATCCTGCCCGGCGTCACCCGCATGCGGGTGCTGGAGATCGCCGCTTCGATCGGGCTCGCCACCAACGAGACGCCGCTCGACGGCGACGACCTGCTTGCCGCCGACGAGGTCTTCCTGACCGGCTCGGTGCGCGGGATCGAGCCGGCCGCGGCGCTCGACGGGACCCCGCTCGGCGACAGCCGCGAGCT
>CAVSGL010000006.1:0-149232 GCA_963727465.1 uncultured Solirubrobacterales bacterium | reverse complement strand
CGCCATCGTCGGCCTCGCCTGCCGCTACCCCGGCGGGGTCGGCTCCCCCGCAGAGCTCTGGGAGCTCCTCAGCAAGGGCGAGGACGCGATCACCCAGTTCCCCAGCGACCGCGGCTGGGACCTCGAGCGCCTCTATGACCCCGACCCAGAGCACCCCGGCACGAGCTATGCCAAAGAAGGCGGCTTCATCGAAGACGCCGCCCTCTTCGACGCCGAGTTCTTCGGCATAAGCCCGCGCGAGGCGCTGGCGATGGACCCCCAGCAGCGCCTGCTCTTGGAAGGCGCCTGGGAGGCGCTCGAAGACGCCGGCATCGACCCCACCTCCCTGCGCGGCACCGACACCGGGGTCTTCGCCGGGGTGATGTACCAGGACTACGCCACCGGCAACGGCCCGGACGCCGTCCCCGCAGAGCTCGAGGGCTACCTCGGCACGGGGGTGTCGGGCAGCGTGGTCAGCGGCCGCGTCGCCTACGCCTTCGGCCTCGAGGGCCCCGCGGTCACCGTCGACACCGCCTGCTCCTCCTCGCTGGTGGCGATCCACCTCGCCGCCTCCGCGCTGCGCGCGGGGGAGTGCTCCCTCGCCCTGGCCGGCGGGGTGACCGTGCTCTCCAACCCCGGCGTGTTCATCGAGTTCTCCCGCCAGCGGGGCCTCGCCCCCGACGGGCGCTGCAAGTCCTTTGCCGCCGCAGCCGACGGGGCGGGCTTCTCCGACGGCCTCGGCCTGCTCCTGATGGAGCGCCTCTCGGAGGCCCAGCGCAACGGCCACCCGGTCCTCGCCACCCTGCGCGGCTCGGCGACCAACCAGGACGGCGCCTCAAACGGCCTCACCGCCCCCAACGGCCCCTCCCAGGAGCGGGTGATCCGCCAGGCGCTGGCAAACGCCGGCCTCACCCCCGCCGAGGTGGACGCGGTCGAGGCCCACGGCACCGGCACCTCCCTCGGGGACCCGATCGAGGCGGGCGCCCTGCTCGCCACCTACGGCAAGGAGCGCCAGGGGGACCCGCTGTGGCTCGGCTCGGTCAAGTCCAACCTCGGCCACACCCAGGCAGCGGCGGGAGTCGCGGGGGTGATCAAGATGGTGCTGGCGATGCGCCACGGCGCCCTGCCGGCCAGCCTGCACCTCGACAGCCCCTCCCCGCACGTGCAGTGGTCAGACGGCGAGATCGAGCTGCTCGCCGAAGCGCGCCCCTGGGAGCCGGGCGAGCACCCGCGCAGAGCCGCCGTCTCCTCCTTTGGCATCTCGGGCACCAACGCCCACCTGATCCTCGAGGAGGCGCCGGACCAAGACAAAGACGAGCAGCCCGAGGAGAAGCCCCCGCCCCCGATCGAGGGCGTCTGCGCCCTGCCGCTCTCGGCCAGAAGCGAGGCCGCCCTGCGCTCCGCCGGCGCCCGCCTCGGCTCCCACCTGCGCTCCCACCCCGAGCTGGAGCTCGCAGACGTCGCCCACACCCTCGCCTCCCGCGCCGCCCTGGAGCGGCGCGCGGTCGTGGTCGGGGCCGGCAGGGAGGAGCTCCTGGAGCGCCTCGACGGACTCCAGAGCGGCGAGCTCCCCGAGCCGGCCGGCGCCCCCAGGCTCGCCTACCTGTTCAGCGGCCAGGGCTCCCAGCGCCCCGGCATGGGCGCAGAGCTCCACGCGGCCTCCGCGCCCTTCGCCGCGGCGATCGATCGGGCCCTCGCAGAGCTCGACCCCCACCTCGACCGACCGCTCGCCCCGCTCGTCTTCGGCGAAGAGGGGGACGCAGCCGAGCTGCTCGCCCGCACCGAGTACACCCAGCCGGCCCTCTTTGCCCTCCAGGTGGGCCTCTTCGGCCTCGCCGAGAGCTTCGGGGCGGCCCCCGAGCTCCTGGCCGGGCACTCGATCGGCGAGCTCTCCGCCGCCCACCTCGCCGGGGTGCTCTCCCTGCCCGATGCGGCGAGGCTCGTCTGCGCCCGCGGCGCCCTGATGGGCGCCCTGCCGCAGGGCGGGGCGATGCTGGCGATCGAGGCCGGCGAGGAGGAGGCGGCGGAGTCGATCGCCGGCCGTGAGGCGGAGCTCTCGATCGCCGCGATCAACGGCCCCCGCGCGCTCGTCCTCTCCGGCGCCCGGGAGGCGATCGCAGAGCTCGAGGCCCACTGGCAGGCAAGGGAGCGCCGCACTTCGCGCCTGCGGGTCAGCCACGCCTTCCACTCGCCCCTGATGGAGCCGATGCTGGCCGACTTCGAAGCGGTGGCGAAGGAGCTCGACTACCAGCCGCCGCAGATCCCGATCGTCTCCAACCTGAGCGGCGAGCTCCTGAGCGACGAGCAGGCCACCGACCCCGCCTACTGGGTGCGCCAGGTGCGCGAGCCGGTGCGCTTTGCCGACTCGCTCGCCCAGATCGCCGCCGCCGGCGCCGGCCCCTGCTGGAGCTCGGCCCCGACGGCGTCCTCAGCGCGATGGCCGCCCAGTGCCTGCCCGAGCCCGCCCCCCTGGCGGCGCCGCTGCTGCGAACCGACCGCCCCGAGCCCGAGAGCGCCCTCGCCGCCCTCGGCGCCGCCTGGGCGAACGGGGCAGCGCTCGACTGGGATGCCCTGCACCCGGGCGCAGAGCCCGTCCCCCTGCCCACCTACCCCTTCCAGCGCGAGCGCTACTGGCTCGCCTCCGACCGGGGCGGCGGCGACGCTCCCTCGCTGGGCCAGGCAGCGGTCGATCACCCCCTGCTCGGGGCAAGCGTCGAGCTGCCCGGCGAGGGCCTGCTGCTCACCGGCCGCATCTCCACCCAGACCCACCCCTGGCTGGCCGACCACGCCGTCGCCGGCGCCGTCCTGCTGCCGGCCACCGCCTTCGCCGAGCTGGCGATCCACGCCGGCGAGCGCCTCGGCTGCCCCGAGCTCGCAGAGCTCACCCTCCAGGCCCCCCTGGTGCTCCCCGAGCAGGACCCGGTGGCGATCGGGGTGCGCCTCGGCGAGCCGGCTGCGGCAGGCGAGCGGGCGCTCTCGATCTACTCGCGCCCCGCGGGAGAGCGGAGCGAGGACGGGGAGGGGGAGTGGCTGACCCACGCCGAGGGCCTGCTGGCGCCGCAGGGCAAACCCCCGCCACCCCCAGAGCAGGGCCCCTGGCCGCCCCCGGGAGCCGAGCCGCTGCAAAGCGAGCTGCTCTATGACCGCCTGGCCGAGATCGGCCTCGACTACGGCCCGCTCTTTCAGGGCGTCAGCGCCGCCTACCGAGACAACGAGGCGATCTACGCCGAGGTCGCCCTGCCCGCGACCGAGACCGACCCCGCAAGCGCCTTCGGCCTGCACCCGGCGCTCTTCGACGCCGCCCTGCACGCCTCGCTTCTGAGCGAGCAGGGCGCCTCATTGCGCCTGCCCTTCGCCTGGGGCGGGGTGAGGCTTCACGCCCACGGCGCCGCCGAGCTGCGCGTGCGCATCGCCCCCACCGCAGAGGATGAGATCGCGCTCAGCGCCACCGACCCCGCGGGGGAGCCGGTGCTGGAGGTCGGCTCGCTGAAGAGCAGACCGCTCGATCCCGCCCAGCTCGCCGCGGCAAGGCCCCATGCGGACTCGCTCTTTGCCCTGCGCTGGAGCCCCGCGCCGACCGCAGAGCCCGCCGCCGGCCCCCTGGCGGTGCTCGGCGCTCCGCTCGAGTCCCTCGGCGCCGCCACCCCCTATGAGAGCCTCGACGCCCTCGCGGAGGCGGTCGAGGCCGGAGAGCCGGCGCCCGAAGCGGTGCTCGTCCCCGCCCCGCAGAGCAAGGAGGCGCTCCCCGCGGCCGCGCACCGGGCAAGCGCCGAGACCCTCGCCCTGCTTCAGCGCTGGCTCTCCCTGGAGCCGCTCGCGGACTCGCGCCTCATCCTGATCACCAGCGAAGCGCTCGCCGCAAGGCAGGGCGAGTCCCCCGACCTGGCCCAGGCCCCCCTGGTCGGCCTGATGCGCAGCGCCCACTCCGAGCACCCCGGGCGCTTCTCGTTGATCGACAGCGATGCAAGCGAGGCATCGACCGCGGCCCTGGCGCAGGCGATCGCCTTAAGCGGGGAGCCCCAGGTGGCCCTGCGCGAGGGCGAGGCGCTCTGCGCGCGCCTTGCCAGGGTGCGGGCGGAGGCTGATGACGAGGACGGCGCCTGGCACATCGAGGCCGGGCAGGGGGGGACGCTCGAGGATTTCAGCGCGCGGCCGAACCCCAGCGCCGAGGCGCCGCTCGGCCCGGGCGAGGTGCGGGTCGCGATGCGCGCCGCCGGCCTCAACTTCCGCGACGCGCTGATCGCCCTCGGCCTCTACCCCGGCGAGGCGACGATCGGCGGCGAGGGCGCCGGCGTGGTCGTCGAGGTCGGCGCCGAGGTGGCCGACCTCGCGCCCGGCGATCGGGTGATGGGCCTGATCCCCGACGCGTTCGGCTCGCTGGCGGTGACCGACCGGCGCATGCTCGCGCCGGTGCCCGCCGGCTGGTCGTTCACCGAGGCGGCCTCGGTCCCGATCGCCTTCCTCACCGCCTACTACGGCCTGGTCGACCTCGGCGAGCTGCGGGCCGGCGAGAAGCTGCTCGTGCACTCGGCCGCGGGCGGCGTCGGCATGGCCGCCGTGCAGCTCGCGCGCCACCTCGGGGCCGAGGTCTTCGCGACCGCCAGCCCGCCCAAGTGGGACGCCGTGCGCGCGCTCGGAATCGAGGACGAGCGGATCGCCTCGTCGCGCACGCTGGAGTTCGAGCAGGAGTTCCTGCGCGCCAGCGGCGGCGGGGGAGTCGACGTGGTCCTGAACGCGCTTGCCGGCGACTTCGTCGACGCCTCGCTCGGCCTGCTGCCGCGCGGCGGCCGCTTCCTCGAGATGGGCAAGACCGACATCCGCGACCCGGGGGAGATCGCCGCCGCCCACGCCGGGGTCGAGTACCGCGCCTTCGACATGATCGAAGCGGGCCCGGACCGCATCCAGGAGATGCTGGTCGAGCTGCTCGACCTGTTCGAGCGCGGCGTGCTCGAGCACGCCCCGATCAGGACCTGGGACCTGCGCAATGCCGCCGACGCCTTCCGCTTCCTGAGCCAGGCCCGGCACGTCGGCAAGATCGTGCTTTCGGTCCCGCAGCCGCTAAACCCCGAGCGCACCGTCCTGATCACCGGCGCCACCGGCGGCCTCGGCGCCTTGGTCGCCCGCCACCTGGCCGAGGCCCACGGCGCCCGCCACCTGCTCCTGCTGAGCCGCAGCGGAGAAGAAGCGCAGGGCGCCGGGGAGCTGAAGGCAGAGCTTCAGCAGGCGGGCGCAGAGGCGCAGATCCTCGCCTGCGACGTCGCCGACAGGGAAGCCCTCGCCGAGGCGATCGCCCAGATCCCCCCAGAGCACCCCCTGGGGGCGATCGTGCACGCCGCCGGCGTGCTCGACGACGGCGTCCTCGACTCGCTCGACCGCGAGCGCCTGGACACCGTCTTTGCCCCCAAGGCGGACGCCGCCCACCACCTGCACGAGCTGAGCAGGGACGCGGAGCTCTCCCAGTTCGTCCTCTTCTCCTCGGCCGCCGGCACCTTCGGCAACCCCGGCCAGGCCAACTACGCCGCCGCCAACGCCTTCTGCGACGCGCTCGCCGCCCGCCGCCAGGCCCAGGGCCTGCCGGCAACCTCCCTCGCCTGGGGCCTGTGGGAGCAGGCCAGCTCGATGACCGGGGAGCTGGCCGACAAAGACCGCGCCCGCCTCGCCCGCCAGGGGGTGGCGCCGCTCAGCAGCCGAGCGCGGCCTGGAGCTCTTCGACGCGGCCCGCGCCCAGCCAACCCCCCTGCTCTTCCCGCTGCCCCTGAAGCTCGGCGCCCTGCGCGCCCAGGCGCGCGAGGGCGCCCTGCCGACCCTGCTCGCAGAGCTCGTCCGCGTCCCGACCTCCCGCACCCCCAGCGGCTCGCTGGCAAAGCGCCTCGCCGCGGTGCCCGAGTCAGAGCGCCAAGCGCTCGTCCTCGAGCTGGTCAAAGGACACGTCGCCGCGGTCCTCGGGCACCCCTCAGGCGATGCGATCGACCCACAGCGCGCCTTCAAAGAGATCGGCTTCGACTCCCTCGGCGCGGTCGAGCTGCGCAACCGCCTCTCCCAGGCCAGCGGCCTGCGCCTGCCCTCGACCCTGGTCTTCGACCATCCGACGCCCGCGGCGGTGGCCGAGCTATTGCGCCAGAGGGCAAGCGGGCAGAGCGCCGCCGCCCAACCGGCCCGCACGATTGCGGTGCGCAAAGAGGAGCCGATCGCCATCGTCGGCCTCGCCTGCCGCTACCCCGGCGGGGTCGGCTCCCCCGCGGAGCTCTGGGAGCTCCTCAGCAAGGGCGAGGACGCGATCGCCCAGTTCCCCAGCGACCGCGGCTGGGACCTCGAGCGCCTCTATGACCCCGACCCAGAGCACCCCGGCACGAGCTATGCCAAAGAAGGCGGCTTCATCGAAGACGCCGCCCTCTTCGACGCCGAGTTCTTCGGCATAAGCCCGCGCGAGGCGCTGGCGATGGACCCCCAGCAGCGCCTGCTCCTGGAAGGCGCCTGGGAGGCGCTCGAAGACGCCGGCATCGACCCCACCTCCCTGCGCGGCACCGACACCGGGGTCTTCGCCGGGGCGATCCCCGCCCCCTACGGCCTCAACGCAGGCGGGGAGGTGGAGGGATACCTCGGCACCGGCACGACCACCAGCGTCATCTCGGGCCGCGTCGCCTACGCCTTCGGCCTCGAGGGCCCCGCGGTGACCGTCGACACCGCCTGCTCCTCCTCGCTGGTGGCGATCCACCTCGCCGCCTCCGCGCTGCGCGCGGGGGAGTGCTCCCTCGCCCTGGCCGGCGGGGTGACCGTGCTCTCCAACCCCGGCGTGTTCATCGAGTTCTCCCGCCAGCGGGGCATCGCCCCCGACGGGCGCTGCAAGTCCTTTGCCGCCGCCGCCGACGGAGTCGGCTGGGCGGAGGGAGCGGGGATCGTCCTGCTCGAGCGCCTCTCGGAGGCCCAGCGCAACGGCCACCCGGTCCTCGCCACCCTGCGCGGCTCGGCGACCAACCAGGACGGCGCCTCAAACGGCCTCACCGCCCCCAACGGCCCCTCCCAGGAGCGGGTGATCCGCCAGGCGCTGGCAAACGCCGGCCTCACCCCCGCCGAGGTGGACGCGGTCGAGGCCCACGGCACCGGCACCTCCCTCGGGGACCCGATCGAGGCGGGCGCCCTGCTCGCCACCTACGGCAAGGAGCGCCAGGGGGACCCGCTGTGGCTCGGCTCGGTCAAGTCCAACCTCGGCCACACCCAGGCAGCGGCGGGAGTCGCGGGGGTGATCAAGATGGTGCTGGCGATGCGCCACGGCGCCCTGCCGGCCAGCCTGCACCTCGACAGCCCCTCCCCGCACGTGCAGTGGTCAGACGGCGAGATCGAGCTGCTCGCCGAAGCGCGCCCCTGGGAGCCGGGCGAGCACCCGCGCAGAGCCGCCGTCTCCTCCTTTGGCATCTCGGGCACCAACGCCCACCTGATCCTCGAGGAGGCGCCGGACCAAGACAAAGACGAGCAGCCCGAGGAGAAGCCCCCGCCCCCGATCGAGGGCGTCTGCGCCCTGCCGCTCTCGGCCAGAAGCGAGGCCGCCCTGCGCTCCGCCGGCGCCCGCCTCGGCTCCCACCTGCGCTCCCACCCGGAGCTGGAGCTCGCAGACGTCGCCCACACCCTCGCCTCCCGCGCCGCCCTGGAGCGGCGCGCGGTCGTGGTCGGGGCCGGCAGGGAGGAGCTGCTGGAGCGCCTCGACGGACTCCAGAGCGGCGAGCTCCCCGAGCCGGCCGGCGCCCCCAGGCTCGCCTACCTGTTCAGCGGCCAGGGCTCCCAGCGCCCCGGCATGGGCGCAGAGCTCCACGCGGCCTCCGCGCCCTTCGCCGCGGCGATCGATCGGGCCCTCGCAGAGCTCGACCCCCACCTCGACCGACCGCTCGCCCCGCTCGTCTTCGGCGAAGAGGAAGACGCAGCCGAGCTGCTCGCCCGCACCGAGTACACCCAGCCGGCCCTCTTTGCCCTCCAGGTGGGCCTCTTCGGCCTCGCCGAGAGCTTCGGGGCGGCCCCCGAGCTCCTGGCCGGCCACTCGATCGGCGAGCTCTCCGCCGCCCACCTCGCCGGGGTGCTCTCCCTGCCCGACGCGGCGAGGCTCGTCTGCGCCCGCGGCGCCCTGATGGGCGCCCTGCCGCAGGGCGGGGCGATGCTGGCGATCGAGGCCGGCGAGGAGGAGGCGGCGGAGTCGATCGCCGGCCGCGAGGCGGAGCTCTCGATCGCCGCGATCAACGGCCCCCGCGCGCTCGTCCTCTCCGGCGCCCGGGAGGCGATCGCAGAGCTCGAGGCCCACTGGCAGGCAAGGGAGCGCCGCACTTCGCGCCTGCGGGTCAGCCACGCCTTCCACTCGCCCCTGATGGAGCCGATGCTGGCCGACTTCGAAGCGGTGGCGAAGGAGCTCGACTACCAGCCGCCCCAGATCCCGATCGTCTCCAACCTGAGCGGCGAGCTCCTGAGCGACGAGCAGGCCACCGACCCCGCCTACTGGGTGCGCCAGGTGCGCGAGCCGGTGCGCTTTGCCGACTCGCTCGCCCAGATCGCCGCCGCCGGCGCCGGCACCCTGCTGGAGCTCGGCCCCGACGGCGTCCTCAGCGCGATGGCCGCCCAGTGCCTGCCCGAGCCCGCCCCCCTGGCGGCGCCGCTGCTGCGAACCGACCGCCCCGAGCCCGAGAGCGCCCTCGGCGCCCTCGGCGCCGCCTGGGCGAACGGGGCAGCGCTCGACTGGGATGCCCTGCACCCGGGCGCAGAGCCCGTCCCCCTGCCCACCTACCCCTTCCAGCGCGAGCGCTACTGGCTCGCCTCCGACCAGGGCGGCGGCGACGCCCCCTCGCTGGGCCAGGCAGCGGTCGATCACCCCCTGCTCGGGGCAAGCGTCGAGCTGCCCGGCGAGGGCCTGCTGCTCACCGGCCGCATCTCCACCCAGACCCACCCCTGGCTGGCCGACCACGCCGTCGCCGGCGCCGTCCTGCTGCCGGCCACCGCCTTCGCCGAGCTGGCGATCTACGCCGGCGAGCGCCTCGGCTGCCCCGAGCTCGCAGAGCTCACCCTCCAGGCCCCCCTGGTGCTCTCCGAGCAGGACCCGGTGGCGATCGGGGTGCGCCTCGGCGAGCCAGGCGAGGCAGGCGAGCGAGCGCTTTCGATCTACTCCCGCCCCGCGGGAGAGCGGAGCGAGGACGGGGAGGGGGAGTGGCTGACCCACGCCGAGGGCCTGCTGGCGCCGCAGGGCAAACCCCCGCCACCCCCAGAGCAGGGCCCCTGGCCGCCCCCGGGAGCCGAGCCGCTGCAAAGCGAGCTGCTCTATGACCGCCTGGCCGAGATCGGCCTCGACTACGGCCCGCTCTTTCAGGGCGTCAGCGCCGCCTACCGAGACGACGAGGCGATCTACGCCGAGGTATCGCTGCCGGGTCCCGAGAACGTCGACTCCGGTCTGTACGGCGCTCCGGAGCTGCGCCTACGGATCTCTCCGCTCGGAGAGCGCGAGATGGCGCTGGAGGCCACCGACCCCGAGGGGGAGCCGGTGCTGTCGGTCGGCTCGCTGAAGACCCAGCCGCTCGACCCCGCCCAGCTCGAGGCCGCGCGCGCGGCGCGCTCCGCCCCGCGGCCCCCGCGCCGGACCCTGCGCGACCCCAGGAGCTGGCGCCGCATTCCGGACCTCCCGGGCGCCGAGGCGCACGCGGCCGCCCTCGAAGCCGTCCGCGTTCACGCGGCGGCGGTGCTCGGCCGCACCGACCCGAAGGAGCTCGACGCCGGCCGCACCCTGGTCGAACTCGGCTTCGACTCCCTCGCCGCGATCGGATTTCGCAACCGGCTCGCGCGCGAGACCGGGCTGGCGCTGCCGCCGACCCTCGCCTTCGACCACCCGACCCTGGACGGGGTCGCCGACTTCCTCGCGCTGGAGATCGCCCGGGCCGCCGCTGGAGAGGCGCCGGAGGGCGAAGCCGGCGGGCCCGCGGGGCCGGGGACGCTGACCGAGATCTTCCGCCGCATGCACCGCGCCGGCTCCCCCGCCGAGGCGATCCCGCTGCTGAGCGAGGCGGCGCGGCTCCGCCCGTCGTTCTCCACCGCCGGAGAGCTCGAGCGGCCGCCCGAGCCGACGCCGCTCTCGCACGGCAGCTCGCTGACCGTCGTCTGCATTCCCTCGGTCGTTGCCGGGTCCGGCGCGCACCAGTTCGCGCGCCTCGCCGCCGGCTTCCCCGAGCGGCGCTCGGTCGCGGCGATTTCCCTGCCCGGGTTTCGCCAGGGGGAGCTCGTCCCCGGCACCTGGCCCTGCCTGATCGATCTGCTGGCGGGCGCGGCGCAGGCGGCCGGCGAGCCGGGGGAGATCGTGCTCGCCGGGTACTCGAGCGGCGGCGCGATCGCCTGCGCCGTCGCCGAAGCGCTCGAGGCCGCCGGGCAGCCGCCCGCCGGCCTCGCCCTGATCGACTCGCACCCGTTCGCGCCCGACGACGCGCAGCGGCTGTTCGCTGCGGTGCTGGGCCCGCTGCTCGAACGCGACGACGGCCTGGTCGCGATCGACGACGCGAATCTCACCGCGATGTTCAGCTATCTCTCGCTGCTCGGCGAGTTCGATCCGCAGGGCCTCGGCGCGCCGGCCCTGCTCGTCAGCGCGAGCGAGCCGCTCGACGGCTTCGACCTCGCCGATCGCCCCTGGGGAGCGGCGGTCGAGACGGTCACGGTCGAGGGCGACCACTTTGACCTGATCGACCGCGCCGCCCCCGCGACCGCGGCCGCAATCGACGCATGGATTTCTACAAGCGAGGGGCGGCAGGGCCGCCCGGCAGGGAGGGTCAGATGTTGAACAGCCTCGCGACGCTCGTACAGCGGCGCCCGCGCACGATCGCGATCGTCTCCGTGGTCTTCTTCCTCGTCGCCGGCGCCGCCGGGAGCGGCGTCGCCGATCGGCTCGCTCCCTACGGCGCGGAAGACCCGTCGACGCAGAGCATCGAAGCCAAGCGGCGGCTGGAGAGCGACGGCTACCGTCAGCCGGGCGTCGTCGTGCTGGTCGAAGGCGCCGCTCCGAAGACCGCCGCCGGTCGGCTGCGGCTGCGCAAGCTGGAAGCGCAGCTGAACCGCAATCCGGACGTGGCCGGCGTGACCGGCTACCTGGGGACGGGCCGCTCCGAATTCCTCTCGCGCGACGGCGAGGCGACCTACCTGGCGGTCAGCCTGGCGCCGACGAGCGACAAGCAGGAGGAGGACGCCGCCAAGCAGATCGCCGACGACCTCGCCGGCGAGCCGGGGGTCTCGGTCGGCGGCATCGCGCTCGCCCAGCAGCAGGTCAACGAACAGGTCGAAAAGGACCTCGTCGCGGCGGAGATGCTCGCCTTCCCGCTGCTCTTCCTGCTCTCGCTGCTCTTCTTCCGCGGTCTCGTCGCGGCGATGCTGCCCTCGCTGATCGGCGGCCTGGCGATCGTCGGCACCCTGCTGCTGCTGCGCATCGTCAGCGAGTTCACCTCGGTCTCGGTATTCGCCCTCAACCTGACCACGGGCATGGGGCTCGGGCTGGCGATCGACTACAGCCTGTTCATGGTCTCGCGCTACCGCGAGGAGATCGCCCGCTCCGGGCCGGGCATGGAGGCAATGCGCCGGACGATGCTCAGCGCCGGCAGGACCGTGGCCTTCTCGGCGCTCACCGTGGCCGTCGCGCTCGCCTCGCTGCTGGTCTTCCCGCAGCGGTTCCTCTACTCGATGGGACTCGGCGGAGCCCTCGTCGCGCTGCTGGCGGCGGCGGTGGCGCTGACCGTCCTGCCCGCCGTCCTCGCCCTGCTCGGGACCCGGGTCAACGCCCTCTCGCCGAAGTTCCTCCAGCGCCGCGCCGAGCGCGAGGCGCGCCCGACCCAGGAGGGGTTCTGGTACCGGCTCTCGCGCTTCGTGATGGCGCGGCCGCTCGGCGTCGCGACCGCGACCGCGGCGGTGCTGATCGTGCTCGGCATTCCCTTCTACTCGCTCAAGTTCACGACCGCCGACGCCCAGGTCCTGCCCAAGGAAGACAGCGCGCGGCAGGTTGACGACGTGATCCGGGCGGAGTTCCCGCCGTTCCACGACACCCCGGTCCTGGTCCTCGTCGAAGGGGGGGCGCCGCGGGCGCTCGCGACCGTCTCGCGGCAGCTCTCCGGCGTCGAGGGAATCGCCGCCGTGCAGCCGCCCCGGCGGCTTCCCGGCGGCGACGCGGTGATCCAGGCCTTCCAGCGCAGCTCGTTCATCTCCAGCGAAAGCCGCGACGCGATCGGTGCGATCCGCGACCTGCCGCAGCCGCCCGGCACGGCGGTGCTCGTCGGCGGCGCCGCGGCCGAATTCGTCGATCTACAGGCGAGCCTCAAGTCGCATATCCCGCTCGCGCTCGCGATCGTCGTCCTGGCGACGCTGATCGTGCTCTTCGCGATGACCGGGTCGCTGATCCTCCCCTTCAAGCAGCTGCTGATGAACGCGCTCAACCTCAGCGCCGTCTTCGGGATCATGGTCTTCGTCTTCCAGGACGGCCGTTTCGAAAGCCTGCTCGGCTACCAGGGACAGGGAGCGCTCGAGCAGACCACGCCGATCCTGCTCGTCGCCGTCGTCTTCGGCCTGACCACCGACTACGGGGTGTTCCTGCTCTCGCGGATCAAGGAGGCGCGCGACAACGGCGCGGGCGACTCGGAGAGCGTCGCGATCGGGCTCGAGCGCACCGGGCGGATCGTCACCGCGGCGGCGCTGCTCTTCGCTGTCGCGATCGGCGCGTTCGCGACCTCGAAGATCATCTTCATCAAGGAGAGCGGCATCGGCACGGCGCTGGCCGTCCTCATCGACGCCAGCCTGATCCGGGCGCTGCTCGTCCCCTCGTTGATGGCGTTGCTCGGGCGCTGGAACTGGTGGGCGCCCGCCCCCCTGCGCCGCATCCATGAAATCCCAGCAAGAAAACAGGAGGTCTGATCAGTGAGCGTTGCAGCCTGGGCATTTTGGCTATTGGTCGTCTACGTGGTGCTCGTGCTCGGCCTGCGGGTGGTGATTGCGCTGCGCACGACGGGACGGACCGGCGTGAGCCGCGCCGCGACGCCGGTCGAGATGGCGGGCAACCTCGTGTTGCTCGTCGGGGTCTTGCTCGGCGGCCTCAACCTGCTGCTGGCGACGCTCGGGTCGCTCGATGCGTGGAGTTCGCTCGACCGGGGCTGGGTGCAGGTCCTCGGCTTCGCCTGCTGCGGGGTGGGGATTCTCGGCGTATTCGCCTCCCAGTTGGTCATGGGCTCGTCCTGGCGGATCGGCATCGATCCAGTCAATCGGGCCGACCTGGTGACGGACGGCATCTTCCGCTACGCGCGCAACCCGATCTATGACTTCATGGTGATCGCCGGGATCGGCTTCACCCTGCTCGTCCCGACGTGGATCGCGCTCGCCGGCCTGGTGCTGATGGTGGTCGGCCTCCAGATCCAGGTGCGGCTGATCGAGGAGCCCT
This sequence comes from uncultured Solirubrobacterales bacterium, assembly GCA_963727465.1. Lineage (GTDB taxonomy): Bacteria > Actinomycetota > Thermoleophilia > Solirubrobacterales > 70-9 > VRUE01. The sequence continues at coordinate 135,830 of CAVSGL010000006.1, read as the reverse complement.
TCCTGGTTCGCACCCAGGGCGAGGCCTATGTGCGGTACGGGCAGCGGGTCGGCCGCTTCGTGCCGGGGCTCGGAAAGTTCGCGCCGGGGGGCCAGATGTGAGCGTCGAGAGCCTGATGACCCACGTGCTGATCGAGCTCGTGGTGATCATTGGGTTCGCGCGGCTGGGCGGCATGGCCTTTCAGGCGATCGGCCAGCCGGTCGTCTGCGGGGAGATAGCCGCGGGGCTGATCCTCGGCCCCTCGGTGCTCGGGGGGCTCTTCCCGGGCCTCTCCGCGGACGTCTTCAGCGATCAGACCGACGAGGCGTTCACCGTGATGAGCCAGATCGGCCTGATCGTGCTGCTCTTCCTGATCGGCATCGATTTCGACTTCCGGCACCTGCGCGCACACCTCGGCAAGCCGGTGGCGATCTCGGCGGTCGGCATCTCCGCGCCGTTCGCGCTCGGCCTCGGCGTCGGGCTGCTGATGCAGCCGCAGGTCGCGCCCGAGGTGCCGAAGCTCACCTTCGCCCTGTTCATCGCGATGGCGCTATCGATCACCGCGCTGCCGATCCTCGGCCGGATGATGATCGAGTTCGGTCTCAACAAGACCCCGCTCGGGGTGCTGACGATCACCTCGGCGGCCCTCGACGATGCGATCGGCTGGATCCTGCTCGCCTTCATCGTCGGCATCGCGACCTCGCACGCCAGCGTCGGCAGGGCCCTGCTGATGATGGCCGAGACCGGGGGCTACGCGCTGCTCGTCTTCGCGGTCGGCCGGCCGCTGCTGAAACGCTGGGCGCGCTCGGCGATCCGGCGGGGCGGGGGAGAGCTCTCGCAGCTCGACCTGACGCTGCTGCTCGTCCTCCTCTTCGCCTCCGCCCTGGTCACGAACAGGATCGGCATCTTCGGCATCTTCGGCGCCTTCATGCTCGGCGCCGCCCTCTCCGACGAGGACGGGTTCCGCGCTGCCGTGCTCGCCAAGCTGAACGACTTCGTCGCCGTGTTCTTCCTGCCGATCTTCTTCACCTACACGGGCCTGCGCACCGACATCGGCTCGATGGCCGGCGCCTCGATGTGGGTGTTCTGCGGCCTGGTGATCGCCGCGGCGATCGCCGGCAAGCTCGGCGGCTGCACGCTCGCCGGCCGCGCGACCGGGCTGAGCTGGCGGGACGCCGGGATGGTCGGGGTGCTGATGAACACCCGGGCCCTGATGGCGCTGATCGTCGCCAACGTCGGCCTCGACGCCGAGATCCTCAACGGCAGCTCCTTCTTCATGCTCGTGGCGATGGCCGTGGTGACGACCTACATGACCGCGCCGCTGCTGCGCCGCCTGCTCGCGAGCGCCGCTCCGGACTCGCTGACCCGCCTCCGAGAGGCGCCCGCCTTGACCTAGATTTAGCCTGCTTTCGCCTCGGTTTGCCTGGGTTTCTCACCGCCGATGTTCGTTTTTTGTTCGTTCGCCAAGTCGGAGAGCACAGGATCGAGGAAGGCGGCGGCGCGATCGAAGGCCGCTTCGAGGCCGGGCTCGAGACCGACCTCCTCGGCGAGGCGGCCGTAGGCCGGCGCCCACTCGGGTGGTGGTGCCGGCAGGCTTTCAGGAAGCGCCTGGCGGGCGCGGGACTCGAAGGTGTCCCTCAGGGCCCTGCGCAGCGCAGCGGCTTCGAGCGTTTGGAAGTCCGCGATGAGCAGGATGTCGATCAGATCCTTGGGCCGTGTGCTGCGCCTGACCGCAGGGCCGTAGCTCGGCGTGTAGGCATGGACCTTCTCAGCCAAATGCTGGGCGAGCGGTATTGCCGGAAGCTCGAGCGGCTCGATTCCCGCGAAGGAGAGGAGGCCCGACGTGCGCACCGTGTCGGGCTTGAAGGCGGCCCCCGGCGCGAAGCCGACGTCCACGACGAACTGCTCGAAGACGCGCTCTGCCAGCTCGGCGCGGACACGGAAGCGAATCGCCTGAAACTCATCGACCTCATCGAAAGCGTCGGTTCTGTCGGCCGTGAAGGTGAAGAAGTCATCGAGGCGGAGGCGCTGAGCTGCAGCGATGTCCTCGATCGCGGCGTCCTCATCGTCTTCGCGCCCGAGATCGATGTCCTTGGTCGGCCGCGAAGCTCCGCCCAACCGGAAGTCAAGCGCCAGCGCCCCCTTCAGCACCCAGCGATCCGGCGCCGCCTGTGCGAGGCGTCGCAGGAACAGCTCGAACCTCACGAGGTCACCGTTGAGAGAGCGCCGCTCACCGTGTCGAGGCGGCCGCGACTTCGTGCCTCCTCTTCGAGTTCCCGGGCCGTGACCAGCCCGCGGCCGAGCGCCTGCCTCAGGGCCATCTCCAGCTGCTCGGGCTGTAGTTCCCCGGCCACGTCGACGAGCGTTCGTGCCGGGGCGGTCAGGGGCAGCCCTTCGCGCCAAACCGTGTCGACCTCTTCCTCGTCGGGGCGGGTGTGTATGACGGCGCCGGCCGGACGGCGCACGCCGCGGTACCGGCGTCCAAGGAGCAGGTGGACCGTGTCGGGGATGACGTCGCTGAGATCGAGCAGGGCGAGCGCGCTCTGGTGCGAGAGGACGGCCTTCCCGGCGCCGACCGCCATCCACTTCTCACGCATCTCGTCGTGCTCATCGCGGGGGAAGCCCGGCAGGCGGTAGAGCCCGCGCCGTACCCGCTCGAACCGGTTCCGGCGCACGTAATGGCTCATGAGCTGGCTGCTGATTCCATGCGCGCGGGCCTGGCTCGTGTTGAAATAGCCGTGCTGGTCGTAGGCAGTCGTCTCAAGCCCCCGCACGTCGGGATGGTCATGCATAAGCAAAGTATAGCTTTGCTTATGCGGACAGAGAGAGCGATGGCTTGGCGATCAATCAGGCGCAAGCGGCACCGCGAGGCCCGATCGGCCTCCAAGGACACCTGAGCCGCGAAGGGCAGGCGGCCCTCGCCCCCGGCATGGGCGCGAAATACGGCTTGGGAATGGGAAATCTCTCGATGCTCTACAGCCGTCTCAAAGCGGTAGAGTGAGGGTCTGCTCCCGTTCCAGGTGGCCCTGAAACGGCTCTGGAATGCGGGATTTGTGCGCGGCGGTAGCTCAGCTGGTAGAGCGCGAGCTTCCCAAGCTCGAGGTCGCGGGTTCGAGACCCGTCCGCCGCTTCATCATCGCCGAAGATCGGTCATGCGCTTCGTCTCGTTGCGCTGAGCACGATCGGTCTCGATTAGATACGCTCGGAGTTGCCTGATTGGGAGAAGGTTGTGCAACCCCCAAGGAGGGTCGATGGCGACCGGGATCGTTGAGTTAACCCCGGGCGGAGAGGAGAGCGCTGCGCGGCAGGGGTCCTCGACCCAGGCCCGGCTGCGGGATCAGATCTCCTGGTACGACGCCAAAAGCGGTGCGAACCAGCGCTGGTTCAAGCGGATCAAGATCGCCCAGATCGTGCTTGCGGCCTCGATTCCGGTTGCGGCGGGGCCTGCGCCGACCTGGCTGGTGGGCGCGGCCGGGGCCCTGATAGCGGTGCTCGAGGGCGTCCAGCAGCTCCAGCAGTACCAGCAGAACTGGACCAGCTACCGGGCGACCTGCGAGCAGCTGAAGCACGAGCAGTTCCTGTTCGAGGCACGCGCGGGCGCCTACAAGGAAGCGCAGGACCCCGAGGTGGTCCTCGCCGAACGGATCGAGGGCATCGTCTCGCAGGAGCACGCGGCATGGGTCGCCCAGCGCGAAGAGGCGGGCGGGAAGCCGGGGGTCCAGCAATGAGCCCGGACGCCCGCCGGGACGTGGCGCCGGCGGCCCCCAAGGTCTTCATCTGCTACCGGCGGGAGGAATCCGCGGCTCACGCCGGGCGGCTGCACGACGCGATGGCTGCCCGCTTCGGCGAAGACAACGTGTTCATGGACGTCGGGATGGACCCCGGCGTCGATTTCGTCGAGCGAATCAAGGAGGTCGTGGATCGGTGCCACGTGCTGCTCGTGATCATGGGCCCGGACTGGGCGTCGAGCACGGGCGAGGACGGTGAGGCGCGGATCGCCGACCCCGGGGACTTCGTGCGCCTCGAGGTGGAGGCTGGGCTGAGCAGGCCGGACCTGACGCTGATCCCGCTGCTCGTCTCGGGCGCCCGCGTGCCCAGAGGTGAGGATCTGCCGGGGGAGGTCGAGTCGTTGGCCCGGCGCAACGCGCTCGAGCTCTCCGATTCGCACTGGCGCTACGACGTCAGCCGTCTCAATGAGACCCTCGATCGGCTCCTGGGGAGCGCCCCGACCGGCGCTGCGGGAACCGCGTCGTTGCTGGAGTCAAGCGTGGGGCGCCTGACGGCCGAGGGGGCGGCGATCGCGGCTGTCGCCGCCGGCTGCGGACGCCTGCTGGGCACCTTGATCGACAAGCCGGAAGCCGGCAACGGCTGGCTCGGCTACGTCGCGGCGATTGGCGGGACGCGGGCGATCGCCTGGGGATTGGTGGGCATCGCCCTTTCGATTTGGCTGGCTCTCAGGGTGGACCGCGCAAAGTTGGCGAGCTGGGGCCTGCTCGGCCTTCTCGTCGGGGCGATCGCGGGATTGGTCGGCGGGGCGATCTGGGCGCTGGCGGTGGAATTGACCGAGCTCAGGCCGAAGGGCGATCCCGCCGGTTGGGTCGATCTGGGCGCCTTTGCCGTGACCGGGGGCATGATTGGCGCCCTGGTCGGCGGGCTCTGGCGTCCGCGCCAGCGCGCGGCGGGATTGCTCGGGGGGCTGCTCGGCGGCGCGTTTGCCCAGCTCATCTACATCGGCCCCCTGTCCGACGTGTCCCAGCCGGTCAAGTTCGGCATCGCCGGGGCGGCGGTCGCCGCTGCGGCCGTCGCGGCATCGGCGGCGCTCAGCCGGCAGCCCGCGGCGCCCTTCCGCGAATGAGGTAGACGACCGCCTCAGGCGCGGGCCTTCGCCCTGCGCTTGACCCTCGTTCTCGCGCCGTTTCTGCCGGCGCCGTTCGAGCTGCTTTCCACTGCCCGGTAGAAGTGCTCGATCGCGCCGCGGACCTGTTGTTCGTCGACGACCTTGACCAGGCCGGATTCGCGCAGCTCGGTGACGTGGTAGTTGACCGTGCTGAGCGGCGCCTGTAGCTCGACGCTGAGGTCCTTGGGGGAGAGCGTGCGCCCCTCGTCGATGCCCAGCACTTCCAGGATTGAAACGCGGAGCGGGTGGGTATTGGCACGAGCCAGGCGTTCCCAATTCACGGCGACCTCACTTTCGTTGATCAGGGAATACCTAAAAATAATAGCTCAGATCATCAAAATCGGGTATTGTGCCTAGGCAAATGATCGAGCGGGAGGAGATCTGAATGCCTTGGGGAGCGAGATTTCGGTTTGTGCTGATCGCTGGATTCTTTGCTCTGGGGATGACTTTCGGCGCATCGGTCGCGGCTGCTGACACCGGCGGCATCATCGCGCCCTCGGATCCCGAAAACCCGCAGGTCGACAGCGGCTGGCAGGCCGGCACCTGCTACAAAGACACGCCGACCTGTAGCGTCGCGACTCCGAGCCAGTTCTTCGAACAGGCGGCGGGGCACCCGCAGGTCGGGTTTACGCAGTTCATCGTCAAGACCAAAGCTCCCGGCAAAACGCCGGTCGGCGAACTGAAGACCGTGCGGGTCGATCTGCCGGTGGGACTCAGCGTCAACCCGCAGGCGACCCCGCAGTGTGAGCAGGCCACCTTCGAAGCCAACCCGTCGAGCTGCCCGGCCGGCTCTGACGTCGGCCAAAGCGAAGTCACGGCGTCGCTGCTCGGGATCGAATCGCCGACCCCGATCAACGCGACCGTCTACAACATCGATCCGCCCTTCGGCGAGCCCGCCCGCTTCGGCTTCGAACTGGTCGGCAACTTCGTCTACCTCAATGCCAACGTCGCCTGGGACGGCGACTTCCACGAGGGGTTCACGATCGAAGTGCCGGAAGCGCCGAAACTCGAACCGCTGATCGAAGGCCTGATCCTCAAAAACCGCCTGGTCTTCGAAGGCCGCTCTGGCAACGGCACCTTCATCACCACGCCGAGCACCTGTTACGGCCCGGCAGTCCCGTCGTCGCCCTTCGTGCACCTCTACTCGACCTGGCTTCGGGCCGACTCCTACGAGCAGCCCAACCCGGCCTTCCCCGACGGCTCGTCCTACTTCGAGTCCCGCATTCCGCCCGAAACCGACCCGAAAGAATGCGCTTCGATTCCCTTCGATCCATCGCTGGGGGTGGACCCGCACACGGGTCAGACCGACTCGCCGAGCGGTCCCAGGATCGCGGTCGACGTGCCGTTCGAACCGCCGACCCCGACCGAAATCGGCCAGGAAAAAACCAAACAGGCGAACTCCTACGTGCGCGAAGCTCAGGTGACCCTGCCGCCGGGCATGGGGCTCAACCCGTCGGCGGCCAGCGGCGGCCTGGAGACCTGCACCAATGCCCAGTTCGGGCTCGGCGCCCACAGCGAATCGAACGGCTGCCCGGCGGCGTCGCGGATCGGCAGCGTCGCGATCGACACGCCGCCGCTTCCCGACGGCTCGCTCACCGGCTCGGTCTACGTCGGTCGGCAGCTCAGCCGCGATCCGACCTCCGGCCAGGAGTACCGGATCTTCGTCGAAGCGCTCTCGCAGCGCTACGGGATCTTCGTGCGCCTCGAAGGCAGGGTGAGCGCGAACCCGGACACCGGCCAGTTGACGACGACCTTCGAAGGCCGCGAAGTCGAAGGGATCGGCGGCACGAAAATCCCCAAGGGCCTGCCGCAGGTGCCCTTCAGCTCGTTCGTGCTCGACTTCAACGACGGCGAGCACGCGGTCCTGACCAGCCCCGGAGCGTGCGGTCCGAACAGGACCACCACGGCGATGACTCCGTGGAGCGGCAACCCGGCGGCGACGCCCTCCGGGGACTTCACGCTGACGTCGGCGCCGGGAGGCGGCGCCTGCCCGGCGACGCTGGGCGACCGGCCGTTCTCGCCCGGCTTCGACGCCGGCGCCGATTCCGCCCAGGCCGGCAGCTACAGCCCGCTGCACATGAACATCGCCCGCGCCGACGGCAACCAGGAGCTGAAGGGCGTCGACGTGACCCTGCCGCCCGGGCTGACCGCGAAGCTGAAGGGCGTCAGCTACTGCCCGGAGCCCGGTCTGGCCGCGGCTGCCGGCAGGAGCGGCAGCGACGAGGCGGCCGGCTCGAGCTGTCCGGATTCAAGCCGGATCGGCAGCGCGGACATCGCCGCCGGCAGCGGTCCCGCCCCGGTCCACATCCAGGGCAAGGTCTTCCTCGCAGGGCCCTACGACGGCGCCCCCCTCTCCCTGGCAGCGATCACCCCCGCCACGGCCGGGCCGTTCGATCTCGGCACGGTCGTGGTGAGGGTGGCGCTGTTCGTCGACTCCCGCACCGCCCAGGTGCGCGCCCGGTCGGACTCGATTCCTCATGTCTACGGCGGCGCCACGCTCGACGTCCGCAACGTCGACGTCAAGCTGGACCGGCACGACTTCTCGCTCAACCCGACCAACTGCTCCCCGTTCTCGATCGGCGGCTCGCTGTTCGGCGGCGGCGCCAATCCGAACGACCCGGGGACCTGGTCGGCGGCATCGGTGTCCTCCGGCTTCAAGGCGAACGGCTGCGAGAAGCTCGACTTCAAGCCGAAGATCTACCTCCGCCTCTACGGCGCCACCCGCCGCGCCAAGAACCCGAAACTGCGCGCGGTCGTCATCCCGCACGCCGGCGACGCCAACATCGCCCGGGCGGCGACGATTCTGCCGCGCTCGCTGATCCTCGACCAGGGCAATCTCTCGAAGGTCTGCACGCGGGTTCGGTTCTCCGCCGGCAACTGCCCGAAGAACTCGATCTACGGCCACGCGCTGGCCTTCTCGCCGCTGCTCGACAAGCCGCTGGCCGGCCCGGTGTACCTGCGCTCGTCCGACAACACGCTGCCCGACCTGGTCTCCGACCTGCACGGCCAGGTCGACATCGAACTCGACAGCCGCACCGACAGCGTCCACGGCCACATCCGCAACACCTTCGACCTCGTGCCCGACGTGCCGGTGTCGAAATTCATCCTCATCCTGCGCGGCGGCCGCAAGGGCCTGCTGGTGAACTCGCGCAACCAGTGCCCGCGCAAGCGCGCGCGGCGCGGCAAGCTGGGCGGCAGGCGCGCCCAGCGCAGCCTGGCGCGGCGCGCCGGCGGGAAGCACAAGGGCAAGAAGAAGCGCAGGCGCGGCCAGCGGGCGATCGTCCGCTTCAAGGGCCAGAACGGCAAGAAGCGCAACCTGCGCCCGCGTCTGCGGGTGCCCTGCGGCAAGCACCGGCGCCACGGCCACCACCGCCACAAGCACCGGTGAGCCGTACGGATAGCCTGCGGCGTCGGTGCGCCCGACGCTCTCGGTACTGATCGTCACCTGGAACAGCCGCGACGAGCTGGCGCGGACGCTGCCTGCGCTCGTGCCGGAGCTGAAGGAGGGCGACGAGCTGCTGGTCGTCGACAACGACTCCGCCGACGGGACCCCCGCCGTGGTGGCCGAGCTGGCGCCGGCGGGGCGGGTCGTTCGCAGCGGCGGCAACCGGGGCTTCGCCGGCGCCTGCAACCTCGGCGCATCGGAGGCCCGGGGAGACCTGCTGGCGATCCTCAACCCCGATGCGGCGCCGCGGCCGGGATGGGGGGAGGCGATCCGCGGGCCGTGGCTGGAGCAGCGCGGCTGGGCGGCCTGGCAGGCGCTGGTCGCCGAGGGCGACGGCGTGACGATCAATTCGGCCGGCAACCCCGTCCACTTCACCGGCATCGTCTGGGCCGGCGGTCACGGCCGGCCGCTCACGCAGGCGCCGCCCGCGGGCGAGGTCACGGCGCTCTCGGGCGCCTGCCTGGCGATACCCCGCGACACCTGGGAACGAGTCGAAGGCTTCCCGGAGGAGTTCTTCCTCTACCACGAGGACGTCGACCTCTCGCTGCGGCTGCGGCTCGGCGGCGGCGAGCTCGGGATCGAGCCGGCGGCCGTCGTCGACCACGACTACGAGTTCGGCGCCCGCGAGCACAAGTGGCGCTGGCTGGAGCGCAACCGCCACGCCTTCCTGCTGCGCGCCTACCCCGCGTCGCTGCTGCTCCTGCTGGCGCCGGCCCTGCTGGCGACCGAACTGGCCCTCTACGTCGTTGCCGCCCGCGGCGGCTGGGCGCGCCAGAAGCTCGCCGGCCACCTGGAAGCGATCCGCTGGCTGCCCCGCCTGCTGCGCGAGCGCCGCCAAATACAGGCGGCGCGCACCGTGAGCCCAGCCGAGTTCGCGTCCTGGCTCACCCCCGACCTCGACTCCCCCTTCATCCCCCCGATCGCCCGCTCCACGCCCGCACGTCTATTGCTCCGTGGGTATTGGCGACTCGTCCGCCTGCTGCTGCGACTGGGACGATCCCGGCAGGGGTGAAACGTCTTGTACCTTTTCGTCGACTGCCCCGGGCGCCAGCTAATCCCAAACCACCGAAAAGGTTAAGTGGAACCCCTGCCGGGATCGTCCCCGGCCTACGTCGGCTGACGAGTCGGCCGAATCAGGATCTCGTTGACGTCGACGCCTGCCGGCTCGTTCAGGGCGTAGACGACGGCGCGGGCGATGTCCTCGTCGCGCAGCGCCCACTCGCCCGGCCGGTTGTCGAAGAACGGCGTGTCGGTCATCCCGGGCTCGATCAGCGTCACCCTGATCCCGTCGTTTTCGTGCATCTGGCGCAGCTCCGCCCGCAGCGCCTCGCCGATCGCCGTCGCCGCCCACTTGGTCGCCGAGTAGAGCGAGCCGGGTAGCACGCGGCGGCCGGCGACCGAGCTGGTGACGAGGAAGTGGCCGTCGCCGCGCTCGAGCAGGTGGGGGAGGGTGGCGCGGATCGTCAGCGCGACGCCGTAGACGTTGGTCAGCACCATCGATCGCCAGTGCTCGGGCGACTCCTCAAGGAAGCCGCGGGAGGCGCCGAAGCCGGCGTTGGCGAAGACGACGTCGATGCGGCCGAAGGCGTCGAGCGCCGCCGCGGCCATCGCCTCGACCTGCTCCCACTCGGTCACGTCGCAGCGCACCGCGACCGCCCGCTCGGCGCCGCCGAGCTCGGCGACCAGCTCCTCCAGCGGCTCCAGGCGCCGCGCCGCGAGCACCAGCCGGTGCGTCCCGGCCGCCGCCCGCGCCGTCGCCGCGCCGATGCCGCTGCTGGCGCCGGTGATCAGCATCACGGGGTCGTCCGGGGAACCATCCATGCGCCGATTCTCTCAGGCGTGGTCGAGGTTTGACTCGCATAGCGGTTAAAACCTCGACCACGGGGGGTTAGGCGGGCCGCCTTGCGATAATCCCTCGCCCGTGGATCCTGGCCGCAAACGGAAGATCCGGCTCGTGGTCGCGCTCGGCGTCGCGGTCCTGCTCGCCGCCGCGCTCGTCTACACGTCGTTCAGCGCCTCCTCGGAAGCGAAGGAGCCCTCGCAGCTGATCGGCGCCTCGGGCGGCTCCTACGAGCTCACCGGGCGCGTGGTCAAGCACTCGGTCCGCCACCGCGGCGAGGCGATCGCCTTCCGCGTCGCCGATCGCGCCGACGCCAGCCAGAGCCTGCCGGTCACCTACTCGGGCACGATCCCCGACCCCTTCCGCGGCGGCCGCGAGATCGTCCTCAGCGGCACGGTCGAGAACGGGGTCTTCGTCGGCGAGCCGGACACCCTCGTCACCAAGTGCCCCTCGAAGTTCACCACCTCCAGCTCGAATGGCTAGCGCCGGCAGCGTCGCCCTGGCGCTCGCCTTCCTGACGGCGGTCTTCGCCGCGGTCGCGGCGCTGCTCGGCCGCAGGGGCGAGCAGCGCTGGGTCGACGCCTCGCGGCGCGCGATCTACGCGCTCTTCGGCCTGCTGACGCTCTGCGTCGTCCTGATCGAGATCGCCTTCCTCAACGACGACTTCTCGTTCAACATCGTCCAACAGCACTCCTCGATCGAGACGCCGACCTTCTACAAGCTGGCGGCGATGTGGTCGAGCCAGGAGGGCTCGCTGCTGCTCTGGGCCTGGGTGCTCTCGATCGCCGCTTCGCTGGCGCTGCTGGCCACCCGCGACAAGCTGCGCGAGATCGTCCCCTACGCGACCGCGGTGATGGCCGGCGTCGCCGCCTTCTTCACCGGCCTGATGCTGTTCGCCGGCGGCGTCAACCCGTTCGCCACGCTGAGCCCGGCGCCCGCCGACGGGATCGGGCTCAACCCGCTGCTCCAGCACCCGAGCATGATGATCCACCCGCCGATGCTCTACTCGGGCTACGTCGCCTTCACGGTGCCGTTCGCCTTCGCGATCGGGGCGCTGATCACGCGTCGCCTCGACGCCGCCTGGATCCGCTCGACCCGGCGCTTCGCGCTGATCGCCTGGACCTTCCTCGGCTTCGGCCTGCTGCTCGGCGCCCGCTGGTCCTACACCGAGCTCGGCTGGGGCGGCTACTGGGCCTGGGACCCGGTCGAGAACGCGGCGCTGATGCCGTGGCTGATCGGCACCGCCTTCCTGCACTCGGTGATGGTCCAGGAGAAGCGCGGCATGCTCAAGGTCTGGAACGCCTGCCTGGTCGTCGCCACCTTCTCGCTGGCGCTGCTCGGCACCTTCCTCGTCCGCTCCGGCGTGCTTCAGTCGATCCACGCCTTCGGCGACAGCACCGTCGGCCCCTACATCCTCGGCCTGATCGCCGTCGTCCTGATCGGCTCGGCGGCGCTGATCGTCTCCCGTCTCGACGACCTGCGCTCGCCCAAGCGGATCGACTCGCTGGCCTCGCGCGAGGCGGTATTCCTGGTCAACAACCTGCTGCTGGTCGCGCTGACCGCGGTGATCTTCTGGGGAACCTTCTTCCCGCTGATCTCCGAACTCTTCACCGGCGAGAAGTCCTCCCTCGCGGCGCCCTGGTTCGACCGCTACACGACGCCGCTGGCGATCCTGCTCGTGCTCTTCACCGGGATCGGGCCGCTGCTCGCCTGGCGGCGGATCAGCTGGGCATCGGCGCGGCGCGTCTTCGTCACGCCGGCGATCGTCGCCGCGGTCGCGGCGCTCGGCCTGGTGCTGTTCACCGACGCCGGCGCGAAGCCCTGGGCGCTCGCCCTCTTCGCCTTCGCCGCCTTCGCCCTGACCGGGCTGACGCAGGAGTTCTGGCGCGGCGCGCGGGCGCGCCAGTCGCTGCGCGGCGGCTCGCTGCCGGCGGCGCTGGCCGGGATCGTCGCCCGCAACCGGCGCCGCTACGGCGGCTACATCGTCCACGCCGGCGTCGCGGTCCTGCTGATCGGGGTCGCCGCCTCGTCGAGCTTCCAGACGAAACAGGACCTGCGCCTGCGGCCGGGCCAGAGCGCCGTCGTCGACGGCTACCGCGTGACCTACGTGCGGCCGACCGCGACGGTCGACAAGCTCGCCTTCACCGCCGGCGCGGTCGAGCGGGTGGAAAAGGACGGCAGGTCGTTCACGCTGCACCCGACCCGCCGCTTCTACCGGCCGACGGGCCAGGCCGGCGGCGGCACGATCGCCGCCTACTTCGGCGGCGAATCGGACAGCCAGATCGGGCTCAAGGCCGGCGCCCGGCGCGACTTCTGGACCGCGATCCAGCCGACGATCAGCGGCGTGCAGCGCGGCGCCAAGGCGGCCGACGCCGGCTTCAGGGCGTGCGTCTCCGGCGGCCCGGGGACGCCGCCGCAGTGCCGGGCCGTCGCCCAGCTGATGCGCGCCGCGGCGGCCAACCCGAGCCTGCGCCCCGCCGCCTTCGCCCAGATCGAGACCCTCCAGCTGGCGACCGCGCGGCGGATCGCGCGCGGCTACCTGGCCGAAGCCGCGCCGGCGACCTTCCGCGTCATCGTCGACCCGCTCGCCACCTGGATCTGGATCGGCGGCCTGATCGCGCTCTGCGGGGCGCTGATCGCGGTCTGGCCTGGACGCGGAGCGCGCCGCGTCCCCGCGCCGCAGACCGAGCTCGAGGCGCTGAAGGAGGCCAAGTACCGCGAGATCCGCGACGCCGAGCTGGACCACGCCGCCGGCAAGCTCTCCGACGAGGATTACGCGCTGCTCGATGCCGAGCTGCGCACCGAAGCGGTCGAGATGCTCGACTCGAGCAACGGCGGAGGGGCGAACGGCCGGCCCAGGACGGACGACGCCGAGCAGCCCGCCGAACCCGTTTAGATCTTCAGCAGCACAAGCGTGTTGACGACGAAGAGGACGGCGAAGAAGACCGTCGCGCGGTCGAGGTTGCGCTCGACCATCGAGCCGCCGCCGACGCCGCCGCCCCCGCCGATGCCGAAGGCGCCGGAGAGGCCGGCGTCTTTGCCGGAGTGCAGCAGGATCAGGAAGATCAGCAGGCCGGCGATGGCCACCTGGAGGATGGAGAGCAGCGTGTACACGGCCAGCCAGTCTAGACGGTCGCCTCCTTCCTTGACATTGTCCTATCTTGTGTCACGCTAGTTGACACAGATCGTCAGTTTGTAAACCAGACGTTGGAGGAGACTGCATGGAGGCACACGCCCATTCGGCCGAGGTCGACCTGAACCCGGCGACCTGGACCGACCCGAAGCGCTACGCCTGGCTGCTCGGGCTGATCGTGCCGCTGCTGCCCTTCATCGCCTGGGGGCTGGTGGCGCTGACCGGCCTCGGCGTGTTCTGGTTCTACGGTCCCTTCCTGGTCTTCGTGATCTTCCCGGTGGCCGACCTGCTGATCGGCATGGACGCCGAGAACCCGCCCGACAGCGTGATCAAGTGGCTCGAACAGGACCGCTACTACCGCTGGTGCACCTACGTCTTCATCCCGGTCCAGTACGCGGGGCTGATCTTCGCCTGTTACATGTGGGCCGACGGCGGGCTCTCGGCCGTCGACAGCATCGGCCTGGCGCTGACGATGAGCATGGTCAGCGGGATCGCGATCAACACCGCGCACGAGCTCGGCCACAAGCGCGACGACCTGGAGAAGTGGCTGAGCAAGGTCGCGCTCGCGCAGAGCGGCTACGGCCACTTCTTCATCGAGCACAACCGCGGCCACCACGTGCGCGTGGCGACGCCCGAGGATCCGGCCAGCGCCCGCCTCGGCGAGAGCTTCTGGGCCTTCCTGCCGCGCACCGTCGCCGGCAGCCTCGGCTCGGCCTGGGGGATCGAGCGCGCCCGGCTCGAGCGCGGCGGCCACTCCGCCTGGTCGATCCACAACGACATCCTCCAGGCCTGGGCGATGACCGTCGTCCTCTTCGCCGCGCTCACGATCGCCTTCGGTCCGGTCGTCCTGCCCTACCTGCTGTTGCAGGCGGTGCTCGGCTTCTCCCTGCTCGAGGTGGTCAACTACCTTGAGCACTACGGCCTGCTGCGCCAGAAGAAGGACGACGGTCGCTACGAGCGCTGCCTGCCGCAGCACAGCTGGAACAGCAACAACGTCGCCTCCAACGTGCTGCTCTACCACCTACAGCGCCACAGCGACCACCACGCCAACCCGACGCGCCGCTACCAGGCGCTGCGCCACGTCGAAGAAGCGCCGCAGCTGCCCACCGGCTACGCCGGGATGATCCTGCTCGCCTGGTTCCCGCCGGTCTGGCGCCGGGTGATGGACCGGCGCCTGATCGACCACTACGAAGGCGACCTCGCCCGCGCCAACATCCAGCCGCGCGCGCGGCGCCGCGTGCTCGCCCGCTACGGAGGAAGTGCGGCATGAGCGCCTTCCGCTGCCCGGCCTGCGGCTACACGTATGACGAGGGAGAGGGGAACCCGCGCGAGGGCTTCCCGCCCGGCACGCCCTGGAGCGAGGTGCCCGACGAGTGGCACTGTCCCGACTGCGGCGTGCGCGACAAGGTCGACTTCGTGGAGAGCCCCTCCGGAGAGGACCGCGGGCCGGATGAGGCCGAGTGACCGCCGCCGCTGAGACGATTGGGGGCGTGGAGGCGCGCACGCCCTATCCCCAGGCGGCCCGGCGGCTGCTGCGCGAGACGCTTTTCGGCGCCGCCCGCGACGAGGTCCAGCGACGGCCCTGGTCGGAGATCACGATGGCCGAGATCGCGACCGCCGCCGGCGTCAGCCGCCAGACGCTCTACAAGGAGTTCGGCAGCCGCGACGAGTTCGCCCAGGCGCTGGTGATCCACGAGGGCGAGCGCTTCCTCGACGCCGTCGACGCGGCGGTGCGCGAGCACCTCGACGATCCGCGCGCCGCCGTCGGGGCCGCCCTGGAGACCTTCCTGCGGACCGCCGGCGAGGACCCGCTGGTGCGCATCCTGCTCAGCGACGACGGCGCCGGCGGCCTGCTCCCCTTCGTCACCACCCAGGGCATGCCCGTGGTCCAGTGGGCGACCGCCCGCCTCACGGCGACGATCGAAGACGGCTGGCCGCAGGCGCCGCCGGCCAAGGCCCGCCTGCTCGCCGAGGCCCTCGTCCGGCTCGCGATCAGCCACGTCACCGCCCCCGGCGAATCGCCCGAGGCCACCGCGGCGAGCACCGGCGAGCTGCTCGGCCCCTTCATCGACGAGGCCCTGGGCCGCAAATAGCGCGCTTTTTCGGCGCGACGGGGGGAGAGAGTTCGCTGTCGAGCCCTTGAACGGGCGATGTTTCCGATCGACGACCAACGCCCCGGGAATTCACGCGGTACTCTCAATGGTATGAGAACTACCATTGATAGTGCCGGAAGGATTGTCATTCCAAAGGACCTGCGCACCTCTCTGAATCTCTTGGGAGGCGACGAGGTGGAGATCGCGCTGGACGATGGGGAACGGTTGACGCTGACGCCCGCCCCACGGAAGGGGAAGCTGCGCCGGGGACCGCACGGCATCCCCTCCATCGAGCTCGGTATTCCGCCGCATGGTCCGGAGAAGGTTCGCGAAGAACTGGAACGTGTTCGGCGATGATCGCTCCGGACAGCTCGGTCCTCGTGGCCGGCTATGTCGCCGATCACCGCTTCCACGATGTGGCCGGCGCCGCCGTTTCCGAAGTGCGGGCCGGCGGTCGCTTGGTCGCGCACACGATGGCGGAGGCCTACTCTGTGCTGAGCGCTCCCCGGGGCTTCTATCGGGCAGAACCCCAAGGCGTCCTCGAGTACCTCACCCAGCTCCTCGACGACTCCTCGCCGATTCAACCGCGTCCCGGCTCATACAGGGAAGCCCTTGAGCTCCTCTGTCGCGAGAACAGGGCGGGAGGGCCCGTCTTCGACGCCCTCATAGCGCTGGCCGCGCGCGATGCGGATGCGACCCTGGTCAGCCTCGATCGCCGTGCCAAGCCGATCTACGAGCTGTGCGGCGCCGACGTGCGGCTTCTCGACGAGGGCTGAAAAGGCAACCGCGTCAGTCGGGTCGGCGGCCGTGGAAGACGACGTAGGCCTCATTGAAGCCCTGGCGCTCGTAGAAGCGCCGCGCGTCGACGTTCGTCCTGGTCGTGGTGATCGCCATGTCCTCGACGCCGCGCTCGCCGAGGCGGTCCCAGACCGCCGCGATCAACTCGGCGCCAATGCCGGCGCCGCGGTGCTCGGGCAGGACGGAGAGCGTCTCCAGCGCGGCGATCCGGTCGCCGGTCGCCCATGAGGCGTAGGGCGGGCCGAGGGTGACGAAGGCGTAGCCGACCGGCTCGCCGTCGCGCTCGGCCAGGACGAAGAAGGTCTCGGGGTCCTTGAGCCAGCGCTCGTACTTGGAGCGCCGCACCCACCAGGCCTCGGCGAGCTCTCGGGCCGGCCGTCCCGGTCCGAGCGTGGGACTGATCCGCGCATGGTGCTCCTGTAGGGCGTTCCACAGCGGCTCGAGCGCGTCGAGCCGCTCGGGGCTGTTCTCGAAGCGCAGCGCGACCGGCATCGCGGCGATTCTCTCAACCCCACCCCCTGCGGTCGAGGTTTTCCCCGCTATCCGATGAAAAGCTCGACTGCGGAGCGTAGGGATGTTTCCTGTTTTCGTCCCTGGGTAGCCCGATGGTTCCGCAAACCAGTAGGGAGGAGCAGCCATGCTCGAGCTCACCGACCAGGCAGAAGAGGCGATCCGCGGCATCCTCGCGTCAGACGGGGTCTCCGACGACGCCTCGTTCAGGATCAGCGCCCAGCAGAGCCCCGACGGCGATGCCGCCACCGGGCTCGCGGTGTCGATCGTCGACGATGCGCCGGCCGAGGATCAGGTTGTCGAGGGCGAGGACGTCGAGGTCAGGCTCGAGCCCGCGGCGGCCGAGATGCTCGACGACAAACAGCTCGACGCGACCGTGGCGGACGGCCAGGTGCAGTTCAGCCTCAACGCCCAGCGCTGAGCGGCCGGCCTACCCGGCGGCGCCGAGCTGTTGGGTGAGGCCGAGCATGTCGACCTCGTCCCAGGCGGCGACGATCAGGCCGCCGGCGACGCGCAGCACCGCGGTCGAGCTGAACTCGACCTGTCGGCCGCTGGCTGCGAAACCGAGGAACTCACCGTCCTGCGTGCCGGTCCAGCGCTGGTGGGCGGCGACGAGGTCGTCCTCGGCGAGGATCAGCAGGATCTCGTTGCGCAGGTCGGAGAAGCCATCGAGGAAGGCGGCGACCGCCGCCCGCTGTCCGGCCCGCCCGCGCCTTTCGTCGTCGTGGCTGAAGTCCTCGCTCAGCAGGCGGTCGACCGCGTCGAGGTCGCGGCCGTTGATCGCCTCTGCGTAGAAGCGGCGGACCAGGTCCTTGTTCTCGGCGGCGCCCATCGATCGAGAGCCAATCAAACCTCGACCATCAGGGTCACGGGGCCGTCGTTGACCAGGGCGACGCCCATGCAGGCGCCGAACACGCCGCGTTTCGCCCCGAGCCGCTCGCAGAAACGCTCGTACAGCGGCTCGGCCCGCTCGCCCGGCGCCGCCGCGACGTAGCTGGGGCGATTGCCCTTGCGGGCATCGCCATAGAGCGTGAACTGGCTGACGCAGAGGACCTCGCGCTCGCCGAGCGGCTCGTTCATCCGGCCCTCGGGGTCGTCGAAGATGCGCAGCGCGCGGACCTTGTCGGCGAGCCGGTCGGCCTCGGCCTCGCCGTCCTCGCGCCCGACGCCGAGCAGGACGACCATCCCCGGGCCGATCTGCGCCACCCGCTCGCCCTCGACGTCGACCGCCGCCTGGCTGACCCGTTGCACCAGCGCTCTCACGCCGACCACGCTAGCTTTTCCGCCGTGGCCAAGTGGGGTGTGCTCGCGGTGCTCGGCGCCGCCCAGTTCCTGATGGTCCTCGACCAGGCGGTGATGAACGTCGCGATCTCGCAGCTGGTCGAAGACTTCGACACGACCGTGACGACGATCCAGCTGGTGATCGCCCTCTACGCGCTGGTCATGGCCGGCCTGATGCTGACCGGCGGCAAGCTCGGCGACATCTGGGGCCGCCGTCGCGCCTTCGCGGTCGGGCTCGTCATCTACGGCAGCGGCTCGGCCCTCACCGCCGCCTCCTGGAGCGTGCCCAGCCTGATGCTCGGCTGGTCGATCCTCGAGGGGATCGGCGCGGCGCTCGTCCTGCCGGCGCTGGTGGCGCTCGTCGCCGGCAACTACAGGGGCGGCGAGCGGGCGCTCGCCTACGGCGTGCTCGGCGGCGTCGCCGGCGCCGGCATCGCGGTCGGCCCGATCCTCGGCGGCTGGATGACCACCGACTTCACCTGGCGGCTCGTCTTCGTCGGCGAGGTCGTCGTCGCGATCGGCATCCTGCTCGGCACGCGGCTGATCCGCGAGCCCGAGCGCGAGGGGCCGGCGCCGAGCCTCGACTGGGCCGGGGGCGCGCTCTCCGCCGCCGGTCTGGCGCTGATCGTCTTCGGCGTGCTCCAGGCGAGCAACTGGGGCTGGCTGGCGCCGCGCGACTCCCCGATCGAGCCCTTCGGCTTCGCCCTGACCCCGTTCGTGATCGCCGCCGGGGCGCTGGTCCTCGGCGGCTTCCGCGCCTGGGAGCGGCGGCGCGAGCAGGGCGGGCTCGAACCGCTCGTCCACTTCCGCCTGCTCGGCATCCGCTCGCTGCGCGGCGGCGTCTCGATGCTGCTCGCCCAGAACCTGATCCTGATGGGGATCTTCTTCACGATCCCGCTCTACCTCCAGATCGTCCAGGGGCTCGACGCGCTGGAGACCGGCGTGCAGATGTTGCCCGCCTCGGTCGGGCTCTTCCTCGCCGCGATCGCCGGCTCGGCGCTGGCGAAGCGGTTCGCGCCGCGCCCGCTGGTCCGCCTCGGGCTGTTGATCGTGCTGGTCGCGATCGTGATGCTGCTGGGCACGATCGAGCCCGAACTCGACAGCGGCGCCTTCCTCGCCGCGACCGCGGTGCTGGGGATCGGCATGGGCCTGATCGTCTCCCAGCTCGGCAACGTCGTCCAGTCCTCGGTCGGCGACGACGACCGCAGCGAGGCGGGCGGCTTGCAGAACACCGCCCAGCAGCTCGGCTCCTCGCTGGGCACGGCGCTGCTCGGCGCGATCGTGATCAGCGGCCTGATCGGCGCCTTCACGGCGAACGTCGCCGGCGACCCGAGCATCTCCAGGGACGTCTCCAGGCAGCTCGAAGTGCAGCTCAGCGCCGGCGGCAGCTTCGTTCCCGCCTCGGAGGTGAGGGCGGGCGCCGAAGCCGCCGGCCTCGACCGGCCGACCAGCGACGCCCTCGTCGGCCATTACGAAGACGCGCAGCTGAACGCGCTCAAGCTCGCCTTCCTCTTCGCCGGCTTCCTCGTCGTCGCCTCGTTCTGGCCCGCGCGGCGACTGCCGACGCAGCGCTTCGAGCAGCTACAGACCGGGTCCGATCCGCCGCGCGCCGCTACCGTCTAGGGATCGACGCCTCGATTCAGCGCCATCCCGGCTCACCGCAAGAGCGAGTCGCCGCCGGCAGGGCGGCGCGCAAGCTCGCGCCGCGCTCGAGCCACGGCGCCTGGCGCCCCGCCGCCGACCGCCCCGACCCGGTCGACCTGCTCGAGCGCCAGGCCGCCTCGCGCGTCGGTCGCCTGGTGCCGCTGCGCTACGGCCGCATGCTGGTCTCGCCCTTCGCCTTCTACCGTGGCGCCGCGGCGGTTATGGCGGCCGACCTCGCCGGCGCGCCCCGCTCGGGCTTCGAGACCCAGCTCTGCGGCGACGCCCACCTCTCCAACTTCGGCGGCTACGCCTCGCCGGAGCGACGGCTCGTCTTCGACCTCAACGACTTCGACGAGACGCTGCCGGGGCCCTGGGAGTGGGACGTGAAGCGGCTCGTCGCCAGCTTTTCGCTGGCCGGCCGCGAGCGCGGCTGCGGCAGGCGCGAGCGGCGCGCGATCGTCGCCGCCGCCGCGCGCGAGTACCGCGAGGCGATGCGACGGCTGGCGAAGATGGGCAACCTCGAGTCCTGGTATCAGCATCTCGACGCCGAGTCGATCGCCGCGCGCTGGGGGGACGTCGTCGGCGGCAGGCAGCGCCGCCGCTTCGAACGCGGCGTGGCCAAGGCCAAGGCGAAGGACAGCGAGCGCGCCTTCGCCAAGCTGACCGAGGTGGTGGACGGCGAGCTGCGGATCGCCAGCGACCCGCCGTTGATCGCGCGGGCGGAGGAGCTGGCGGCCGAGGAGGCTCCCGGCGCCGATGTCGAGGCGGTGGTGCGGCGGGTGCTCTCCGACTACCGCGACTCGCTCGACATCGAGCACCGCGCCGTGTTCGACGGCTACCGCCTGGTCGACGTCGCCTTCAAGGTCGTCGGCGTCGGCAGCGTCGGCACGCGCGCCTGGATCGCGCTGATGCTCGGCCGCGACGCGAGCGACCCGCTCTTCCTCCAGATCAAGGAGGCGCAGCGCTCGGTGCTCGAGCCCTACGCGGCGCCGAGCCGCTTCGAGCTCCAGGGCGAGCGGGTCGTCGAGGGGCAGCGGCTGATGCAGGCGGCCAGCGACGTCATGCTTGGCTGGGTGCGGGTCGAGGGGCTCGACGGAGCGCACCGCGACTTCTACGTGCGCCAGCTCTGGGACTGGAAGGCCTCGGCCAAGGTCGAGCAGATGGACGCCCGCGGTCTCGCCGTGTACGCCGAGATCTGCGGCCTCACCCTGGCCCACGCCCATGCCCGCGGCGGCGACCGCGTCGCGATCGCCGCCTACCTCGGCAAGGGCGAGGCGTTCGACCGCGCGATGACGCGATTCGCCGAGACCTACGCCGACCAGAGCGAGCGCGACTACGAAGCCCTGCGGGCCGCCGCCGACGCCGGTCGCATCGAGGCCGAGACGCCTTGATGGCTGAACGCTTTGCCACCGTATTCGTGGGCGAAGCGTTCACCGGGGAGCTCAGTCGTCGTCGCGGTGGCGCAGCGCCCAGGCCTGGAACCAGATCAGGCCGAGCAGGATGACCCCGAAGGCGACGATGGGAGGCAGCCAGCCGCCGGGGCGGGCGATCGCGAGTGCGGCGACGACGAAGGCATCGGCGGCGAGCAGGAAGCCGACCAGCACCGGCCGTATCGCCGACCAGCCGGTCGTCGCGCTCAGCTCCCGGGCGGCAGCGTGACCGGCGTCGCCGCCGGCGCACCCGTTTCGAGCAGCGTCGCCAGGTAGATCACCACGGGCTTCGGCGTCTTGTTCGCGGCTTCGTGCACGTCGGAGGGCTGCTCGACGATCCACTCGCCGGCGTGCAGGGTGCCGGTCTTGCCGGGC
Organism: uncultured Solirubrobacterales bacterium; assembly: GCA_963727465.1. GTDB lineage: Bacteria > Actinomycetota > Thermoleophilia > Solirubrobacterales > 70-9 > VRUE01. The sequence goes on along the minus strand of CAVSGL010000006.1, from coordinate 114,405 downwards.
TTGATCTTGCGCACGGTCTGCGGGTGGTCGTCGGATTCGCCGCGCTTGACCGTGACCGAGCCCCGGCGCACGGTGTAGCGCAGGGCGCCGGACTGGATGCGGGCGACCTGAGTGCCGCGGTGATGGTGGGTCGCCAGCTTGGCGCCCGGCTGGACGACCACGCGGCTGAGGACCAGCGTCCGCTTCGGCGCGCCCTGGACCTTGCTGGTCTGCGCGAGCGCGTTGCGGATTGCGGTCGGCGCCTTCGCCGAGTCGCCGAACGCGGCCGGGATCAGCGCTCCGAGCGCGATCCCGATCGCGAGGGCGGCGGGGACGAGCAGACGGGGGCGGGCGAGCTTTTTCATCGGCGGGCAGCCTAGGCGATCGCGCGGCCGGCGGGGACGAGGTCCTGGAAGGCGAAGCCGTCGCGGGTCACCCGCTCGCCGAGCTCGACCTCGATCGGCCGCTCGAAGATCGGGCCGGCGTGGACGAAGGTGTGGAACTCGCCGTTCTCGCCACAGGGGTCGGCGCCCGCCGGCAGGTCGGCGAGCAGGCCGCGATCGAAGCGGCGACCGACGAAGGAGGGGTCGATCTGACCTGGATCGACGCAGACGAGCGTCGCGGCGAAGCCGGCGTCGACGAACTCGCGCGCGAGCGCGCCCGTGTCGCGCCCCCAGACCGGGAAGAGCGCCTCGCGCCTGCCGGCCAGGCGCGCTTCGCGGTAGGCCCGGATGTCCTCGAGGTGGAGGTCGGCGAAGGCGATCGCATCGACGTCGGCGAGCGGGGGAGAGGCGAGCGCGTCGGCCATGCGCTGCTCGTAGACCTCGTTCGGGCAGCTCGCCGGGATGCCGATCTCGACCAGCTCGACGCCGACCCCCGCGGCCTGCGCCCGCAGCAGCTCGCCGCGCACGCCATGCATGCTGATCCGGTCGTGGTCCTCGGTCAGCGTGGTCAGCAGCGCCGCCGGCTCGACCCCTTCCCGCCGCAGCGTCCAGAGCCCCAGGGCGGAGTCCTTGCCCCCGCTCCACGACAGCGCCACCGAGCTCCCGTCAGTCATGGCGCCCGACGATACCGCCGGCCTGGTCAGCGGTTCCAGCTCGGGCTGCCGCCGTGGCGGATCAGGACCCGGGCGCGGCCGCCGCCGAACGGCAGCGTCGCGATCCGGCCGCGCGACGGCGGCGCGAGGAAGCCGCCGATTTCGACCAGGGCGCTTTCGCCGTCGGCGGAGATGCCCCAGCCGGTGACGGCGGCGCGGCCGTGGGTGAGGCGGCGGGCTTCGTGGCTGACCAGGTCGACCGCCCACGCCTGCGAGGTGTCCTGGCCGACGTAGGAGGCCACCAGGTGCTCGCCGTCGGCGGAGACCGCGAGCGGGACCAGGCCGCTGAGCAGGGCGCCGGGGTGGAGGTCGGTGATCTGGGTCGTCTCGTTGCCCCGCAGGAGGACGAGCTGGTATTCGGGCGCGTCGCCCCCGCGCAGGCGCTCGTGGTCGAAGACGATCCCCTGGCGCCCCCAGACCGGGTTGAGGCTGCGCCCGTCGTCGGTCAGCCGTGCGACCCCTTCGCGGCTGAAGGCGCGCGCCGTGTAGAGATCGACCGGGGCCGACGGCGACGGCGACCCGCTCGAACCGAAGACGAGCTTGCCGGGGATTTCCGGCGCGAAGCTGGCGCCCTGGGTCAGGCCGCGGGCCACGGTTTCGCTGCGGCCGTTTCTGAACAGGTCGATGACGATGAGGACGTTGCGACCCCCCGACCGGTTGGACACCGCGACGGCGAGGTAGCGCGAGTTGGGCGACCAGGCGAGCGGCGTGGCCTGGGCGTGCTGGGGCCCGCCGAAGAAGCGCCGCACGCCGCGACCGCGGGTCGCGCGCACGATCAGCGGCCGGGCGCCGCGCCTGGCGAATCGCACGAAGGCGACGGACTGGCCGTTCGGCGACAGCAGCGGCTGCGCGCCGCGCCCGAGCCGGCGAGCATGGCGACCCCTTGCGTTGGCCACCCAGACACTGGGGCCCGAGCGGGCGGTGCCGCGGACGAAGGCGATCATCGGGCGGACCGAAAACGCGGCGTTGGTCACCCGCAGTTGCGTGTGACCGAAGTTGCCGCCGCCGCAGCGGCCGCCGACCGTGTAGGAGCCGGGGCGGACTTCCTTGGAGATCTTCACTTCGACGTTGAACATGTGGTTGCTTGCCAGCACCGTCGTCAGCGCCGGCACGCCGGCGAATTCCTCATCCGTTATTTCGGCGAAGGCGCGCGAGTAGAGGGTGACCTGCGAGCCCACCGGGCAGCCGCCGCGGAGGATGCCGTGGATCGTCACGTGCGTGCCGGCCTCGACCCTGCGAGGCGAGACGTCGATGAAGCTGGAGCTCGCCGAGGCGGCGCTGGTGGCGGTGAGCGCGACCCCCGTCAGCAGGAGCAGCGCGATCGACATCGCACGGCGCATGACCCTGGAGGTTAGCGATGGGGCTCCCGGATTTCAGTGTCGGCCGCTCTCGATCCGGGAGCCCCGCCTCAGCTGCCCAGCGGGTTAGCGCAGGAGCTGGGTCACGCAGCGGTAGGGGAGGGATTCGGTGATCGGGAAATACCCGAGAGCGCCTTCGCCGTTGACGGCGATCGCGCGTTTTTCGGCGGTCGACGTGACGTAGAAGCTGTCCGTCCACTCGCCGGAACCGCCGCCGACGTTGCCGAGGCTCGCGCGGGCGGCAAGCAGCTCGCCGACGCTGGGCAGGAGCCGACCCTCGTCGGCGCAGTCTTCGGCCGCGGCCAGCCAGCCGGTGCCGGCGCGCGAATTCGCGTCGATGCACAGCCCCGCAATCGCCCGCATCCCGCCCGGGCAGCCGGCGCTGTAGCCGCCGACCTTGGCTGCCTCTGCCGCGCTCGGGACCTGGTCGAGCGTCGACTCCTTCACCTTCGGGCCGGTGACCGAGTCGTCGGCGAGCTTGCCGGTGGTGATCGCGCCGGAGCCGATCTTGCCGGTCTGAACCGATTCGTTGCCGAGCCTGCTCGTGTTCACGGCGAGCTTGCCGAGGTTGCCCGTGCCGACCGCTTCGCCGGCCAGCTTGCCGCGGGCGACGGCGCCGTCGCGCAGCCGGTTGGTGACGATCGCGTTCTTGGCGACCTTGCCGGCCCGAACCGCTTCGAAGGCGATCTTCCCGGTTCGCACCGCGTTCCTGGCGATGAAGCCGGTGCGCACGGCGTTCGGCTGTAGCTGCCTGGGGCCGACGCTGTTCGGCGGCAGGCTGCGGGCCGCCATCGCGGTCGCGCCGCCCAGGGCCAGGAAGAGGGCGAGGGTCGAGGCCACGTTTGCGTAGGTGATTCTCTTGCGGATCTGTCGCACGATTCCTTTCCGGTCGTGGGCGGGAGGCGCTGCCGCATTACCCGCCCAGGGGTGTTTGCCTGCCCTTCACTGAAACAAGCGACGGCGACCGGCGTGAAAATCCGGGTTCAGCACGGATGCGGCATCGTCGGCGCGCGGCGACGATTGTCCGGTCGAGTCGAATCGAGAGATCAGGAGGACGCCCGATGGCCGAAGGAACGATCGCGCTGACCCTTTCGAAAGCCGACGCCGAGGTGCTGCTCGGCGTGCTCTCCTCCGAGCGCTACAACGCCGAGGTCGAGGCGGTCTGCGACGCCGTGCGCCGTCAGCTGGACGAGAAGCTGGCCGAGCTCGGCTGACCCGGACCCACCCGGGCGCCTGGACGGATGTTTGAAAGGGCCAGGCTGACAGCCGGTGACTCGGTCCGTTCATTGACCTGACGTTAAGCGCCGCCACTTCTCAGAAAAGGGATCGAGCGAAACATGAATACGACCGAGGCGTACGGACCGGACCGGGCCGGCGTCGGCGGGACGAACCGGACGGAAAGGGTCGGTGTCGAGACCGCGACCCACTCCATCCGGGGTACGGTCAGCCTGCCGCAGCAGGGGTACCGGGCGCGGTTCTCCGATTACCTCAACCGTGCCGACGTCGATTACATCTCGCTCACCGATGCGGAGCGGGTCCCGCTCGAGGGCGGCGCGCCTGAGACCCATTCCTTCCTCGCGGTTGCGAGGAGCACCGTCCTCTTCGGTTACCCGCTGGACGAGTAAGACGGGCCGGCGCCGTCAGCCGATCAGCCGCGCCCTGACCGTGGCGGCGATGTTCAGCCGCAGCGCCCGCCGGGTCGCGTGCGCGGCGGCGAGCAGCGCCAGGGCGAGCGCCGGGGCGATCACCAGCAGGAAGCTCGGCGCTTCGGGGTGCAGGCCGATCTCGAACCAGGCCTCGGAGATCCGCCGCGAGAGCGGCGAGGCGATCAGGATGCCGAGCGGGATCGAGAGGGCGGCGGCGAGCAGGGTCTGGGTGAGCGCCTCGCCGGCGACCGCGGCGCCGATCTGGCGCCGTCCGTAGCCGAGCGCCGCGAGGGTCGCGAACTCGCCGCGGCGGTCGAGGTAGGAGAGCGCCAGGGTGGAGACGAGGAAGAGCGCGCCGACGCCGAGGCTGATCGCCTGTAGGACGGAGATCAGGCCGGTCAGCTCGTCGAGCAGTTCGCGCTCGGCGGCGAGCGCCGAGGCCTTCGAGGTGACCCGCGCGACGGCCGGGTCGGCGCGCAGGCGACCGGCGTCCGCGGCATCGCCGGCGACGAGCACGCTCGTCGCCCGCCCCGGGAGCCCGAGCAGGCGCGCCGCCTCGGCCCGGGGGAGGTAGGCCTGTTCGGTGGCGAGGGTGCGGGCGACGCCGCCGACGCGGAGCGTCGTCCTCCCGGCGGAGGTGCGCAGCGCGATCGGGTCTCCGGGGCCGACCCCCAGCCTGTCCGCCGTCTGCTCGCTGAGCACGATCCGCCGCGGCTCCGGGCCGCCGCCCGCGGTCAGGTCGAGGCGCAGCAGGGCCGGCCGCCGCGGCAGCCCGGTGAGCTGCGCGCCGACCCCGCCCGCGGCGGCGCTCGCCCGCAGTTCCGCCGGGCCCTTGACCGTCGGCTCGGCCCGCTCCGCCCCGGAGCGCTTCGCGAGCGCCGTGACGCGGCGGTCCGGCAGCGGCCGCGCGAGGTCCGCCGAGTGGGTCCATCCCTGGCCGGCGAAGGAGGCGTCGACCGAGCTGTCGGTCGAGGAGACGAGGATGTTGAGCGCGGCGCCGAGCCCGACCGCGCCGGCGATGCTGAGGACGGTGGCGGCGCTCAGCAGCGGCCGGCGCAGCAGCCCGCGCAGCCCGTAGGTGAGCGCGGGTGGGCCGACTGCGGTCAGTCGCTGTAGCCAGCCGGGCAGCTCGAAGGAGCCGACGCTCTCGCCGCGCAGCGCCTCGATCGGGTCGAGGCGGGCGAGCCGGTAGGCGGGCAGGAGGGCGGCGAGCAGGGTCGCGACGAGCGCCAGGCCGGCGGCCAGCGCCAGCGGCCCGAAGGCGAGCGGGTACCGCGTCGCCGGAAATCCGACCGCGCTCGCGTACTCGTTCGCGACCAGCCGCCCGACGCCGATCGTCGCCCCGATCGCCAGCGCCGCGCCCAGAATTGCGAGCGCCGCCGCCAGCAGCATCACCGAGCCGACCACGGTGCGCGCCGGGTAGCCGATCGCCTGTAGGGCGCCCAGCTCGCGCCGCTGCGAGCTGACCAGGCGGCGCAGGCTGAGCGCGATCAGCAGCAGGCCGACGATCCCGAAGACGACGCCCATCACCGGCGCGAAGATCGTGAAGCTGTGGATGTCGGCCTCGGTCAGGCGCCGGCCGTACTGGCGCGAGCGCGGGGTGACGCGGGCGGTCGGCAGCCCGGCCGCGAGTTGCTCCGCGGCTTTCCCGTTGCCGCCGCCGGGCAGATCGACGGCGAGGTCGTTGGCGCCGCGCAGGCCGGTCAGGCGCCGCAGCGAGGCGCGGGGGAGGAAGACGACCGCGAGCGAGCCGCGCTGGGGGACGAGGTAGTCGGGGTTGGCGGTCGCCAGCAGGTACTCGGGGCTGCGGGCCAGGCCGCGCACCCGCACCGAGATCGTGCGGCCGGCGAGCCGCAGTCGCACGCGGTCGCCGAGCCCGATGCCGGCGCGATCGGCGTAGTCGGTGTCGACCGCCGCGCCGCGCGGGGCGCCGCGGTCGAGCCCGTCCCCCGCGGTCACGGCGAGCCGGTTGAGCCGCGTGCCGACCGGCATCCCGACGACCTCGGCGGCGGTGCGCGAGCCGCCGTGCAGGGCGGCGCCGTCGAGGATCAGGCGGACCTCGGTGCGGCGCGCGCCGGCTTCCTTCGCCCGCCGGCGCAGTTGCGCGGCCGGCAGCGGCGCGCGCAGGCGCAGGTCGAGGTCGGCGAGGGCGTAGCGCGAGTAGAAGTCGTCGCGGGTCGCTTCGACGTCGTGCATGGCGAGCGCGATGCCGGCGGCGGTCCCCGGTCCGGCGCCGATCACGACGACGATCAGGACGGCGCGCAGCCCCATCGCGCGCAGGTCGCGGTATGCCTTACGCCAGAGCATCAGGAGGAGGCGGCGCCGGGCGCCGTCGGCCGGGCGCTCGGCGAGCCGCCCGCGGGAGAGCTCGACGACGCGGTCGCCGGTCCGGGCGATCGCCGGGTTGTGGCTGACGATCACGAAGGTGGCCGCGGTCTCGCGGTTGAGCTCGCGGATCAGCTCCAGCACTCCGGCCGAGGTCTCCTCGTCGAGGTTGCCGGTCGGCTCGTCGGCGAGCAGCAGCCGCGGGCGCTTGGCGAGGGCGCGGGCGATCGCGACGCGCTGCTGCTCGCCGCCGGAGAGCTGCGCCGGGAAGCGGCCGGCGAGGTCGCCGAGGCCGACGCGGCCGAGCAGCGACCTGCCGCGCTCGCGCGACTCCTCCCGTCCGACCCCCGCCACGCGCACCCCGGCCTCGACGTTCTCCAGCGCGGTCAGGGTGGGGAGCAGGTTGTAGAACTGGAAGATGAAGCCGACCGAGCGGGCGCGGTAGGCGGTCAGCTCGGGGCGGGAGGCGTGGGTGAGCTCGGTCCCGCAGGCGAGGACGCGGCCGCTGTCGGGGCGGTCGAGGCCGCCGATCAGGTTGAGCAGCGTGGTCTTGCCGCAGCCCGAGGGGCCGTGCACGATGACCATCTCGCCGCTGCCGATCTCCAGCGAGATGTCGTCGAGGACCCGCTGCCTCGCGGGACCGCTGCCGTAGGTCTTGCCGACCCCCTCGATGCTGACCAGCGGCTCAGCCATGTTCCTCCTCGAGGTGGTGGCGCATCAGGTCCGCCGCCCGACTCATCGCGGTTCCATCATAGGCGTGGCCCTGCGACTGCGCATGCATATGTGACGCTCTCCATCCGATGCGAGTACCGGCCAACGGATGTTCGAGAGAATTTAGTTGGCGAGATTTGACAACTCAGAGTCGCCGCCCATAGCGTCCCGCCGGAGGAGGCGTCGATCTGTCCGGCCGTAGCTGGTCGCCTGGCCGGACATGGAGCCAGCGGCGAAACCGACCTCGCGATCCAGATGCAAACTGTGAAAAGGAGGCATTCCCTGTGAGGTTCTTTCTTGCCTGCGTGATGATGGCGGCCTTTCTGTTCCCCGCCGGATCGGCTCTCGCGGCGCCACCCACCCTCGGTTGGGGCGCCGAAGTCAACGCCGGTCGGTGCGACACGAGTGGGCGTCCCGTGGTCAACGTCGTCCATAAGGTGACCGGATCGGTCGATTCCGGCGAGGCCGGAAACTACTGGGCCTACTCGCGATACAACAAGCGGATTCAGCTCTGGGACCAGGGCGAAGGCGTCTACTGCGCCGTTGTCGGTTACCTGGGCCGCTTCTCGGGTGTGGCGGGTCAGCAATCGCCAGGCAACACCGAGCCCCTCGACGGCGACGAGAACGGCACCTTCCAGGGCGGCTACCGCGCCATCGTCAGCGGCGAACTGCTCGCTCAGCCAGGCTGGCCGACTCGCGGACAGCTTGGCGCGTTCGACTACGAATGCGACATCGCGGGCAACTGTCCCGGCGCAGTGAACTGGCTCGCACAGTACTTCGAGTCCGGTTACGCGTTCGAATACGAATGGTGGGGATGGATCTACCGCGGTGGCCGGCACGGCACGTGGGTGAACTCGAGCGACGGCAACGCCGGGGACGTCGTCTGACAGCCTGATCCGCGGCAAGGACGAGAGCGATCGCAGGCCGGCGATCGCTCTCGTCTCGCCGCCTCAACCCACTCGGCCTACAGGAGAAGCGGATCGCCTCCGCGCGCTCGCCCTTTGGCCGAGCGTCCGAGCTGGGGCCGTTGGACCGAGATGAGGTCAGCGCCGAGGACCGGTCAGCGCGTCGGGGCCGAGAGCCCCAGGCGCCCCGCGCCCCAGGACACCAGGCGGTCCCACGGACGCCCGCTGAGATCGGCGAGGGCGTCGACGCGGCGCCGCAGTGGCGGAGCCCAGAGCAGCAGAGCTGCGGCGCTGCCGAGCGCGGCGCCGGCGAGCACGTCGCTCGGGAAGTGATAGCCGACGGCCACCCGGCCGACCGAGAGAATCGCCGCGGCGAGGATCGCGAAGGCCCCCCAGCGGCGCTTGCGCAGGAAGATCGCGATCGCGATCGCGAACGAGGCCGTCGCGTGGTCGCTGGGGAAGCCGGCGTCGGCCGCATGGGCGGCGAAGAGGTGCACCTGGTGCGGCTCGGCCACGAACGGCCGCACGCGGTCGACCACGTCGGAGATCGCCTGGCCGAGCGCGAGCGCCAGGGCGGCGCTGAGAACGGCAGCCACCGCCGCCCGGCGCCAGCCCGCGTGACGCTCGCCCCGCGCCGCGAGGAAGACGACCGCCAGCGTTGCCGCGAACAGCGCCTCGGAGGCGTTGACGTAGAAGAGCATCGGGTCCTCGACCGCGTCGTGGCGGAAGAGGAAGTCGTTGAGCGCGTGCAGCAGCGACCAGTCCATCGCCGCGCATTTTCACACTTTCGCTACATCTCCGTAACGGGCTCCAGCGCCTGGGTCGCCGTGGTCGGGTCGTTGACGCCCGGCGAGAGCGCCCTGCCAGCGCAGGACGATCGAACCCACGTCCTATTGCATCGGCCCCGGCGGAGTTCTCGGTAGGGTCGGGGGTGAACCGGCAGGAGGTGGACTTGAAGGCGTTGGTGGTTCTGTCCGTGGCTCTGGCCGCTGCGCTCCCGCTTGCGGCGTGCGGCTCCGGCGGGGAACCCGAAGAACCCGTGTCCGAGGCGCCCGCGAGCCTGCCGCCGGCCCCTCCGGTCGCAGGCCGTGCCTGCCGGACGGCGGGCCACGCGGTCCTGCGTGTCCACGGCGTCGGCTGCTCGGAGGCCATGCGGATCGTGGACGGCTTCGCCGCCGAGGGAGGCTCGTCCGGGGTGGTGCTCACGGTCGACTACTTCGTCTGCCAGAGACGCAGCCGCCGGCTGAGCTGCTCCCGCGGGAGCTCCGGGATCGTCTATGTGTATCCCCGCTGAGCGGTGAGCGGCGCGCTTCAGTCGTCTTCCGCGAGTTGGTCGAAGCGGGCGTTGGCGCCACGCATCGCCCGCGCGTGCGGGCAGGTGCTTGACGCCGCACTGCGATCTGAACGCGCGAAATCCAGCCCTTGGGACAGCCTCCTAAAACGGGTAGGGCGCGCCTATGGCAGCCGCACTCAGGTACCAGAGCCCGAAGGCGCAGAGAAATGCCGCGGAGGGGCGAGTGGGTAGGGCTGCGAGGCCCCGGCCCAGACCCGCCGCGACCGCGCCCATCGCCAGGGCGGCGCTCGTCGCGAACACCACCAACCCCGCGAGCGAGACGGCGGGATCGGGGATCGCGGCGAGGAGCAGAAGGCCGATCCCGGCGCTGCCACCCACCCCGTGAAGGGCGCCGACCCCATAGGCCTCGCGCAGGCTCCGCGGCGGTCGGTGAGGGTGGGGGTGGGCCCGATGACGGCCGTGGCGCAAGAGCAGGCGCAGGCCCAGGGCGAAGATGACCAACCCGATCACCGCCTCGATCGACTGCTGGGCGCCCGCCGGCAGCGTTGCTGACCAGAGGATGACCGGTACCCCGAGGCAGAGCACGGTGCTGGCGTGGCCCGTGCCCCACAGGAGGCCGACCAGGGCCGACCTACCCCGGGAGTCCCTGGCCATCGCTCCGACGGCTGCCAGGTGATCGGGGTCGAGCGGGTGACGCAGTCCGAGCAGCAACGCGATCGCGAGCGCGGCGAGCGGTCTGCCGGACGCGAGGGAGGCGATCTTCTCGTCGAGGCCGAACATCCTCACACGAAGGTCGAGGCGGCCCTTGGTGCGGCCAGCGGATGCGAGGCCGACGCTCGCCTGGCTGGGCTGGAGGTGCCGATGAGATGGCCGATTCCGTCCACGGGCTCGACACTATGCAGCGATTGCGTCTGGAAGACGTGGACGTCGAAGGGTCCGGGCAGCGGGCCGCTCGAGGACGGGCTGGGGATCGAGGCGATCACAGGCGCCGGCTGGCGCCGGCATGCAATGTCGTATTGCGGGATGCAGCGCCCGTGAGGCGCCGCATCCCGCAAAGCTCAACCGCGGGGCGCGCCCGCGGTCGGATCGCTGCTCCCGGGGAGTCGGGGCTCCTCGTCGAGCGGCTCGCCGTAGACGACCAGGCCGTGGATGCAGATCAGGCAGATCGCGAAGACGCCCAGCGCCCAGAACGGGTACGCGCCGCCGACCGCCAGCAGCGCGGCGAGCGCGCCGAGGCTGGCGGCGACGATCCCGATCACGCGGCCGAACGTGCCGCCCGCGAAGAGCGATAGGCCGGCGAAGACCTGGATCACGCCGACGATCAGGGTTATCCAGCCCCAGGTGTGCAGGCTGCCCAGCACGAAGCGGTTTTCTCCAACCCAGAAGTTGGCGTCCCCGATCGCGCCGATCCCGTAGATGATGTTGAGCACCCCGGCGATCAGCAGCAGGATGGCGACGAAGACGGCGCGGCCCAGACCTCTCATGGTTCTCCTTTCGCGGCGGCCGTTTCCCGGCAGCCCGTTCGGACCCGCTTCGACGGGTTCCTCCTCGATTGCCCTCCACGCTAGGAGCGGCATCGAGGGGCGGCATCGTCCAGATCGGGTGATTTCGCGCTTTTGCCGAGCGGTCAGCGCTCGAAGGCCTGGAGAACCCCGCCGAGGGCGAAGCAGACCGCGCCGCTGAACGTGCCCCAGTTGGCCAGGTCGACGTTGACGATGCTGTCGGTCAGCGGCCGGGTGAACGCGGCCATGCCGGCGAGGAAGAAGAGGACCGAGCCGAGCTGGTTCACGCCGGCGACCCACCAGGCGAGATCGTCGAGCCGCGGACGGCGCCCGGCGAGGCGGAGCGCAGCGAAGGCGAAGTGGCCCGAGAGCAGGAAGAGCACGCAGCCCGTGATCTCCGGCGCCCAGATCAGGCGGTTCGTCTGCTGCGCGTCGAGACCTTCGATGAAAGCCGAGACGAGGCTGATCGCGAAGGCGAGCGTGCCGACGAAGAGGACGAAGGCCGCCAGCCATCCCGGGCGCGTCGGCTCATACCTCCACCAGCGCCAGCCGCCTCCGGACTCCGCCGCCGCGCCCGGAGGGAAGTTGACCGCCTGTAGCACCGAGCCATAGCCGCCCGTGCTGAAGAAGGCGCCGCCGGCGAGGTAGATCGAGGCGCTGGTCGCGGCGTCGCCTGAGCCCACCTGTGCGATCGCCGCGCCGAGGGCAAAGAGGCCGCCGCCGACGGCGAAGGCCAGCGCGACGAGCGAGTTGAGCGGCCGTGCCGGCGTCGGGCGCTCCGCTCAGTAACCGGTTCCGGTCTTCACCCGCCGGCGCTCGGACTCGTGCGCCGGGCCCTTCTTCTCGAGCGTCGCGCAGGCCTGCCGGATGTCGTCGGCGAGGGCGTCGATCTGGCTGCGGCTGAGCGTCTCCTTGACCAGGGCGCGCAGCAGCTTCACCTTCTGCGCGTTGGGCGGCAGGGTGTAGGCGGGGACCATCCAGCCGCGCTCGGCCGCGAGCTGCCAGGCGATGTCGAACTCGTCGTAGGGCCTCTCCTCGGCGAGGCGGAAGGCGACCAGCGGCAGCTGCTCCTCGTCGGGGCCGATCAGCTCGAACTCGCCCCCGGCGCTGAGCTGCTCGGCGAGCGCGCGGGCGTTCCGCTTCATCATCCCGATCACGTAGCCGTAGCCGCTGCGCCCGTAGCGGACCAGGTTGTAGTACTGGGCGAGCACCATTGCGGCGCCGGTGGAGAAGTTGAGGGTGAAGGTGTCGTCGGTCTTGCCCAGGTAGTTCTCCTCGAAGACGAGGTCCCGCGCCAGGTCGCCGGTTTCGCGGAAGATCAGCCAGCCGATGCCGGGGTAGACGAGGCCGAACTTATGGCCGGAGACGTTGATCGAGCGCACCTGCTCGAGCCGGAAGTCCCAGGCGGTGTCGGGGTAGAGGAAGGGCCAGACGAAGCCGCCGCTGGCGGCGTCGACGTGCAGCGGGATGTCGAGCCCGCGATCGTTCTTGATGCCGACCAGCAGGCGGTCGATGCCGGGGACGTCGTCCATGTGGCCGGTGAAGGTGGTGCCGAGCACCGCCGCGACGCCGATCGTGTTCTCGTCGAGATGGGGCTCCACGTCCTCGGGCCCGATCGTGAACTTGTCCTCCCGCAGGGGGACGATCCGCGGCTCGACGTCGAAGTAGCGGCAGAACTTCTCCCAGACGACGTGCACGTCGCCGCCGAAGACGAGGTTGGGCCGGTCGGTCGCACCGCCCTCCGCTTCGCGCCGCTTGCGCCAGTTCCACTTCAGCGAGAGGGCGCCGAGCATGATTGCCTCCGAGGATCCCTGCGTGCGGGCTCCGGTCGTCTCCCCGGGCGCATTGAAGAGGTCGGCGAGCATGCGGATGCAGCGCTTCTCGATCTCCGCCGTGCGCGGGTACTCGGCGTGGTCGATGAAGTTGCGGTGCAGGTTCGCGGCGATGATCCGCTGCGCCTCCGGCTCCATCCAGGTGGTGACGAAGGAGGCGAGGTTGTGCGCCGGGTCGCCCTCCAGCACGAGCTCCTCGGCGACCAGACGCATCGCGTCCTGGGCCGACATCCCGCCTTCGGGGAAGCTCGCCTCGGGGATCTCCTCGGTGATGAACCTGTTGCCGAACAGGCTCGCGGCGCCCTCGTCGGCGGCGTGGCTGTCGCGCGGATCGGTCATCGGCGGCGAGGCTAGGCGGCGATTCGGCCTCCCGCATCGCCCGATGCGGGTGATTTCGGTCAACATGGCGAAATGGTCACCAGGCGCCGGCTGCTCGATCGCCTCCAGGAGGACCCGGCGAAGACGCTGATCCTCCGCGCCCCGTCGGGCTACGGCAAGACGGTCCTGCTCGAGCAGCTCGCCGCATCCGAGCGGCGCGGCGCGCACACCGTGCTGCTCTCGGACCGCGAGAACGACCCCGCCGTGCTGGTCCGTTCGATCGCCGAAGCCCTGCACGAGTCTGAGCCGGTCTCGGCGGAGGTCTTCGACTCGCTGCGGGCGCCGCAGCCCGAGATCGAGAACGTCGTCGTGCCCCGGCTGCTCGCCGAGCTGGAGTCGCGAGAGCCGTTCCTGCTGGTCCTCGACGAGCTGGAGCGGCTGGAATCGCCGCGCTCCCAGGCGGTGGTCGCGGCGCTCGTGCGGGGCATGCCCGCCGGCTCGCAGCTCGCGATCGCGAGCCGGGTGGAACCGCCCTTGAGGCTCGGCAGGCTGCGGGCGAGCGGTCGCCTGACCGAGTTGCGCCGCGAGGACCTGACGATGACGAAAGGCGAGTGCGCCGCGCTGCTGGCCACGACCGGGCTGGAGCTCTCGCCGCGCCAGCTCGACATGATCGTGCGCCGGGTCGAGGGCTGGCCCGCGGCCGTTTACCTCGCCGGCCTGGCGCTGAGCGAGTCCTCGGACCTCGACCGGGCGCTGGCCAGGTTCGCCGGCGACGACCGGATCGTCGCCGACTACCTACAGGAGGAGTTTCTACAGCCGGCGTCGGGCCGGCGACTGCGGTTCCTGCGGCGCGTCTCGGCGCTCGAGCGGATGAGCGGCGAGCTCTGCGACGCGATGCTGGAGCGTGAGGGCTCGGCCTCGACGCTGCTCGACCTCGCTCGCTCCAACATGCTGCTGATCCCGCTCGACCGGACGAACACATGGTTCCGCTTTCACCCGCTGCTGCGCGAGATGCTCCGCTCCGACCTGCATCGGTCCGAACCGCAGGTCGAGCGGGAAATGCACCTGCGGGCGTCGGAGTGGTGGCGGGCCCAGGGCGACTGGGACCAGGCGATTCAGCACGCGGTCGAGGCGGCCGCTCCCGACCGGGCTGGAGAGCTGCTCTGGACCGCGGTTCCGACCTATCTCAGCCGTGGCAGGCTGGCGACGGTGGCCGCCTGGCTACAGCGGCTCGGCGAGCCGGCCGTTCGCGCCAGCCCCGGTCTCAGCCTGAGCGAAGCGGTGACCCAGCTGACGCTCGGGCGGGGTCCTGAGGCGGAGCACTGGGTCGCGGTGGCCAAGCACCGCCTGGCTGCCGAGCCCGAGCCCGAGCCCGCGTCGCGGACCTCGCCGCAGGCCGGCGTGCGGATCGTCGAGGCGACCCTGGCCCGGGGCGGGATCGCCGCGATGAGGGCGTCGATCGATGCGGTCGAGCCGTTGTTCGGCGAGGACGACCCGTGGCGGACCCTCTGCTGCCTGATCGACGGCGTCGGCATGCATCTCCAGGGCGACCTCGAGTCGGCGCGCGAGCGACTGCTCGAGGGGGCCAGGCGGGGCTCGGTGGGCGCACCCAACGTCCAGTGCCTGTGCCTGGCGCAGCTCGCCCTGCTCCACGCCGAGCGCGGGGACTGGCAGGCCGCCGAGCGGGAGGCGCTGCGGGCGCGCGGGCAGGTCGACCGCTACGGGCTGGGCGAGTACCCGATGATCGCCCTCGCCTTCGCCACCTCCGCCCATGTGCGGGCGCGCCGTGGGGCGACCGATGCCGCCGGCGCCGACCTGCTCGCCGGCCGTCGCCGGCTCGGCGAGCTCGACGACTTCGTCGCCTGGTTCGAGATCGAGACGATGCTGACGCTGGCTCGGGCCTCGGTGCGACTCGGGGACCGGGACGCCGCCCGGGGCCTGCTCGACGAAGCCTCCGGCAAGCTCGCCGAGGCCCCCGACGGACCGGCCCTATGGCGCTGGCGCGACGAGCTCGAGTCCACTCTGCGCGGCGGCGCCGAACCGCCGGGAGAGCAGCTGACGGCGGCCGAGCTGCGGATCGTCCAGTTCCTGCCCAGCCACCTCTCCTTCCCGCAGATCGCCACCGCGGTGCACCTCTCGCCGAACACGGTGAAGACCCACGTCCGCAGCATCTACCGCAAGCTCGGCGCCTCCTCACGCCAGGAGGCGATCGTGCGGGCGCGAGGGGTGGGGCTGTTGGAGGACGATCCGGTCCCGCCCGCCCGCGTTTCCTGACCCCCGGGGCCGATTCACCCCTTTCGGACGATGCGGCCGGCGGGGAGCGCTCGTATCGTCGTCGCAGTCGCCTCATCTGAGGAAGCGCATAGATGCTGGAGCTCATAGCGATCACCTACGCCGACGAAGATCTGGCCGTCAGGGCCGCCGAGGAAGTCGTCCGCTGCGCGGACGAGCTCAGCGTCGATCCCGACGCGAGCTCGGTGGTGATCTGCGGGCACGATGGCCGCTGCCGGCTGACGACCAGCCGCCGGCCCGGCCCCGGGTCGCAGTGGAGCGGTTACTGGAGCGATCTGCTCGGGATGCTGGCGGGCGGCGAGGAGACCACGAGCATCGAGGACGGATTTCGCGCCAGCCTCGAGGCCCGGCTGCGCCCTGGGACCTCGGCGCTGCTGCTCGCTCTCTCTCCGGCGCTGCGGGGGCGGGCGCTCGACGCCCTCAGTCACTTCGGCGGCGAGGTCGTGAGCTGCGAGATCGCCGATCCATGAGCGCCGCCGGAACCGAACGGCCGGCCGGCCGAGGCGAAATCACCCGATCGGGATGAGGTCGTCCGGCGGTTCTCGATCCAAGATCGCCACTCGACTCCCGAGACGAAAGGACCGCGCTTCGTGCCCACCCCTGAGCAGGACACCGGCAACCGGCCGAGCGCCGGCCCCAGGATCGACGTCGACATCCGCGACTCCGAGCCCGACTGGTCGCCATACCTGCCGCCGCGGGCGCCCGACGGGGCGCCGAACGTGCTGCTGCTCGCCTGGGACGACATCGGCTACGGCACGATGGACGTATTCGGCGGACCGGTCGAGACGCCGAACATGCGACGGATCGCGGAGCGGGGGGTCCGCTACGCCAACTTCCACACCACGGCGCTCTGCTCGCCGACGCGCTCCTCGCTGCTGACCGGGCGCAACGCCACCTCGAACGGGATGGCGACGATCGCCGAGTTCAGCTCCGGCTTCCCCGGGATCTCCACCCGGATCCCGTTCGAGAACGGGTTCATCTCCGAGGTGCTGGGGGAACGCGGCTACAACACCTACTGCGTGGGGAAGTGGCACCTGACGCCGGGCGAGGAGGCGACGATGGCCTCCTACAAGGGCCGCTGGCCGCTCGGGCGCGGCTTCGAGCGCTTCTACGGCTTCCTCGGCGGCGAGTCGAACAGCTGGTACCCGGACCTCGTCTACGACAACCACCAGATCGATCCGCCTGCGACGCCGGAGCAGGGCTACCACCTTTCCAAGGACCTCTCCGACCGGGCGATCGAGTTCATTCGCGACGCGAAGGCGATCGACCCCGAGAAGCCGTTCTTCATGTATCTGGCCTCGCAGGCCGGCCACGCGCCCCACCATGTCTTCGCCGAGTGGGCCGACAAATACAAGGGGAAATTCGACCAGGGCTACGAGGCGATCCGCGAGGAAATTCTCGCGCGGCAGAAGGAGATGGGCCTGCTCCCGGAGGGGACCGAGCTCTCGCCGATCAACCCGCACGGCGAGCCCGGGCGGACCGGCCCCGACGGCAAGCCCTGGCCCGGCCTCGACACCGTCCGGCCCTGGGACTCGTTGAGCGCCGACGAGCAGCGGCTCTTCTGTCGCATGGCCGAGGTCTTCGCCGGCTACGTCTCCTACACCGACGACCAGCTCGGCCGGGTGCTCGACCACCTCGAGGAGTCCGGCCAGCTCGACAACACGCTGGTCGTCGTCGTCTCCGACAACGGCGCCAGCGGAGAGGGCGGTCCGAACGGATCCTTCAACGAGTGGCGGTTCTTCAACGGGGTCCCGGACTCGACCGAGCAGACCCTGCCGCACATCGACGAGCTCGGCAGCCCCGCCTCCTACAACCACTACAACACCGGCTGGGCCTGGGCCTTCGACACCCCGTTCCCGTACTGGAAGCGCTGGGCCGGCTACGAGGGCGGGGTCGCCGACATGTGCCTGGTCTCATGGCCGGCGAAGATCGAGCCGCAGAGCGATCCGCGCCAGCAGTACGTCCACGCCGTCGACGTCGTGCCGACGATCTACGAGCTGCTCGGGATCGAGCCGCCCGCCGAGATCAACGGGTACCGGCAGAGCCCGATCGAGGGGGAGAGCTTCGCCGCCTCGCTCGCCGACGCCGAGGCGCCCGGCAAGCGGACGCAGTTCTACGCGATGCTGGGACAGCGGTCGATCTATGACAGCGGCTGGCTCGCCTGCACCGTCCACCCGCCGCTCAGCGGCTGGGGCAACTACGAGCAGGACGAGTGGGAGCTCTACCACCTCGACCGCGACCGGGCCCAGGCGAAGAACCTCGCTGCCGAGGAGCCCGAGCGCCTCGAGCGGCTGAAGCACCTCTGGCACTACTACGCCGGGATCTACAACGGCCTGCCGCTCGACGACCGCACGGCGCTCGAACAGGTGCTCGCCGAGCGCCCGCAGGCGGCCCCGCCGCGCGAGCGCTACGAGTACTACCCGGACACCGCCGACGTGCCGGAGGCGGGGGGCGCCCGGATCAACGGCCGCTCCTACACGATCGCCGTCGGCGTGAAGATCGACTCGGCCGACGCCGAGGGCGTGCTCTTCGCCCATGGCGGCGTCGCCGGCGGCCACACCCTCTACGTCAAGGACGGCCGGCTCCGCTACACGTTCAACTGGGTCGGCACGAACCTGCAGGAGATCGTCGCCGACGGGGAGATCGAGCCTGGTTCCCACGTCTTCACCGCCGACTTCGCGGTCAAGGGAAAAAGCGAGGATCCGGCCATGCCGGGGTTCGTCGGGGCGCTCGACCTCTACGCTGACGGCGAGCGCGTCGGCGGCGAGGAGATCGTCACCCAGCCGGGCGCCTTCTGCCTGGTCGGCGACGGCATCTGCGTCGGGCGCGACAGCGCCTCTCCCGTCACCCCGGACTACACCGCGCCCTTCCGCTTCCGCGGGGGCACGATCGAGAAGGCCGTGGTCGACGTCTCCGGCAAGCGCTTCGTCGACCACGAGGCGGAGGTGCGCGGCTGGTTCATGCTCGACTGAGCGCCGCCCGTCAGGTCGCGTCGCCGAGGTCCCGCGCGACGCGGAAGCCGAGGTTGCCGGTTGAGGAGCCGGGCTCGTTGGCGCTGCGCGAGTCGACTCGGTAGCGGTTGCAGTAGGAGGCGTGGCAGAGGTAGGAGCCGCCGCGCTGCACCCGCAGCTCGCCGCGCTCGGGGCCGGGCGGGTCGCGGCGCGGGCTGCGGGCGTAGTAGCCGGGGTCGAACCAGTCGGCGGTCCATTCCCAGACGTTCCCGGTCACCTCGTGCAGGCCGTAGCCGTTGGGCGGGAAGCTGCCGACCGGAGCGGTCCCGGCGTAGCCGTCGGCGCAGGTGTTGCCGCCCGGGAAGGTTCCCTGGAAGACGTTCATCCGGTGCTCGCCGCCGGGTTCCAGCTCTTCGCCCCAGGGGAAGCGCTGCCCGGTCAGCCCGCCGCGGGCGCCGTACTCCCACTCCGCCTCGCTCGGCAGGCGGGCGCCGCTCCAAGCGCAGAAGGCTTGCGCGTCGTTCCAGGAGACGTGGACGACGGGATGGTCGGGGCGATCCTCCCAGCCGCTCTGCGGGCCCTCCGGGTGGGCCCAGTCGGCGCCCTCGACCTGGCGCCACCAGGGTGCCGCGGCGACGGACCGGGTCGGCGGGAAGTCGCCGGGCAGGAGGCCACCGAAGACGAACGACCAGCCGAACTCCTCGGCCTCCGTCCGGTGGCCGGTCGCGGCGACGAAGCGGGCGAACTGCTCGTTGGTCACCGCGTCCCGCCCGATCGAGAACGGCGAGAGCTCGACCTCGTGCGCGGGTCCCTCGCCGTCGGCCGGGTAGCCGTAGCCGCCGTCGGTGCCCATCGTGAAGACGCCGCCGGGCAGGTCGATCAGGTCGATCGTCGGGTTGGGGCTGGGCTCCGGCATGTTCGGTGATCGCCCTTGCGCGGGTTCCTGCGCTAGTGGGCTTTCCTGGCGCCGCCCGCCGAGCCGAGGCCCTGGCGGTCGCGGGCCGCCGCGGAAAGCCGGTCGCCGTGG
The DNA here is from genome assembly GCA_963727465.1 of uncultured Solirubrobacterales bacterium. GTDB lineage: Bacteria > Actinomycetota > Thermoleophilia > Solirubrobacterales > 70-9 > VRUE01. Next base: position 95,169 of record CAVSGL010000006.1, on the reverse strand, counting down.
TTGGTGAATGCCCGGTCAGCGGAGGCGTCGAGCAGTCGCAGCTCGGCCTCGACCGCCGGGCGTCGCTGCGCGGGGACCGCGTCGCGCAGGTCTTCGAGCAGCGCCCGCAGCCGCCGGGTCACCTGAACCGAGCCCTCGCCGAACTGCCGCGTCTCGTCCAGGGCGAGGGTGAGGAAGTCCTCCCAGGAGGGGACCGGATAGACGAAGCGGACGGCGCCGGCCTCGTCGCGACCGACTCCTGGCTCGAGCCGCCTGGCGCCGATCTGGCGCAGTAGCAGCTCGATCTGGTCCAGCGCCTGGGTCGCCGTGGTCGGGTCGTTGACGCCCGGCGAGAGCGCCTTGGCCGAGATGTCGGCCATCAGCCGGAAGGCGAAGGCGGGGTCCTGGCGCAGCGTGCGCTCGTCGCCGACGGCGACAGTGCCCTGCAGCCACTCGTCATCGACCGCGCCGCCGCCGTGGATGCGGAACATCGGCGCGTCGCGGGCCAGCAGGTCGCCGACCCGCGGCACGAGCTCGATCACGCATTCGGCCTCGGCCGCGCGCGCGACCAGGCCGCGCGTGTCGACGCTCTGTAGGACTCCGGGCTCGCCCCGGTGCAGGACGGCCCGGGGCTGCGAGCGGGGCAGAGGCGGCGGGGCGCCCTCGTCCTCGCCGGCCGGCTCGGGGTAGACGCGGTCGATCGCCTCGCGGGCGTCGCGGCCGAGCTCTTGCAGGACGGCCGCCACCCGCAGCCCCTGGGTCGTGCGGCTGATCAGGCGCAGGAACATGATCATGCTGAGCAGGAGCAGCAGCAGGGCGACCGAGATCGAGTTGCTGGGGACGAACGACTGGTCGGCGGCGGTGCCGACCGTGCGCAGCACCAGCAGCGCGTAGATGAAGGTCGCCATGAAGATGCCGAGGGCGACCTTGGTCGTCGGGTCGCGTAGGAACCGGCGCAGCATCCGCGGCGAGAACTGGCTGGAGCCGAACTGGACCGCGAGCAGCAGGATCGAGAAGACGAAGCCGGTGAAGGTGATCATGCCGCCGGCGAGCGCGCCGAGGACGCCGCGCCCGGCTTCGGCGCCGAAGGAGATGCCGATCGTCGAGCTGACGCTTTCGTCGACGTCGGGAAGGACGATCCCCATTGCGATCGCCAGCGCCGCGAACAGCGCCGGCACGATCCAGAGGCTGTTGCGGACGTACTCGTAGATGCGCCAGCGCGTTCGCCACGACATTCCCCATGAGGATAGGCGGTGCGACGCTTTCGCGGCGCATTTCCGTAACGCCTAACCGGCCAGCTCGCGCCGCAAGCCGGCGGCGGCGTTGGCGCCGAGGCGCCTGAAGGCGAGGCCGAGCAGCGGATCGAGGATTCGCGCCCGGCCCTTCAGGTCCACCCTGGCGTCGTAGGTGAGTGTCGATCCCTCGCCGCGCGGCACGACCTCCACCGTGTCCTCGGAGACGCTGGTCGCGTTCTCGGCCCGCAGCACGAGCCGTTGCGGCGGCTCGAACTCGACGATCTCATAGGTCAGCGGCAGGTCGCGGCCGAGCCAGTGGACGCGGACGAAGAAGCGCGAGCCCAGGCGCGGCTCGCCGTCCTGCAACGGACGCGCCTCGGCCGCGGTGGGATCCCAGGCTCGGATGTTGGCGAATTCCGCCATGTAGGCGAAGGTCGCCTCCTGCGGGCGGTTGCTTTCGACCGTGTCCCGATAGTGGGCCATGACTCTCTATACGCGGCGAGGGCGACTCCGGTTGCCCGGTCCGCCGATGGCGGCCGGCTCGATGCCGCAGAGCTCGGCGCAGCGGTCAAACAGGATTGCCCGTTCTGCGGCGCTCTCGCGGGTCCAGGGGACGCGGTGCTTGGGGCGCGGGCGCCGGTCGTGCCAGAAGGCGCCGGCATTCTCGGCGGCCGGCGGCGAGCCGGCGAGCCAGACGATCGTGTCGGCGCCGGCGTCGGCGTCGCGCAGAAGCGGTCTCATCAGCTTGGCGAAGCGCGGCAGCGAGGCGGCCACGCCCGGCGTCGCCACCCAACCCGGGTGAGCCGAGTGGACGACGACGCCCCTGCCGGCGAGCCGCCGTGACCACTCCTCGCTGAGCGCCACCTCGATTCGCTTCGTGTGTGCGTAGAAGCGAGCGCCGTCGAACCCGCGGCGCTCCAGCTGTAGGTCATCGAGATCGATCCGCGCCGTGTACATGCCGCCCGAGGAGACGTTGACGACCCGCGCGGGGGCGGCTGCCTCCAGGGCCGGCAACAGCAACGCGGTCAGCAGGAACGGCCCGAGGACGTTGGTCGCGAACGTCAGCTCGAAGCCTTCGGCGGTGCGGCGGCGCGCCGGGGGGAGCACGCCGGCGTTGTTGACCAGGACGTCGAGGGATCGCCCGGAGTCGAGGAAGGCGGCCGCCGCGTCGCGGACCGAAGCGAGATCCGAGACGTCGCAGCGGACGAGCTCGGGCTCGGCCCCGGGCGCTGCGGCCAGGATCTTCCGGCGCGAGCGCTCTCCTTTCTCGAGATCGCGAACGACCATCAGCACCTGCGCCCCGGCCCGCGCCAGCTGACCGCAGGCGGCCTCGCCGATCCCCGAGCCGGCGCCGGTCAGCATCACCCTCTTTCCATCCAGCTCCAGCGGGCCGCGCGGCACGATCTTCTCGCGCAGCGCGTAGCCGGCGCGAGAGAACCCCGGCAGCACGGTCCAGTCCAGAACCCGGTCGGCGAGGCTGCCAAATCGTCCCCTCGGGTCCATTCCCACAAGGTAGATGAGTCGACGAGAGGCGCAACCCTCGGGGCGCCGATCGGGATTTCCGCGAATCCCAAACCGCCGCGGCGGCGCGCCTCGAAGCTGTGACGACCCGCGAGAAGCCCCACGCCGTTCTGGACCATCTGCCCGGCGAGCGGCTGGATACGTAGCGTAACTTCTGTGCTACGCTCAGTGTCCAGATGGCTAGGCCTCTCGATACCACCTACCACGACCGGCGTCTCGCTCGGCGACTGGACGAAGACCCGGAGTTCCGGGCCGAGTTCGAGCGGCAGCGGCGTGAGCTCGCCCAGATCGACGCCGTGGTCCGACAGCTCGACGAGCTGCGAGAGGAAGCCGGGATGTCGAAGGCCGAGCTGGCGCGGGCGATCGGCAAGGAGCCCTCGAGCGTCCGGCGGTTCTTCACCGCGGACGTGAACCCCGAGCTGAAGACCGTCGCGGCCCTCGCCGATGTCCTCGGGGCGAGGGTCGAGGTCGTTGCCGGGGAGGGCGCTCGCGCGAAGCGCGCCGGCAGAAGGCGCCAGTCGCGCGCTGCCGCCGCCTAACTCAGACAAAACACGCCGCTCCGCAGGCTAACCTGAAGCGGATCGCCGCGCACCTCGTCGGGCTGCGGGACGCCAAGCAGATCGGCCGTTATCGCAGGGAGGACGGCCCCGAGCCCAACCAGCGCACCGAGCTGCGCCTGCGCGAGGGATACAAGGTCACCCGCATGATCGTCGAGGCCTTCGACGAGAAGACGGCGAAGGCTTGGCTCTTCGGCACCAACACCTGCCTCGACGACGAGGCGCCGATCGACGTCCTGCGGGCCGCGGTCGAGCCGGCGCAGTTCGCCGAGGCCCGCGCAGCCGCCAGGCGGCTCATTCGGTGACCGCTCGGCGACCTCGACGTTGACCCGCCAGGTCCAAAGCTCTCGGGGCATCTGCGCGAGCGGCGGGATCATCCGCTCGGCGAGGTGCCGGTACCACTCGGCCCAGGTGGTCTCCTCGGCCTCGGCAAGGTAGAGCGCATCGACTGCGTCGCCTCGCTGCCAGCGGTTGTCCGGTGGGGGCTCGCGCTCGGGCAGCGGCTGGGAGCCGGGATAGGTGTGCTTGAACCAGGCGCCGCGAACTGCGGCCGCCGCGACGTCGGTCGCCACCTCAGACGGCGCCGGGGTCCTCGAGGCCGGAGACCAGGCGCGCGACGGCGCGGTAATCGCCGGCGGCGATCCGCTCGATCGGCTTGTCGTCGTCGAGCGCGGGGACCGGCTTGTTCAGCCACACCGGGATGTAGGTGGGGCGGATGACGCGGGCCAGGAGTTCGACCAGCGAGGAGAGCTCGGCGAGTCGCTCGGCGCGCAGGCCGCTCGGCGCGCTGCGGCGGGAGAGCCACTCGCGCACGGTGCTGGGCGTCGCCCCGGTCGCGCGGGCGATCTCGCGGTCAGAGAGGTGACCCGTGTCGTGAACGTGAATCGCCTCATCGGCGTAGGCGGTAGTCATGCTGTACCCACGCCAGCAGTCCGTCGTGATTCCGACAAATTTTCGTCGGATCCGCCTTGTTCACCGACCCAGATGAGTAGTTCCACGGCGACCGCCGTGCCAGTCCGTTCCCAGCCCTGAGTGAGCAGTCCGTGGGGGCGGCGCGATGCTGACTGGTCGATTTGCCCCCGTATGCGGGGGTCAAGTGACCACTCGGCGTGGGGAGCTCGGCGTGGGGAGCTTGGCCCCAAGCGGTACCAAGGGGAGATAGGCAGCAGGGTCGAAGTCGGCGGTGCTCAGTAATCACCGCCGGCCCGAAGGGGCCCACGATGCTCGCCGACCTCGACCTGCTGCTCATCTCCCCTTCGGCGCGGTTCGACCAAGGTCGCGCCGTGGAACTGCTCGTCTAGGACGAAGGGGATTTCGTATGCGCCTGACTGGCGCGCCGACCGGCGCACGGGCCGGGGTGGGGGAGGCGCGCTGATCGGCGTCTAACACAGAAACCCCCGCTTTAGGGCACAACACTAAATTAGTGCAGGGATATCGTCGGCGGCGGCGAACCGTGAGTCACCATGCTTGCTCCAATGGTTGACGAGGGCCCGATCCGAGAGCGGTGGCTGGTGGTGCGCGATGAGCTCGACGAGCGCGGCCGGCGGATGTGGGCGGCGGCGGAGGCGGGCTCGCACGGCCGCGGCGGGATCGCCGCGGTGGTCAGGGCGACCGGGATCTCCGAAGATACGGTGCGCCGCGGGATCAAGGAGGTCGAGAGCGGCGAGCGGGCGCCGGAGGGCCGCGTCAGGCGCCCGGGCGCCGGGCGGCCGCCGATCGAGGAGCGAGAGCCGGGCCTGCAAGAGGCGCTCCTGGCGCTGCTGGAGGGGGCGACGCGGGGGGACCCGGAGTCGCCTCTCCTCTGGACCTCCCGCAGCGTCGCCAACCTGACCCTCGCCCTGCGCGAGCAGGGGATCGACGTCTCCGAAGCCACGGTGGGCCGGCAACTGCGGGGCCTGGGGTTCAGCCTGCAGGCCAACCGCAAGACGCGCGAGGGGGCCGACCACCCCGACCGCGACGCCCAGTTTCGCCACATCGCCGATGTCTCCGCGCGGGCGCTTGGGGCCGAGCAGCCGTTGATCTCGGTTGACACCAAGAAGAAGGAGCTGATCGGCAACTACAAGAACGGCGGCCGCGAGCTCGCCCCGACCGGCAAGCCGATCCTCGTCAACACCCACGACTTCAAAGACAAGGAGCTGGGCAAGGCGATCCCCTACGGGATCTACGACGTCGGCGCCGACGAGGGCTGGGTCTCGGTCGGGATCTCGGCCGAGACCGCCACCTTCGCGGTCGCCGCGATCGAGGCCTGGTGGAAGAGCCTCGGCCGCAAGCGCTACCCGGAGGCCACCACGCTGACGATCACCGCCGACTGCGGCGGCGCCAACAGCTACCGCATTCGCCTCTGGAAGGCCGAGCTGCAACGGCTGGCCGACAAGACCGGCCTGCGGGTCCGCGTCATGCACTACCCGCCCGGCACCTCGAAGTGGAACAAAGTCGAGCACCGACTCTTCAGCTACATCTCGATCAACTGGCGCGCCAAGCCCCTCGTCAGCCGCCAGGCCGTGATCGACCTGATCGCCTCCACCACGACCAGCGCCGGGCTCAAGGTCTACGCGCGCCTGGACCCCAAGACCTACCCGACCAAGGTGAAAGTCACAGACGAGCAGATGGAGGCCGTCAACGTCGAGGGCGACGAGTTCCACCCGGAGTGGAACTACACCATTACTCCATCAGTAATTTAGCCGTGCGCCCTTACGCGGGTTTCCGATGCGGCTGAATGGAGTCGAACCATCACGCCCCGTAAAGGGCACAAGCCCCTCAAATCGCCGGTTTGAGGGGTTCTGGGGTTATGTAGGACTCTCTGAAGTGATCTCAGGTGCTCTGAGGTGACGCAAGATAGCGCGAAATTGGTCCGTCAGACGGTCCGCGGGATCTAAAGCCGTCCAGCGTCCTGCTCTTCGGCCACCAGGGCGTCGATGTCGTCGAGCACTTCCTCGGGGCTGACGAGCCGCCACGGCTCCCGCCCCTCGCCGTCCGGCGGATGGCGGTGGTAGGCCATCTCCGGATGCCCTCGGGATCGAGGCAGTAGCGCAGGGACGTCTCGCCGACCTGGCCATGGTAGGCGTAGCCGGCCAGCCAGTAGCCCTGCTCCTCGTGGGCGTCCTCGACGCGGTCGGCCGACCAGAGCTCGACGATGCTGAAAGTGATGCGGGGGTCTGGTTCGGCGTCGTCACCTTTCCCTCGCAGGGCGACGCCCTTCAGGCGCACCAGGCCCAACGGCGGGTCGTCCCGCCACTCGTTCGGGTCGCGGCTCCCGGGATCGACCAGGTAGCCGCGCGCGAAGAGCAGCTCCTGGAGCTGCTCGAAGCGCCGGTAGGCGATCAGGATCGGTCTCTCGCGCATGGGGAGGTGGTTCTACACGGGCGAGCGGATATCCGTGCCTGGGCGTGGCTGCACTGAAGTTCTCGATCTAGAGGATTACTTGGAATTCGCCGATATAGCTGCAACAATGATCGAAGCCAAGGAGGTGACAGCAGATGACCGAGTTCTCCGATCACTACATGCGCGTGCGCGACTACGCTCGCCGGTTCTCCCTCGACGAGTTGACCGTCTACAAGATGATCGAGCGGGGGGAGGTCAAGGCCATCCGCATCGGCAAGAAGACGCTGCGCATCCCCTCGAGCGAGCTGGAGCGCTACCTGGAGCGCGAGCCGGCCGCAGAGTCCGACGCGACCGCCCTGAGTGAGAGGGCCGCGGCGTTTCGCGAGCAGCACGGCAAGGACCCAAGTGCCTTCGTCAACGCCTGGCGCAGTGGCGAGATCGAGGACACGTCCGATAACGCCGAGACTGCGCTCGAGGCGTTGGCCCTGCGCACGGCCCTCGCTCGCCAGCATGTTGCTGCCGCGTAGATTTGCGGCGTGGCGGTGCTGTCCCCAGCGCCCTGGAAGTCGCCCCGCCTGACAGCCGGGTCAGGGCGCATGTGGGAAGAGCACGGCGAGTGCCTCGGCCAGGACGGCGATCTGCTCGGGTCTGATCACGCCCGCCTGGTTCAGACGCTTCGACAGTCTGCGCGGGTAATAGAGCGGGAAGTCGTCGATGATCAGGGTCCGGAGCAGCGGCAGACCGCTGCCACCGGCCTGGCCGTCGGGGTTGATGAAGCAGAAGCAGCCTTTGACCGGAACGTCTTGTTCGATGGTCGCCAGCCCGGCTCGGACCGTGTCGACCTGCCGTTCCAGTCCTTTGACGAGCTTCGTCTGGTCGCGCCCACGGATAACGAGCTTCGCATCGCCGAACAGCGGCTTCCGCACCTCGATCTTGCCCTTGTAGCGCTTTGCGTCGATGACCCAGACGCCCGATGGGGCGACCGCGATGTGGTCGATGTTCGCGCGACTGCGCGGCATACGCCGGTCGTTGAGGACGACGACGTCAGGGCAACGGGCGGCGAGGTGCGCGGCAACCGCCTCCTCGCCGATGGCGCCGTCCTCCCACGCCTTCTCGTTCTGTGGTGTGTCTTGAAATCGCAGCAGCAGCCCGCCGACGTGAGGATGGGCCGCACGCGTCTTTGCCTCACGCCTCGCACGGCGTCGTTCCAGCTGGCGCCGTGCGCCGGCGCCAGCAGTACCCAGGTCGAGATCGTCAGGGTCCCCCGTCACCTGACGGCTATCGGCACGCCGGTCCGCGCCCTGAAGGCGAGTCCGTGAAATGACCCTGGAACGTCGGCCTGGTTTGGCCCTATCGGTTCATCGCCAGCGCCATCGTCGCCCTGCGAGGTCGTCGAGGTCAATGGCAGTGGTGGATCCAAGTCATCCGCGTCACCACCACCCGGTCGTTCGAGGCAACGATCTCGTCGACCCGGTTGTGCCAGTCGGGAAAGGCGTCCCGCACACGTTCCACGTAGGCGAGGAAGTTCTCGCGTCCGACCAGACTCGAGCCGAGCGAGCCCCGGAAACGAACATCCGGAGCGACGATCTCTGTGGCCACGTCCAGGCGCCAGGCATTCCAGAGCTCTTCGTAGAAGCGGCGGATCACGACTTCGTTGGCGTTGCGAGCCACGGTCAGCCGGGAAGCCGCCAGCGGCCGAGCCAGTAGCGCTGGTGCAGGCGCCCGCCCTCCGCGCTCTCGCCGACGCGGAAGCTCTCGGCGCTCGTCGGCTGATCCCGCAGCAGTTGCGCGACCAGGTCGGCGGCGTCGATGCCGCCCGAGCCCCGCTGCAGCCAGTCGTCGAAGTCGATCTCGATCGGGATCACCCGCTCCTCATCGAGAACCAGGCCGGCGGCGTCGCCCGTCGCCCGCAGGCCCTCGGGCGTCTGGCAGGCCCAGTGCGAGGGATCGCGCAGCCGCTCGATCTCCTCGCGCCAGGCGTTTGCCTCACGGTCCCGGTCGGCGACGATGTCGCTGACGAGGATCCAACCTCCGGGCCGTACCAGGCGCGCCATCTCCGCCACCACGCGCCCCGGCGCCGGGATGTGATGGAGGCTGAGGCGGGTGATCGCGCCGTCGAAGGAGTCGTCGTCCAAATCGAGCGCTGTGGCATCGCCGAGCGCGAAGCCGACGTTTTCGATTCCCTCCTCGCGGGCCCTCCGCTCAGCCTCCTCGATCATCGCCGGCGTCAGGTCGACGCCCTTCACCGAGCGGACTCTGCCCGCCGTCGCCCGCGAGACGACCCCCGGGCCGCAGGCGATGTCGATCCAATCTGCTTCGGCGTCCTCGGGCACCAGCTCGATCAGGGCGCCGAGCGTCGCCGCCGATGTCATAGCCGGCGAGGTGCCGAACGAGCGGGACTGGTGGGTGAACTCGTCGCGGATCGAGTCCTCGTACATCTCGCCAGCGTAGTTGGTGTCAGCCGGCTTCCGGCTGCTGGTTGGCAGGAGGTAGCGTTGCGACAGTCGCCGCCAATGAGGTCGATCGTTTGCGAGGAGGAAGGATGTCCGTAGATACATCGCCCCTGGGACTGGTCGCCGATCTGCATCGGCGCCAGGGCGAGATGTATGCCGGGGGTTCGATCGACGAGGTATTGGAGCTCCTGCCACCGGACATCGTCTGGCATGTGCCGGGCAAGAGCCCGATCGCCGGCGACCACCGCGGCGTCAGCCAGGTGATCGACTACTTCGAGAAGCGCCGCAAGCTCGCGAACACCACCATGCAGATGCATCCCGGTGAGGTGATCTCCGAGGGAGACGCGGTGGCGCAGTTCGTAGAGGGGACGGCGGTATTCAATGGCATGCAGGTCTCCTGGCAGACGATCGGCGTCTATCGAGTCGACATCGACCATCGCTGGATTCGCGAGGTTTGGCTCGTGCCGCTCGACGGCGAGTTGTTCGACCGGATCTGGAGCCCCGGATAAGTCGCTCCAGGCTGCGCATGACGGTGCTGCTCTACGACAATCCGGCTTCTGGCAACTGCTACAAGGTGCGACTGATCTTGAGCCTGCTCGGCATCGAGTTCGAGCGTCGGCAGCTCTCGGTCGTCAACCACTCGGACCGGGTCGAGGTGCTTGGCGGGCTCAGCCCGTCGCTCAACGTTCCGACGGTTGTGCTCGACGACGGGCGCGCCCTCGCCGAGTCGAACGCGATCCTCTGGTACTTCGCGAACGGCACCCGTTACCTGCCGGACGATGGCTACGAGCGGGCCCAGGTGCTGCAGTGGATGTTCTTCGAGCAGTACAAGCACGAGCCGGGGATTGCGGTCGTTCGCTTCTGGGTCTCGATCTCCGATGATCCGCCGCCCGCAGCGGACATCGAGAAACGGCGTGCGGTTGGCTGCGCGGCGCTCGATGTGATCGAGGGGCACCTTGGCGACCGCGAGTACTTCGTCGGCAAAGGCTTCACCATCGCGGACATCGCCCTCTACGCCTATACCCACGTCGCGCCTGAGGGCGGCTTCGATCTCGAGCCGTACCCCTCAGTGCGCAGCTGGCTGGCGCGGGTAGCGGCTCAGCCCGGAGTCGTGCCGATCACCGCCTGACCAGCGTCAGCCATAAGGCCGCCATCAGGATGCCCTCCACCGCGTGGTCGGCGCACGACGGCCCAGAAGACGCTGGACCGGAAGTGTATGTTGTTGTCGTCCGCCTTCCTTTGGGAGGTAATTGGAATCGGGTCCCATTGGGACCCCTTTCTTTATCAGCAGGTGACGAGGCCAGGTCAAGCTTCGCAGTGGTCTATGGCGCGGGCTACGATCTTTGCCGATGGCCCCAGTCGCAGATGACAGCCTGATCGCCGAGGCGGGACGCCGCCTTGCGGCCGCAGCTCCCGGCGCCAGGGTGATCCTCTTCGGCCCTTATGCCCGAGGCGAGGCCAGACCTGGCTCCGACCTCGACCTGCTCGTCGTCGAGCCTCGGCTCCCCAGTCGGCGCAAGGAGTTCGGGCGCCTTCGCATGGCTCTTGGCGACATCGGAGTTCCGGTGGACCTGATCGTCGTCAGCGACGACCACGTGAGCAAATGGGGCGAGGTGCCCGGGGGCGTCATTCACGAGGCGCTGCGAGATGGACGCGTCCTCGCCGCTTGAGCCCTCCGACGCAGCGGCGATAGGAGGTGGGTAGCTGGGCGGGAGTTCAGCTGTCGGAAGCCACGGAAGATGGCGAGAGTGACGACGAACGGGGGACATGATTCGCTGGGCGCCACCGCTTGGCGCACGAGGCAGGGCGGGGGAGACACGCCGATAGCCCTCTAACGCAGAAACCCCCGCTTTGCGAGGGTTTCCGATGCGGCTGAATGGAGTCGAACCATCACGCCCCGTAAAGGGCACAAGCCCCTCAAACCGTTCAGGGTCCGCAGCGCAGAGCGGAAAACCGCCTGTAGAGCCAAATCCATTCCGGCTATGACCGGCTGAATCCGGCTATTCCGGCGTCTGAGTGGCGCACCACTGGCGCACGGCCGCCCGCATTGCCGGAGTCGCAGACAATTCGGCTACCCTCCTGCTGTGATGAGCAACAGGGAAGACCCGACGCAAGAATGGGATGCGTCCCTGGATGCCATTCTCGCTCGTCACGGCGAGGAGCGCTTGAGCCCCGAGGAGTTTGAGCGCCATTTTGGCTCTCTGCCGACTGACGACGAGGGATGAGCCCCACGCTCTTCCGCCCGCCTGTCCGCAACTAGCTCTCGGCCAAGCTGACGCCGGGTGCCAGATTGGCGTAGATGCCGCTGGTCCGCTCTATTGCCGAAGCACGTCGCTCAACTGCGGACTGGTCAGTGTTCGTCTTGCGATGGTCAGGATCGGCATCAGGTCTGCTCCGGAAACTTGTCGTGGATGCGGATCGCGACCAGCACCGCAATAGACGGGCTTGTCGGTGCGCGCGGCCTTAATTCGTGCGGCGAATTAGGCTCCAATTGTGGAGGCGGAACAAAGGCAAGGCCCCTGGCGGCGTGAGAATCTTGCGATTGTAATCGCAGCGCTGAGCTTGGCTGTGGCAGGGGTGAGTGCCTACTTTGCCCACGAAGCGTCCGAGGAACAACGATCCGTCGATCTCGAAGGTCTGGCCACCATCAATTCCCTTGGCCAAACGGCTGCCGGTTATGGAGTTCGGGTTTCGCTGATAAACGGAAGCCTGCGCCCGATCATCGTCCGTTCGATTGTCTTGGTGGTAGACGGTGTGCGGGTCGCAGGCGCGACTAGCTACATCAAGAATGCCGCGATCCTCGAAGATGCCACGCGGCGTCACGGTCAGCCTTTCGATGACGCTCGGACCTTGCCTTTTACGATCAATGCAAGGACGACCGAGACGATCGCGGCATTCCTGAACCTCGGTTCCGCAACTGAAGGTCTTTACCTGCACGAACACTTGGGTCGGGTCCGCGGCGGGAGAATCCTATGTCGAGCTGCGACTTTCGCCGGGCCATCTCGCATTACCGAGCAGCACGAAATCCTCTTGCGAGTTTCGACGACGCCAGGAGGCGAGACGAATATTCCGTTGACGGTCACCGGGCCGGGGGACGGCGGCAACGCTTGGTTCACGTCCTTACACGGACCGGCTGCTGCGCCAAACGGTTTGCAGGTTCGTCGAAAGCTCGCTGAGAATACGGCGCGCCGCGTAATCACGGTGCGGATCTGGCGCAATCGAGGCGGTCTCGTTCGCAGAGTGCGCAGACCGTCGTTCGGTCCGTCGCCGGTAAACCTGCCGTTTAGGCGCCTGCGCAGGGGGCACTATCGCGCACTCGTCTTTGACGGTTCACACATAGTTGCGGGCGGGAGATTTACCGTCCCATTGCGTGGCGTTTACGACCGGAACGTCGCGGTCAGGGAACCGTATGAACGGCGTGAATGCGGAAAATTGCTCGGCTCTTGGTTGCCGAGGTCGGGGGAATACCGCCGCGTCGAACCCGATGGCCTTTAGCGGTGCTGCGTTTAGCGTTGGGGTTGTGCGCGAGAGGAGAGTCGTCGCCTAGAAACACAGCGTCCGAATGGGTGGGCGCTCCAAAGCCGCCTAGCGGCGCTCGGACGACCGATGGCCGACGCTCAGTAGTAGTCGCAGCCGGTCGGGGTCGAGTTTCTCGCCGCAACCGACACGGGCTGTTCCGTATTTCGAGTGCGAGAAATGGAGTGTCCCGCGCTCGCCCGCCGAGAACTGTCCAGCCGTCCGCTTTCGGCTCCGCGATGACATCGCTATACGCCGTTTCGGCAACTTGCCGACCTAGCCGGTCTTCGGTTTCCGCAAGGCGTTTGGTCGTCTGCCCAAGGTCCTGCCCAGTCGGTCGCACATCTCGATCAAACCCATGATTACGGCGAGGCCGCTCTTAATGGTTATGAACAGACTGACGCTCAAGCCCAAGCCCGTCGCCGGTATGGCGACAAAGGCGATGAATTCGTTGAGGCTCAGGGCCTCTCAAACCGCTCCGGTCCGCAGCCCAGAGCGGAAACGGCCTGTAGAGCCAAATCCATTCCGGCTATAACCGGCTGAATCCGGCTATTTCGGTGTCTGGCTGGCGCACCACTGGCGCGCAGGCAGCCCGCTCACCGCCGTATAGACCTCTCCGCTTTGTCCGCTCGTTCCTCGGCGCACGCTTCTGCGCGTCTGTCCGCGACCAGTTCGTCGGCCAGGCTGACGCCCGGTGCCAGATGGGCGTACATGCCGCTCGTTCGCTCTATTGCCGCAGCGCGCCGCTCAGCTGCGGACTGGTCGGCTTCCGCCTTGCGGGTCATCGGGCCAGCCCTCAGCCTTGCTCCGGAAACTTGCCGTGGATGCGCTTATGCGCCCGCTCGTAGACGCTGCGAGTGCTCGGGTTGCTCGGGTGACGCTCGCCAAAGGCCATGAAGTTCCACACGAGCTCGTCGTCGTCGGTCTGGCCCAGGCGGAAGACGAAGCCGTATGGGGCGGCGGAAGCTCCCCGCACATCGAGCGGCACGTAGAGCTTGCTGCACCCGGCCAGTTCGGTGCCATCGTCGTTCTCCGGCTTGCACCGTTTCCACTGAAGCGGGGCCTTGCCGCCCTCGATTTCCTTCCGCGCCCGTTCGGCCTGAATGCGCCCCGTCGAGCGCGAGTCCAGGCGCTCGACCTCTTCCTCCCAGGCATCCGAGCGGAACGCGACGGATACAGGCGGCACGTTTTGTCTTGGCGGGACCACGGGCGCAGGATATGCGCTGGCCAAGATCGTTATCGCAAGACCGACCGGCGATGCCGGTCAAATGCGCAGCGGGTTAGCCCTCGTCGTCGGTTGGGAAGTCGCCAGCAACTCGCTCGAAGTCCTCGGCGGACGCGGGCCTCGTTCCCCATCTCTTTTCAAGCTCAGCCATCGGCTTGATCGGTGGTTCCAGCGTGAGACCCCCTTGGCGATCCGGTACGACCTCGTAGCGCCGACCGCCAGCTTCCACGATCTCGCCGATCTCCAGGTCGAGCTTCTTTACAGCCGTTGCCATGCATCTAAATGCTAGCTCGAACGCCGGTAGACGCAAGGTCTCTTGGCTCATGGCCTTGAGTATGGCTCCTTGCCGCCGCTGAGAAACGGATCTCCGGTCAAGCCGCCCGTAAAGAGATCCTCGTTGAGGAGTTTGAGGAGTTGATCGGCATTGGCCTCGCTAACCACAAGCTGATCATTCTCGATGAAGTCGGTCGGCTCCAGCTTCATGCGCTTCGCGTGATCTTCGACGTTCTGAATCGTTACGCGCTGTAGATGCCCCCTGCTGTTGATTGCGCGCAGGCGCTGGCGCAGACGGGAACTCTCCTTGCAACGGTCAATCAATATGTCTGCCTGGGTCCCTGCGATCGGAAGTGAGGACGCAACCGCGGCGACCCAATCGTCGACATGCTCAACGAGAATCTCGGAATCGCCGAGAAGTTGATCAAGCGCCTGGAGGCGCAGGACGTACGCACCGTTCTCCGTGACGACCAAGTCAAAGTGTGCGTGAATCTGCCACGGATCATTATCGATCCGCTGGAGTTCTTTGCTCGGGAGCCCCCACCACTTGCCTTCGGTGGCCCGCTTGGCTGGGGTCTGCTTCTTGATCATCGCGACCCGGCCTGCGCCATCGGTGTCGCTTACTAGACAGTAAAGGTAGAGGTGCTCGGCACCGATCTCTCGGGGCGCTTCCTGGCTTCGGTCGGCATCGGCGAGCAAAGAAGCGACTATCTCGCTCTCGTCACCAATGCTGGTTGCCATGACGGGGATGCGCGGATCATTGGCGCGAAGGACGAGATCCGGGCTGTACTCGACCAGTGCGTCGTCGTGGTCGATCATCTCAAGCGTCTTCTCCCAAGCCTTTACCAGCTCTGCTTGGGCTGAGTCGGCGGTCTTGATCTCGGTCACCGAGAAGCGTTTCTTCGTTGGTCTCTCTACGACCAGCATGGAGAGCCCGTCACCCACCTGCGCATCGCTTGCCGTGAATGGTCTAGTCACCGTCATTCTTGCCTCCCTGGTGTCGCGGCTGTTCGGCGTGATCGATGAAGACGCGGTCGCTGAATCGCTCCCCTCGAATGTCCTCTCCGACTCGGCGGTTGACCTTCGTGATTACAAAGACCTCCTTCAGCAGGTGCCCTTTCTTTACCTGGACTGGCACGCTGCCTCGAACGACCCGCCGACGCAGTAGGTAGATCGTCGGATTGATTTGCATCAAGCCGGAGCGGACATAAACAAGTCCGGCCACCAAGAAGAAGATCAAGTATGCAAAGCCGTCGAGCAGCGGGGGTGCTGCGATCGTCAGGAACGGCAGCAAGTACGCAGCCAGGTAACCACTGATCTCTGAGCCACCCTCGCCGGTCACGGTGATCGGAGTGTTCGAGGGGAAGTCCTCGCGACCGCGGAGCAGAAGATGAACGGCAACCAGGACGCCGAGGACAGATAGTGCGCCAAAGGCAACACGCAAGTACGGCGACTCGAAGCGAAGCGCAAACATCGCCCAGAGCGGAGCGTACGAGGACGTGAACCAAAGCCAATCTTTCACGTGAACGGGCGAGACCGATGGCGACGCGAATGGTTTGGCGCAGACGACGGGATCGGGATCAAGGCCGGGATCTTCATAGCTTGGGGTCGCTCAACCTATAGAAATTGTCGGTTTGTATTCAGGTACCCACCGAGCCTACCTGCGATTGAAGCACCGCCTCACCGGCCGTCAACCCCTTCGGGGTCGGGCGCAAGCGCCCTTGACTGCCGGTGATCCGGCGCTGTGCCGCTGGTAGGTCGGCGAGGGCGAGAGGCGGTCCCCTTCGGCTGCCTGGACCCAGCGATCAGGGGCGGCGAAAAGTGCGGCAAAAACCCCGGAATCGGACTCCGCCGCCGCTTCGCTTCATAGAGCGGAATGAGCCCTTTGTCCGTATCTGACTACGCACACACACGATGTGATGTGCACGTAGTCAGATGCGGAGTCGGGCACAGCCCAAAGAAGCGAAGCGGCGGCGGAGTCTGAGCGGTGAGAGAGGACGATTGGAGGCGGGTTCAGGAAGGTCCAGGCAGAGGGGAGAGGGAGCCAGAGAGGGTTGTATGACGGGGGACCGGGCGATGGTCTTTCGGTTGTAGGGCGGCGGTCCCGGAGGTCATAGGCGCGAGGGCAGCAGGCGGGACGGATCACAAGCAGTCGGTTTAGGGGGTATCGAAGTCGCCGGCATTTCCGTCATGTCGGTGATGGGGCAACTTCGCGAAGCGAATTCAGGGTCCGGGGGAGAGCGTGGCTAGGAAGCTGGCCGTCTCAATTCCACGGATCGCGCTGACGCCACCGGAGGCAGCGGCAGCGATCGGCGTCGGCCCGGACTTCTTCGATGAGAACGTCGCACCCGAGCTGCGACTGATCCGCAGAGGCCGCAAGCGCCTCGTCCCCGTCTCAGAGCTTGAACGCTGGACTGCCAAGAACGCTGAGCGGGCGCTGGGAGAGCGGGCATGAACCGGGCGCAGCTTCTAGGCTCCCGGCGATGGCCGACCCAAAGAAGCGGGCGCTCGAAGACGCACGGCGTGCCCAAGCGAAGTTCGAGAAGGCACAGGCCAAACTCGATGACGCAGGCGGTAGCCGCCGCGAGAGCTTCGTGCGGGCGAAGGATGCCGGTGCGACGTTGCGCGAGATCGGCGAGGCCGTCGGTCTGCACTGGACTCGGATCAGGGAAATCGTCAGCGGTCGCTGACGGTCTGTATGTATCTACATACAGAACTGGTAAGCTCGCGGCTGACCAAATAAGAACGGCGACCCGTCGCGGGTTAGCGCGAGCGGGCCGCCTGAGACACAGGAGGTTCAGCTCCCATGTCCTGCGACAACCATATGGATCGTGGCTTTCCCGATCCTTCAACCCCGGCAGATGCCGACCGCAAGGTCGAGTGGGCCGTCCTCGGATACCTGCTCGACGCCGACCCCGACCGCTTCACGATCCCCGAGGTCTCCCGCGCGATGAACGCGGGGGAGACCGACTTCGACGGCGAGGACGCCGTCGAGCGAGCGATCCGCCAACTGGTCGGCGCTGGCCTGCTGCATTGCTGCGGCGGCTTCATCCTGCCGACCAGGGCTGCCCTCTACTACTCGCGACTGGCGGAGTAGCGATGGACGACAGGGTGGTCGTCGCCAAGCGCTTCGGCGAGAACCTGCGCCGCCTGCGCGAGCAGGCCGACCTCAGCCAGGAAGAGATGGGCTACCGCTCAAGCCTGCACCGCACCGAGATCGGCATCTTGGAGCGCGGCGAACGGCTGCCGCGCATGGACACGATGCTGAAACTCGGTGCGGCACTCGGCGTGAAGTTCGAGTGCCCGCTGCTGGTGGGCCTTGAGTGGACCCCCGGCGTGTTCCAGCCGGGATCGTTCTCGCCCGGCGAGTCCGGCCAGGAGGAACCAAGAGGCGGCTCCTGATGGCCGAAGGCATCAGGAAGCGGCACTCGGAAGGTTGCAGCGCCCGCGAAGGCGGGCGCTGCAACTGCAAGGCGGGATGGGAGGCTTCGGTGTTCATCGCCCGCAAGGGGCGCAAGCTGCGGCGCAGCTTCGCGCGGGAGTCGGAAGCGAAGTCTTGGCGCAGGGACGTGCTCGCCGAAGCACAGGCCGGGCAGCTGCGCTCGCCGTCCGTAGTCACCGTGGAGCAGGCAGCGTGGCTCTGGCTTGCCGCTGCCCGCAACGGTTCCGTCAGGGACCGATCTGGCCACATCTACAAGCCAGCAACGCTGCGCGAGTACAGCCGAGTGCTGTGTCTCCGTGGTCTGCCGAAGTTCGGCCATGTGCGGCTGGCGGAGTTGACGCGCGCGGACGTGCAGGGCTTCGTTGACGAGATGTTGGCCGAAGGGCTCGCATCGAGCACCGTCCGCAACACGATCAAGCCGTTGCAGGTGATCTATCGCCACGCTGTGCGACGAGAACTCGTCGCCGTCAATCCGACTCGCGAAGTCGATCTCCCCGTCGCGCGCGGGCGGCGCGAGCGAATTGCGACCGCGAGCGAGGCGGCCCGCCTGCTGGCTGCGCTGCCGGACTCCGACCGGCCGATTTGGGCGACGGCGTTCTACGCCGGTCTGCGGCGGGGCGAGTTGCAGGCGCTCCGATGCTGCGACATCGACCTCGAGCGCGCCGAGATCGCCGTGCAGCGCTCCTGGGATCAGCACGAGGGACCGATCCCGCCGAAGTCGAGGGCCGGAGTTCGGACTGTGCCGATCCTCGCCGTGCTGCGCGGCCACCTTGAGGTGCTCGACCTGGCGAGAGGGGACGAGCTTGCATTCGGGCGAGGGGCGGACCTGCCTTTTGCCCCGACTGCCCTCGCCAAACGGTCCAAGCGCGTCTGGGAGGACGCCAACGCCGTCGAGCGGGAGGCGGCATCAGCAAATGGGCACGAGCCTGTCCTGCTGTCCCCGATGACGCTCCACGAGTGTCGCCACACCTTCGCCTCGCTGCTGATCGACGCTGGTGTCAACGCCAAGGCGATTCAGGAGTTCATGGGCCACGGCACTATCGAGGAGACCTTTTCGCGTTACGGCCATCTCATGCCTGGCGCTCGCGACCATGCACGCAAGATGGTGGACGCCTACATAGCGATGGTAAATAGATGACAAGACCTTGGCTTTGGCGCGAAGAGGTCGGCGGCTCAAAGACAGAGCGAGCGTCGTTCCGCTTCTAATGCCTCGATAACGGTCTCAATCGCGTCGATGCTGCCTTGCACAGCCTCGGCGAGGGCCGTATGGCCGTTTTCATTCGCGGCTCTTAGGGCACAACACTAAATTAGTGCAGGGATATCGTCGGCGGCGGCGAACCGTGAGTCACCATGCTTGCTCCAATGGTTGACGAGGGCCCGATCCGAGAGCGGTGGCTGGTGGTGCGCGATGAGCTCGACGAGCGCGGCCGGCGGATGTGGGCGGCGGCGGAGGCGGGCTCGCACGGCCGCGGCGGGATCGCCGCGGTGGTCAGGGCGACCGGGATCTCCGAAGATACGGTGCGCCGCGGGATCAAGGAGGTCGAGAGCGGCGAGCGGGCGCCGGAGGGCCGCGTCAGGCGCCCGGGCGCCGGGCGGCCGCCGATCGAGGAGCGAGAGCCGGGCCTGCAAGAGGCGCTCCTGGCGCTGCTGGAGGGGGCGACGCGGGGGGACCCGGAGTCGCCTCTCCTCTGGACCTCCCGCAGCGTCGCCAACCTGACCCTCGCCCTGCGCGAGCAGGGGATCGACGTCTCCGAAGCCACGGTGGGCCGGCAACTGCGGGGCCTGGGGTTCAGCCTGCAGGCCAACCGCAAGACGCGCGAGGGGGCCGACCACCCCGACCGCGACGCCCAGTTTCGCCACATCGCCGATGTCTCCGCGCGGGCGCTTGGGGCCGAGCAGCCGATGGATCTCGGTGGACACCAAGAAGAAGGAGCTGATCGGCAACTACAAGAACGGCGGCCGCGAGCTCGCCCTGACCGGCAAGCCGATCCTCGTCAACACCCACGACTTCAAAGACAAGGAGCTGGGCAAGGCGATCCCCTACGGGATCTACGACGTCGGCGCCGACGAGGGCTGGGTCTCGGTCGGGATCTCGGCCGAGACCGCCACCTTCGCGGTCGCCGCGATCGAGGCCTGGTGGAAGAGCCTCGGCCGCAAGCGCTACCCGGAGGCCACCACGCTGACGATCACCGCCGACTGCGGCGGCGCCAACAGCTACCGCATTCGCCTCTGGAAGGCCGAGCTGCAACGGCTGGCCGACAAGACCGGCCTGCGGGTCCGCGTCATGCACTACCCGCCCGGCACCTCGAAGTGGAACAAAGTCGAGCACCGACTCTTCAGCTACATCTCGATCAACTGGCGCGCCAAGCCCCTCGTCAGCCGCCAGGCCGTGATCGACCTGATCGCCTCCACCACGACCAGCGCCGGGCTCAAGGTCTACGCGCGCCTGGACCCCAAGACCTACCCGACCAAGGTGAAAGTCACAGACGAGCAGATGGAGGCCGTCAACGTCGAGGGCGACGAGTTCCACCCGGAGTGGAACTACACCATTACTCCATCAGTAATTTAGCCGTGCGCCCTTAGGTCTTCCCTGAGGTTTTCTCGATCTCGGATGCGAGCATCCCGGCTGCGTTCCAATTCGCCACAGATGTCAGGCTTCCGGATTATTTGCCATCTGCGTGTATACGGTACTACAAGAGTTTGCAAGAGATACAAACGCAGCCCACTACCGTTGCCATCCGACTGGAGAGCCTTTCTGCGTCCTGTGCCTGACTGGCGCACCAACTGGCGCACGAGCGGGAATCGAGTGGAGGCGCTGATCGGCCTCTAACGCAGAAACCGTAAGCGTTCAGTCGGGCGGGGGGACATAGCCGCCGCCCGGCGAACCTCTTTGGGCGTGGAGCGCGGCGAGGCCGAAGCGATCTACGACGCCGGTCGCGAGACCGTGGTCGCCGTCCTTTTGCGGATGGACGAGCAGATCCAGCGGCTGACCAAGCAGGTGGAAAAGCAAGGCGAGGAGATCGCGGAGCTCAAGCGGCGTCTGAACCGCAACTCCCAGAACTCCTCGGTGCCGCCGAGCCAGGACCCGCCGGGCGCCCCTGAGCGCAAGCGCCCCGATCCCTCCGGGCGCTCGCAGGGCGCCCAGCCCGGGCACAAGGGCAAGGGGAGAAAGCTTCTTCCGGTCGAGGCGGTGGACCGGGTCATCGACCACTGGCCGGCGCGCTGCGGCTGCGGGCGCCGCTTCGCCGATGGCGACGAGCCCGCAGGCGAGCCCGCCCGCCACCAGGTCACCGAGCTGCCCGAGATCGCGGTGGCGGTCACCGAGCACCGCCTGCATCGCCGCCACTGCCCCGACTGCGGGAAGGCGACCCGCGCCGAACTGCCGGCGCACGTGCCCGCCGGCGCCTTCGGCCCGCGCGTGGAAGCCGCGGTGGCGACGCTCGCGATCCGCAACCGCGTCTCGCGCCGCGACACGGTCGAGCTGATGGGCGAGCTGTTCGGCGCGAGGCTGGCGAGCGGCACGGCCGACGCGATCCTCGCCCGAGCCGGCGAAGCCCTGGAAGAGCCCTACGAGGACCTGCTCTCGCGCATCCGCTCTGCGCCGGCGCTCAACGTCGATGAGACAGGTTGGAAGCTGCGCGGCTCCAAGCGCACGCTGTGGGGCGCCGTCGCCTCGAAGGCCGCCGTCTTTCGCATCGCGCCCGACCGCCACGAGCGCGAGGCCGAGGCGCTGCTCGGGGACTTCGGAGGCATCGTCGGCTCGGACCGCTGGTGGGCCTACCGCGGCTTCGATCCGAAGCGCCGCCAGGCCTGCTGGTCGCACCTGATCAGAGACCTGACCGCCCACTCCGAAGGGCTCGCAGCCCAAAAGGAGTTCGGCGAGGCGGGGCTCGAGATCGCCAAGCGCCTGTTCGCGGCCTGGGGGGACTTCCAAGACCACGGCGACCGCGCCCGCCTGAAGCGCGACCTCGCGCCGCTCAAGCGCGAGTTCAAAGCGCTGCTCCAGCGCGGCTCCAAAGGCCGGCGCAACAAGCTCACCTGGGGCTTCTCCAAGAACCTGCTGAAGATCTGGCCGGCGCTATGGACCTTCGTCGAGATCGAGGGAGTGGAGCCGACCAACAACCGGGCCGAGCGCGCCCTCCGCGGCCCGGTCATCCACCGCAAGCTCTCCCTCGGCAGCCAGTCCGAGCGCGGTGAGACCACGATCCAGCGGCTGCTCTCGGCATCGGTCACCTGCCGCCTGCAGGGCCGCTCGCTCTTCGCCTACCTGGCCGACGTGCTCGGCGCGAGGGTTCGCGGCGATCCCGCACCGCTGCTGGCCTGACCAATCGGTTTCCCGCTGGTCGTCGTCGCGATCGTGATCGTGCCTGCACCAGGGAGCGACTGAACGCTTACCAGAAACCCCCGCTTTGCGGGGGTTTCCGATGCGGCTGAATGGAGTCGAACCATCACGCCCCGTAAAGGGCACAAGCCCCTCAAATCGGCCATTTGAGGGGATCTGACGTTATGTAGGACTCTCTGAGGTGATCTCAGGTGCTCTGAGGTGACGCAAGATAGCGCGAAATTGGTCCGTCAGACGGTCCGCTGGATCTAAACCCGATCCCCGATCCCGTCCGACCCTGAACGAAGAATGACCTCCTGAAAGGGCTTGATAGCGGCTGTTTAGGCCAGCCGCGGCCCGAAATCAGGAGGTCACCTTCATGGTGCACGATGACGGGCCGGTCGGACTGGACGGCATGCAGGTCGCCTTCGATGACGAGCGGGCGGTCTCGGGCGCCGGAGTGCGCTGATCGCGACGCTGGCGCAGCGGCTCGGGCTCGAGGCTCTCGCCGGGCAAGTGGTGCGGCTGCCGCGCGATCTGCCGGGTGCGGCCAACGCCGGGCGCAAGGTGATGGCGCTGATCTACGCCATGGTGCTCGGCGCCGACTCGATCGACGACGCCGATGTGCTGCGGGCGGGACAGACCCGCCGGCTGCTCGGCGGCTGGATACCCGCGCCCTCGACCCTGGGGACCTTCCTGCGCGCCTTCACCTTCGGCCATGTGCGCCAGCTCGACAAGCTGCTGGGCGAAGCGCTGGAGCGCTCCTGGCAGGTCGGCGCGGGTCCCGGTGAGGACAGGCTCGTGGTCGACGTCGACAGCTTCGTCGGCGAGGTCTGCGGCCGGCTCAAGCAGGGCGCCGCCTACGGCTACACCAAGCTGCTCGGCTACCACCCCCTCCTCGCCACCCGCGCCGACACTCGCGAGGTCCTACATATCCGCCTCCGCAAGGGCTCGGCCAACACGCAAAAGGGCGCGCCGCGCTTCATCGAGGAGCTGATCGCCCGGTGGAGCGCGCCGGCGCCGCCGGGGAGAAGCTCCTGCGCGCCGACTCGGGGTTCTGGAACACCAAGGTCTTCGAGTACCTCGAGAAGAAGGGTTGGCTCTACTCGATCGGCGTGCGGATGCAAAAGGGTGTCCGCGCGGCCGTCGAGGCGATCGCCGAGGAAGACTGGCAGGCGATCGCCTACCCCGAGGGCGGCGAGGCGCAGATCGCCGAGACGACCTACGGCGGGCGACGGCTGATCGTCAGGCGCACGCGGCTCATCGGCCCGCAGGCCGAGCTTTGGCCCGACTGGCGCCACTTCGCCTTCATCACCAACCGCACGGAGGAGATCGCCCTGGTCGAGACCGAGCACCGCGAGCACGCCGTCGTCGAGCAGGCGATCGCCGACCTCAAGGACCAGGCGCTCGCCCACTTCCCCTCCGGGCAGTTCAACGCCAACGGCGCCTGGGCGGTGCTCGCCTGCCTGGCGCACAACATGCTCAGGTGGACGCAGCTGCTCGGGCTCACAGACACCACCGTGCGCGCCGCGCGCACACTGCGCCGCCGGCTGATCGCGCTGCCGGGCCGGCTCACCCGTCACGCCCGTGGCTGGACCCTGCACCTACCCTCGCTTTGGCCCTGGCGGACGGCGTTCACCGAGGCGCTTTCCAGGATCAGGGCCCTTCCGGCGATGGCCTGAAGCTCACCCACCTGCTCCACCCAGCGCGCCCGGTCACCCGGTCGCTACGGGCTGCATGGAATCGGTGGCGAGATCGCCTCCGAAGCCACTCGACAGTCGGGTGAACACATGGAGCGGCCTACGTGCCGTGGGTCTCCCTCCTCACCTGTCGTTTCCGATGACGGCGGCCTTCCCGTCAGGGTGGATCGGTGGATTCGGGCTAAAGCCGTCCAGCGTCCTGCTCTTCGGCCACCAGGGCGTCGATGTCGTCGAGCACTTCCTCGGGGCTTACGAGCCGCCACGGCTCCCGCCCCTCGCCGTCCGGCGGATGGCGGTGGTAGGCCATCTCCGGATGGCGCTCGGGATCGAGGCAGTAGCGCAGGGACGTCTCGCCGACCTGGCCGTGGTAGGCGTAGCCGGCCAGCCAGTAGCCATGCTCCTCGTGGGCGTCCTCGACGCGGTCGGCGGACCAGAGCTCGACGATGCTGAAGGTGATGCGGGGGTCTGGTTCGGCGTCGTCACCTTTCCCTCGCAGGGCGACGCCCTTCAGGCGCACCAGGCCCAGCGGCGGGTCGTCCCGCCACTCATTCGGGTCGCGGCTCCCGGGATCGACCAGGTAGCCGCGCGCGAAGAGCAGCTCCTGGAGCTGCTCGAAGCGCCGGTAGGCGATCAGGATCGGTCTCTCGCGCATGGGGAGGTGGTTCTACACGGGCGAGCGGATATCCGTGCCTGGGCGTGGCTGCACTGAAGTTCTCGATCTAGAGGATTACTTGGAATTCGCCGATATAGCTGCAACAATGATCGAAGCCAAGGAGGTGACAGCAGATGACCGAGTTCTCCGATCACTACATGCGCGTGCGCGACTACGCTCGCCGGTTCTCCCTCGACGAGTTGACCGTCTACAAGATGATCGAGCGGGGGGAGGTCAAGGCCATCCGCATCGGCAAGAAGACGCTGCGCATCCCCTCGAGCGAGCTGGAGCGCTACCTGGAGCGCGAGCCGGCCGCAGAGTCCGATGGGGCCCTGGACGCGCGAGTCGAGGCATTTCGCGAGCGGCAGGGCAAGGACCCCGGTTCCTTCGTTGACGCGTGGCGCAGCGGCGAGGTCGAGGACACGCCCGAGAACGCCGAGGTTGCGCTCGAGGCGCTTGCCCTGCGCACCGCTCTCACTCGTCAGCACGTCGC
The DNA here is from genome assembly GCA_963727465.1 of uncultured Solirubrobacterales bacterium. GTDB lineage: Bacteria > Actinomycetota > Thermoleophilia > Solirubrobacterales > 70-9 > VRUE01. The sequence continues at coordinate 70,481 of CAVSGL010000006.1, read as the reverse complement.
CACCGCGTAGCGCTGTCAGCGCGAAATCGGCCCATCAAACAGTCGCAGGGAAGGGGTGTATTTTTCGGTGTATTAGATGGTGGCCCCTCGAAAGGCAACCGAAGGAGACTCCATGCCCGTCCTCACCCAACCTGCCGCCGAAAAGCTCGACCGAGACGCCGCGACCCTGTCGGTCGCCGACGTCGCCGGCTACCTCCAGGACCAGCTCGGCCAACGGGTCGCCGCGCACCTCGTCGGGCTGCGGGACGCCAAGCAGATCGGCCGCTACCGCAGAGAGGACGGCCCGGAGCCCAACCAGCGCACCGAGCTGCGCCTGCGGGAGAGCTACAAGGTCGTCCGCATGATTGTCGAGGCCTTCGACGAGAAGACGGCGAAGGCCTGGCTCTTCGGCACCAATACCCGTCTTGACGACGAGGCGCCGATCGACGTCTTGCGATCGGCTTCAGAGCCGGCGCAGTTCGCTGAGGTCCGCGCTGCCGCCAGGCAGCTGATTGGCTAGGGCGCGCGGGCGCTGACCAGCCAGCTCGAGGCCGGGCCGACGACTCCGTCGTCGGTGACGAAGCCAGCTAGTGCGTCGCGCAGCTCGGCCTCGATCTGCGGGCGGATCTCGCTCGCGCGGTCGCCCCAGAGGCGCAGCAGCTCGGCCGCCGGCCCGAGCGCCTCGGCGCAGGCGATCGCGTGGTCGAGGTTATGGCCGACCTTGATCGGGTCGTCGCAGCGCCGCAGCTCGATCTCGGCGAAGCCGGCGCCGAGCAGCACGTCGGTCACCGTGTCGGCGTTTTGCATCGAGAAGGGACCGGGCCCGCAGGTCGGCTCGTCGCTCTCCTCGGGCTCGTCGAGGTGGCGCTCGACCACCTTCTCGGCCTCGTGCAGCCAGTCGTTGTCGAGCTTGCGGCGCCAGACGACCATGTTGAGCCGCCCGCCGGGGCGCAGGGCCTCGCGCACATTGCGCAGCGCCGCCACTGGGCTGGCGAAGAACATCGTGCCGAAGCGCGAGAAGGCGTAGTCGTAGGTCTCTTCGAAGCGGTGGGCCTGCACGTCGAGGGCGGCGAAGCTCGCGTTCTCGACGCCGGCCTCGCGTGCCTCCTCGGCCGCCGTCTCGATCATCCGCTCGGCGACGTTGACGCCGTGGGCATTTCCCTCGGGCCCGACCAGCTCGGCGAGTCGCAGCGTCGTGTCGCCGAGGCCACAGCCGATGTCGAGCGCTCGCGCGCCGTGTGGCGGCGGGTGAGCGGCCAGCGCCGCCTCGCCGTGCGAGGCGAGCCCGTCGGTGACGATGTCGCGGAAGGCGAGCCAGCGGTCGTACAGCGGGCCGTTCCAGGCTTCCGTCGCCTCTCTGTTCGCCGCCAGCGCGGCCTGTGCGCCGTCCATCGCCCGCTCAGCCTCCCACACCGGCGCCCGCCCGCCGGAGCTCCGCGGCGCGCAGCCACTCGTTCGGCAGTGCCGCGGGCACAGGCGGCAGCGCGTCCGGCCCGGGGCGCGGATAGTCCGGCAGCAGCCGCAGCGCCGCCTGGCAGCATCGCCGTCCCTCGATCCGCGTCCGCAGGTCTTCGTGCAGGAGCAGCAGCCGCAGCGAGAGGAGGATCTGCAGGTCTGCTGCATTGGGCGGCGTGCCGCCGATCGTCCCGTCCGCGACCAGCTCGTCGGCGCGGTCGATCAACTCCGGCAGGCGCGCCAGGTCGGCGCGCACGGTGGCGTTGTCGGCGCCCGAGACGCGGCGAGCGAAGAAGGCCGTCGCCGGCTTCAGCGCCAGCGCGAACGCCGACGGCGCGGGCAGGCCGCTCGCCTCGCGCGCCATCCAGGTCCGAACTGCGCCGCTGTGGGCGCCGGCCCAGCGGAAGATCCGCCGGGGCAGCGGCTGCAGATCGTCGTGCCCCCAGCGCTCCGCCTCCTCGACCGCCCCGCGGGCGTCCTCGCCGGGCGGGAAGAGTCCGGCCTCCGGGGCGAGCCCGTGCAGCTCGCGGGCGATCGCCCGCGTCCCCTGGATGCGCCTCTCGTCGATCCGCAGCGCCGGCACGGTCCAGCCGGGGAACCCGGCAGCGCGCACCAGGGGCGGGTGCAGCCCGGGGGGAAGCTCCCTCACCTCGTGCTCGAGCCCGCTGCGCTCCAGCATCATCCGCGCGGCAAGCGAGGAATGCGAGATCGGGATCGCGTAGAGCCTGACTTTCGTTGCCCGGCTGTCGACCGCAGCCCTCAGGGTCGGGCCTCCAGCACCAGGTTGAACGGCGTCTCGGTGGCGCGGCGGAAGCGGCTGAAGCCGGCCTCCTGCGCGACCGCGCGCAGCCGGGCCTCGCCCGCCTGGGCGCCGAGCCCCAGCGCCACCTCCTGGTCGAGCGAATTGGGGGTGCAGATCAGCGTCGAGGCCGCGTAGTAGAGGCGGCCGACGGGGTTGAGGTTGCCTGCGAGATCGTCTGCCGCCTGCGGCTCGACCAGCATCACGCTCCCGTCCTCGGCGAGGGCCTCGCGGACATGGCTCAGAGCCCCCACCGGGTCGCCCATGTCGTGCAGACAGTCGAAGAAGCACACCAGGTCGTAGTCCTCGCCAGGGAAGCCCTTGGCGGTGGCCACCTCGTACTCGGCGTTCTCGACGCCTTCCTCGCGCGCCAGCTCCCGCGCCCGCTCGACCGATCCCTGGTGGTAGTCGAAGCCGTGCACGGTTGACTGCGGGAACGACTGCGCGATCAAGCTCGTCGAGACGCCGTGGCCGCAGCCGACATCGGCGACCTTGCCGCCCGCCCGCAGCTTCTCGTTGACGCCCTCCAGCGCCGGAATCCACTCGCCGGTCAAATGGGCGCGGTATCCCGGGCGGAAGAACTGCTCGGTGCCGGCGAAGAGCTCGGGGTCGTGCTCGTGCCAGCCGAAGCCCTCACCCGAACGGAATCGCTCCTCGAGCCGCGGTCGGTCTTTGAAGGTCGAGCTGATCAGCCGGTAGCCGCCGAGAAGGAAGACAGGGCTCTCCTCGTCGGCGAAGATCATCGCCTGCTCGGGCGAGAGCGTGAAGGTGTCGCCATCGGCGTCGTAGTCGAGGTATCCGCTGGCCGCTTGCGCGGCCAGCCACTCGCGCACGTAGCGCTCGCGCACGTCGCTGCGCTCGGCGATCTCGGCCGCGGTCGAGGGGCCAGAGCCGGCGAGCGCCTTCCACAGCCCCAGCTCCCCGCCGAGCATCACCAGGGCGCCGTTCAGCGCCGCGCCCATGTCGGTGACGGTTCTCCCCAGGACCTGCTCGAGCGCCCCCTGGTCGATTCCCTGCGTCGCTGCCTCCACGGTGTTCCTCCTCGTCCATCTGTCGCGTGCGGTGTTCAGGACGAGGCTAGGCGCCCTCGCGCCGATCGTCATGGGGCATTCGCCCCCTCTTCGTGTCGTCTCGACCCGGCCGGACGCGGTGGCGCTCAGTCGCGCATCAAGCCGTGTTCGGCGGCGAACAGGCTCGCCATGGCGCGGTTGGTGGCGCCCGTCTTCGTGTAGATGTGCTCGACGTGTCCGCCGGCGGTCTTCGGGGAGATCGTCAGCCGGGTGGCGATCTCGCGATTCGAGAGCCCGCGGGCCAGCAGTCGCAGCACCTCCACCTCGCGTGGGGTCAGTTCCGCCGGCCACTCGCGGCGCCTGCGCACGCGGTGGCCGGCGGCGGCCAGCACCGCGTTGACTGCCTCCCCGTCCAGCCTGCCCGCGGCGACCTCGTCGCGCAGCCCCTCCGCCGCCTCGTCCCGAGGCAATGGCGGCCGGTGGGGGCGCTCTTCGGTCATCGCCTGGTAGGTGTCAGCTGCGGCGAGCAGTCTTCCCGCCGGCGTGATCTCGGCGCCGCTCAGGCCCCGCGGGTATCCGGATCCGTCGAGCCGCTCGTGGTGCTGCACGGCGATCGCCCCCAGTGGGGTCAGCGCCGGGGCGAAGGAGAGCATGCGCTCGCTCAGGTAGGGGTGCAGGCGCACGCGCTCGAACTCCGACCGGTTGAGCGGCCCGCGCTTGTCCCAGATCGCGTTGGAGACGCCGAGGCGCCCGAGGTCGTGGACGAGCCCGGCAAGGCGAATCGCTGCCGCATCGGGCTCGGGCAAGCCGTATGCGGGGGCCGCCGCGCCGGCCAGCTCGGCGACGCCGCGCGAGTGGCCGATCGTCCAAGGCGACTTGAGGTCGGCGAAGTCGGCGACCGCCCCCAGCGCGGCGTCGAGCTCGGACTCGCGAAGCTCGGTGTCGAGCACGGGCTGCGCGGCGATCACCGTGCCCCAGCTGCTCGTGCCGTCGAGTCCGTGGAAGAGCTCCTCGGCGTTTGCGCGAACCCGCTGCGCCAGGGCCGGGTCGAATTGAGTTCCGCTGCGCTCTCGCGCTACGGCGACGGCGCTCTCGGTGCCGCCGGTGCGGTGGAACGCCTCGACGACGTCGGCGAGCGAGACGATCCGCGAGGCGAGCGGAATCTCGTCGCCCTGCCGTCCGCCCGGCGCGCCTTTGCCGTCCCAGCGCTCGAAGACCTGCCGAACGGCCCGGCACACCTCCTCGCCGAGCCCGAGGCGCTCGGCGAGGCTTGCGGTAGCGGCGCCGTGGTTGGTCCACAGGGTCCGAACCGCCTCGCGCCCTTCGCCGAGGAAGGCGAGCCCGAGCCGCGCCCGCTGCAGCGGCGGTCGGCCGGTCCCGAGACGGCCGAGAAGGAAGCTGGAGCCTGGCCAGTTGACCCGCAGCACGTCGGCCTTGAGCGCGATGTCGTCGCCGAACCACTTGGCCTGCTCGTAGGCGTTGACGTGGCAACCGACCCAGGCGAGCAGCCCGGTGTAGTAGGTGACCTCACGCTCGGCTTCGTCGAGTCCAAGCTGCTCGCCGAGGCGCAGGGCGATCAGGCACTGCCGCAGCGCGTGCTCCATCGGCTGGCCGAAGCCCAGGTCGGTGCCGAGCGAGAGCGTCGCGACCAGCTCGGCGCGACGCACGCCGGACGGTTCGGCGGCAGAGGGCATCTTTCGAGTGTATGGGCGCCCCGGCAGCGGGGCGGGCGGCGATTCCGGTGGGTATGCCGCACTTTGTTACGGTGAATCGTCGTCCGAACCAGCAAGCGATCTCGAGGGGAGGACGCAGTGGAGAGACGAGAGGTTGCCGTCATCGGAGCCGGACCCGCCGGCGTCGCGGCCGCCCTTGCCCTGAAGGACGTCGGCATCCGGCCGACCGTCTTCGACCGCGCCGACAGCGTCGCCTCGTCGTGGCGCGGGCGCTACGACCGCCTGCGGCTCAACACCTGCAGGCCGTTCTCGCACCTGCCCGGCCGGCGCTTCCCCAAGGGCACGCCGATGTTCCCGAGCCGCGATCAGCTGATCGAGCACGTCGAGCGCCACGCCGCCGAGGACGGGATCGAGATCCGGCTCGGAACCTCGGTGGAGGCGATCGACCGCGGCGACGGCGGTTGGACGGTCGAGACGTCGGCCGGCGCGGTCCACGCGCCGCAGGTCGTCGTCGCGACCGGATACCAGAAAGAGCCCACGATCCCGGAGTGGGAGGGACGCGAGGGCTTCCGCGGTCGCCTGCTGCATTCCTCCGAATACCGCAACCCGGCGCCGTTCGAGGGCGAGAAGGTCCTCGTCGTCGGCCCCGGCTGCTCGGGCATGGAGATCGCACACGATTTGGCCGAGGGTGGCGCGGCGCAGACCTGGCTTGCGGTTCGCACGCCGCCCAACATCGTCGTCCGCGAAGGGCCCGGCGGCCTGCCGGGCGACATGATCGCCGTCGCACTGCTGCACACGCCGGTTCGCTTCGCCGACGCCTTCAGCCGCTTCGGCCGCCGCATGGGCGTCGGCGATCTTGACGAGTTCGGCCTGACGGTGCCCGAGGACGGCCCGTTCGCCCAGCTCCGCGCCCGCGGTGTCGCGCCGTCGATCGTCGACGAAGAGGTGATCGAGGCGATAAAGGAGCGGCGGGTCGAGGTCGTCTCGGCCGTGGATGGATGTGAGCCGGAGGGGGTGAAGCTCGCCGACGGCGCCCGGCTGGAGCCCGACTCGATCGTCGCCGCCACCGGCTTCCGACCCGCGCTCGAGCGCCTCGTCGGGCAACTCGATGTGCTCGACGGCCAGGGCAAACCTAAGGCGGTGGGGGAGAAGGCCGCGGCGCTGGGCATGCGCTTCGTCGGCTACGTGCAGCGCCCCGGCGGCCTCGGCTACATGGGCAAGGAGGCCAAGCGCGCCGCCCGCGCGATCGCCCGGGAGCTGAAGGGCCGAGGCGGAGTCGTGGTGGGCGCGGAGGGCTGAGCACGGTGGCCGCGGAGCAGAGCGACAGCGCCGAGGCTGTGGAGCGGCTGGTCAAACGCTACAACGACGCCTGGAACCGCCACGACACTGAGGCGATCGTGGCGATGCACGCCCCCGACATGGTGTTCGAGAACCACACTGCGGGGGAGCGCGTGGAGGGCGAGGCGGTTGGCGATCACATCGCCTCGATCTTCGCCGCCTGGCCCGACCTGCGGTTCGAGACGCGGCGCCTTTATGCACGCGACGGCCTCGCCGTCTGCGAATGGACCGCCTCCGCGACCCATACGCAGACGATGCGCCGCAGCGGTCTCGTCGCCGAGCCGACCGGCGAGCGGCTCGAGTGGGAGGGCGTTGACGTCTTCCCGATCGAGAACGGCCAGATACTGCGCAAGGACGTCTACGCCGACTCGCTCACGATCCTGCGTGGCGTCGGCCTGATCGACTGAACAGCGACCTGCTCGCGCTAACCCCGATTTCCGGGGGTTACAGCGCGGCTGAATGGAGTCCAACCATCATGCCCAGTAATGCGCACTAGCCAAATTCAACCGTTCAGAATCCGCAGCACAGGGCGGCAACCGCCTATCAAGACTGTTCCGGCTGGACCGCTAAATTCGGCTGTTCCGCTCCCTGATTGGCACACCACTGGCCTACGTGGAACCCAGAGACACAGGCCGGAGGAACATTGTTCTACCTACTTTCAGGTAGGCACCATACACCTACTATTACCGATGGGATCTTCGTGCGGTATCCTGCCGCACTTTGACTGTACTGCTCGCGGGAAGGAGCCGTTGTGAGAAAGCGGAGGGGCGTCACTAGGACGAAGGTCAAGCGAGGCATACGTGCTGGCCTCGGGCTATTACTGCTGACGCTGCTGCTGAGCAGTTCTTCTGCCCAGGCCGCAGAATCGGAGGGCATCTCCGGGACTGTCACCGACGCGGAAACCAGTAACCCTGTGGCCAACGTCCAAGTCTGTGCGTTCCTCTATTACGTCGAAGAAGAAGCTCCATGTACCGAAACGGACAGCTCAGGCGAGTACACGATCGGCGGACTCGAACCTCAGACCTACCACGTCCGCTTCCATCCAACCGGCGCGAGCAACCTCGCCTATCAGTACTACGAAGATGCGAGCACCTGGGAAGCCAGCAAGACGGTAGCGGTAGCAGGATCGGTCGTCACCGGGATCGACGCAGCATTGCACCCGGGCGGAGCTATCTCCGGGACCACCGAGAACACGTCGAGCAATCCTGTGGCCGACGTGGTTGTCTGCGTCTACGAGGCTGAAGGATGGGTCTCGGGCCCGTGCCTCAGCAGCAATGGCTCCGGCTCATACACGATCAAGAACCTGCCGACTGGGTCCTACAAGGTTGAGTACGCACCACTGCCGGAATCGAACTACGCTCACCAATGGTACGACACTGTTGCCGACTTCACGGAAGCCGAGACCATCAATGTCACCGCGCCATCGACGACCACGGGGATCGACAGCAATCTTCGCCAAGCGGGTCGGATCTCTGGTCACGTTACAGACTCCAGTAATGGCCACCCGATTGAAGACATCGAAGTGTGCGCCAATGTCACCGGCGGTGTTTACGGCGAAGGGCTTTATCACCTATGCACGGTCACCGACAGCAGCGGAAGCTACGTGCTCGGCGGCTTGGCGAGTCTCTATTTCGAAGTGTCGTTCGTACCGGTAGACACGACCAGTGAGAACTACATCAAAGAGTTCTACGATAACAAGAAGTACTTCTATGAATCCAACGCCGTGCAGGTGACGGCCCCAAACACGACCTCAAATATCGATGCTGCTCTTGATCCAGGTGGAAGTATCGAAGGGGCCGTTGACGATCACGAAACATCGACTCCACTCGGTGGTATCGATGTTTGTGCCGAGGAAGTTGGCGGTCAGATCGATGACTGGGGTTGTTCGACCACTGACGGCACAGGCCACTACAAAATCAGTGGCCTGGCCAGCCAGCAATATCGCGTGCGCTTCTGGCCACCCGATGGTAGCGGCTACCTCTATCAACTGTATGACGAAGCAAGCACGTTCTACGGGGCCGACTTCGTCACCGTAGGTGCGCCGAGCACGGTCACTGAAATCGACGGCCACCTATTTCAGGAAGGGGCAATCACCGGCCACGTCGAAGACGAGGCAACCGGCGATCCAATCGTCAACTCCTGGGTCTGCGCCTACCGGGAAAACATCTACGATCCTGAATATGAAACCTGCACGCGAACGGACATAGGCGGCGACTACAGGATCGGCGGTCTCAATGCTTCCGAATACAGCGTCGAATTCGATGCCACGCATCAAGGCTACGAAATCGAGTACTACGACAACCAGCCTTTTTCAACCCCCGATATGGTCGTGGTCGAATACGGTTCGACGCTCTCGGGGATCAATGCCGCACTGACGCCGAACCCGAAGCCGATCAACGAAGAGAGACCAGAAATCAGCGGCAACCCTGAAGTCGGTGAAACGTTGACGTGCTCGACCGGCACCTGGAAAAACAGCCCGACTAGCTTTAGCTATCAATGGCAGCGGGGAGGTAGTTCTATCGCTGGGGAGACCTCGTCTGAATATGTCGTCCAAGGAGCAGATGTCGAAGAATATGTGACTTGTGAAGTCACGGCGGAAAACAGCGAAGGAACCGCCGCGGCGACCAGCGACTGGGTATACATTCCGGAAGTGTCGGCGGTGACGCACATGCTGACTGTTCATATCGCTGGAGAAGGATCCGGCAGCGTCAGCAGCAATCCAATGGGGATTAGCTGCGAACCGACGTGTACGCAGTCATTCGAAGCGGGCACGGTGGTAACGCTCACTCAGGATCACGGAGCGGGGACGATCTTTGAGGGATGGTCAGGGGCTTGTTCGGGCACTAGCAATTGCGTTGTCGAACTGAACGGGGACCTGGAAGTAGTCGCGACCTTTTCCGTCGAACATGAAGAAGGCGGCGGACCCGAAGGCGAAGGTGGTCCCGAAGAAGAAGGCGGCAGTAGCTCAGGCACGGGAACGAATGGGGGTGGCTCCGGCGGCAGCGCAACGCCGAGCCCGAGTTCGCCGCCGGCAACTCCATCGAAACCGAGCGTCGGCGTAACCGGTAGCCAGGCGATGGTCCACGGCGGCGTAGCGCTGCTGCCGACGAAATGCGTTGGCGGCAGCAGCTGTAGCGGAGTGGCCAAGCTGATCGTGCAGCTGAAAGGTCAAGCCCATGGGAAGCGACACCGTCAGCGAGCTCATAGCTCGCGTCAGCGCCATCGCAGGGCCAAGCAGCTGGTTATCGGTAGAGGTCGCTTTCGGATTCCAGCGGGCAAGCGTGGGGCCATCCATATCAAGCTCAACGGCAAGGGCAAGCAGCTGCTCAAGAACGCCGGGAGGCACGGAGTCGTAGCGAAGCTGGTCGGTTCGGGACTACGCAATCGGACGGTCAAGTTGAGGGCCGCGAACGCCAAGCACAAGCGCCACAGCAAGCGCCACGGTGGCAGTAGACACTAGATGCGGCCGCTCATTGCATTGGTGGCTCTGGCCTGTTGCCTCTCGATAGGACCGACAGCTGCACAAGCGTTGACACCTGCGACCACGAGCAAGGTCAGCATCGGACTTGGCCGAGGCGTGTTGGCGAACACCCAGCTTCGCCGAGCATCACGCCGTGGGAGAAACCGACGACGCTACGTGGTTGCCTGCGACACAGCGTTTCCGAATGCCCATAGGAAGACCATCGGCAGAACCACCTGGTACAACAGACAGGAAAGCGTGCGTATGGTCGTCTGTTACCACTTCGGCCTACGACCGAGCGCCGACTTCCCAATCAGCGCGGGTATGGTCTGTGGGATCCTCTCGTCGGTCATCGGCAAGGCCTTCGCGCGGAAGCTGGCTCTCTACATCGACGGGTCCTGCTCGGGGGCCGAGATTGCCGCCGCACCCCGCGAGCCAACGAAGTATATTGGCGTCGCCTGTAGCTGGGTGAGTGCATTGCTGAAGGGCAAATTTCTCGATATCGCCTCGGGTATCGGCTGTGCATTGGCCCCTTCTGCCGGTCACTCACTTGGGGGGTTGCTGGAGTCGAAGCACGAGCTGGACGTCGCAGTCGATGTGGCCTTGCATCATCGCTGTATCAAGTATTCGCCCACTCATTTCGGAAGTCCTTGGCTTGCCGTCGGGTGTTCCCGCCGTGATCACGGCTTTTCCTCACTTCCCCGCTGGTCGCCTCCACCTAATGGTGGTTCTCCAGCAGACGGACCTCCCTCTTCAGGCGGCGGCTCACCGGGAGGCTCACCGAGTCATGATTCTAGAGCCAGTGACTCAGGAGGCACTTCATTGTCAATAAGTCCGTCGTCAATCGTTGCTGGACAATGGCTATACGTTGACTCAAATTTCCGTTGCGATAACTCGGCTCTCGATACCCTTTTGGTGACGGAGATATTTCCGCAAGGCTCATCCATTGATGGCCTTACCGATTCGACCCATGCGAGCTATTGGGTGAACGATACGCCGATTATTTCAGAGGATGGACCATTGGGCGGCGATCCAGAACTCGAACCCGGCAACTATGAAGTGGCCGCGGCCTGTGAACGCGATGGGTTGTTGATCTCTGAATCGGAGCATTCGCCGCTGACGATCACCGACTTTGGCCGGACCTTTCAAATCAGCCCGGAAGTTGTTGCGCACGGTGACACGATCACGTTGACTCCGGACGAGCCGTGTGCCTCGGTTGCCGGTATGGCGGTCAATCTGAGAATAGAAATATGGGATTCAGAATCCGGGCTCAATTACACTGCCGATAACATCGGTGCGACCGGCTCAGGTTGCTCTTGGGGTCCAGTTCACTACACCTTCCCGTCAGGATCGCCGTACGATCTCTGGTCCGGCAATTGTCGAATGACAGTTGAAATATTTGATCCGATTACGTTGGAACATGGCTTTGACTATTACTCACAGACGATCCAGCTGACGAGTTGAGGAAGCAAATCGATGAGACGGAGGCAACTCGCGGGTTGCTGGTATCTCGAGTGCAGTCGGTTTGCGTTTGCGGCCCGCGGGCGATGTCCTGACCGTGGACCCTCTGGCCGAGGTTGCCCAGCCTCCTAGGGAAGGCCGACGCAGGCCCGGTAGAGGCGAGCGTCTGTCTTTCTCGGACCAGTCTCGCCAAATATGGCGAGTGCCCGGTCGCCCGGCTGTGGACGATCGAGCTGGTTGACCGGTGCCGATGCCCATCGGCGGCTGGGGCTAAATTCAGAGCGACGTAGGCCCCTCAGCGCTGGAGCCGGCATCCCGTATGACTGAGTTCAAGGCTGACGTGATCGAGGTGATGCGTGCTGTACGCATTGAAATAGATCACCAGTCGCCCCGGAAGCGTTTCGCCGACGATGCGTATTTGGACCCAAGCTCCAACGGAATACCAGATTACGTTTGATCGAGTATGCGAGACCCGACGGTCAACTTTCTGACGACCGAGAACCTTTGCGACAGCGCCGCGATATTCAGGGCAATCGCCGCGGGTGCTGATTCGGAGAGAGCGGACGAAGGCCGTCGCGCGCGGCCTCCGCCTTTCGAGCACAAAACTAGAATGTGGCCCCCGCAACGTCCACTTTCCCGCGCGAGGCGGATGGTTGACCTCGAAGCTCTTGGAATTTGCGGTTGTTGACGAGAAAGCCGCTAGGCATAGTGCCATCAGGGAGGCGGTCAATACTCGAGGCTTCATGAATGTCGTTCCTTCGCGTTAGTGAATCAAGGAGAGCGGAGTTCCGAAGAGTTCATGCTGCAGCTTATGCACTCGCTTGTCCGACAGGGCGGCGGCTCTGCAACTGCCCTCGACTGCGACCGGATAGAACCAGGTGTGGCCGCCCTTGTCCTTGTGGAGGGTTGGGCGGGTTAGGTGGCTGACGATACGGATGCGCACCTTGTGGAAGCCGTGTCCATTCTCGCAAGTGTTGTATTCGGGAATTCGTGCCGGTATGTCCGGATGGCCGCCCCCGGTGAGTATTCGTGATACTCCGCCACGATTTCCGGCGCCGGTCACGCCACTCTGCGTCGTCACCCAACGGCCCTTCTTCAGCATTTGGACATCCGCACTGGATGATCGCGCGTACCGAGTTGCGCAGGTTTCGGGCATGTCCTCGTAGATGAATGAGCCAACGAGTGCTTGTTCACCACGAAACCCGGTATTCGGCCAGATTCCCGCTCGGACCATTCGTAGGGGATCTTTTCGCTGTGGGCGCTCTAGCACCGTTGCCATGCATGTCTGGAGCAATCCCGGATCAAGTTGCGGTTCCGCTGGAACAGGCGGGACCTCCGGCCATTTCTGAGAATTGCGCTGGGCGTGGGGCGTCGCTTTCCACTCGGCGCGAGCGACGCAATACGAGTCATCGGCCACCTTGGAGAGCGTGCTTATGTACCCGTTGACCCTGCCGGGCCAAACGATGCCAAGAACGCCGTTTCTCGCTGGGCCGCTTGAATCGGGTCGGCTGTCGAAAACCTTCCTCGCGCCAGCCCTTGGTCCCCATTCAGCCTTGAGGGGGAACGAACGTTGTAATTCAACGGTCGCGATGCGGGGAGGAATTTCATCCTCGCAGTACTCAACCACCATCACCCTGATGTGAGTGATACGCGTGGGAGTCAGCGTGAAGCTGACTGGCAGCTTGGACAGTTCCCGACAGATCCCCTCTGAGACAGCAAAGGAGGGACATCGTTCGGTCGTTTCACCTTCGTAATAGCCGGTCTTGAAACGAGCCGCTTCGGAAATAGAGGGCCAAACCGTCCCCAAGCAGGCCGCGGCCGACAAAACAACGATCAAGCACACGGTCAAACGTCGATGGTTGGGACGCGTGTGGAGCGGCGTGTAGCACGTTAATGTCATACGCTCGAACATCAGATGTCGTTAGCTGACTGCCAAGTCAGGTCCCTCACTCCAGGATGAGAGTAGCAATGGATTGGGTCTTGTGGGCTCATGGGTGGCCAGGATTCCAGTGAAGTCGCGAGTTGTGGTGTAACGCGACTCGTCGCCGGACGGCTACTCGCCGAGAACCTCGAGCCCCAGCTTGCGCGCCGCTTTGCGCAGATCGCCGTCGAAGCTGGCGACCGAGCCCTCATGTTGCTGCGCTGCCGCAAGCACGCAGCAGTCGGGCAGCTTACGCCCGGTCCCCGCACGCAGCTTCGCGAGTCGAGTCGGCGCGTCCTCGCCGAGGTCCAGCTCCGCTACGCCGAGTCGCTCCAGCGCTGCCTTGGCCTCGTCCAGTCGCCTTGCCCTGGCCGGCGCCACCAAGGTCTCGGCCAGCGAGATCGCGCTCGCGCCCAGTGGTTCGGCGTCGCTCTCCTCGAGCAGCGCCGTCGCCTTCTCGTGATGTGGGTCGCGAGCATCCAGGTGTCCGATCAGGACGCTCGCATCGAGGACGATCACTCTGGCCAGTCCTCGCGCAAGTGCTCCAGTTCGCCTGGCTCGTACACGCCGCTGAGCGCCCCGGCCGTCTCAGCGACGGCCGCCCGCCGGGCTGCTCCTTCGCGCTTGATCGCCTCGCGCCCGGTTTCGGCCAGGCGCAGCAGCAGCTGCTTGCGATCGGTTACCTCCGGCCAGTGCCGCTGTGCCTCGTCGAGCAGCTCGCTGACGGAGCCGCTGTCGGTGACGGTGTAGCGGGGCTTCGTCGTCGGCATGGTGGAAGTGTAGCACCGAGGTTGTACGGTGCAACACCGGCGGTTGACCACCCCAGTCTTCGGCAAATTGGTCCGCGGGGGAAAAGACTTGTGGTTGTGTCGAGGCTTGTGGTTCTCCGCTGCTTCCGCGTGCTCAAATGCAGCAGCAGAGCCATTTAGTTCACCGACTAGCGTCCCCATCGGCTACGAAACGGTCCGTCGGCGACCCCGCGAGGGGCGCAGCAAGCCCATCGGAAATGAAGGCCGAAAAACGCCTCTTTGCAGGACTTATGAGTGCGGCTGAGAGGAGTCGAACCTCCACAAACCTTTCGGTTTACAAGCTCCTCAAATCGGCGGTTTCAGGGGATCTTGGATTATGTGGGACTCTCTGAGGTGATCTCAGGTGCTCTGAGGTGACGCAAGATAGCGCGAAATTGGTCCGTCAGACGGTCCGCTGTGATCGCGCAGGGATCTGGATATATGGCGTAACTTCTGTGCTACGCTAAGCGCCTCGATGGGAAAGCCGCTCGACACGACCTACCATGATCGGCGTCTCGCTCGGCGGCTGGACGAAGACCCGGAGTTCAGGGCCGAGTTCGAGCGGCAGCGGCGCGAGATCGCCCAGATCGACGCCGTGGTCCGGCAGCTCGATGAGCTGCGGGAGCAGGCCGGGATGTCGAAGGCCGAGCTGGCGCGGGCAATCGGCAAGGAGCCCTCGAGCGTCAGGCGGTTTTTCACCGCGGACGTGAACCCCGAGCTGAAGACCGTCGCCGCCCTCGCCGATGTCCTCGGAGCGAGGGTGGAGGTCGTTGCCGAGGACGGCGCTCGGGGGAAGCGCGCCGGTAAGAAGCGCCGGTCCCGCGCCGCTGCTGCCTAGCTCAGACAAGACACGCCGTAGCTGCGGCTAACCTGAATGAGCGATGGCGTGGGGGATCGTCTACTACTCGGCCGAGGATGGCAGCGTTCCTGCCGAGGAGTTCCTCGACGGCTGCCCGACGAAGATCGAGGCTCGATTCTCCGCCGTTCTGGAGGCGGTCCGCGACGCGCCACCTCCGCAGTTCAGCGGTGGCGGCTACTGGGAGGCGATGCATGGCGACATGGGCGGCTACCACGAGATCCGCCTCACCGGTCCCGGCAGGCGTCAATACCGGCTCTTCTGCATCCTCGACAACGGCAGTTCCGGGGAGCTGCGTGAACGCGGCTTCGACCAGCCTCAGATTGCCGTGATCACTGGCATGGTCAAGGACTCGGGCAAGAAGTTCTCCGACCGCGACTACGCCAAGGTCAGGAAGTTGGGAGCCGAATATCTAAACCACCTTCCGCGCCGAATCGCCGTATGACGGTGCCCGATTCTCAGGCACCCGAGAAGCTCGACCGAGACGCCGCGACCTTGTCGGTCGCCGACGTCGCCGGCTACCTCCAGGACCATCTCGGCCAGCGGGTCGCCGCGCACCTCGTCGGGCTGCGGGACGCCAAGCAGATCGGCCGCTACCGCAGAGAGGACGGCCCAACCCAACCAGCGCACCGAGCTGCGCCTGCGCGAGGGCTGCAAGGTGGTCCGCATGATCGTCGAGGCCTTCGACGAGAAGACGGCGAAGGCCTGGTTCTTCGGCACCAACACCCGCCTCGACGACGAGGCGCCGATCGACGTCCTGCGGGCCGCCGTCGAGCCGGCGCAGTTCGCCGAGGTCCGCGCTGCCGCCAGGCAGCTGGTCAGCTTTGAGGAGTGAGCGGGGGGCGTCGCGACGGCGGTCGTACCCTTGCCGACGCATGCGCGTCCATCGCAAGTTCCTCGGCCTCGGTGCTGAATCGCCGCCCACTTGGCTGGGAATCGCCGCGACGGTGGGCGCGGTCGCGATCGGGACGCTGCTCGTCTATCCGCTCAAGTCGGTGGCGCCTGTCGTCTCGCTCGGCGTCGTCTACCTGCCGGGCATACTGCTGATCTCGATCGTCTGGGGGTGGCGCTTGGGACTGCTCGCGTCGGTCGCCAGCGCCGTCGCCTTCAACTTCTTCCAGATTCCGCCGCTGCACCGCTTCACGATCGCCGAGGAGCAGAACTGGGTCGCGCTCGCCGCATTTGCGATCGCGGCCGTCGTCAGCAGCGCCGTGGCCGAGCTCGCGCGGGGCGCCGCGGTCGAGGCGGAGCATCGTCGCGAGCAGGCCGATCGCGCGCTGGATGAGCTGGCGGCTCGCACCCGCGAGCGCGACCGGATGCAGGCCGAGGCCGTCGAGGCCGAGGCTCTGCGGCGCAGCGACGAGCTGAAGACCGCGTTGCTGCGGGCGATCTCGCACGATCTGCGCACGCCGCTCACCTCGATCATCGCCGGCGGCACGGCGCTCGGCTCTCGCACGCTGACCGCGGAGGAGCGAGCCGAGCTGAGCGAGGGGATCGTCGCCGAGGGCACCCGGCTCTCGCGCCTGGTCGAGAACCTGCTCGACATGTCGCGCCTCGAAGCCGGCAAGGCCGAGCCGCGCCGCGAGCAGCTCGACCTCGCCGAGGTGCTGGAAGCCGCGCGGGCGAGCGCGGGCGATCCCGCCTCGATCCGACTCGCGCTCGACCCGGATCTGCCGCTGGTGGAGGCCGATGCGGCCCAGCTCGAGCGGGCCTTCGCCAACCTGATCGAGAACGCCGCCCGCTACGGCGGCGGTCGCCCTGTCTCGGTGATGTCGAGGGCGGTCGGCGGCAATATCGTCGTTCGCGTGGTCGACCAGGGGCCGGGCATACCCGAGGCCGAGTGGGAGCGGATATTCGAGCCCTTCCAACATGGTGCGGCCGCCAATACCGGTTCGGGGCTGGGGCTGGCGATCGCCAAGGGCTTTGTCGAGGCGAACGGCGGGCGGATCGCGATCGAGTCGCTGCCGGGGCAGGGGACGAGCTTCGTCGTCACCCTGTCCCCGCGCGGGGAGCCGGCGGCATGAACGATGCGACGCGAATCCTCGTCTGCGACGACGAGCCGCAGATCCTGCGCGCGCTGCGGGTGATCCTGCGCGACGCGGGCTATGAGGCGGTGACCGCTTCCACCGGCGAGGAGGCGCTCGACCGCGCAGCGGTGAGACCTCCTGCGGCGGCGATCCTCGACCTGATGCTCCCCGATATCGACGGGGTCGAGGTGACCAGGCGCCTGCGCGAGTGGAGCGAGATGCCGATCATCGTCCTCTCCGCCGTGGGCGAGGAGGAGGCGAAGGTGCGGGCGCTCGCGGCCGGCGCCGACGACTACGTGACCAAGCCGTTCGGCCCGCCCGAGCTGGTGGCGCGGTTGGAGGCGGTTCTGCGGCGAGCCCGGCCCGAAGCCTCGGAGCCGACGATCGCCGCCGACGGCCTGGAGATCGATCTCGCCGCGCGCGCGGTGCGCCGCGACGGCGAGGACGTCCACCTGACCCCGACCGAGTTCGAGCTGCTGCGGGCGCTGGCCCAGAGCCGCGGTCGGCTGATGACCCACCGCAAGCTGCTGGTCGAGGTCTGGGGGCCCGAGTACGCCGACGACTTCCAGGTCCTGCGCGCTCACGTCGCCAACCTGCGGCGCAAGATCGAGCCCGCCGACGGACCTCGCTATATCCGCACCGATCCCGGTGTCGGCTATCGCTTCGCCGCGTAGGCCGTCTTCACAAGATCTGTATAGGGAAGGCCGCATCGTTCACGCGGCCTTGACGCGCCTCGGCGCATGATCGGCCGATGACCGCGCAGGGCTGGTTGCAGATCGCGATCTACCTCGCCGTCCTCACGGCGCTGACCCCCCTGCTCGGCGCCTACATGGCCCGCGTCTACAGCGGCCGGCGGGTCTTCCTCTCGCCTCTGTTGGCGCCGGTGGAGCGGCTCGCCTACCGGGCGATCCGCGTCGATCCCGAGGCCCAGCAGGACTGGAAGGCCTACGCGCGCACGGTGGTCGTCTTCAGCGCGCTCTGCTGGCTGGCGCTGTTCGCGATCCTGCGCACGCAGGGCATCCAGCCCCTCAACCCGGAGGGCCTCGGCTCCGGCCCCTGGGGCCTCAGCTTCAACACCGCCTCCTCGTTCGTCACCAACACCAACTGGCAGTTCTACGGCGGCGAAGCGACCCTCTCGTACTTCACGCAGATGCTGGGGCTGACGGTGCAGAACTTCGTCTCGGCCGCGGTCGGGATGGCCGTGCTGGCCGCGGTGATCCGCGGCTTCGCCAGCCGTGGAGCGGCCGCGCTCGGCAACTTCTGGTCCGACCTCGTTCGCACCCTCCTCTACATCCTCTTGCCGCTCTCGCTCGTGGGAGCGCTCCTGCTCGTCTCCCAGGGCGTGATCCAAACCCTCTCCGGCTACCTCACCTACTCCACGGTGCAGGGGGCCGAGCAGACCCTTGCGCTCGGCCCTGTGGCCTCGCAGGTCGCGATCAAGCAGCTCGGCACCAACGGCGGCGGCTTTTTCAGCGTCAACAGCGCGATGCCCTTCGAGAACCCGACCGCGCTCTCGAACTTCGTCGAGGCGCTGTTCATCCTCCTGATTCCGGCGGCGCTGACCGCCACCTTCGGCCGCATGGTCGGCAACCGCCGCCAGGGCTGGGCGCTGTTCGCGGCGATGGCGGCGATGCTGGTGGCCGGGATCGGCGTCACCTACGCCGCCGAGCAGCACGGCACCCCGGCCGAGCGCGCCGCCGGGATCGAGACCGCGGCCGCGGCGGGCACGACCGGCGGCAACCTGCAGGACAAGGAGCAGCGCTTCGGGGTCGCATCCAGCGCCGAGTGGGCGACGGCGACGACCGCCGCCTCCAACGGCTCGGTCAACTCCGGCCACGACGCCTACACCGGCGCGGCGGGCGCGGTGCTGATGCTCAACATGCTGAGCGGCGAGGTGATCTTCGGCGGCGTCGGCTCGGGCCTCTACGGGATGCTGCTCTTCGTCCTGATCGCGGTCTTCATCGCCGGGCTGATGGTCGGGCGCACGCCCGAGTACCTGGGCAAGAAGATCGAGGCGCGCGAGGTGAAGCTGACCCTCCTCGGCGTGCTCTACCCGCTGCTTGCCGTGCTTGCGCTGAGCGCCGTCGCGATCGCGACCGCCGCCGGCAAGGCCTCGATCTTCAACGCCGGGCCGCAGGGCTTCTCCGAAACCCTCTACGCCTACGCCTCGCAGGGCAACAACAACGGCTCGGCTTTCGCCGGTTACGCGGGCACGACCTTCGCCGAGCTCGCGGGCGGGCTGGCGATGATCGGCGCCCGCTTCGTCCCGATGCTCGCGGCGCTGGCGGTGGCGGGGTCGCTGGCGACCAAGCGCGTCGCGCCGCTCGGCGCCGGCACCTTTCGCACCGACACGCCGACCTTCGTCTTCCTGCTCGTCTTCGTCGTCGCGATCGTCGCCGCGCTCGCCGTCTTCCCGGCCCTGCTGCTCGGTCCGATCGTCCAGGCCTTCACCGATTGGCTCTTCTGATGGCCCTGCGACGCGACATCCTCAGCTCGGCGCTCGCGATCATGGTGCTGAGCCTCGTGCTCGGCCTCGGTTACCCCCTGCTGGTCACGGGTGTCGCCCAGGTGCTCTTCTCCGGCCGGGCGGACGGCAGCCGCGTCGAGCGCGACGGCAGGACGGTCGGCTCGAGCCTGATCGCCCAGGGCTTCTCCGGGGCGCGCTGGTTTCACCCGCGCCCCTCGGTCACCGGATACGACGCCGCCGCGACCGCCTTCGCCAATCTCGGCCCCAACAGCGCCGAGCTGGGCGACACGCTGGCCGCGAGGCTGCGCGCCTACCTCGCCCGCGAGCGCCCCTACGACCCCGGCCTCACCCGCGCCGGGATCCCGGTGGACGCGGTGACCGACTCCGCCTCCGGCGTCGATCCGCACATCTCGCAGGCCAACGCGCGCATCCAGGCGCGCCGGGTCGCCGCGGTCCGCGGCCTGCCGCTCAGGCAGGTGCTCGGCATGGTCGACGCGCACAACGAGGGCCGCTTCCTCGGCCTGCTCGGCGAGCCGGGGGTGAACGTGCTGGAGCTGAACCTGGCGCTCGACGAAGGGGCCGCGAGATGAGCGCCGCGTCGCTTCGCAACGAGCCTCGCTCGCTGTTCGACCCGGAGATCGTGTCTCGCGCGGGGATCGACTCGCTGCGCAAGCTCGACCCCCGCCACCAGCTCGGCAACCCGGTCATGGCGGTGGTCGAGGCGGGCGCGATCGCGGTGACGATCGCCTGGCTGATCCAGGTGTTCGGCGGCGGCCCGCTGGGCGGCGGCTCGGAGCCCGCCTGGTTCGCCTTCGCGATCGGGGCCTGGCTGTGGCTCACCGTCGTCTTCTCCAACTTCGCCGAGGCTCTGGCCGAGGGCCGGGGCAAGGCGCAGGCCGACGCCCTGCGCTCGATGCGCACCGAGACCGTGGCGCGGCTGCGCGACGGAGGCGAGAGGCGGGCCTCCGAGCTGCGTCGCGGCGACGTCGTCGTGGTCGAGGCGGGGGAGACGATCCCCGGCGACGGCACCGTGATCGAGGGGATCGCCTCGGTCGACGAGTCGGCGATCACCGGCGAGTCGGCGCCGGTGGTGCGCGAGTCGGGCGGCGACCGCTCCGCGGTCACCGGCGGCACGCGCGTGCTCTCGGACCGCATCGTGGTCGAGATCACCCAGGAGCCCGGCCAGAGCTTCCTCGACCGGATGATCGACCTGGTCGAGGGCGCGGAGCGGCGCAAGACGCCGAACGAGATCGCGCTGGGCATCCTGCTCGTCGGGCTCACCGTCGTCTTCGCCGCGGTCGTCGCCTCGTTGCGGCCGTTCGCGGACTTCGCCGGCACCGAGGTCTCGCTGGTCACCCTGGTCGCCCTGCTGGTGGCGCTGATCCCGACCACGATCGGGGCGCTGCTCTCGGCGATCGGGATCGCCGGCATGGACCGGCTCGTCCGCCACAACGTGCTCGCCCTCTCCGGCCGGGCGGTCGAGGCCTCCGGCGACGTGGACGTGCTGCTGCTCGACAAGACCGGGACGATCACGCTCGGCAACCGCGAGGCGACGCAGTTCATCCCGATGCCGGGGATCGAGGAGGCCGAGCTGGCCGAGGCGGCGCAGCTCTCCTCGCTCGCCGACGAGACCCCGGAGGGTCGCTCGATCGTCGTGCTGGCGAAGGAGCACCGGATTCGCGGGCGCGAGCTGCGCTCCCACGAGGCCCACTTCGTCCCCTTCTCGGCAGAGACCCGGATGAGCGGCGTCGACGTGAACGGCAACCAGTACCGCAAGGGCGCCGGCGACGCGATCGTCCGCTACGTCGAAGAGCAGGGCGGTCGCCCGCCGGCGGACCTGCAGGAGCAGCTCGACCTGATCGGCCGTGAGGGCGGCACGCCGCTCGCGGTCTGCCGCGACAACCATGTGCTCGGGGTCGTCCACCTGAAGGACATCGTCAAGGAGGGGATGCGGGCGCGCTTCGACGAGCTGCGGCGGATGGGGATCGCCACGATCATGGTCACCGGTGACAACCGCCTCACCGCGGCGAAGATCGCCGAGGAGGCGGGCGTGGACGACTTCCTGCCCGAAGCCACCCCCGAGCAGAAGCTGGAGCTGATCCGCTCCCACCAGGCCGAAGGGCGGCTGGTTGCGATGGCCGGCGACGGCACCAACGACGCCCCGGCGCTGGCGCAGTCCGACGTGGGGGTGGCGATGAACACGGGCACCCAGGCCGCTCGGGAGGCGGGCAACATGGTCGACCTCGACTCCAACCCGACGAAGCTGATCGAGGTCGTCGAGATCGGCAAGCAGCTGCTGATCACCCGCGGCGCCCTGACCACGTTCTCGATCGCCAACGACGTGGCAAAGTACTTCGCGATCCTGCCGGCGATCTTCGCCTATACCTACGCCGCCGCAGGCGAAGGGCGGGGGCCGCTCGACGCGCTCAACGTGATGGGGCTGGGCACGCCGCTCTCGGCGATCCTCTCGGCGATCGTCTTCAACGCGTTGGTGATCCCGCTGCTGGTGCCGCTCGCCCTGCGCGGCGTCCGCTACCGGCCGATCGGGGCGACGGCGCTGCTGCGCCGAAACATGCTGATCTACGGACTCGGCGGCCTGATCGCACCTTTCGTCGGGATCAAGCTGATCGACCTCGTGATCCACAACCTGCTGGGGGCGTGAGGTGGCGGGGCGGCTCAAGGTCTTCATCGGCATGGCCGCCGGGGTCGGCAAGACCTACCGGATGCTGCAGGAGGGCCACGCTGCGCAGGACGCCGGCCGCGACGTGGCGATCGGCTACATGGAGCCGCACAGGCGGCCCGAGACCTCGTCCCTGGCCGAGGGGCTGGAGCAGGTTCCGAGGCGCCGCGTGGAGTACCGAGAAGCCGAGCTGGAGGAGATGGACCTGCCGGCGCTGCTGGAGCGCGTGCCCGAGCTGGCGCTGATCGACGAGCTGGCCCACACGAACGCGCCCGGCCTCGAGCACGCCAAGCGCTACGAGGACGTGCGCGACGTGCTGGCCGCCGGGATCGACGTCTTCTCAACCGTGAACGTTCAGCACCTCGAGTCGCTGACCGACCAGGTCGCCGAGCTGACCGGAACCTGGGTGCGCGAGACCTTCCCCGACGCGATCCTCGCCGAAGCCGACGAGGTGGTCCTCGTCGACCTCACGCCCGAGGCGCTGATCGAGCGCCTACGGGCGGGCAAGGTCTACCCCGGCGAGAGCGTGCAGGCGGCGCTCGACAACTTCTTCACGGTCGAGAACCTGCTGGCCATGCGCGAGGTGGCGCTGCGCCAAGTCGCCCAGGAGGTGGAGGCGAAGCGGCTCGTGATCGAGCAGCCGCTGGGCACGCGCGAGGAGGAGCGGCTCGCCGCGGAGGTGCCCAAGGCGGTCGGCGAGCGCTTACTGGCCCTGGTCCGCCCCCAGCCCAGCTCACAGCGACTCGTGCGCCGCGCCTGGCGCTCCGCGCAGCGGCTCGGCGGCAGCCTCGATCTGCTCTGGGTGAAGCCGCCCGGCGAGGCGATCGAGGGCGAGGTCGAGCGCCAGGTCACCGCCCTGCGCCATCTCGCCTCGGTGCTGGGCGCTGCCTTCCTGATCGAGGAGAGCGAGGACCTGGTGAGCGGCGCGGCGCGGGTCGCCCGCGAGCGCGGCACCACCTACATCATGGTCGGCGAGTCGCTTCCCCGGCGCGGCCTCGCGCGCCTGCGCGAACCGCTGCCGCAGCGGCTGATGCACGCCACCCCGCACGGAGTCGACGTGCGGATCGTCTCCCACCGCGGGCGCAAGGACGACGACGGGTGAGCGTCGAGCGGGCATCGATCGCGGTGGCGCTGATCGGCGGCCTCGCGGGCGGCTACCTGATCGCCCGCGGGCGCCGCCGGGCCGATCGGCCCGAGTCGATTCACCGCATCCTGCTGCCGTTCACCGGGACCGAGATATCCCGCCGCGCCCTCGATGCCGCGCTGCGACTGGCCCGCGCCGAGGAGGCGACCCTGATGCCGGCCTATCTCGCCGCCGTGCCGAAACGACTGCCGCTCGACTGCGCGATCCCGGGCGAGGCCGAGCAGGCGATGCCGATGCTGGAGGCGATCGAGCAGCGCGCCACGGGGCAGGGGGTCGCAGTGGACGCCCGCGTCGAACGCGGCCGCTCCTACCGCCACGCGCTGGCGCGGCTGCTCGACCGCGAGGACTTCGACCGAGTCGTGGTCCCCGCCGCGGCGGAGTCGCGGGCGGGTCTCTCGGGCGAGGACCTCGTCTGGCTGCTGGAGAAAGCGCCGGCCGAGGTTCTGATCCTGCGGCCCGGTGTCGAGGACAGGCTCAGCGTAATGGCGAACGGAAGTCGCAGCTGATCGACCGGTTTGGTCAGCCGCGCAGCGAAAGTGCCTCATCGAGGTTGTCCAACAGGGCGTCGACCACCGCGGGGTCGAAGTGAGCCCCCCGCTCGTGCCCCAGTAGGGCTGTCACCTCTTCGAGCGGCATGGCCGCACGGTAGGGACGGTCGCTGAGCAGGGCATCGAAGACATCGGCGACGGCAACGATCCGGCCCTCGATCGGAATCTGCTCGCCCTTGAGACCGTGTGGATAGCCGCTGCCGTCGAACCACTCGTGGTGGGTGAGGGCGATCTCGGCCGCCATCCTCAGCAGCTCGCTCTCGGAGTCGCGAAGGATGTCGTGGCCCACGGTGGTGTGCTGCTCCATCAGCTCGCGCTCCTCACCGGACAGCTTTCCCCGCTTGCGCAACACTGCGTCCGGGGTGGCGATCTTGCCGACGTCGTGCATCGGCGCAGCGGCACGGAGCAGGCGCACCCGGTCGGGATCGAGCCCGAGCTCGGACCCGAGCAGCGCCGCGGTCGAGGCCATCCTGCGCACATGCTGGCCGGTCTCGGGATCGTGCATCTCGATCGCCCGGGCGAGTCGTTCGACCGTCTCCTGTCGCGAGGCGCGCAGTTCGGCGATCGCTGCTTGCTGTGCGGCGATCAGCTCGTTGCGCAGCGCCTCGGTCTTTTCCTCGGCGCTGCCGACCAGTGCGGCATGGCGCACGCGCTCGTCGTGTTCGAGTCGTCGCTGGCGCAGCGCGTTGGCGGCGGTGATCTGCAGCTGCCCCGGCCAAAAGGGCTTCACCAAGTAGCCCTGAGCGCCGAGCTCGAAGGCGCGCTCGGCGATCTCGGGGTCGTCTGCGCCGGTCACCATCACGATCGCCGTGGCCGGATAGTCGTGCGCGATCTCCTCGACCAGGACCAGCCCGTCCTCGCCGGGCATCTCGATGTCGCAGAGGGCGAGATCGACCGCCACTTCGGCGAGCCGTTTGCGCGCCTCCGCCACGCTGCTAGCCAGGTCGCAGTCATAGCGACCTTGCAGGGCGCGTTCGATCAGGCGCAGGATCTCCGGCTGGTCGTCGGTGGCGAGGACGCGGGTCATCCCGCCGCGCGCGCGGGTCGGTCGAGCAGCTCCCTGACGCTCTCCAGCAGCGCGTCCGCGTTGAAGGGCTTCTCGATGAAGGCGCTGTGGCCGTTCTCGGTCAGCGCTTTCGGCGCGAGCACGTCGTGGCTGTAGCCGGACATGTAGAGGACGCGGAGCTCGGGTTGGTTCTCGCGAACCCGCTCGACCAGCTCGGTGCCGAGCATCTCGGGCATGATCACGTCGGTCAGCATCAGGTCGACTCGCTGCTTGCCCGCCTCGAACAGCGCCGCGGCCTCCGCCGCATCGATCGCGGCGATGACCGAGTAGCCGCCCTTGGTGAGGATGCGCTCCGCCATCCGCTTCACGTTGGGCTCGTCCTCGACGACGAGCACGATCTCACCCCTGCCGCTGCGGTGCTCCTTCTTTGCCACCCCTCGGCTCGACGGCTTGGCTCCGCTCGTCGGCAGGTGGATCTTGATCGTCGTGCCGAACCCCACCTCCGAGTAGATGTCGATCTGGCCGTTGGCGGCGGTGACGATGCCGTAGACGGTGGCCAGGCCGAGTCCCGTGCCGTCGTCCTTGGTCGTGTAGAAGGGCTCGAAGGCCCGCTCGGCCGCCTCGGGCGCCATGCCCGTGCCGGTGTCGCTCACCTTCAGCCGCACGTAGCGCCCCGGCTCGGTCTCGGGGTGCATGTAGGCATAGTCCTCATCGAGGATGACGTTCTCCGCCTCGACCAGCAGCATCCCTCCATCGGGCATCGCGTCGCGACCGTTGACCGCGAGGTTGACGAGAACCTGCTCGATCTGTCCCGGGTCGGCCTCGATCGTGCTCAGGTCGGCCGCGATCGAGACCTTCAGCTCGACCCGCTCGCCGAGCGCTCGCCGCAGCAGGTTCTCGATCTCCTCGACGACCTGCCCGAGGTCGAGCACCTCGGGCTTGACCACCTCGCGGCGGCTGAAGATCAGCAGCTGGCGGGTGAGAGCGGCGGCGCGCTCGGCGGCATGGCGGATTTCCCCGACGTCCTCACGTGCCTTGGAGTCGGGTTCGAGCTCGTCGGCGACGAACTCGGCGTAGTTCATGATCACGCCGAGGATGTTGTTGAAGTCGTGAGCGATGCCGCCGGCGAGCTGCCCGACGCTCTCCAGCCGGCGCGAGCGCTGCAGCTGGCTCTGGAGCGCCTTCTCGCGCTCGCTTTCGGCCCGCTCGCTGATGTCGCGCACGGCCGCGGTGGCGATCGACTCGCCGTTCCAGTCGATGCTGGAAAGGCTGATCTCGACCGGAAACTCGCTGCCGTCCTTGCGTACGGCGAAGAGCTCGACCCCGGCGCCCATCGGCCTGGTGCGTGGCTCATCGAAGTAGTTGGCGCGGTGCCCCGGGTGGATCTCGCGAAAGCGATCCGGCACCAACAGGTCGATCTCGCGGTCGACCAGCTCGTCGCGGTCGAAGCCGAAAAGCTCTTCGGCCTGGCGATTGACCAACCGGATGTGACCGTCGCGCCCTACCCCGACGATCGCGTCTGGGACGAACTCGAGGAACTGCTCGAAGGTCGAACCCTCTCCATCGCTTCTGATCGAACTCGCTCTCGCCAACCGGCGTCCCCAAAAGACAAAACGGTTTATTGCTCCAGTTCAGTCGATTATAGGTTTCGGCACGGACGAGTGTCAATCGGCACCCGGGATGGTGCCGTTCGTTGGCGGAGCGCCCCCGACGAGACATGGGAGGTGATCCCGCCGGGGACGTTTTCGGGCGACCCTATGCGCCATTGCCCACGATAGGACCGTAGACAATCAGTGTGACCACCAGGGCGAGGTAGATCGCGGAAATCGCGAGATGAACCGACGTTTCGCTAGACCGGAAGTGTATGTTGTTGTCGTCCGCCTCCTCTTGGGAGGTAATTGGAATCGGGTCCCATTGGGACCCTTTTCTTTATCAGCAGGCGACGAGGCCAGGTCAAGCTTCGCAGTCGTCTATTACGCGGGCTACGATCTTTGCCGATGGCCCCAATCGCAAATGAAAGCCTGATCGCCGAGGCTGGGCGCCGCCTTGCGGCCGCAGCTCCCGGCGCCAGGGTGATCCTCTTCGGCTCTTATGCCCGAGGCGAGGCCAGACCCGGCTCCGACCTCGATCTGCTCGTCGTCGAGCCTCGGCTGCCCAGTCGGCGCAAGGAGTTCGGGCGCCTTCGCATGGCTCTTGGCGACATCGGAGTTCCGGTGGACCTGATCGTCGTCAGCGACGATCACGTGAGCAAGTGGGGCGGGGTGCCCGGGGGCGTCATCCACGAGGCGCTGCGAGATGGACGCGTCCTCGCCGCTTGAGCCCTCCGGTGCAGCGGCGATCCTCGCTCGCAAGGCCGCGGAGGATGCGACCGCCGTCCGCGAGTTCGCCGCCAACCTCGAGATCGCCGATGGCATCATCGGCTTCCATGCCCAGCAGGCGATCGAGAAGTGGCTCAAGGCCGTCCTGGCGAGCCGCAGCGTGGACTTCGAGTACACCCACGACCTCCGCCACCTGATCGCCCTGGCAGGCATCGGCGAGGACGCGGCGCCCTTCGATCTGCGCGAGGCGGTCAACCTCACCGAGTACGCGGTGCCGTTGCGCTACGAGGACCTGCTGGACGCCGAGCCTCTCGACCGCGATGCCACCGTCAATCTGGTCGAGGAGGTGGGCAAGTGGGCCGTAGTTCAGCTCTCAGAAGCCACGGAAGATGGCGAGAGCCCCGACGACGGGGGTTCGTGATCGTGACCGCGCTGGCGCCAGGCGCCAGATTGGCGAACATGCCACGCCTGCATGCGCATCACCTGACTGGCGCACCGACTGGCGCACGAGCCGGAATCGAGCGGAGGCGCTGATCGGCCTCTAACGCAGAAACCCCCGATTTACGGGGGTTTCTTATGCGGCTGAATGGAGTCGAACCATCACGCCCTGTAAAGGGCACAAGCCCCTCAAGCTTGCGCGTCTACCAGTTCCGCCACAGCCGCTCGGGGATCGCGATTCTAGATGTTCGGCCGGGGCGGGGGTGGGGCGCCGGTCGCGGTGGTGCGGCGCGGTTGCCGGGTTGCGCCCGTCCGGACGGGCCGTTACCCTGCGAACAGGTGTTCGAACGTATGCGCACGCTGTCGTGCCGATGAGGAGGATCGCTTGGTGGACCTGGACTTGACGAAGCGGCAGAAGGAGATCTTCGACTTCATCCGCCGTTACGCGGACAAAACCGGCTACCCGCCGACCGTGCGGGAGATCGGCAAAGCGGTCGGGCTGCATTCCTCATCGACCGTGCACGCGCATCTCGCCAACCTGGAGAAGATCGGCCTGCTGCGCCGCGACCCGACCAAGCCGCGGGCGATCGAGCTGCTCTTCGACAAGGCGAAGAAGACGATCATGCCCGAGCACTCCGGGCTGCCGCTGGTCGGCCACGTCGCCGCCGGCGCGCCGATCCTCGCCGAAGAGAACATCGAGGAGTACATCGAGATCCCCGACGTGATCGGCGGCGAGGAAGGCGACTACGTGCTCCGCGTGCGCGGCGAAAGCATGAAGGATGCGGGCATCTTCGGCGACGACTACGTCGTCGTCCGCCCGACCGAAGACGCCGGCGACGGCGAGATCGTCGTCGCCCTGCTCGGCGATGAGGCGACGGTCAAGCGCTTCTTCCGCGAGTCCGACCACATCCGCCTACAGCCGGAGAACGAGACGATGGAGCCGATCCGCAGCACCGAGGTGAGCGTGCTCGGCCGCGTGATCGGCGTCGTCAGAAAAGTCTGACGCGGTCCCCGGGTCGCGTCAGGGCCACCTGCCCGATTCGATCAGCTTCTTGTAGCGCCGCTGTCGCCGGCGCGCGTCGCGCATCACCAGCGGCAGCAGGCGCAGCGCCAGGCGGGGGAAGAGCTCGAGCAGGCGCAGCATCGGCGTGCGCCAGCGGGGGAACACGACCAGCGGCTTGGGGCGGGCGCTGAGCTTGCCGACCTCGGTTGCGACCTGTTCGGGCGTCAACAGCTTGCCTGAGAAGGAGCCGGCCACCTCGGGGTCATCGAGCTTGTCTTCGATCATCGGCGTCCAGACCCCGTCAGGGCAGATCGCGGAGACCTCGACCTCGCGGATGCCCATCTGGCGCAGGTCGTAGAGGGTGCCGAGCGTGTAGGCCATTGCGGCGTGCTTGCTCGCGGCGTAGTTGACCAGTCCCGGGGCCGCGATCAGCCCGGCGAGTGAGATCACGTTGATCACGTGCCCGTGACCGGCTTCGATCATCACCTCGAGCGCGGCGACCGTGCCGTTCATCGTGCCGGTCGCGTTGACGTCGAGCATCGCTCGGCGAGCGGCGTCGCCCTGTTCCCAGGATTTCCCGGCGGAGAGCACGCCGGCGTTGTTCACCCAGAGGTCGAGCGAGCCGCTGCGCGCGGCGGCTCGCGCCGCCGCCCGGCAGGCCTCGGCATCGGTCACGTCGAGCTCGGAGGCGCTTGCGCCGGCGCCGATCTCGGCGGCGGTCGCAGCGGCCGCGTCCGCGTCGACGTCGGTCGCCTGGACGAGGTATCCGCGGGAGGCGAGATCGAGCGCGATCGCCCGCCCGAGCCCGCTGCCTGCTCCGGTGACCACGGCTAGCGGCATCGCGATGCAGGATATTCGATGCAATCGCGGTCAATCGCGGTACCATCGCGATGCGAGCCAAGCGACCGCGGGGGGAGAGAAAACCCCTCGAGGAAAGTCCGGACACCAGAGGGCGAGGGCGGTGGGTAACGCCCACCCGGGGAAACCCGCGGGAAAGTGCCACAGAAACACACGGCCGATGACGCGGCCACACGTGAGCCGCGTACAGGCAAAGGTGAAATGGTGCGGTAAGAGCGCACCGGCGCCGCGGCGACGCGGCGGCCAGGCAAACCCCGCCCGGTGCAAGGCCAAACAGGATCGTCGACCCTGCCCGGCGAGGTCCAGGTAGGCCGCAGGCCGCTCCGGCGGCCCTCGGAGCCCAGGCTCCGTGAGATAGATGGTCGCTCACGACAGGATCCGGCTTACAGGCTCGCTTTCAGGGCCTCCCTCCTGCCCGAGGGGGGCCCTGCTCGATCTCTTCACGTTTTTCTGTCTTAACGTCTGCTAACGTGCCGCCAACTTCCGCTGAATCCTCGCCACATACCGCGAGGAGCGGGGGACCCAAAAGTTGGGGCGAATCGCCGGCATCCGCCGCGTAGCGCAGCTCTTTCAGCGCGAGCCCGTCAGCTAACCCCGTAAGCGCCCGAAAGAGCGATGAAGACGAAGACGAACCGCCCCTGGCGGAAATCCCGACTGACCGCGGCCCTGCTGCTCGCCTCCGCGACCCTGGCTCTCGCCGCCGGGCCGGCCCAGGCCGGCACCGGCGGAGCCTTCACGACCGCCGCGTCCGATGCCCAGGCGGGCGCCGGACTCGCCTTCACGCCGATGCGCTGGGCCGGGGCCACCTGGTACGGGCCCGGCTTCTACGGCTCGAAAACCGCCTGCGGGCAGGTTCTGCGTCCCGGCACGGTCGGCGTCGCCCATCGCAATCTCCCCTGTGGGACGGCGGTCAAGTTCGCCTTTCACGGGCGCGCGATCGTGACCAGGGTGATCGACCGCGGTCCCTACAGCCGCGGCAACGCCTGGGACCTGACCAACGGCGCCCGCCGCGCCCTGCGGTTCAACGGCTCCGGCCGGATCGGCTACGCCGTCGCGATCCACTACGCGCGCAGCTCGCGTTAGGCCGGCGGTCTCGGCCCGCCCGCGCGGCAAGCTACCCTTTCCCGTCTCAGCAGGGCTTTTTCAACGAGAGGAGCGAGGGAATGTCGAGGGGTCGATCCGAAAACCCGCGTGTGCGGCTGACGAGTGCCGAGCCAAGCGGGGCAAGGACGCAAGGAGGCCGAATAGCAGAGCTATTTGGCCGACTGAGGACGCCGCAACGCGCCGGCACGGCGCCGTCAGACGTGCGCGAGGGTTTTGGGATAGGCCCCCGGTTTTCCATCATCGGGACGGTTGCTTGCCTGGTCGCGCTCGTCGCCGCGGTCGCCGCCGACGGCGCCGCGACGACCTCGCGCACGACCGTCGTGCTCGGCAGCACCGCGAACGTCCCCGACCCCTCCTGCCCGGAGCTCCCCTGCCAGGCGGTCGGCAGCGTCACCGGCTTCCAGGTCAGCACCAACCAGGACCAACTTCCCTTCCGCGTGCCGCGCGACGGCAAGGTCAAGGCCTGGACCCTGACCCTGGCCCAGCCGACCAACCGGCAGCGCTCCTTCTTCAACGGCTTCTTCGGCACCCCTCCCGAGGCGCGGCTGGCGATCCTGCGCCGCGTGCCGGGCACCACCCCGCCCCGCTACAACCTGCGCGCCCAGGGGCGCGTCCACGTGCTCAGCCCCTATCTCGGCAAGACGGTGAAGTTCGGCGCCAACCTGCGCGTCCACAGGGGCGACATCATCGGCCTGACGATCCCGACCTGGGCGCCCGCCTTCGCGCAGAACCTCTCGGCCCGTAACGCCTGGCGCGCCAGCCGCGAACCGGGCAAGTGCACCAACACGACCGACGTCCGCCAGGGTAGGCCCCAGCAGCGCGTCGGCCGCCGCGCCACGTATGGCTGCCGCTACAGCACCGCCCGCTTGCTCTACACGGCCACCGTCGTTGAGAACTGACGCGGTCAGGGGGCGATCCGGCGCAGCCCGGGAACGTCGTCGAAGTCGGGGTCGGCGCTGGCGATCAGGTTGCAGCCGGCCTCGAGGGCGTGGGCTGCGTGGAAGGCGTCGCGGGGCGGCAGCCCGGGCTTGGCCATCAGGGACTTGGCCTTTTCGACCACGGCGTGGTCTGTCGCCTGCAACTCGAGCGAGAGCGAGTCAATTGCCCGCCAGGTTGCGCTCAGCCGCTGTCGGGCCGCCCGCATCGCCTTGAGGGCATCCGCGCGATAGGTCGAGAGCGGGTCGTCGTCTCCGTCGTCGCGCAGCCAGGCGAGGACCAGCCGGTAGGCGAGCTCATCGAAGACACGGGCGCTGATCACGCCCCCGTCGTCAAGCTCACTCAGCGTGCGTGCTCTCCAGCTCTCGACCGGCCCCAGGGTGGCGCCGCGCTGCGAGCGCAGATGGGCGTAGAGGAAGTTCGTGTCCAGGTAGCAGCGATTCACGGCGAGCGCAGGGCTCGGTCGAGGCCGGGGTCGGTCTGCTCCGACCAGTCGCCGGCAAGGACCTCGTCCAGCTCGCCGGGCCTCGCCGCTCCCGCGGCGCCCGCGGTCCTCTCCCAGGCCCTCGCCGGGTCGGGGCCGAGCTCCCAGAGCGATCCCGGTCCCACGCCGAGCGCTCGCGACAGCCGCTCGATCGTGTTCAGGTCGACTCGGGTCGCGCGACCGGCGAGGATGTTGCGCACGGTCTTCTGGTCGAGTCCTGACTCGTCGGCGAGCCGCCGCGCCCCCCAGCCGCGTTGTGCGGCCAACTCTCCGACTTTCCACGAGATCGATGACACCAGAACATCGTACCCAAACTGGAGGATACTCCCGAGCAAAACCAAACGCCCCCGAGCGCCGTCGAGGTTATACCCGCATAGGGGTGAAAACCTCGACCACGATCGGGATGTGTCGCTGACCTACGCCGCCGAGGGCAGTACTTCCGGCGTCGCCTGGTCCTTGGGCAGCGCCGCGGCGCCGGCGATCAGGCTCTGGAACTCGTTCAGAGCCAGGTGCGCGACCGCCTCGAGGATCTCCTCGTCGCTCCAGCCGATCTCCATCGCCTCTTCCTGGAGGTGGTGGGGGGGAACCCCGTCGGCCTCGAGCGTCGCCTCGAGGAACTTGAGCAGCGCCGCCTCCTTGGTGTCGCCGGAGTCGAAGCTGCGGGCCCGCGAGACCTCGTCGAGGCCGAGGCCGGCGCGCCGCGCCGACTTGGCGTGCTGGGCGATGCTGTAGGCATCGTGGCGGCGCTCGGCGACCGCCAGGGCGATCCGCTCGCGCGTCGCCTGCGGCAGGACGCCGCCGCGCAGCTCCGAGCGCATCCGGGTGTACGCGCGCAGCACCGCCGGGGCGCCCGCGAGGACGCCGACGAACTTGGTCACCGCGCCGCCGGCCGCCTGGATGCTCTTGATCAGGGGAGCGCTCTCGTCGGGGGCCGTCAACTCGTCGTGGATCTGAAATCTGCTTACTGCCGTTTTTACCGTCACTTGCATCCCGCCTTTGGCTCGGGGGCGGAACTCCGCTTCACAGAGCCTTTATTTGGCCTTTACTTTACTTTAAGCCACTAACTTACGCGAAGTAAGTTATAGCGAGAACCGGACGCTCTCGCAAGCCTTCGGGGACGACCGTCACATACCCGTAATACGTCGTTTGGCACCTCGGCGGTTCAGTTCGCCTATCTTTGCCCGACCACGCCCAGGACAACGACCAAGGAGACCGGGATGGCGGACCAGCCGACGAGTGCCAGCGAGGTTGCCGAGATCGTCAAGGAACACGACGTTCGCTTCATCCGCCTCTGGTTCACCGACGTCCTCGGCCACCTCAAGAGCTTCTCGATCAACTCGGCCGAGCTCGAGGACGCGCTCGAGGGCGGGATGGGCTTCGACGGTTCCTCGATCACCGGCTTCAACCCGATCGAGGAGTCGGACATGATCGCCATGCCCGACCCCTCGACCTTCGCCCTGATCCCCTGGCGGCCGGAGGAAGAGAACGCGGTCGCGCGCATGTTCTGCGACGTCCGCGTCCCCGGCGGCGACCCCTACGAGGGCGACCCGCGCTGGATCATGCGGCGGGCGCTCAAGCGGGCCGAGGAGATGGGCTTCGACGCCTACAACATCGGCCCCGAGCTCGAGTACTTCTACTTCCGCTCGGCCAAGCCCGAGGGCGGCGTGCCCGAGGTGCTCGACGAGGGCGGCTACTTCGACCTGACGACGCTCGACGCCGGCTCCGACGTGCGCCGCGAGACGATCCTGGCGCTGGAAAAGATGGGCATCCACGTCGAGTACGCCCACCACGAGGTCGGCCCCTCCCAGCACGAGGTCGACATGCGCTACAAGGACGCGCTGCGGATGTCGGACGACTGCATGACCTACCGTATCGTCGTCAAAGAGTATGCGATGAAGTACGGCTGGCACGCGACCTTCATGCCGAAGCCGCTGTTCGGCGAGAACGGCTCGGGGATGCACGTCCACCAGTCGCTGAGCAAGGACGGCAGGAACGCCTTCTTCGACCCCGAGGACCAGTACTACCTCTCGGCGACGGCGAAGGCCTTCATCGCCGGTCAGCTGCGCCACGCGCGCGAGATCGCGCCGCTCTTCGCCCAGTGGGTCAACTCATACAAGCGGCTCGTGCCCGGCTTCGAGGCCCCCGTCTACCTGGCCTGGTCGCGGCGCAACCGCTCGGCGCTGATCCGCGTGCCGCTCTACCACCCCGGCAAGGAGGGGGCGACGCGGGCCGAGCTGCGCTGTCCCGACCCCGCCTGCAACCCCTACCTGTGCTTCGCCGGCATGCTCCAGGCCGGCCTGGAGGGGATCGAGCACGGCTACGAGCTGCCCGAGCCGATGGAGCAGAACCTCTACCACCTCTCGCCGGAGGAGCGCTCGCAGCGCGGCATCGAACAGCTGCCGGAGACGCTCGGCGAGGCGATCGACATCGCCGCCGACTCGGAGCTGGTCCTGCGCACCCTGGGCGAGCACACCTTCCGCCGCTTCATCGAGATCAAGCGGCAGGAATGGGAGGACTACCGGGTGCAGGTCACCCCGTTCGAGATCGAGAACTTCCTTCCGGTTCTCTGACTCGCCCGGTGGACCTCGGGCCGTGAGAACAACGGCGCGCGGCGGTGGTACACAGGTGGTACACTAGCCGGGATGCCGACCCACCACAACCGCATTCAGGTCACCGAGGATCGCGAGCTTGCGGCTGCGCTGCGGGCTGCGTCCCCGCACCTGCCCGCCGGTCTGCCGCGCTCTCGTCAGGTGCGGGAGCTGGCGATCGTCGGGGCGCGTCACCTCAGCGGCGAGCTGGTGGACGAGGATCGGCGCCAGATGCTCCTGGAGCAACTTGCGCAGAGCTTCGACGAGCCCGGGGCGGCGGAGGTCGACTGGGACCTCCTGCGCGAGGGCAAGCAGCGTGCCTGGCCGATTCGCTAGCGAAGCAAGCTGGGGGGCGCTGCCGCTCGTGGTCGACACCTCTGCCTGGGCTCGCGCTCATCGTCCGGAGGTGCGTGAGCCGTGGAAGGAGGTGCTGCTCGATCGTCGCCTGCGTCTCTCACCGGCGGTGCGTTTCGAGATCCTGCTCAGTGCTCGTGACGGCGGCGGATTCGACACGCTGGCGGAGCAGCTCTCGGCGATACAGGCCGCGCCGCTCAACTCGTCGGTGCTCCGTGCCGCGGATGAGGCGATGCGGTCGCTGGCGCACCGATCGGCAGGCGCGCAGCGCCTGCCGGTGGTGGATTACCTCGTCGCCGCTGCGGCCCAGGAGCTTGGCGCCGCGGTCGTCCACTACGACCGTGACTACGACACGCTCGCCGAGCTGATGGAGTTCGAGTCGGTTTGGCTGGCGCCCGCAGGGACCCTCCCGTAGCAAGCTGAGACGCGACCCGGACGGGAGGCGTCAGCGGTGGGGCAGAACGGGCTCGGCCCGATCGGTCGTGTCGGTCTTGCGTCCCTTGGAGAGCCGCGAGGGCCACCAGAAGTCGTCGCCGACGGTCAGGGCGATCGCGGGGACGAGGATGCTGCGGACGAGGAAGGTGTCGAGCAGGACGCCGAAGGCGACGACGAAGCCGAGCTCGGTGAGGAAGGTGAGCGGCAGCACGGCGAGCACCGAGAAGGTGCCGGCGAGGACGATTCCAGCGCTGGTGATCACCGCGCCGGTGACCGCGAGCGCGCGCAGGATGCCCTGTTCGGAGCCGTGCGCGATCGTCTCCTCGCGGGCCCGGGCGATCAGGAAGATGTTGTAGTCGACGCCGAGCGCGACGAGGAAGACGAAGGCGAAGAGCGGCAGCGAGGGGTCCGAGCCGGGGAAGCCGAAGATCACGTCGAAGACGAAGTAGCCGACCCCGAGCGCGGCGAGGAAGCTGAGGATCACGGTGCCGATCAGGATCAGCGGCGCGACGACGGCGCGCAGCAGCGCGATCAGGATCAGCAGCACGACGACGAGGATGATCGGCGGGATCACCAGCGAGTCCCAGCCGGCGGCGTCGCGGACGTCGAATTCGACCGCGGTCGGGCCGCCGATCAGGGTGCTCTCGGCGACGCCGTGCGCCGCTTCGCGGATCGGTTCGACCAGGTCGAACGCCTCGGTCGAATACGGTTCGATTTCGAGCGTCCCCTGGAGCAGCGTGCCCGGCGGGCCTTCGTTCACGGGTCCCGACACCGAGGCGACGCCGTCCACCGCGGCCACCGCGCGCCGCGTCGCCGGGATGTCGGCGGGGTCCTTGACGACGATGTCGGTCAGCGCCGTCGTCCCCGAGGGGAAGCTCTCGCTCAGCAGGTGCTGGCCTTCGACCGATTCGACTTCATGGGTGTAGCTGTCTTCGCTCGTCAGTTCGGTCGAGAAGAAGGCGAAGCCGGCGCAGAAGACGAGCAGCACCGCGATCGCGCCGACCATCACCCGCTGCGGGCCGCGGGCGACCCGCCGGCCGACCCGCGACCAGAGCCCGTGCGTGGCGTCGGCGGTGTGCTCGAGGCGGTGGCGGCGCACCTCGTAGGGCTTGAAGAAGGCGCGGTCGAGCGGCCCGACGATCAGCGAGGGGATGCGGCGGCCGCTGAGCCGGCGCAGGATCCAGTTGAGCAGGACGAGCGGCAGCAGGACGACGATCAGCAGGCTGGCCAGGAACGGCCGCGCGAACGCCCCCAGCCCCGAGCCTTCGACGATCCTGCGCCGCGCCCGCTCGGAGACGTCCTCGGCGCTCGGCGCGGTCTCCGGCGTGTGCGGGACGAAGGGCCAGAAGGCGCGGCGGCCGAAGATCGTCAGCAGCGCCGGCAGCAGGGTCAGCATCGAGAGCGCCGCGCAGAAGATGCCGATCGCGGCGATCGGCCCGAGGCCGGAGGTGCCGTTGACCCTGGCGACGAGCAGGCAGAGCAGCGCCGCGATCACGGTCGCCGCCGAGGCGAAGATCGCCGGCCCGGCGGAGGCGAGCGCGGTCCGCATCGCCACGTGCTTGTCGGCCTCGCGGTGCAGCTCCTCGCGGTAGCGCGAGACGAGCAGCAGGGCGTAGTCGGTGCCGGCGCCGAGCACCAGCACCGACATGATCGAGCTCGACTGGCCGTTGATCGTCGTGCCCAGCTCGGAGACGCCGTAGCCGATCGAGCGCGAGAGCGTCTCGGCGAAGAGCACCGCCGCCAGCGGGATGAGGAAGAAGAACGGCGAGCGGTAGATGACGATCAGCAGGAAGATCACGAGGCTGAGCGCGGCGAGCAGCAGCGTGCCGTTGATCCCTTCGAAGACTTCGATCGCATCGGCGGAGAAGCCGGCGCCGCCGGTCACCTTGACCTGAAGGCCGGGCGGCGGGTCCTCGATCTGTTCGCGCCAGTACTTGACCGGGTCGAGGATCCGATCGCCCTCGCCTTCGGCGTCGATGTAGGCGGTGACGATCGCGGCCCTGCCGTCGGGCGAGACGACCGGGCCGACGAACGGCTCGTAGCCGGAGGGCTGGCCGGGCACCGGCTTGGCGCCGTTGCCGGCGAGCTTCGTGCCGTCGGCGACGACTCCGGGGTAGCGCTTCGCGGCCATCGCCGCGACGTCTTCATCGATCGTGCGCCGGTCGGCCGCGGTGAGCCCGGACTCGCGCTGGAAGATCACCACGCCGGGCGCCAGTTCGCCGCCCTGGAGCGATTTGGTCGCCTTCAGCGCCGCGGTCGATTCGGCCGAGCCGGGCAGGTAGGAGGTCGCCTCGTTGTTTTCGGCGTCTTCGAACTTGCCCGGCAGGTTGGCCGGCCCGGCGGCGACGAAGATGCCGACGAACCAGACCGCGAAGACGATCCACTTCGCGCGGCGGCCGGCGGCGAAGGTGAGAAGCGAGCGCACGGCCCGATCTTCTCAGAGCAGGGCAGACAGGTGTTTCGCAGCGGTGACCGGCGCCTTGCAGGCGAAGTTCTCGCACACGTAGGCAGCCGATTCGCCGTCCACGAGCGGCCGGTCGCGCAGCAGCGGCGGCGTCTCGCTTCCCGCTGGGCCGCCGGCGAGGACGAGGTGCGGGCGGTGGGCGCTGCGCACGACGGCGCACAGCTCGTCGAGCTCGTCGCCGACCAGGGCGACCTCCTGGACCGGCGCCAGCTGGAAGTCGAGCGCGCGCAGCATGTGGGCGAAGGCGTCGGGGCGGCGCGGGGCGGCTTTGGCGAAGAGGCGCAGCACGCCGTCGGCCCACTCGCCGTAGCGGCGCTCGCCGGTCAGCGCCTCGAGCCGCAGCAGGCCGAGCGCGGCGGCCGAGTTGCCGGAGGGGATCGGGTGGTCGCCGATCTCCTTGCGCCGCGCGATCAGTTGCTCGTGGTCGTCGGAGGTGGAGAAGAAGCCGCCGCGCTCGCGGTCGCCGAAGCGCTCGATCGTCGTCTCCGCCAGCGCCTCGGCCTCGGCGAACCAGCGCGGTTCGAAGGTCGCTTCGTAGAGCGTCAGCAGCGCTTCCAGCAGGAAGGCGTGGTCCTCGAGGTAGGCGTTGAGCCGCGCTTCGCCGTCCTTGTAGGTGCGCAGCAGGCGGCGCGTTCGCTGTTTGTCGGGCTCACCCCGACCAGCAGCGAACGCGGGCGTGCGCATCCGGTCCAGCACGAACTCGGCACAGGCCCGGGCCGCGTCGAGGTAGTCGTCGCGGCCCAGAACGGCGCCCGCCTCGGCCAGGGCGCCGAGCATCAGCGCGTTCCAGGAAGCGAGGCGCTTGTCGTCGAGGCCGGGCCAGACCCGCTCGTCCCGCGTGTAGCGCAGCGTGGCCCGCGCTTCGGCCATGATCTCCGGTTCCTGCGCCGCCGCTCCCTGCGCCAGGTGGAGGACGTTGCGGCCCTCGAAGTTGCCGGCCTCGGTGACGCCGTAGAACTCGAGCACGGGCGGGGCCGCGCTGCCGAGCACGGCGTCGATCTCCGTCGGCGTCCAGGTGTAGAAGCGACCCTCCTCGCCCTCGGAGTCGGCGTCGAGCGCGGAGTAGAAGCCGCCCTCCGGCCCGCGCATCTCGCGCAGCGCCCAGTCGAGCGTCTCCTCGACGATCCAGCGGTAGCGCTCGTGGCCGAGCGCCTGCCAGCCGTGCAGGTAGGCACGGGCCAGCAGCGCGTTGTCGTAGAGCATCTTCTCGAAGTGGGGGACGAGCCAGGTCGCGTCGACCGAGTAGCGGGCGAAGCCGCCGCCGAGCTGGTCGTAGATCCCGCCGGCCATCATCGCGTCGAGCGTGCGCTCGACCGGCTCCGGCACGCCGCGGGCGAGCAGCAGCTCGAGCGTCGAGGCGGGTGGGAACTTCGGCGCTCCGCCGAAGCCGCCATGCTCCATGTCGGCGTTCTCGAGCAGGATCGCGACCGCGTTCTCGAGCAGCTCCCCCCCGGGCGCGTCCCCGGCCTCGACCGCGCCGATCGCCCCCAGCCGCCGGCGCGTCTCCGGCGCCCGCTCGCGCAGTTCCTCGCGGCGGTTCTCGAAGGCGTCGACGACCGCTTCCATCACCATGCGGAAGCTCGGCATGCCGCGGCCCTCGTCGGGCGGGAAGTAGGTGCCGCCGTAGAACGGCACGCCGTCCGGATCGCAGAAGACCGTCATCGGCCAGCCGCCCTGGCCGCTGATCGCCTGCACCGCCTCCATGTAGAGGGCGTCGACGTCGGGGCGCTCCTCGCGGTCGACCTTGATGCAGATGAAGTGCTCGTTCATGTAGGCGGCGGTCGCGGCGTCCTCGAAGGACTCGCGCTCCATCACGTGGCACCAGTGGCAGGCCGAGTAGCCGACCGAAAGCAGGATCGGCCGGTCGAGCTCGCGCGCGCGGCCAAGCGCCTCCTCGCCCCAGGGGAACCAGTCGACCGGGTTGTCGCGGTGTTGGAGCAGGTAGGGACTGGTCTCCTGCGCGAGGCGGTTGGCCATGCGTCCACATTACCCAGGGCGCAGCGAGGCCAACTATTCGCGAGCCGGGATCGACGAAACTGGGTCGGGGTGCGGGAAATCCGGCTCCCGCGCAACAACCGGCTTCTCGATAGCTCTACATTCCTGAAGTGACGAACGACCGACTTCCCGCCACGAGCGAGCCGGCGATCGCGGCCGCGCTCGAGAAGCTCGAGCAGGACGACCGCGAGGTCATCCTCAGCGCCCTGCGGTACGCCGAGCGCACCGAGGCCGAGCTGCGCTACCTGGCCGACCACGACTCGCTCACCGGCCTGCTCGACCGCCGCCGCTTCCGCGACGAGCTCGACCAGTACGTGTCCTTCAGCGCCCGCTACGGCGGCCAGGGCGCGGTGATGATCGTCGACATCGACGGGCTCAAGGCGGTCAACGACACGCTCGGCCACCAGGCCGGCGACAACCTGATCCGCCAGGTCGCCGAGACGCTGCGCGAACGGGTCCGCGGCACCGACATCGTCGCCCGCCTCTCCGGCGACGAGTTCGCCGTCCTGATGCCGCAGACCGACACCGCCGGCGCCCTCCAGCTCGGCGAAGACCTGCGCGCCCAGGTGGCCGAGGGGCGGGACGGAGGCGATCCCGTGACCACCACGATCAGCGTCGGGATCAGCATGTTCGGCGGCGGCCGCGGCGGCGCCGAGGCAGTCCTCGCCGCCGCCGACCAGGCGATGTACCGGGCGAAGGAGGGAGGGCGCGACCGGATCGCCCTCTTCCGCGACCCGAGCGAGCCGCAGGCCGGCGGCCCCAAGCGCCGCCAGACGACCGCGTCGCGAATCCGCGACGCGCTCACCGAGGAACGGCTCAGCCTGCACACGCAGCCGATCCGCGACCTCGCCTCGGGCGGAATCGAACGCTACGAGCTGCTGCTGCGGATGACGAGCGAGGACGGCGAGCTGCTGCCCGCCGCGCGCTTCATCGAGGCGGCGGAGCGCTCCGGCATGGTGCAGGAGCTCGACCGCTGGGTCGTCGGCCGGGCGCTGGAGCTGCTCGCCGAGCGCGAAGCCCAGGGCGCGCCGCTATCGCTGCACGTCAACCTCTCGGGCGCCTCGCTGACCGACGTCTCCGTGCTCGATTTCATCGAGCGGCGGCTCGACGAAGGCGGCGCCGACCCCTCGCGCTGCACCTTCGAGATCACCGAGACGGCGAACGTCTACGACTACGACGCCGCCGCGGGCTTCGCCGACCGGCTGACGGACTTCGGCTGCCAGGTCGCGATCGACGACTACGGCGCTGGCTTCGGCCCCTTCCACTACCTGAAGCGGATCCCCTTCGACCTGATCAAGATCGACGG
This sequence comes from uncultured Solirubrobacterales bacterium, assembly GCA_963727465.1. Taxonomy (GTDB): domain Bacteria; phylum Actinomycetota; class Thermoleophilia; order Solirubrobacterales; family 70-9; genus VRUE01. The sequence goes on along the minus strand of CAVSGL010000006.1, from coordinate 29,586 downwards.
CTCGTTCGTGCGCGACATGCCGCGCTCGGACGCCGATCAGCTCACGGTCAAGGCGATCGTGCAGATCGCCCGCGGGCTCGGCAAGCGGACGATCGCCGAGTACGTGCAGGACGACCGCACGACCGAGATGCTGCGCGAATACGGGGTCGACATGGCCCAGGGCTTTCACCTGGGCCGTCCTGTCGACCTCGAAGAGATGCTTGCCGGCTAGCCCACTTTCTTCAGGCGGCCGCTGAAGCGGGCGCCCGGTTTGTCGCACGGGTCCTGGTCCGGGAAGGCGAAGCTCGAGTCGACCGTCAGCTTGTACCTGAGCTTCGGGTCGACTTCGATCACCCAGCGGATCTCACCGTTGCCGCCGAACGACGGGATCTTCGTGCCGCCCGCCTTGAACCGCTTGGCGGTCGAAACCGTCGTCTTGTCGGAGAGTTCGAGCGGAATGGGGATGCAGGTCGCCGGGCCGCCGCCGTGGCTGGTGCCGAAGACGATCGCGGCCTTCTTCCCGCCCTCCGTGACGTTCAGGCCGATCCCGTCCTTCCCCTCGTACATGCCGGGCTTCAGCGGCAGGGCGCCGCTGGGCTTGCAGCGCTTGCCCCTCTTCTTCTTGCCCTTGGCCTTCGCGCAGCCCTTGCCCTTCTTCTTGCCCTTCTTGTGCGCCCGCTTGGCGGACGTCTCGACGCCGCCCTGTCCTGCCGCGGCCAGCGAGCTGAGCCCGAGGGCCAGCGCCAGCGCGGCGACGAGTGCGAGCAGGATGCTCCTTCTCACGCGAATCTCCTTTGCATTCGATCGAATCCCGGGTTGGGTCGAATCGATTAGAGCAGCGGCGAGCGCGCCGATCGCCGTCCGGAGCGCCGCTGTGGGCCGTTCGGCCCACCTGGGCTGGTGATCTAACCTCTGGTCGTCCATGCCGCCATCGCCAAGCCCAACGGCAGGCAGCGCGCAGGTGCTCGAGCGAGTCGATCTCGATGCCCTGTTCGAGCTGCTGGGCGGGGACGGATACGAGGTGGTCGGGCCGACCGTGCGCGACGGGGCGATCGTCTACGAGCGGCTCGGCGGGGTCGAGGACCTGCCCGCCGGCTGGACCGACGAGCAGGACGGCGGCATGTACCGGCTGCGGCGCCGTGACGACGAGGCGCTGTTCGGGCACAACGTCGGCCCCAACTCCTGGAAGGGCCTGCTGCACCCGCCGGACCAGCTGCTCTGGCGCGCCCGGCGCGAGGCGGACGGCGACTTCGAGGTCGAGGCCGGCGTCTCGGCCGAGCAGCCGCCGCGGCGAGCCTTCCTCGGCGTGCGCTCCTGCGACCTGCACGCGATCTCGCACCTCGACGACGCCCTGCTGCGGATCGAGCATCCCGACGCGGCGTACGCGGCGCGGCGCTCGAACGTCCTCGTGATCGCGGTCAACTGCGGGCAGGCGTCGGGGACCTGCTTCTGCGTCTCGATGGAGACCGGGCCGCGGGCGAGCGCCGGCTTCGACCTGGCGCTGACCGAGGTGCTCGACGGCGACCGCCACTGGTTCCTGCTCGAGCAGGGCAGCGAGGCGGGCGCGCGGCTGGCGCAGGGCCTGCCGCTGCGCGACGCCGAGCCCGAGGAGGTCGAGGCGGCGCTCGGGGTCAGCGAGCGCACCGCCGGGCAGATGGGCCGCGAGCTCGACACGACCGGGATCAAGGACCTGCTCTACCGCAACGCCGAGCACCCGCGCTGGGACGAGGTCTCCGAGCGCTGCCTCACCTGCGGCAACTGCACGATGGTCTGCCCGACCTGCTTCTGCACGACCGACGAGGACGTGACCGACCTCACCGGCGAGACCGCCGAGCGCCACCAGCGCTGGGACTCCTGCTTCACGCTCGACTTCACCTACGTCCACGGCGGCAGCGTCCGCCACTCGCCGAAATCGCGTTACCGGCAGTGGATGACGCACAAGCTGGCGAGCTGGATCGACCAGTTCGGCACCTCGGGCTGCGTCGGCTGCGGCCGCTGCATCGCCTGGTGCCCGGTGGCGATCGACATCACCGAGGAGGCCGCGGCGATCCGCGCGACCGACGGCGCCGGGGCGCCGGTCGAGGGCGGGGAGGAGGAGGCGGCTTGAAGACGATCGCCGACCTGCTGCCCGAGATCCCGCTCTTCCAGGGGCTGAACGCCGAGCACCTGGAGCTTCTGGCCGGTTGCGGCACGAACGTCGTCGCCGATGAGGGCGAGTACCTGTTCAGGGAGGGGAAGACCGCCGACACCTTCTTCGCGATCCGCCACGGCGCAGTCGGGATCGAGGTCTCGGTGCCGGCCCGCGAGCCGATCGTCGTCCAGACCCTGCATCCCGGGCGACGTCGCCGGCTGGTCGTGGATCTTCCCGGCGCAGCCCTGGTCCTTCAGCGGCCGCGCGATCGAGCGCACGCGGGCGGTCTCCTTCGACGGGGCCTGCCTGCGCGGCAAGCTCGAAGACGACCACGAGCTCGGCTACGAGCTGATGCGCCGCGTCGCGATCGTGATGGCCGAGCGGCTCCGCTTCACCCGCATGCAGCTCCTCGACGTCTATGGCCGCGACGAGGCCGCCTAGCCCGTCGGCGGCGGCCGAGCCGCCGGACGCGATCGTGCCGCGGCGCTTCCGCGTGCTCGACAACCGGCGGGAGAACGAGGACACCTTCACGCTCGAGCTGGAGGGGCTCGACTCGCCCGGCCGGTTCGAGTTCGAGCCGGGCCAGTTCAACATGCTCTACGCGTTCGGCGCCGGCGAGGTGCCGATCTCGATCAGCGGCGATCCGGGGTCGTCGGGGCCGCTGGTCCACACGGTGCGCGCGGTCGGCGCGGCGACGCGGGCGATCTGCGCCGCGCGGCCCGGTGAGGTGCTCGGCGTCCGCGGTCCCTACGGCAGCGCCTGGCCGGCCGGGGCCGGCGAGCTCGACGCCGTCGTCGTCGCCGGCGGCCTCGGCCTGGCGCCGTTGCGCCCCGCCCTCTACAGCCTGCTCGGGCGCGGGCCGGGCGGCGGGCGGCTGACCCTGCTCTACGGCGGCCGCGAGCCCTCGCAGCTGCTCTTCGCCGCCGAGCTCGAGCGCTGGGCGGAGCGCGAGGACATCGACCTGCACGTCACGGTCGACACCGCCGGACCGGGCTGGAGCGGCGCGGTCGGCGTCGTGCCGGCGCTGATCGAGCGGGTCGAGGTCGAGCCGGAGCGCACCGTCGCCCTGGTCTGCGGCCCCGAGGTGATGATCGGCTTCTCCGTCGCCGCGCTGCGCGAGCGGGGCCTGGCCACCGAGGCGATCCACGTCTCGATGGAGCGCAACATGAAGTGCGCGATCGGCCGCTGCGGGCACTGCCAGCTCGGCCCCGAGTTCGTCTGCCGCGACGGCGCCGTCTTCACCTACGAGCGGCTGCGCCGCCTGTTCGAGCTGAGCGAGGTCTGATGGCGGAGTCCGCGCAACGTCCCAAGCTGGCCGTCTGGAAGTTCGCCTCCTGCGACGGCTGCCAGCTCAGCCTGCTCGACTGCGAGGACGAGCTGCTCGACGTCGCCGCCGAGGTCGAGATCGCCTACTTCCTCGAGGCCACTCGCGGCGAGATCGGCGGTCCCTACGACCTCTCGCTGGTCGAGGGCTCGGTGACGACCGCGCACGACGCCGAGCGGATCCGGCAGGTGCGCGCCGCCTCAAAGCACCTGGTCACGATCGGCGCCTGCGCCACCGCCGGCGGCATCCAGGGGCTGCGCAACTTCGCCGACGTCGACGAGTTCGTCGCCGCCGTCTACGCGACGCCCGACTACATCTCGACCCTGGAGACCTCGACCCCGATCAGCGCCCACGTGCCGGTCGACTTCGAGCTACAGGGCTGCCCGATCAACAAGCGCCAGCTGCTCGAGGTGATCGGCGCCTTCCTCAACCGGCGCAAGCCCAACGTCCCCGCGCACAGCGTCTGCATCGAGTGCAAGCGGGCCGGCAACGTCTGCGTGATGGTCGCCCACGGCACGCCCTGCCTCGGCCCGGTCACCCACGCCGGCTGCGGCGCGCTCTGCCCCGCCTACGACCGCGGCTGCTACGGCTGCTACGGCCCGATGGAGAGCCCCAACGCGGCCTCGCTCAGCGGCTGGTGGCGCGAGCGGCTCGACGCCTCCGAGCGTCGACGTCGTGCGCGCCTTCCGCAGCTTCAACGCCAACGCCGAGCCGTTCCGGGCCGAGAGCGAGGCGCACGATGAGTGACGTGCCCGACCAGGCCGGCGACGGCACGCGCACGCGGGTCGTGCGCACCGACTACCTCGCCCGGGTCGAGGGCGAGGGGGCGATGCACGTCGAGGTCGAGGGCGGCGAGGTCACCGATGTGCGGCTGGAGATCTTCGAGCCGCCGCGCTTCTTCGAGGCCTTCCTGCGCGGGCGCGCGTTCGGCGAGGCGCCCGACATCACCGCGCGCATCTGCGGGATCTGCCCCGTCGCCTACCAGATGAGCTCGGCGCGGGCGATGGAGGACGCGCTCGGGGTCGAGGTCGACGGGCCGCTGCGCGACCTGCGCCGGCTGATCTACTGCGGCGAGTGGGTCGAGAGCCACGCCCTGCACGTCTTCATGCTGCACGCGCCGGACTTCCTCGGCTACGACGGCGTCGTCGACATGTCGGCCGACCACCCGCAGCTGGTCCGCGACGCGCTCGAGATCAAGAAGACCGGCAACGCGATCATCGACCTCGTCGGCGGCCGCGAGGTGCACCCGATCAACGTCCGCGTCGGCGGCTTCTACAAGCTGCCGGACCGGTCCGCGCTGGCGCGGCTGCGCGAGCGGCTACAGCGGGCGCGCGAGCTGGCCGAGCGGGCGGTTGCCTGGACGGCGACGCTCGACTTCCCCGACTTCGAGCGCGAGGTCGAGATGGTCTCGCTGGCGCAGCCGGGCGAGTACCCGATCGACCGCGGGCGGCTGATCTCCAACCGCGGGCTCGACATCGCCCCGGCCGAATTCGACCAGCACGTCGTCGAGGAGCACGTCGAGCACTCCAACGCCCTGCACGCCCGCATCCGCGAGCGCGGCGCCTACCTCGCCGGGCCGCTGGCCCGCTACTCGCTCTGCTCGCACGAGCTCTCGGAGAGGGCGGCCGCGGCGGCGGCCGGGGCCGGCCTCGACGGCGAGTGCCGCAACCCGTTCCGCAGCATCGTCGTGCGCGCGGTCGAGGTGCTCTACGCGCTCGACGAGGCGATCCGCCTGATCGACGCCTACGAGCCGCCCGACGCGCCCGCGGTCGCGATCGAGCCGCGCGCCGGGGTCGGGCACGGCTGGACCGAGGCGCCGCGGGGGATGCTCTACCACCGCTACGAGCTCGACGACGAGGGCACGATCGTCGAGGCGCGGATCGTGCCGCCGACCTCGCAGAACCAGAAGAGCATCGAGGAGGACCTGCTCGGCGTCGTCCGCGGCGCGATCGAGCTGCCCGAGGACGAGCTTCAGCTGCGCTGCGAGCAGTCGATCCGCAACTACGACCCCTGCATCTCCTGCGCGACGCACTTCCTCGATGTGCGGATCGAGCGGCGCTGATGGCGGCGGCGCTGGCGATCGGGATCGGCAGCGAGCACGGCGGCGACGACGCCGCCGGGCTCGCGGTCGTGCGCGCGCTCGCCGGGCGCCTGCCGCCGGGCGCCGCGGCCGAGCAGCTGCGCCGCGACCCGACCGCGCTGCTCGAGCGCTGGCGCGGCGCCGAGGCCGTCGTGCTCGTCGACGCCGTGCGCGGCTGCGGGTCGCCGGGCAGCGTGCACCGCTTCGACGCGAGCCGCGAGCCGCTGCCGGCGCCGGCCGGCGCCGGCACCCACTCGCTCGGCTTCGCCGCCGCGATCGAGCTCGGCCGGCGGCTCGGCGAGCTGCCCGAGCGGGTCGTCGCGATCGGGATCGAGGGCGCCGAGTTCACGCCCGGCGCCGGGATCTCCGCCCCCGTGGCCGCGGCAATCGAGCCGGCGGCGGAGGCCGTTCTGGCCGAGCTGCGCGGCGCGACCGTCGTGCTGCGTTCGACTCCCGAAGCGGTCGAGAGGAGTTAGGCGCATGTGCTTGGCGGTCCCCGCGCAGGTTGTCGAGATTGCCGACGAGGCGAACCGGCTCGCCCGCGTCGACGTCGGCGGCGTGCGGCGCAACGTCAACGTGCTGCTGCTCGAGGAGGACGGCCCGGTCGAGCCGGGCGAGTGGGTCCTCGTCCACGTCGGCTTCGCGCTGTCGCGGGTCGACGAAGCCGAGGCGCTGGCGACCCGCCGCCTGCTGGAAGAGATGGGCGACGCCTACGAGCAGGAGCTCGAGGACCTGCGCGGGAGCGCGATCGAGTGAGCGCCGCGCCGCACCGCTGCGAGGACGGGACCTGCATCACCTGCGGCGACGTCGCCGTGCCGCTGCGCGTCGTCTCGGTCGACGCCGGCCGCGGCCTCGCCCTCTGCGAGGACGGCGACGGCCGCCGCGAGACGGTCGAGGTCGCCCTCGTCCCGCCGGTCTCCCCGGGCGAGCAGCTGCTCGTCCACGCCGGCACGGCGATCGCCAAGCCCTGAGAAGCACTCCTTCTACGAACCGAAAAGTTTTTGCATTCCGTCGGGTGGAGTGAGATCATCGCACGCAGGTTTTTGACTATTGAGAAGGGAGAGTGCCAATGGCTTTCACGTCCAAGCGACTGCGAGTCCAGCTGCCGTGCGAGGAGGCGAAGTCCCTGGTCGAGGCGCCCGAAGTGGCACAGGCCCCGGGGCAGCTCTGCGCCGGTGGGGGGTTCTTCACGCTCCACTGTCTCGATTTCATCACGCCGCCTCGGTGCCCAACCGCGATCAGCCCGATCCCGCCGATCGGCTGCCACGGATTTCTCTCCCCCGGACCCGAACCCGGTTGCACCCCGCTCAGTCCGGTGTTCGTCGACCCGAGGACGCCGGTGATCAGGGAACGGGAAACCGTTCTCCTGCACCCCGATCACCTGCCGCACTTCCGCCGTCAGCTCGAGGCCGAACTGGAGCAGATCGAGGCGCTCCAGGAGCGCAAGGCGGATGTCGAGGGTCAGCTGAAGGAGCTCGACTCGATCGAGGAGGAGCTCGAAAAGCAGGCCGAGGAGCAGTAGCCGCGCCGGGCCGGAGGGCTGCGCGATGCTCCCCCCGCTTGCGCGACTGCGGGCAAATCCCGCCTACGAGCTGGTCTTGTTGGATCGCCTCGAGCCCGGTGAGCGGGAGCTCGTCGGTGGCGTTGCGGGCGAGGACCAGGTCTACGGCGTCCTGCGGCCGCGCGCGGGGTCGGCGCTGGCCCCGCGCGTCGTCTCGCCCGAGACGGCCCTGCTCTTTCTCTCCCTCGCCGAGCCCGGCGCGCCGCCCCAGTATGCCCGCGCCGGGCTCGGCGCCGATCTGGATGCGACCGTCGAGCGACTGGTGCTCGACGCCGTGCTCGAGCTGGAGCAGGGTGGAGGCTACGTCAGCGGCGCCGCGGCGGCTCGGATCTGCGTCGGTCGGGAGCCCGCAGGGGGACAGGGTCGAATCGGGGAGCTGACTCTCGCCGCCCTGCGTCATGCGCAGGAGCTCGGCCCGCTGGACGAGGCGCTGCTCGCCATGCGGCTCTATCTCTACGGCGGGCTGCCGATCTCGCCGGCCGTCCGAGAGCGCTGGCCCGATGATGAAGCTGTCGCGGCGTTCCTCGGCATCGCTCCGGGCGGCGCCGCGCACGCCGCCCTGCAAGCGGGGTGGCTCGAGAGCGGCGGCGGCGAGGCGGCGCCCGCCTGGCGCAGCTGGCGCCCGCGGCAGGTGGCCGGCGACGCCTCCGGGCGCCGGGGAGCGAGCTTCAAGCTCTACGTCAGCCCGGCGGTCGAGGCGCTGCCCGAGGCGGTGCGCGCGGTTGTCGAGACGCTGCCTCGGCTGCCCGGTGTCAGCGCATTCAAGCTGGGGCGCGGAGTCGAGGGCATCTGCCGCCCCGACAAGCTCGTGGCCTACTTCGACAGCCGCGACGATCTGCGCCGCGCGGTCGAGTCGTTGCGCCCGCGCCTCGCCGGTTGCGCCGCGCACGGAGTGCCCTTCACCGCCGCGATCGCTGCCGATGGCCTGCTCTCGTGGGGGGCGGACCCGCCGCGTTCGGCGGACGGGCCGGCGGAAAGCTGGCGGCTCTGGGTCGCCGAGCGCCTTGCCGAGTATCTCTCTGCGGCACGGTCGGAGCCCGGGGGCGTCGAGCCCTGGCGGTTCGCCCTGGAGCGGCTGCGGCTAGCCGGGATCGACACCGATACCTGGGTTCCCGCCGGCGACATCTGGTCCGCCGCCCTGGTGGGCGCCTGAGCGATGTCTCCCGCGAGCGCTTCGTCCTGCCCGAGGACGTGGTCATCGCTTCGGTCTCCGAGCTGCCGCGGGAGGTTCGCGACCGGATCGAGCACGGGGACGGCGACTGCACCGTCACTCGCCCTGGCGCGCGCACCGGCTCGGTTGTCGTGGATGCCGCCTCGGCGGCCCTGCTGGAGCGTTTCCGCACGCCCTCGACCGTCGTCGAGGCGGTTCTCGCTTACAGCGCGGCGGCGCAGCTCGACCCCCGGCGCACGCTCGAGGACTGCTTCGGCATGCTGGGCGATCTCGCGGCGGACGGCCTCCTGCTGGCCGCCGACTCGAAGCTGGCCGAGCCGATCGCCACCTCGCTGCGACCGGGTGAGCGGGTCGGCGGGTTCGCCGTCATGGAGCCCGTCCACGTGGTCGTCGACACGGAGGTCTACCTGGCGAGGGCCGCCGACGGATCGTTCGCGGGGCTCAAGCTCGCCCGGGCGGGGTCCGAGCGCGAGCTGCGAGCCGCGCTGCGGCACGAGGCGAACGTCCTCGGACGTCTCGACGCAAGGGTGACGCCGCGCCTGCTGGCGAGCGGGGAGCACGAGGGGCGCCCCTACCTGGTGCAGTCCTGGTGCGCCGGGGTGGATGTCTTCTCTGCCGCGAACGAGGCGCGGCAGCTCGGCCCGCCGCACGATCGGGCCGTCGTCAGCCGGCTCGCGGAGAGCGTCATCGCCGCCTACGCCCACCTGCACGCGCAGGGCATGGCGCATGGCGACGTCCATCCGCGCAACGTGCTCGTCGCCGACGGCGGAGTGAGCCTGATCGACTTCGGCCTCGCCGGTGAGCTCGGGCCGCGGATCGAGCTCGCGGCGCCCGCGCGCGGCGGCATCGACTTCTTCCTGGCCCCCGAGCACGCCGTTGCGCGGCTGGCCGGCGAGCCGCCGCCGGCGCTCTCTGCCGCCGCCGAGCAATACTCGGTCGCGGCGCTCGTCTACCTGCTGCTGACCGGTGAGTACACGCAGGATTTCTCGCTGGAGCCGGAGGAGATGCTGCGGCAGCTCGTGGAGCGCCCCCCGCTCTCGTTCGAGCGTCGCAAGGCGGAGGGCATGGAGGCGGTCGAGGATGCGCTCACGCGTGCGCTGTCCGCCGATCCCGCCGACCGGTTCGATTCCCTGGCCGCCTTCGGCGAGGGATTCCGCGCCGCGGTTCGCGCGGACGCGAGGCGTCAGCCGGCGCGAGGCGCGCGCCGCCTGGCGGACGCCGGGCCGCTGGAGCGGACGATCGAACGTCTCTCCGCCCGGCACGGCGAGCTGTTCGAGCACGGCGTGGCCGCCCCCACCGCCTCGGCGATGAACGGCGGCGCCGGCTTCGCCTATGCCCTGCTGCGGATCGCGGGCGTCCGCGAGGATCCGGAGCTGCTTGCCCTCGCCGACCTCTGGGCGGTGCGGGCCCGATCGGAGGTCGACGCCGAGCAGGCGTTCTGGAGCGGCGAGCTCGGAATCGTCCCGGAGATCTTCGGCGAAAGCTCCTTCTACCACCACCGCGGCGGCGTCGAGTGCGTGCTGGCGCTGGTCGCGCTGGCGCGAGGCGACGAGGCCGCGGCGCGGCTCGCGCTCGACGGGTACGTCGAGGCCGCCGGGCGAGACTGCGAGCACCGCGACGTCGCCTTCGGCGAGGCGGGCCTGCTGCTCGGCGCGTCGCTGTTGCTCGAGGCGCTGCCGGCGGCGATCGACGGCGAGCCGCTGCGCGCCGCCGGCGACTCGCTGCGCGATCGCCTCTGGGCCGAGCTGGGGGCGGAGCCGCCGCTGGGCGACGGGCTCGAGCTGCGCTCGCTCGGCGCCGCCCACGGCTGGGCCGGCTATCTCTTCGCCCTGCTGCGCTGGAGCCAGGCTTCGGCGGCCGCACGGCCACCGGGCCTGGCGCAGCGCCTCGGCGAGCTCGCTTCGCTGGCGCGCCCGGCCGGGCGCGGCCTGCGCTGGCCCTACGACGCCGGCGCCCCGATGCCTCACACCGGGCTGGAGGCAAGCTGGTGCAACGGTGCGGCGGGCCACGTCTTCCTCTGGGGCTGCGCGCACGACGTCCTCGGCGACGAGCGGTTCGCCGATCTGGCGCAGCGCGCCGGCTGGACCGCCTGCGAGTCGCTGTCGCCGTCGGTTGGCGATCTCTGCTGCGGCTGGGCTGGGCGGGCCTACGCGATGCTCTCCCTCTACCGCCGCAGCGGCGAGGAGTCATGGCTGGCGAGGGCGCAGGTTCACGCCGAGAACGCCGTGGCGGGCATCCGCGAGGGCGCGCTGCGCCGCGACTCCCTCTACAAGGGCGAAGTCGGCGTCGCCCTCTTGCTTGCCGACCTGGAGAGCCCCGAGCATTCCTGCATGCCGCTGTTCGAGGGCGAACGCTGCTAGTCGCGCAGCGCGGCGCGCCTGACCTTGCCGCTGGCGGTCTTCGGCAGCTCGGCGGCGAACTCGACTATGCGCGGGAACTTGTAGGGAGCGGTCTCGCGCTTGCAGTGCTCCTGTAGCTCGCGCGCCAGCTCCTCGCTCGGCTCGCGCTGGCGCGGGACGACGATCGCGCGCACGACCGCGCCGCGCTCGGGGTCGGGGGCGGCGACGGCGGCCGCCTCGGCGACGTTCGGGTGGGCGAGCAGCGCCGACTCGACCTCGACCGGGCCGATCCGGTAGCCCGAGGAGACGATCACGTCGTCGCCGCGGCCCTCGAACCAGAGGTGGCCGTCGTCCTCCTGGCGGACGAGGTCGCCGGTCGCCCACCACTCGCCCGCGAAGCGCTCGCCGTCGAGGTAGCGCGAGAAGAACGTGGGGGAGGTGGAGGCCTTGAGCTGAAGTTCGCCCTCGACGACCCGCACCTCGATCCCCGGCAGCGGCTTGCCCATCGAGCCCGGCCGCACCGGTTCGCCTTCGAGGTTGCCGCAGATGTGTCCGGTCTCGGTCTGGCCGTAGCCGTCGGCCGGCTCGCAGCCCATCGCTTCGCGGAAGGTGGCGACGGTCTCCGCCTCCAGCGCCTCGCCGGCCGAGACCATGCGGCGCAGGGCCGGCAGGCGGCGCAGCGTCGTGCGCTTGGCGAGCATCCGGTACTCGGTCGGCGCCTGGCAGAGCACGTTGACGCCGAGCGCCTCGGCGAGGTCGAGTCGCTCCGCCGGGTCGAAGCGGCCGGCGTGGATCGTCGCCGCGGCGCCGGTCAGCCAGGGGGCGAGGAAGACGTTGCGCGCCGACTTCGACCAACCGGGGGCGGTCGTGCACCAGACCAGCTCGCCGGGGCGCGAGCCGAGCCAGTGCTCGGCCTGGGCGCGCTGGCCGCTCAGGTAGCGGTAGGCGTGGACGACGCCGCGCGGCTCGCCCGTCGTGCCCGAGGTGAAGACGATCAGCGCCGGGTCCTCGGGGCCCATCTGCTCGACCGCTGCCGGCGTCTCCTGGTCGCGGTCCTCGTCGAGCACCGCGGCGACCTCGGCGAGGGTCATCGCCGGCACGCCGTCCGGCAGCTCGCCGAGCAGCCCCTCTTCGCCGACGCAGAGCGCCGGATCGGCGGTGCTCGCGCGCAGCTCGAGGTCGTGACGGCGCAGCTGCGGCGTGCAGGGCAGCGCCACGGCGCCCATCCGCCAGCAGGCGAGCAGGGTCAGCGCCCACTCGACCCGGTTCCCCAGCAGCGTCATCACCACGTCGCCGCGCCGCACCCCGCGCGCCGCGAAGGCGCCCGAGAGCCCCGCCGAGCGGGCGATCAGCTCGCCGAAGTGCCAGTCGCGCCGCCGCCCCTCGGCGTCGATCGCGACGATCCCCAGCCGCGAGGACGGCGAGCGCTCCATCGCTTCCTCGATGAAGTTCACCCGCGGCAGTCTTTCAAGCCGCAATGCAAACGGCCCGCCGAAGCGGGCCGTTTGAAGTTCAGGAGCCCGACGACGCGACGCCTCAGCCGTCGATGACGATCGCGCCCACCCGGGTGATGCGTTCGAAGTGATCGTCGCAGGTCAGGACCGTGGTGCCATTTCGACTTGCGACGGCGGCGATCCAGATGTCATTGGTCGGGAGCGGCGTTCCCGCCCGGCGCAGCTCGGCAACGATCTCGGCGTAATGGCGACTGGTCTCGGGGTCGACTTGCAGTACCTCCACCGCGGGGTTGTCGAGGAAGGCGTCCAACTCCGCTTCGTTGCGCTTTCGCCGGCCGCCGAGCACGAAGCCGGTGCGCAACTCTCCGAGTGCGATCGTCGATACGCCCACCAGCTCGGCCCTGTCGAGTAGCGCCGCCACCTCTTCGTTCCCGCGCCTGAAGTTGCTGTAAGCGGAGGTATCGAGGCAGTAGGAGCTCAACGCCAGAGCTCCTCATCGACGCCCTCGAACGGCGCGGTCGCCCGCTCAAAATCGTGGAACTCATCCTCACTCCAGCTCCCGGCCAAGCGACCCAGCCCATTGGAGCGCTCGCCCTGCGCGCCGAGTCCCTGACCGAGCAGGTCGATGACCGTTTGGTTGAGAGACTTCCCCCGGCGGCGCTTCTCGCGCTCCAGGGCGTCGGCGATGCCTGGAGGCAGATTCCTGATCGTCAATGCCTTGATCCTCGTCCTCCTTTGCAATCAATGAATGCATTCATTGATTGCAGAACTTTACAGCATCCTGGTCCGGGCACTCTGTCGCAAGCCCTATCCCGCTCCGTCCGCCGCCCCCACTAGATTCCCCAGACAAATAAATGGGGCCGCGTGCGATCAACACCGGCCCCGTGGCGACCGGCTCAGTTGCAGAGGCCGATCGCAGCGGGAACGGTACCGGCGTACCGGCTCCAAAAAGCGGCGACCCGCCGCGTTGAAGGCGCGAACGGGCCGCCTGACCAAAAGGAGGAGAAATCTCCCATGGCTATTCCAGAGGGTATGACCTGCACGGAGGCGGACTTCGACATCCCCGCCGTCCAGGACGAAGAGGCGGAGCGGGTCGTGCTCGAGTTCCTGCTCGACCAGCATCCCGCCCAGCTCACCATCCCCGAGGTCTCGCGGGCGCTCAACGTCGTCCCCGGCAGCTTCGCCACCGAGGACGCCGTCGAGCGCGCGATCCGCGAACTCGACGCCGCCGGCCTGATCCACTGCCAGGCCGGCTTCGCGATCCCAACCATCGCCGCGCTCTACTTCGCGCGGCTCTGGGGCATCTGCGTCTGAACGAGAGCGATCGTGAAGCCTTGTGTCCTCCCTGCGGGGCACGGGGCTTCATGATGCGGGCGCGGCTTCGTCAATACTACTGAGTATGTATATTGAATTTTAAAGATATATACCAACTGGTATTATACTTTTCAGTATGCGAACAGAGAATCACGTCAATCCCTTCCGTTTCGGCGCCCTGGCGCTGAATGAGTCGTTCGCCGATCGCGAGGGGGAGCGTGCCGAGCTCGTTGCGGATGTCCGCAACGGCCAGGACGTCGTCGTGTTCGCGCCTCGCCGCTGCGGCAAGTCGTCGCTGGTCCGGAGCGCCGCGCAGATGCTCGCGGGGGACGGCGTGCTCGTCGGACACGTCGACCTGATGACCACGCCGACGAAGGAGCGCCTTGCCGCCGCGCTCGCTGGCTCGATCTACGAGCAGATCGCGTCTCCGCTCGAGCGACTGAGGGAGCGAGCCCTTGCGCCCTTTCGCGGGCTTCAGGTTCAGCCGACCGTCACGATCGATCCGGAGGACGGGGCGCTCTCCTTCAGTTTTTCCCTGGACCGGGCCGACGCGGATATGGACGCCACCCTCGAGCGGCTGCTCCAGCTCCCAGCCGAGTTGGGTGGAGCGGGCAGACGCCGGACCGCGTTGGTCCTGGACGAGTTCCAGGAGATCGTCGAGGTCGATCCGGCGCTGCCACGGCTCTTGCGTTCCGTCTTCCAGCAGCAGCCCGAGGTGGCGCACGTCTATCTGGGCAGCAAGCGTCACGTGATGGAGAAGATCTTCAGCGACGCGAACGAGCCGTTCTGGCGCAGCGCAAAGTCGATTGAGCTGGGGGCGATCGGGGCCGATGCCTTCGCGCCCTTCATCGCCGAGCGCTTCGAGGCCACGGGGAGAGAGGCCGGCGAGGATGTCACCGGCCCGCTGCTGGAGATCACCGGCGGCCATCCATACGCGACGCAGGAGCTGGCGTACTTCCTCTGGGAGCAGGTTCCGGTGGGCGAGCGGGCGTCGCCTGAGCGCCTTGACGCCGCCATCGGCGCCGTGCTGCGCTCCGAGCACGCTCATTTCACCCTGCTTTGGGAAGACGCGTCGACCGTCCAGCGCCTGCTGCTCCAGGCCCTGGCCCACGAGTCGGGACGGCCCTTCACCGCCGCTTTCAGGGCGCGGCACAACCTGCCCGCGCCGACCAACGTGCAGAAGTCCCTGCGCGCCCTCGAACAGCGCGAAGTCGTCGCCGGCTCTGAGGGCGTCTACAGGATCGCCGAGCCCTTTCTCGCGCAGTGGTTGCTGGCCAGGTCTCGGTGAGTGGAAAGGGGCGCCGGCGAGGAGCGGCGCCGGAGCTGTCGCGAATCAGGCCTCGGAGAAGCCGAGGCGCAGGTAGATGCGGCGCAGCGGCTTCGGGGCCCACCAGTTCCACTCGCCGAGCAGGCGCATCAGCGAGGGGACGAGGAGGGCGCGGACGACGGTCGCGTCGAGCAGCACGCCGACCGCCATCCCGATCGCGATCTGTTTGACGAAGAAGACCGCGCTGACGCCGAAGGCGAGGAAGACGAGCGCGATCGCCGCCGCCGCGGCGGTGATCACGCGGCCGGTGCGGGCGATGCCGGTCGCGACCGCCTCCTCGTTGGAGTCGCCGAGGTCGTGGCGCTCCTTGATCCGCGCCATCACCAGCACCGCGTAGTCGGTGGCGAGGCCGAAGATCACGGCGAAGAGGAAGACCAGGCTGGTCACCTCGATCGCCGCCGGGCCCTCGTAGCCGAGCGGACCGTCGAGGCCGCCCGCCTGGAAGGCGAGGACGAGGATGCCGAGCGTCGCCGCCAGGGTCAGCGAGTTCATCAGCAGCGTCTTCAGCGGCAGCAGCACCGAGCCGGTGAGCAGGAAGAGCAGGATCAGCGTCGTCAGCGCGATCAGCCCGACGACGAGCGGCGCGTGGTCGATCAGGCTCTGCTTCTGGTCGATGAAGCCGGCCGTGTTGCCGGAGACGAGCACGGCATCGGCGGCGGGGGGAGCGAGGTCGCGGATTGCGTTGACGGCGTCCTGCGTCCCGGCCCTGGAGCGCCTGCTCGGCCGGGGTGAAGTTGGCGAACGCGACTCGGTCGGAGGCGCGGACGAAGGGCGAGCCGCCGGCGATCCCGTCGACGCCTTCCACCTCTCGCCGGAAGGCGGCGAGCTGGGCGTCGCTGGCGCGGCCGTCGACCGTGACCGTGACCGCTTCGGTGACGCCGCGCGGGTAGTGGGCTTCGAGGTAGTCGTAGGCCTTCGCCGAGGGCTCCTCGGCCGGCACCGCTTCCGAGCTGGGGCCGGTCAGCGTCGTCCACAGCAGCGGCGCCGCTGCGGCCAGCATCAGCGCGCCGCTTGCCAGCGCGACCCCGAGCGGCCGGCGCATGACGCCGCGGGCGAGGCGGTACCAGCCGTCGGAGGTGTCGGAGACGGCCGCTCCGCGGCGGATCGAGAGCGCGTCGATGCGCGGCCCGAGCAGCGCCAGCAGCGAGGGGACGACGAGGATCGCGATCAGCGAGGAGAGGATCGCGACCGAGGCGCCGGCGACCGCCATCGAGTAGAGGAAGCGCTGCGGCATGAAGACGAGCGCGGCCAGCGCGGCGGCGACCGTGACGCCGGAGAAGACGGCGGTGCGGCCGGCGGTGAGAACGGTGCGGCGGTGCGCCTCCCGCGACGCACCGCCAGCACCTATCTCCTCGCGGTAGCGCGAGACCAGAAGCAGGGCGTAGTCGACCGCCAGGCCGAGGCTCAGCCCGGTGGCGATGTTGAGCGCGAACAGCGAGGTGTCGACGAAGCTCGCCATCAGCCGCAGCACGAGCAGCGTGCCGACGATCGAGACGACCCCGAGCAGCAGCGGGATCGCCGCGGCGACGACGCCGCGGAAGACGAAGAGCAATAGCAGGGCGAGGATCGGGAAGGCGATCAGCTCGGCCTTGGTCAGGTCCGCGCGGGTCTGGTCGTTGGTCTCGTTGAAGCCCGGCGCGAAGCCGCCCATGCGCACGTCGAAGGAGCTCGAGGCGAGCAGCGGCTCGACCCCTTCGGCCGCGTAGCCGCCGGCGTCCTCGATGTCGGTGGTCGAGAGGTAGGCGACGATCGCGATCGAGCGGCCGTCGCGGGCGACCAGCTCGGCCGCGGCGCGCCGGTTGCGCAGCGGGTCGACGACGCGGCCGATGTACTTCACCCGCGCCATGCCGGCGCTGAGGCGGGCGGCTTCGCGCCGCAGCGCCGGGCTGTTCAGGTCGAGCCGGCCGCCGCCGGGGTTGCGGACGACGAGCACTATCGCCGGGTTGGGGTTGTAGCCGAGCGAGTCGCGCAGGAGGACCGTCGCCCGCTCGCTCTCGGAGGCCGAGTCGGCGAAGCCGGCCGCCTTGAGGTGGTGCTCGACGTCGTGGCCGACGGCGACCGCGAGGACGGCGAATGCCGCGACGGCGGCGAGCACCCGCTTCGGGTGCCTCCAGGTGAGGTCGGCGATCCGGGTCATCGGGGGAGGGAACGACCGAACGCGGTGGGACGTGAGATCACACCGGGACCCTACCAACTCTCCAAGCAACTACTTTGAAAAACAAATTAACGTTGTTACCATCGCTACCATCGTGATCATGGGACGTCGCGAATACGACCAGGCGTGCAGCCTCGCCAGCGCGCTCGACCGGATCGGCGAGCGCTGGTCGCTGCTGATCGTGCGCGAGCTGCTGCTCGGCCCGCTGCGCTTCTCCGACCTGGTCCGCAACGTCGGCAACGCGCCGACCGACATCCTCACCAAGCGCCTGCGCGACCTCGAGCGGCACGGCATCGTCCGCCGGCGCCAGCTCGACCCGCCCGCCAGCGGCGTCGTCTACGAGCTGACCGAGGTCGGCCGCGAGCTCGACCGGCCGATGCTCGAGCTGGGCCGCTGGGGGATGCACTTCGGCAGCGTCGAGGAAATCGCCGGCCTGCCGCCGAACTCGCTGGCCAACGGGGTCCGCGTGATCGTCCAGCCGCCGCCGCAGGAGCGGATGACGATCGGGCTGCGCAGCGGCGGCCAGGCCTACGCGCTGCGGATCGAGGACGGCTGGGTCTCCGCCGCCCGCGGCGAGCCCGGGAACCCGGATTTCACCCTCGCTGGCGAGCCCGTCGCGATCCTCGCCGCTCTCGTGGTCGGCGAGCCCGCGTATGAGCGCATCGAGATCGAGGGCGACAGGGCCGCGCTCGAGCGGCTGCGGGAGCTGATCGTGCTGCCCGACAGGCTGCGCGAGGAAACCCTCGCCTCCGCCGGGCAGCCCGCCCCCGCCTGAGGGCCCGCCCTAGCGCAGTTCCGCCGAGCTCTTGCCGAGCAGCTGGCGGGCGACGATCAGCAACTGGATCTGCTGCGTGCCCTCGAAGATGTCGAGGATCTTCGCGTCGCGCGCCCACTTCTCCAGCAGCTCGTCCTCGCCGTAGCCGGCGGCGCCGCAGAGCTCGACGCAGCCGAGCGTCACGTCGACGCAGGTGCGCCCCGCCTTCGCCTTCGCCATCGAGGCCTCCAGCGAGTTGGGCTTCGAGTTGTCGGCCATCCATGCCGCCTGCATGGTCAGCAGCCGCGCCGCCTCGTAGTCGGCCTCCATCTCGAGGTAGCGCGAGACCGCGGTCGGCTGATTCAGCGCCGGCGTCGCGTACTCGATCTCGACCCCGGCCTCGGCGAGCAGCTCGCGCGCCCGCTCCAGCGCCGCGCGGGTGACGCCGACCGCCATCGCCGCGACCAGCGGCCGCGTGTTGTCGAAGGTCTGCATCGCCCCGCCGAAGCCCTGCTTGGTGTCGATCTCCGGCGAGCCGAGCAGCGCCTCCTTCGGCACGCGGCAGTCCTGCAGCGTGAAGTTGGCGGTGTCGGAGGCGCGGATGCCGAGCTTGTGCTCGAGCCGGTCGAGCTTGAGGCCCGGGTTGTCGCGCTCGACGATGAACGACTTGATCGCCGCCCGCCCCTTCGACGGGTCGAGCGAGGCCCAGACGACGATCAGGTCGGCGCGGTCGCCCGAGGTGACGAAGATCTTCTCGCCGTTGAGCACGTACTCGTCGCCGTCGAGCTTCGCCGTGGTGCGGATCGCGGCCGAGTCCGAGCCGGCCTCCGGCTCGGTGATCGCCATCGCCGCCCACCTGCCGCCGTAGCGCTCGAGCTGCTCCTCGCTGGCGACCGAGGCGATCGCCGAGTTGCCGAGGCCCTGCCGCGGCATCGAGAGCAGCAGCCCGACGTCGCCCCAGCAGAGCTCGACGATGCCGAGCACGGTGGAGAGGTTGGAGCCGTTGCGGTTGCCCTCGGCGCCGTCGCCGTTGGAGTCGCGGCGCACGCCGGCGGCGCCGGCCCCGCCGATGTCGGAGCCCTCGTTCATCCCGTCGATCAGCGAGGCGAGCATGTCGAGCTCCTTCGGGTAGGAGTGCTCGGCCTCGTCGTACTTGCGCGAGATCGGACGGAAGACCTCGGTCGCGACCTGGTTGGCCTGGCTGGCCAGTGGCTTGAACTTCTTCGGTATCTCGAGATTGATCATGGTTGCCTTTCGCTCGCGGCCGGCGGCTAGACGAGCAGGGCGCCCTCCATCACGCCCGCCGCTCGCAGGTCTCTGTACCAGCGCTCGACCGGGTGCTCCTTGACGAAGCCGTGGCCGCCGAGCAGCTGCACTCCTTCGGAGCCGATCTCCATCCCCTTGGCGGCGCAGAGCTTGCGCGCCAGCGCCGCCTCGCGCTGGAAGTCCTGGCCCTGGTCGGCGCGGCTGGCCGCGCGGTAGACCGCGAGCCGCATCCCGTTCGACTCGATGCCGATGTCGGAGACGCCGAAGGCGACGGCCTGGCGGTTGGAGATCGGTTCGCCGAAGGCGGTGCGCTCGTTGACGTAGGGGATGACGTAGTCGAGCACCGCCTGCGCGGCGCCGACGGCGAGCGCCGACCAGGCGATCCGCGCCCGCTGCACGCACTCGATGTAGTCCTCGCGCCTGCCCTCGCCGAGCAGGGCCGCGCCGGGCAGGCGCACGTCCTCGAGCTGTAGGCGGCCGGTGGCGGCGGGCCGCAGGCCCATCGCCGGCTCGTCGCGGACGGTCAGGCCCTTGCCGCCGGACTCGATCGCGAACAGCGCCGGGCCGAGGCCCTCCGCCTCGGCGGCGACGAGGAAGAGCTCGCACTCGGTTGCGCGGGCGACGAGCGACTTGACGCCGTCGAGCACCCAGTCCTCGCCGTCGCGGCGCGCAGTGGTCTCCAGGCGCAGTGGGTCGAAGAGGGGGCGCGGCTCGAGCAGGGCAAGCGCCGCGGCCAGCGCCTCCTCGCCGGCGAAGGCCGGCAGGTAGGTGGCCTCCTGCTCGGCGCTGCCCCAGTGGCCGATCGCGGTCGCGACCGCGCCGGGCGCCAGCGCCGCGTAGGCGATCCCCATGTCGCCGTGGGCGAGCGCCTCGCCGACCAGGGCGCTGGTCGTCGCCGCCTGCTCCTGCATCACGCCGCCGAGCTCCTCCGGGATGCCGAGCATGTTGACGCCGAGCTCGCTCGTCTGGGCGAGCAGCTCGGCCGGGACCGCGCGTGCCTCGTCGGCCTCCTGGGCGGCGGGCCGCACCTTGGCCTCGGCGAAATCGCGCACCGCCTCCTGGAACATCTGCTGCTCGTCGTCCGGCGTGACGTCGAAGAGGCTGCGCGGCTTGCCCGCCGACTGGCGCGCCGGTTTGCCCAGCGTCTGGGTCGCCTTGAAGGCGCGGCTGGCGGCGGTCGCCGTGCGGAAGCCGCCCTTGGTGCCCTGGAAGAGCGCCCGCTCGACCTGCTTGCGCACGCGTATGCGGTCGAGCAGGTCCGAGCCGGCGAGCCAGTTGAGCGCCCGCAGGCCGATGCCCATGCTGCGCTCGGCGACGCTCGCTCCGTTGCCGTTTCCGTTCACTTGGATTTCCTCCCGCTGGGTTTGGTGGGTGAAGACTTCGGCTCGACCGGCTTCACGCGGCCGTCGAGGTGGGGGGTGTGGCGCTTCGCGTCGCGCACGGCGAAGTGGATCTCCGGCCCGCCGGCGTCGCAGAGGAACTCGACGCTGCCGGGCAGGCCGATCGGCTTGCGGAAGCCGACCTCGACCGCGAAGGCGTCCGGCAGCCGGCTGGCGAGCGCCGCCAGGCAGCGCGCCTTGGTCCACATCCCATGCGCGATCGCCCCCGGAAAGCCGAGCGGCCGCGCCGTCAGCGAGTGCATATGAATCGGATTCCGGTCTCCCGACACCCCCGCATACCGCCGCCCCAGGTCACCCCCGAGCCGCCACTTGGCGCTCACCGTCAACCCCTCCTGCGGCCGATGGGCCGATTTCCCTCCATATGGGCGTATTTCCGGCCCGTCGGCGGGCTTGCCGCGGTGGAGGAAGGTGCTCTCGGACTGCCAGGCCTTCTGGCGGCCGGTCCAGATCTCGGTGACGAGGCTGAACGTCTGGCCGCGCCGGTGCGGGCGCAGCTCGGTCGGGCGCACGCTCAGCTTCAGCTGCTCGCCGAGGCCGAGCGGCCGGTGCTGGACGATGCGGTTCTCGACGTGGACGAGGCCGACCGCGCCGAAGGGAAAGCTGCCGTCGGCCATCACCGCCATGTGCAGGGGAAAGGCGAGCACGTGCGGGTAGGTGGGCGGCAGCGCGTCGCGCAGCGTGAAGCCGCAGACGCGGGCGTAGGCGGCGACCTCGTCGGGGTCGGGGCACACATCCTCGAGCACGAGCTCGGTGTCGGGCACCTCGTCGCCGCGGCCGGGGACGAAGGGCAGCAGCGAGGCCCCGGGGATCAGCGGCGCCGCGGCGCGCGCGTAGAGCGGCAGGATGCTGGGCGGGCTGTCGAGCGTCCGCGTCGTCATCAGGCCCCCAGCAGGCTCTGGCCGCAGACGCGGACGACGTTGCCGTTGACGCCGGCCGAGGCCGGGCAGGCGAACCAGGCGATCGTCTCGGCGACGTCGACCGGAAGGCCGCCCTGCGACATGCTGTTCATCCGCCGTCCGGCTTCGCGCACGGGGATCGGCATCGCGTCGGTCATCTGCGTCTCGATGAAGCCGGGCGCGACGGCGTTGATCGTCGCTCCGCGCTCGGCCAGCTCGGGGGCGAGCGCTTCGACCATGCCGATCACGCCCGCCTTCGAGGTCGCGTAGTTGGTCTGGCCGGAGTTGCCGGCGATGCCGCTCATCGAGGAGACGCAGACGATGCGGCCGTTGCGGCGCAGCAGGTTCCTGTGCAGGAGCTCGTCGTCGATCCGCTCCTCGCTGGAGAGGTTGATCTCCAGCAGCGAGCTCCAGCGCTCTTCGGGCATCTTCGCGATCGTGCGGTCGCGGGTGACGCCGGCGTTGTGGACGACGACGTCGACGCCGTCGGAGAGCCGTGTGGCGATTGCCGCCGGCGCGTCGTCGTCGGTGATGTCGAGCTCGATCGTCTCCGCCTCGAGCCGCTCCGCGACCTGCGCCAGGTCGTCCGCGAGCGCCGGCACGTCGAGCAGCACGAGCTCGGCGCCGTCGCGGTGCAGCACCGTGGCGATCGCCTCGCCGATGCCGCGCGAGGCGCCGGTGACGAGCGCCCGCACGCCGTCGAGTGGCTGGCGCCATTCCGGCGTCGGCGCCGCGGCGACCGCCGGACCGATGCGGATAACCTGGCCGGAGACGTAGGCCGAGCGGGGGGAGAGCAGGAAGCGCACGGTCGAGTCGATCTGCTCCTCGGCGCCCGCCGCGACGTAGACGAGCTGCACGGCGATGCCGCGGCCGATCTCCTTGCCGAGCGAGCGGGTGAAGCCCTCGAGGGCGCGCTGCGCGGTGGCGGCGCGGGGCGGCAGGCCGGCGGGCGGCGTGCCGAACACGACGACGCGGCCCGAGCGCTCGACCCGCTTCACGTTGGGGTGGAAGAAGCGCTGGAGCTCGACCAGCTCGGTCGAGTCGGAGATGCCGGTGGCGTCGAAGACCAGGGCGTCGACCGGGCTCGCGGATTTCTGCGGCGGCGGCGCGCCGAGCTCGGCCAGGATCCGCTCGAGCTGCTTGCCGAGGCGGCCGCCGGGGGCGCCGCCGCTGAGCACGGCGCCGGGCGCGTCGGGCTCGCCGGCGACGTGGCGTCGCAGCTCGACCGGGCGGGGCAGGCCGATGCGCGGGGCGATCAGCTTGCCCGGCGGCGAGTTGACGAGCTGTGCGTAGAGGTCGCTCATTTCCCGTCCTTTCCTGCGGCCTCGAGGATCGCCACGACTCCCTGGCCGGCGGCGGCGCAGATGCTGACCGCGCCGCGGCCGCTGCCGCGCTCGTGCAGCTCCTTGGCCAGCGAGGCGACGATCCGCCCGCCGGTCGCGGCGAATGGGTGGCCGGCGGCGAGCGAGCCGCCGTTGACGTTGAGCTTCTCGCGCTCGATCGCGCCCAGCGGCTCGTCGCGGCCGAGCCGCTCGCGGCAGAAGCGCTCGTCCTCCCAGGCGCGCAGGGTGCAGAGCACCTGGGCGGCGAAGGCCTCGTGGATCTCGTAGAGGTCGAAGTCCTGAAGCTTCAGGTCGTTGCGGTCGAGCATGCGCGGCATCGCGTAGGCCGGCGCCATCAGCAGCCCCTCGCGCTTGTGCACGTGGTCGATCGCCGCGGTCTGGCCGTCGACGAACCAGGCGAGGATCGGCAGGCCGCGCTCGCGCGCCCAATCCTCGCTCGCCAGCAGCACCGCCGAGGCGCCGTCGGAGAGCGGGGTCGAGTTGGCGGCGGTCATCGTCCCGTCCTCGCCGCCGAAGACCGGGCCGAGCTTGGCCAGCTTCTCCGGCGAGGAGTCGGGGCGCAGGTTCTGGTCGCGCTCGAGGCCGAGGTAGGGGTTGACGAGGTCGTCCATGAAGCCGCGCTCGTAGGCGGCGGCGAGGTTGTGGTGGCTGCTCACCGCGAGCTCGTCCTGCTCGGCGCGCGGGACTTCCCACTCGGCCGCCATCACGGCGCAGTGCTCGCCCATCGAGAGGCCGGTGCGCGGCTCCTCGTTGCGCGGGATCGAGGGCACGACGTGGCCGGGGCGCAGGCGGGTCAGCTGCTTCAGCCGCCCGGGCGTCGACTTCTCCCGGTTGGCGTCGAGCAGCAGCTCGCGCAGGTCCTCGTTGAGGCCGATCGGCGCGTCGGAGGTGGTGTCGGCGCCGCAGGCGATGCCGGAGTCGATCTGGCCGAGGGCGATCTTGTTGGCGACGAGGATCGTCGTCTCGAGGCCGGTGCCGCAGGCCTGCTGCACGTCATAGGCGGGCGTCTCCGGCGCCAGCCGCGTGCCGAGCACGCTCTCGCGGGTCAGGTCGCGGTCGCGCGAGTGCTTGAGCACGGCGCCCCCGGCGACCTCGCCGATCGCCTCGCCGCCGAGCGAGAAGCGCTCGATCAGCCCGTCGAGGGCAGCGGTGAGCATGTCCTGGTTGGAGGCGCGCGAGTAGACCGAGTTGGAGCGCGCGAAGGGAATCCGATTGCCGCCGACGATGGCGACACGACGGGGACCGTCAGTCAACGTCGATGCCTTTCGATTTAGGGAAGTGGGCGAAGCGCGTGCAGGGGCAGAGGCCTCCCGCCGCTACATGGATCGGTGACAAGATAACAAGACACCGATCGATGTCAAGGTCACTGTGACGCGTCGCACACCCGTTGAGCCGGTTGACGTTCGCCGCCTGGTTCCGGTGTAGCCTGCTGAAGCTTTCGAAACTTGCCTGACCTTTGCGAGGAGGATCTTATGAGAGTGCGAACCCTGTTCGCGACGGGCGCGGTGGCCCTGGCCGCCGCGCTTCTCTGGGCGCTGCCGGCGCAGGCCCAGGAAACGATCTACTGGAACAACTACGACGGCAACTCGATCGCCTATGCCAACGTGGACGGCACCGGCGGCGGCGAACTCAACACGGCCGGAGCGCCGATCGAAGAAGCCGAAGGCTTGTCCTACGACTCGGTCACCGGCCGCCTCTACGTCGCATCCAGCGGCAACGATTCGATCGTCTGGGTCAACCTGGATGGAAGCGGAGCCGGCACTCTGAGTGCGCCGGGCGCGCCGATTGAACAGCCCGAGGGGATCGCGGTGGATCCGGCGACGAGGATCGTCTACTGGGTGAACACCGAAGGCAATGGCGCAGCCGAAGGCTCGATCGCCTGGGCGAGGCTCGACGGCAGCGCCGGCGGCATGCTCAACACCGCCGGCGCGACCCTTTCCTCGCCCTATCGGCTTGCGATCGATCCGATGGGCGGCAGGGTCTACTGGACCAATTTCGGCACCACGCCGAACCTGATCTCCTACGCCAACCTGGACAACAGCGGTGGCGGGGGCGACCTCGACGTCAGCGGGGCCAGCGAACCGAACGACAACGGGCTCGTCATCGACAGGAGCGCTGGACGGATCTACTGGCTCAACAGCGAATCGATTTCGTACGCCAGCCTCGGCGGCGGGAGTGGCGGCGACCTGAATGTCGCCGGCGCTGTGTTCGAAGATCCATACGGCGCGGCCCTCGACCCTGCTGTCGGCAGGATCCTCTGGGGCAATTACCAAAACGGAACCGAACCTGTGGGCGCCTTCGGCTTTGCCGCCCTCAACGGCTCCGGGGGCGGCGGCCTGAACATCGCGACGGCGCCTGTGGACGGCCCGCAGGACCCGGTGATCCTCAAGTCCCCGGGCGGTACCGGCGCCCCGCAGGTCAGCGGTGGCTCCGATCCCGGCTCGGTGCTCGGCTGCTCGCAGGGCTCCTGGGCCCCCGATCTCGCCGGCGCCTTCCTCTACCAGGCCCCGGCGAGCTACTCGTACCAGTGGACGCTCAACGGCGCCCCGATCGCGGGGGCGAACTCGAGCCTCGTCCTGGCCTCGAACAGCGGCGACTACGTCTGCTCGGTGACGGCTGCCAACCACGAGGGCTCCGCGACCCAGTCCAGCGCGGCGTTCAGGGTGGCGCCGGCGCCCCAGCCGGTGACGACGCCGCCCGACCTCGTCCTCAGGGTGCGGCCCCGCAGGGGCCACACGAGGGCCGGCAGGACGACGAGGTTCAGGGCGATCGTCCGCAACGTGGGCGGCACGACGGCGCGCGGCGCCCGCGTCTGCGTCAGGGTGCCCCGCAGGCAGCGCAGGGCGCTGAGGACGCCGCGGTGCCGCAGGCTCGCGGCGATCGCCCCGGGCGGCAGGCGCATCGCCAGGATCGGGGTGCACGCGAGGCGCCGCGCCCGCGGCGCCTACAGGCTCGTCTTCCGCGTGCGCCGCGCCGGCGGCGCCGGCCCGGTCAGGCGCAAGCTCATCGTGCGCGGCCACCGGCGCGGCAGGCGCTGAAGCCGGCGAAAGCACGCCGGACAGGTAGTCGGCGAGAAGGGGTGGCCCGCCCGGGCCACCCCTTCGGTCTCCAGCGAGGCGTGACCGAGCGCTGAGCTACCGCTCGTCGAGGGCGCCGGCCAGGGTCGGCGCCCCGCGCGCGGGGCGCAGGAGGGGGACGCCGAGGGCGTGCTCGATCGTCGCCAGCAGCCCGTAGTGATCGAGCCGCCGGCTGACGACGGCGCCGCGGCGGGCCCGGGGCCCGGCGAGGATCGTCGCCACCCTGCCGCCGCCGGGGGTCCCGCAGCAGCCGGCGTCGCCGGTTCCCTCGTCGAAGGTGACGACGAGGAAGCCCCGCGGGCCGAGCTTGCGGGTGATCCTGGGGACGAGCCGCGCGAGCCGGCGATCGGCGGTCCGCAGATCGCAGTCGTGCCCGTCGTGGCAGAGGTCGGGGGTCAACCAGGAGAAGGCCGGGAGCGAGTCGTCGCGCAGGTCTCGGTCGAGGGCGGTCGCCGGCACGACGTGGCGGCAGCGGTCCCCGCGCGCGGCGATCGAGCGGAAGTACATGAAGGGGTTGTGGCGTTTGACGTACCTGCCGTGGCTCGCCCCTCGGAAACAGGGGCGCGGCAGCCCCTCCATGTAGGCGCGCCAGGAGACGTTCGCCCGGGACAGCTGCGCGGCCAGGTTGTCGCCGCCGATCGAGCACCCGGTGCAGTTCTCGTCGACGCCGAAGGTCGAGCCGCCGAGCAGCGCCAGGTAGTTGGGCAGCGACGGGTGGGCGACCGCGTAGTAGCGCGTCGCGAGCGTGCCGCGGCGGGCGAGGCCGTTGAGGAACGGGGCTTCCGGGTTGCCGATCACTTCGTCGAACTCGCGGTTCTCGAGCACGATCAGCGCGACGCGGGGGCTCGCGGGACGGGAGGTCGCCGGTCCCTGCGAGGCCTGCGATCCCGCTGAGCAGCCACCGATCGCGGCGACGGCGAGGCAGAGCAGCGCGGCGGCTATCGGCGCGGGGAAGCGCACCCCGCCAACGCTAGCTCTCGCTGCGTTCGTGTGTCTGGTCGGGGTGGCTCAGGGGTTCAAGTGGTTCCTGCCCTACGGCCAGGCCAAGCACGCGACGAAGGAATTCGCACAGGAAGGGTGTCGCAGGGATGGCAAGTGCGTGAAGTACTACGTCGGCCGCTGCAAGCGCCGGTCGTCCAGCAGGGTCGATTACGCGGCGGGCCGAGGAGTGGAACCCGAATCCGGAGGAGAAGCGGAAGAAGGGGTCCGCTGAGCTACCGCTCGTCGAGGGGCGGTCACCGGGACCACGTTGCGGCACCGTTCTCCTCGCGCGACGATCGAGCGGAGCATTCGGTGCAGGTCTTTTCGACGCCGAAGCCTAAAGATTTCGGTCCGCCGACAGGGGCGCTACCCTCTGTCCAGTCGGCGACGACTACTTTGCTCTTGAAAGGGGGATGGACATGCCGGATCTGAGAACCGAAGCGGCCGAGGCCGCACAGAAAACTCTTGCGGAGAACTGGGGCGACGCCATCCCGGTGGACCCGGCTGTAGTTGCTCGCAAGATGGGCATGGAGGTCTCAGATGCCTACCTCGATCCAGACGTAGCCGGGGCAATCGAAAAGCGTGAAGGAAGCCCGGCCCATATCTACCTGAACACGACAGACCATCCGAACCGCCAGCGTTTTACCTGTGCCCACGAGATTGGACACGCCGTCAAGCGGATCAACGAGGACAGCTTCGAATACGTCGACTACCGGGATGGCACCGCTTCAATGGGGGTCGACGAAGGTGAGTTGTTTGCAAACTCGTTCGCGGCGGCACTGCTCATGCCAGAGAAGGAGGTGCGCCGTCTCAACGGGATTGGAATGCACGAGCGGGAAATGTGTCGCACGTTCGGCGTCTCCGAAGCAGCGATGGTGAACAGGCTCAAGAACCTGGGCCTATATCGCTGACCCATGAGCGACCCAAATCCGGCGAGGGGCTCAGGCGCGTTTGGCGACCTGCTCCAGAACATCGGGCTGACGGATGCGACGCCGGTCGAGAAGTTGCCTCCATCGCGGAAGGAGAAGCTCGAGGGCGACGACCTGGAACAGCTAATCGTCGTGAACGCGGGATTCATGATCTACAGCTGGAAGGGCTTCGATTGGGCGCCGCCCGATGGGGTCGTCCAGGTTTGGCTGACCGCGACGTTTGTCCAGATTGTCAGCGTCGTCGTGGTCATAACGAAATCGCTGTTCCCGGGCGGAAAGGCCGAAGACGCATCGTGATGACGCGCAGTGGCTAGCTCTCGTAGAGCTTGACGACGCGCACGGCGCCGTCGGGGGCGGCCCCGACGCAGAGGTCGCAGAGGACGCACTCGTCGAGGTTGGCGGCGACGATCTCGACGCCGGCATCGGTCGCCGAGAAGATGTCGACGGGGCAGACTTCCTCCAGCTTCTTCGCCAGCTCGGCGTCGCCGGCGACCGAGGCGTCGACCTCGACGTCGATGAAGACCTTGTCCAGCGTCTCGGCCATCAGGCGGCCACCTCCAGCTTCTGCTTGACCGCGTCGGGGATCTCGTCGATGCGCTCGACCACGCGGATGCCGGCGGCTTCGAGCCGCGCGATCTTCTCCGTCGCGGTGTCCTCCTTGCCCTCGACGATCGTGCCGGCGTGGCCGAAGCTCATTCCCTTCATCTCCTCGTCGTCCATGAACTTGCCGGCCATGAAGGCGACGATCGGCAGGCGCGAGTCGTGCTCGGCGACCCACTCGGCCAGCTGCGCCTCCATGCGACCGCCGGGCTCGGTGTAGATCACGATCGCCTGCGTCTGCTCGTCGGCCTCGAAGTAGGGCATCAGCTCGGCGTAGGTCGAGCCGATGATCGCGTCGCCGCCGATCGAGACCGCGGTGGAGACGCCGAGCCCGGCCTGGGTCAGCGAGGAGGAGATCTCGGTGGTCATCCCGCCGGAGCGGCTCATCACGCCGACCGGGCCGGGGGCGTAGGCCTTGGCCGCGTCTTTGGCCGGGCCGCCGATGCCGCCCATCTTGCAGACCTCGGGCACGATCAGGCCGAGGCAGTTGGGGCCGATGATCCGCGCGCCGCGCATCCCGGCCAACTCGACCATCTCGGCGACGTCGCCGCGCGGGATCCGCTCGGTGACGATCACGATCAGCTCGATGCCGTTCTCGATCGCCTCGAGGGCGGCGTCCTTGGTGAAAGCGGGGGGGACGGTGATCACGGAGCCGTCGATCGGCGCGCCGTGGTCGGCGACCGCCTGCTCGACCGTGTCGAAGACCGGCACGCCGTGGACCTCGCGGCCCTTGCGGCCGGGGGTGACGCCGCCGACGATCTTCGAGCCGTAGTCGAGGCACTCCTTGGTCAGGTTGACCGCCTCGCGCCCGGTGATCCCCTGGACGATGAAGGTCGTCTCCTTGCTCAGCAGGATGCTCATCAGACCGCCGCTCCCTGGATCTTCTCGACCGCGCGCCCGGCGGCCTCCCACATCGAGACCGAGCGGTCGCAGTACTCGACCCCGTACCTGTCGAGGATCTTGAAGCCCTCCTCCTCCCAGGCGCCCGGGATGCGGAAGATCGCGATCGTCTCGCCGGGGTCCTTGCCGAGCTCGAGACAGGCCTTGATCACGCCGCGGGCGACGATGTCGACGCGGGTGTTGGAGACGATCGACATCATCACGGCGATCTTCTCGACGCCGTCCTTTTCCAGCACCTGCTTGGCCAGGCCGCAGGCCTTGGCGACCGACGGGTTGCCGCCGATCTCCGAGTAGTTGGCGGGCTTGCCGCCCTGGCTGCGGACCGCGTCGGTCAGCGTCAGCGAGCCGCCGCCGGCGCCGATCACGAGGCCGAGGTTGCCCTCGAAGCCGTGGTCCTTGCCCTGGATCACGCCGCGGTGGTCGGCGGCGTCGATCGCGGCGACGTTGCGCTCGAAGCCGGAAGGCTCGTAGGTGTCGCGCGTGTCGTCCTCGGCGATCTCGAGCTGCTTGCGCAGCAGCCCCTTCTGCCGGCCGACCGCCTCGTTCTCCATCTCCATGTGGGCGTCGAGGGCGACGAAGCTGCCGTCGCTGAGCTCGGCCAGCGG
>CAVSGL010000005.1:0-198833 GCA_963727465.1 uncultured Solirubrobacterales bacterium | reverse complement strand
ACGACAACAGACCGCCGACGGGCCGAAAATACGCCTGATAGGCGTATTTTCGGCCCGTCGGCGGCGGGGCTGGCGGGGCTGGTGCGCTCGTCGCGGTGCACGGTTGCGCTGACCGGGGCCGGAGTGTCGGTGCCGTCGGGGATTCCGGACTTCCGCACGCCGGAGAGCGGGCTGTGGGCGAACGTCGACCCGATGGAGGTCGCCCACATCGACGTCTTCGAGCGCGACCCGGCCCGCTTCTGGTCCTACTACCGGCCGCGCTTCGCCGCGCTCGGCGACAAACGGCCGAACCGCGCCCACGAGGCGCTCGCCGAGCTCGAGCGGCGCGGTCTGCTGGCGGGCGTGATCACGCAGAACATCGACCGCCTGCACCGCGCCGCCGGCTCGCGCAACGTGGTCGAGGTGCACGGCTCGATCGAGACCTCGACCTGCCGGGCCTGCACCGCCTCTTACGACGTCGATCAGGTCGACTCTCTCTTCGACGCGGATGGCGTCGCGATCTGCGCCTGCTGCGGCGGCGCGGTCAAACCGGACGTCGTCCTCTTCGGCGAGCTGCTGCCCGAAGCGGCGATGCGGCGCGCCCAGGAGCTCGCCGCGGAAGCCGATCTGATGCTCTGCGTCGGCAGCTCGCTGGTCGTCCACCCGGTGGCCGGCCTGCCCGAGCTGACCCTCGCCGCGGGGGGCAGGCTGGCGATCGTGACCAAGAGCGCCACGCCCTACGACGGCGACGCCGTGCTCAAGCTCGACGGCGAGGTCGATGAGGAGCTCGACGCCCTGCTCGCAGCGCTCACCTGACGCCGGCGCCCCAGCTCAGGCGCCGCTGCTCAGAATTTGATCCCCTGCCGTTCGCACTCGGCGACGACGCCGTGCGCCCGCGGGCTGTCGTAGAGCGCCGCGTGTTCGCATTTGGCCACCGCCTCGGCGCCGCAGCCGCTGATCGTTTCGGCGCCGACCACGCCTGCGACTTCGGCCCTGATGCAGCCCCTGGGGGTCGGCGGGTTGCTGTCGCCGGCGGTGGCGACGACGATCGCGACCATCGCCACGACGGTCACCACGAGCGTCGCCAGGGCGGCCTTGATCTCGCGCGGGCTGAGCTTGTAGAGAGGCGTGTTCTGCCGCTCGTAGTGTCCTTCAAGGGGCATTGCCGGGAAGAGCGTAACCGACGCCGGCAGGCGTAGATCCCGACATCGTGGAGAACTCTCCGCCTCGATCTTTGGACGTGTGGCGGTACTGACGGCGACGCGCGCGAGGCAGGGTTATCGGGTCACACATGCCACTGGCCGTGCCGGCGTGCGTTGGGGAACAGCGCCGGCCGCGACCGCGGGCTTCCCCAGAATCAGAAAGGACACAGTGGATCGATGGAATGGCTGAGCGAAGGCGCCAACTCATGGCAGCTCACCGCCGCGACGTTAGTCGGGTTGATGAGCGTTCCGGGACTGGTCGTGCTCTACGGCGGCGTGATGCAGAAACGCTGGTCGGTGAACTCGATGATGATGGCCTTCGTCGCCTTCGCGATCGTGCTCATCCTCTGGGTGCTCGTCGGCTTCAAGATGGGCTTCGGCGAGCCGATCCACATCAGCGACAGCGGCTTCTTCGGGAATTTCTGGGGTAAGCCCGGATCGATCCTGAGCAGCAGCGAATTACTGGGACAGGCGCATATCCCCGAGCTGGCGGAAGAAGAATTCCTCTTCCCGCAGTCGACGCTCGCGTATTTCCAGATCGTCTTCGCGGCGATCACGCCGATCCTGATGCTGGGCTCCGTGCTCGGCCGGATCAACTTCAAGGCGTGGATTCCGTTCGTCGCCCTCTGGACCCTGTTCTGCTACACGATCAACGCCTTCCTGATCTGGGGCGGCGGTTTCTTCGCCCAGCACGGCGCCGTCGACTACTCCGGCGGTTACGTGATCCATCTCGCCGCGGGCGTCTCCGGCTTCGTCGCCGCGGCCGTGATTGGGCCGCGCCTCCAGCGCGACCGCGAGGTCGACGCGCCGAACAACCTGGCGATGGTCGCCGTCGGCGCCGGTTTGCTGTGGATGGGCTGGAACGGCTTCAACGGCGGTGACTGGTACAGCGCCGGCGAAGTCGCCTCCGCCTCGGTGCTCAACACCAACCTCTGCACCGCGGTCGCCTTCCTCGTCTGGGTCGCGATGGACTATCTGACCGGGCGCAAGCCGAGCTTGATCAGCAGCGTCAACGGAATGATCGTCGGCCTCGTCGCGATCACCCCCGGCGCCGGCTTCGTCAATGGCTGGGGCGCGATCGTCATCGGTGTCGTCTCCGGCGCGATCGTCTACCTGGCGCTCAACTACCTGAGCCGCACGGCGCCGTTCCGCAACGTCGACGACACCTTGGGCGTCGTCTATACGCACGGCTTCGCCGGTGTCTGCGGCGGCCTCCTCGTCGGCATCTTCGCCAACGTGGCGATGGGCGGCGAACACGAAGGCCTGATCTCCGGCGGCGGTCTGGAGCTGTTCAAGTGGCAGTTGCTGACCGCGCTCTGGGTGATCGTCTTCTCGGCGATCATGACCTACATCCTGCTGAAAATCGTCAGCATCTTCGTGCCGTTGCGGATGACGGAGGAAGACATGGAGACGGGCGACATCGCCGTCCACGGGCACGAGGTCTACCCGTCGGACGTGCCGTCGCTGGGCTACCCGCACGGGGCCCCCGCGGCGCCCGCTTCAGGAGGTGGCGGCTGACCCAGCCGCCGCTCGCGATCCCAGGCCGCCCTCGGCGCTCTCCCCGAGGGCGGCCTGGCGCAGTACGTCGAGCATCGTCGCCACCGCCGGCGTCACCGCCGCCGCGCGCGGGGTCGCGGCGAAGACCTTGCGCAGCGGGCTGCTCGGCTCCAATCGGCGGATGCGGATGTCGGCGCGGACGGTGGAGAGCGCCAACTGGGGAATCAGGGCCACGCCGACGCCGGCTGCGACCAGGCCCTGCGCCGTCTGGTAGTCGTCGCTCTCGAACGACACGCGCGGCTCGAAGCCGGCGGCGTGACAGGAGCGGACGACGTGACGCGCGCAGGGGCTCGCGGCCGAGGTCTGGATCCAGTCCTGCTCGCGCAGATCCTCGAGCCGCACCCGCTCGCGGGTCGCCAGACGGTGGTCAGAGGCGAGCGCGAGGTGGAGTGGATCGTCGAGCAGCTCGAAGCGGCGCAACCCGGCGCCGAGCCGCTCGCCGACGCCCTCGAACTCGTACAGCAGGGCGAAATCGAGCTCGCCCGCCCGCAGGCGCGGCACGATCTCCTCCGGCTCGCCCTCGACGAGGCTGATCTCGACCCCCGGGTGGGAGGCGCGGAAGCCGGCGATCGCCCGCGGCATCAGGGTCGCTCCGGCGCTTGGGAACGAGGCCGTGCGCAGGCGCCCGCCGCGCCCGGCGACGATCGCCGCCAGCTCGGACTCGGCGGTCTCGATGCTCGCCATGATCGCGTTCGCATGCCCGGCCAGGGCGGCGCCCGCCGCGGTCGGGCGCGCCCCGCCACGGCTGCGCTCGATCAGTTGCGCAGCCACTTCTTCCTCGAGCGCGGCCACGGACTGCGAGACGGCCGACTGCGAGTAGGAGAGGGCGTCGGCGGCCGCGGAGAAGGAGCTGCGCTCGACCACCTCGCGGAAGACCTGGAGGCGGTTGGCGTTCAACATAAGCAAAACTGATCTTAACAAGTAGAAACAACAGTTGTGCTGATGCGACGCGGGTGCCACCATCGGCTCCAGACTTCGCACAACCCCCGCGAGGAGGCGCCGAAATGGCTCTGAAGATCATCGTTTCCTACGACGACACCGACAACGACCGCGACGCGCTGGCGCTCGGCCGGCTGCTCGCCACCGCGGGCGCCGAGCTCTCGCTGGCTTACGTCCGCCATTCCTACGGCGAATCGCTGGAGCAGAAGGAGGCCGAAGAGCTGCTCGCCCACGGCGCCGCCGCCGCCGGCACGCCGGACATGCCGCGTCACATCGTGATCAACCCGAACACCAGCGTCGGCCTCTCCGAGCTGGCCGAAGCCGAAGGCGCGGACGTGATCGTCTTCGGCTCCGAGTACCGCACCGCCGCCGGTCTGGTCAAGCCGGGCATCTCGGCGCACAAACTGCTGCTCGGCGGCCCGGCGACGATCGCCGTCGCGCCGGCCGGGCTGCACGAGCGGCCCGCCGTCGGCGTCAACACGATCGGCGTCATCGACGAGGGCGACGAGGCGGCCCGGGCGACCGCCGACAGCCTCGCCGCGGCGCTCGGCGCCAGCCTCGTCAAGTTCGAGCGCGGCCCGGTCGACTTCCTCGTCGTCGGTTCGCGGCCGGAGTCCCCGCAGGGCCGGGTGACCCTCAGCGCCTCCAGCGATTACGCCGTCGAGGCGGCCAACTACCCGGTGATGGTCGTCCCGCGCGGCGTCGCGGTGCGCTTCGACGGAGCGGCCGCGGCGGGCTCGGCGCCGGACGCGCCGGTCAGCGCTTAGACGCAGCGGAGCGCGTAACCAGGATCACGGCCGCGACCTCCGGGTCGCGGCCGTCGATCTTCCTCTCGGCCTCGGCCAGTGGGACCGGTCGGGCCTCGCGGCCGCTCAGCATCTCCGCCACCGCCGCCTCCGGCAGCTCCGCTTCGACGACGAAGGCGTCGGGCAGCTTCGGCGGCTCGGTCTGGTCCAGCACCCGCCGGGTGACGTCCTCGCAGAGCCGCTCGGCGTTTGCCCAGCCCTGGCCGAAGGAGAGGTCGGGCGGGTCCAGGTGGCGCCCTTCGAGGACGTGCAGCGAGCTCTCCGCCGGCGGCCACTCCCGTTCGCCGAGCTCGACCGCGCGTCCGGTCAGCCACGGCTCGAGCACCGTGCGCCGCAGCTCGTCGAGATCGAGGTTGAAGGCCCGCGCATGTCTGATGCCGCCGCTGATCTCGACGTGGAAGGGCACGCCATGAGCTTATGCTGCCGCGCGTGAACGTGTCCCCGCTGACAGCCGTCGTCTTCGACAACGACGGCCTCCTGCTCGATACGGAGTCCGTCTGGACGCGGGCCGAGCACGACCTGTTCCGGCGCCGCGGGCTCGAGTTCACGCCGGTCGACAAGCGCGAGCTCGTCGGCACCTCGGCCGAGATCGCCGGCGGCATCCTCGAGCGCCGCCTCGGGGAGCCCGGGTGCGCGACCGCGCTGATCGAGGAGCTGAACGAGCTGGTGGTCGCCGAGCTCGAGCGCGGCGTCGAGGCGATGGTCGGCGCGCGCGACCTGCTGCACGCGCTGCGCCGGCGCGGGACCCCGCTCGGCCTGGTCTCCAACTCACCCTTGCCGTTCGTGCGCCGCTCGCTGGAGATCGTCGGCTTTCACGACCGCTTCGACGTCGTCGTCAGTGCCCACGAAGTGGCTGCCCCCAAGCCGGCTCCGGACCCCTATCTGGAGGCGTGCCGGCGGCTTGGGGTCGAGGCGAGCCCGGACGTCGTCGCCCTGGAGGACTCGCCGACCGGGGTCGCCGCCGCCCGCGCCGCCGGCCTCACCGTGATCGGCGTCCCGTCGCTCGATGGGATCGTCCTCGACGAAGCCCACGAGATCGCCGAATCGCTCCTTGACGATGTCGTCGCTCGCCGCCTCTTGAGGTGAGGAGGGAGGTTGCCTCTCAGTACCCGTCGGCGGCGCAACACTCGCTCGCCGAACTGAAGTCGCTCGGGACCACATACCTCGCGTGGCCTGGCAACACCGCCGTAGAAAGCGGATTGAGAGCTTGCTCTTGCCCTCCTATGGACGTTTGAGAATGCTGTGATTGCAGTGGTTGCGAAGCACGATTTCGCCATCCTCCCGGTGCCAGGTGATGCGATTCTTCATATCGACATATGCCTCAAAGACTCGTGGATTCTTGGTTCCCTGCACCGGATGGGTTTGGAGACTTGGATGGCGGGGGTTTTCCCCAAGTTTGGCGACAGTCTCCAAGATGGCTGCCTGCAGGTCCGACTCCTTCTTCTGAAACCGCCGCTTAAACGACGGGTCGAAGCGGAGCGGCGGCATTTAGTCGTCACTAAGCAGATGGCGGATGGCGTCCTTCGGGTCATTGAAGGTTCGCGCGTTCCCCGCCTTCAAGTTGGCGAGGGACTCCGCCTCGTCGCGCTGCCATTGAGCCGACCAGTAATAAGCCTGGTCGGCTGGGATGAACAGCGGCACCTCGCGGGTCGCCATCTCACCGTGGCTGGTCGCGACCCTGGACGGCTGTAGCGCTGGCGTTACCGATGATCCAGCACAAACAATTGATTCTCTGCTCATGGTTACCTTGACGGCCATAGCTACTCCCCCTCCTCTTCAAGCCTCTTGAGATCTTGAAAGAGCCCACGAGTATTTTCAAGCGTCCGAATCAAATCGTCAAGTCCACCCGGTGCCAAAGCGAGTCGAGCTATCGGCTTGATAGGCACGAATCGAAGGTTCGCGAGATCCTCCTCGGATTCAATGGCCGGTGGCACCATCGATCCGATATTGACAAAGACGGCATTTGGACCCACGGTCCCCGAAAACACGTTCGCGAACTCCACGGGAAGATCCTCTGCCCCAATCCAGGCAGGTTCAGGCTCAGGCAGTTGGAGATCGTCCGGCATCGCTCATCTCCTCGTCGGCATAAGGCTACCGGTCCTTGAGAATTAGCTTCAATCGGCCTACGTATCGGAAGCTGCCCAGGCGGCAAGGTAGGCTCGGGAGCTCCCTGCGTCAGCCTCTCAGCACGCGGCGGCGGCGGAGGACTCGCTCGCAGATTTCAAGCAGTTCGGTGACGTTGCGCTCTTCGTCGAGTTGGAGATCGCCGCGGAGGGCGGCGTTCGCGGCGTCGCCGGCCTCGTTGCGACGCGCCTCGAGCGTTGTCATGTCCTCCTCATGCCCTGGATCCGACAGGGCGCCGTCGAGCTCGACCAGCAGCGCCTCCAGCCCGACGCGGAGCTGTAGGGCCGCCTCGCGGCGGCGGCCCGCGTCGAGGTCGGCGCGGGCGCGCAGGATCAGCGTCTCGCAGGCGTCGAGCTGCTCGCGCCCGCCGATCACGGCGGCGACGCGTTCCTGCGGGCCGAGCTCCTCGGCCCTCTGCGCGCGTCGCGAGCCGGGGGCGCGGGGGTCGATCTCGTGCGCTTCCGAGAAGCGCCCCGCGGCGACCTCCTTGCCGCTGCCGTGGCCGACCCGCACCGCGCTGGCCCGCTCGGCGTCCAGCTCGGCCCCGCGCGGGTCGGCGCCGGCCACCGCCTGGGCGTGCAGCGCGCGGTTGAGCAGCGCCAGGGCATCGCCGATCGCCGCGTCGGTCCGCTCCTCGCCGGCGAGCGTCTCGCGCAGCCAGCGCTCCGCCTGCTCCGGCGAGTCGAAGGGCTCATGGGCGCGCACGGCGGTGACCCGGGTCAGCGGCAGCGGCGCCGGCCCCGCGTCGGCCTCGACCCGCCTGGGTCGTCGGCGGCGGCGGCGCGGGGGCGGGGGCGCGCCCGCGGTCTCGATCACCAGCACGCGCTCGCCGTCGTCCTCACGGGCCAGGTAGCGACCGTCGGCGAGGCCGAGCCTGCCGGCGAACTCGAACTGCACGAATCCGAAGCTCTGAGTCAGTTGCCCTTGTGCTTGTCGGGTAGCGAGAACTCCGACGGCGCCGTCGGCACCCGCGGGTTTTCGATCCCCTCCAGCCTATGGGTCAGGCGCGACCACTGCTTTGGTTTGAGCAGGGCGTTGAATTCTTCGCCGAAGGGCCCGCCGGCCGGCCGGTAGCCGACGTGGACGTGGTCGTAGTGGTCGGGCAGCGCGAAGCTCGTTTCGCCGGGCAGGTCCTCGAGCGAGATCACCTGGTGGGGGTGCATCGTGCCCTGTAGCTGAAGCACCGCGTGGATCAGCTCGTCGGTCAGCGTCCCGGGGCCCTGGTGGCCGGTCACCGGCACGCCGTTGATCACGGGGATGTCGACCGCGTCGCCGCTCGAATGCTCGGAGACGTAGCCCGAGGCGGTCAGGTAGCTGTGCCCGCACTCGAGCGCGGAGATCGTCAGCGAGAAGCCTTTCGAGACCAGGTACTCGAGCATCGCCAGCACCCGCCGGTCGATCCTGCCGGTGGCGACGTCGGTGCGCCCGCACTCGTAGATGTCCAGGTGTTCGTCGGCCAGCACCCGCCGCTCGAGCGCCTCCTTGGAGAGCAGCAGCACGCCGGCGCCGCCGAGGTCGGGCCGCAGCGGGTTCTTGCCCTTGGCGCGGTAGATCGCGGTCGCCTCGAGCAGCTTCCAGCCGTCGAGGATCGGCTTCGGATCGATTCGCGGGGCTCCCTTGCCGGCCGGCCGGATGGCGAAGTTGATGTGCGAGTCGATGCCGTCTTCGGGGCCGCCGATCTCGGCCAGCACGGTCCCGGCTATAACCTTCGACCCGACCTTTAGGGTTCCGTCGGCGCCCTTGGCGGTGGCGCCGTCGACGCTCTTGCTCGCTTCGGCCCGCTCCTTCCCGCTTGCCCGGCCCGGCAGCGCGTAGAGGCGCGGGCGGATGTTCTGGCTGTCGACCGGCACCCGCTTCTCCTTGCCGGTCGGCATCACCACCCGCCGGTGCTTGCGCACGAGCTTGCCGAGCTTGGCGTAGATGTAGCGGTTGCCGTAGGCGTCGCGCAGGATGACGTAGCGGCCGAGCCGCTTCGAGTGGCCCATCTTGACGATCGCCCCGTCGTTGACGGCGACCACGGGAGCGCCCTCGCGGGCGAAGATGTTGATCCCGCGGCGCGTCGGGGACGAGGAGATCACCTCGGCGGCGTTGCCGTATTCCTCGCGCACCTTCGGCGTCGCTTTGCTCAGCGCCGCCCGGGCCGAGATGTCGTCGGCGTAGCGGGCGTTGGCGGCGACCGGGAAGTGAGCCCCCTCGGTCAGCCCGGTCAGCGAGCCGACGAGGTCGGTCGGCAGCTTGCCATAAGCGCGGGCGTAGAGCAGCACCTCCTGCACGTACCAGTCGGCGTGGTTGTAGGCGAGGATCGCGTTGTAGAGGTCGCCGCTGCCGCCGCTCGCCTTGAGGTAGTTGGCGGCGCCGCAGATCGCATCGACGGGGTTGTAGGGGTCCTTGCGGCCGTCGCCGTTGGCGTCGACCCCGTAGGTGGCCCAGGTCGACGGCAGGAACTGCATCCAGCCGACGGCGCCGGCGCTGGAGACGTTGAGGTTGGTGCCGAAGGCGGTCTCGATCTTGTTGATCGAGGCGAGCACCTCCCAGGGGATCCCGTACTCGGTCCCGCAGGCCTGGTAGATCGGCAGCAGGAAGGGCGGGATCTCGAACGAGTCGATGACGAAGTTGGGGACGCCGATCGGCGCCGGGCCGAAGGGGGCGATCGTCGTGCTCGGGTTGGCGCCGGTCGGGGCGCCGCCGCGGTCGAACTGCGAGCCGCCGTCGGCCGCCTTCTGCGGCGGCTGGACGCCGGCGGTTGCGCTTGGCGCCCCGACGCCGCCGTTGGCGCTGCCGTCGCCGAGGCTCTCGTTGCGCTTGACCCCCGCGGCGCTCGTTTCGTCGGGCGCTTCGGAGGCGGCCAGACCGGCGCCGCTCTGCGGCTTGCCGCCCTGCTTGGGCGCGGCGCCTCCGGTGGGCGTGGTCTTTTCTTCTTCCGCCTGTCCCGTTTCGCCGCTCGCCGCTTCTTCGCCTTCCTCGCTCGTGTCGGTGGCCGATTCGCAGTCGGGGTCTTCGAGGTCGACGAGCCCGTCTTCGTCGTCGTCGACTCCGTTTTCGCAGGCGGGTTTTTCGGCGGCCGGGGAGGGAAGCACCGGAGTCGTCGTCAGCCCGTTCGCGGCCTGCCCTTCGCCGAGGCCCGTGGAGGGGTCGGCGCCGGCCATCCCGACCCCGAGCGCGGTGACTACCGCGAAACCGGCCAAGGCGATGATCAGTGCGAGCTTTTGTCTCATGCGTCGGCGCCTCTGCATCCGTTCCCTGCGTACACGAGCATGTCCCTACCCGTGTTCACCCTCTCCCCAAGCATGAAGCATGCCCAAGCTACTGACTTGTGCGGAGGCATGCAATGCGATGCACCGCCCCCCAACATGGCCTTAATCAACGACTCTCCCATGCCAATCCCCCCGCAGCATTCCAGTCGGCCCGGATGGGGCGGCGAAGAAGTCCTTACGGCCGGCGGCGAGCCGCCTCTGGAGCCGAGTCTCTAAGGTGTCGCGGGTGAGCGTGGAGAGCGAATACGGAGACGACCAGGAGGGCCTGCGCGCGCGCAGCGAGCAGGCGATCGGCGAGCTCGCCCAGGCGCTGCTCGACAGCCATGTGCTCGAGAACGCGGTCTCGCGCGCGCTCGGCGCCCGCGAGAAGGCGGCGGAGGCCCAGCACGCGGCGATGGCGGCGCTCAACCTGCCCTCGGCGGGCGATGTCGAGCGCCTCGAGCGCCGCCTGCGCTCGGTCTCGCAGCGTCTCGACGAGGTCGAGGACGAGCTCGATCGCGTTGCCCGCGAGGTCGGCGGCCTGCGCCGTGAGCTCGTCGCCAACCGCCGTCGCGAAGAGGCCGACGCGGCCTCCGAGCCCGAAGCCTAACCTTTAACTTGAGGGTTAGATAGGGCGTCGACGGCGGCTGTGCCGGCGCGCGCCGCGGCGCGCGCCAGGCTCTCGCCGTCCAGCGACCGGCCGCTCCCGGCCTCGACCACGATCAGCACCGCCGCGGCGGCGATCCCGAGCTCTGCCGCCCGGGCGAGCAGGGCGAGCGTCTGCATGTCGGCGGCCGCGGCGCCGGCCACGTCCTCTCCGGCCACCGGCATCGTGTCGAGGCTCGCCACCGTCGCCGGGCGGGCATCGCCGGCAAGCGCCGCATCGAGGCGCTCGTGCAGCTGCGGCTCGGGCCGCGCGAGCGCGCCGGGCTCGACCCCGAACGAGGTGGCGCTGCCGCCGCCCGCGAGCGCAGCCTCGACGAGCAGCAGCTCTCCCATCCGCGCCTCGGCGCCGAAGCCGGCGCAGGTTCCGATCCGCACCGCGCGCTCGACGCCGAGCTCGGCCAGGTCGGCAAGCACGATCGCGGCGCTCGGCCCGCCCATCCCGGTCGCCTGGATCGTCAGCTCGGCGCCCGCCGCGGTCCGCCCGCCATAGCCCCAGAGGCCGCGCGCGTGGTTGCTCATCTTCGGCTGCTCGAGCAGCTCCTGGGCGAGCAGCAGGGAGCGGCCGGGGTCGCCGACCAGGATCGCGGCGGGGGCGATCGGCGCGGTCGGGTTGAGGCGGGCCGGCACGGCGGGCGGACGATAGCCGGGCCGGTCGGCGCCGGTTCCAGATGGGAGTAACCCCGCCCGCGGATTTTCTCCAGCCGTATAAACACAGCCCGCGACGGCGTCCATACCTTGGCTCTCTCGTCCAACCGCGATCGCCGGGGCGTGCTCCGGCGGGCTAGGAGGAAGTACCGATGCGAAAGAAAATCGGCATCGCCGCGCTGCTGACGGTGTTTGCCGCCCTGTTGCTACCCGCTGCGGCATCGGCCGCGTCGCTGGGTGAAGTCGCCGGCTCGCTGGAAGAAAAGGCCAGCGAGCTGAACATGACCTGGGTCGCCGTCGCGACCGTCCTGGTGTTCCTGATGCAGGCCGGGTTCATGTTCCTCGAGATCGGCTTCTCGCGGCAGAAGAACGCCGGCACCGGGGTCGCCAAGATCCTCGTCAACCTGGCGCTCTGCACGATCGCCTGGTGGGCGATCGGGTACGGCGTCGCGGAAGGGGGCGGCAACGACTTCTTCGGCGACAGCGGCTTCTTCTTCCACTTCAACCAGACGGTTGCGGGGGAAGCGGTGAACGGCGAAACGGCGATGCTGATGCTCTACGGACTCGCCTTCTGCGCGGTCTCGCTGGCGATCGTCTGGGGGACGACCCTGGAGCGGATCAAGTTCGGCGCCTACGTGATCTACGCGATCGTCTTCGGCGCCGTGATCTACCCGCTGGTCGCGCACGCGGTCTGGGGCGGTGGCCTGCTCTCCGACATCGGCGGCAAGCCGGTGATGGACTTCGCCGGCTCCTCGGTCGTGCACCTCACCGGCGCGGTCGGGGCCCTGGCGGC
This sequence comes from uncultured Solirubrobacterales bacterium, assembly GCA_963727465.1. GTDB lineage: Bacteria > Actinomycetota > Thermoleophilia > Solirubrobacterales > 70-9 > VRUE01. The sequence continues at coordinate 186,889 of CAVSGL010000005.1, read as the reverse complement.
GCTGCTGCTGCTCGGCCCGCGCAAGGGCAAGTACGACGCGAGCGGCAAGCCGCGCGTGATTCCGGGGCACTCGATGCCGCTGGTCGGCCTCGGCGTGATCATCCTCTGGATCGGCTGGTTCGGCTTCAACGGGGGCTCGACCTTCGAAACCGCCGGGAACTTCTTTGGCGAGGTCATGCTGAACACCCAGCTGGCCGCGGCGGCGGGCGTCATCGGCGCTTCCCTCGCGGTCTACCTGAAGAGCCGTTCGCTCGACGTCGGCATGGCCGGCAACGGCGCGATCGCCGGCCTGGTCGGCATCACCGCCCCGTCGGGCTTCGTCGAGTACTGGGCGGCGCCGATCATCGGCTTCGTCGCCGGACTGCTCGTCGTCTACGCCGTGCTGGCGATCGACAAGCTCCTCGACGATCCGGTCGGCGCGCTCTCGGCGCACGGCCTGGCCGGCATCTGGGGCACCCTCTCGGTCGGCATCTTCGGCTCCGCGCGGCTGGTCAGCGAAGGCGCGGCGCCGGGCGTCTGGTACTCGGTGTTCGGCGACGAGCCGTTCAGCGCCTCGATCGGCCAGCTGGCCGTCCAGGGTCTGGCGGTGCTCTTTACCTTCATCGTCGTGTTCGCGATCTCGATCGCCACGTTCGCCTTCATCAAAGGCACGATCGGGCTGCGGGTCGACGACGAAGAGGAGGAAGCCGGCCTCGACATCAGCTCGCACGGCATGTATGGGTACCCGGAGCAGTTCATTCCACAGCCGGAGTACTCAACCGGGTTGCCGTCGACGCTGGGAACCGGGGCGCCTGCGCCCGCACCGGCCCAGATGACCGCTACCGAATCGTAGGACAGGAGGCTCTGAGCGCATGAAAAAGATAGAGGCGTTCATTCGCCACGAGGCCTTCGAGCCGATCAGGGCCGAGCTGCTCGACAGGGGGTTTCCCTCCCTGTCGATCAGCGAGGCCAAGGGATCGGGCAGGCAGAAGGGGATCGTCGAGCGCTACCGCGGCTCGACCCTGACTGTCAACGTCCGGCCCAAACTGAAGCTCGAGGTCGTGGTCGAGGACAAAGACAAGCCGCTGGTCGTCGAGACGATCCTCAAGCATGCCCGCACGGGCGAGGTCGGCGACGGCAAGATCTTCGTCCTGCCGGTGGAGGAGGCGGTCCGCATCCGCACCGGCGAGGGCGGGGAGGAGGTGTTGCAGGCGCACTCCGAGGAGGAAGTGACCGCCTGAGCCCCGTGGGGGGAGCGGCACATGCCGCTCCCCCTCTTTAGCCTCGTCGGTCGATGGCCGACGAACGAATCTCCCTCGCCGAGGCCTCGCGTCGAGCCGGTGTGCCGGCGAGCACCCTGAAACGGTGGGCGGAGGAGAAGATCCTGCCGGTGCGACGGGGGCGCTGGACCGCCGCGGCCGCGGCCCAGGCGCGGGTCGTCGCGCGGATGCGCGAACGCGGCCACTCGCTCGACGAGCTGAAACGGGCGGGCAGCGAAGGCCGGCTCGCCTTCGGTTTCGTCGAAGAGCTGTTCCCGGACAGGCACGAGCTGGTCACGGTGAAGGAGGCTGCCCGGGAGACCGGCCTGGAGCCGGATCTGATCGAGCGCATCATGGCCATCCTCGGCACGCCGCTCGGCCGCCAGCGGCTGCTCAACCACGACGACCTGATGGCACTGCGCCACATCGCCCGCGTGCTTGCCGCCGGGGTGCCGCTGGTCGCCCTGCTTCAGCTGATCCGCGTCTACGCGCAGTCGCTGCGGCGGATCGCCGACGCCGAGGTGCGGCTCTTCCATCTCTACGTGCACGAGCCGATGATCCGCGACGCGCTGCCAGAGCTCGAGATCGCCGAGGAGATGGGCGAGCTCGCCGGGGACGTGCTGCCGCTGGCGCCGCCGCTGACCGAGTACCTGCACAACCGCTACCTGCGCTTCTTCCTCGAGCAGGACGTCGTCGGCCACATGGAGAGCGACGCCGGCGCGCCGGTCTCCGAGCTCGGCCAGGTGCCGATCACGCTCTGCTTCATCGACCTCTCCGGCTTCACCCGCTATACCGAGGAGGAGGGCGAGCGCGAGGCGCTCGACGTGGTCGAGAACTTCGTCGAGACGGTCGAGGCGACGCTGCCGCCCGAGGCCACCGTCGTCAAGACGATCGGCGACGAGGTGATGGTCGTCTCACCGGAGCCGACCGGGCTGACCGTATGGGCGGTGGGCCTGCTCGAGCGCTTCCCCGACCGGCCGCGACCGCGCGTCGGCATCCACCACGGCGAAGCGGTCTACCGCGACGGCGACTACTTCGGCAACCAGGTCAACCTCGCCCACCGGGTCGTCGGTCGCGCCCAGGCGGGCGAGGTCCTGGTCACCGACGCGGTCACCGGCTCGCTCTCCGAGCGCGGCCTCGCCTGCGAGCCGATCGGCGAGGTCGACCTCAAGGGCTTCCCCGTCGCCACCCCCCTGTACCTCGTGCGCCGCGCGTAACACTGTCCGTATATGGAGAGCGAGGCGATGCTCGAGGCCGTGCGCGACGGCGGCATGCTGCCGCCGGGGTCGCGGCTGGTCGCGATGCTCTCCGGGGGGAGGGACTCGGTCTGCCTGCTCGACCTCGCGACGCGGCTGCTCGGCGCCGAGGCGGTGACCGCGCTGCACGTCAACTACGGCCTGCGCGACGACTCCAGCGCGGACGAGGCGCACTGCGCGGCGCTCTGCGAGCGGCTCGGCGTACAGATCGAGGTCGAGCGGCCGCGGCGCCCCGAGGGCCCCGGCAATCTCCAGGCCTGGGCGCGCGACACGCGCTACGCGGCCGCCGCGCGGCTCGCCGAGCGCGGCGACGCGCTGGTCGGCGCCGGCCACACGGCCGACGACCAGGTCGAGACGATCCTCTACCGGCTCGCCTCCTCGCCGAGCCGCCGCGCCCTGCTGGGGATGAAGGCGCGCGACGGGCGGCTGGTCCGCCCGCTGCTCGGCTTCGAGCGGGCGCAGACGACCGCCTACTGCGAAGAGCGCGGGCTGGCCTGGCGCGACGACCCGAGCAACGCCGAAGCGGCCTACGCCCGCAACCGCGTGCGCCACGGGCTCGCCGCGGCTCTGGCCGAGGTCCACCCGGCGGCGGCCCGGAACGTGCTGCGCACGGCGGCGCTGCTGCGCGACGAGGCCGAGGTGCTGGACGAGCTGGTCGCCGCCGAGCTCGACGGCGCCAACGGCTCCCCCCGCAACACGATCGAGCTCGCCCGCCTCGCCGAGCTGCCGCCGGCGCTGCGCCGCCTCGTCGTCCAGCAGCTCGCCGACCGCGCCGCCGGCCGCCCCGTCGCCGGCGCCGCCCGCCACGCCGACGAGGTCGCCGCCCTGCGCCGCACCGGCACCGCGATGCTCGACCTCGGCGGCGGCGTCCGCGCGATCGCCGAGCGCGGCACCCTGCGCGCCGAGCGCTGACGCTGACGGGCGCGGGCGCTACCGTCTGCGGCAGCCGATGAAAGGGCCAACTGAGGACAGCGGGCTGCCGCAAAGGGTCGAAGACGTGTTCGGCGGGCTGCCCGAGCGCTACCTCGGCGGAGAGGAGGGGCGGCAGGCGCGGGTCGAGATCCGGCTCTCCGATCTCGGCCGCAGCTGGCAGGTCGAGCTTCAGGGGCACCGCTGCAAGGTCCGGACGTCCCCGCGCGGCGAGCCCGATGTGACGATCGGCACCGACGCGGCGACCTGGCTGGCGCTGCGCGAGGGACGCCTCTCCGGCCTCGACGCGTTCCGCGAACGCCGGCTCTGGGCGCGCGGCGACCTCGACGTCGCCGTCGGCTTCGAGGGCCTGTTCCGCCTTCCGGACGACCGCCCGCCGCTGCTGCGCCTGCGTGACGTGCGGGTCCGCGGCGCCCGCATCTCCTGCCTCACCGCCGGCCACGGCCCACGGCGGGCGATCCTGATCCACGGGCTCGGCGGCGCCAAGAGCTCCTTCTTCGAAACGGTCGCCGCGCTGACGCCCGACCACACCGTGCACGCGATCGACCTGCCGGGCTTCGGCGCCTCCTCGAAGCCGCTCGCCTCCTACGACCCGGCCTTCTTCGCCAGCCACGTGCTGCGGCTGATGGACGCGCTGGCGATCGACCGGGCCGACCTGGTCGGCAACTCGCTCGGCGGCCGGGTCGCGCTCGAGGTCGGCCTGCGGGCGCCGAGCCGGGTGCGCAGCCTCAGCCTGCTCGCCCCCTCGATGGCGTTCCGCCGCGGCCGCGGCCTGGCGCCGCTGGTCCGCGTCCTGCGTCCCGAGCTGGCGGTCCTGCCGCCGGTCTTCGGCCCGCGCCAGGTGCGCGACGGCTTCTGGCAGATGATCGCCCATCCGGACCGCGTCGATCCCTCGATCGCCGACCTCGCCGCCGACGAGTTCTTCCGCGCCCACCGCACCCGCGGCGGCCGGGTCGCCTTCTACGCCGCCGCCCGCCAGATCTACCTCGAGCCGCCGCATGGCCCGAGCGGCTTCTGGACCCGGCTCGAGCTGCTGCGCCCGCCGGCGCTCTTCATCTGGGGCGAGGAGGACCGGCTCGTGCCGGCGGGCTTCTCCCGGCACGTCGAGACGTCGCTCCCCCAGGCCTCGCAGGTGGTCCTGCCGGACTGCGGTCACGTTCCGCAGATCGAGCTGCCCGAGCGCACCCACGAGCTCGTTCGCTCGTTCATCGCCTCCGCCGGCGCGGGGGACGCGCCGGCGGCGCGACTGGCCCGTTCCGCGTAGGATCGTCCCATGTATTACGTGGAGGCGCCTCAAGGGCTCGCCTCGAAGGCGGTGGGCTTCGTCAAGGACCGCGTCGCGGATCGCCTCAGCGCCCAGCTCGAGGACCGCGACCCCGACTACCTCCGTGAGGCGCTGCCGCTGCTCTGGCTGCTCTCGACCTTCTACTTCCGCGCCGATGTGCGCGACATCGGCAACGTCCCCGCCGACCGCCCGGCGCTGCTGGTCGGCAACCACTCCGGCGGCAACGTGATCGTCGACACCTTCATCTTCTCGCTCGCCTTCTCCACCTACTTCGGCGTCGAGCGCCCCTTCCACCAGCTCGCCCACAACCTCGCGATCGCCTGGCCGCTGGCGGGCGAAATGCTGCGCAAATCGGGCACGCTGAGCGCCTCGCACGAGCACGCCGAGAAGGCGCTCGCCGCCGGCGCGCCGGTGCTCGTCTACCCCGGCGGAGACTGGGAGACCCACCGGCCGAGCTGGCAGAGCGCCAGGATCGACTTCGCCGGCCGCAAGGGCTTCGTCCGCCTGGCTCTGGACGCCGGCGTGCCGATCGTCCCCGTGGTCTCGATCGGCGGCCAGGAGACCGCGCTCTTCCTCAGCCGCGGCCACCGGCTGGCGAAGGCGCTGCGGCTCGACAGGTTGGCCCGGCTCAAGGTGCTGCCGATCTCGATCGCCGCGCCGTGGGGGCTGAACGTCGGCGACTTCGGCGGCCACCTGCCGCTGCCGGCGAAGATCACGATCGAGGTGCTGCCGCCGATCGACCTGGAGAAGGAGTTCGGCCCCGATCCGGACGTCGACGAGGTCTACGCGCAGGTCACCGCGCAGATGCAGGAGGCGCTCGACGGTCTCGCCGCCGAGCGCCGTTTCCCGGTGATCGGATGAGGATCGACCAGTCGACACCGATCGCGGCCCAGCCGGAGACGGTCTGGCACTACCTGGAGGACCCGGAGAACTACCTGCGCTTCATGTCGGGGATAACCCACTGGGAGGTGGTCGGCGAGAAGCCGAACGGGCTCGGCGCCCGCTACCGGATCCTGGTCCGGGTCGGCGCCGCCGAGGTCGGCGGCCTGGTCGAGATGGTTGAGTGGAACGAGCCCTTCGACATCGCCTGGCACTCGGTCACCGGCGTCGACCACCGCGGTCGCTTCCGCGTCCGCGAACGGGGCGAGGGCCGCACCAAGGTGGAGTACCGCTTCGCCTTCGGCGTCATCGGCGGCGGCATCGCGGGACTGCTCACCGAGCTCGCGGCGGCTCCCGTCATGCGCCGCCAGATGCGGCGCACCCTCCAGCAGCTGAAGCGCCAGGTCGAGCAGGAGCAGCGCCGCATCGAGGCAGAGCGCCGCCGCGCCGCGCGGCGGACGGCGCGCGCCTGACCCCCGGCCCTAGACTGCCGCGCGTGAGCGACCCGATCGGCGAGACCCTCGTCTCCGGCGAGGACCTGAAGCGGCGCGTGGCCGAGCTCGGCAGCGAGATCAGCGCCGACTACGCCGGACGCGACCTGTTCATGATCGGCGTGCTGAAGGGCGCCGTGATCTTCCTCGCCGACCTGATGCGGCACCTCGACCTCGCCTGCGAGATCGACTTCATGGCGGTCTCCAGCTACGGCTCGCAGACCGACTCCTCCGGCGTCGTGCGGATCCTCAAGGACCTCGACGCCCCGATCGAGGGCCGCCACGTGCTGATCGTCGAGGACATCATCGACTCCGGGCTCACCCTCCAGTACCTGATGCGCAACCTCAACGCGCGCTCGCCGGCCTCGCTCGAGGCCTGCGCGCTGCTGACCAAGCCCGACCGGCTGCGCGTCGACCTCGAGCCCCGCTACGTCGGCTTCCGCATCCCGGACCGCTTCGCCGTCGGCTACGGACTCGATCACGCCCAGCGCTACCGCAACCTCGATTACGTCGCGGCGTTGAACGAGTGACGCCGATGAGCCAGCCCGCCCGGACAGCCGAAACCGCCCTGGTACGCTGATTTTTCCCTGTGAGGCGTTTTTTCAAAAGCGCAGCGTTCCCGATCCTTCTGGTGGTGATCCTCGCCTTCGTCGCCCAGCGGGTGATCAGCCCCGGGCCGAGCACGAAGTCGCCCTCCTACAACGAACTGGTCAAGCCCAAGACCGGGTTGATCGCCAGCGGCCAGATCGAAAAGGTGACGATCAACACCAAGGACAACACGCTCGACGTGACCAAGAAGGGGCCGGCGGAGGGCGAAAGCGGGGAAAGCTTCTCCACCGGCTACCCGCCCAACACCGAGCAGACCCTGCTCGACGAGCTCGAGCAGAACAACGTCGAAACGACGGTCCACGGCACCGGCGGCTCGAGCCTGCTCTCGCTGCTCACCTACATCCTGCCGTTCGTCCTCTTCTTCGGCTTCTGGATCTTCCTGATGAACCAGATGCAGGGCGGGGGAAGCCGGGTGATGAACTTCGGCAAATCGAAAGCCAAGCGGATGTCCGTGGACGCGCCGAAAATCACCTTCCGCGACGTCGCTGGGGTCGACGAGGCGGTGCAGGAGCTACAGGAGATCAAGGAATTCCTCGAGAACCCGAAGAAATTCCAGTCGCTCGGCGCCCGCATTCCCAAGGGCGTGCTGCTCTACGGCCCGCCGGGCACCGGCAAGACGCTGCTCGCGCGCGCCGTCGCCGGCGAGGCCGGGGTGCCCTTCTTCTCGATTTCCGGTTCCGACTTCGTCGAGATGTTCGTCGGCGTCGGCGCCAGCCGCGTCCGCGACCTCTTCGAGCAGGCCAAGCAGAACTCGCCCTGCATCATCTTCATGGACGAGATCGACGCCGTCGGCCGTCACCGCGGCGCCGGCATGGGCGGCGGCCACGACGAGCGCGAGCAGACGCTCAACCAGCTGCTGGTCGAGATGGACGGCTTCGAGATGAAAGACAACATCATCCTGATCGCCGCCACCAACCGGCCCGACATCCTCGACCCGGCGCTGCTGCGGCCCGGCCGCTTCGACCGCCAGGTCGTCGTCGACCGCCCCGACCGCAAGGGCCGCAAGAAGATCCTCGAGGTCCACACCCGCGGCAAGCCGCTGGGCAAGCAGATCGACCTCGACGCGCTCGCCGGCCAGACCCCCGGCTTCACCGGCGCCGACCTCGCCAACCTGATCAACGAGGCGGCGCTGCTGACCGCCCGCCAGGGCCGGCGCGAGATCTCGATGCAGGAGCTCGAGGAGGGGATCATGCGGGTGATCGCCGGCCCGGAGAAGAAGACCCGGGTGATGAGCGAGAAGGAGCGGCTGATCACCGCCTACCACGAGCTCGGCCACGCGATCGTCGGCCACCTGCTGCCCAACTGCGACCCGGTCCACAAGATCTCGATCATCAGCCGCGGCCAGGCGCTCGGCTACACGATCAGCCTGCCGACCGAGGACAAGTTCCTCACCAGCCGCGCCGAGCTGACCGACACGATGGCGATGACGCTGGGCGGCCGCGCCGCCGAGGAGATCGTCTTCGGCGAGATCACCACCGGCGCCTCCAACGACCTCGAGAAGGTGACCGAGACGGCGAAGCAGATGGTGATGCGCTTCGGCATGTCCGAGCGCCTCGGCCCGCGCGTCTTCGGCCACGACCGCGGCCAGCCCTTCCTCGGCCGCGAGTTCTCCTCCGAGCCCGACTACTCGGACGAGATCGCGCGCGAGATCGACGACGAGATCCGCCGCATCGTCGAGGCCGCCCACCAGACCTCCAAGGACCTGCTCAACGAGAAGCGCGAGGAGCTCGACACGATCTCCAAGATCCTGCTCGAGCGGGAGACGATCGACGCCGATCAGTTCGTCGCCCTGCTCGAGGGCAAGTCCGAGGACGAGGTCTTCGCCGACGAGGAGGAGCCGTCGCAGCCGGCCGAGCCGGCGCCCGAGCCCGAACGGGCGGCCCGCGAGGGCGCGCGGCCCAACCCACGGCCACGGCCCGGGTTCGCGGGCGGCGACGCCAGCTGACCCCCTGAGCGCGGTAGAGCTTTTCCTCGCATAGCGGTTAAAACCTCGACCGCGCTCAGCGCGCGGGTCCTGTCGCCCGGACACCCCCTCCGCGCGCCACCCGCGCGAGGAGCGCTCGCGATACTTCTCTCATGAACCCGAAGTCATCCATCGATCCCAAGCTCATGGGCGTCGTCAACGTGACGCCGGACTCGTTCTCGGATGGGGGGCGGTACCTCGATCCCGAGGCCGCGGTTCGGCATGGGCGGGAGCTGGTGCGGGATGGGGCCGATCTGTTGGATGTCGGAGGGGAATCGACTCGGCCTGGGGCGGAGGAAGTGAGCGCCGGCGAGGAGCTGGCACGGGTCTTGCCGGTGGTCGAAGGGTTGGTGGGGAAGGCGACGGTTTCGATCGACACCTCGAAGGTGGAGGTCGCGCGGGCGGCGCTGGATGCGGGGGCGGCGATCGTCAACGACGTGACGGCGCTGCGGCACGATCCCGAGATCGCGGCGCTCTGCGCCGAACACGAGGCGGGGCTGGTCCTCATGCACATGCAGGGCGAGCCGCGGACGATGCAGGAGAACCCGCGCTACGACGACGTGGTCGAGGACGTGAAGGCGTTCCTCGCCGAGCGGATGGAGGTGGCGGTCGCGGCTGGTGTGGCCGAGGAGCGGATCTGGCTCGATCCGGGAATCGGCTTCGGCAAGAGCCTCGACCACAACCTGGAGCTGCTGCGCCGGCTCGATGAGCTGCGCGAGCTCGGGCGGCCGCTGGTGATCGGGACCTCGCGCAAGAGCTTCATCGGCAAGATCGACGGCTCGCCGGTCGAGCAGCGACTCGGGGGCACGATCGCCACCTCGATCCTCGCCGCCGCCGAGGGCGCCGACGTGCTGCGCGTCCACGACGTGGCCGAGGCGGCGCAGGCGATGAAGGTGGCGAGCGCGATCCTCGGGTAGGTTGCAGCCTGAGGCCTTGTGAGCATGGACGAGCCGAACGGCAACGGGATCGAGTCGCGGGTCGAGGTCGACCTGCGCGGGGTCTCGATCTACACCCACCACGGCGTCAGCGACGCCGAGCAGGAGGTCGGCCAGCGGCTCGAGTTCGACCTCTCCTTCGACGTCCCCGACTGCGACGCCGTGCTCACCGACCGGATCGAGGACACGGTCGACTACGCCGAGGTCTGCGACATCGTCGCCCTCGCCGCCACCGAGCGCAGCTACCGCACGCTGGAGCGCCTCGCCCAGGTGGTCGGCGGGCGCCTGGTCGAGCGCTACGGCTGCGAGTCGGTCCGCGTCCGCGCCGCCAAGCCCGAGCCGCCGCTGCCGCTCTCGATCCAGGAGGTCGGCGTCGAGGTCACCCAGGAGCGCAGCGAGGACGACGAGGGCGGCGACGAGGAGTCCTGAGCTTCGCGCGTTCGCCCTTTGTCTGCCCATGCCTGACAAACAACGAACGCTGACCGGCTACCTGGGCCTCGGGTCGAACGTCGGCGACCGGGCGGGGCACCTGCGGGCGGCGATCGAGCTGCTGGAGGCGAGCGGGGTCGAGGTCGAGGCCGTCTCCTCGGCGTACGAGACCGAGCCGGTCGGCGAGGTGCTCGACCAGCCGCACTTCCTCAACGCGGCGGTTCGGATCCGCACCGAGCTCGAGCCCGAGGCCCTGCTCGACGCCTGCAAGCGGATCGAGTCCGAGCGCGGACGCGACTTCGAGTCCCCCCGCCACAGCCCGCGCCCGCTCGACGTCGACCTGCTCCTGCTCGGCGACCTCGAGCTGCGCACGGACCGCCTCACCCTGCCGCACGCCGAGGTGACGAGCCGCCGCTTCGTCCTCGTCCCCCTGCTCGAGCTCGCCCCCGACCTCACCCTGCCCGACGGCACGCGCCTAACCGACGCCCTCGCGGCGCTCGGCCCCGGCGAACGCGTCGAGCGCTCGCCCATCCAACTTTGACCACACCTGAGTGTGGTGAATGTTGGATGCGTCAGGCCGCGGCGGTCTCGCTGCGCAGAGGTTGAAGCCAGGCGGGCGGGAGGACGGGCGGGGTGTGGCCGGGGTAGTCCGGGACGAGGCGCAGCGCCAGTTGACCCGCGGGACGAGGCTCGATCGCGGGGCGCAGGTCGTCGAGCGTCATCGCCAGGCGCAGGCTGGGGGCGATCTGGAAGTCGGCGACGTTCGGCTGCTCGCCGCCGATCGTGCCGGCCGCGATCCAGTCGTCGATCCGCTGGAGCATCGCCGGCAGCTCGGCCAGGCTGCGGCGCACGTTGTCGTCGGTAGCCCCGTTGAGGCGCGCCGCGGCGGCGACGATCGGCGCTGCCGTCTTTACCGCGAGGCCGGTCGGAATGCCCAGCTTCGCTCCCTCCGAGTAGCTGCGCAGCGGCGACCTGTCCTTGCGCAGCGCCCACCAGAGGATCGCGCGCACGGGCGCCTGGAGGTCGGTGTCGCCGAAGCGCTCCGCCGCTTCGACCGCGGCCAGCTGCTCTGGATCCTCGGGGACCAGGCGCGGCTCGGGCCGCAGCCGGTCGAGCTCGCGGGCGATCTCGCCGGTGCCCTGGATGCGGCGGCCGTCGAGCTTCAGCGCCGGCACGGTGATGCCGGGGAAGCCGAACACGCGCAGGGCTCCCTTCGAGATCACCGGCATCAGGTCGGTGCGCTTGTAGGGGATGCCCTTCGCCTCGAGCATCAGCCGCGCCGCCATCGAGGGATGGGAACCGGGGATTACGTAGAGCCGCGCCTCCACGGCGAGCCATCATAGACTCGCTGCGCAGATGCTGCTCGCGGTCGACGTCGGCAACACCCAGACGCACCTCGGCGCCTTCGACGGCGAGCGCCTGGTCGAGCACTGGCGCTTTCAGACGCGGTCCGGGGCGACGGGCGACGAGCTGGCGGAGAAGATCGCCGCGCTCTTCGGCCTCTGCGGGATGAGCCTCGCCGACCTCGACGCCGTCTGCGTCTCCTCGGTCGTGCCGCCGCTCGGCGTCAACTACGAGCAGATGACGGCGCGCTACCTCGACGCCGGCTGCCTGACGATCGAGCCCGGGGTCAAGACGGGCATGCCGATCCGCATCGACAACCCGCTGGAGGTCGGCGCCGACCGCCTGGTCAACGCGATCGCCGCCTACGAGCGCTTCGGCGGCGCCTGCGTCGTCGTCGACTTCGGCACCGGGATCAACATCGACGCCGTCTCCGCGGATGGCCACTACCTCGGCGGCGCGATCGGTCCCGGCCTGGAGATCTCGCTGACGGCGCTGATCGACCGCGCCGCGCGGATCGGCCGCATCGACCTCGAGGAACCGGAGACCGCGATCGGCCGCTCGAGCCGCGCCGCGATCCAGTCCGGCTTCGTCTTCGGCTTCGCCGGGATGATCGACGGGGTCGTGCGGCGGATCGAAGAAGAGCTCGGCGAGACCGAGGTGATCGCCACCGGCGGCCTCGCCGGCGTGATCGTCCCCTTCACGGACACGATCGAGGAGGTCGACGAGATGCTTACCCTGAAGGGCCTGCGCCTGATCCATGAAAGGAACGCCTGACACCCAGCCGCCCCTGACCGATCCCTTCGAGATCGGCGGCGTGCGGATCGAGAACCGGGTCCTGCTGGCGCCGCTGGCGGGGATCGGCAACTGGTTCGTGCGTTTGCAGGCGAAACGATACGGGGCGGGCCTCGCCGTCTCGGAGATGATCTCGAGCTTCGGCCTGCATTACCGCAACGAGCGCACGCTGCGCGAGCTGATGCGGATCCACCCGGACGAGCACCCGGTCTCGGTGCAGCTCTTCGGCCACGATCCCGAGGTGATGCGCTCCGGGGCGGCGATCGCGGCCGAGGCCGGCGCCGACCTGATCGACATCAACATGGGCTGCCCGGTGCGCAAGGTGCGCAAGACCGGCGCCGGCGTGCAGCTGCTCGCCGACCCCGAGCTGGGGTTGGCCCTGCTGCGCGGCGCGACCGAGGGCAGCGGCCTGCCGGTCAGCGTGAAGCTGCGCTCGGGCCTGCGGCCGGGCGACCGCTCCGGCTACGAGCTCGCGGTACGGCTCGCCGAGGAGGGCGGCGCCGCGGCGATCGGCTTCCACCCGCGGGCGGCGACGATCAAACACAAGGGCAGCCCGGACTACGCGTTGACGCGCGAGCTGGTCGAGCGGATCGAGGTGCCGGTGATCGTCTCCGGCGGCCTCGACAGCGCCGAGGCGGCGCGCCGCGCCTACCGCGAGTCGGGCGCCGCCGCGGTGATGCTCGCCCGCGGCTCGCTCGGCAACCCCTGGCTGTTCGAGGAGTTGACCGGACGGCGCAGCGAGCCGCCCGCCCGCGAGGAGGTCGTCGCCGAGCTGCTCTGGACGATCGACCGCGCCGAGGAGCACCTCGGGCCCGAGCGCGCCGCCCGCTACCTGCGCAAGTTCTACCCCTGGTACGTCGAGGCGCTCGGCGCCTCCGACGAGGTCGCGCAGGAGCTCCAGCGCAGCGCCGACCTGCCCCGCGCCCGCGAGCTGGTGGCCGCCCGGGCATCCGCCCAAAATCCCTTGAGTGCCGGGCTCACGCCCTCGCTATAATCCCGCGACTTCCGGCCCAGGTTCGGCGCGCAGCTAGCCGTCGCACCCGGGCATTTTTGGTGTTCAGGCCGCGCAAACAACGTCCAAAGTCGAATTGAGGTCCAGCGCAAAGTGACTCGTCAAGCCGTAATCACCCCGGAAGGGCTGGAGAAGCTCAAAGAGGAAATCGAGTATCTGACGACCGCCAAACGGCGTGAGGTCGCGGAACGGATCAAGGAGGCGCGCGAGTTCGGCGACATCTCCGAGAACGCCGAGTACGACGACGCGAAGAACGAGCAGGCCCTGCTCGAGGAGCGGATCGCCCAGCTCGAAGAGCGGCTGCGGCGCGCCACGGTGATCGACGAGAAGGACGTCGACACCGACGAGGTCGGCTTCGGCTCGGTCGTCCACGTCAAAGACCAGAAGAGCGGCGACTCGCAGAAGTTCCAGATCGTCGGCTCGACCGAGGCCAACCCGGCCGAGCAGAAGCTCTCCAACGAGTCGCCGATCGGCAAGGCGCTGCTCGGCCACAAGCGCAACGACATCGTCGAGGTCGAGACGCCCAGGGGCCCGAAGAAGAAGCTGAAAATCACCAAGATCGAGACGGCCTAGAGCCCGATAGGCTCGCGGCCGCATGAGCGAGCCCGAGGAGCAAGAGCTCTCCGACGTTCTTCGCGATCGGAGGGAGAAGCTGGAAAGGATCCGCGAGGCCGGAATCGACCCGTTTCCTCATTCGTTCGAGGAACGGGAGGAGATCGGCGAGGTGCGGGCGGCGCACGCCGGGCTGGCGGCGGGGATGGAGACCGACTCGCGCCACCGGGTCGCCGGCCGGATCGTCGCCCGGCGCGGTCACGGCAAGGCGGCCTTCCTCGACCTGCGCGACGGCAGCGGCCAGATCCAGCTCCACGCCACCGCCGACAAGCTCGGCGCCGAGGCCTTCGAGGCGCTGGTCGAGCTCGACCTCGGCGACTTCGTCGGCGTCGAGGGGACGGCGCTGGCGACGCGGCGCGGCGGCGAGCTCTCGCTGGCGATCGACCACTGGCGCCTGCTGGCGAAGAGCCTGCGGCCGCCGCCCGACAAGTTCCACGGCCTCGAGGACGTCGAAACCCGCTACCGGCAGCGCGAGCTCGACCTGCTCGCCAACGAGGAGAGCCGCCGCGTCTTCCTGATCCGCACCAGGGCGATCTCCGAGACCCGCCGCTGGCTCGACGAGCACGGCTTCGTCGAGGTCGAGACGCCGGTCCTGCAGCCGCTCTACGGCGGCGCCCTGGCGCGCCCGTTCACGACCCACCACAACGCGCTCGACCGCGACTTCTACCTGCGGATCGCGACCGAGCTCTACCTCAAGCGGCTCGTCGTCGGCGGCATCGACAAGGTCTACGAGCTGGGCAAGGACTTCCGCAACGAGGGCGTCTCGCACAAGCACAACCCCGAGTTCACGATGCTCGAGTGGTACGAGGCCTACGCCGACTACGAGAAGACCGCGCACGACCTCGAGCTGCTGGTCGCCGAGGTCGCGGAGCGGGTGCTGGGGACGACGGTGGTCGAGCGCGACGGGGTCGAGATCGACCTGGCGCCGCCCTGGCGGCGGATCACCCTGCGCGAGGCGATCCGCGAGCGCGCCGGCATCGACATCGCCGAGCACCCGACGCGCGAGGCGCTGGCCGCGGCGATGGGGGGCGAGGCCGACCCGGCGGAGGGCTGGGGCAAGCTGGTCGACGGCCTGCTCTCCAAGTCGGTCGAGCCGGAGCTCGTCCAGCCGACCTTCGTCGTCGATTACCCGGTCGAGCTCTCGCCCTTCGCCAAGGCGCACCGCTCCGAGCCCGGCCTGGTCGAGCGCTGGGAGGCCTTCGTCGGCGGGATCGAGATCGCCAACTCGTTCAGCGAGCTCAACGACCCCGACGAGCAGCGGCGCCGCTTCGAGCAGCAGGCGGAGGAGCTGGCGCGCGGCGACGAGGAGGCGCAGCCCTACGACGAGGCGTTCGTCGAGGCGCTCGAGCACGGAATGCCGCCGACCGGCGGCGTCGGCCTCGGCATCGACCGGCTTGCGATGATCCTCACGGGAGCGCGCAGCCTGCGCGAGGTCGTCCTTTTCCCCGCGATGCGCTCCTGAAACCCCCCCGAGCGCGGTCGAGCTTTTCGTCGGATAGCGGTTAAAACCTCGACATCACCGGCTCGAATCCGTATTTCCCGCCGCGCGAGTCGGCGGTCCCTACGGATGCACCCGCCGGCCGGGCGCGCGAGGATGAACCTTGACATCGATTCATGTCGAGAAGAAAGGAACGGGAAGATGGCACTCGCAGACAGGTCGATAGAGCTGTCCGAGGAGGTCCTGGAGGAGATCAAGGACGGTCAGGAGGCGGCGATCGAGGCAGTCCGCGGCTTCGTCGGCAGCCTCGACGAGACGCTCTCGGGCTCGGCGAGCCCCTCGCAGGTGGAGCAGATCGTCGACTCGGCCCTGAAGATGGCCGACAAGCTGGTCGAGACCCAGTACGACTTCCTCAAGAAGGTCGTCCACAGCGCCGGCGAGTCGGTGGGCGCGGGCTCCGCCGACGGCGCCGATTGACGTGCTGTGTTCGGGGTGGCTTGCCGCGGCGTGGCGGCAAGCCACCCATATCCCCCGTCCAAGCGCGGTCGAGCTTTTCGTCGGATAGCGGTCAAAACCTCTACCGCGGCCGTCGGGTAGCTGCCAAAAAGCCGCTACGAGCGGCAATCGGGGACCCAAAGCCGGGCTGGCGGTCTCGGTATCGTTTAAAGGGCAGATGGGCGCTTCCCGATAACCGAAGGGCGCCCCGGTACTTCCGACCGCAAATCGCGTTTGACCTGTAGAGGGTCAAGAGAGGAAGCCTTTGTTCGAGAGATTCACTGAGCGAGCCCGTCAGGTGGTGGTCCTGGCCCAGGAAGAGGCCCGCACGCTGAAACACAATTACATCGGCACCGAGCACATCCTGCTCGGCCTGCTGCGCGAGGAGGAGGGCCTTGCCGCCCGCGTCCTCGAGTCTCTCGACATCACGACCGAGCGCGTGCGCTCGCAGGTGGTGCGCATCGTCGGCTCCGGCGAGGAGGTCACCTCCGGTCAGATCCCGTTCACGCCGCGCGCCAAGAAGGTGCTCGAGCTGGCGCTGCGCGAGGCGCTCTCGCTCGGCCACAACTACATCGGCACCGAGCACATCCTGCTCGGCCTGGTGCGTGAGAACGAGGGCGTCGCCGCCCGCATCCTGCTCGACTTCGACGCCGACTCGGACAAGATCCGCAACGAGGTGATCCGCATGCTGTCGGGCCCCGGCGGCCGCCGTCAGGGCGGCGGCGGGGGGGCGGCCAGGGCGAGGGCTCGGGCAAGAAGAGCTCGAAACTGCTCGACCAGTTCGGCCGCAACCTGACCAAGCTCGCCGAGGAGGGCAAGCTCGACCCGGTGATCGGCCGCGAAACCGAGATCGAGCGGATCATGCAGATCCTCTCCCGCCGCACCAAGAACAACCCGGTGCTGCTGGGCGAGCCCGGCGTCGGCAAGACCGCCGTGGTCGAGGGCCTGGCGGCGCGGATCAACAACGGCGAGGTGCCGGAGCTGCTGCGCAACAAACAGATCTACACGCTCGACCTGGCGGCCCTGGTCGCCGGCTCGAAGTACCGCGGCGAGTTCGAGGAGCGGCTGAAGAAGGTGATGAAGGAGATCAGCCAGCGCGGCGACATCATCCTCTTCATCGACGAGCTCCACAACCTGGTCGGCGCCGGCGCCGCCGAGGGCGCGATCGACGCCGCCTCGATCCTCAAGCCGGCGCTGGCGCGCGGCGAGCTGCAGACGATCGGCGCGACGACGCTCGACGAGTACCGCAAATACCTCGAGCGCGACTCGGCGCTGGAGCGCCGCTTCGCCCAGATCAAAGTCGACCAGCCCTCGGTCGAGAACACGGTGAAGATCCTCGAGGGGCTGCGCGAGCGCTACGAGCAGCACCACCGCGTCAACATCACCGACGACGCGCTGGGCGCCGCCGCCGAGCTCGCCGACCGCTACATCTCCGACCGCTTCCTGCCCGACAAGGCGATCGACCTGATCGACGAGGCCGCCTCGCGGATGCGCATCAAGTCGATGAGCGCGCCGCCGGTCTACCGCGACCTCGAGGAGGAAGTGGAAAAGACGCGGCGCGAAAAGGAGGCCGCGATCGAGGCGCAGGAGTTCGAGAAAGCGGCCAACCTGCGCGACACCGAGCGCCAGCTGACGACCCGCAAGCGCCAGCTCGAAGACGAGTGGTCGGAGGGCGACTCGGCCGAGCGGCCCGACGTCGGCGAGGAGGAGATCGCCGACATCGTCTCGATGTGGACCGGCATCCCGGTCTTCAAGCTGACCGAGGCCGAGACGAAGAAACTGATCCGCATGGAGGAGGAGCTGCACAAGCGGGTGATCGGCCAGGAGGTCGCGATCACCGCCGTCTCGAAAGCGATCCGCCGCTCGCGCGCCGGGATCAAGGACCCGAAGCGCCCGGCCGGCTCGTTCATCTTCCTCGGCCCCTCCGGGGTCGGCAAGACCGAGCTGGCGCGCACCCTCGCCGAGTTCCTCTTCGGCGACGAGGAGGCGCTGGTGCGGATCGACATGTCCGAGTACATGGAGAAGCACGCGGTCAGCCGCCTGGTCGGCTCGCCGCCGGGCTACATCGGCTACGACGAGGGCGGCCAGCTGACCGAGGCCGTGCGGCGCAAGCCCTACAGCGTGCTGCTGCTCGACGAGATCGAGAAGGCGCACCCGGACGTCTTCAACATCCTCCTGCAGATCCTCGAGGACGGCAGGCTCACCGACGCCCAGGGGCGCACGGTCGACTTCCGCAACTCGATCGTGATCATGACCTCGAACATCGGCGCCTCGGAGATCGCCAAGAACACCTCGATCGGCTTCACCGTCGCCGACGAGACCGGCATGTCCTACGACGACATGAAAAACCGGATCATGGGCGACCTGAAAAAAGTCTTCCGGCCGGAGTTCCTCAACCGGATCGACGAGGTGATCGTCTTCCACAAGCTGGCCAAGGAGGAGGTCAAGGAGATCATCGACCTGATGATCAACCGCGTCCGCGTCCAGGTCGCCGAGCACGAGCTGCAGCTCGAGCTGAGCGAGGACTCGAAGGACCTGCTGGTCGACAAAGGCTGGGACCCGTCGATGGGCGCCCGGCCGCTGCGCCGCGCGATCCAGCGCTACATCGAGGACCCGCTCGCCGACGAGGTGCTGCGCCAGGGCGAGATGGACGCCCGGCTCGACCGTGCTGGTCGAGCGCGACCCCTCCGGCGACGAGGAGGACAAGCCGCTGAAGCTGACGATCGTCGCGCCGAAGAAGCCGGCGAAGAAGCCGGAGCCGGAGCCCGAGCCCGAGAAGGTCGGCGACAGCTCGACCAAATGAGGGAGCCGGGCAGGGCGGCAGCTCGGCACCTGGAGCGGCGGCCGCTTCATGCGCTTCGGCGAGGCGATCGAGGAGGAGCGGCTGGAGGCGCTGCTGCGCCCCGGCGAGGGCATCGACACGGTGCTGAGCGCCGACACCTACGGCCAGGGCGAGGCCGACCGGGTCGCTCGGCCGGGCGCTGGCGGGCGTGCCGCGCGACGAGTACTCGCTGGTCGGCGCGGTCGGCCACGACTTCTACGCGGGCGAGCGCGACGGGCCGCGCGGCTTCCCGCGCTTCACCGACCCGCGCCTGCGCGGTCCCGACGAGTACGGGGACTACCTGCGGATGGCGGCCGAGCGCAGCCTCGAGCGGCTCGGCGCCGAGCGCTTCGACCTGCTGCTGCTGCACAACCCCGACCGCACCGGCTACTCGAGCGAGGCGGTCTGGGACGCGATGGCGGCGCTGCGCGAGGAGGGCCTCGCCGGGCAGATCGGCGTCGCGCCCGGGCCCGCCAACGGCTTCACGCTCGACCTGATCTCCTGCATCGAGCGCTTCGGCGAGCGGATCGACTGGGCGATGATCATCCTCAACCCGTTCGAGCCCTGGCCGGGCGAGCTCTGCCTCGACGCGGCCGCCCGCAACGACGTCCGGGTGATCACGCGGGTGGTCGACTACGGCGGCCTCTTCTGGGGCGACCTGCGTCCGGGGATGGAGCTTGCCCAGGGCGACCACCGGGCGTTCCGGCCGCCGGGCTGGATCGAGGCCGGGCTGGAGAAGCTGGAGCGGGTGCTGCCGATCGCCGAACGGGCCCGGCTGACGCCGATCCAGCTCGCCTGCCAGTGGAACCTCGCCCACCCGGCGGTCGAGTGCGTCGTGCCGACGCTGATCCAGGAGGCGGGCCAGGACGCCTGCCCGATCGAGGCCAAGCGGGTCGAACTGGCGCACATGCCGGCCGAGCAGCGGCTCGACGAGGAGGACGTCGCGGCGATCCGCGCGGTCGGCGACAACACCGGCTGCATGGCGCTGAAGGGCGCCAGCCCCGAGCACGAGGGCGAGGAGCGGCCGGACCGCTGGGCGCTGAGCGACGAGCTCGCCGAGGTCGGCGCCCGCTGGGACATCGATCCCGCTCGCGACCTCGTCGCCAGCGCCTGAATCGGCGCCGAAAGCGCTGCAAACGCGTGACTCCCCGTGTTGCGGGTAGAGACCAAGGACTAGAAAAGCCTCGATCGAGGGGGGATCGACGTGTTTTCAATGCCCATCAGGGCGCTGCTTTTGGTGCTCGCGCTACTCGTCGTCGCGCCGGCTGCACAGGCCGCTTTTCCCGGCGGCAACGGCCGGATCGCCTTCGACAGCAACAGCGGCGGCGATTTCGACGTCTACACGCTCGGCGCCGGCGGCGCCAAGAACGTCACCGCCGGCTCGACCGCGGACGAGCGCAACCCGGCCTACTCGCCGGACGGCGCGCGGATCGTCTTTCAGAGCGACCGCGACGGCAACTACGAGATCTACGCGATGAACCGCGACGGCAGCGACGCGACGCGGCTGACGAACGACGCCGCCGAAGACACCGAACCGTCCTACTCGCCGGACGGCCAGCGCATCGTCTTCGTCAGCGACCGCGACGGCAACGAGGAGATCTACGTCATGAACGCCGACGGCGGCGACCGGAAGCGCCTGACCGACGCGGCCGGCCGTGACGCCGAACCGGTCTTCGGCCAGGACGGCAAGCGGATCTACTTCGCCAGCGGCCGCGACGGCAATCCGGAGATCTACCGGATGAACGACGACGGCAACGGCGAGAAGCGCCTGACCAAAGACCCCGCGGCGGACCTCGGCCCCACGGTGGCGCCGAGCAACGAATGGATCGCCTTTAGCAGCGACCGCGACGGCAACGCCGAGATCTACGCGATGCAGACGACCAAGCTGGGCCAACCGCCGGTGCGGCTGACGAACGATCCCGCGGCCGACACGCACCCGGCCTACTCGCCCGACGGCAAGGGGATCGTGTTCCAGCGCAAAGGCGCCGCTGGGAGCGCCGACGTCTGGACGATGGGCAACGACGGCGGCAACCCGGCGCTGATGTTCGCCACGGCGGCGCTTCGACGGTCACCCCGAATGGGGCCGCTCGACGATCACCTGCGGGCACGAGCAGGTGACCGTGCTCGGCACGCAGCGAGCAACGACAAGCTGGTCGGCACGCCGGGCGACGACGTGATCGTCGGCCTCGACGGCGCCGACCGGATCATCGGCGGCGCCGGCGACGACATCGTCTGCGCGGGCAAGGGCGACGACGTGATCACCGCCGGCGGCGGTGACGACCTCGTGATCGCGCGCGCCGGCGACGACGTCGTCCGCGGCCGCGACGGCAACGACCGCCTCTACGGCAGCTCGGGCCGCGACGTGCTCGACGGCGGCCGCGGCGACGACCGGATCTGGGGCGTCGTCGGCCAGGACGTGCTCTTCGGGCGCAGTGGCGACGGACTTCCTCAACGGCGGTCCCGACCACGACTTCTGCAACGGCGCCCGCGGCATCGACACCGGCGTGCGCTGCGAGCGCAGCGTCTCAATTCCCTGACAACAGCCCGCCGACGGGCCGCAAATACGCCTCATGGGCGTATTTGCGGCCCGTCGGCATCCGGGGGGCGGGGTAGGTTCGCGCTCGATGTGGCGGATCGACGAGAGGACGCGGCCCTGGTGGACGCTGGCCGGGGCCTGCTTCGGCCTCTTCATCCTGATGCTCGACTCGACCGTGGTCGCGCTGGCGCTCGCGAGCATCCGCCAGGACATCGGCGCGACCGCGGCGGGGCTTCAGTGGATGATGAACGGCTACCTGCTGGTGATCACCGCCTTCGTCGTCACCGGCGGCCGGCTGGGCGACATGTTCGGCCGCAAGCGGCTGTTCCTGATCGGCATGGCCGTGTTCGCGCTCGGCTCGGTCGTCTCCGCCACTGCCGACGACCAGCTGACGCTGATCGTCGGGCGGCTGGCGCAGGGTCTCGGGGCGGCGCCGCTGCTGCCGCTCTCGCTGGCGATCGTCTGCCACGCCTTCCCGGCCGACAAGCAGGCCCGGGCCCTGGGCATCTGGGCCGGCATCTCCGCCGTGGCGCTCGGCATCGGCCCGCTCGTCGGCGGCGCCCTGGTCGACCTCGACTGGCGGCTGATCTTCTGGATCAACCTGCCGATCGCGCTGGCCGGGATCGCGATCGTCTGGGCGCCGCGCCGGAGTCGACCGACCCGGGCTCGGGGACGCACATCGACGTGCCCGGCCTGGTCGCGCTGGCGCTCGGCCTGACCGCGGTCGTCCTCGCGCTGATCCAGGCCGAAGACTGGAGCGACGGCGCCGTCGTCGCGCTGATCGCGATCGGCGTGCTGCTTCTCTACGCCTTCTGGCGGATCGAGCACCGCTCCGCCGAGCCGATCGTCGACTTCTCGCTCTTCCGCAACGGTCCCTACTTCGGCGCCAGCGCGGCGGCCTTCGCCCTGGTCGGCGCCTACTGGACGGTGATGTTCTTCCAGCCGCAGTACCTCCAGGACGTGCGCGGTCACTCGGCCGTGCTCAGCGGTCTGCTGATCATGCCGGTGACCGTGCCGATGGTCTTCGTCTCGCCCTTCTCCGGGCGCCTGATCGCCCGCTTCGGCGCCCGCGCGCTGATGACCGTCGGGATGGCGCTCGGCACGCTCGGTCTGGCCGCGTTGACCCAGATCGGGCCGCACAGCTCCTACCTCCTCCTGCTCGCCGGCTACCTGCCGTTCGGGATCGCCCTCGGGCTCGTCTACGCGCCGATGTCGACCGCGGCGATGGCGGCGATGCCGGCGGAGAAGGTCGGCATCGCCTCCGGCGTGCTGGCGATGGACCGGGTGATGGCCGGCACGGTCGCGCTGGCGATCGCCGGCGCCGTCTTCCACGCCCTGCTCGGCAGCCACGGCTTCGCCGACGCCGTCGGCGGCTCGACCTGGGTGCTCGTCGGCCTAGTCGCCGTCGGCACCGTCCTCACCTGGATGTTCGTCCGCGATCCGCATCCGGATGCGGCAGACGTACCAGTAGAGCATCGCCAGCATCACCGCCGCTTCCACCTTTAACGCCTGTCAGCGCCGGAAAATGGGCCTCGGGTGACGGAATCGCTTGACAATGTCCGTTCCGACCTGTCCACTAGGGATTAGGCCAGACCGCATTCCAGAGCCGAATTTGCCATCCTAAAGGAGATGTCTGTGCCGCCAGGGGATGAGCTCCACGAGTTAGCGGAACGGCAGGATCCCCGGCTTTTGAGGGCCCTGGACGTGGTCGCCCCGGGCGCCGCGCTGCGCGAGGGCCTCGACAATATCGTCCACGCCCGCACCGGCGGCCTGATCGTCGTCGGCGACCCCGGCGACATCTCCCACCTGCTCTCCGGCGGGATCCGGCTCGACATCGACTACACGCCGGCGATGCTCTACCAGGTGGCGAAGATGGACGGCGCGATCGTCCTCAACACCGAGGCGACCAAGATCGTCTGGGCCAACGTGCAGCTGATGCCCGACCCGACGATCCTCTCCTCGGAGACCGGCACCCGCCACCGCACGGCCGAGCGCGTCTCCAAGCAGACCAAGGCGCTGGTCGTGGCGATCTCCCAGCGCCGCGAGGTCGTCTCGCTCTACGTCGAGGGGACCAAGTACATCCTCCAGGAGATCCCCGCGGTGCTGGCCAAGGCCAATCAGGGTCTGGCGACGCTGGAGAAGTACCGCGAGCGGCTGGAACACGTCGCCAACCGCCTCACCGTGCTCGAGTTCGAGGGCGGCGGCGTCCTCTACGACGCGCTCACCGCCCTACAACGGGCCGAGCTGACGACGCGGATGGCGGTCGAGGTCGAGCGCTACATCGTCGAGCTCGGCACCGAGGGACGGCTGATCGAGATGCAGCTCGAGGAGACGATGGTCGGTGTCGCCGCCGAAAAGACGGCGCTGATCCGCGACTACTCGGTCGAAGACTCCGAGCAGAACCTGGCCACGGTCCTCCAGTCGCTGGCGCGCATGCCGCACGAGGAGGTGCTCGACTTCGGCCGGCTCGCCGAGCTGCTCGGCTACGACCGCAAGCTCAACACGCTCGACTTCCCGGTCGCCCCGCGCGGCTACCGGATCCTCGGCCGCATCCCCCGCATCCCGAAGCTCGTGGTGCAGAAGATCATCCACGAGATGGGCGGGCTGGAGGAGGTCCTCGCCGCCTCCGACGCCGACCTGGAAGCGGTCGAGGACGTGGGCCAGACGAGGGCCAAGGACATCCGCGAGGGCCTGCGCAGGCTCCAGGAGGTCGATCTGGTCGACAGGTACTTACAGAGTTGACGGCCGGCAGAGGCCGTCGCAAATCGAAAGGAGCAGAGCGATTCCCCAGCTAGAAGAGGTCACCGAGGTCGATATCGAGGAAGTCGAGTACGTCTGCGACTTCGAGGAGGGCGACAAGGTCGTCTATCCCCACCACGGCGCCGGCCTGGTGATGAAGAAAGAAGCCCGCGAGCTGATGGGTGAGGAGCGTGAGTACCTCACGATCAAGATCCTCCACAACGAGCTCACGGTGATGGTCCCCTGCGAGAACGCCGGCAAGGCGGGGCTGCGCCGCGTGATCGACGAGGAGGAAATCAAGAAGGTCACATCGGTCCTCACCGACGAGGTCTCGGAGATGCCGAAGAACTGGAACCGGCGCTTCAAGTACAACCGCGAGAAGATCAAGACCGGCGACGTCTTCGAGCTCGCCGAGGTCGTTCGCAACCTGGCGATCCGCGAGATGGAGAAGGGCCTCTCGACCGGCGAGAAGCAGATGTACACGCGGGCGAAGAAGATCCTCGCCTCGGAGTTCATGTACGCGCTCGACAAGGACGAGGACGGCGCGGAGGAGTACCTCGACGGGCTGCTGGAGGAGCGCTTCGCCGCCACCGCCTAGCAGTCCCGCGGCATCCGTCACCGCGGTCGTCGCGGCCGCCGGCTCCGGGCAGAGGCTCGGAGCCGGCGGTCCGAAGGCCTTCGTGCCGCTGGCCGGCCGGCCGCTGGTCGAGTGGTCGATCGCGGCGCTGCGCGCCGCCGCCGGCGTGCGCTCGATCGTCGTCGCCTGCCCGCCGGGACACGTCCACGACCTCGGCGGCCACGACCTCGGCGTCGTCGACGGCGGCGCCACCCGCGCCCAGTCGGTCGCCAACGCCCTGGCTGCGGTCGGCACCGAGCTGGTCGCGATCCACGATGCGGCGCGACCCCTGGTCACCCCCGAGCTGATCGAGGCCGTCATCTCCACCCTCGCCGCCGCCCCCGACGCCGCCGGCGCGATCGCCGCCACCCCCGTAACCGACACGATCAAGCGCACCCACCCGGCCCAGATGAAGGGTTGTGGCCCCAATAGGGGCCACAACCCTTCAATCGTGGTCGGCGGGACGGTGGATCGGGGGGAGCTGTGGGCTGCGCAGACGCCACAGGTGTTCCGCGTGGACGATCTGCGGCACGCGCTCGAGGCCGATCCCGCCCAGGTCGAGAGCGCCACCGACGA
The DNA here is from genome assembly GCA_963727465.1 of uncultured Solirubrobacterales bacterium. Taxonomy (GTDB): domain Bacteria; phylum Actinomycetota; class Thermoleophilia; order Solirubrobacterales; family 70-9; genus VRUE01. The sequence continues at coordinate 161,893 of CAVSGL010000005.1, read as the reverse complement.
GGCGATGATGGTCGAGGCGGCCGGAGGGCGGGTGCTGATCCACCCGGCGCCGCCGGAGAACCTCAAGGTGACGACGCCGCTCGATTTGCACCTCGCTGAGTTGTTGCTCGCCGAGCGCTCAGCTCAGTAGGACCCAGACGAGGGTCGCGGCGAAGAAGAGCTGGCCGACCCCGAGGGCGACGCCGAAGCTCGATGCGCCTGCGACAACCCCGACCGCCGTGCCGAGCGCGAAGGCGCCGAGCATGATCGTGAGCTGACGGATCACCGCCGGCCCCGGTCGGTCGACAGTCCGGCGGCCGCGCGCGAAAGCTCGACGCGGTGCGCCCTGCGGCGGCGCTGGAAGACCCGGTTCTGCACCTCCAGGGTGGCGACGCCGGCGATCGCGATCGCGGTCAGGTTGATCGCGAGCTGGGCCATCGCGCCGCGCCAGTCGGCCCAGTCGCCGAAGGCGCAGGCGACCCCGATCGCCGCCGCCGCGGGGATCGTCGTCACCGAGATCAGCACCCCGACCAGGGCGCCCGACTTCGCCGAGGTCAGCGAGAGCACCCCGGCGGCCCCGGCGAAGAGGGCGACGATGAAGGAGAAGTTGCTCGGCTCGGAGATGAACGCGGTCAGCTGGCGTTCGCTGAGCAGGAAGTCCTCTCCGACCAGGCCAGTCCATTTGGCGAAGAGGCTGAAGAGGAAGGCGGCGGCGATGCCGATCGGAAAGCCGATCGCGAGGGCGCCGAGCGAGCGCGCGGCGACGTCGCGACGGCGCTGCACGATCGCCACGCTGAGCCCCGCGAGCGGGCCGAACTCGGGGCCGACGACCATCGCGCCGACGATCAGCACGGGCTGGCCGAGCATCACGCCAACGGACGCGATCAGGCAGGCGAGCACCATGAAGGCGAGGAAGTTCGCGTTGAGCTCGATGCTCTCCGAGGTGCGCGACTCGACCTCCTCCCAGACGACCGCGTCGCCGGGCGAGCCGCGCGCCGCCCGCTCGGCCCGCTCCGCCGCTCGCGAGAGCTGCGAGTCGATCTCTTCGATCGAGATCGAGCCCTCGTCGGGGATGCCGAGCTCGCGCAGGTCGTCGATCACGACGCTGGCGTCCTCGCGGGCGACGTCGCAGAGCACAAGGTCGCCACGGGGCTTGCGCGAGGCGCCCTCGATCCGCGCCAGGCTCGAGACCGACGGGCTCGCTTCGAGCAGGTCGACGACGCGCTCGGACTTCGACCCCGGGACGACGATCCGCAGATGGACCATTTCCCGCGCGAGGGTAACGTGGTGCCCCGATGCTGACCGACTACCACCTGCACCTGCGCCCCGACGAGCCCGAGACGACGCCGGAGCTCTACTTCACGGCGGAGAACGTCCAGCGCTACCGCGAGGCGGCGGACGCCGCCGGCATCGAGGAGCTCGGCGTCTCCGAGCACGTCTACCGCTTCACCGAGGCGCTGGAGCTCTGGCGGCATCCCTTCTGGGAGGAACAGGCGCGCGACGACCTCGACGCCTACTGCGAGTTCGTCCGCGGCGCCGGGCTGAGGCTCGGGGTCGAGTGCGACTTCGTCCCCGGCGCCGAAGAGCGCACCGCGGAGCTGCTCGGGCGGCGCGATTTCGACTACGTGGTGGGCTCCGTCCACTTCGTCGGCGAGCGCGCAGTCGACCACGAGGGCTGGGACGTCTGGGAGGGGAACGGGGACGCCGACGAGGTCTGGCGCCGCTACTTCGCGGCCCTCGCCGAGTGCGCCCGCAGCGGCCTCTTCGACATCCTCGCCCATCCCGACCTGGTCAAGGTCTGGGGGCGCGGCCGGCCGCGCCCCGAGCGTGACCCGCGCCACTACTACGAGCCCGCGGTCGAGGCGATCGCCGCCAGCGGCGTCGCGGTCGAGGTCTCGACCGCGGGCCTGCGCAAGCCGGTCGGCGAGCTCTACCCGGCGCCGGACTTCGCCCGCATGTGCGTCGAGGCCGGCGCCCCGTTTGCGCTCTCTTCCGACGCCCACCTGCCCGAGCAGGTCGGCTACGGCTACGACAGTGCGCTCGACTTCCTCGCCGAGCTGGGCGTCGGGGAGATCGCCGTCTTCGAGCGGCGCGGGCGCCGTCTGGAGCCGCTTCCCGCGCGGGTAGGCGAGAATCGAGACCGATGAGCGTCGGAATCGGCTACGACAGCCACCGCTTCGTCGCCGACCGTCCGCTGATCCTGGGCGGCGTCGAGGTGGACTACGAGCGCGGCCTCGGCGGCCATTCCGACGCCGACGTGCTCACGCACGCCGTGATCGACGCGCTGCTCGGCGCCGCCGGGGAGGGCGACATCGGCACGCTCTTTCCGGACGACGACGAGCGCTGGCGCGACGCCGACTCGATCGACCTGCTGCGCACCGCCGTGGGCACGATCGGCGGCAGGATCGAGAACGTCGATGCAACGGTGATCTGCGAGGCGCCGCGTCTCGGCCCCCACCGCGAGCAGATGGAGCGCATCCTCGCCGACGCCACCTCGGCCCGGGTCAGCGTCAAGGCGACCACCAACGAGGGCATGGGCTGGATCGGCCGGGGCGAGGGAATCGCCTGCATCGCGGTCGCTTCGGTGGAGAACGAATAGGCTTCGCAGCTCGATGGGCGGGCTCGGAACGATCGCGGCCAAGGCCAGGCAGGCAGCCTCGGACAAAGCGTTCGAGCTGCGGGTCCTGCACGGCGCCGGCATCGTCGAGCCGTTGCGCCCCGACAAGGCGGCGAAGATCGGCGCGACCTTCCTGCGCTGGGGCGCCTCGCCGGCGACCGGCATCGCCACCGCGGCGATCCACCACCCGGATGCGGTTGCGCTGATCGACGAGCGCGGCTCGCTCACCTACGAGCGGCTGCACCGGCGGACCAACGCCCTCGCCGACTCCTTCGCGCGGATCGGGATCGGCAACGGCGACGGGGTCGGGATCATGTGCCGCAACCACCGCGGCTTCATCGAGGCGACCCTGGCGGCGGCGAAGCTGGGCGCCGGCGCGCTCTACCTCAACACCATGTTCGCCGGCCCGCAGCTTGTCGAGGTGATGCGGCGCGAGGGCCCGAAGGCGCTCGTCTTCGACGAAGAGTTCGCGGAGCTGCTCGACGGGGTCGATCGAGACGTGCGGCGGATCGTCGCCTGGACCGAGGGCGAGGGCGAGGCGACGACGCTGGAGTCGCTGATCGCGGCCGGCCGCGAGGACGACCGCAAGCCGCCCCCGGACAAGCCGCGCTTCGTGATCCTCACCTCGGGCACGACCGGTACGCCGAAGGGGGCGCAGCGCTCCAGCCCGGAAGGGCTGATGGCCATTGCCGCGCTGATCGACCGCATCCCCTACCGCAGCCGCGAGACGATGCTGGTCGCCGCGCCGCTCTTCCACTCCTGGGGCTTCCTGCACTTCATCATGAGCCTGCCGACCGCCTCGACGGTGGTCCTGCGGCGTCGCTTCGACCCGGAGGAGACGTTGCGGGCGGTCGAAGAGCACCGCGCCCAGGTGCTGGCCGTCGTGCCGGTGATGCTCCAGCGCATCCTCCAGCTCCCCGAGGAGACGCTGGCGCGCCACGACCTCTCCTCGCTGCGGATCACCGCGCTCTCGGGCTCGGCTCTGCCGGGCGACCTGGCGCTCGCCTGGATGGATCGCTTCGGCGACAACATCTACAACCTCTACGGCTCGACCGAGGTCTCCTGGGGCGCGATCGCCACGCCGGAGGAACTGCGCGCCGCGCCGGGCACGGCGGGCCGGCCGCCGCGGGGCACCGTCGTCCGCCTCTACGACGAGGCCGGCCGCGAGGTGCCGCGGGGCGAGGTCGGCCGCATCTTCGTCGGCAACGAGATGTCGTTCGAGGGCTACACGGGCGGCGGCGGCAAGGACGAGATCGACGGTCTGCTCTCCAGCGGCGACGTCGGCCACGTGGACGCCGCCGGGCGTCTCTTCGTCGACGGGCGCGACGACGAGATGATCGTCTCCGGCGGCGAGAACGTCTTCCCGCGCGAGGTCGAGGACCTGCTCGCCGACCACGAGGCGGTGGTCGAGGTCGCCGTGATCGGGGTCGAGGACGAGCAGTTCGGGCAGCGCCTGAAGGCGTTCGTCGTCCTTGCCGAGGAGGCCGAGCTCTCCGACGAGGACCTGAAGGCGCACGTCAAGGCGCACCTGGCCGGCTACAAGGCGCCGCGCGAGGTCGAGTTCATGGACGAGCTGCCCAGGAACGCGACCGGCAAGGTGCTGAAGAAGGATCTACATGCCCGAGAGGCGCAAAGGTCGGCGTAGGGGCGATCCCGGCAGGGGTTCCACTTAACTTTTTCGGTGATTTGGGGTTGAACTGACGCCCGCCGCGCTCAACGAAAAAGTACAAGACGTTTCACCCCTACCGGGATCGCCCCTTCACTCCACGCTAATTGCGAACTTTTGGCCCCTGCTGGTCTGGCATCTCCGCCGAGACGGGTAGTAGGTTGCGAACGGATGGGCGAGCCGGCGATCAAGCTGAATTCGGTTGCGGAGGCGCGCGAGGACATCCAGGGGGTCGCGGGACAGGCCCTCGAGTGGGTGCGGCGAAGCGAGGAGCGCGTCGCCGCCGCCGAGAAGCGCGTCGACGAGGCCCGGGAGCAGGCCGCCGAGGTCAAGCAGCGGGCGAAGGCGACGCTGACGAAGATCGGCGAGGAGGGTCGCACGCGGATCGCGGCCGAGCGCGAGCGGCGGCAGGCCGCCGAGAAGCGGGTCGAGCAGGCGGAGCAGGGCCGCGATCGGGCCGAGAAGGCCTTCGAGCGGGCGCGGCGGCAGGCCGAGGACGAACGGGAGTCGCTGGCCGGCCGGATCGCCGCCGCCGAGGCGCAGGCCGAGCAGGCGGTTGCGCGGGCGACGAAACGGACCGAAGCGGCGGCGTCGAAGCGCACCGGCGAGGTGCTCGAAAAGGCCCAGCAGGAGGCCGACCGCCGGGTCGCCGCCGCCGAGCAGCGCGCCGCCGAGGCCGAGGCACGGGCGGAGGAGGCCCATCGGCTCGCCGTGCGGCTCGAGGCGGAGATCGAGCAGCGCGTGATGGAGGGCACCGAGGACGTCCGTCGCGAAGCCGAGGAGCGGGTTCGCAGGCTGGTCGAGAAGGTCGAAGGCGAGGCGACCGAGAAGGCCAGGGAGCGCGCCGAGAAACAGCTTCAGGCGGAGTCCGAGCGGATCCGCGGTCAGGCCGAGCAGCGCGAGGAGCGCCTGCGCGAGGCCGCCGAGGACGAGATCAAGGCGAGTGCCAACCGGGCCCGCCGCGAGGTGCTGGCGGCCGCCCAGGACACGGCGCCGACCTGGTCGCGCAACGAGGCCTCCCCCTCGGGCGCGGGTTACCGCACCTTCTGAATCCCGTCTAGCATCCGCCCCGATGCGAGAGGTGCGGATCCGGGACACGCTGAATGGCGAGCTGCGCACGCTCGAGCCCGAGGACGAGATCGGGATCTACGCCTGCGGGCCGACCGTCTACTCGCGCATCCACATCGGCAACGCGCGGCCATTCGTCGTCTTCTCGCTGCTGGCTCGCTTCCTGCGCGGCGAGGGTTTCCGGGCGAAGCTGGTCGTCAACGTCACCGACATCAACGACAAGATCTACGACGCGGCGCGCGCGGCGGGCGAGCCGTCGGCCGAGTTCGCCGCGCGGATGACCGCGGCCTACTTCGAGGACACCGGCCGGCTCGGGCTCGGGCGCCCCGACGGCGAGCCCCTCGCGACCGAGACGATCGGCGAGATCCTCGAGCTGATCGCCGAGCTGATCGACACCGGCCACGCCTACGAGTCCGGGGGCGACGTCTACTTCAAGGTGCGCAGCTTCCCGTCCTACGGCAAGCTCTCCAACCGGCGCGCCGAGGACATGGACCAGGGGGAGGAGGCCGGCTCCGCCTCGCTCAAGCAGGACGCGCTCGATTTCGCCCTCTGGAAGGCGCACAAGGAGGGCGAGGACACGAGCTGGGACTCGCCCTGGGGGTGGGGGAGGCCGGGCTGGCATATCGAGTGCTCGGCGATGGCCGAGGCCGAGCTGGGGCCGTCGTTCGCGATCCACGGCGGCGGCTCGGACCTGGTCTTCCCGCACCACGAGAACGAGATCGCCCAGTCGGAGGCGGCGGGACGCCCGTTCGCCCGCCTCTGGATGCACAACGGGATGATCGAGACCGACGCGGAGAAGATGTCGAAGTCGGAGGGCAACATCTTCCAGCTCTCCGAGGCGCTCGACCGCTACGGGCGCGAGGCGGTCGTCGCGTACCTGATCTCGGGTCACTACCGGCAGCCGCTGGCGTTCGGGTCCCAGCAGATGGAACAGGCGGTCGCCCAGGTCGAGCGGTTGCGGAACTTCTTCCGCGAGCATCCGGTGCGTGAGGCGGGGGGTCCCCCGTCGGGAACCCGCGCTGCGGTGTCGGACGCAGGTTCTGGCCGCGGCTGCTCACAAGTTCCCGCCGAAGGACCCCCCGCCTCACGCCTCGCCGGCTTTCGGGACGCTCTTGCCGACGATTTCAACACGCCGCGCGCCATGGCCGAGCTGTTCGAGCTGGTCGCCGAAGCGAATCGGGAAGAGCTTGTGGGAGCTCCGGAGGCGGTGGCGGAGATGCTGGAGCTTGTGGGGCTCGAGTCGCTTGCGGAGGCCGAGCAGGGGGCGGGGGACGAGGCCGAGGCGCTGCTCGCGGAGCGGGAGCAGGCTCGAGCGGCCAAGGACTTCGGGCGGGCGGATGAGATCCGGGACCGGCTGGCGGAGCTGGGCTGGGAGGTTCGCGACTCGGCCGCTGGCGCGAAGCTCGTGCCCAGGGCCTGATTCGTGGCCGGCGGCCAGATCATCTACGGGCGGCGGCCGGTCGAGGAGGCGGAGCGGGGGAGGCGCGCGGTGCGGCGGGTATTGCGCGCGCCCGAGACATCCGCGGAGGAGCTTGAGCGGCTATGCGGGTCGCCCGATCACCAGGGCGTCGTCGCCGAAGTCGACCCGTATCCGTACGCGGACCCCAGTGCCCTGCTGACCAAGCCGGACGCGCTGATCGTCGCGCTCGACCAGGTTCAGGACCCGCGCAATCTCGGCGCGGTCTGCCGCTCGGCCGAGTTCGCCGGGGCGGCGGGCGTCGTCGTGCCCGAGCGGCGCGCGGCCGAGATCACCGCGGTCGCCTGCAAGGCCGCGGCGGGCGCCGTCGAGCACCTCGACGTCGCTCGGGTCCGCAACCTCGCCGACTGGCTGGCCGAGGCGAAGCGGGCGGGCTTCTGGATCTGGGGCGCGGACGCGGGTGCCGAGCAGGCACCGTGGGACGTCGACCTGGACGGCCGGACCGTGCTCGTCCTCGGCGGCGAGGGCAAGGGGATCAGGCCGCGGGTCGCCGCCGCCTGCGACGGCCTCGTCGCCCTGCCCCAGCGCGGCTCGGTCGGCTCGCTCAACGTCTCGGCCGCCGCGACGGCGCTGCTGTTCGAGGCGGTACGGCAGCGCCGACCCCGGTAGCAGCTGCAACGGCAGTTGCAAAAAATCCGCAAATCAGCGGGCCGATTTCGCCAGGGAATCGCACCCCTGGATACGGCCCAGGGCACTGCGCGGATGCGCCCCCGTCGCGGCTCCCACATGGCGCTGCCATGCGGAATCCGCGCCGTGAGCACCCCGCTTGGTCCTGGACCGTCCCAGGGGCACGCCCCTGACGAAATCGGCCCTTGGGGTTGACAGAACTCTGCGGGGCGGTAAGACTACTCGGCCAACAAGGGTGAACCTCAGCTTGAGTCTGAGATTTGCCTGTCAATACAAGGCGCCACCAGGGGAGGTACGGGCGCCACGACCCTTCGTCTCGAAAAGGAGAAGGATCAGTGGCTCTATCGTCGCCCACGCAGGAATTGCGGCTCCCCAGCGGTCAGCTCAACGGCTCCGCCCGACCCAGTACTAACCCTCAACCTGAGCTTGATGATCATTATCTGGTCGCTCTCGCCAAGGAGGGACGGACCGATGCCTATGACTCGATCGTGCGCCGCTACCGCGGCTTCGTCCGGCTCAAGGCCTCGTCCTACTTCCTGCTCGGCGGTGAGAGCGACGACCTGATCCAGGAAGGCCTGCTCGGCCTCTACAAGGCGATCCGCGACTACCGCAGCGATCGCGAGTCGAGCTTCCGCAGCTTCGCCGAGCTCTGCATCACCCGCCAGATCATCACCGCGGTGAAGACGGCGACGCGCAACAAGCACACCCCGCTCAACCAGTACGTCTCCTTCAGCCAGACCCCGGCGGCGGCCGGCGACTCGGAAACCACCCTCGACGAGATCCTGCCGGGGCCGAGCGTCACCGACCCGGTCAACCAGGTGATCGCCACCGAGGAGCTGGCGAGTCTCGTCTCCTGCCTCTCCGGGACCTCGGGTGTGCTCTCCGACCTCGAGAGCAGCGTGCTCTCCCTCTACCTCGACGGCCACTCCTACGAGGCGACCGCCGAGCGGCTCGAGTGCGACACGAAGACCGTCGACAACGCCCTACAGCGCGTCAAGCGCAAGGTCGCCGCCCACCTGGATTCGCGTGAGGTGCCGGCCTAGACCTTCAGGGCAGCAGCTGGTAGCGGAAGACGCTGGTCGCGTGCAGTGGTGTCGGCCGGCACGAGGTTGTTGCCGCGGGAGTCGAAGGCGACGAAGCGGCCGCCGGCTGAGATCGAGGGGTTGGCCGAGGGGGCGTTGGCGGGCGGGCCGCCGGCGGAGCCGCGCGAGGCGAGGAAGACGCGACCGCTGCGCATGTCGCGGACGAAGACGTCGGGCACGGCTGCGTTGTCGCTCGGGCCGAGATTGCTCGCGTAGGACTCGAAGGCGACGTAGCGCCCGTTGGCCGAGATCGAGGGGTTCGAGGAGTCGCCGTTGCCGGCGGCGCCGCGCCTGCCGCGCGCCCGCGAGGCGAGGCGCGTGCGGTTCGTCTTCAGATCGCGCACGAAGACGTCTTCGACGCCGTGCCTGTCGGTGCGGCTGAGGTTGGTGGCCTTGCTGGCGAAGGCGACGTAGCGCCCGCTGGCCGAGATCGACGGTGGTCCCGTCTCGGAGTTCGCGAGGCGGCCGCGACGGCCGCTCGCGCGCGAGGCGTAGAAGCTGCGCCTGCGCTTCATGTCGCGGACGGCGACCTGGAGGGCGCGGTGGCGCCCGCGATGGGGGGCGACGGTGAGGAAGGCGACCCAGCGGCCGTGGGCGGAGATCGACGGCGAGAAGCCGTCCTCGAACGGGCCGTGGCGGCGCAGCGGCAGCCAGGCCGCCGCCGTGGTCGTTTGGCGGCGCAGGTCGCGCACGAAGACGCCGCCGTAGGAGTGGCGCCGCAGGTTCGTCGCGTTGGTCTGGAAGGCGACGTAGCGGCCGTCGAGCGAGATCGACGGCAGGCTGGAGTCCTCGTTGCCGGCCGCCCCGCGCCGGCCGCTGGCGCGGGAGGCCAGGGCCACCGCGCCGCGCACGCGGTCGAAGACGAAGGCGTCGCGGACGCCGAACGTGTCGCCGGCCGGGGTGGTCGTGCTGTCCTCGTCTTCGTCGCTGATGTCCGGGTCCTCGGAGGCGAAGGCGACGTAGCGCCCGTTGCCGGAGATCGACGGGGTGCCGGCGTCCGCCGAGCCGGACCCTTCCTGGCCCTTTTCGCCCGGCACGTTGACGGGCAGCGTGCCGCCGCGCATGTCGCGCAGGTAGACGGCCGAGCTCGAGTCGTAGAAGTTGCGCACGAAGGCGACGTAGCGACCGTCCGCGGAGATCGCCGGCACCTGGTCGTCGATCGCGAAGTTGCCCTCCTTCACGTTGGGGCCGGAGACGAGCAGCGTCGTTCCCGGCGCAGCCAGCGCCGCAGCGGCGAGCGAGAGGGCGACGGTCGCAGCCAGCGCCGCCCCAAGCGAGACCAGCCTTCGCCTCATCGCGGCTGCGGGCCCCATGACGGTGGACCGAGAGTGGTGCCGAAGCCTTCTTCTTCGGTGCCGCCGCTGTCGAAATCCCTGGCGAAGCCGCGGCCGTCGGCGCGCATCACTTCGAGCACCGTCTTGTAGCGGCCGCTGCCGAGGAAGGCGATGTGCTTCCCGTCGGGAGACCAGGTTGGATTCGAGTAGCAGGTGCCGCGAAAGCAGTCACCGCGGCTGCGGGTCAGCGCGTGCACCCGCCGCCCGTTTGCCCGCGCGACGAACAGGTTCGGCCCGTGATTGCGGCTGCTGACGAAGACGATCTTGCGCCCGTTCGGCGAGACGTCGGGATCGAACTCGCTGCGCGGGCCGCCGATCAGCAGCCGTACCCGGCTGCCGTCGGGCCGCATCGAGAAGATGTTGCTGTGATCGCGGCGGCCGCTCCTGCGGCGATCGCTGACGAAGACGATTCGCCTGCCGTTCGGGGTGTAGACCGGGTCTTGGTCGCTGGCGGCGCCGCTGGAGACCTGGCGCAGGCCGCTGCCGTCGATCGCGACGCTGAAGATGTGGCTGCGCTGCCCCAGGGCGAGCTCGCTGCGGTCGAAGATCACGTGGCGCCCATCCGGCGCGAACGAGGGGTTGAAATCGGCGAATTCGCCGCTGGTCAGCTGCCTGATGTCGCTCCCGTCCCTGTTCATCACGTAGATGTATCTGCCGCGTGCGCCGAGGCCGGGGTTACGGTTGCCCGTGAAGACGACCAGTCGCCCGTTGGGCGAGTAGGCGGGGCTGCTGTCTTCGGTGCTGTCGGTGAGCTGCCGGGGCGTATCCGACCTGCGCGGTCCATGACTGAAGATGCCGCCCCCCTCTTCGACGCCTTCCGCGGCTTCCCCGGCCGAGACTTTCGAATAGGCGATCGGCCCCGGCCGCCCGGGAAAGGCGCCGTGCGCGGGCGCAGCGGCAAGCAGGAGCACGGTCACTCCGCAGACGAAAATCGCCGACCAGCCCTCGCGCATGGCTCAAGCGTAACGCCCGCCTGGACGGTTGATCCACTCCCGCCCATGCCGCACGTTGAACGCTGACTCGGGACGCTAGATGGGAGGCCTCGAGAGCTCCTGGTGCGCGGCCTCGAGGTCGGGTACGACCGAGAGGCACTCGACCACCCTCTGCTCCTCATCCTCGTCGAGCGGAAGGGGATAGATGCCTTCTTGTTCGGCCGCCTCCCGCTCGGCTCGCAGTTCGTCGGGAGTGCGCCCACTGCAGTCTGGCTTTCCGGCATCGGCCGCATATGACACGAGGCGATCCAGCCGCCGTTCGGAGTCGGGTTCCTGAACGCAGGCGTCGAGCGCCGCCAGGTACGCCTCCTGATACCGCTTTTCTGCGTGGAGGTTGACGGCGAGGTTTCCCCGCGGGCCAGCCGTCGTACTGCCGCTGGCGATCGCTTTCTTATAGAGGATCGATCCCAACTCCTCGTCGACGAGATCGATGTCGTGCAAATAGGCGGTCTCAACGAGAACGTACTGCGAATCGGGCTTGATCGCGTACGCCTGTGAGAAGAGCAGCCTTGCGGCGTTGAGGCGCCGGAGCAGGCGGAAAACACGCCCCAGCCGACCGAGGTAGGTGACGTTACCCGGATCCATCAGGACCGCCATCAGGCTGCAAAGGTGGGCGTTGAGCAGATGGCCCACATCCTGGAGTCGCGAGCTGGCCGAATCCCAGTCCTTTGCCTGAAGTGGATTGCCGGCAACCAGGATCCCACCTTCCTTCTCCTCCGACCGCGGCGATGGAAGTTCCTGTTCGACGTGCTCGCCGTCGTTTCCGTGGTTGTTGAGGAAGACCATCCCGGAGAGATCGCTGTCGATCAGCAGCGAGTCACCCTCGCGGATCACCTTCAGGGTCGGTGCGACGCTGCCGTCCGCCCGCAGGGCCTCGATGATCTCCCGCTGCGCCGAGGTCAGCTCCGGGACCTCCAGCTCGGCCTCCTCGTCCCCTGCGGCTATCGCGAGGATGATCAGTGCGGCGTGGTTGAGGGTACTGGTGCTCAGCTCGCTGGCGTAGCGCTGGCGTATCGCCTCATCGTGCAGGAAGCCGCCGTGAGCGAGGAACTCGAGGGCGAGGACGATGTTCGGCGAGCCGCGTCGCAGGGCCACGGACATCGCGCGGCTCATCGTGGTTTCCAGGTACAGGAACTTGAACAATGCCTCCTCGTTGAGCCCTCCGAGATCTCCGAGCAGCCTCCGCTGGAAGCTGAAGGAGTTGACGAACAGCTTCAGGTTGCGAAGGTTGCGTCCGAACCGATTGACGATCGCGACCGAGATGTCCTCGCTGATCGCCTTGACTCCGATGTTCATCAGGTTGGTGTCGAGGAAATTGAGGAGCTCCGTAATCCCCTTGCGCGGCAGAGGTACCGTGAGCTGAAATATCTTCTCGAGATAAATGCGGGCTTCGGTTTGGTCGAAGCCGTAATCGGCCATCACCGCCCGCTCGAGCTGCGCGCTGTCGAGGGCGAAGACGAAGATCAGGCCCGGGAGGTCGAAGAAGAGCTTGACCGCCTCGAGGACCTCGGCCACGCGGGCCGGTCGGCAGCGGTCGAGGTCGTCGACGAAAACCACAAGACGTCGCGGGTGATCTGGGTCTTTCAGATACACGTCGGCGACTCGGCGGAAGATGTCCTCGATTTCGAGAAAGGTGCCGCGGGTCTTGGCCTCGGTTTGGTAAAGAGTGCTCACGTCGTCCGGGCTGACCTTGATCAGCCGGTCGGCGAGCATGCGCAGTACGTTCTTGCGGTCGATGCCGATCTCGGCACGGGAGGCGAAGCTGGCATCCCGTTCGATCTGTTCGAGTACCAGCAGCGCCAGTGCGTTGCATACCTCGGCCTCGCCGGCGAGCTTCCAAGGGTCGAACCAGAGGGTTACGAACTCAGGCTGTCCGCCCGTCTCCTCAGTGCTGTCGCTCGCTTCTTCGAAGGCCCCCTCGAGGCCTCGCAGCAGGGTCGTCTTGCCCGTTCCCCACCCTCCGCTGAGGCAGATGTTAAGCGGGGTTTCGGGTGGCGCGGACGCGATGAAGTCGCGCAGGGTGCTGATAATCGGGGCAAAGTTGAACGCCTCGGGACGGCTCAGCGGCTGGTCGCTGACGAAGAGCTTCGTCTGAGAGCTGTGTTCCCCTGCCTCGTCGGGCGCCATCGGTGGTCAGCTTAACGCTGGGTTCGCTCGCGGTACGTCTCGGGCCATGAGCTGATCGTCATGGGCGTTCGACCGGGTCGATGTCCGCGAGCACGTAGTCGAGCAATTCTCGACCATGATTCGAGGCGACGGAGAGGTCGTCGGCGGTGATCCTCGCCCGGTGCAGCGACTGCATGCGGAGGACGTCGCCGGTGGTGTGGGGGTTGGGGAAGACGCCGGCGTAGGAGACGCCGAGGCGCTCCAGGTGGTCGGCGAGGATCGCGGTCGCCGGGTTCTCGAGCGGCAGGTCGAGGTAGACGACGTCGAGGTGCTGCCGGTGGAAGAGGTGGTGGCGCTCGGCTTGCACGGCTTCTTCGAGGTCGGCCCCCGGGGCGTGCGCGGTGATCACCGCGAGGTTGTGGTCCTTGACCACCTCGACGTGCAGGCCGCTGCGGTCGGGCAGGTCCACCGTCGCCGGTGGCTCGGCCAGGGCGCCGTTCAGCTCGCAGACCTCCAGCGTCCGCGCGACGATTTCGCGGTGACGCTCCGGCGCGTAGACCTCGCGCTTGTGGCCGTCGCCCAGCCTGGCGTAGAAGAGGGCGACCGACTGGCGCCCCCGGCGGCGGTCGGCGGCGTCGTTGTCGACCGAGGCGGGGATCCAGCCGAGCAGGAAGCCGGTCTCGTGGGCGCCGAGCTCGAGGTTGGCGCGCTGGCTGTATGGGTGGGCGGCGGTGGCCTCGCTGAACATGCCCGCCATGCCACGCTCGGCGGCCCAGTCCATCAGGTGCCGCTTGGTGCGAGTGAAGAGGTGCTGCCCGCGCGCCACCGGCATCGTCACCGCCTGCCCCGAGTGCCCGACCAGGTCATCGGCCGCGGCGAGGCTCATCCCCTCGTGGCAGAGCAGCTCTCCCTGCGCCGACTCGGCGATGAAGGAGACGTACGTGCCAGCCGCCAGCCGCGCCTCGACCTCGGTCTCGTCGTAGACCCAGCGCACGTCGTAGCTCTCGCCGTAGGCAACCCGAATCGCCTCGCTCAGCCGCCCTCCCTCGCTGGGCTTCAGGTACCGGAAAGCGACCGCGTCCTCGCCCACGCCATCATTCACCCCCTCTATATTCGGCAGGCGACCTGAAATCATTCATCTGCACGCCCGCCTAGCTCAATTTGGCAGAGCACCGCTCTTGTAAAGCGGAGAGTCCCGGTTCAAGTCCGGGGGCGGGCTCTTATTCGGAGGGGCCGTCGTTGCCCAGCACGCGGGCCTTCTCGGCGGCGAACTCCTCGTCGCTGAGGACGCCCTTGTCGCGCAGCTCGGCGAGCTGGCCGAGGCGGCGCAGGCGGGCGTCCTCATCCTCGGCAGGCGCTGCGCTTGGAGCGGCAGGCGGCCCCTCGTCGCCCGGCCGCCGCACCTCGGGCAGGCGCAGTTTCGAGGCGCGCTCGCTGAGGTTGGCGCTCTTGACGGCGCCGACCAGGCGGTCCCTGGCGCCGCCGAAGTAGTCGCCGATCTGCGCTTCGGGGAATTCCTCTTCGGTCTGCCGTCGCATCTCGTGGATGCCGAGGGCGATCGCGCCGCCGACGATCAGCGTGGTCAGGAACGAGCGCAGGTTCTGCGTCGAGGAGGAGAGGAAGTAGATGCAGACGAGGATGACCAGCCCGGTGTAGACGTAGGCGACGTAGTCGCGCAGGAAGGGGGCGGTGAAGCGCCGCGATGCGCGCGCCGACCCGGTCGGCGATCCGAGCCAGCCGGCGACGCCGGCGAGCACGCCGAAGACGATCACCGTGGTCGCGATGCTGACCATCAGCGAGGTCGAGATCGACCAGGCGGCTTCGGCCGCCGGCTTGACGCTTTCTTCGCTGACGAGCTGGTCGACGATGATGCCGCCGGCGACCGAGCGGAAGACGATCACGGCGAAGCCGGCGGCGACGAGCCCGACGCCGCAGAAGAGCACCGTCACCCAGCGCCCCTCGCGCGAGAGGTAGATCGCCAGCCCGAGGCAGAGCAGGGTCAGCAGCGAGAGCAGCAGCGCCAGGCCCTTGATCCCGACGACGACGTCCTGCGCGGTCTTCAGCTGGTCGGAGCGCAGGATCGTCACCTGGCCCGCATCGGGCGGCAGTTTTTCGGCGAGCTGGGCGCCGATGCCGACCTGGTCGGCGAGGTTGGTCACGAGGCCGCCGAGGTTGAGCGTGACTTCGCCGTTCGCCGTCGAGACCGCCTCTTTCTTGTTTTCCAGCACCGCGAGAAGCTGTTCGTGCGCCGCCCGATTGGCGTCCTTCCAGAGGTCCTGCGCGGTCGAGGTCTTCAGCACCTGTTCGGCGCCGCTGCCGGCGACCTGTCGCAGGCCCCCGGACACCGGCCCGGCGAGCTCCTTGGTTTCGCCGGGCAGGATGCCTTCCAGTTCCTTTTCGACGTTGACGTTGGCGTAGAGCTGGTCGACCAGGTATTCGCCCACGGCCGCGCGGATCTTTTCGTTCTGGATCAGGCGCCCGCTCGTGTTCGACCCAGTCGTTCGTGTTGAGCGCCTGCCGCTCGGTCCAGATCGCGAACACGCTGAGGAAGGCCAGGATCGAGCCGAGCACAACGAGGGCTTTGACCGTGCGTCGCCGGGCGCGGCTCATCGCCAGGGATGGTATACGTGACTGCGGTGAAGCTGGAGGGAATCCACCACATCACCGCGATCACCGCCGACGCCCAGAAGAACGTCGACTTCTACGCCGGGGTGCTGGGCCTGCGCCTGGTCAAGAAAACGGTCAACCAGGACAACCCCAGCGTCTACCACCTCTTCTTCGCCGACGAGCGGGGCGACGCCGGCTCCGACCTGACCTTCTTCGAGTTCCCCGGCGTGCCCCCTGGGCGGGCCGGTAGCGGCGACGTCCACCGGGTCGTCTGGCGCGTCGGCTCGGCCGACTCGCTCGATTTCTGGGCCGAGCGCCTCGCGGCGCACGACACCGAGAGCGACCGAAGCGGGGAGAGCCTGCGCTTCTCCGACCCCGAGGGGCTCGACCACGAGCTGCTCGTCGCCACCGCTCCGGACCCGCCGCTGATCGCCGACCACCCCGAGGTGCCGGCCGAGCTGGCCCTACGGGGGTTCCACGCCGTGCGCGCCTACGGAGGCTCATCCGCGGCCAGCGCGCGCCTGCTGGAGACGCTCGGGTTCGAGCGGACCGAGGATGGCTGGGAGGCTCGCGGCGAGCAGCGCGGCGGCCTCTACGTCTACGACGATCCCCCCGCCGAGCGCCCGCTTCAGGGCGCCGGAAGCGTCCACCACGTCGCCTGGGCCTCCTCGCTCGACGAGCACGAGGCCTGGCGCGAGAAGGCGATCGAGGGCGGCGCGCAGCCGACGCCGGTGATCGACCGCTTCTACTTCCGCTCGATCTACTTCCGCGAGCCGAGCGGCGTGCTCTTCGAGATCGCCACCCTGGGCCCGGGCTTCACCGTCGACGAGCCGCTCGAGCACCTCGGCGAGAAGCTCTCGCTCCCCCCCGACTACGAGCACCTGCGGGCCGAGGTCGAACCGAACCTGCGCCCGGTCCTCAACCCGCGGACCGCCGACCGCGCCGGGTGAACGGCGACTTCGTCTGGAGGGACGCCGGGCGGGTCGTCGTGCTGCGCCGCGACGGCGTCGCCCAGGCCCCGCAGCTCCTGCGCGAGCACGGCTTCGACGAGTTCGAGCTGCTGACGACGCCGCGCGCCCTGCCGGGCGCGCCCGAGCTGGAGGCGGCGGCGCGGGCCGTGCACGCGGTGCCGGCCGGTCAGGTGCCCGACGCCGCGGCGACGCTGCTCGAGCGCGCCCGCGCGCCGCAGCTCGTCGCGCTCGGCGGCGGCCGGGCGATCGACACGGCCAAGGCGGTGGCGGCGGTCAGCGGCGCCCGCGTCGCGGCGCTGCCGACGACCCTCTCCGGGGCTGAGCTGACCGGGTTCCACCGGCTCCCGGCCGGCGCCGAGCAGCGTGCCCGGTCGCTGGTCCGCCCCGAGCTGGCGCTCGCCGACCCCGAGGCGATGACGAGCCAGCCCGAGCGGGCGCTGCGGGCAAGCGCGATGAACAGCCTCGCGCACGGCGCCGACTCCCTCTACACGCCGTTCGCCAACCCGGTCTCGCAGATGACGGCGCTGCGCGGCGCCGAGCTGATCGCGGCGGCGCTCGACCAGCCGCGCGAGCAGCGCAACCGGGCGGCGCTCGCCCAGGGCGCGCTGCTCTGCGCCTACGCGATCGACTCCGCCGCCTTCGGCGTGCACCACGTGATCTGCCAGACCCTCGTCCGCATCTGCGGCACTCCCCATGCCGAGACCAACGCCGCGATCCTGCCCCGGGCGATGGCCTTCCTGGTTCCCCGCGCCCCCGACCAGCTCGCGTCCCTCGCCGAGGCGCTTGGCGCCGACCCGACGAACGTCGAAGCCCGCATCCTCGAGCTCGGCGAACCAACTGGACTCGGCGATCTCGGCGCCGACAAATCGAAGCTCGACCAAGCTCTGGACTCAATGCTGTTGCGCCCCGAGCTGGCGTTCACGCCTGAACCGCCCACTCGCGACGACCTCGCGCAGCTGGTCGAGGCGTCCTGGTAGCTCCGCCCCGACGGGACCCGCCCGCCGGTAACCAAGGTCCCTTGCCCGTGTAGCGCAAGGCGTGACCGAGTCACGCCTTCAGGCCTACCACGACTACACCCGCCGCCACAGCGTCAACTGGCCGCTCTACCTGCTCGCCAGGATCTTCATGACGCCGTTCTTCCTCGTCTACTTCCGGCTCGGCCGCACCGGCCGCGAGCACGGCCGCGTCGGGGGCGGTCTGATCGTCGCCGCCAACCACCGCAGCTTCCTCGACCCGTTCGCGATCGGCGCCGCGCTGCCGTGGCGGAGGCCGATGAACTACGTCGCCAAGGTCGAGCTGTTCGAGCGGCGCTGGCAGGGCTGGCTGCTCTCGCGGCTCGGCGCCTTCCCGATCCGCCGTGGCGAGGCCGACGAGCTGGCGGTGGAGACCGCCCGCCTCGCGGTCGAGCGCGGCGGCACGGTCTGCATCTTCCCCGAGGGCACGCGGATTCGCCGCGGCACCCTCGCCGCGCCGAGGCGCGGTGTCGGCCGCCTCGCCCTACAGACCGGCGCTCCGGTGCTGCCGACCGCGGTCTACGGCTCCGAGCACGTGCGGCGCGGCTGGCGCATCCGCCCGCGCCAGGTGCGGGTGCGCCTCGGCCGGGCGATGACCTTCCCGCGGGTCGAGCAGCCGACGGCGCCGCTGGCCGAATCGGTGACCGCGCGGATCTGGCCCAACGTGCTGCTCCAGTGGGAAGAGATGGGCGGCCTGCCGCCGATGCGCCGCGCCGCGGTGATCGGCGCCGGCAGCTGGGGGACCGCGGTCGCGGTGCTGCTCGCCCGCGGCGGGCTCGAGGTGCAGCTCGGCACGCGCACGGCCGGGCAGGCGGCGCAGATGAGCGAGGCGGGGGAGAACCGCCGCTACCTGGAGGGGGTCGAGCTGCCCGGGTCGCTGCTCGTTCGCCCCGCCTCGGAGATCGAGCTCGCCGGACTCGACCTCGTCTGCCTCGCGATCCCCTCCGGCTCGCTGCCGCAGGCGGTCGGGGCGATCGCCGACCGGGTCAGCGACCGCTCATCGGTCCTGCTGCTGACCAAGGGTCTGGTCGCGCCGCAGGGACAGCTTCCCGCCGAGTACGTCGGCGAACGGATCCGCGCCCGCGCCGTCGCCAGCCTCGGCGGGCCGGCGCACGCCCGCGAGGCGGTCTCGGGATCGGCCGCGCTCGTGCTCGGCTCCGCCGACGCCGATCTGCGCGACCAGCTCGGCGAGGTCTTCGACCGCGCCGGCCTGGTCTGCGAGCGCAGCCGCGACGTGGTCGGGGTCGAGATGGCGGGCGCGGCGAAGAACGCCGCCGCCCTCGCCGCCGCCGCGACCGAGCCCTTCGGCCTCAACGCCGCCGGCATCGCCGCGGCCGAGGTCTGGCGCGAGTGCATCGCCTACGCCCGCGCCCGCGGCGCCGAGCCGGAGACCTTCTCGGGCCTGGCCGGCGTCGGCGACCTGACCGCGACCGTGCTCGCCCCCTCGAGCCGCAACCGCCGTGCCGGCGAGCTGCTCGGCGAGGGCACGCCGGCGGCGGAGATCCCGGCGCTGATCGGGCAGGCCTCCGAGGGTCTCGACGCGGTGCCGCTGCTGGCCCGGGCGATCGCAGCCTCGGGCAGCCCGGCGGAGGCGCTGGAGGGGCTGGCGGCGCTGATCCACGGCGAGATCGACGCCGAGGGCTGGGTCTCGTCCCTGCGCTTGGTCGAGCGCGCGAAGAAGGCGGCCGCCTGAGATGGAGGGTTTAGGCTTCGCCGGTGAGCGGCAGCGAGAAGAGCGTCGAGCCGGGCGGGCTCGACCCCGCCGCCAAGGCGGAGCTCGACCGCGCCTTCGAGCAGCTCTACCGCGATCACCTCAAGGACGTCTACTCCTACGCCTACTACCGGGTCGGCAACCAGCACGACGCCGAGGACCTGACCGAGCAGGCCTTCCTACAGGCCTACCGCCACTTCGACCGGGCGCGGCGCGAGTCCGACGGCCGGCCGCTGCGGCCCTGGCTGATCCGCATCGCCCACAACCTGGCGCTCAACTACTACCGCGACCGCTCGCGCCGCCCGCAGACGCCGCTGGAACACGCCGACCCGATCCCGGCCCGGCACGGCACCGAGGCCATTGCCGAGGGCCGGGAGGAGCTGCGCCAGGTGATCGACAAGCTGGACAACCTGCCGGACGACCGGCGCGACGCGCTGATCATGCGCTTCGCGCTGGGCATGGACAACCGCGAGATCGCGCGCGCCCTGGGGCGCAGCGACGGCGCCACGAAGGTGCTGATCCACCGCGCGATCAAGCAGCTGGAGGGGGAGATGAGCGATGAGTGAGACGAGCGAGAACCTGTCGGGCAGCACCTGGGACGTGGAGCGGCTGCTGGGCGACGCGCTGCGGCCGATCGAGCCGCCGGAGCGGCTCTCGGGCCGCTTCGAGGACACGCTCTCGGCGCTGACGCAGGCCGCCGCCGAGGAGCTCTCCGACTGGGCCGAGGAGCTCTCGGAGAGCGAGCTGCGGGCGCTGCGCGACCCGCGCAACTGGGTCCGCCCCGTCATCGCCGCCGGAGTCGGCGGCGCCGCCACCGGCGCCCTCGTCCTGCTCGAGCTGCGCCGCCGCGGCCGCCAGCAAACGAAGGGCCGCCTCCGCGCCGCCGCCGACCGCGTCCGCCCCTGAATGCCCAGATGAAGGGTTGTGGCCCCTCCAGGGGCCACAACCCTTCACTTTCGCGCTAGAGCGAGCCGAAGATGGCGACGGCGGCGTAGGTCGCGGTCAGCGCAGATCGCGTAGCGGCGCGAGGCGAAGCCGGCGAGCAGCAGGCCGAGCGCGCCGGTGAGCAGGTGGAAGCTGTTGGCCCAGCCGTTGACCGAGAGCAGGCCGAGCGCGTCGCGCAGGTCGTCAGGGCGGGCGAAGGAGGCGTCGAAGAAGAAGCCGACGAGGCCATAGGCGAAGAGCCCCGCGCCGACCGCCGTCGCGAACAGCCTTGCCGGGCTCGGGGGCTCCATCGGCGGCGATTGTAGGCTCCGCCCCCGCGATGGCGACTTGCTACAGACACCCCAACCGGGAGACCGGCGTCTCCTGCTCGAACTGCGGGCGGCCGATCTGCCCCGACTGCATGACCCCGACCCCGGTCGGCATGCGCTGCCCGGAGTGCGCCCGCGAGCGCACGCGGGTGACGCGTGGGGCGGCCGGACCCAGGTCGCGCCGATGCCCCCGCTACCTACGCGCTGATCGCCCTCAACGCGCTCGCCTACCTGGCCGAGGTCGCGGCCGGGGGTGGCGGGCTGACGCCGACCGGCAGCTCGGTGATCTTCGACTTCGGCCTCTTCGGCCCCTCGGTCGCCAACGGCGAGTGGTACCGGCTGCTGACCAGCGGCTTCCTCCACGCCAGCATCGTCCACATCGGCTTCAACATGTTCGCCCTCTTCTGGCTCGGGCGGCTGCTGGAGCCGGCGATCGGCACGCCGCGCTTCGTCGCCCTCTACTTCGCCTCGCTCTTCGCCGGCTCCTTCGGCGCGATCCTGCTCAGTCCCGACACGCTGACGATCGGCGCCTCGGGGGCGGTCTTCGGCATCTTCGGCGCGACCTTCGTCATCGCCCGCAGCCGCGGCGTCGACGCGCTTGCCTCCTCGATCGGCATCATCCTGCTGCTCAACCTGGCGATCACCTTCGGCCGCCCGGAAATCAGCATCGGCGGTCACCTCGGGGGACTCGTCGCCGGCGTGCTCTGCGCGCTCGTCATCGTCGCCGGCGAGCGCGGCATGCTCGGCCCCCGCAACCTGCTGATGGAGTTGTTGACGATGGCCGCGATCGCCTTCTTCGCAATCGCCTCATCGATCGCGATCGCCTGAGCCGCCCACCGCGGTCGAGGTTTTCACCGCATACCGACGAAAACCTCGACCGCGCTCAGCGGGGGGCGCGGACCTCGGCGAAGCCGATGTTGCCCGGTGGGTCGACCAGGTCGGGGTGGAGGAGGTGGCCGAGCAGCTCGACCCCGTCGATCAGGCGCGGGCCCGGCCTGGAGAAGGTCGAGGCCGCGTCGACCGCGTAGACCCGGCCGGCGCCGAGGCCGGCGATCCGCTCCCAGTGCTCGACCGTCTGCGCGTGCGCTTCGCTCACGTACCAGCCGCAGGGCATCGCGATCACGACGTCCGGCCCGAGCGCCGCGAGGGCGCCCCAACCGACCTCCGGCGACTTCAGGCCGGGCGGTCCGGCGACGTCCTCGCCGCCGGCGATCGAGACCATCTCCGGGATCCAGTGGCCGCCGACGAAGGGCGGGTCGAGCCACTCGAGCGCGATCACCCGCGGCGCCGCGGCGCCGGAGACGGCCGCGCGCACGGTCGCCAAACGCCCCTCGAGCTCGCCGCGCATCAGGTGCGCCTCCGACTCGAACCCCGTCGCCTCGCCGAGGCGGATCACGTCCTCCAGCACCTCCCCGAGCGTGCTCGGGTCCTGCTGGATGACGCGCGGCCGGCTGGGCAGCCGCGCCGCCACCGCGACCACGTCCTCGTGGGAGACCGCGCAGACGTCGCAGACGGCCTGGGTGACGATCAGGTCCGGCGCGACCTCGGCGAGCAGCTCCTCGTTCAGCTCGTACAGCGCCCGGCCTTCGCTCACGGTCGCCTTCACGGCGCTGTCGATCTGCCCCGCGTCGAGGCCGTCCTCGAGCACGGTCCGCGTCAGGTGGGGGAGCGAGCGGGCCTGCGGCGGGTGGTCGCACTCGTGCGTGACCGCGACCACGCTGTCTCCGAGGCCGAGGGCGAACAGCATCTCGGTCGCCGATGGGACCAGGCTGGCGATGCGCATGCGAGCCAATATCTCACTCTCCGCCTTCCGCGGGCCGGAAAGCTATAGTCACGGATTGCCGAATGGCCGAAGACGACCTCCCCCGAAGTACCGGGCCACATAGCCACCGATGAGCGCGTTGCTGCTCATTCTCCTCGTCCTCGTGCTGGTCGGGGTCAACGGGTTCTTCGTCGCGACCGAGTTCGCGATCGTGCGCTCGCGGCGCAGCAGGATCGAGAGCAGGATGGAAGCGGGCAGTCGCGCCGCGCGGCTGGCCCTGCATCAGATCGACCATGTCGACGAGTACGTCGCCACCTCGCAGGTGGGGATCACGCTCGCCTCGATCGGGATCGGCTTCCTCGGCGAGCCCGCGATCGCCTCGCTGCTCGAGCCCGTGCTCGAGGGCGCGCTCGGCACCGCGACCGCCTACGTGTTCGCCTTCCTGATCGCCTACAGCGTGGTCACGCTGTTGCACGTGATCTTCGGCGAGCAGGCGCCGAAGATGATCGGCATCGCCCGTGCCGAGCGACTGCTGCTCGGCATCGCGAGGCCGCTCGAGTTCTTCCGCCGCCTCTTCCATCCCCTGATCGTCATCACCAACGCGCCGGCGCGCTTCTTCGTCTCCCGGGTGCTGCGCATCGAGCCCGAAGCCGAGGGCGAGGTTGCCTCGCCGGAGGAGCTGCGGATGATGATCCTGCGCGGCGCCCAGCACGGCCGCATCGACCCCGGCGAGGCGGGCCACCTCGCCGGCGTCTTCCACCTGCACGAGCAGCAGGCGCGCGAGGTGATGACGCCGATCCCCGCGGTCGTCACCGTCGACGCCTCGGAGACCGTCGAGACGGCGCTGCGCCGCTGCGTCACCTCGGGCCATACGCGCCTGGTGGTGATCGAGGAAGACAACCCGGACCGCGTCAAGGGCATCGTCCACAACAACAGCCTCGCCCGCCTCTACATGAGCGACGGCCCCGAGGCGCGGATCGAGCCGGTCGTGCGCGACGCGGTGATCGTGCCCGAGACGCGCCCGCTCGACGACCTCCTGCACGACCTCCAGGTCCAGCGCACCTCGCTGGCCGTGATCGTCGACGAGTACGGGCGCACGGTCGGCATCGTCGCCGTCGAGGACATCCTCGAGGAGGTCGTGGGGGAGATCGAGGACGAGACCGACCCGCGGGCCGCGGCGATGCGCCGGCTCGCAGGCGGCGAGTGGTTCGTCCGCGGCCACGTCTCGCTCGGCGACCTCGCCGATCGCGGCATCGAGCTGCCGGTCGCCGACGACACCTACAACTCGATCGGCGGCTACGTCTTCGGCGAGCTCGGCCGGCTGCCGAAGCGGGGCGACACGATCGTCGCCGACGGCTACACGATCCGGGTCGAGTCGGTGCGCGAGAACCGGGTCGAGGCGGTGCGGATCAGCGGCGGCGACGGCGACGGCGGCGATTCCGTCCGGTCGGCGGCCTAGGTTCCCTGAGCAACCTGCGTCACGCCTAATCCTGGAGGTACCGCATGTGGGTTGTGCGCTTGAGCGATAAGCAACTCGAGGTTCTGAGAGCCCTGCTGCGCTCCGAGGAGCACCTCGGCCCGGCGCTCAAGGGAGCGGTCGAGGCCCTCGATCTGGCCCGCTGGGACGATCTGCCCGAAGCCGAGCTCCCCTGGGACGAGATCGAAGCGACCGCTCGTCGCCAGGGCTGCTCTGCCGCCGATGTCATCTGGGACATCGCCGGGCATTAGTCAGTCGTAGCTGTAAAAGCCGGCGCCGGACTTGCGGCCCATCTTCTCTTCGCCGACCATCTCGACCATCAGCCCGGGCGGTTTGTGGGCCATGTCGGAGGAATCGGCGTAGAGGGCGTCGCCGATCGCCTCGGCGACGTCGAGGCCGACGAAGTCGAGCAGCGCCAGCGGCCCCATCGGGTGGCCGGCGCCGAGCTTCATGCAGGCGTCGACCTCGCCCGCCTCCATGCCGGTGCGCTCGACCATGCGGACGGCGTCGAAGAGGTAGGGGAAGAGCAGGCGGTTGACGACGAAGCCGGCCTGGTCGGGCACCTCGACCGCGGTCTTGCCCAGCGCCGCGCACCAGGCGAGGGCCCTCTCGCGGGTCTCCTCGCCGCTGTCGGGGAAGCAGACCTCGACCAGCTTCATCCGCGGCACCGGGTTGAAGACGTGCAGGCCGAAGAGGCGGCCGGTGATGTCCGCGGCCTCGGCGATCGAGGCGATGCTGAGCGAGGAGGTCGTGGTCGCGAGGTCGGCGTCGGGGCAGGCTTCGGCGACGGCGCCCAGCACCTCTCCCTTCGGCCCGAGTTCCTCGATCACGGCCTCGACGACGACGTCGCACTCGGCGAGGTCCTTGGGGTCGGTCGTGACCCGCAGCCGCGAGGGCTCGGCACCCTCGATCTTGGCGCAGGCGGCGACCACTTTCTCCTCCGCCCGCCACGCCGACGCCTCGCTGCGCGCGAGCAGGATCGTGTCGGCCGTCGTCGTCGCCACGGCCGCCAGCCCCGTTGCGATCGCGCCGCTGCCGGCGACGCCCGGACTCTCGTATCCCGTCCCGCTCATTTGCGGACGGGTTCCTATCACGAGACCCCGGCCTCGGGCGTCGCGGCCCCTGGCTGACTGACCAGTCAATCAGCTATCTTTGAAGCAACAGGCGAAAAACGGAGGGCACGGATGTCAGGCAACGGAAACGGCAAGTTCAGCGGCCGCGAGGTCGTGATCGTCGAGGCGGCGCGCACGCCGATCGGGCGCGGCCACGAGGAGAAGGGCTACTACAGGGACACCCACCCCTCGAACCTGCTCGCCAGGTCCTACGCCGAGGTGATCCAGCGCGCCGGCATCGACCCCGCCGAGGTCGAGGACGTCGTCGCCGGCTGCGTGCAGCAGTTCGGCGAGCAGGGCATCAACATCGCCCGCAACGCCTGGCTCGAGGCCGGCCTGCCGATCGAGACCCCGGCCACCACGGTGGACCGCCAGTGCGGCTCCGGCCAGCAGGCGGTCAACTTCGCCGCGGCCCTGGTCGCCTCCGGCGTCCACGACGTGATGGTCGCCGGCGGCGTCGAGCACATGGGCCACATCTCCTTCGCCGACAGCTACTCGGTGATGGAGGAGCACGGGATGGCCTTCTCGCCCGAGCTGATGGAGCGCTACAACCTAGTCCCGCAGGGGATCTCGGCCGAGATGATCGCCGACCAGTGGGAGGTTCCCCGCTCCGAGCTCGACGAGATCGGACTGCGCTCCCACCAGCGCGCCGCAAAGGCGACCGAGGAGGGCCGCTTCGAGCGCGAGATCATTCCCTTCTCGGTCAACGGCGACACCTACGTCACCGACCAGGGCATCCGCCCCGAAACCTCGCTGGAGAAACTGTCCGAACTGAAGCCCGCCTTCAAGGAGGACGGCAAAGTCACGGCCGGCAACTCATCGCAGGTCTCCGACGGCGCGGCGGCGGTGCTGCTGATGACGCGCGAGAAGGCCGACGCCCTGGGCCTGGAGCCGCGGGCTCGGATCTACGACCAGACGACGGTCGGCGTCGACCCCGTGATCATGCTCACCGGCCCGATCCCGGCGACCGAAAAGCTGCTCGAGCGCAACGGGATGCAGATCGGCGACATCGACCTGGTCGAGATCAACGAGGCCTTCGCCTCGGTGCTCGCCGCCTGGCGGCGCGAGCTCGACCCCGACATGGACCGGGTCAACGTCAACGGCGGCGCGATCGCGCTCGGCCATCCGCTCGGCTCGACCGGCGCCCGGCTGATCACCACCCTGCTCCACGAGATGGAGCGCTCCGACAAGCAGATGGGCCTGGTGACGATGTGCTGCGGCGGCGGCCTCGGCACCGGAACGCTTATCGAGAGGGTCTGACCCGAAGCGGGAAGGAGCGCGTCCGATGAGCAGCCTTCTCGGCGAGATCGGCACGATCGAGTGGGCCCGGCGAACGCGGGGGATTCTCGGCCGCGGCGAGCGGGCGCGCTTCTCCGCCGCGGTCGTGCTGACGACGGCGCGGGTCCTGCCGCGGCTGCTGGGGCCGCGGCGCGGCGGCGGCTCGGGGCTCGACCCGTCGCGGCTGACCCCGCCCGACACGCCCTTTGCCCGCGAAGTCGTCGATGCGTGTGCGGAGCTCGAGCCGACGGTCATCGAGCACAGCTACCGCTCCTACATCTTCGCCCGAGCGCTGGCCGAGCTCGAGCGGCTCGCCTGCGACGAGGAGGCGCTGTTCGCGGCGACGATGTTCCACGACTTCGCCTTTCCCGCGATCCCCGAGCTCGACGGGGAATGCTTCACGCTTGCCGGCGCCGAAGACGCGGCGCGCTTCCTCGCCGGCTCCTCGCTCGACGAGTCGCTGCATCGCGACGTGGTCGATGCGATCACCCTCCACCTCAACCCGACCGTGCCGCGCGAGCAGGGAGCCGTCCAGCACCTGGCCCACGACGGGATCATCCTCGACGTGCTCGGCCTGCGCGCCTGGCAGCTCGACGGGGCCGGGATCCGGCGGGTCTTCGAGCGCCACCCGCGGCATGCCTTCAACGTCAGGGGCAAAGAGATGCTGCGCATGAACGGCAGGCGCGTACCCGGCTGTCGCGCCGCCGCCCTCTTCGCCACCGGCTTCGGCCCGGCGCTGAAGCTCAGCCCCTGGCACTCGCTCGACCGCCCGCTATCCTGACTCGCCGATGGACCTCAGCCTCTCACCGTCCGAGACGGAGTTCCGCGACGAGGTCCGGACCTGGCTGGAAGAGAACAACCCCGGGCCCGAGCCGGAGACCGACCTCGACGAGGTGATCGCCTACCGTCGCGAGTGGCAGGCGAAGCTGCACGAGGCCGGCTGGGCCGGGATCTCCTGGCCCAGGGAGTACGGCGGCCGCGGCGCGACCCTGATCGAGCAGGCGATCTTCGTCGGCGAGGCGGCGCGCGCCGAAGCGCCGAGCCCGGCCAACGTGCTCGGGCTGGCGATGGGCGGGCCCGTGGTGATCGCCCACGGCAGCGACGAGCAGAAGCAGCGCTACCTGGAGCCGATCCTCACCGCCGAGGAGATCTGGTGCCAGGGCTTCTCGGAGCCCGAGTCGGGCTCCGACCTCGCCTCGCTGAAGACGAAGGCGGTCAAGGACGGCGACGAATGGGTCGTCACGGGGCAGAAGGTCTGGACGACGCTGGCGCAGTTCGCCAAGTGGTGCATGCTCGTCGCCCGCACCGACCCCGACGCGCCCAAGCACAAGGGCCTCACCTACTTCCTGATGGACATGGAGCAGGAGGGCGTCGAAGCCAAACCGCTGGTGCAGATCACCGGCGAGGGCGAGTTCAACGAGGTCTTCATGGAGGAAGCGCGGATCCCCGACGAGAACGTCGTCGGCGGGGTCGGCAACGGCTGGTCGGTGGCGATCACGACGCTGATGAACGAGCGCGCCGGCCTCGCCTTCGGCGCGATCGCGCAGATCGCCAACAGCCTCAGGCGGCTCGGCCGGCTCGCCGCGGAGACGCGCGTCAACGGCCACACGGCAGCCGAAGACCCGGTGATCCGCCAGCGCCTCGCGCAGCTCCAGATCGAGGCCGAGACGATGCGGCTCAACGCCTACCGCGGGCTGACCAAGACGATGCAGGCCGGCATCCCCGGGCCCGAGGGCTCGCTCGGCAAGTGGCAGTGGGCCGACATCAACCAGCGCATCTCCGAGCTGGCGCTCGACATCGAGGGGCCCTACGCGCCGCTCGAACGCGGCTCCGAGCACGCCGTCGCCAACGGCGCCTGGCAGTACGGCTTCCTGCGCTCGCGCGCCAACTCGATCGAGGGCGGCACGACCGACATCCTCAAGAACATCATCGCCGAGCGCGTGCTCGGCCTGCCGAGGCTGCGCTGGGGCTCGCTCATGTACTTCGATCTGACCGACGAGCAGCAGGCGATCAAGTCGACCGCGAAGGAACTCTTCGCGGCGCGCTGCAAATCGGAGCGGATCCGCGAGCTGGCCGCGAGCGAGCACGGCTTCGAGCAGGCCGACTGGGCGGAGATGGCCGAGCTCGGCTGGCCCGGCCTGGCGCTGCCCGAGCGGTGGGGCGGCCAGGGCCTCGGGATCGTCGACCTCGCCGTGCTCTTCGAGGAGATGGGCTACGCGCTCGCGCCTTCGCCGCTGCTCTCGAACACGGTCGCCGGCCTGGCGCTGGCCGCAAACGCCGACGACGCCCAGTGCGAGCGCTGGCTGGCGCCGCTGGCGGGCGGCGAGAAACGCGGCACGCTGGCGCTGTTCGAGGCCGGCACGAGCGCTGCGATCGGCGAGTTCGGCATGGAGGCCGTCGCCGACGGCGAGGGTGTCGTCCTCGACGGCGAGAAGGTGCTGGTGATGGACGCGGCGAGCGCCGACTTCTTCCTCGTCGCCACCGCCGACGGCCGCCGCCACGTGGTCGAGCGCGACGCCGACGGGGTCAGCGTCGCGCCGGAGAAGTCGATCGACCTCACCCGCCGCCTCTACTCGGTGACGTTCGACGGCGTCCGGGTCGGCCCCGAGGCGACTCTCGCCGGCGGCCAGGAGGACTACCTGCCGGTGCTCTGGCGCGGCTGCGCGGCGATCGCCGCCGAGTCGACCGGCGTCGCCCAGCGGACGATGGAGATGGCGGTCGATTACGCCAAGGAGCGCGAGCAGTTCGGCCGCCCGATCGGCGCCTACCAGGCGGTCTCGCACCGCTGCGCGCAGATGCTGCTGGAGACCGAGAACGCGCGCTCGGCCGTCTACGGCGCCGCCTGGGCCGCCGATGCCGAGCCGGACTCGCTGCCGCTGGCCGCCTCGATGGCCAAGGCCTACGCCTCCGACGCCGGCTGGCGCGTGCCCGACGCCTCGATCCAGGTGCACGGCGGCATCGGCTTCACCTGGGAGCACGACCTGCACTTCTTCCTCAAGCGCGGCAAGGCGAATGCGGCGATGTTCGGCACCGCGAGCTGGCACCGCGAACGGGTCGCCGACCTCGTCCTCGCCGACCGGGTCGCGGTCGAGGTTTGACTCGCTATCCGGTGAAAACCTCGACCGCGGGTTGGGAATCGGAGGCATGAGCGCCCTCGACCGCATCTCGGTTGCCGCGATCGGCAACAGCGTCGCCGACCTAGAGGCGGAGACGAAGCGCGCCGAGGCCGCCGGGGTCGAGTGCGTCTGGGCGCCCGAGCTGTTCCGCTCCTCGGTGACCCAGGCCGCCTACCTGGCCGGGCGCACGGAGAAGATCGGCATCGCCACGGGCATCGCCTGGGCCTTTACCCGCAGCCCCTTCATCGTCGCCGTCTCCGCCCTCGACGTCGACGAGATGTCCGGCGGGCGCTTCCGCCTCGGGCTCGGCTCCGGCGTCAAACGGCTGAACGAAACCTGGCACAACGCCGAGTACGGCAAGCCCGCGCCGCACCTGCGCGAGGCGGTCGAGGCGACGCGGCTGATCATGCAGCAGGCCGGCAGGGGCGAGCCGATCCGCTACGAGGGCTCCTACTACGACATCGACATCAGGGGCTGGGTGCGGCCGCACCCGGCGCCGCGCGAGTCGGTGCCGATCTACACCGCCGGGGTGCAGGGAGGAATGTGCCGGATGGCTGGCGACGTCGCCGACGGGCTGATCGGCCACCCGATCCAGAGCCTGCGCTGGATCGACGAGGTCGTCGTCGCCTCCTTCGAGCAGGGCCTGAGCCGCTCCGGCCGCGAGCGCGCCGCTTTCGACTACCTGCCGACCGTCTGCTGCGCGATCGACGACGACGAGGCGCGGGCGATCGAGATGGCGCGCCGCACGATCTCCTTCTACGCGACGGTCAAGACCTACATGCCGCTCTGGGAGCTGCATGGCTTCGCCGACAACGCGGTCGCGGCGGGCGAGGCGTTCCGCCGCGGCGACCTCGCCGCGGTGCCGGCGGCGATCAGCGACGAGATGGTCGACACCTACTGCGCCGCCGGGCCGCTCGACAAGGTCCGCGCCCGGGTCGAGGCGACCGCCGAGCGCGCCGACGGCCTCTTCCTCACGCCGCCGACCTACTTCATCTCGCCCGAGGAGCTGAGCGAGTACCAGAACCGCCTGATCGAGGCCTTCGGCCCGGCTCAGACCTCGTAGCGCCTGCTCGTCGCGACCGAGAGGTTGGCCCACAGCCAGAGCAGGGGAGAGGCGAGGACCAGGAAGGCGCCCATCGCCACCGCCAGGAGAACGCCGAACGGCCCCCGCGGGCCGATGGCGTAGAGGGCGACCGGGACCGCCACGACCGCGACTCCGGTGACGACCGGCCAGACCGGCCAGTGGCTCGTCAGCGCGCCGCCGAGCCAGTCGACGGCGGGGCCGACGCCGAAGGCGAGCGCGACGGTCGCGAGGATCATCGCCATCAGCTTGAGTTCCGGGGCGAGCGCGAGGAGCCGCAGGGACCGCTTCCGGCCCGCCCGCAGGCGGTGCACGACTCCCGGCGCGCCGGTCGCGACCCCCTTCACGAGTTGCTCGTCCTCTTCAAAGGCCCATTTCTTCCCCCTGTCCTGCGGACGAGTCTCGCCCGCCTCGGGCTTCGCGAGTCCACCGCTCGCGAGCTCGGACCGGCTCATCAGGTAGCCGTCGAGCTCCAGCGCGGACGCCTCGACGTCGCTGAAATAGTCGAGGTCGGTTCGGATCTTCGAGAGCGCCCACTGGACGTCCACATGGACGCCGAACCCGGTTGTCTTCTTCGCAGGGGGCGGCGGGGGCGCAGTCTTGCCGGGCGGCGGGATCGGCGCGATCTGCCTCGCCTGGAGCCCCTTGCGCAGGTGCATCAATGCGTGTCGGCGGAAGGGCCGGTTGAGGGCGCGGGTGAGTTGCATGTCCCGGATCCGGTCGCCCTCGATGCTCACCGTGCGTCCAAGTACGCCGGGGATCAGGGGGGAGGGCGTGAAGTCGTCGTCCATCTGGCCCGAGGCGTCGCTGACGATCAGCTCCGTGCACCCCTTGTCGAACAGGCCCTGGACTCCCTGGTTGTCCTGGACACCGCCGTCGACGAGCTGCACGCGGACGTCCTCGTACATGCCGGTGACCGCAAGCGGCTGGAAGACCCCCGGCACGCCGGCCGAGGCGGCGACGGCGATGCCAAGGGGGAAATCGAGCTGTCGCGCCGGCACTCCTTCCTCGTTCGGGCCGGGATCGAAGTAACCCGGCTCGAGCTGCATGTTCTTGTCAACCGCCCCGACGATCTTCTTCTGCGCGCGGTCTTCGGGGCTCGACTCTCCCATGCGAATCGCCTCGAAGCGCCAGTTGTGGCCGGAGTTGAGCGAGGTCGCGTTGACCAGCAGCGCCGGCACTTTGGCCCGCCGTCCCTCGTTGCCGTCGGGGAAGACGAAGCAGGGATCTCCGGCCGGCGCGATCGGCAGCTCGCGCATCTCCACCTGCCGCTCGCGGTTCCAGCTGCGCTCGGGGCGCGGCGTCCCCCAGGCGTCCTTGTAGAAGTGGCGGTCGTAGAGGTCGCCGATCCGGTCGCTGCGCGAGTAGCTCGGCAGGACCGCCATCCTGACGTTCTTCGCCAGGTTGGCGAAGACGCGCGCCCTGATGTTCTTCTGCACGCCGTCGCGCAAGCGACGCTCGACGTCGGCGACGAGCTCGACATAGTCGTCCGCGAGCAGCCGCTCGTCCGGCTTTTCTTCCAGCAGGCAGCGCAGGCGCAGGTAGTAGAGCGCGCCGACGATCGAGCCGCCGGAGACGGTCGAGATCACCTCGACCCTGGGCAGCAGGCCGACCTCGGCCAGCCGGGCGAGCACGCCGAGGTGAAAGAACGCCGCCCGGAAGCCGCCCCCCGAGAGCGCCAGCCCGAGTTTCCCCTCGCGCGGCTCGCCCAGCAGGATGTCGAGCAGGGACGGCATCAGTCGGCTCCAAAGAAGGCGAGGCGCGCGAGGTGGACGAGCCGGCCGAACGCCGAGGTGATGCGGCGGCGCAGGCCGCGCAGGCCCTTGCTCGGCGCGAAGACGAAGATCTGGGCCAGGGTCGAGCGCCCCTCGGCGTCGACGACGGCGATCGAGACGTCGTAGTGGCCCTCCGGCTTCAGCTCGATCCGCGTCTGGAGGCTGCCCATCGCGACCTCGCCCAGGGTCAGCCGGAAGGCGCGGGGTGGCACGGTCGGCTCGTCCTGGGGATTGACGGTGGCGATCAGGCGTCGCGGCGGCGACGGCATCGGCGAGAAGTCGAACTCGATCAGCAGGCGGTTGCGCCGCCGTCTCGCCCAGAGCCGCGGCTCGCCGGGCTGCGGCTCGTCGCGGCGCACGACCGGGTCCTTCTTCAGCAGGCTGTCCGGGTCGTCCCACTGGCTATGCCGGCAGGGGGCGTGCGGCCCCGTCGCGCCCGCCCGCGAGCCGCCCCACCGGCCCGGCCAGGACAGCCACGGGTGCGAGTCACCGCTGACGATCTCGAGCGCGACGTCGGTCTGCGGCCGCCGCCTGCCGTCGGTGACGTCGTAGAAGTCGGTCGGGTGGTAGCCGGCGCTGAAGTAGGAGGCGTGCGAGCCGCGGCCGACGTAGACGAGCGGGCGGTCCTCGTCGCCGGGCTGCGGCTCCTGGCCCTCTTCGCGCTTCTCCTCGGCGAGCGTCCTCACGTCCGCCCAGGGCCTGACCTCGCAGAAGGAGTGCTGGGCGTAGGCCGCGTGGACGGGCTCGTCGCCGGCGCCGAGCTTGAGCTGCACCATCTCCCAGTCGCCTTCGTGCACGCCGCTGCCCCAGGCGAGCCGGTAGTCGTTGAGGAAGTAGAAGAACCAGTACTGGAGCCAGGCCTCGTGCGTGTTGCGGACGAGGCGTCCGTAGAAGCGGTTGCGCAGCTGCTGGTTGGCGCTGCGCAGGCGCAGGTACTGCTCGTCGTAGTCCTCGCCGCCGGCCTCGATCAGGTCCGAGTCGCGCACCTGCTCGCCGTTCGGGTAGGAGCCGGGCCGCAGGAAGTCGAGCGAGAGACCCTCGCCGGCCTTCGCGAGGACGGCGCCGCCGTCACCGGACCGGCGCAGGCGGTTGCCCGGGTTCAGCGTCCACTCCTCGGCCGAGTCGGCGAAGTAGCCCTCGAGCGAGTCGTAGCGCAGGCAGGGCCGGTGGCGGCGCAGCAGCTCGGCGTCGCTCATCGGCGCGCTGGGGCGAGCGGGTGGACGGTCACCCGTCTATTAGACACGACACCCCACTAGGTCAGCAAGTCTTGGACCATTTGCCGGCCGGAACCGGCCCTGCCGCCGCGTCTACTCGTCGCGCGGCGTGATGCGGAAGACCGAGACGACCTCGGCCTGGTGGGCCTCCGGATGGACGACGTAGGCGCTTGGCCCGCCGCCGAACCAGCCGGACGCTTCGTTGTTGCCGACGAAGACGCCGGGATGGTGGCGGCCTTCCCCGTCCTCCACCCAGACCTTGTCGCCCTCCTTGAACCCGTGCTCGATCGTCTCGCTCATCGCAGCGATCTTACGCCGGAAGGGCGGCGACGAAGCGCTCGAAGGCGGCGATGTCGGTAACGGCCGGGCCGTGGCCGGGCAGGATCAGCGCCGGGCTCAGCTCGGCCAGCCTGCGGATCGAACGGCGGTTCTCGGCCGGGTCGTAGGTGAAGATCTCGGGCGGCTCCGCCAGCATCGGCCGTCCCGTCGCGTAGCTCATGTGGCGGATCACGTCGCCGCAGATCGCGACCCGGTCGGACTCGCGGAAGTAGACCACCTCGCCGCGGGCGTGGCCGGGCGCGTGCACGACGCGGAAGCCGGCGACCTCGTCGCCCTCGTTGAGGACGCGGCCGACCTCGTGAGGCGGTCCCTCCCAGAAGCGCTTGATCAGCCGGTTGAAGATGTTGTGCGGCGCCGCCTCCTGCACCGGTCGCCGCCCCTCCATCGCGTCGACGTCGTCGGCGTGGCAGGCGAGCGGGATGCCCCGCGCTTCGCAGACGTCCCTGGCGACGCCCTGGTGGTCTGGATGGACGTGGGTCAAAGCCACCAGGGAGAGCCCGCGGCCCTCGATCTCGGCGAAGATCCGGCGCCGGTCCCAGCGGGTGCCGGCGTCGATCAGGATGTCCCCGGCGAGGTAGACGTTGACGCTGGGGGCGGGGAACTGCTTGAGCCGCCAGACGTCCGGCGCCAGCTGCTTCATCGGTGGCCGATGCCCATCGTGCCGCGCGGGTCGCCGCTGTGCTCGGCGAGGTCTTCGAGCGCCGCGATCCTGCGTTCGCCTTCCAGGCGCGCGGGGTGATCCGCCGCCAGCGGCTCGATCAGGCGCTGGATGCGGTTGCGCACCTGGAGCGCGAAATGCGGGGTGGAGGCGCCGGAGAGGGCGCGGACGTCCTCGGCGGTGAGCTCGTGCGCGCCGCCCAGCAGGTTCGGGTTCTCGGCTTCGCTCATTCGCCGCCGCCGATCTTGGCCAGGGCCGCCAGCTCGTCTATTTCGGCCTGCTCGTTCACGCTGATCGCTTCCTGGTCTCCGATCACCCAGACGTGGTTGTAGAAGGCGCGCGTCGGGTCGTTCGTGTAGCCGGGCTTGACATCGAGCAGGTAACCGCGCAACGTCGCGGGAAGAGTATCGGCGTGTCGGTGAGCAGCAGCGGCCCCCAGTTGCCGGAGGCCGAGAGCGCGGCGGCCGCCGCGGCGTCGAGTGGGTCCTCGGATCGGGCGACGACGAAGCCGTGACCGGGATCGTTGATGTTCCAGCCGAAGCCGCCGTCGTCGTAGCGCGCCATTTCGACCGCGTTGGCGACCGGGTCCTCGCCGGCGACACGGCGCACCCGCGGCCCGAGCTCGGCGATTTCGCGCACGACGCTGGAAGAAATCGCGGACGAGGGGCCGAGCACGTACACCGGGGTCTGGGGGTGCGCCTTCAGCGCCCTTGCCGTCGGCTTCGCGAGGTCGTTCGGGCCGGTGAAGAGGACCGGATCGCCCGAGCGCGCCGCCCAGGCGGCAGCGGGCATCGCGAAGGCCGGGTTGGCGGTGGAGGCGACGA
Organism: uncultured Solirubrobacterales bacterium; assembly: GCA_963727465.1. Classification (GTDB taxonomy): domain Bacteria; phylum Actinomycetota; class Thermoleophilia; order Solirubrobacterales; family 70-9; genus VRUE01. The sequence continues at coordinate 126,754 of CAVSGL010000005.1, read as the reverse complement.
CGATGTGCCGCGGCGGCCTGCCGGCCAGCTTCTCGCGCAGGGCCGCGATCGCCGCCGCGCCGGCGACGCCCCCGGCGCGCACGCGTCTCGTCTTCAGCCCACCGGGAACGTCCGCCGTCACCGTGGCGAACGCCTGGGCGCCGCCGGTGTCGCGGCTGCCGGCCGGGTCGAGCGCGGCGAGCGCTTCCCCGCTGGCGTCGGGCATCCCGTCGGCTTCGGAGAGCAGCAGCGGGGCGCCGAGCGGCGGCGCCGCCAGCACCGCGGCGGCGATCGCCGTGCGCCAGTCGTCGGCGTCGGCCAGCGTCACCGCCGCCGGTCGCTGCGAGGGCTTGCTCGACGGATAGACGGCGAGGGCGACCCCGGCCGCGTTCGACGCCGGGTCGTTGCCGCCGACCCGCGTCGTGTTCGCGGTGGCGAAAGCCGGGTAGCCGAGCTGCTTCCGGCGTTGCGGCGGCGGGCGCTTCGGCAGGGGTGCTGGGCGTCTCGCTGACCGGCGCCGGTGCTTCGACGCTCTGTTCGCCGCCCCGCCGCCGAGGATCGCGGCGACGATGAAGACGATCGCCAGCACGACCAGCCCGGCGATCGCCTTCAGCGCTCCCGGGATCGGCTGGCGCCGCTTCGGCGGCCTCGGCGCCGGCTCGACCGGCGCCGGCTCCTCCGCCTCGGGGGTCGGCATCCGCCCACTTGGCGGTACATCGGCGTTGATCGGCCTCGTCATGACGGCGCAACGCTACACGCGCGGACCTGGCTGGTCAGTCAGCTAAGCTATTGACTGACCAGTCAATCAATCACTTGACGGCGCTTCGATTTAGGGGGACGGATGGATTTCGCACTGAACGACGAGCAGCAGGAGTTCAAGGACCGTTGCCGGACCTTCGCCCGCGAGGTGATCCGTCCCGCCGCCCGCAGGCACGACGAAGAGGAGAGCACCCCGTGGGAGGTGATCAAGGAGGCGCGCAACCAGGGCTTCGGCACGCTCGAGTCGATCCAGCGCAACGCCTCCGACCCCGAGGGCCAGCTACAGGTGATCTCTGCCGAAGAGTTCCACTGGGGCTGCGCCGGCACCGCCCTGGCGATCAACGGCTCCGGCCTCGCCGCAGCCGGCATCGCCTCTTCCGCCACGCCCGAGCAGATCGCCCAGTGGGTGCCCGAGTGCTTCGGCAGCGGCGATGAGATCAAGCTCGGCGCCTACGCCGTCACCGAGCCGCAGGCCGGCTCCGACGTCAAGAGCCTGAAGACGACGGCCAAGCGCGACGGCGACGAGTGGGTGCTCGACGGCACCAAGGTCTTCATCACCAACGGCGGCATCGCCGACGTGCACGTCGTCGTCGCCACCGTCGACCCGACCCTGGGCACGCGCGGCCAGGCCTCCTTCGTCGTCGCCAAGGGCACGCCCGGGCTGAGCCAGGGCAAGAAGGAGTCGAAGCTCGGGATCCGCGCCTCGCACACCGCCGAGGTGATCCTCGACGAATGCCGCATCCCGGCCGAGAACCTGCTCGGCGGCGAGGAGAAGCTGGAGAAGAAGCTCCAGCGCGGCCGCGAAGGCAAGAAGTCGCGCGGCGCCGACGCCCTCGCGACCTTCGAGATCACGCGCCCGATCGTCGGCGCCTCCGCCCTCGGGATCGCCCAGGCCGCCTACGAGTGGACGCTCGAGTACCTCGACGGCCGCTCCGAGGCGGGCACGCCGCTGCTCCAGACCCAGCGCATCCAGCAGACGCTGGCCGACGTCGCGACCGAGATCGAAGCCGCCCGCCTGCTCGTCCAGCGCGCCGCCTGGATGGGCCGCAACGGCATCCCGATGCGCGGCGGCCAGGGCTCGATGTCGAAGCTCAAGGCCGGCGACGTGACGATGTGGGCGACGACCGTGCTGATGGACCTCGTCGGCCCCGACGCCTGGAGCACCGATTGCCCGCTGGAGAAGTTCTTCCGCGACGCCAAGATCTACCAGCTCTTCGAGGGCACGGCGGAGATCCAGCGGATGGTGATCTCACGGATGCAGGCCGCCGAATACGCCGAGCGGCTCGGCTACGCGGCAGACGTGGTCGCGGAGGCCGACAAGCGGGCCGCGCAGGCGGCCAAAGAGCCGGTCGCTGCATAGCGATTTGCAGCGATAGGAGACGCCCGGAGCGGGGTTTCCGCTTCGCTAGCCTTTCCGCGATGCTGAAGACGTTCTCGGCCGCGGCTGTTGCTGCGGCTTTTTTGATGCTGGTCGGGCCGCTCGCGGCGCCGGCCAAGGATCTCGAAACGAAGCTCGACGCCAAGGAAGCCAAGCTGTCGAAGGTTCGCCAGCGCAAGGGCGTGCTGACGACGACGATCTCGCACTACAAGGCGAAGATCGAACGGCTGACCGGCGAGGTGGCGGCGCTGCGCACGCAGGAGGCCGAAGTCCGCACCCGGCTCGAGGCCAAGCAGGCGGAGCTGGACCGCGCGGTCGCCGAGCTCGACACCGCGAAGAAGCACCTCGCGGTCGTCCGCGCCCGGCTCAAGCGGGCGCTGGTGTCGCTGCGCGAGCACCTGGTCGCGATCTACGAGGCGGGCACGCCGGACATCCTCAGCGTGCTGGTCGAAGCCGGCGGCTACGAAGAGCTGGTCAACCGCAGCGAGTACCTGAGCCGCATCAACGGCCTCGACGAAGCCGTCGTCACCCGCGTGCGCGACCTGCGCGACCAGGTCAAGACCACGGTCGCCCGCCTGCGCTCGGCCAAGGACCGGATCGAAGCCGCCCGCGACGCGATCGCCGCCGAAGAGCAGGCGCTGGCCGACGCCCGTTCGGCGCTTCAGCGCCGCCAGACCCGCCTGGTGCAGACGCGGCGCGATCGTGAGGCGGCGCTGGAAGAGGTGAACAGCGCCGAGAGCGACCTGGAGGGGTCGGTCGCGGCGATCCAGGCGGAGCTGGCGGCGACCCTTCAGGCGAGCGCCTCGGCGCCGCTGCCGGCCGGGCCGATCCGCCACGGCTCGGGCCAGTTCATCTGGCCGGTCGACGGGCCGGTCGTCTCCGGCTTCGGCATGCGCTGGGGCCGTATGCACGAGGGGATCGACATCGCCGTCCCGGCGGGGACGCCGATCCGCGCCGCGGCGTCCGGCAGCGTCGTCCTCCAGCAGGGCGAAGCCGAAAGCGGCGGCTACGGCAACTTCACCTGCCTCGACCACGGCGGCGGCCTACAGACCTGCTACGCCCACCAGTCCTCGTTCGCGGTCAGCGCCGGGCAGAGCGTCTCGCAGGGCGACGTGATCGGCTACGTCGGCTGCACCGGGCACTGCTTCGGCGACCACCTGCACTTCGAGGTGCGGATCAACGGCGCGCCGACCGACCCCCTGGGCTATCTGTAACCGAGGGGACCGCTCGAAAATACGATTAGTGGGTATGCGATTCCGGTTCGCTCTTGAGAGTCTTGGGTAGCACGCAAGACGGAGCGAGAGGTGGTCCGCCAAGCCCGTAAATACCTGGCAGGAGCGGTGTCCGGCACGGCGCTGATCGGAGCGGCCGTCGTCGCCTTCGTCCTGCTCGTCTCGTTGCAGGCTCTGCGCGACTGGCCGCTGGCCGATCTCGGCGGCGGCGATTCGGGGGGCGCGGCCGTCTCGCCCGCTCGTCCCGCGGGCTCGGGCGCTCAGGCAGCCGCCGCGAGCGGGCCGGCGACCGGACCCGGTGCGGGAGCGGCGGTAGCGACCGGCGCCGGCGCCGGCGCGAAAGGCGGCCAGGCCGCAGGCGGCGGGGCAGGCTCGGTCTCGCCGGGCAGCGGATCGCCCGCCGGCAACGGCCCGAGCGGGACCGCCCCGGGGAGCTCGCCCACCAGCGGCGGCGGCAACAGCGGCTCGAGCGCGCCCAACGCCTCCAGCGGTTCGGCCTCCGGCGGCGGAGGCTCGAGCGGCTCCGGAGGATCGGGGGGCGCCACCAAGCCCTCCAGCTCGGGCGGCGGCGAAAGCACCGGCAACAGCGCCCCGTCTCCGTCGGGAGCCGTGACCGGGACCGTCAACGAAACGGTCCGGGGAGTCGACGAAGCGACGGGCGGGACGCTGGGCGAAACGGGCGTCACGAAAACCACCGAAGAAGTCGTCGAAGGCGTCGCCGGCCCGGAATCGCCGGTCGGGCAAACGGTCGACAAAACCGCCGAAAAGGCCGGCGAAACGGTCGGCGGCCTGCTCGGTCGCTGAGCTGACGGCGACCGCCCACCGCGGCCGGGTCCTTCCCGTCACAATGCCGTCCCATGTCTGAGCGCGGAGAGGCAGCGGTGGTCGACCCGATCGCGGGCTCGCCGGTCTACCCGGTCGGCAGCCGCGTGAACGAGCGCGGCCACCTCGAGATCGCCGGCTGCGACCTGGTCGAGCTCGCCGCCGAGCACGGCACGCCGGCCTACGTCTACGCCGAGGGGGAGATGCGCGCCCGCGCCCGCGCCTACCGCGAGGCCTTCGAGCGCCGCTGCGACGACTTCGAAGTGCTCTTTGCCAGCAAGGCGTTCCCCTGCACGGCCGCCTACCGGCTCTTCGCCGAGGAGGGGCTCTCGGTCGACGTCGCCTCGGGCGGCGAGCTGCACATGGCGCTGCGCGCCGGCTTCGACCCCGCCCGCATCCACATGCACGGCAACAACAAGAGCGACGAGGAGATCCTCTTCGCCGCGCGCGCCGGCGTCGGCCATCTGATCCTCGACTCCTTCGACGAGATCGAGCGCTGCGAGCGCCTGCTCGAGCGACGGCAGGACGTGCTGATCCGCGTCACCCCGGGGATCAAGCCCTCGACGCACGACTACATCACCACCGGCCAGCTCGACTCGAAGTTCGGCTTCGGCCTCGAGGACGGCCTCGCGGCGCGGGCGATCGAGCGCGTGCTCGCCTCCGACGCGCTCAACCTCGTCGGCCTGCACGCCCACATCGGCTCGCAGATCTTCGAGCTCGAGCCCTACACGCTGGCGATCCGGGCGATCGCCGCGCTGGCCGGGGACTGGTGCCGCCTGGTCAACGTCGGCGGCGGCCTCGGGATCGCCTACACGGCCGCGGACGAGCCGCCCTCGATCGACGCCTACGTCGAGGTCAAGGTGCGCGGGGTCAGGGAGGTCTTCGGCGACGGCGTCCGCATCCTGGTCGAGCCCGGGCGCTCGCTGGTCGGCAACGCCGGCCTCACCGCCTACCGGGTCGGCACGGTCAAGGAGATCCCCGGCGTGCGCACCTACGCCGCCGTCGACGGCGGCATGTCGGACAACCTGCGGCCGATGCTCTACGGCTCCCGCTACGAGGCGCTGATCGCCGACCGCGCCGGCGCGCCGGCGGACACCGTGGCGACGATCGCCGGCATGCACTGCGAGTCCGGCGACGTGATCGTGCGCGACGCGACCCTCGCCGCGCCCGCGGTCGGCGACGTCCTCGTCACCCCGGCGACCGGCGCCTACGGGCACGCGATGGCGAGCAACTACAACGGCGTCGCCCGGCCGCCGGTGATCTTCTGCCGCGACGGCGAGGCGCGGGTCGTCGTGCGGCGCGAGTCCTACGAGGACCTCACCTCGCGCGATGTCTGATCCGGTCCGAATCGGGCTGCTGGGGCGCGGCACCGTCGGCGGCGCCTTCGCGGCGCTGCTCGGCGAGCGCGCCGACGCGGTCGAGGCGGCGACCGGGCGGCGGCCGGAGCTCGCCGGCACGCTGACCCGCAGCGAGGGGGACTTCAGCGCGATCCTCGAGCGCTCCGACCTGGTGGTCGAGCTGATCGGCGGCACCGATCCGGCGCGCACCTACGTGCTCGACGCCCTGCGGGCCGGCCGGCCGGTCGTCACCGCCAACAAGCAGCTGCTCGCCCAGCACGGCGAGGAGCTCTTCGGCGTCGCCCGCGAGGCCGGCGTGCAGCTGCGCTTCGAGGCGGCGGTCGCCGGTGTGATCCCGATCGTGCGCACGATCCAGGAGAGCTTCGGCGTGACCGAGATCGACAAGGTCTTCGGCATCGTCAACGGCACCACCAACTTCATCCTCAGCGAGATGGCGGCGAGCGGCGCCCCCTACGAGCAGGTGCTGGCGCGGGCGCAGGAGCTGGGCTACGCCGAGGCCGACCCGAGCGACGACGTCAACGGCGCCGACGCCGCGGCGAAGATGGCGATCCTCGCCCGGCTCGCCTTCCACACGGCGGTCACGCTCGACCAGGTCGAGTTCGAGGGGATCGAGGCGATCCAGCCCGACGACCTCGCCTACGCGAAGGAGCTCGACCTCTCGCTGAAGCTGCTCGGGGTCGCCGAGCGGCGCGACGGCGGGATCAGCGTCCGCGTCTTCCCCTGCTTCCTCTATGGCGGCCACCCGCTGGCGCCGGTGGGCGGCCCGTTCAACGCGGTCATGGTCGAGGCGCCGGCGATCACCGAGGTGACGATGTCGGGGCCGGGCGCCGGCGGCGTCGAGACCGCCTCGGCGGTGCTTGGCGACGTCGTCTCGATTCTCTCCGGCGACGCGCCGGTGCACGAGGCGCGGGTCGAGCTGCCCGTGGTCGCCGACGTCACCTCGTCCTTCTACCTGCACCTGGAGGTCGCCGACGAGCCCGGCGTGCTCGCCCAGATCGCCCGCGTGCTCGGCGAGAACGAGATCTCGGTCAAGAGCGTCGTCCAGCGCGGCAGCGGCGGCGACGCGCGCCTGGTGATGGTCGTCCACGAGTGCCTCGAGTCGCGCTTCGCGACGGCGGTCGAGGAGATCGGGCGCCTGGGGGACATCCGTTCGGCGCCGCGCTTCATCCGCGTGATCGAGGAGGACGACATTCGTTTCGAGGCGATGCCCGCTGATCGAGCGGTTCCGCGACCGGCTGCCGCTCGAGCAGGGTGACCCCGTCGTCTCCCTCAACGAGGGGTCGACGCCGCTGATCGAGGCGCCGCGGCTCTCCGAGCGGATCGGCGCGCGCGCCTACCTCAAGTTCGAGGGCGCGAACCCGACGGGGTCGTTCAAGGACCGCGGGATGACGGTGGCGGTCTCGCGGGCCAAGGGAAGGGGGGCGGAGGCGGTGATCTGCGCCTCGACCGGCAACACGGCCGCCAGCGCCGCGGCCTACGCGGCGCGCGCCGGGATGCGCGGCGCGGTGATCGTGCCCGAGGGCAAGATCGCGATCGGCAAGCTGGCGCAGGCGCTGATGCACGGCGCCCGCGTGATCGCCCTGCGGGGCAACTTCGACGAGGCGCTTCAGATCGTGCGCGAGCTGGCCGAAAAGCACCCGATCGAGCTGGTCAACTCGGTCAACCCGTTCCGCATCGAGGGGCAGAAGACCGCGGCGTTCGAGGTCGTCGAGGAGCTCGGTGAGGCGCCGGGGGCGCTGGCGATCCCGGTCGGCAACGCGGGCAACGTGACCGCCTACTGGCAGGGCTTCGCCGAGCTCGGCACGGCGCCGATCGTCTACGGCTTCCAGGCCGAGGGCGCGGCGCCGCTGGTCCACGGCGAACCGGTCGCGGCGCCGGAGACCGTCGCCTCGGCGATCCGCATCGGCAACCCGGCCCGCTGGGAGGAGGCGATGGCCGCCTTCACCGCCTCGCGCGGCCGCGTCGCCGCCGTCTCCGACGAGCAGATCCTCGACGCCTACCGCTGGCTGGCGGCCAGCGAGGGCGTCTTCTGCGAGCCGGCCTCGGCGGCCTCGGTGGCCGGCCTGCTCGCCCACGGGCTGCCCGTCGCCGAGGGCTCGGCGCCGCCGGAGACGGTCGTCTGCGTGCTCACCGGCCACGGCCTCAAGGACCCCGACACGGCGCTCTCCAAGGCCCCTCAGGTGATCGCCTGCGAGAACGACCTCAGCGCGGTCGAGCGGGCGGTGTTCGATTAGTTCGGTAGCACCATACTTTCTGGTATCGGTGTAACCGATACCTGGCGATGGCTGAGATCAATCCCTTCGTCTTCAGTCGCCCCCTCGATCCGGGTGAGTTGATCGACCGCGACGCAGAGGCGGAGACGCTCGTCGCCCTTGCCGAGGGAGGCCACGCCACGCGACTCTCCGCGCCACGGCGCTACGGCAAGACCAGCCTCTTGCGTCGGGTCGGTCGCGAGGCGGAGCGGGCTGGGCTCAACTATGTCGAGGTCGACTTCTACGGGCTGTTGTCGCTGACCGACGTGGCCGCCCGTCTCGAAAAGGGCTACCGGAGCTTGCGAACCCCAGCGCGGCGTGCTGCCGACGCGGCGATGCGGGCCCTGCGCCCAAGGGTGAGCGTCGGCGCCGGTCCGGTCAGGGTCGAGGCCGGCCCGTTGGCGGGTGCGCCGGTAGCCGATTCCCGGGTTCTCATGGAGCTTCTGGACTTGCCTCTGGAGCTGTTCGAGAGAACCGGCGCGAGGACGCTCGTCGCCTTCGACGAGTTTCAGGAGCTCCTGGCGGTCGGCGAGGGAATCGACGGACTCTTCCGCAGCCGGATTCAGCACCATGGCGACGCGGCCAGTTACGTTTTCGCCGGTTCGCACCCGGGCCTGATGGAGCACCTCTTTGGCGCCTACGAGCGCCCGTTCTTCGGGCAGGCTCGTGCGATCAGGCTGGGTCCGCTGGAGGACTCGGACTCTGGTCGAATACATCGGCGAGCGCTTTGAAGCTGCCGAACGAGACGCGATGCCAGTCATGAACGCCCTGCTCGACTTTGCCGATGGCCACCCTCAGCGGGCGATGCTGCTCGCTCATGCGCTATGGGAGCAGACCCCCGCAAACGGACGTAGCGACGCCGGAGCGCTGGCAGCAGGCCGTGGCGGCGGTCTTTTCGGACCACGCGGAGGCATTGCAGGCAACCTGGGGCTCTCTGGAGAAAAAGGAGCAGGCCGTCATGGCGGCGCTCGCACTGGACCTGGGGCCACTCTTCGGGGAGAGGACGCTGGAGCGTTTCAATCTGTCCAAGGGTGGCGCACAGCATGCGCGGGACGCGCTTGCTCGCGCCGGCCATCTGCACAAGGTGGGCGAGCGCTGGCGGCTCGTCGATCCGCTCCTTTCCGAGTGGATCGTGCAGCTCGAAGGGAGGCAAGGACCGGTGACCGCGCGCCGGCGGCTCGTCCGCGTGCCCGCCTCCTCGGCCAACCTCGGGCCGGGCTACGACGTGATGGCGGCGGCGCTCGACCTCTTTCTCGAGCTCGAGGTTGAGGAGACGGGCGAGTTCTGCTTCGACCCGGGCGACCTCGAGCTGCCCACGGGCCGCGACAACCTGCTGGTGCGGGCCTTCGAGACCCTGCACTCCGCCGACGGCATCGCCTTCCGCCTCGGGCGGGCGATCCCGCTCGGTCGCGGGCTCGGCTCCAGCGCCGCGGCGATCGTCGCCGGCCTGGTCGCCGCCGACCATCTCTACGAGCTGGCGCTGAGCGACGAGGAGCTGCTCGTCCGCGCGAGCGAGCTCGAGGGACATCCCGACAACGTCGCCGCGGCGATCTACGGCGGCTTCGTCGTCTGCGATCGCGATCCGGAGGGCGCCCCGCGCGCCGCCCGCTTCGATCCACCCAACGGCCTCGAGGGCATCCTCGTCGTCCCCGACGAGGAGGTGCCGACCGAGCGCGCTCGCGAGGCGATTCCGGCCGAGCTGCCGCTGGAGGACGCCGTCGCCAACGTCGCCGCCGCCTCGCGCCTCGTCCTCGGCCTGCGGGGCGCCGACCTCGACCTGCTGGCCTCCGGCCTCGTCGACCGCATCCACCAGCCGCGCCGGCGCGACCTCTACCCGCGCTCGATCGAGCTGGTCGAGTCCGCCCGCGAGCTCGGCGCGCTCGGCGCGACGATCTCCGGCGCCGGGCCCACCGTCCTCGTCTGGACCACCTGGCAGGACGCCGGCAAGGTCAGCGCCGAGCTGGAAACCCGCTGCGCCGGCTGGGCCGACGTCCGCCGCGTCCCCTTCACCCCGCACGGCGCCGACGTGCCCGAGTTGTAGGACGGTCGTCCGGCCCGCCCTCGACGTGGGCCGCTCGCGGTAATACGATCGACCGGTGCAAAAGCTCAAGCTGGTCGTCCTCGCCGCTCTGTCCACCGCCGTCCTCGCGCTCCCGGGGACTGCCCACGCGACGCTCGCCTTCGTGCGCAAGCCGTTCAACCCCCAGGTCTGGGTGGCGAACGACAACGGCAAGCAGGCGCACAAGCTCCTTGCCGGGTCGAACCCGCGGGTCTCGCCCGACGGGCAGATCGTCGCCCTGATGCACGAAGGGAACGGGCGCAGGGCGCAGCCGGAACTGGTGCTGGCGCCGGCCGACCGCAGCGCCCCGCCGAGCACGCTGGTCAAGGGCTGGCGCAATCCCTACGTCTTCGCCTGGTCGCCCGACTCGAAGTCGGTTGCGGCGGTGCTCGGTCCCGATCTCGGCAAGCAGCGCCTCGCCCTGATCGACACCGTTACCGGCGCCCAGCGCACCATCGCCAGGGGTTACTTCAACGGCGTCAGCTTCGATCCCGACGGCGGGCAGCTCGTCTACGGGCGCGCCCCAAACGAAAGGTATCCCCCGCGCAGCGACGTCTTCCGATTCGGCACCGAGGCCGGCAACCCGGTCCGCCTCACTCGGGACCATCGCTCGACCAATCCGGTCTGGGGGCCGAACGGCAAGATCGTCTTCGCCAGGCAGCTCGGCGCGAAGCAGCGCAGGTACGGCCCCAAGAACGAGCTCTACCTGATGAACCCGGCCGGGAAGCAGGTCAGGCGCCTCACCCGCACCAGGGTAAGCCCGCTCGCCGTCGGCCTTGCGCCGACTGCCTGGTCGCCTTCCGGCAACCGCCTGCTCGCCCAGTTCGGCGGCCAGGACCTGACCTACGCGGTCGCGGTCAACCCGAGGACCGGCGCCCAGCGCCCGCTGGTCGAAGCGACCGAGCAGGGTTTCATCGGCACCGGCTTCACCGCCGACGGCAAGCGCGTGATCGGCTCGACCCGCGGCTTCGAACCGGGTCCCGGCAACAACATCGGCACCGTCCCCTACCCCCACGGCAGGCCGAAGGTGCTCGCCAGGAACGCCTTCGAACCGAGCTTGGGAGGCTGAGCGAGATGGCCGGCGGCTACACGATCAAGCACCGCGACGAGTTCGAGTCGATGGAGGGCTCGGGCGAGGCGACCTGGAAGCTCGCGCGCAAGGCGCTCGGCACCTCCGCCTTCGGCTTCAACCTGGTCGAGATCGGCCCCGGCGGCCAGATTCCCGAGCACGACGAGGCCGAGAGCGGCCAGGTCGAGCTCTACGCGATCCTCGAAGGGGACGCGGTGTTCAAGATCGAGGGCGAGGAGCACCCGGCGCCCGCCGGCACCTTCGCCTCGATCGAGCCGCCGGCGACGCGCACGATCCTCAACCGCTCCGACGCCCCCGTCACCGCCCTGCTGATCGGCGTCCAGCCCGAGGGCGGCTACGAGCCGATGGGCTGGGCCTGACCGACCGACCGCGGTAGAGGTTTTCCCCGCTATGCGGCGATAAACTCGACCGCGCTTGGGGGTGGTGCGGTCTCGCCCTATAATCCGGCAACCTGCAAACCCGTCGCGCGCCCGCTCGAAGAAGGCGCGGAAACCGGGAGGTGGAGATGTCCGATACCCAGTCCCGTGAGCTTCACGGCGAGAGCGGCGCCCCGCTCCGCTACTCGCCGGAGCGTCCCTACAGGCCGCTCGTATCGCCGCCCAGCGTCGAGGACAAGGACGCCTGCGCGATCTACGCCTCGGTGCGCAAGGACGCGACGCCGAGCCACGAGCCGGTGCAGCGGGCGATCCCGGCGCTTCAGAAGATGCTGCACCGCGCCGGCAACGTCGACGGCGAGGGCGACGGCTGCGGTCTGCTGGTCGACATCCCGCGCAGGATCTGGGCCGAGGAGGTCCGCGCCGGCGGCCACGACCCCTCGCTCACCCTCGACGACGCCTTCGCCGTCGCCCACGTCTTCGTCGAGCGCTCGCAGGACCTCGAGAAGGTCCAGCACGACGCCCGCGAGCTGCTCGGCCAGGGCGGCTTCCGCATCCTCGCCGAGCGCATCGGCGCGGTCGACTCGCCGGCGCTGGGACCGACCGCGCGCGAGGAGGAGCCCCACTTCTGGCAGATCGGCGGCCTCGTCGCCGACGCCGCCCACCGCGACCGCGTGCTCTTCGACCTGCTGATCGAGCTCGAGCGCGAGCTCGACGTCCACGTCCCCTCGATCTCGGCGACGGTCTGCGTCTACAAGGTGATGGGGGCGCCGAAGGTGCTCGGCGAGTACTACCCGGACCTGCGCGACGAGCGCTTCGAGACGATCGGCGCCTTCGGCCACAACCGCTACTCGACCAACACCTGGCCCTCGTTCAAACGGGTGCAGCCGTTCTCGGTGCTCGGCCACAACGGCGAGATCAACACGATCGCGCAGCTGCGCCAGGAGGCGCGCATGCTCGGGGTGCCGATCCGGCCCGGCTCCTCGGACTCGCAGGACCTCAACCGCACGATCGCCACCCTGGTAAACCGCGACGGGCTCAGCCTCGCCGAGGCGATGGAGATGGTCGTGCCGCCGATCGTCAACGAGATCCGCTCGCTGCCCGAGGACCTGCACCGCTTCTACATGTACCTGCGCCAGGCGATGGGCCCCTTCGCCCAGGGCCCGGTGGCGCTGATCGCCCGCCACGGCGACGAGTGCGCCTTCTCCGCCGACGCGCTCGGCCTGCGGCCGCTGTGGCAGGTGGAGACCGGCGAGGACTTCGTCTTCAGCTCCGAGCCGGGCGTCGTCGCCGTCGCCGAGATGGTCTCCGAGCCGAAGCCGCTCGCCCCGGGCGAGAAGGCGCTGGTCGAGATCGACCGCGAGGCGCGTCGCTCGACCCTGCGCCCGCACGCGGAGATGCTGCGCATCGTGCGCGACCGCTGGCTGGCCCGCAACGGAGCCGAGGAGGCGGCGGCCTACGACCGCGCGCTGGAGACCGGCGGGCCGCTGGAGGGCGGCGACGTGCCCGGCTACTCCGACGCCGGTCCCGAAGAGCCGGTCAAGGTCGAGGACCGCATCCTCGCCGGCTTCGGCTGGCAGCGCGACGACGTCAAACTTGTCCAGCAGATGGCCTCCAACGGGGCCGAGCCGGTCGGCTCGCTCGGCTACGACGGCCCGCTGGCGGCGCTCTCGCCCGAGCGCCAGAACCTCGCCGACTACTTCAAGGAGACGGTCGCCGTCGTCACCAACCCGGCGATCGACCGCGAGCGCGAGATGGAGCACTTCTCGACCCGCTCGGTCTTCGGCCGCCGCCCCTCGATCGGCGCCGCCGGCGAGGACACGGGCACGGTCGAGACCTCGTTCCCGGTGATCCTCGGCGGCCACCACGGGATGGCGCCGCTCTCCGACAAGACCTACCGCAAGATCGCGCGCGAGAACCAGACCTACCTGCTCGAGGACCTCTGGGAGGAGTTCCGCGGCCGCGCCGACGCGGTCGACATCTCGCTGCTCGAGTCGGAGACGACCAAGGGCGCGGTCGAACGGATCAAGCAGGAGGCGGTGAAGAAGGTCCGCGACGGGGCCGAGCTGCTGGTGCTCACCGACCGCACCGTCTACGACGGCGAGCGGCGCTTCCTCGACCCGCACCTCGCCGTCTCCGCCGTCGACCAGGCGCTGAAGCAGTTCAAGCTCGAACCGGGGGAAGACAACCTGCGACGGCGCTGCGGCATCGTCCTGCGCTCGGCGGCGATCCGCAACGTCCACGACACGATGCTGGCCCTCGGCCTCGGCGCCAACGGCGTCTGCCCGTACACGATGGTCGAGGTGATCTGCGTCGAGGACTACCAGACCGACATCGGCAACCTCTGCGCGGCGCTGGCCAAGGGGATCGAGAAAGTGATCTCGACGATCGGCATCCACGAGGTGCGCGGCTACGCCCGCCAGTTCTCCTCGATCGGCGTGCGGCCCGAGCTCGCCGAGATCTTCCAGACCGAGGCCTTCGCCGCCTCCGAGAGGGGCGGCATCGGCTTCGCCGGGCTCGACGAGAGCGCCAACGAGCGCGCCCGCATCCTCAGCGGCGACGAGGCGGCGAAACCGGCCAAGACCTTCCGCTTCTACCCCAAGGTCTACAAGGCGGCGATCGCGACCGCCAACGGTTCCGGCGACTACGCCGAATACAGCGAGAAGGTGCGCGACCTGGAGGCCCAGAACCCGATCTCGATGCGCCACATCATGGGGCTCAAGGGGGACCGCGAGCCGCTCGCCGACGCCTCGTCCGTGGACGCCGGAGTCGGCCACCACGACTACCCCGTGGTGATCTCCTCGATGAGCTTCGGCTCGCAGTCCGAGCCCGCGTTCCGCGCCTACGCGGAGGCGGCGAAGGCGATCAACGTGCTCTGCGTCAACGGCGAGGGCGGCGAGATCCGCGACATGTACGGGCAGTACCGCAAGTGGCGCGGCCAGCAGGTCGCCTCGGGACGCTTCGGCGTCTCGGCGGAGATGATCAACTCCTCCTACGTCGCCGAGATCAAGATCGGCCAGGGGGCCAAGCCCGGCGAGGGCGGCCACCTGCCCGGCAAGAAGGTCTCCGAGAAGGTCGCCGCGGCGCGCAACGCCGCGCCCGGCACCGACCTGATCTCGCCCTCCAACAACCACGACCTCTACTCGATCGAGGACCTGGCCGAGCTGATCGACGAGCTGAAGACGGTCAACCCCGACGTGCGCGTCTCGGTCAAGGTCCCGGTCGTGCCGAACATCGGCACGATCGGCCTCGGGATCGCCAAGGCGGGTGCCGACATCATCACCCTCTCGGGCTTCGAGGGCGGCACCGGCGCCGCCCGCCAGCACGCCCTGCGCCACGTCGGCCTGCCCTCGGACGTCGGCACCCGCGCGGTGCACCGGGCGCTGATGGAGGCCGGGCTGCGCAACCGGGTCGAGATCTGGGCCGACGGCGGCTACCGCACCGGCCACGATGTCGTCAAGCTGCACTGCCTCGGCGCCAACCGGGTCGGCTTCGGCACTCTGGCGATGGTCAGCCTCGGCTGCACGATCTGCCGCGGCTGCCAGCTCGACACCTGCCACGTCGGCATCGCCACCCAGATCGAGACGACCGAGCAGGCGCAGGAGCACGGGCTGAAGAAGTTCACCCCGCAGGAGGTCGACCTGGCGGCGGAGAGCTGCGCCCGCTTCTTCGCGGCGATGGGCGAGGAGGTCAAGCAGGTCGTCGCCTCGCTCGGCTACGAGCGCGCCCAGGACCTGGTCGGCCGCTACGACCTGCTCGAGCAGGTCTCCCACCACGAGCAGATCGACCTGGCGCCGCTGATCACGCCGCTGGAGGAGTTCCTCGACCTCGAGCCGCTCGACCTGCCGGTGGCCGAGGAGATCGCCGAGGAGCGGGCCGAGGCCGGCCTCGTCGTCGCCCGTCCGATCCGCATGGAGGCCAAGCAGGCCTCGGCGCAGATCGCCGGCCTCGCCGGCGAAGTCTGCTCCGGCGGCGGCACCGTGACCAGCCGCTTCCCGCGCGCCACCGACGCCAACGACCGCGTGCTCGGCACCGAGCTCTCCGGGGCGATCGCCCGCGCCCGCATCTTCGACGGCGGCCCCGAGTCGAACGAGGACGTGCTCGCCGACCTCGAGTTCAACGGCGGCTCGGTCGCCGGCCAGGGGCTCGGCGCCTTCAACTCATACGGCGTCTCGATCCGGGTCGAGGGCGGCGCCCAGGACGGCGTCGGCAAGACGATGCTGGGCGGCACCGTGGCCGTGCTCAAGGGCGAGGGCGCCAAGGGCCGCCGGCTCAACGGCTCGGTCGGCAAGTCCTTCGCCTACGGCGCCCAGCGCGGCCGCCTCTTCGTCCAGGGCTCGGCCGACTCGCGCTTCTGCATCCGCCTCTCCGGCGCCGACGTCGTGCTCGGCGGCGAGCCGGAGGAGGATCTGGACGACAGCCGCGGCTGCCTCGTCGACCGCGCCAACGCCAAGGGCTTCGCCTTCGAGTACATGACCTCGGGCCGGGCGATCGTGCTCGGCGACCTCGGCCCCTGGGCCTGCGCCGGGATGACCGGCGGGCGCGTCTACGTGCGCCACAACGCCTTCGGCATCGACCGCGACGCGATCCAGGCGCGGCTGGGCGAGGGCGCCAAAGTCGAGCTCAAGGAGATCGACGACGAGGGCCGCCTCGACGTCGAAGACCTGCTCGGCCACTACGCCGAGGAGCTGCGCGCCACCGGACAGGACGAGGAGGCCGAGCGGATCGGCTCCCTGGCCGCCGACGCCGCGCAGAACTTCCTCATGGTCGTCCCGCACAAGGTGCAGGCGGATCCGTCCATCTCCACGGAGTAGGCGCGCCTACTTCACGCGGGTTAGGAGATCCGCGATGGCTCGTACCTCTTTGAGCAGGCCGTCGAGGATCTGCTCGGTGTTCGTGTGGATGCGCCACTCGGCGTGCTGGCGGTCCTGCTCGACCTGGTCGATACGGCGTTCGATCGCGCCGAGGCGTTTGTTGGTGCGGCGCTCGGCCTTGGCTACGCGCTTCTTGACGTAGCGCTTGCTCTCCTTGCGGATCTCTGCGAGCTCCCTGCGCAGCTCGGCATGGTCGTGGTCGTCGCCCTGCTCGGCGAGCATCTCCTCGACGCCGCTGCGCACCCGCTCGATCTCTTCGTGCAGCCGCTGCCGCGCCTGCTCGGCCGCCACCGAAGGATCTTGCATCGAGTCCATGCCCCAACTCTACGAAGGCCGTAGGCCGGAATTTGCGCATGTCGGTCAACCCGGGGAGGGAGGGTGTCCCCGGAGAAAACATTGGAGCCCTTCCAGGCAAGAACCCGTCAGGCCGTATCTATGCGGGTTTTCGGAGGGGACACCCTCCCTCCCCGTTCACCCTTCGAGCGCAAATAACCGGTAGCGGCCGATCGTCAACTCGTCGCCGTCGGCCAGCTTGCCCCACTCGACCAGCTCGCCGTTGACGAAGACGCCGTTGAGGCTGCGGTCGTCGAGCACCCGCAATGGCTCTCCCGGTTCGGAGACGACGAGGGCGTGGCGGCGGGAGACGCTCGGGTCGTCGAGCTGGATGTTGGCGGCGATGCTGCGGCCGATCCTGGTCCAGCCCTCCTCGATCTCGAAGTCGAGCAGCTCGCCGTCCGCCTCGCGGCAGACCAGGTGAAGGCTGCCGGCGGGGAGTTCGGCGCGCCGGGCGCGCAGCCAGCGCGTCGAGGCCGCCTCGTCGGTGGCGTCGAACTCGAGCGTCGTCTCGCCGTGCTCCTGCATCGGCTCGAAGATCGAGTCGAGCCGGAAGCTCGAGGCGCCGCAGCGCGGGCAGAGCGGCAGGGCGTCGTCCTCGTGCAGCGCGAGCTGCGAGCCGCACTCGATGCAGAAGTAGGTGCCGGGACCCGGGAACGACCCGGTTTCGTAGCTCTCGGAGGCGGGGGCGGGGGTGAGACTGGTGGCGATGATCGCTCCTTCCCTGCGGAGTTTGCCAGAGGATCGTAACTTCTCGCATTTTCTCGGGCATCCGGGTTTTCCCGCAGCGCATAGAATCGCGGCCCTCGCATGGGGCCCGTCAGCGCAGAGATCGAGATCGACGTCCCCCGCGAGCGCGCCTTCGCGGCGATCTCCGACCTCGCCAGGCGCCCCTCCTTCACCGACCACTTTCTCTCCGGCTTCCACCTGACCCGGATCGAGTCGAGCGGCGCCGGCGCCGGCGCCCGCTTTCGCACCGGCACGCGCCGGCGTTCCGTCTGGATGGACACGGCGATCGCCGAGCAGGACCCGCCCCACAGGCTGGTCGAGCGCGGCCGCGGCGGCCGCGCCAATCGCATCCCGGCGACGACCGTGTGGGAGCTGACCGAGGGCGGCGGCTCGCTGACCACGGTCCGGGTCTCGCACTGGACCGAGCCCGCGAACCCGCTCGACCGCGCATTGGAGGCGCTCTCCGGCTCCGCCGGCGCCGCCCGGCGCGGCTGGCGCGAGGCGCTGCGCCGGCTGCGCGAGCAGCTCGAGAACGACGCCGCTGCCCCCGCGCCGCTCGCCGTCGCCGGCGGCAATCCCCACGCGACCGGCATCCCGTAGGACAGGCTGCCGAGCGCCTTTATAGACTCCCCGCCGCCGATGGCCCGCCACCGCCGAAACGCCCTGTCGCTGTTCGCCCTGCTGCTGCTCGCGGCGAGCGCCCTTGCGCTCTCGGCCTGCGGCTGGTCGAGCACTTCGAAGGACGTTTCCGAGGGCGAGCCGGTGAAGCTCGGCGAGCTCCAGTACAACGTCGTCTTCTCGCGCTTCCTCAACCCGAAGGACAACGAGGACTCGGCCTACCTGGTCGGCCAGCCGCCGCCGGAGGACGCGCACAACTACTTCGGCGTCTTCCTCGAAGTCCAGAACGAGAGCGAAGAGCCGCAGACCCTGGCCGACTCGTTCACGATCACCGACGCCGGCCACCAGACCTTCGACGCGATCGAGAGCGAAAGCCTCTACGCGCTGCCCTTCGGCGGCGAAGTCGAATCGCAGGAACAGGTCCCGGTCCTCGACTCGACCCCGCAGCAGGGGCCGATCGAGGGCTCTCTCGTGCTCTTCGAACTTCCCGCCTCGGCTTCCGAGAACCGTCCCCTGACGCTCTCGATCCCCGGCCCCGAAGGCCCGGCCGAGGTCACGCTCGACCTGTAGCCCCGATCGCCGGGATTGCGGAAGCAGCCGGTCCTCGTGCGATCGAGTGAGGCTGACAGACAGTTGCCTGTCGTGGCCTGCTGAGTTAGCCTACGCGAGACTCGTACGATTCCGTACGAGAAAATGTCCAGTTTATTGGGAGGCAATACGCCCAATACGCCCAATAGGCGTATTTGGACATAGCGCAGCGGAGGACTCAGTCACCGACGTTTGCGCAGGCACAAAGTTCCGGCCTGTCCCCGGATGTGCCGTCAAGAAGCAGTGAGGACGGGTTTCGTCTCAAGACGCATCTCGGCTGATCCGGCAGGGGGGGAAGCCGAATGCGCAGGGGAGACGAAATTGGCTTTCTTCGGGTCTTCTAAGGAGCGTGATGAGCTCGATCGGCTTCGCACCCGCCGGCAGATCGGCCTCTATGTCGATCGCGAGAACGCCAGGCGGATTCGCGCGGAACGTCGCTCCGCCGAGGCTCGCGTCCGGCAACTGAACTTCGAATTGATCGCGCGGGTGGTCCTGCTGGCGCTCACGGTCGGGATCGGGGTCGGTCTGCTGATTGGCTTCCTCGGCAATCCGGACGCGCTGAAGGCGGCGGTGCTCGGCGCCACCGCCTGGGCGACCGTCGCGGTTGCCCTCCTTCGCCTCTCGCGAGCCGACTCCGATTAGGCGACCGCTGCATCGTGAAGCCTTGTGCCCCCTCGCAGGGGGGCACAAGGCTTCCAGATCGTCCTCGTTCAGACGCAGATGCCCCAGAGCCGCGCGAAGTAGAGCGCCCGCGAGACCTCGGGGATGGTCAGTTGAGCCGGGTGCCGGTCGAGCAGGAACTCGAGCACGACCCGCTCGGCCTCTTCGTCTTGGACGGCCGTCAGGGTGAGGCCGTCGAGTAGGTCGTCCTGGCCTGGCCTCGGCGTACGCCGCGGCCATAGTCTTCGGATCAGCCATTGGAGCTATTCCTCCTTTGGTCAGGCGGCCCGTTCGCGGTTGCAGCGCGGCGGGTCGCCGCTTTGGTTTGGGGCGACCATAGGGGGAGGTGCGGACGGAGCGGTTTGTCAGAGTCCGGTCGAGAGGACTTCCGCCGCGATCGGGGCGGCGACTTCGCCGCCCGCGGCTTCGGCTTCGACCAGCAGCACGCCGACCGCCAGCTTCGCCTTTTCCGCCGGGGCGAAGGCGGCGAACCAGGCGTCCTTGATCTGCTCCGGTTCTTCTTCGCCTTCGCTGCCCGGCTTCGGGCCGAGCTCGGCGGTGCCGGTCTTGCCGGCCACCTGGGCCTCGGGGATCGCGGCGGCGTAGCCGGTGCCGCCGGTGACCACGCCGATCATCAGTTCGGTCAGCTCCCCGGCGGTCTTCTTCGACATCGCCCGCACCGGCTTGGCGTGCGGTCGCAGCTTCGCGTTGGCGACGATCGAGGTCGGCTCGCGCATGCCGCCGTTGCCGATCGTCTGCGCCACGCGTCGCCATCTGAAGCGGGGTCGCCAGCACTTCGCCCTGGCCGATCGCGCTGACGCCGAGGTCGAGTTCGTCGCCGATTTCCTCCGGGATCGTCGACTCGGGCGGTTCGACCGCGGCGACGATCGCGGCGCGTAGATCGTCAGCGGCTGGTTGAAGCCGAAGCGTTCGGCGGTGGCGACGAGGTCGTCGTTGCCGATCTTCGGTCCGAGCGGGGCGAAGTCGGCGTTGCAGGACTCGGCGAACGCTTCGCGGAAGGTGCCGCCGCAGACCTCGCCGTTGGCGTTGCTGATGAAGCGGCCGCCGACGTTGACGCCGTCGGTCAGTTCGAATTCGTCGTCGAGCGCGACGACGCCCTTTTCCAGGGCGGCGGTCGTGGTGATCATCTTGAACGTCGAGCCGGGTGGCTGCGGCGCCGAGAAGGCCTGGCCGGCGAGCGCGCGCACGTCGCCGTTGCGCGCGTCCAGAACCGCCACGCCACCGGCGCGGCCGGCGAGCCCCGTGACCGCCGCCACCTGAAGGTCCGGGTCGATCGTCGTCTTCACCGGCGCTCCCGCCTGCGGTTCCGCCTGGGCGAGGATCCGCGCCGAGCCGCCCTTGCCGGCGACGGCGAGCAGCGAGCCGCCGGGCTTGCCGGCGAGGCGCCGGTTGAAGGCCTGCTCGATCCCGCTGACCCCGACCGGCGTGCCCGGCGGGAAGCCCTGGCGGGCGAGCAGAGGCTCTTCTTCTTCGCTCGCTTCGCCGATTTCGCCGGTGACGTCGATCGCGGCGCTGCCCAGCGGGTGTTCGCGCGCCTCGGCCGGTCCCTCGGCAAGCGCCTGCCCGTCGCCGGCGAGAATCGCCGCGCGCGGCGCCAGCGAGATCCGGTTTTCGAGCTGCTCGCCGGGTTCGAGCCCGGGGAAGACCAGGCTCCTGTCCCAGTCGATGCCGCCGTCCGCGTAGGGCAGGTCGAGGTCGGCGACGACCTGGCCGAAGGCGACGGTGCTCGCTTCGAACTGGACCGGGACGACGGTTTCGCCGTCGCGGTCGACGGGGTCCCGCGGATCCGCGGATTCGAGACCGCGCAGCGTCGCCACTTCGGCCGCCTCGCGATAGGCCTGG
Source organism: uncultured Solirubrobacterales bacterium (assembly GCA_963727465.1). GTDB lineage: Bacteria > Actinomycetota > Thermoleophilia > Solirubrobacterales > 70-9 > VRUE01. The sequence goes on along the minus strand of CAVSGL010000005.1, from coordinate 105,786 downwards.
GCGAACTGCTTCCTGCCCACGGCCTGGCGCGAGGCGTCGTTCAGCTCCCCGTACATCGCGCTGAAGTCCTTGTGCGTCCAGGCTTCGGCGAAGCGCTCCGCCGCTTCCTTCTGCGGCGATCCCGGCGCGCCGGAGATCGCGCCCCAGACGAAGGCGATGACTGCGATGACGGTCAGCGGCACGGCGCGGGTGAGAAGGCGCCGTCGTCGCTCCGCCTCGATCGACTGAGCTTTCACTGTGCGGAAATTTAGTGGGCGGAGGGGTCGGTTCAGTCGAGCAGCAGGGCGGTCAGCGCCACGCGGGAGCGGGCGCCGGTGCGCTCGTAGACGTTCTCGAGGTGTCGCTTGACCGTGCTCGGCGAGATCTCGAGCGTCTCCGCCACCTCGCGATTGGAGAGGCCCTGGACGATCAGCCGGATCACCTCGGCCTGCCGATCGGTCAGGCCGAGCCCTTCGATCCGCGTCTCCAGCGCCGGCCCCGCCGCCGCCGAGCCGGCGGGCTCGAGGTCGCGTGCCGCCTGGGCGCGCCAGAGCGGCGCCGGCATCGCTTCGTAGGTGGCGATCGAGCGCTGTAGCGAATCGCGTCCCTGCGCCTGCCGGCCGAGCAGCAGCTCGAGCCGCCCCAGCGCGTGCTCGACCAGGCCCCAGACGCTGATCGTCGTCGTCGCCAGGCGACCGCGGAACGGCTCGAGCACGGGGTAGAGGCGCTCGGCGGCGTCGCGGTCGCCCAGCTCGGCGATCGCGTGCGCGTAGGTGGCGACCGCCGCGATCCAGATCGGATCGCGGGGGATCTCGGCGAAGCCGGTGGCGACGTCGCCGGCGAGCACCTCGCGGGCGAAGGAGACCTCGCCGGCGAGGGCGTGGGCGAGCGTGACCAGCGAGCGGAAGGCCGGCAGCCCCGGGTACTGCTCGAGCGCTCGTGCCAGCAGCGGGGCCAGCTCGGGCAGCCGCCCCTGCTGCCAGCGGATGCTCGCGATCTGGCTGATGTAGAAGGGCAGGGCGTCGGGCTGGGCGCTGTGACGGGCGCGTTCGGCGGCGCGCTGGGCGCGCTGCTCGGCCGCCGTCGAGCTGACCGCGCAGGGCCTGGTGCAGCGAGGCGCTACAGTCGCAGAGCCAGGTCGCGGTGCCGTCCCCGACCCGGGCGGCGATCCGTTCCTGCTCGCGCAGGGTGCGGCTGGCGGCGCCGATCTCGCCGACCTCGACCTGGGCGACCGCCTGCCAGTGCAGGGCGTGGAAGAGGTCGAGCGGGTCGTCGAGGCGCGCGCCGATCTCGATGCTCTCGGCCGCGACGGCGATCCGCTCCTCCGGGTTGTCCGGTCCCCAGCGCGCGATCAGGTAGCGGATCAGCACCTGGGCGACGACCCGGTCGTCGCCCGCGGCGCGAGCGGTCTCCAGGGCCCGCTCGGCGAGCCGGCGCCGCCGTTTCACCTGTGGCGAGAAGGTCAGCTCGAGCGCGAGCTGGGCGAGCACCAGCGCCAGCTCCGGGCTGGGCCCGCCGATCCGCTCGGCCGCCCGCCGCAGCATCGCGCCCCGCTCGCGGTCGAAGCTGCCGACGTGGCTGACGAAGCCGCGCTGGTTGGCGAGCACCGCGCGCACGAGGCGATCGACGTCGTCGAGCCGGTCGGCGAGCCGCGCCGCTTCGAGCAGGAACTCGCGCGAGCGCTCCTGGTTGCTGAATCGCAGCGCCTGGCCGAGGCCGATCAGCAGGTCGCAGCGCCCGCCGTCGCCCTCGCCGTCCGTCGACTCGCGCAGCTCCAGCGCCGCTTCGAACCAGCGGGCAGCGACCTCGTGGTCGTAGCTCTGTAGGGCCAGCTCGCCGGCCTCGGCGCACCAGTGTTCCGCCCGTGCCTCGTCGGGGGGCTCGGCGTGACGCCAGTGCTGAGCCAGCTCGCCGGCCAGCTCGCCGGCGTTCGCCTCGGCGCCCGCGCACTGCGCGATCGCTTCCAGCGCTTCGGCGATCTTGCGGTGCAGGGAGCCGCGCCGGCCCGCGCCGATCTCCTCGTAGAGGCAGTGGGCGACGATCTCGTGGCTGAACGTGCAGTCGCCGCCGGCCGGGTCGATCTCGATCAGCCCGGCCCGCTCGGCGCGGTCCATCGAGGCGACGACCGGCGCCGGGTCGAGCCCCAGTGCGGCCGCGATCAGCGCCGGGTCGAACCGGCGCCCGCACACCGCGGCGACCGATAGGTGGTCGTGGGCCGGTTCGCCGAGGGCGTGGCCGCGCGCGGCGATCAGCATCCGCAGCGAGCGCGGGGGATGGTCGGGCGCCGGGCCGGCGTCGCCGTCGACCATCGCCCGCAGCAGCTCGCAGGCGAAGAGCGGGTTGCCGCCGCTCTCGCGGGCGGCGTGCTCGGCGGCGCGATCCAGCGCCGTGGCGTCGTCGCCGACCCGCAGCGCGGCGGCGATGTCGCGCAGCTCGCCCTCGTCGAGCGGTCCCAGGCGCAGGTGCTGGGCGCCGGGCGCCGAGCGCAGGTCGGCGATCGTCGCGGCCGTCTCGCTGTCCGGCTCGACGTCGGTGGGGCGGTAGGTCGCGAGCAGCAGCAGCCGCACGGGCACGGCCGTGCGGGCGAGGTGCTGGACGAGGGCCAGGGTGGAAGGGCCGCAGCCGTGCAGATCGTCGATCGCGAGCAGCACCGGCCGGTCCCTGCCGAGGCGCTCGAGCAGCGCCACGGCGGCGGCGAAGAGGCGCCCGCGCTCGTCGCCGAGATTCCAGCTCGCGGCCTCGCGGCCGGCGGCGTCGGGAAGCAGCATGCCGAGCGCCGAGCCGCGCAGCTCCGCGTGCAACTCGGGCGATGCGTGCCGGTCGAGGTGGCCGAGCGCGCCGACGAAGGGGGCGTAGGGCAGGTCGGCGGTGCCCTCGCCGCTGCCGTAGAGGACGAGGGCGCCGGCGGCGTGGGCGTCGTGGCCGGCCTCGGCGACCAGGCGGCTCTTGCCGGCTCCCGGTTCGCCCGCGACCAGGACGCACTCGCGGCTGCCGGCGGCCACGCGCGACCAGGCGGATGCGATCGTCTTCAGCGGCTGCTCGCGGCCGAGCATCGGCCAGGGACGGTCGCGGGCGCTCTCCAGCGACCCCGGGAGGGGGACGGTCGAGATCGAGTCGGTCGCCTCCCGCCGTGGAACGGTCTGCTGGCTGTTCCCGCGCCGCACTCCCCCTTAATCTAAGGGAACGGGCCGGCATCGGATTTGTCAGCTTCAGGTGCAGGGTCCGGTGTCGACTGCTAAATCCGACACCAGGCGCAGCTCCCGGCGGACGACCTCGTTGGGCACGGCGAAGCCGCCTCGGGGCCCCGACGTGGTCGCGGCGAAGACGGTCGCCATCACGTTGCCGCCGGCGTCGACCAGCGGGCCGCCCGAGTTGCCGCTGCGCACGCTGCCGCGCAGGAAGGAGATCGAGCGGCGGATCGGCCCGTTGCCGTAGGAGTCGTCGCTGACCACCGTGGTCGTGTCGCCCATGCGCGCCGCGGTGGCGGCGTAGGGGCCGTTTTCGGGATAGCCGAGGACCGCGCCCGCGGTGCCGCGCTGCGGATCGGATGCCAGCCCCAGCGCCGGCAGCGGCGCGTCGATTCGCAGCACCGCGAGGTCGTTGGCGGGGTCGTAGCGGACCGGCGTGGCCTCGAGCGAGGCGCCGTCGATCGTGGTCACGCTGGTGTCGTCCTCGCCGGCGACGACGTGGGCGTTGGTGACCACGAGCCCCGGCGCGGCGACCCAGCCCGAGCCCTCGACCCCGAGCCCGCAGGCGGTGCCGAGCACGCGCACGACCGAGCTGCTCGCGCGGCGCACGTCGGGGTCGGCGGCGATCGCCGGGTTCGGCGGACGGACCTGGGTCGTGGGGCCGGTCAGCGAGGGGGCCGGATCGACCCGGTTGAGCGCGTTGAGGACCGGGCCGGAGGGGGGCAGGAGGTCGTTGAGGCGGCGCAGGATGAGCGAGCGCTGCACGTCGCCGCGCAGCTGGGCGGTGCCGGGGGCGTGCAGGGCGACGGCGCCGAAGACCCAGGTCAGGCCGAGGGCCACCGCGGCGATCAGCGCCGCCCCGCCGGCGCCGTCGGCGAGTCGCAGCGCCCGGCCGCGGACCAGCCGCTCGCGCAGGCCGAGGGCGAGGCTCTCGACCGTCACCGCGACCAGGGCGCCGACCAGCAGCGCCCCGATCGCCGCGAACAGCGGCGCGTAGGGCGAGCTCGAGCCCTCGCTCAGCAGCAACGGCCCGCCGCGGCTGCCGGCGACCGCGCCGGCGGCGAAGCCGACCAGCGTGAGCAGGCCGACGATCAGCCCCTGGCGGTAGCCCCACATGGCAAAGGCAAGCGTGAAGACGACGATCGCCCAGTCGAGAACGGTCACGGGCAAATACAAGCAGGCGACCCCGGCGAGCCGGATTTCTTCCGGCCATTCCGGCCGGGAACTCAAGTGGTATAGCTATGTGCCGATGAGCAAGAGCGGCACCCTCCACGCCGAGCGCAAAGCGAATCCGCAGGTCAAGCGGCCGACGCTGTCAAACGACGAAATGGATGCGCTGGTGCTTGCTGCGTGGAATGCAGGCGCGAATTGTGTTCGCGCCGGTAACAACCACATAAAAGTCTACCCAGCAAATGGCGGTAGAATGATCACCATTCCCGCTACACCAAGCGACCATAGGACGTTTCAGAACAAGCGTTCGGCGCTCCGAAGGGCGGGTATTCCGGTTGAATAGACATCAGAACAACGCGCACGTTATGGCGGTCTTAGCAACCGACCAGAGGAGAGGGACGAAGAGGCGATGACCCAGCCGCGCGACACCACCGACCAGACTCTCAACGAGTACAACTTCATGATCGTTATCGGGCGTCCGTTTCAGACGAACGCGCCGTGGCTTGAGGACAATGCGATTGCCATGGAGGACGCGCTGATCAGCGAGTGCGCTGACGCGATCCTTGGCCCGTCGGTAACGGCGAACTTCGATGAGAATGGTTGGGAGCTGGACCTGACGATTGAGGCTGAGAACGACGGTGAGGCCGATGAGAAGTTCCGCCGCGCGTTGGAGGTCGTTGAGCGCGTTGGAGGGATTGAGCTTGACCGCGGCGAGAGGCAGCTTCGGTCCACCTACCGGTCCGAGGGTCACGACGAGGACCACAGGACTGCCGAACTGGTTTGTTAGCTCCGACTTTGGGCTGAGCAATTGCCGGGCGAGCCGGTCACTTACGTTCGGTAAGCTGGAAAGAAGTGGAGGCTCTATCTGCTCAAGAGCAGGCTTCCGGCGTCTGTCCCCACTTCCACGACGCGATCGAGCTGATCGGCAAGCGGTGGACCGGGGCGATCGTCTTCGCCCTCACCGAGGGCCCGCTGCGGTTCGGCGAGCTGGGCAAGGCCGTGCCCGGCCTTTCCGACCGCCTGCTCTCCAGCCGCCTGCGCGAGCTCGAGCGCGAGGGCCTCGTCGCCCGCCGGGTCGAAGCCGGCTCGCCGACGCGGGTCAGCTACTCGCTCACCGAGGCCGGCGCCGAGCTGCGCCCGGCGATGGTGGAGCTGATGCTTTGGGCGCGCCGCTGGCGCTCCGGCTAGCCTCGTCGGCGTGGAAGAGCTGCCAGGGCCGTTTCCCGTCGGGCGCTACGCCCGCAAGCTCCAGGAGGAGCTGCGCCGGCGGGCGCGCGTGCGTCTGGTCGGCGAGGTGACCGGCGTCTCGCGCAGCAAGGTCCAGGCCTACTTCGAGCTGCGCGACGCCGAGGGCGCGGTCCCCTGCGCGATCTGGCTCGACGACCTGGAGAAGGCGGGCCTGCCCGACGGCGCGCTGCGCGACGGCGCCGAAGTCGTGATCGGCGGCGGCCCCGACTACTACCCCGGCGGCGGCCAGGCCTCGCCCAGCTTCGCCTTCCGCGCGACGCAGGTGCGCCTCGCCGGCGAGGGGGACCTGCTGGCGCGGCTTGAGGCGCTGCGCAAACAGCTTCGCTCCGAGGGGCTGTTCGAGCTCCAGAAGCAGCTCGCCCGGCCGCGGCTGCCGAAGACGATCGGCGTGGTCACGGCCGAGAGCGGCGCCGCCCGGCGCGACCTGCTCGCCGGCCTGAAGCGGCGCGGCTGGGCGGGGACGCTGGTCTGGGCCTTCGCCCCGGTGCAGGACCGCCGCGCGGCGCCGGCGATCGCCGCGGCGATCCAGGAGCTGGCGGCGACGCCCGCGGTCGAGGCGATCGTCGTCGCCCGCGGCGGCGGCAGCCTTGCCGACCTCTGGGCCTTCTGCGACGAGACGCTCTGCCGCACGGTGGCGATGCTGCGCGTGCCCGTGATCAGCGCCGTCGGCCACGAGCGCGACACGACCCTGATCGACGACGTCGCCGCCGTCGCCTGCTCGACCCCGACCCACGCCGCCGAGGCGGTCGTGCCGCTCGACTGCAACGCCGCCCGCGACGCCCTGGCGCGCAGCGCCGCGGCGCTGCGGCGGGCCGGGGAGGGGGCGGTGGGCAGCCGCAGCCGCCACCTGGTCGCGCTGGCGCGGGGGCCGGCGCGGGCGCTGCGCCGCGAGCGAATCGGGCTCAACCAGAACACGCGCGAGATCCGCGCCGCCTCCGAACGCGGCCTCGCCGAGCGCCGCGCCTTCCAGCGCCGCATCGCCCAGGTCGTCCTCGCCCGCGCCGCCCGCCGCGCGGCCGGGCCGGAGGCCGCCAGCCGGCGCGAGGCCCTGCGCCGGGCCGAGGTGGCGCTGCGCGCGCACGAGCCCGAGCGCACGCTCGAGCGCGGCTACGTGCTCGCCGAGACGCCGGCGGGCGAGCCGGTGACCGGCGTCGCCGCGGCGCGGGCCGCCGATGAGATTAGTCTGCGCTTCAGCGATGGCCGAATCCGCGTCCGAGAAGCCTGAGTCCTACGAGGCCGCCGTCGAGCGGCTCGAGCAGATCATCGACCGGCTCGACTCCGGCCACGCGGGCCTGCGCGAAACGCTCGAGCTCTGCCGCGAGGGGCGCGAGCTGGTCACCTACTGCTCGACCGAGCTCGACGCGGTCAGCGAGGGCCTCGAAGAGCTCAAGCTGGACGAGCTGGCGGCGAAGCTAGAGCGAACCGGGTCCTGAGCAGAGCCTTCCGAGCGCCGGGCAGCCGCGGCAGAGGTCCCAGCCGCGCCGCTCCGGCGGGGCGACCGGGAACTCGCCCGCGGCGATGCGGGAGATCGTCGCGGCGATGCGCTCCCGGCCGCGCTCGATCGCCTCCGCGTCGAGCAGCTCGACCACGGGCTCGCCGGGCCGCTCGAGGAAGGCGTAGGCGACCTCGACCGCGGGCGCGCCGCGCGCCTCGGCGACCGCCAGGGCGTAGATCGAGCGCTGCGTCGCGTACTTGGCGGCACGCTCGGCCGGGGCAGCGCCGTCGAGGCGGTCGGTCTTGTAGTCGACGACGAGCGGCGGCGCGCCCTCGCGCTCGACCAGCAGGTCGATCGAGCCGCGCAGCGTCGCCTCGCCGACCCGCAGCAGCAGCGGCACCTCGGTGCGGCAGGCGGCCCCGTCGACGGCGATCCGCTCGCGCAGGAAGTCCGAGCCGAGCCAGGCCCGCACCGGCCCGAGCAGCTCCTCCTCGTCCGCAGCGGGCTCGCGCCACCCGTTGGCGGCGCTCCACTCGAGCAGCTCATGGACGGCCGCGCCGCGGGCAGCGGCTTCGTCTCTGGTCCCAGGCGAATTGCCATCGCCGGCAGCGGCCCCGTTCGCACTTTGTCGGGCTGAGGGCGACAAAGAGCGAACGGGCTCGCCGAGATCGAGGACGCGCTCCATAAAGAAGCGGTACGCGCACTCCTCGTAGGCGGCGAGCGCGGTGTAGGAGAGCGGCCGGTTGGGGACGGCCGGCGGGCGCCGGTCGAGCGGGGGCGGCGAGAGTGGGCGCGGCGCCGCCTCGGCCTCCGGCTCCGGCGCGACCGCGGTCAGCTCGGCGGCGCGCTCGGGCGAGGGCAGGTTGACCCGCACGGCGATCCGTGACTGTCCGAAGCTCGTCGCGAGCCCCTCGCGCGGCTGCGGCGCCGGCACAGCGACCTCCGAGTCGCGCTCGCGGTCGACCTCGAAGCCGGCGAGGATCCGCTCGAGCACCGGCGTGCCGGGACTGGCGCCGTTGGCCGGCTTCGGCGCCGCGACGCCGCTGAGGATCAGCCGCTCGCGCGCCCGCGTCGCGGCGACGTGGAAGAGGCGCAGCTCCTCCGCCGCTTCGCGCTCCTGGGTCTCCGTGCACAGATCCCGGTGCGCGTAGAGGTCGATCGAGGCGGCGCCGAGGCGGCGAAGCTGTAGGCCGACGCGCGGCTCGCGCTCGTGGCCGAGGGTCAGCGCCGGCAGGCGCGAGCCGGCCAGCAGGCGGCGCGAGAGGTTGGGCACCGCGACGACGCCGAACTCGAGCCCCTTGGCGCTGTGCACGGTCATGATCCGCACCCCGTCGCGCCCTTCGATCGCGCTCGCGGCTTCCGCCTCGGCGTCGGCCTCGGCGTGGGCGGCGAGGAAGTCGAGCAGGCCGCGCAGGTCGCGGCCCTCGCGCGCCTCGAACCCTTCCGCCAGCCGCATCAGCTTGCGCACGTTGGCGAAGCGCGCTTCGCCCGCCGGGCGCATCAGCACCGCCAGGTCGTAGCCGGTCCCGCCGACCGCGGCGTCGATCAGCCCGGCCAGCGAGAGGCGTCCGGAGCGCGCCCGCAGGCCCTGCACCGTGGCGACGAAGCGGCCCAGCAGCTCGCGCTCGCCGGCCGGGATCTGCTCCAGCCGCCCGGGCTCCGCCAGCCCGTCGTCGCGTGGTTCCCTCTTCTCCCCATCGGTCATTGAGGAACCACGCGATTCGCTCAGGTGGGTCAGCGCCGGCCAGACGTGGCGCCGCCGCCCGGCGGCGGCGCGCAGCAGCCAGAGCGTGTCCGGCGCGGCGGCGCAGGCGGGCGAGGCGAGCGCCCCGAACAGCGCCTGGTCGTCGAGCGGGTTGGCGATCGTCGCCAGCAGGGCGCAGACGTCGGCGACCTGCTGCTGGGACCAGTAGCCGCGGCCGCCGATCGTGTAGGGCTGGAGGCCGGCCCGTTCGAGCGAGTCCTCGTAGGCGTCGAGGTGGGTGAAGGCGCGCAGCAGGACGACCATCTCGCTGCGCTCGACGCCGCCCTCGGCGAGCGCCCGCAGCCGCGCGGCGAGGAAGCGCGCCTCGGCCAGGTGGTTCGGCGGCGTGTCCGCGTCGGTCGCCGGCGCGAGGTCGATCGCCTCGTCGTCCCAGCCCTCGCGCGCGGTGAGCAGCAGCTCGACCGCGGGGCCCTCGCCGCGCGGCTGCGGCTCCGCCGGCGGCGCCCCGACGCGCAGCGGGTGGAAGTCCTCGCCGAGCAGCTGCGCGCCGAGCGCGTTGACCGCGCCGACCACCTCGGGGCGGGAGCGGAAGTTGCCGCTCAGCGCCATCGCGGCGGCGTCGCCGCCGGCTTCAACCGCGCGCCGCTGCTCGCGGAAGACGTCGAGGTCGGCGTGGCGGAAGCCGTAGATCGACTGGAGCTCGTCGCCGACGACCATCAGCTCGGTGCGCGGCCCGCGCAGCGCCTCGATCAGCCGCAGCTGCAACCGGTTGGTGTCCTGGAACTCGTCGACCAGCAGCTGGCGGAAGCGCGTCCTGTAGGCGTTGCCGATCTCCTCTCGTTCGAGCAGGCGCACGGCGCGCAGCTGGAGGTCCTCGAAGTCGAGCCCGGCGCGGCGCTCCTTGGCCGCCTCGAAGCGCCGGTCGAAGAGCGCCAGCAGCTCGGTCAGGTGGCGGTAGACCTCGCCGCCCTCGCCGGCCTCGGCGACCCGGGCGATCGCCGCCGCCACAGCCTCGCGGTAGGCGGCCATCGGCTTCGCCTTGCTCTCGGTCTGTAGGGCGACGAGCGTGTCGAGGTCCGGCGCGCCCGGTTCGGCGAGGACGGCGAGCGCCCGCTCGACCTGCTGGCGGCTCGAGCTGGCCGGTTTCAGCTCCGCCAGCGTCTCCTCGGCGACCGCGGCGAGCTCGCGCAGCGCGGCGTCGGGATCGGGCGAGGGGGGGTGGGGGAGGCGGGGCTCGGCGACCCCGCGGCTGCGCAGCTCGGCGTGCGCGCCGCTGACGATCGCCCGCAGGCCGCCGAGCTCGAAGGCGGCGACCGTGCGCTCGCGATCCTCGTCCCCGGCGGCGAGGAACTCGGCGAGGGCGTCGTCGAAGGCCTCGCGCGCGACCCGCTCGGTCTCCGGCGCGTCGAGCACGCGGAAGCGCGGGTCGATCCCGGCGGCGACCGGGTGGGCCGCGAGCAGGCGGCTACAGAAGCCGTGGATCGTCGTCACCCAGGCGCTGCCGAGCGAGCCCAGCAGCGCGCCGGCGCGCTCCGAGCCGGCCGCCGCCCGCAGCTCCAGGGCCGCGCGGATGCGCTGCCGCAGCTCGCTCGCCGCCTTGTCGGTGAAGGTGAAGGCGAGCACGGCGTCGGGAGCGACCTCCCGCTCGCAGACGAGCCGGCAGTAGCGGTCGACCATCACGCCCGTCTTGCCGGTTCCCGCCCCGGCCTCGACCAGCACGTCCCTGCCGCCGGCCTCGATCGCCTGCGCCTGTTCGGGGGTCGGCGTGCGCGTGCTCACCGCTCCTCCCACTCGCCGTCCTCGGCTTCCGCGGGCGCCCGGTCGCGGCGGCAGATCGGCGCGAACTCGCAGAAGGCGGGACAGACGTCGTGGCCGCGCAGGCCGCGGCGCGGGCCGGGGTCGCGGCGGATCTCGCCGCGGCGCATGCGGGCGACGATCGCGGCCGCCCGCCGGCGAGCTTCGTCGAGCATCCGCTCGAAGCCGTCGCGGTCGAGCAGGTCGTTGGGGTAGAGACCGTAGGCGTCGAGCTCGGCCGCCGCGTCCTCGCGCACGGCGCCGCGCGGGCGCCGCGAGCTGCGCGAGGTTCCGCGCAGCGGCTGGTAGAGCCCCCCGGCGGGGTCGGCGCCCCAGTGCTCGGCGACCGCGATCAGGTAGAGCTGAAGCTGAAGTTTCGCCTGCTGCTCGAACTTGGCCAGCGGCGTCACCGCGCGCGCCAGCTTGTAGTCGATGACCAGCGCCCGCCCGGCCGGGTCCCTGTCCACCCGGTCGATCGCCCCGTGCAGCCCCCAGCCGTCGATCTCGAGCACCGGCCGTTCCGCCCCTTCCTCGGCGCCGAACCGCGCCTCGAGCAACCAGGGCTCGAAGCTGCCGGGCGCCCGCGAGGCCTCGTCGGCGAGGAAGCGCGCCAGCAGCCCTTCGACCCGGCGCACGATCGCGCGCTCCGCCGGGTGCTCGCCCAGCTCGCGTTCGCCGGCCACCTCGGCGACCAGCTCGCGCGCCCGATCGATCCAGGCGCCGAGCGAGGCGGCGCGGGGCAGGGGGTCGCCGCCGGGGCGTTCGCGGTAGAGGCGCTCCAGCGCCTCGTGCATCAGCCCCCCCTGGACGAGCGGGTCCGGCACCGGGTCCAGCGGCTGCGGATCGAGCTCGTGCGCGACGAACCAGCGGTACGAGCAGACGTCGAATCCCTCCAGCGTCGTGCCGCCGTGGGCGGGGACCGCGGCGAGCGCCTCGAGCACCGCCGGGTTGGTCAGCGGCCCGGGGGCGCGGCTGGCCCGCTCGGCGGCGCGCGCCCGCTCCATGTCCGCATCGCCCGGGACCCGCCACGGCGCCGGGCCGACCTGCGCCAGGTCGCGGACCAGGGTCAGCTCCGCCTCGACCGGGTCGGGCGCCTCGTCCCCGGGCGGCGCCGGGTCGAGCAGCCGGCGCACGTCGTCGAGGAACGGCGAGCGGGCCTCGGCGACGCCGTCCTCGTCGCTGTCGCGGTAGGAGAGGAAGAGGGACCTGCTCGGCAGGGCGAGGCAGGCGTGGAAGAGGTAGCGCTCCTCGGCCTCGGGGTCGCGACGCGGGTCGAGGCCGAGCGCTAGCCGCTGCGCTTCGGCGAGGAACGGGTCCTCGCCGCGGTCGCGGCGCGGGAACTCGCCGTCCTGGAGCGAGGCGACGAAGGCGTGCTCGAAGCGCGAGGCGCGCAGCCGGTAGGGGCTGGCGATCCGCACGCGGCCCTCGACCGGCCCGCTCCAGGCGTTGAAGCGGAGCTCGCGCAGGGTGACGACGAGCTCGGCCGCCGGCGGCGCCAGCTCGGGCAGCTCGGCGAGGTCGCCGAGCGCGGTCGCGATCGCCGCCGCGGCGCGCAGCTCGAGGCCGTCGCCCTGCTCGGGGGCGGGACCGTCGGCGTCGCCGCGCAGCGGCCGCGCGGCCATCGTCATCGCCAGCCGGGCGACCGTGCCGGCCAGCGCGGCGGGACCCCGCGCGACGGCCTCTCTCAACTGCTCGATGTCGCCCGGCAGCCGCTCGTGGCGCTCCGCCCAGAGCTCCAGCGCCGCGGCGGCGCTCCGGACCCGGCGCCGCCGCGCCGCCCGCTCGAACCAGTCGACCTGCGCCGGGCGGATGCCGGAGGGGCCGCGCAGGAAGCGCAGCAGATCGGCGGCGCGGCCGGCGCCGAGCTCGGCCTCGAGCAGCGCGATCAGCGTGCCGCCGACCGACGTGGCGGCGACCGGCACCTCCGCCTCCAGCGCGACCGCGACGCCGTGCTGCTCCAGCACCGAGCCGAGCAGCGGGCCGCGGCGCACCGGGTCGCGCACGGCGATCGCGATGCCGGCGGGGTCGGCGCCGTCGTCGATCAGCCGGGCGACCTCGGCGCCGATCGCCTCGGCCTCGGCCCGCTCGCCGGCGGAGCGCAGCAGCGTCAGCGCTCCCTCGGGCCGGCGGCGCGGCGGCTCGGGGTCGCCGATCTCGCGCTGAAGGTGGACGAGCAGCGGGTCGATCGCGAACGGCTCGAGCTCCTGCGGGCCGTCCAGCACCTCCTCGGCGCTCGCCAGTTCGCGCAGCGCCTCGATCGACGCCTGGCGCGCGGCGAGCGCCGCGTGGCGCTCGCCGTAGGAGAGCGCGACCGTTACCTCGGCCGCCGCCGCCAGCGCCGCCAGCAGCCGGCGCTGGTTGACGGTCAGCTCGCCCGGCTCGTAGAGGAAGACCGGCCGGTCCCGCCAGGCGGCGGGATCGGCTCGCAGCGCCTCGATCGCCGCCGCAGCGAGTCCGTGCAAGTCGCGCCGCCCGAGCCGGTCGCGCACCTCGGCGTAGGCGGCGAACAGCGCCGTCAGGTCGCCCAGGTAGGCGGAGGACTCGAGCGTCCGCGCCCCCGAGCCCAGCGCCGCCGGCTCCAGGCCGGCGCTCTGTAGCTCGTCGAGCAGCCGCGTGAAGGTGAAGGGAAAGCCGCTGCGGGCGGCGGAGCGGCGCAGCGGGCCGAGCCTGCCGCGTTGCTCTTCGACCGCGAGCCGGACGGCGGCGAGGCGCTGTGCCGGCGTCAGCTCCTCGCCGGCCGGCACACCGGTGCGCTGCGCGACCTCGCGGAAGAGGTCGCCGAAGGTCATCAGCGAGCCGCCGAGCGCCGTCCCTTCCTCGCAGAGCAGGCGCTCGAAGCGGAAGACGTCGTCGAGCGTCGGCAGGACGAGGATCGGGTCGCGAGCGAGCGCGGCGCGGAAGAGCGCCTGGATCCGGCCGGCGCGGCCGGAGTTCGGGGGTCCGTGGATCAGCTTCAGCGGCATATCGGCAAGCGGTCCAGCATAGGTAGCCCTCCGGCGTGCCCGGTCGCCCCGCCGCGCCGCCCGGGAAGCCGCAAATGGCGCGATTTCGCGCGCCGGTTTGCCGTCCTCAGGCCTCTCTAGATTGAACGCACCGTATGGCCCTCTGCTTCGTAGACCCAGCCGACGCGATCCGCGCGATCGCCGACTCGATCGGCCGCGAGGCCCGTCGCCAGCTGCTCGGCGAGGCGGTTCGCGCCTGGGTCGACGAGATCCCCGACGACGAGCTCGAGGTCCACTACGCGAAAGCCCTGTCGGAGCTCGACGAGCACGATCTCTCGATGCTCGCCGCCTGGCACGGCTCGCTGGAGCTCGGCCAGCCGGTCCCCAACCGCGACTTCCTCATGGGCGCCTTCGGCTCGCTCGGCGAGAACCGCCGCGAGGCGCTCAAGCTCGCCGCCGGCTTCCGCGGCGAGGAGGCCGTCGACGCCGGCGTCACCGAAGACGACGCCCTCGAGCTGGTCCTCGAGCTGCTCTCCCAGCCCCGCCTGATGGAGCTCGCCGTCGAGGCGGTCGAGCTCTACGTCTGGGACAGGGCCGGCAGCGACAACTGACGCGCTGCCGGCGCCCGTCACCTCAGGTGCCCTTCACGATCGATAGGGCGGGCGCTGAGGCGCTTACCTTGCGGAATGACATCGCTCACCTCCTTTCGTTGGAGATAAACATGACGATTCCTAAACTCAGCTATTCAGTTTCGCGCGCACCTCGGTGCCGCGCCACGCGGCACGCCTCCGTCGCCCTTCCCCGAGGGGCTCTCGCTTGGAATGAGAAAGACCCGCCGAAGCGGGTCTGGATGCAGAGGTGGGAATCACCCACAAACGCCTGACAAGCCCCTTGACGATACCAAGGAGCCGCGCGTTCACCCAGGACCCGCTCCAACTCTCGATCGCTGACGGAGAGCGGGGGACCCGAACCCCTGCCGGTTGATTGGACCGACCTCACGCTTGTCAGGCGTGTGCCGCGACCTTGCAGCCTCTGCTCTCCGCACTCTGTAGCTTACAGGTTTCGCTCTGTTTTGTATGTAAGACAGTTAGCGTCGAGCGAGCGGGGTGCGCTCGTCGGCGCGCCGCCCACACGGACTGCTCACTCAGGGCTGGGAACGGATCGGCACGTCCGTCGTCGTGGAACTGCTCATCTACGAGGCCTCGGCGACGACGATCGCGTAGCTCAGCAGGCCGTCGGCGATCGCCCGGCGGGCCATCCGTACCGCCTCGATCGCCTCCTCGATCCCCAGCGACGCTCCCTCCGGGGGGGCGATGCCGAGCAGGCGCGCTCCGCGCAGGCGCTCTTCGATCCCGCGGGCGAAGAGGTCGGCGTCTTCGCCCAGCAGCTCGCGCCGCGCGACCGAGAACCCGCCCGCCGTGAGCAACTCCTCGTAGCCTGGCAGGGGGAGCGCTCCGCCGACGCAGGCGACGGTCGCCATCGCTCCGCGCAGGACGGCCGGCAGCGCGCCGGTCTCCGCGACGACGTCGGAAAGGGCGAGCCTGCCGCCGGGCCTCAGGGCGCGCCGGAACTCCGCCACGGCGCGCGCCTTGTCGGGGAACGTGCACAGCGAGCACTCGCAGAGCGCGACGTCGAAGGCACCGTCCTCGACCGGCAGCCCCTCCGCGTCGCCCTGGAGGAAGCCGACCGACGCTCCGAGGCCGGCCGTCGCCGCATCGGCGCGGGCAGCCTCGACCGCCCCCTCGCCGTACTCGACGCCGAGGGCTTCGACGCCGAGCTCGCGCGCGGCCAGGATCGCCGAGGCGCCGGACCCGGCGGCGACGTCCAGCAGCCGCTCGCCGGCCCGCAGGCCGGCCAGCTCGAGCGTGCGCCGGGTGGTCGCGGCGCCGCCGGGGTGCAGCTCCTCGCCGAGCAGCCAGCGCACGGCCGGGTTCGCGTAGGCGTCCGCGCAGTACGCCTTCAGCTCCGCGTCGTTCACCGGTTCGCCGCGGCGGTGGCGCGCGAGGCTTCGAGCCGGACCTGCTCGCGGTAGCCGACCGAGTTGTAGGCGCAGAACGGGATCAGGCGTCCGTCCGGGACGATCTCCGCGACGCAGCACTTGCGCAGCTTGCGCAGGTCGAGCGTGTAGGGGTCCTGGAAGTCCTGGACGACGATCATGAAGCCGCGCGCCGCGACCTCGCGCAGCTCCGGCGGCATCGCGGTCGCGCAGGCGACGCACTCGAGGCGCTCGGCGACGGGAGCGCTGCCGCCCGCGGCCTTCGCCGACCACAGCCCCTCCAGCGCCTCGCGCACGTCGAGGTCCGGGACGGCGCGGTTGGTCACGTAGTCGAGGTACTGCTCGACGTCGACCAGGCGCGGCAGCGGAACGAGATCCTCGCCGTCGTAGAGGGCGAAGGTGGCCGAGCGGCAGGTCGGCGAGCAGCACGGGACCGGGACGAAGTCGTCTGCGCGAAACCACTCCGGCAGCTGCGCGGCGACCGCCTCGATCACATCCGAGTTGGTCAGCTTGTCGAGCGGGTCGGAGTCGGGGCGGAAGCGCCCCGAGTGGGTGACCGGCTGGAAGAAGACGCCGGTGACCGCCGGGTGCTCGACGCCGAAGCGGACGATCGCCCCGACCTCGTGCTCGTTCAGGCCGCGCTCGACCGCCGCCGCCAGCGAGACGCCGACACCCGCCTCGGCGCAGCGCTCGAGCGCGCGCAGCTTCTCCTCGGTCAGCGGCCTGCCCCGAATCGCCTCCTGGGTGGAGTCCTCGAAGCCGTCGAACTGGAGGTAGACGTGGACGCCGATCTCCGCCAGCGCGGGGGCGAAGCGCGGGTCGCGGGCGAGGCGGATGCCGTTGGTGTTGAGCATCACCAGCGGGATGCCGCGGTCCCTCGCGGCGCGCAGCATCTCGAGGATCTGGGGATGGATCGAGGGCTCGCCGCCGGAAAGCTGGACCGACTCCGGCGCGCCCTCGGCCCGCACGAACGAGTCGAGCATCGATTCGACCTGCTCGAGGGTGAGCGAGTAGCCGTGCTCCTGCTGACCGCTGCCGGAGTCGGCGAAGCAGATCGGGCAGTCGAGGTTGCAGGCGGTGTTCACCTCGATGATTCCGAGGCAGGTGTGCTGGGCGTGGTCCGGGCAGATGCCGCAGTCGTGAGGGCAGCCGTCGATGCTCTCGGTCTGCCGCTCGCGGGGTTCCTCGCCGGGCTTGTCGAAGCGCTGGATCTCCGCGTAGCGTCGCGCGTCCCCGTAGACGACCGCCTCGAAGTCCCCGTGGTCGGGACAGGAGCGGCGCAGCACCACCCGGCCGGCGCGCTCGACGAGCTGAGCGTCCAGGACTCGCCGGCAGCGAGGGCAGATCGACTCGGTGGCGCCGAGCACGCAATCCAGGGTATGGGATCGTGTGCGTGGGCAACCGATGCAATCGAGACCGAGATGACCGGCTGGATCGCGTTCGGCGCGCTGGCCCTGCTCCTGCTGGCGATGATCGCCGGCGGCTTCCTGGCGCTGGCGATGGGCCGCCTTCACCTCGATCTCGGCTGGGGGCGCAGCCGCCACGCGCTGGGCCCGCTGAGCGTCGAGATCGCCGCCCCTCGCGAGCTCGTCTACGAGATCCTCAGCGCTCCCTACCTGGGACGGGCGCGCAGCGATTCGATCGAGGTTCTCGCCGGCAGCGAGTCGCTCGTCGTCGCCGCCCACCTGACGAAGGTGCACTTCTACGAGGCGCGCACGGTCGAGTCGATCGAGCTCGAGCCTCCGTCGGCGATGCGCTTCCGTCACCTCACCGGCCCGGTGCCGGAGGCCGGCGAGGAGTTTCGCCTGGATGAGTCCGGCGGCTCGACCGTCCTGCGCTACGACGGCGAGCTCGGCATCGACTTCTGGTTTCTCGGCCGCCTCGCGGCGCCGCACTGGGTGGTCCCGCAGTGGAACCGAGCCGTCGCCGAGCACCTGGACGAGGTCAGGCAGCTCGCCGAGCGGCGCGCGTCGAGGTCCTGAGCGCTGGGATTGCGTTCAGCGCGCGAGCGCCGCGCGCACGTCGGCGATCGCCTGCTCGGTGTGCTGGAAGTGGACGGCGGCCATGCCGGCCCTTTCAGCGCCTTCGCAGTTGACCTTCACGTCGTCGACGAAGAGGCAGGACTCGGCGGGGAGGGAGAGGCGATCGAGGGCGATCCGGTAGATCCGCGATTCGGGCTTGCGGCAGCCGACGAAGCCGGAGTCGACGACGGTCTCGAAGATCTCGTCGACCGGCAGCATCGGTCGCCACCAGGGCTCCCACTCGCGCACGTTGTTGGTCAGCATCGCCATCCGGTAGCCGTCGTCCTTGAGCGCGCGCATCAGGTCGATCATCGGCGGGTTCGGTTCCAGCGCCTCGAAGTAGATCTCTTTGAAGCTGTGCATCTCCGGCGGGTGGCCGAGCAGCGGCTCGAGGCTGGCGGTCAGCCGGTCGAGGAAGACCGCCTCGCTGATCTCGCCGCGCTCCATCTCGAACAGGGGATTGCTGCCGCCGTTTGCGTCGGTCGCCGCCTGCATCGCCTTGCCGAGGTTCTCACCGGTGATTCCGGTGTGGTCCTGGAAGGCCATGAACGACTGCACCAGCGGCGTCGTCAGCACGCCGCCGAAGTCGGAGATCACGGCCTCGATCCCGTTGCCCCGGTCAGCCACCTTCGCGCACCAGCTCGTAGTGGCCGAGGCCCTCGCGTCCCTTGAGCGCCCAGCGGAAGAAGGCGACGTCGCCCTCGCCGCCGTGCGACTTGGCGGCGTCGATCAGCCGGCCGGCCCCGCGCAGCGGCTGGCCGTCGTTACCGTCTGTCCAGAGCTCGAGCGTGGCGCGCCGCGGGACTCCGTCGGGCCCGTACTCGGTCGAGAGCAGCGCCTCGGAGACGTCCGTCAGCTCGCCTCCGGGCTCGCGCAGGACCGCGCTGACGCGCTCGTCCCCGTGTCCGCTCGAGCCCGGCGGAAGCTCGGCGCTCAGCGCCAGCAGGCCGCCGTCGGAGAAGACGATTCCGATCGAGCGCCTTCGCACCTGTCCGCTGCTCTGCTCCATCGAGCGGCAGCCTATTGTGCCGGCGAGCTTCGATGCCGCTGACGATCCGCACCGCCGACCCCGACCGCGACGCCGCCGCCTGCGTCGCGGTCTACGCGCCGTTCGTCGAGTGCGGCGCGACCTCGTTCGAGGAAGAGACGCCCGCGCCGGCGGTCTTCGCCGCGCGGATCCGGGAGACGCTGGCCAGCTATCCCTGGCTGGTCGCCGAGCGAGACGGCGAGGTGGCCGGCTACGCCTACGCCTGCCCACACCGCTACCGCCCCTCCTACAGGTGGGCGGTCGAGTCCTCCGTCTACGTGGGCGCCGAGCAGCGCCGCCGCGGCACCGGCCGCGCCCTCTACGACGAGCTGATCGAGCGCCTGCGCCGGCAGCGCTTCCATGTCGCCTGCGCGGGCATCACCCTGCCCAACGCGGCGAGCGTCGCCCTGCACGAGGCCGTCGGCTTCGCCCAGGTCGGCGTCTACCGGCGGATCGGCTGGAAGGACGGCGCCTGGCGCGACGTCGGCTGGTGGCAGCTCGAGCTCCAGCCCGCCAGCGAGGGCAAGCCGCCCGAGCCGCTGCCGCCCGAGCCGTAGGCCCGGTTACCATTGGCTTCATGTCCGAGAACCAGACGCAGACCGAAGTCCTGACCGAAGACGACGTGCTGGAGGCGCTCGAGGAGGTCATCGACCCCGAGCTCGGCCTCGACTTCGTCTCCCTCGGCCTCGTCTACGACGTCGAGATCGAGAGCGAAGACGTCTACGTGACCTTCACCCTGACGACCCCCGCCTGCCCGATCGGCCCCCAGGTCTCCGAGCAGATGAGGGAGTTCGTCGGCGACCTCCCCGGCGTCAGCACCGTCCACCCCAAGATGGTCTTCGACCCCCCGTGGAGCCCCGAGATGATGTCCGAGGACGCCAAGTTCGCACTTGGGTTCTGAGCAGGGTCGCAGGTCGAAATGACCTTCACGCGGATCACCGCTCGCCCCGACCAGATGGGCGGCGTTCCGTGCATCCGGGGACTGCGAATCCCGGTGGCGACCGTGGTCGGCATGGTTGCCGATGGAATGAGTGAGCCCGAGGTCGCTGCCGCCTACCCGGACCTGGAAGCCGAGGATGTGCGCGAGGCGATCCGCTACGCGGCCGAGGCTGGGCGGGAGCGTGAGCTGCCCGCCCATTCTGCTTGATCGTTTCCGGCGAGTATTCCGCCTATCATTCTCCGGGCAATGAACCGCGTTCTCGTGACGGATGCAGGCACGGAGGTCTATGAGCCCTCGGCGAGGGAGTACGCCGAGTACTTGGAGGCTCGCGCGCAAGCGCTTGCGGGCATGTCTGTCGCCGAGTTCAAGGGCGGGTACGAGGCTGGCGACCTTGACGACGCCGACCCCGGCGTGAGTGAGTTGGTCGCCCTCCTTCGGATCGGCCAGAACGATCTCTCCTAGTGGCAGCGATAGAGTCCAGCTATGGCCGCATCGCTGAAGAAAGCGGTCGAAGTAGACGCCGAGCTGCTTGAGCGCGCTCGCCAGGTTGCCGACAAGCGCGGCGTCGCCGTGCCGCAGCTCGTTCGGGAGGCGCTTGAGCACGAGTTGGCCGAGTTGACTGCGAAGTCTCGACAGATCGAGGACGAAGGAGAGCAGCCGCCTCTCACCTGCATCGGAGCGTTTAGCTCGGGCCGAGGCGATTTGAGCAAACTGGCCAGCGAAGACGTTTTCGAGCCAGAGCCATTTCGTTGATCTGGCTCAAATGAGCTTCACGCAGATCACGGTCCGTCCGAATCAGATGGGCGGCGTTTCCATGTGCGCGCGCATCCATTATATATGACAAAATAGAGGACGAACTAGACGACAAGGGGGTGGACGTCTTGCAGGACCTAGCTGAGAGGATGGAGAGCGTCGGCGCGGCGGTCGACTTCGACCGCGCCGACTTCGCGCGGGTGCTGGAGACGACGCCGAGGACGGTCTCCCGCTGGTTGCACCGCGAAGCCGCTCCGCGTGGGGCGTCGCGCGAACGGGCGCTGGAGATCGTCTACGTGCTCGACCGCCTCGCCAAGGTGCTGCGCCCGGAGGCCGCCCACGACTGGCTTCTCACCCCGAACGAGATGCTCGACCACGAGAAGCCGATCGACCTGCTCGCGGGAGGCGACTACCGCCGCGTACTCGGGGCGGTCGAGGCGCTCGCCGAGGGCGTCTTCGTCTGATCTCGTCCGGGTTGCGCCGTGCCTTCCGGTCACGCCGTGACGACCATCGATGGCCTGCCGCCGGTCTCGTGGGAGGGCCGGGCGTTTCGTCATCAAGCTGCCGAGTGGAGCTACTCGCAGCCAGGAGCGGGCGCCCGAACCGTAGGAGGTCGCTGGAATCCGCCCGGCAGCTTCGCGACGCTGTACCTCGGTCTTTCGCTGGAAGTTGTCGAGGCCGAGTTCCACCGGCTGGCCGAGCGCTCCGGTCGGGACCCCGACGAGTTCCTGCCCCGCCACCTGCTCACATACGAAATTCGCTTGGAGTCCTTGCTCGATCTGACCGACGCTGTTGCAAGGAAGGCGTTAGGGCTCAGCGATGCGCAACTCCGCTCGGCGGACCCTCGGGCATGCCAGGAGATCGGCGACGCTGCCCACCATCTCGGACGGGAGGGCGTGCTCGCGCCTTCCGCGACCGATGCCGGACAGGTGCTCGCGGTGTTCGTCGAGCGCCTGCTTCCCGCCTCGCGCATAGATCTGGTTTCCACGACGGAGTGGAAGCGGCAGGTCGACGGCAAGTGAACACCGGATGCGGTCCCGCCGTCCCCACGGCCGTCCCCACGGGCATCAGAACCCGTCGATTTGCAGGGAGGTTTGGTCCACTCTCCCACATGATGATGTCCGAGGACGCCAAGTTCGCGCTTGGGTTCTGAGCAGGGTCGCAGGTCGAAATGACCTTCACGCGGATCACCGCTCGCCCCGACCAGATGGGCGGTCGTTCCGTGCATCCGGGGACTGCGAATCCCGGTGGCGAC
Organism: uncultured Solirubrobacterales bacterium; assembly: GCA_963727465.1. Classification (GTDB taxonomy): domain Bacteria; phylum Actinomycetota; class Thermoleophilia; order Solirubrobacterales; family 70-9; genus VRUE01. The sequence continues at coordinate 84,333 of CAVSGL010000005.1, read as the reverse complement.
CGTGGTCGGCATGGTTGCCGATGGGATGAGTGAGCCCGAGATCGCTGCCGCCTACCCGGACCTGGAAGCCGAGGACGTGCGCGAGGCGATCCGCTACGCGGCCGAGGCTGTGCGGGAGGGTGAGCTGCCGGTCAGCCGGGCAGCAACTCCTCAAGGCGGTGGGTGCCGCCGTTGAAGTAGCTTGAATGAGTCTGTTTGATCGTCTCCAGCGAGTCGGCGCTCAGGAGAACGACGTCGAGCTTTTCGTCCTCGGCGTTTGCCCGCTCCGCTTCGGCGTAGGCCGCCTGGGCCGCGTCGTAATCGGTGCCGAAGGACTCGACCTCCGTCTCGCCGGTGTCTAGGTCGTAGCTGACCAGGAAATGCTTGATCTCGTCGGGGCTCATCTTGTTGCGCTTTGGTTTCGTCACGGCCCGATCAGCGGATCAGCTGAACCTCGATGTCGAGATTGGGCACGTCCTCCCAGGCTTCGTCGGTTGTCAGCGCGGGGATGCCAAGGCGTTTTGCCAGGGCGAGGCAGGCACGATCGGCGAGCGACAGGCCCCGCTGTTTGGTGATCGGCCGCAGTCGGGCGACAGCGACGCAGTCTGCCGCCGTCAGCGGCTCGATCATCAGCGCTCGTTTGGAGCCTTCGGCTTTGCGCAGTTCGGCCGCAGCTTCGGCTGGATCGCCACCGCGCTCGGCTACCTTCGAGAGCACCTCGGCCAGATTCGCCACGCTGATCGCTGCGCCGTCTGCGACCGCATCGGAGACGACCTCGCTGCCGCGCTCGTCATTGAGCAACGCCAGGGCTGCGGAGGCATCGAGGACCGATGCCGGTGGTTCAGTGCTTGCCACGCAGCCGCCGCGCTTCTTCGGCGGCCTCTCGGTCTTCAGCCCGCGCTTCGGCGCGCCGCTCCGCGATCAGCTCGTCAGAGAGATTGCGGTCTGGCGCCAGGTGCGCGAACAGACCGCGCATGCGCTCCGCCGCTTGCCGACGTCGTTCCACTTCGGGTCGAGCGTGCTTGGTCGCGTGGGCCATGTCTTCATAGTACCGGCCGAGCGGCGGGGAGATTCTGCCGGGGAAGCGGTGCTTCCATCCCCACCGCTGTCCCCACGAACCTCAGAACCAATCGATTTGCAGGGGCGTTTGGTCCTGCCTCCCGCGTGATGATGAGCGAGCACGCCAAGGTCGCACCCGCAATACGATCTGCGCCGTGGGGGATCGGGAACCGCAGCGGGTTGAGAAGCCGTGGGGCCACGAGCTCTGGTGGGCCGATACCGATGTCTATGCCGGGAAGCTTCTCCACGTCGACGCCGGTCATCGGCTTTCGGTTCAGCTTCACCGCGAAAAGGACGAGTCGTCCTATCTGCTCTCCGGGCGGTTGCGGCTGACGCGAGGGCCGAGCGCCGACGCCCTGCATGAGCAGGAGGTCGGCCCGGCCGCACCTCGATGACGTCGTGCGCCTCCAGGACCGCTACGGCCGCTCCGACTCGGGGCACTGAACGCCGAGGTCCGGTCGCCGATGTCCCGCCTCGGTCTGCGGGCAGGTCGGGGGAGGGGAGGCCACCGGGGCGAGGACAGCATGGGAGGTGACAGCCCCCGCCCCGGTGGTCTCATCTCTCCCGGCCGTGGGCGAGGTGTCCAGGGTCAGGTCAGCAGTGTGACGGCGTGGAGGGCCGCCTTTGTCAGTTCGATGGTCTCGTCGTCGTGCTCGCACAACAACCCGAACTCCCGTAGGTTGCGAATCGCCTCTGCGGCTGTATCGACCTCTCGGATGTCTTTGGGTTTCGTGATGAGCTCGCCCGCGAGCTCCTTGGCCGTCAGGCGTTGCGGATGCAGTTCGGCGGCGAGCTTGAGAATCGCCGCCTCGACCGTCGCGACGACGTATTGCGGCGGAGTCTGATCGGGCACTTTTGCGTCCTGTCTCGTGTGGGACTCGGAAGGGGGGGAAACGCAGGGGATCGACCCTCGTCCCCTGCGTCTGCGGCGCCGGCTACTTGACCGCCGTCCCTGCCCTGCGCCCGCCCCTCGCGCTCCCGCCGCCGTTTCGGCTCGACCCGTTCGCCCCGCTGCCCGGCGTCTTCACCCCGTCCCCGGTCAGATCGATGGATGCACGGAGATCCGGCGTCTCCCAGGCAGCCTCGAAGGAGAGCAGCGCAAAGATGTGGCCGACTGTCTCACCGCCGTCCCCGTTGGCCTTCTCCAGGCGCTCGGCGGTTGCCCGCTGCTCGTCCTCGACCTCCCTGCTCGCCCGCTCGGCGATCGCCTTGACCCTGCGCTGTCCCTCGGTGTCGAGAAGCAGCGGGGTGCGGACGATGTGATCGTCTGCCCCCTCCAGCTTGCCCGCCTTCAGCGCCTCGGCGAGGTCGTTGAACAGGTCGCTCGCCTGCCCCGCCCCGACGACCGAGCGCAGGCCTTTCTTCAGTCGCCTCCACGCCTTTGCCGGGAACAGCGTCTTGGCGCTGGCCCGGTAGAAGTGCTCGACGGCGCCGCGCCGGGGAACCGTGCGCGTCTCTTCGATGATTCCGTCGCAGTCGTCGCGCAGGACTTTGACGTGGTAGCTGACCTGGCTCAGTTCGGCGTCGAGCATCTCCGCCAGTTCCTTGGGGCTGACCTCGCCCTGCACCGCGGCGAGAAGGACGTGCTGCCGCAGGACATGGTCAAGGGCCTTGACGAGGCGCGGGTCCACGAGGACCGGGAGGCGGGTGCCGCCTTTCGCCCCGCCTCCGTTGCTTGAGTTGCGTCTTGGCATTTCTCTCGTCCCTTCCGCCACCGCTTCACCGAGCGGTAGGAGCTATTGGAATAAGAAGCGACAACTTCTTGGAACGAGTCGAGTCTTGCCAATCTCCCAGTAGGTTTCACAACCCGCGCAGGGTCTTGCCTGTTAGTAGGTTTTTTCTTTGCAATAGCACCGGCCGAGCCGGCGCAGTGGACGGAGTCGATCGCGGACGGTCAGTCGAGGAGCTGGCCCGGTTTGACCTCGACCGCTTTCGCGAGCCGGCGCAGCGTCGAGATCTTCGGGTCGCGCTTCCCGGCCTCCATCCGGCTGACCTCGGTGACATGGACGCCGCTGCGGTGCGCGATCTCTTCCTGGGTGAGCCCCAGGCGTTCCCGTGCCTCCCGGAGTCTGCTGCCGAAGTCGGTCACGGCGGAGATCGTCTGCGCTCGAGACATGAACTGCCATAGGAAACTTCACAAGTTCTTGCGTAGACTCTGATTCCCTCCATGTCGCCTCGGGACGAAGACGAGGGAGCCGGCCACGGGCCTCACGCAAGCGGGCCGCGACCGGCCCCCTACATTGCGTGCCCTAGCCGTGCTTCAGCACATGCAGGCACGAAAAGACGCGATCGACTTGCGCGATCTTCATCGCAGTCACCTCCCTTCCTCATCTTTCAGCGGGCAGTCCCGCTGGACAGGGAGGGGATGCTAAGGAACTGCCGAGTATCGACTAAAAGTCGGCCTGACCGCGACTTTCCTTCCCGGCGCGCCTTTATGCTCTGCCACGGCTGAGTATCCAAAGGACACGGAGCAGCAGCTATCTTGACGCAGACGACGATCAGACTGGGGCAGGGGAAGCGGAGCGTCGCCGCCGCCGTCGCCTACGCCGTCACGCACAAGGCGAGGACCGAAGTCCGCACGATCCTCAACGAAGGGCCGCGGTCGCAGGAGGAACTCGTGCGTTTGATCCACGCTCCCGTGAGGAAGAACATCGCGCATCACCTGAGGGAAATGCTCGCCGACGGTTCCATCGAGGTCGCCTATGTCAAGCGAGCGCGCAACGCCCTCGAGCACTACTACCGAGCGATCGAGATTCCCCTCTACACCGACGAGGAAGTCGAGGCGATGCCCGCGGAGGCAAAGCAGGCAATCTGCGGCGTGATCCTTCAGGCGGTCATGGCCGAGGCAATGGCTGCGCTGTGGGCGGGAAAGATGGTCCACGACCGACGCGTTTGGCTGTCGTGGCGCTGGTTCAACGTCGATGCCCGGGGCAGGGGGGACATAGCTGACGACCAGGCGAAGCATTGGGAGCGCGTGCGGGAGATCGAGGCTGAATCGCTGGGGCGCTGCGCCAAGTCGGGGGAGCCGACCAGATCGATCATCGTCACCTCGCTGGGATATGAGCGCTTCCGTTTCTCGGTGCCTCAGTCAATGCCGCCGCCGGGTTCAGAAGAGGGCGCGGTCTCGCCGATCAGGCTAGGTCAGGGGAAGCGGGGCGTAGCAGAAGCCGTCGGCTACGCCCTCAAGCACCAGCACCGGGTTGAACTGCTGTGCCTCCTGAATGAAGGCGAGCGCAACCGCTACGAACTGGCCGCGATGATCGGCGAGGAGCCGGACAGGATCAAGCACCACCTCAAGGAACTGCTGGACGAGGGATCGATCGAACTGGCCTACTCCAAGCAGGTCGGCAATATGATTCAGCACTACTACCGGGCGGTCGAAATGCCGTTCTACACCGACGAGGAAGTCGAGGCGATGCCCGCGGAGGCAAAGCAGGCAATCTGCGGCGTGATCCTTCAGGCGGTCATGGCCGAGGCGCTGGCCGGACTCTGGGCGGGGAAGATGGCCGACGATCCCCGCATCTGGCTGTCATGGCGCTGGTTCCACGTCGATTCTCGGGGCCGGGACGAGATTGCCGACGAGCAGGCGAGGCACTGGGAGCGGGTCCGCGAGATCGAGACCGAATCGGCCAACCGCTGCGCGGAGTCGGGGGAGCAGACCAGGTCGATCATCGTCGCCTCGCTGGGACACGTCCGCTGCCGCAGGGCGCCGATGGCAGCGCCGGGCGGCGATCCGGCCGGGGCCGCCGAAGCGGGGAACGTCCTCCGCGCACCGGGCGGCTCCGATCGGCCGATCTCTTGAATCTTTGGGTTGGCCGCTTGTGTACCCAAAGGCTGCTGCCCTCCAACCCGATCGTCGACGTGAGGACCCGAGCGAGCGCCCCGGCCCACCCGGTGGCCGCTTTGCCGCCGCCCCCACATGTAGTGTCGTCCTCATACAAAAACAGCCCCCGGCGGCGGTAGGACGCCAACCGAGGGCCTAACCACAAGGAGGTCCAGCTCCTCATGGCTAAAGCGAACCCTAGGGATCGCGCGCTCGGCGATCCGCCCATCCCAACAGGCGAGGACAGGAAGGCCGAGCGGGTCGTTCTGCTCTTCCTCATCGACGCGCACCCGGAGCGCCGGCTGACGATCCCGGAAGTCGCTCTGGCGCTCAACGCCGGAGCCGCCGATTTCGCCGCCGAGGACGCGGTCGAGCGGGCGATCCGCGAGCTGGTCGGCGTCGGCCTGCTGCGCTGCGACGCCGGCGCCGTCCTGCCGACCCCCGCCGCCCTGCGCTTCTGGCATCTGGAGGACTGAGACGACCGGGCATCCGGCCCGTGGAAGGTGCAAATTGCGGCCTCTTCCCCCGCCAAGGGGGGAGAGGCCGGGCGCGCCGGAGCCTTGACGACGCGATGCAGACGAACGACGGGACATCCGACCCGGGCTTGGCAGGCGCCGAAATGTTTAAGGTGCAATCATGCCGGTGATGCTCGAGCGTTGGAACGACGACAAGATGGATGCCCTGGCCGCCAAGGTCGACGGCGTAGATGTCAGGCTCGTGCGTGTCGAAACGAAGATCGATGGGCTCGACCAGCGGATGGAGCGGCTGGAGACCGAGGTCAAAGCCGGCTTCGAGCGGATTGACGAACGTTTCGAGCGGATGGAGGCGCGGTTCGAGAAGATCGACCAGCGGTTCGAGAAGATCGACCAGCGGTTCGAAAAGATGGACGAACGCTTCATCGGATTGCAGTGGAGGTTCATCGCGGCAATGGTGACGGTAATCGCCGCGCTGATCGCTTCTCCGCACCTTTGAGGGGTCGCCTCAGGCGTGCGTCGCCAGCGCGTCGCGGATGAAGGGGGTCTTCGCCTCGGTGTAGGCCTCGCGGTCGTCGGCGAAGCGCGCCGCGAGGTCGCGCTTCAGCTCCGCGTAGCGCTGTGCGGTCTCCGGGTCCCGTCGCAGGAGGTCGCGGAAGGCGAGCTCGTCGCGGAAGCGGGCCGAGCCGGTGGGGACGAGGTGCAGGTGGTGGGTCCGGCGGCGCGGGTCCGGCTTGCAGAACCAGTGCATCTCGTCGGCGAGGTAGGGCGCGTGGACGTAGCCGAGCTCGGCGAGCGGCTCGAAGCACCCCCGGGATCCGTCGAGGCTCTCGACGCCGGCGAGGATGTCGATGACCGGCTTGGCGTCGAGCCCCGGCACGGCGGTGCTGCCGACATGATGGATGCCGCCCGACACCCATCCCCCGATCGCCCCTTCGAGCAGTTCCCGCTCCACCTCGAAGCGCTGCGGCCATTCCCGGTCGTAGGAAACGATCCGGATCGGCTCGTCGCGGTGAACCGCGTGGACGACGACCGGCTCGCCGAGCAGGACGTCCTCGCGCATCGGGGTCAGGCCGAGGCGTTCGGCGACGCGGAGCGAGCGGCTGTTCCCGGGGGCGATCATCGCGGTCAGGTACGGGACGTCGAGCTCGGCGAAGCCCCACTCGATGCAGGCGCGCGCGGCCTCGGTCGCGTATCCGTGTCCCCAGGCGTCCCGGCGCAGCGCCCAGCCGAGCTCGGTCTCACCGAACTGCGGCCAGCGTTTGAGTCCGCAGCGGCCGAGGAACGCGCCGCTCCGCCGCGCGGCGATCGCCAGCAGGCCGTGACCGCGCTCGCGCCATTCCCGCTCGTCCTTTTCCAGCCGCTCGGCGGCTTCGGCGCGGTTCAGCGGCCGAATGAAACGAGTCACCTCGGGGTCGGTGTGCAGGGCGACGAACTCGTCCAGATCGTCCATTCCGAGCCGGCGCAGCTGGAGGCGTTCGGTTTCGATCGGCACGGCCGCCCCGGTTTGCCCGCTCACGCGCCTCTAACCCGGCAGTTGAGGGTCGTCCGTGTCGATCTCCTCCGCCGTCCCGTCGAAGTCGTAGGGCCGGTTCGCGGGGCCGGGACCGGAGCGCGGTTCTCCGCCGGGGGGAGCTCCACGCATGCCGCCCACGCCGACGACGACGAAGCGGCGGGCGACGTAGGCCTGGAGCAGGCGGCGGGCGATCGCCCGGGTCGGCGGGATCAGCAGCAGCAGGCCGACGGCGTCGGTGATGAAGCCTGGGGTGAGCAGGAGGGCGCCGCCGAGCGTGATCATCAGCCCGTCCGCCACCTCGCGCCCGGGAAAGCGCCGTTCGCCGAGCGCCTGGTTGAAGCGCCGCCAGGCGCCGCGTCCCTGGTGGCGCAGCAGGGTCGCCCCCAGCAGCGACATGGCGAAGAGCAGCACGAGCGTCGGCAGGACGCCGATCAGGCCGCCGACCTTGATGATCACGTACAGCTCGAGGATCGGTACGGCGATGAAGAGACCGATGAGCGGGAGCACGATCCCAGCCTAGAGAGACTCAGACGGCGGCCGCGGCGGCCGCTGCCTGCTCGAGCTCGGCGAGCGACTCGTCGATCCCGGAGGCGACGATTTCGACGTCCTCCATCGAGTCGTAGTCGGCGAGCAGGCCGAAGCAGACGCGGCCGTTGTAGCTCATGATCGCCACCGCCAGCGCATGGTTCTGCGGCAGGAAGGCGACCGGGAAGATCTCTTCGAGCTGGCGGCCGAGCACGTAGAGCGGGAACTGCGGGCCCGGCACGTTGGTCACGATCATGTTGAAGAGGCGGGTCGAGAAGTTGACCCGCGCCGCCTGCGCCAACAGCGTCGGCGGGGCGAAGTCGTTGAAGCGCGAGATCACTTCCGCGCCGAGCGCCTGCTTGGAGCGCTTCAGCCCCTCCATCTGCTCGCTGACCACGCGCAGCCGCCGCGCCGGGTCCTCGACGTAGACCGGCAGCGGGCCGCGCATCGCGGCGAGTTTGTTGCCGAGCTCGCCGCGCTCGTCGGCGGCGCGGATCGAGACCGGGACGAGGGCGCGCAGCTCCAGTCCCTCGGTGCGGATGCCGCGCGAGTGCAGCCACCTGCGCAGCGCCCCGGTGACGACCGCGAGCACGACGTCGTTGACCGTGCCGCCGAGCGCGTCCTTGATCCGTTTGAACGTGGCCAGCTCCGAGCGCGTCCAGGTGAAGCGCCTGTGTGGGCCGATCTCGCGGTTGAGCGGCACGTCGGGCGCCGGATCGGCGAAGGCGCCGGCGACCTCGCCGACTCCCTCCAGCGCCTCGACCGCGCGCCGCGCCGCCGTCTCGGGATGGCGCACGACCTCGACCGCGCGCTCGGCCAGTTTCAGCGGCGCCTCGGCGAGCTCGGAGGCGCCGCGAACGAGCAGATCGGCGGTGGTCGGCGCCGTGTGCGGCTGCCAGCCGTCTTCGACCGGCGCCGGCTCCGCCACCGGCTCGAGGTCGAAGAGCACGGTGCTGATGTCGACCCCGGCGATGCCGTCCACGGCCGCGTGGTGGGTCTTGGTCAGCAGGGCGAAGCGGTCGCGCTCCAGCCCCTGCACGAGCCACATCTCCCAGAGCGGCTTGGAACGGTCGAGCTGCTGCGAGAAGACCCGCGCGGTCAGCCGCTTCAGCTGCGCCTCGCCGCCCGGCTCGGGCAGCGCGGTGTGGCGGATGTGGTAGCTGAGGTTGAAGTTGACGTCGTCGGCCCAGAGCGGGCGTCCCGCCTCCAGCGGCGGTACGACGAGGCGCTGGCGAAAGCGCGGCACCTGGTCCAGCTTGCCGCGCACGTGCTCGACCAGATCGACGTAGCGCGGCGGCGGGCCCTCGAAGATCAGCACGCCGCCGATGTGCATGTGGCTGGACGCGGTCTCGTTCGTCAGGAACGAGGCGTCGGTCGAGCTGAGGCGCTCGAGGTGGTGGTCGGAAGTGCTCATCCGGTCCAAGGCTAGCTCCCCGATACCCTCCGGGTATGTCCGCAAGCCAAACCGCAGCGCCGAAGCGCGTCCTGCTCGCCGCCCCGCGCGGCTACTGCGCCGGCGTCGACCGCGCCGTGCAGACGGTCGAGCGCGCCCTGGAGCGCCACGGCGCCCCCGTCTACGTGCGCAAGGAGATCGTCCACAACAAGCACGTGGTCGAGGAGCTCTCCAAGCGCGGCGCGATCTTCGTCGAGCAGGAGACCGAGGTGCCGGAGGGGGAGATGGTCGTCTTCTCCGCCCACGGCGTCGCCCCGGCGGTGCACGAGAACGCCGCGGCGCGCAGCCTGCGCACGATCGACGCGACCTGCCCGCTGGTGACCAAGGTCCACGTCGAGGCGCGGCGCTTCGCCGCCGACGGCTACACGATCGTGATGGTCGGCCACGCCGGCCACGAGGAGGTCGAAGGGACGACCGGCGAGGCGCCCGACAGCATCGTCCTGATCGAGACCGCCGACGAGGTCGCCGAGCTCGAGGTGCCCGACCCCGAGCGCGTCGCCCTGATCACCCAGACGACGCTCTCGGTCGACGAGACGACCGAGATCATCGCCGCCCTGCGGGCCAAGTTCCCCTCGATCGTCAGTCCCAAGTCGGATGACATCTGTTACGCGACGACGAACCGCCAGATCGCCGTCAAGCAGCTCGCCCGCGAGTGCGACCTGGTGCTGGTGATCGGCTCGACCAACTCGTCCAACTCCAACCGCCTGGTCGAGGTCGCGCGCGAACACGGCGCCGCCTCGCACCTGATCGACTTCCACCACCAGGTGCGCGAGGAGTGGCTGGAGGGGGTCGAGACCGTCGGCATCACCTCCGGCGCCAGCGCCCCCGAGGAGCTGGTCGAGAACCTCGTCGCCTACTTCCGCGAGCGCGGCGCCGAAGACGTCTCCGAGCTGCGCACCGTCGACGAGGACGTCCGCTTCATGCTCCCCAAGGAGATCCGCCAGCCCGTAAGCGCCTAAATGCCCAGATGAAGGGTTGTGTCCCCTATCGGGGCATCAATCCTTCATTCACGGCACGCCGGCGGCGAAGCTGACCGACCAGATGCGCAGACCGGGCGAGGGCCGCAGGACGAGGCGGTGCGCCTCGTGGCGGGGGTGCTCGGCGAGCGTGTAGAGGGCGGCGCCGTCGATCGCAAGCGACTCCGGGGGGCCGTCGTCGATCGAGACGCCGATCTCGCCGCTGCCCTCGGCGGTGACGTAGACGCCGCCGGCCTCGTAGGCGAGCTCGAGCCGCTCGCCGTCCTCGCCGGCGGTCCAGGCCCGCTCCCAGGAGCCGCCGGGGAAGAGCTCCGGCGTCGGCGGCATCACCTTGGCTCCCGGCGCGTCGCTCTGGCGCACCGGGTCGAGCGGCGGCGGCAGCTCCCGCAGGGCGTCCTGCTCGCGCAGCTCGGCCTGGATCGCCTCCTCGGTCGCGAGGTATTCGCCCTCGCCGAAGTGGAACCAGGCGAGCGCGCCGCCGAGCTTCCAGAGGAAGAGGCTGGGCCAGCCCTCGCAGCCGTAGGCGTGCCAGAGGTCGCGCCCGGCGTCGATCGCGACCGGGAACTCGACCCCGAGCCGCTCGAGGCCCGCGGCGACCGCCTCGCGATCGGCGCCGAAGGGGAAGCGCGGCGCCTGCACGCCGATCGTCGTCAGGCCCTGGGCGGCGTACCGCGCCGCCCACTCGCGCACGTAGGGCAGCGTGCGCACGCTGTTCAGCTGGGCGAAGTCGAGGAAGTGGACGAGGACCGGGCCGCCCGCCGTCGCCACCGGCATCGAGCGCGGCGCCGCGCCGACCCACTCGAGCCCCTCGGGCAGGTCGGGCGCCGCGATGTTCTCCCGCTGCGGACGCATCCGGGGAAGTTATCCCGGTAGCGTGTCGGGGCGATGGCCGAGTTCCTGATCGCAGTCATCCCGCTTGCGCTGCTGGTGGTCGCGCTGCTCTTCGGGCGCTACCCCGGCTGTGAGACGGCGATGCGGCTCGCCGCCCGGATCGCGGCGCGCTCGCGCGCCGCCCGCACAGCGACGGCCAACTGGATCAGACCGCGGCCGCCCCTCTCGCCGACCGTCCGTGGCGGGCTGCTGCTCGCCTGCGGCCTGTCCGGCCGCGCCCCGCCCGCCTAGCCGTCCCCACGTCCGAAGCGCGCGCCGCCGGGCGCATTCGCGCCTGCCCGCCGCCCGGCGGGCGTCGCCGCGCGCAACGCAATCGAGAGGAGATGGCTTGATGACTCACCCGAAAAAGGCAGTCGCCGTGCTGCTCGTGCTCGCCGCGAGCATCGCTCTGGCGGCCTGCGGAAGCAGCGGCAGCGCCAGCGAAGAAACGATCAACGGCCAGTTCGAACTGGTCCCGGACGCCCCCTCGGGGTACTCGGAACTCGCCGGGGAAGCCGCGCTGACCCGGTCCGGAGGCGGCACCCAGGCCTCGATTCAGCTCAGCGGCCTGAAGCCGGACACGGCATATGTGGCCCATGTGCATGCGGCGGGCTGCGATCAGCCCGATCCGGGCGGGCCGCACTTCAAGTTCGACAAGAACGGATCCGACGAACCGCCGAACGAGATCCACTTCTCGTTCACGTCCTCGGCCGAAGGCGAAGGAGAAGCGCAGGCCGAAAACGAACGCGAAGTGCCGGCCGGCGAAGCCGGCTCGATCGTCCTCCACCTCGGCGAAGCAGAAGGCGACGAAGCGATGTCGCACGGGAGCATGGAACACGGCGGCCACAGCCACGCCGACAAGATCGCCTGCGCCGAGCTCGAAGGCGGCGAAGAAGCGTCGACGACCGCGGAGGGGTCCGGCGGCGAAGGGTCCGGCAAGGGCGGCACGACGATTGTCGTCAAGAACGGCGAACCGGTGGGCGGCGTGCAGCGGCTCGAATACAGCGCCGGCGAACAGATCGAATTCACCGTCGACTCCGACGTCGCCGACGAGATCCACGTCCACGGCTATGACCTGATGAAGGACGTGCCCGCGGGCGGCTCCGTCTCGTTCTCGTTTCCGGCCGAAATCGAAGGCATCTTCGAGGCCGAGCTGGAGGGGCGCAAGGAACAGATCGCGGAAATCCGAGTCAACCCGTGAGCTGGCTGCCGTTCGCGCACGCGCTGGTCGCGCGCCAGGACCTGCCGGTCCCGGCGTGGCTGTTCGCCTGGGGGGCGTCGATCGTCCTGATCGTCTCCTTCTTCGCGCTCTCGGTCGGCTGGCGCACGCCCCGCTTCGAGCGGGACCGCTGGCGTCCCCTCGGTGCGGGGTGGTCGCGGGCGCTGCTCTCGCTGCCGGCGCAGATCGCCTACGGTCTGATCGGGATCTTCCTGCTCGGCCTGGCGATCTACGCCGGCCTGCGCGGCACCGAAGCGCCCGACCGCAACTTCGCGCTCACCTTCCTCTACGTCACCGCCTGGCTCGGCTTGCCGCTGTTCAGCGTCGTCCTCGGCGACGTCTTCCGCCCGTTCAATCCCTGGCGCGCGGTCGGGCGCGCGGTGGGGGGGACGTTCGCGGCGCTTGCCGGCCAGCGTCCCGCCCACCTGCGCTACCCGGAGAAGCTCGGCCGCTGGCCCGCCGCGATCGGCCTGATCGCGGTCGTCTGGCTGGAGGTCGTCTACGGCGCCAGCGGTGGCGTCGCGGTCGGGCTCGACCCGCACGCGGCGGCCGTCGCCGCCCTCGTCTACAGCGGCTACACGCTGGCGATGATGGCGCTGTTCGGGGTCGAGCAGTGGTGCCGCACCGGCGAGGTCTTCTCGGTCTACTTCGGCATGTTCGGCCGGCTCGGCTGCTTCGGCAGCGAGGGCGGCAGGCTCGGCGTGCGCCGTCCCTTTTCCGCGGCGACCACCTGGGCGACCGTGCCCGGCTCGGCCGCCGTGGTGATCGCCTCGATCGCGACGACGAGCTTCGACGGCGCCCAGGAGGGCGCCTTCAAGGGCCCCCTCGAAAGCACCTTCGAATGGCTGGTCGAAGCCGGCGTCGGCCTGACCACCTCGCTGCGGCTGACCGACACCCTGTTCATCGCCCTCACCTTCGCCGGCGTCGGCCTCGTCTACCTGATCGGCGTCCGGGGCATGGCCGGCGTCCCCGGGGCGCCCTCGTTCAGGAAACTGCGCTCGGGCTTCGCCCACACGCTGATCCCGATCGCCTTCGCCTACCTGGTCGCCCACTACTTCAGCCTCTTCGTCTTTCAGGAGCAGGCGCAGTTCACCTACCTGCTCTCGGACCCCCTGGGAACCGGGACGACCGACCTCTTCGGCACCGCTTCGGCCGGCATCGACTTCCAGTTGCTGAGCGCCAACGCGATCTGGTACGTGCAGGTGGCGGCGCTGGTGATCGGTCACGTGATCGGGCTCACCCTCGCCCACGACCGCGCCGTCGCCTACTGGGGCGACTACCGGCAGGCGGCCCGCTCGCAGTACTGGATGCTGGCCGTGATGGTCGCCTTCACCTGCTTCGGCCTCTACCTGCTCTCGGTGGCGAACGGGTGAGCCAGGCTCCGCGCCAGCCCGCGCAGGGCGCAAACTGCGGAGTCGTCCGTTTTGGGCAGCGGTTTTCTACCGATGCAGCCGGGTACACAGAATGGTTGACTGGGCTCTGAGATTGCGAATCAGGTTGCGAGTCACAAGAAACGCCCGTCTTTCTCCACAATGAAATAGGCAGTGCCGAGGCCGCCGAAACGATCAGCCACTTCGGTGGCCTCGGTGTATTCGGGGGTCGTTCAGAGGATCTCGGCGAGCCGGCGCTCCAGCGCCGCTGAGACCTCGTCGCGCACCGGCCCCGCGGCGAGCCGTTCGACCAGCGACTCGAGGAAGCCCTCGATGATCAGCTGCTTCGCCGCCGCCGCGTCGATCCCGCGCGAGGTCAGGTAGAAGAGCTGGTCGCGGTCGATCTGGGCGATCGCCGCGGCGTGGGTGCAGCGCACGTCGTCGGCTTCGATCTCGAGGCCGGGGATCGCGTCGGCGTGGGCGTCGGGTGAGAGCAGCAGGTTGCGGCTCTCCTGGAAGGCGTCGGTCTGCTGGGCGCCGGGGTCGACCCGGATCATCCCGCGCCAGACCGCCGTCGCCCCCGCCGCGAGCACGCCGCGGAAGGCGAGGTCGGAGTTCGTGTTCGGCGCCGCGTGCTCCTGCGTCGTGTCGTAGTCGAGGTGCTGGCCGGGGCCGCCGGCGTAGCCGCCGGTCACCCGCGCCTCCGAGCCGGGGCCGGCGAGGTTGGTCTCCATCCGCACCTTGCCGTTGCCCGAGCCGAAGCCGAGCGCCGTCCAGTCGAGCCGTCCGTCGCGCTCGACCCGGGCGCGCTGGCTGGAGAAGATCCAGGCGCGCTCGGAGATGTCCTGGGTGGAGACGTAGCGCAGCGTCGCCGCCTGGCCGACGTGCAGCTCGACGACGCTGTTGAGCAGCGCGTCGGTCTCGTCGCCGGCCGACTCGCAGTGCTCCCAGACCTCCGCCTCGGCGCCTTCCTCGAGCACGACCAGCGTGCGCCAGGCGACCGCCGCGCCGTCGGTGTCCAGCGGCAGCCGGATCCGGATCGGCTCGCTCAGCCTGACCCCGGCGGGCACGTGCACGAGCACGCCGTCGCGCCAGGCGGCCTCGTTGCGGGCGACGAAGGGGTCGTCGCTCGGCGCCAGCGCGCCGAGCCGGTCGGCGACCAGCGCCGGATGCGAGTCCACCGCGTCGGCCAGCGGCAGCACCGTCGCGCCCTCCGCCGTGCCCAGCGAGGCGCTGGCGGAAGCGGCTGCGTAGGCGTCGAGGTCGAGCTGCGAGAGGTCGGTGAATTCCCACCCCTTCGTCTTCTGGTCCGGAAGGGGCGGAAGCGTGGCCAGCTCAGCCAATCGAACCCTCCATCTGCAACTCGATCAGGCGGTTGAGCTCGACCGCGTACTCCATCGGCAGTTCCTTGGTAACCGGCTCGATGAAGCCGTTGACGATCATCTTCGAGGCCTCCTCCTCGTCGAGCCCGTGGCTCTGGAGGTAGAAGACCTGCTCGTCGCCGATCTTGGAGACGGTCGCCTCGTGGCCGACGTCGGCGTCGTTCTCGCCGATCCGGATCGTCGGGTAGGTGTCCGAGCGCGAGTCCTCGTCGAGCAGCAGCGCGTCGCAGACGACCTTCGAGCGCGACTCGGTCGCGCCGTCGGCGACTTCGAGCAGGCCGCGGTAGGTGCTGCGGCCGCCGTCCTTGGAGATCGACTTGGAGAAGATCGAGGACGAGGTGCGCGGGGCGCCGTGGATGATCTTGCCGCCGGCGTCCTGGTGCTGGCCGTCGCCGGCGAAGGCGATCGAGAGGATCTCGCCGTGCGCTTCCGGCCCGAGCAGGTAGATCGACGGGTACTTCATCGTCAGTTTCGAGCCGAGGTTGCAGTCGACCCACTCCATCGTCGCCTTCTCCTGCGCGACGGCGCGCTTGGTGACCAGGTTGTAGACGTTCTGCGACCAGTTCTGCACGGTCGTGTAGCGGACCCGCGAACTCGGCTTGGCGACGATCTCGACCACCGCCGAGTGCAGCGAGTCGGTCGAGTAGACCGGCGCCGTGCAGCCCTCGATGTAGTGGACGTCGGAGCCCTCCTCGGCGATGATCAGGGTGCGCTCGAACTGGCCCATGTTCTCGGTGTTGATCCGGAAGTAGGCCTGGAGCGGCATCTCGACCTTGACCCCGGCGGGGACGTAGACGAAGGAGCCGCCCGACCAGACCGCCGAGTTGAGCGCCGCCAGCTTGTTGTCGTTGGGCGGGATCACGGTCGCCCAGTACTCGCGCACGAGATCCTCGTGCTCGCGCAGGGCGGTGTCCATGTCGGTGAAGATCACGCCCTGGGACTCGAGCTGCTCGTTGACCTGGTGGTAGACGACCTCGGACTCGTACTGGGCGCCGACCCCGGCGAGGAATTTGCGCTCCGCCTCGGGGATGCCGAGCCGGTCGAAGGTGTTTTTGATGTCGTCCGGGACCTCGCTCCAGTCGCGGCTGTTCTTGTCCGACGCGCGCACGAAGTAGTGGATGTCGTCGAAGTCGATCTGGCCGAGGTTGCCGCCCCAGGCCGGGGTCGGGCGGCTTTCGAAGTGCTCCAGCGCCTTGAGCCGGAAGTCGCGCATCCACTGCGGCTCGTCCTTGTACTCGGAGATCGACTCGACCACCTCGCGCGAGAGGCCCTTGGGGGCTTTGTAGGCGTAGCCGCGTCTCGGGATCGTGGAAGCCGAACTTCTCCTTGTAGTCGGCGTTGATCCCGGCGAGCTCTCTTTTCTCCGCTACTGCCTCGGGCGTTGCCATGTGTCAGACCTCCAGAACGATGGTGTCGTCCACGACGGCCGTCGCGAACGTCCGCACCGGAGCATAGGCGGGCAGCGTCTTCGGCCGGCCGCTGGTCAGATCGAAGAGCGAGCCGTGCCGGGGGCACTCGACGGTGCAGGCCGAGACGTCGAACTCGCCCTCCGCCAGCGGCCCGTCGTCGTGCGAGCAGCGATCCTCGATCGCGTACAGCGTCCCGTCGCAGTTGAAGACGCCGATCTTGATCCCGTCGTGCTCGACCAGGCGCGTCGTGCCGGGCGGCAGCTCGGCGAGCGGGCACACTGGGATCTGGGTTCCTGCGGTGTCGGCCATCGGGGGCAGCCTCTCTGCCTTGCTTAGTGCGGGTTGAGACTTAATCCTACTTCTCAAGTCGGATTTTAGAGGAAGGCGCCCGCGTGGACACCGCACCTTTCGCTCGAACCTGCTGTTCTGCCTGCCGATATGAGCGTCGGAATGGGTCGATGTCTGCGAGCGAGTGCTCCGTTTTCCCCCCATAGCGTGGTCAACGGAGCACTCGTGCTCGCGGTGCTGCTCGTGGCAGCGTTCGCGGCAGCTCTTGGCGCGTCGCCGGCGGCCGCCGCCGACGCGCCGCCGAAGCCGGTGCTGCTGCTGATCCACGGCGGCGGCTTCTTCGGCGGCGACCCCTCCTACATGGACTACGCGGCGGCGATCGCCGCCCAGGGCAGCGAGTTCGCGACCCTTCAGCCCGCCTATCCGCTCGACGACCTGCCCGCCGCGTTCACCCGGATGAAAGAGCTGGCGCTCTCGCTGCGCCGGCAGGGCCACCGCGTATTCGCCTACGGCGACTCGGCCGGCGGCGCGATCGCCGCCTGGCTCGCCTCGCGCGGCTACGTGCGCGCCGCCGTGGCGAAGTCGCCGCCGACCGCGCTGCGCGCCTGGGCCTCGCCCTACGCCCTGCGCTACCGCACCGACCCGCCGGCCGACCCGCACTCCTGGCGCCACCTGCGCGCCACAGCCGAGTCCCTGCGTGCCTATTCCTCCGCCGGCCAACCGAGCCTGCGGCCGCTGCTGATCTTCCAGAGCTGCGAAGACGCGATCGTCCCCTGCGCGATGAACATCGGCTTCGCCGAACGCGATCCCCGCGTATCGCTGGTTCGCATCCGGGGGCGGCACGCGGACTCCGGAGCGAAGACCTCGGCGTTCCGCCAGGGCCTGAGCTGGCTCGCCGCCCACGCCGCCGCCTGAACACCCGTCCAGCCGCGCAATAGGCTTCGCTGCCGTGAGCGGGATGGTCGCGCGGCTTGCGAGGTCGGTCAGCGGACGGCGCGGGCGCTGGGTCGTCGTCCTGGTCTGGGTCGCGCTCGGGGTTGCCGGGCTCGTCGCCCACGCCCACCTGGGCGACGTGACCACCGCCGGCCAGAGCAGCTTCCTGCCGGCGCACGCCCAGTCGACGCGGGTCGTGAACCAGCTCCAGCACGGCTACAGAAACGGCGACGACGTCCCGGTTCTCGTCGTCTTCGCCCGCGAGGACGGCGGCCGCCTCACGGCGGGCGATCTGAACGCGATCGGCCGGCTCGGCACCGGGCTCGAACGGCTCGGGCTGACCGGCGCGACGCCGGTCTTCGCCCCCTACTCGGGCGAGTCGGACAGGACCCTGGGAGGGATCGCGGCGATCGCCCGGGGCGTCGGGCCGGTCTCCCGCGATCACCGGGCGGCGCTGCTGGCGCTGGCCCTCAACGCCGGCGAGCACGGCGCGATCGACGGCGTGTTCAAGGTCCGCCGCTACCTGCGCGAGCACCGCGCCCCCGGCCTGCGCTCCTACGTCACCGGCCCGGGAGCGGTCGCGGCGGACCTCGAGCGGGTTGCCGACGACGCGAGCCAGACCCTGCTCGTCGCCGCCCTCGCCCTGGTCCTGGTCCTGCTCCTGCTCGTCTACCGGGCGCCGGCGCTGGCGCTGCTGCCGCTGCTCGTCGTCGGCACCGCCTACCTGGTCGCCGTCGGCGTCGTCTACCTGCTGATCGAGGCCGGCGCGATCGAGGTCAACGTCGAGGGCACGCTGTTGCTGCTCGTGCTGATCTTCGGCGCCGGCACCGACTACTCGATGCTGCTCGTGCACCGCTACCGCGAGGAGATCGGCAGGGGCCGCGAGCCCGCCGCGGCGCTGCCCGCGGCCGTCGCCGAGAGCTTCCCCGCGATCGCCGCCTCGGCCGGGACCGTGATCGCGGCGATGCTCGTGCTGCTGGTCGCCGAGCTCCAGTCGACCCACTGGCTCGGCCCGGTGCTGGGCATCGGGATCGCGACGATGCTGGTCGCCTCGTTCACGCTCTTCCCGGCGCTGCTGGCGCTGCTCGGCGAGCGCGCCTTCTGGCCGGCGCGGCCGCACCGGACGGCGGGGCCGGACCGGCGCTGGGCGCGTGTGGCGGAGCTCGTCCGCCGCCGGCCGCGGCGGATCGTCGTCGTCGTGATCGCCGCGCTCGCCCTGCTCTCGCTCGGCAACCTCGCCCACCACGGCACGATCGGGTTCGGCCAGGGGGAGACCGGCGCGACCGAATCCAGCCGCGGGACGGAAGAGCTCGAACGGCACTTCCCGCCCGGCATCAGCTCGCCGCTGACGGCGATGGTCGACCTGCGGGAGGTGCCGGCGGCGCTCGAGGGGCTCAAGCAGCTTCCCGCGGTGCAGCTGCCGCTGCCGGGGCCGCCCTCACCGGACACCGGCAAGGAGGCGCTGGCGATCGTCCTGCGCGAAGACCCCTACTCGGGCGCGGCCGCCGAAGCGGTCGAGGACATCCGCGACAAGCTGGCCGAAGTCGCGCCGAGCGCGATCGTCGGCGGCATCCCGGCCGAGAACCTCGACGTCGAGCAGACCAACGCGCGCGACACGCGGCTGATCGTGCCGCTCGTGCTGCTGGTCGTCGCCGCGATCCTCGCTCTGGTGCTGCGGGCCCTGGTCGCGCCGGCCTACCTGATCGCCACCGTCGTCGCCTCCTTCGCCGCGACGCTCGGCCTCGTCACCTTCGCCTTCGCCGACGTCTTCGGCTCGGGCGGGATCGCCTTCAACCTGGTGCTGATGGCGTTCATCTTCCTCGTCGCGCTGGGCGTCGACTACAACATCTTCCTGATGGCGCGGGCGCGCGAGGAGGCGGCGAAGCGGGGGACGCGCGAGGGGATCCTCGAGGCGCTGCGAAACACGGGCGCCGTCGTCACCGGCGCCGGCCTGGTCCTCGCCGGCACCTTCGCCACGCTGACCCTGCTGCCGCTGGAGGGGCTGGTGCAGATCGGCGCCGCCGTCGCGGTCGGCGTCCTGCTCGACACGCTCGTCGTCCGGGCGCTGCTGATCCCCGCGATCACCCACCTGCTCGGCGAGCGCGCCTGGCGGCCCGGCGCCTCCGGCTACCCGAGGTCGGCGGTCGCCTCGGAGGGGTCGCCGGTCTCGCCCTCGTCCTCCCATTCGGCCGGCTGACCGAGGCCGGCGCTCTTGACCACCTTGAGGCCGAGCATCGCGCACTTCATCCGCGTCGCCGAGATCTCGATGCCGAGCAGGTCGAGCACCTCCTCTTTCGGGATCGCGAGCAGCTCCTCGCGCGTCTTGCCGACCAGCTCGTCGGTCAGCAGCGAGGTCGCCGCGGTCGAGATCGCGCAGCCCTGGCCCTCGAAGGCGACCTCGGCCACGCGGCCGTCCTCGTCGAGCCGCAGAGTCACGTGCTGCTCGTCGCCGCAGAAGGGGTTGGTGTCCTCGAACTCGAGGTCGGGGTTCTCGACCCGGCCGAAGTTGTGCGGCCGCTTGTAGTGCTCGAGGATCTGCTCGCGGTAGAGCTGGTCCTCCATCAGAGACCGAAGACCTTGCGCGCGTCGTGGAGTCCGTCGATCAGGCGGTCGATCTCCTCGCGGATCGTGTAGACGCCGAAGCTGGCGCGGGCGGTGGCGGCGACGCCGAGCCGCTCCATCAGCGGCTGCGCGCAGTGGTGGCCGGCGCGCACGGCGACGCCGTGGCGGTCGAGGATCTCGGAGACGTCGTGGGCGTGGACGCCGGCGAGCTCGAAGGAGACGGGGCCGAGCCGCTCGGCGCCGCGCGGCGGGCCGAAGACGCGCAGGCCGGGGACCTCGGCGAGCCGCTCCAGCGCGTAGTCGGCGATCTCGCGCTCGTGGTCGCGCACCGCCTCCATGCCGAGGCCGTCGAGCCAGCGCAGGGCCGAGGCCATGCCGACCGCCTGGGCGATCGCCGGCGTGCCGGCCTCGAAGCGGGCGGGCGGGTCGGCGTAGGTCGTCCCGTCCCTGGTCACCTTGCGGATCATCGAGCCGCCGCCGAGGAAGGGCGGCATCTCGCGCAGCAGGTCGAGCTTCGCCCACAGCGCCCCGATCCCGGTCGGCGCGTAGAGCTTGTGCCCGGTGAGGGCGTAGAAGTCGACGCCGAGCTCGGCCACGTCGAGCGGCAGCTTCGGCGCCGCCTGGGCGCCGTCGGCGAGCACCAGCGCGCCCGCCTCGTGCGCCAGCCGGGCGATCTCGGCGAGCGGGTTCTCGCTGCCGAGCACGTTGGAGACGTGGGCGACCGCGACCAGCTTCGGCCCGCGCTCGAGCAGCGCCGCGTAGGCGTCGAGGTCGAGCAGGCCCTCGTCGTCCACCGGCACCCAGTCGATCTCGGCCCCGGCCCGCTCGGCGAGCTGCTGCCAGGGGACGATGTTCGAGTGGTGCTCGATCTCGGTCAGCACGACGCGGTCGCCGCGGCCGAGGTTGGCGTCGCCCCAGGCGCGCGCCACCAGGTTGATCGCCTCGGTCGCGTTGCGGACGAAGATCACCTCGCGCCGGTCGGCGGCGCCGAGGTGGTCGGCGACCGTCGCCCGGGCGCCCTCGTAGGCTGCCGTCGCCTCGGCCGAGAGCGTGTGCGAGCCGCGGTGGACGTTGGAGTGGTGGGCGCGCTCGTAGCGGTCGACCGCCTGGATCGAGGCCAGCACCCGCTGGGCGCTGGCGCCGCTGTCGAGGTAGGCGACCGGGCGGCCGTGGACCTCGCGCTCCAGCGCGGGGAAGGCGGCGCGGACCTTCTCGATCGGGAAGGCCGACGCGGGCGTGGTCGTCGTCGGCTCCATCGGCGCGAGGCTAGGCGGAGGCGCCCGCCTCGACCTCCTCGCGGATCCAGCCGTAGCCCTTCTCCTCGAGCTGTTCGACCAGCTCCGGGCCGCCCTGCTTGACGATCCGGCCCTCGAACATGACGTGGACCGAGTCCGGCTTGACCATGTGCAGGATGCGCTGGTAGTGGGTGATGATCAGCACGCCCATGTCGGGGCCGGCGAAGGTGTTGACGCCCGTCGGCGACGACCCGCAGCGCGTCGATGTCGAGGCCCGAGTCGGTCTCGTCGAGAACCGCGATCTCCGGCCGCAGCAGGGCCAGCTGGAGCAGCTCCATGCGCTTCTTCTCGCCGCCCGAGAAGCCGTCGTTGAGGTAGCGGCTGGAGAAGTCTTTGGGGATGTTGGCGAGCTCCATCGCCTCCTGGGCGACCTTGGCGAACTCTTTGATCTTGATCTCGCCCTCGCCGCGGGCCTCGCGCCGCGCGTTGAGGATCATCCGCAGGTACTTGCTGACCGAGACCCCGGGGATCGCGACCGGGTACTGGAAGGCCATGAAGAGGCCGGCGCGGGAGC
The DNA here is from genome assembly GCA_963727465.1 of uncultured Solirubrobacterales bacterium. Taxonomy (GTDB): domain Bacteria; phylum Actinomycetota; class Thermoleophilia; order Solirubrobacterales; family 70-9; genus VRUE01. Next base: position 62,686 of record CAVSGL010000005.1, on the reverse strand, counting down.
GCTCGTCGGGGTCGGCCTCGGTCATGTCCTCGCCCTTGAAGACGATCGAGCCCTCGGTGACCTCGAGCGCGGGGTGGCCCATGATCGCGTTGGCCAGGGTCGACTTGCCGGACCCGTTGGGTCCCATCAGCGCGTGGACCTTGCCCTTCTCGACGTCGAGGTCGAGCCCGCGCAGGATCTCCTTGCCCTCGGCGCTCACGTGCAGGTTGCGTATCTCCAGCTCAGCCAATTTCGCTCCGTTTCTGGGGTTTTCTTCGTTCAGGCGGCGCTGCCGACCGGCGTCTTCTCGGCGTTGCCCGCCGAGCCGCCGGAGAACTCGACCAGCTCGGCCAGCGTCGTGCCGGCCAGCGCCTTGGTGACGCCGCCCTGGACGCGCGTCCAGAGCAGCTTGGTCGCGCAGGCGCGGTCGCCGTCGCTCTCGTGCGAGCAGAGCACCTTGCCCTCGGGAGTCTCGTGGAAGCACTCCATCGGCGCGATCTGACCTTCCAGCGCCTCGACCACCTGGTCGAGCGTGATCGAATCCGCCGGCTGCGCCAGCCGGTAGCCGCCGTGGGCGCCGCGGGTCGAGCTGACGAGGCCGGCGTTGCGCAGCTTGGCCACCAGGTGCTCGAGGTAGGAGAGCGGCAGGCGCTCGGCCTCGGCGACGGCGCTCAGCGATACCGGCCCGGATCCCGGCTGGCGGCCGAGCTCGACCATCAGGCGGACTCCGTACTCGGCTTTCGTCGAGAACAGCATGAGCTAAATCCTACTGAAGGGGTCGGTTATGGGGAGGCGGGCTCGGTCGCCTCCTGCCCGGCGGGCGCCGCCTCGGCCTGGCCGAGCTCGACGTGGGCGCGGCTGTCGCGGCTGCGGATCAGGACCAGGGTGAGGACGAAGCCGAGCGCGGCGATCGCGGCGCCGCCGAGGAAGGCCGACTGGAAGCCCTCGGTGAGCGCGTCGAGGCTCGGCGGGCTTCCGGCGGGCGTCAGGTCGTGCGTGCGCGAGGTCGCGATCGAGGAGAGCACCGCCAGCCCGAGCGCGCCGCCGATCTGCTGCGAGGTGTTGATCAGGCCGCTGGCCAGGCCCGACTCGCTCTCCCGCACGCCGGAGACCGCGGCGATCGTCGTCGTCACGAAGGAGAAGCCGAGCCCCGCCGCGGCGAGCAGCGAGGGGCCGAGGATGTCGGTGGTGAAGCCGCCGCCGACCGAGACGCGGCTGAACCAGAGCAGCCCGGCGACGATGAAGAGCATGCCGGCGGCGAGGATCGGCTTGTAGCCGAAGCGGGTGACGAGCTGCGAGGCGATCGTCGCCGAGGCCATGATCGTCAGCGCCAGCGGCAGGTAGGAGAGGCCGGCGTGGATCGCGCTGTAGCCGAGCACCTGCTGCATGTAGAGGGAGATGAAGAAGAACATCGAGAAGAGCGAGGCGCCGACCAGCAGGCCGACGACGTTGGCGCCGGTCAGGGTGCGGATGCGGAAGATCGCGAACGGCATCAGTGGCTTCGCCGAGCGCAGCTCGATCGCGACGAAGGCGGCGAGCAGGACGAGCGAGACGCCGATCCGGCCGAGCGTCTGCGCCGATCCCCAGCCGGCGCTCGCCGCGTCGACGATCGCGTAGACGAGCAGCGAGAGACCGGCGGTGACGGTGACCGCGCCGGCGACGTCGAAGGCGCGGGTCTCGTGCTCGGCGCGGCTCTCGGCGATCAGCCGGGGGGAGAGGGCGAAGGCGATCAGGCTGACCGGCACGTTGACCCAGAGCACCCACTCCCAGCCGAGCCCGTCGGTGAGGATGCCGCCGAGCAGGACGCCGGCGGCGCCGCCGGAGCCGGCGACCGCGCCCCAGACGCCGAGCGCCTTGTTGCGCTCGGCGCCGTCGCTGAAGGTCGTGGTGACGATCGAGAGCGCCGCCGGCGAGATGATCGCCGCGCCCAGGCCCTGCGCCGCCCGCGCCGCGATCAGCTGGCCCTCGCTGGAGGCGAAGCCGGCGGCGAGCGAGGCGACGGCGACCAGCAGCAGGCCGCCCATGAAGACCCGCCGCCGCCCGAGCAGGTCGGCGGTGCGCCCGCCGAGCAGCAGGAAGCCGCCGAAGGTGAGCACGTAGGCGTTGACGACCCAGGGCAGGTTCTCCTGCGAGAAGTGCAGCGCGTCGCCGATCGAGGGCAGGGCGACGTTGACGATCGAGGCGTCGAGGACGACGACGAACTGGGCCGAGCAGAGCAGCACCAGCGCCAGCCAGCGTTTCTCTCTGAATTCTCCCTCTGTGGTCATCAGGCCTCGATCAGCCCCTGCCGGATCGCGTAGCGCACGAGCTCGACCCGGTCGCGCATTCCCAGCTTACGCATGGCGTTGGCGCGGTGGTTCTCGACCGTCTTCTCGGAGAGGTGGAGGATCGCCGCGATCTCCTTCGTCGTGTGCGCCTCGGCGACGAGCTTGACGATCTCCTGCTCGCGCGGGGTCAGCTCGCCCGCCGAGGCGGGCGCCGGGAAGGACTCGCCGCGCTCGACCGCCCGCATCGCGGCGAGCAAATCGGTGTCGGCCTGGGTCTTCACCACGTAGCCCGAGGCGCCGGCCGCGAGCGCCTCGTTGACGTAGCGCGCGTCGTCGTGCATCGAGAGGATCAGCACCGCGGTCTCGGGCGACTGCGCCTTGATCTCGCGCGTCGCCTGCAAGCCGGTCAGCTTCGGCATCTTCACGTCGAGGATCGCCAGGTCGGGCCGCTCGCGGACGGCGATGTCGCGCGCCTCGGCCCCGTCCGACGCCTCGGCGACCACATCGATGTCCGGCTGCCGCTCGAGCAGCAGCCGCAGCCCCGAGCGAACGATGCCGTGGTCGTCTGCGATCAGCACCCGCATCGTGCGCATAGTTTCCCACCGCGAAGCTGTCGCACAGGCGCGGGAGGGGGAGAGATCGGCAGGTGTGGCGACTTACCCCCACTGGATGGAGGGGAAAGTCGCCACACCACCCGACTTGGCTGTCGCTGAGATCGCGAAACGCCAGCATGGCGTCATCTCGGCCGCGCAGCTGCACGGTCTGGGAATCGACGAGCGCGGGATCAGTGCGCGCGCGATTGCGGGACGTCTGCATCGAGTGCACCGTGGCGTCTACGCAGTCGGTCACGCGGCGCTTCCTCACCATGCCCGGTGCATGGCCGCCGTGCTCGCGGTCGGCCGAGGTTCCATGCAACCCGGCGCATCGCTGCTCGAATACTGGGGAGCTGCCGTAAGCCACCGCAGTGCCGCGGCTCTGTGGGAGCTGACGCCGACCGGGCCGGGCGCCGTCGACGTGATCGTCTCCGGCGTCGGCGGCAGGGCCCGGCGCAGCGGAATCCGGGTGCATCGATCGCGTTCGCTGACGCACCGCGATGTGGTTGTCCGCGACGGCATTCCCGTCACGAGCACGGTTCGAACGGTGGCCGATCTCCGCCGGGCAACCGCCGCCCGCCGCCACGGCGCCCTTACGCCACGCGAACTGCGCAAGGCGATCAGGCAGGCAAACGTGCTCGGGCTGCCGGTCGGTGAAGAGGACCGCCGAGACCGCATGCGCAGCGACCTGGAGGGGGACTTCATGGCCATTTGTCGTCGGCAGCGGTTTCCGTTGCCGGAGGTCAACGTCCGCGTCGGCAGGTACCTCGCCGACTTCCTCTGGCGCGAGCGACGGTTCGTCGTCGAAACCGACCACTACATCTACCACCGGGGTCTGGTCGCCTTCCAGGAGGACCACGACCGCGACCTGGAGCTCAAGGCCCTCGGCTACGAGGTTCTGCGGCTCTCCGAAAAGCAGATTGACGAGGAACCGGATCGGGTGGCTGAGATCGTCGCCGGCGTTCTCGGTGTCAGGCGGTGACGGCGAGGCGCACCGTGGTGCCGTCGCCGGGGCGGGACTCGATCGTCAGCTCGCCGCCGACGAGCAGGGCGCGCTCGCGCATGCCGCCGATGCCGAGGCCGCGCTCGGACTGCTCGAAGGCGAAGCCGCGGCCGTCGTCGGCGACCGCGAGCTCGACGCCGTCGCCGGCGCGGCGCAGGGTGGCGGCGATTCGCTCCGCGCCGCTGTGCCGCGCCGCGTTGGTCAATGCCTCCTGGGCGACGCGGTAGACGACGAGCTGCACGTCGTCGTCGAGGTCGGAGAAGTCGTCGTCGGCGCTCAGCTCGGCCGTCAGGCCGGAGCGCTGAAGCTGCTCGACCTGGCCGGCGATCGCCGCGACGAGTCCGAGGTCGTCGAGCGCGGTGGGGCGCAGCTGGCGGGCGAGCGAGAGCAGCTCCTGCATCGCCTGGTTGGCGAGCCCGCGGGTCTCGGCGAGCTCCGGCTCGAGCTCCGGCGGCGCCGCTTCGCGCACCGCCTCGAGCCGCAGCAGGAGGCCGGTCAGCGACTGGTTGACCTCGTCGTGCAGGTCGCGGGCGACGCGCGCCCGCTCCTCCTCTTGGGCACGCAGAGCGGCGGACCCGGCGCGCCGCCGCTCCGCTTCGAGGCGGCGCAGCATGCGCAGGAAGGCGAGCTCGATCCGCTCGACCTCCTCGGTCTCGCCGACGCCGTCGATCGAGGCCGGCAGGGCGGAGGCCGGCCGGTTGAGGTCGACCTTCTCCATGTCCTCGATCAGCTGCTCGAGCGGCGCGAGGCGGCGTCGCATGACGAGCAGGTTGGCGGCGAGCGCCGCGGCAACGACGGCGAGCACGACGATGACCACGGTCGTCACAGGGCGAGAATAGGGGCTGGCACCCATAGGCGGAACCGGGCTTCGCCGCAATACTTCGGGGAGTCAAACCGAGACAGGAGCGAATGCGATGAGCACGACCAAGCAGTCCACCTTCGGCGCCACGCTGCGGACGACGATCCTGCTGGCGTCCCTATCCGGCCTGCTGGTGGTGATCGGCGCCCTGATCGGCGGCGCCTCGACCGCGGGCCTCTTCCTTCTCATCGCCCTCGCGATCAACTTCTTCTCCTACTTCTTCAGCGACAAAATGGCGCTGGCGATGGCGCGGGCCAAGCCGATCGAGGAGTCCGAAAACCCGCGCCTCTACCAGATCGTGCGCGAACTGACGACGCGCGCCGGCCTGCCGATGCCGCGCCTCTACATGATCCCGCAGGAACAGCCGAACGCCTTCGCCACCGGCCGCAACCCCAAGCACGCCGCGGTTGCGGTCACGCAGGGGATCACCAAGCTGCTGTCGGAGGACGAGCTGCGCGGCGTGCTCGCCCACGAGCTCGCCCACGTCCAGCACCGCGACATCCTGATCCAGTCGGTCGCCTCGGCGATCGGCGCCGCGATCACCTACCTCGCCTACATGCTGATGTGGTTCGGCGGCGACGACAACAACTCGCCGCTGGGGCTCGCAGCTTCGCTGGCGCTCGTCCTGCTGGCGCCGCTGGCGGCGACGATCATCCAGCTCTCGATCTCGCGCCAGCGCGAGTACGCGGCCGACGCGGGCGGAGCGCAGATCTGCGGCAACCCCGAGTCGCTGGCGAGCGCCCTGCTGCGGCTCGAGCAGGGAGCGCAGGCGATGCCGATGCAGGTCAACCAGGCGGCCGAGCCGCTCTACATCGTGCGCCCCTTCAAGGGCAAGGGCATCGCCGGCCTCTTCTCGACCCACCCGCCGATCGAAGAGCGGGTGAAGCGCCTGCGCCAGATGCGCCCCAGCCTCGGCTGACCCGCAGCGCAGCCCCCAGGAGCGCGGTAGAGGTTTTCGTCGCTATGCGGCGATAACCTCGACCGCGGGAAGAGCACCTTTTCGCGGTCGCTATACTTTTTGAAGTAAAGCCGGATCGGAATTAGGGTATTTCCCTCAAGTGGCCGTAGGAGGAACATGGCGCCCACCCAGATGAAGCAGCGAGTCGAGGAGATCGAGCCTTTCGAGGCCGCGCAGGAGATCGAGGGCGGCGATGTCGTCCTGGTCGACACGCGCGAGCCGCACGAGTACCAGGAGGCCCACCTGGAGAACGGCAAGCTGGTCCCGCCCGGGCTGCTCGCCGACGAGATCGCCGCGGCGGCGCCCGACAAGTCGGCGCGCACGATCCTCTACTGCCGCAGCGGCAACCGCTCCTACGTCGCCGCCGAACAGCTGGAAGCGCTCGGCTACGAGAACGTCGCCTCGATGGCGGGGGGCATCCTCGCCTGGCAGGAGCAGGGGCTGCCGGTCGTCGCCGCCAGCGGCATGACCGCCGAGCAGCGCGACCGCTACTCGCGCCACACGCTGCTGCCCGAGGTCGGGGTCGACGGCCAGCTGAAGATGCTGAACGCGAAGGTGCTGCTGGTCGGCGCCGGCGGGCTCGGCGCGCCGACCGCGCTCTACCTCGCCGCGGCTGGGATCGGCACGCTTGGCCTGGTCGACGACGACGTCGTCGACGCCTCCAACCTCCAGCGCCAGGTGATCCACAACACCGAGCGGATCGGCACGCCGAAGACCGAGTCGGCGCGGCTGACGATCGAGGCGCTCAACCCCGACGTGAACGTGGTCGAGCACCGCGCCCGCCTCGACGCCTCCAACATCATCGAGCTGCTCTCCGACTACGACGTGATCGTCGACGGCGCCGACAACTTCCCCACCCGCTACCTGCTCAACGACGCCTCGGTGCGGCTGCGCAAGCCGGTCGTCTCGGCCTCGATCCTCAGCTTCGACGGCCAGATCTCGACCTTCGTCCCCTTCGAGGGGCCCTGCTACCGCTGCCTCTACCCGACGCCGCCGCCGGCGGAGCTGGCGCCGAGCTGTTCGGCCAACGGCGTGCTCGGCGTGATGGCCGGCACGATGGGCCTCTTGCAGGCCAACGAGGTGCTGAAGCTGGTGCTCGGCATCGGCGAGCCGCTGATCGGCCGCCTGCTGCTCTTCGAGGCGCTCAGCACGAGATTCACCGAGCTCAAGGTGCGCCGCGACCCCAACTGCCCGATCTGCGGCGAGAACGCGCCGGAGATCCCCGACGAGGACCTGGGCAAGTTCCCCGACTACGAGGCCTTCTGCGCCGGCTGAGAACTGCCGCGGTCGGCCCTTCAATAGGATCGCGTCGATGGCCACGGTGAGAATCCCTCCTGTGCTCCGCCCGCAGACGGGCGGTCAGACCGAGGTCGAGGCGGGCGGCTCGAACGTCGGCGAGGTGCTGCGGTCGCTGACCGCCGAGCACCCGGCGACCGCGGAGCAGCTCTTCGGCCCCGACGGCGACCTCAACCGCTACGTCAACGTCTACCTCAACGACGAGGACGTGCGCGTGCTCGACGGGTTGGAGACCGCGGTGAGCGACGGCGACACCGTGATCATCATGCCCGCCATGGCCGGCGGTTGAGGCCTCAAAAACCCTGGCTATACTTTCTGAAGTAATGGCGGAGGAGCTAATCAACAAACCCTGCGGGGGGCGGTTCGGCAACCTGGTCGAGTCGATCGGCAACACGCCGCTGGTCGAGCTGCCGCGCCTCTCGCCCAAGCCCGAGGTGCGCATCTACGCCAAGCTCGAGGGGCGCAACCCGACCGGTTCGGTCAAGGACCGCGTCGCCAAATCGATGATCGAGACGGCCGAGGCCGAAGGGGCGATCGAACCGGGCCAGACGATCCTCGAGCCGACCTCGGGCAACACCGGCATCTCGCTGGCGATGATCTGCCGCCGCAAGGGCTACGACCTGAAGGTCGTGATGCCCGACAACGTGACCAAAGAGCGCACCCAGCTGCTGGAGATGTACGGAGCGGAGATCGTCTACTCCGAGGGCGCCAAGGGCTCCAACGGCGCCGTCGAGGTGGCGCTGGAGATGGCCGAGGACTCGCGCTACCACATGCCCTACCAGTACGGCAACAAGGCGAACCCGCTGGCCCATTACAACGGCACCGCGGTCGAGATCCTCGACGAGCTCAACGAGGTCGCGGCCTTCGTCGGCGGTCTCGGCACCGGCGGCACGCTGATGGGCAACGGGCGACGGCTGAAGGAGCACGACCCCGAGACGCTGATCGTCGCCGCCGAGCCGATGCAGGGCGAGGAGGTGCACGGGCTGCGCTCGCTCGAGGACGGCTTCATCCCGCCGATCATCGACATCTCCCTGCTCGACCGCAAGATCATGGTCTCCAACCGCGACGCGATCGTCTGGACGCGCAGGCTGCTCGACGAGGAGGGCGTCTTCGCCGGCGTCTCCTCCGGCGCGATCGCCCGCATCGCGGTCCGCATCGGCGAGCAGATCGACGGCGGCAACGTCGTCTTCCTGATCCCCGACGACGGCTGGAAGTACCTCTCCTCCGGCGTCTACACCCGCCCGATCGACGACATCGAGAACCTCGACTCCACCGTCTGGTGGTAGCGCCGGGAGCGGCAGCGCCGGAGGCCGACGCCGACGGCTGGCGGGAGAAGATCCTCGAGGTCAAGCGGCCACCCGAGGACGTGCCCGCGATCTACACCCGCCTGGCGCCCGTCTATGAGATCTGGGCGCGGCTGACCGAGTCGCGCGCGCGCCGCCGAGTACTCGAGCTGGCTGCGCCGGGGCCGGCCGAGGAGGTGCTTGAGGTGGCAACGGGCACCGGGGCGCAGCTGGTCGAGTTGGCGCGCCGCAACCGGCGCGGGCGCACGGTCGGAGTCGAGATCTCTACCGGGATGCTGGCGAAGACGCGCCGCCGCCTCGCCGACCGGGGGCTGAGTAAGGTCGAGACGGCGGAGGCCGACGCGCGCGAGCTGCCCTTCGCCGATGAGAGCTTCGACCTGATCGTCAACAGCTACATGCTCGATCTCCTGCCGCGCGCGGAGATCCCCCGTGTGCTGGCCGAGTTCCGGCGCCTGCTGCGCCCCGGCGGTCGTCTGGCGATGTCGAACATGACGCCGGGCGAGCGCCGCCTGCACAGGGTCTGGGACTTTCTCTATGCCCGGGGCATCGTGCTCACCGCGAATTGTCGCGGCGTCCTCGCGGCTCCCGCACTGGCGGAGTTGGGCTTCGTCGGGATCGAGCGCGAATATTCCGCCCAGCTCGGTTTCCCGACCGAGATAGTTCTCGCGCGCAAGGGAGGCGCGCCGGAGCGATGAGCGCGATGCGGATCTCCCCGGGCCTCGTCGACGAGATCGTCGCCCACGCGCGGGAGGATCTGCCGAACGAGTGCTGCGGGATGGTCGGCGGGGCGGACGGGGCGGCGGCGACGGTCTACCGGGCCGCGAACGCCGAGGCGAGCCCGCTGCGCTACTCGATCGACGCCAAGGAGCAGTTCCGGCTGATGCGGGCGATCGAGGACGCGGGGGAGGAGCTGGTCGCGATCTACCACTCGCACACCAAGAGCGCCGCCTATCCCTCGCAGACCGACGTCAACCTCGCCGGCTGGCCGGAAGCCGTCTACCTGATCGTCTCGCTGGCCGATCCCGACGCGCCGGACCTGAAGGGCTACTGGATCAAGGACGGGAAGATCTCCGAGGCCGAGCTTGTCGTCGAGTAAGGGAAATCTCGTCAAGGTCGCCTACGCCCAGAACCAGGCGGAGGCGGAGATGATCCAGGGGCTGCTCTCCGAGCACGGCATCCCGAGCATGCTGAAGCGCGCCGCGGGCTTCGACGTGCCCGACTTCCTCGCCGCCGGACCGCGCCAGGTCCTGGTCGCCGAGGAGATCGCCGCGCAGGCGCGCGAGGTGCTCGAGGGCACTCCCGGCGCGGGCTGAAGAGCGCGGTCGAGGTTAGCTTCGCTATGCGGAGATAACCTCGACCGCGGCCAGGGGGTCGCGGCCGTCCCAGCTTCCGTGCGAGGCGAGCGGGCGGAAGCGGACGAAGGCGGATTCGTGGTGGAAGGGGCGGGCGCGGTCGGCGCGGACCGCCGCCTGATGGGTGCCGGCTCTGCCGAAGGCGTACTCGCGCATCGCCCTGGCGCTGCGCCAGATCGAGAAGGTCGAGACGAGCCGCGGCAGCGCCGGGCGGGCGAAGCCGGTGGAGGCGATCATCGCCGGATCGTCCAGGGCGTCGCTTTCCGCGGGGGCGGCGCTCGCGAGGAAGGGCCGGGCGCGCAGCAAGCGCAGGCGCCCGAGCGTCAGCACCACCACCGGCTCGTCGTCGCTCCACCGGCTGCTCCTCGCCCGGCAGCCCCGGCATCGCCGCCCACGAGCCGAAGCAGCGCAGGGGCTGCAGGCGGACGTGCCAGCCGCCCGCCAGCCGCCGGCCGTCGCCATGCGTGGCGAGAAAGCGGTCGATCGCGTCGTCGCCCTCCCAGGCGGCGATCAGGCCGATCCGGCCGAGGTTTGGGCGGGGCAGCCGCTCGCCGAGCGGCGCGGTGATCGCGGTTTCGGCCGAGACCATGCCGGGGACCGTCTCCGGGCTCGGACCGTCGAAGAGCAGCCGCTGGGCGCGCAGCGGGCCGACGTCGGCGAGGTGCACGGAGACGATCATGGCGTTTGTCCCTCCTGGTCGAGAGCTAACCTAGCGGTGATTAGGAAGCTGGCGAACCGTACTTAGTCGAGATTAGGTTGTCAACCGACGCCCAAGATCCCCCCAAGACGCGCCGTCGCATGAGCGCCGCCGCGCGGCGCGAGGTGATCGCCGACGCCGCCGCGACGCTCTTCGCCGAGCGCGGCTACCGGGGCGCCTCGGTCGAGCAGATCGCGCGCGCCGCCGGCGTCACCCCGCCCGTCGTCTACGAACACTTCGAGTCAAAGCGGGAGCTCTACCGGCACCTGCTCGAGCGCCACTTCGCCGGGCTGCGCCAGGTCTGGGGCGAGCACTTCGCTGCCGAGGGGCCGTTGGAGCGACGCGTCGCCGAGTCCTTCGACGCCTGGTTCGCCTACGTCGAGGCGCACCCGTTCGCCGGCCGCGTCCTCTTCCGCTACAGCACCGACCCGGAGATCGAGGCGATCCATACCGAGGTCGCGGCGCGCAGCCGCGAGGCGATCCTGCCGCTCTTCGCCGTCCAGCCGGGCGCCGAGAACGTCGCCGGCTCGGTCAGCGGCGAGGGGATCGAAATGGTCTGGGTCGTGCTCCGCGGGGTTCTCCAGGGCCTCGCGGTCTGGTGGTCCGAGCACCCGGAGGTGCCGCGCGAGCGGGTCGTGGCCACGGCGATGAACGCGCTCTGGACCGGCTTCGAGCGCACCCTGGCCACCCAGGACTGAGGGCGCCCGGCCCAGATGAAGCATTGTGTCCCCTCCAGGGGACACAATGCTTCATCTGGGCGGTTGAGAGGGGTGGGCGATTGCGCGCAGGTGGTCGCGCCAGGCGGCCTCGATCTCGCCGGCGCGGGCGTCGAAGGCCGCTTCCAAAGTCGGCGCCGAGCCGCCGGGCAGGAGGTTGAGGGCGAGCCGCTCGCAGGCGTCGGGGCCGCGTTCGGTCTCCAGCAGGTCGAAGATCGTGCCGCCGAGGATCACGGCGTCGCGCCGCGAAGGGGGAAAGGAGGGTCCGCGACTCTCGCGCAGCCGCCGGATCACCGCCGCCCGGTAGAGGCCGACCTGGCGGGCGAAGTACTGGGCGGCGCCCTCGACCAGCCAGGCCCAGCCGAGGTAGCGGGCGAAGCGGCGCGGCGTCCAGGAGGGGGGGAGGGCGGCGTTGTTGGCGGCGATCACGAGCTGCGCGTAGAGTCGCTCGGCGGTGCCGCGCAGGGCCTCCCGGGAATCGTCGCCGGCGGCGCGCTTCTCCATGTGCGGGTCGTTGAGCACGTGCAGCTCGGTCGCCATCGCCCAGCCGGCGAGGTAGCGACGACCGGCCGGGGCCGCCGACCAGCGCGCCGCGGGCAGGAAGGGGTGGGCGAGGGCGAGCATCGCCGGGCTCGTGTGGATGACGACGGTCACCTCGCCCGGCACCGTCTCGAAGCGGTCCTCGAGCCGCAGCCGCAGTTCCTCCATCCGGTCCAGCGTCCGCTCGGCGAATGCGGCGTCGCCGCTGTCGTGCCGCGCGGTGAAGCTCAGGGAATGCGTCTCCACCCACGGCATGGCACGAGCCTACTAAGGCCGTGTGACCAAGCAGATCAAGAATCCAGGGAGCGCGGCGTGCTCTGCACGCGAGCGACCGAAGACGCAGATATGCGCCGGTCAGACGGCCTTAGACCAGGACCGGCTCGGAGGCGGTGCAAACGCCGTGGATCTCGGACCTTGCGCGGTCGAACTCCTCGTCGGCCATCACCGGGGTGCCCTCGAAGGGCAGGTCGCGGTCGATCTCGACCCAGGAGCGGCAGCCGTGGTACTCCTCGCGGACCCGCACGGTGACCGGCCGCGGGATGCGGTGGACCCGCAGCAGGAGGATGTGCAGCGGGTGGCGGCGCTTCCAGTTGAGCCGCTTCTCCGCGTAGTCCGGGGTCCAGACGTAATAGGGGGAGAGGTCGTCAACGATTCGCGGGTTGGTGACCGTGATGTGGTCGGTCACCTCGGCCCAGCAGCGCAGCCGCACGCGGTCGGGCTGGGGGATGCCGCCGTCCTGGATCAGCGCGCCCGGGGGCGGCTCCTCATCGGGCCAGACGCCCTCCTCGAGCGCCCGGCGCAGCTCCGGGTGATGCGACTCGCGGACCAGGTTGTTGCGCTGGTGATCGAAGGTCGGGTAGAGGAAGAAGCGTTCGTGGTCGAGCTCGAAGTGCTTGTTGTCCTCGCGGATCCCGCCCTTGCGCAGGGTCAGCAGCTGCTCGCCCTCCGCGAGGGCGCGCACGGTTACAGCCCATTCCTTTAAAGCGATCGGCATATTGAAGTCGTCCAGCGAAGGCCGGTAAATCTTTGACCGGGTGGGGGGTGCCTCGGACCCCTGTCCAGGCGAGAGCCCCGCCCAAGGACGCGCATTCTAGACGAGGCGGCCGAAATCGCCAAATTAACTGCCGATTTATCGGCTCATCCGTCCAATTTCCGCTGCGATGAGCCAATTCCGGCGCCGCCCGGCGTCTCGATCCGCAGTCGGTCGCCCGCGCGCAGCTCGCCCTCGCTCTTGCCCGGCAGGTGCTGGCCGTTGAGCGTATCGCGCCCGATCGCGCCGTCCGCGCCGCCGTCGCGGCCGCGCGGAGGGTGGCGGCGGCGCTCGCCGATCAGCGTGTAGCGCATCGGCGCCAGCGCTTCCAGTTCGCGCACGATTCCGGCGCCGCCGCCGTGGCGGCCGGCGCCGCCGCTGCGCTCCCGCAGGCCGAGCTCGCGCACGCGCAGCGGGAACTCGGTCTCGAGCGCCTCGACCGGCGTGTTGAGCGTGTTCGACATCGCCACATGGATCGCGCTCGGGCCGTCCGCGCCGGGGCACGCTCCCTGGCCGCCGCCGAGCGTCTCGTAGTAGGTGAAGCCCTCGCCGGACAGGGTCAGGTTGTTCATCGTCCCCTGTCCCTGCGCCGGCACCGGCCGCGCCCCGCCGAGCGCCGCGATCGTCAGGTCGGCGACCCGGCTCGAGGTCTCGACGTTGCCCGCCGCGACCGCGGCCGGGAACTCGGCGTTGAGCAGGCAGCCCCGCGGCGCCCGCACCTCGATCGGCCGGTAGGCGCCGGCGCAGGGCGGCGCGTCGGGGTCGGTGAGCACGCGGACGGCGAAGAAGGCGGCCGATTTGGTCACCGAGAGCGGGCAGTTGAGGTTGCCGTCGATCTGCGCGTCGGTGCCGCCGAAGTCGAGCAGCAGCCGGTCGCCCTGGATCTCGGCGCGCAGGCGCAGGACGACGTCGTGCGGCTCGCCATCGGCGTCGTCCTCGAGCACGTCCTCGGCCGCGTACTCGCCGTCCGGCAGCGCGGCCAGGGCGGCCCGGGTGCGGCGCTCGGCGTAGGCGAGGATCTCGCCCATGCCGGCGCTCAGCAGCTCCGGGCCGTGGCGCTCGGCAAGCTCGCCGAGCCGCAGCTCGCCGAGCCGGTTGGCGGCGGCCTGGGCGCGCAGGTCGGCGAGGCGCTGGCGCGGCGCGCGCATCTGCGCGGCGAGGCGCTTGAGCTCCCCCTGCGTGACCCGCGTGGGCGGGATCACGACGCCCTCTTCGTCGAGCGTGCGCGAGCGGGCCGGCATCCCCGCCGGCGTCGGGCCGCCGATGTCGGCGTGGTGGGCGCGGCAGGCGGCGAAGCCGAACAGCTCGCCGGCGATGAAGACGGGCCGGATCAGGGTGATGTCGGGCAGGTGGGTGCCGCCGCGGTAGGGGTCGTTGAGGATCCATTCGCTCTCCGGCCGATGCTCCTCGCCGAGCACGACGGCGACCGCATCGGGCATCGAGCCGAGGTGGACGGGGATGTGCTCGGCCTGCATCACCAGCTCGCCGCCGCGGTCGAAGAGCGCCGTGGAGCAGTCGTGGCGCTCCTTGATGTTGGCCGAGTAGGCAGAGCGGATCAGCGCCGCGCCCATCTCGTCGCAGGCGGCGCGCAGGCCGCCGACCATCACCTGGAGGCTGACCGGGTCGAGGCTCACGTCCCCTCCTGTGGCGACTTACCCCCCGAAAACGTGGGGGAAAGTCGCCACACCTGGGCTCCGATCGTGCCGGTGTCGTCCACACGGGCGTGCCAGCCGGGCGGCAGGACGAAGGTCGTCTCGGGCAGCTCGAAGACGACCGGACCCTCGGCCTCGACGCCGGCGGCGGGCTCGCCGCGCAGGACGGGCGTCTCGACCCACTCGCCGTTGAAGCGGACCGAGCGGCTCAGCTCTTCCAGCTCCCCCTCCGCGGCCGCGGGACGGGGACGCGGCCCCGGTGCGACCAGGGCCAGACGGATGTGGACGAGGACCACCTCGCCATCGGGGTCGCGGTGGCCGTAGCGGCGCTCGTGCTCGCGCTCGAAGCGGGCGGCCAGGTCGGCCGGGTCGGGGCGCGTGTCGCCGGGGACCGGCAGCTCGAAGGCCTGGCCCGCGTAGCGCAGCTCGTAGACGACCTCGGGCTCGCCCGCGTCGAGCTCGCCGTCGAGCCGCGCGATCAGCTCGTCGACCTCGGCGGCGATGCGTTCGGCGCTGAAGTCCTCGCCGGCGAGCATCACCGTGCGGGTCGTGTCGCGGCGGCGGTCGGAGGCGCAGAGGCCGAGCGCGGAGAGGACCCCGCCGGCGCGCGGGCAGAGGATGCGCTCGATCTCGAGCTCGGCGGCGATCGCCGCGGCGTGCATCGGGCCGGCGCCGCCGAACGGCAGCAGGGCGAAGCGGCGCGGGTCGACGCCGCGCTCGACCGTGACCACGCGCAGCGCCCGCACCATCTCTTGGTTGGCGACCCGCAGGATTCCCTCCGCGGTCTCCACCTCGTCCATGCCGAGCGACCCGGCCAAGCCCCGGACCGCCGCGCGTGCCGCGTCGAGGTCGAGCGCGACCCCGCCGGCGAGGGTCGAGTCGGGGGCGAGATTGCCGAGCAGCAGGTTGGCGTCGGTCACGGTGGGCTCGGCGCCGCCGTGGCCGTAGCAGGCGGGCCCCGGCACGGCGCCCGCCGAGCGCGGTCCGACTCGCAGCGCGCCGCCGGCGTCGCGCCAGCCGATCGAGCCGCCGCCGGCGCCGACCGTGTGCACGTCGACCATCGGCAACTGGATCGTGCGGCCGTCGATCTGGCGCGAGTCGGTCCGCCGCACCTCGCCGCCCTCGACCACGCAGACGTCGCAGGAGGTGCCGCCCATGTCGAGGCCGAGCGCGTTGCCGTCGCCGGCCGCCCGTGCCAGCAGGCCGGCGCCGACGGCGCCGCCGGCCGGTCCGGAGAGGACGCTCCAGGCGCCGGCCCGCGCCGCCTCCGTCGCGGCGGCGACGCCGCCCGAGGACTGCATCACCAGCGGCTGCGGCAGGCCGGCCTCGCCGGCCGCCTCGCCGAGCCGCCCCAGGTAGCGGTCGAGCAGGGGCGAGAGGTAGGCGTCGATCGTCGTCGTCGAGCAGCGCTCGTACTCGCGGAAGCGCGGCAGGACCTCGTGCGAGACGGAGACGTGGGTGCCCGGCAGCGCCTGCCGAAGCTGCGCCGCGACCGCGCGCTCGTGCGCCGGGTCGAGGTAGGAGAAGAGCAGGCAGACCGCGACCGACTCGGCGCCGCTCGCGCGCACCAGCTCCGCCAGCCGCTCCGCCTCGCCCGGCGCGAGCGGCTCGACCTCGCCGTCCGGGCCGTTGCGCTCGCGCGCCCCGAAGCGCAACTCCGGCTCGACCAGCGGCGCCGGCTTCGGCTGGCAGAGGCGGTAGAGCTCGGGCCGGTCCTGGCGGCCGATCTCGAGCAGATCGGCGAAACCCTCGGTGGCGATCAGGGCGGTGCGGGCGCCGCGTTCCTCGAGCAGCGCGTTGGTGCCGACCGTCATCCCGTGGGCGAAGGACTCGACCGCCGCCGGCTCGGCGCCGGCGCGTCGCAGGACCTCCCCGACCGCGCCGATCACCGCGACCGACTGGTCCTCGGGCGTCGTCGGCAGCTTCGCCGTGTGCACGGTCTCGCCGTCGAAGAGGACGGCGTCGGTGAAGGTCCCGCCAACGTCTACGCCAAGCAGCATCGTCCCCCCGACGCTAGCGAGCGCGCTCGAGGTTTTGACCGGATGGCGGGGAAAACCTCGACCGCGATGTCAGTGCCACTCTTCACGGCGGGTTCCCCCGTCCGGGCCGAGGACGATGTGGATGCCGTCGAGCGCGGGATCGATCCCGGGATGGTCGGCGCGCAGGTGCCCGCCGCGGGACTCCTCCCGCTCGAGCGCGCAGACGGCGACTGCAGCCGCGAGCGGATAGGGATCGCCGCGCAGCTCGCGCAGTTGCTGCGGCCGGCGCAGCGGCCCGGCCAGCCGCCAGACGGCGTCGCGGGTCTCTTCGGTCGGCGGCTGGAAGCGCCAGTCTCCCGGCACCGGGCGTTCGCTCGCGGGATGTTCGCCAAGGGCGGCGGCGGCCGCGCGGCCGCCGAAGACAAAGCACTCGCTGAGCGAGTTGGAGGCGAGCCGGTTGGCGCCGTGCAGGCCGGTGCAGGCGCACTCGCCGACCGCGAGCAGCCCGGGCAGCGAGGAGCGCCCGTCGAGGTCGACCGCGATCCCGCCCATCGTGTAGTGGGCGGCGGGGGCGACGGGAACCGGTTCCGCCGACGCGTCGATGCCGGCCTCGCGCAGCGAGTCGAAGACGCTGGGGAAGCGGGCCGGGTCGATCTCGCGCAGGTCGAGGCGCACGGCGCCGCTCGCGTCAGCCGCGATCCGGTCGAGGATCGCCGCGGTGACCGCGTCGCGCGGCGCCAGCTCGTCGGTGAAGCGCCGGCCCGAGGCGTCGAGCAGCGTCGCGCCCTCGCCGCGCACCGCCTCGGTGATCAGCATCCCGTCGAAGCGAGTGCCCGGCAGGGCCAGCGCGGTGGGGTGGAACTGACAGAACTCGAGGTCGGCCAGGTCGGCGCCCGCGGCGGCGGCCATCACGGCGCCGGCGCCGATCGCGCCGCGCGGGTTGCTCGTGCGCCGCCACAGGGCTGCCGCTCCACCCGTCGCGATCACGGTCGCCGCGGCGGCGATCGGCCCCTCGCTCGTCAGCAGGCCGTGGCAGCGCTCGCCGTCGCTCCACAGACCGGTCGCCGATGTCCGCTCGCGCACGCCGATCCGCCGCTCGGCGGCGACCATCGCCGCCAGCTTGGCGGTGATCTCGTGGCCGGTCTGGCTGCCGCCCGCGTGGACGATGCGTCGCCGCGTGTGTCCGCCCTCGAGGCCCAGCGCCAGCTCCCCGTCGGGGTCGAGGTCGAAGGAGACGCCGCGCTCGCGCAGCTCGCGCACGGCGCGCGGCGCCTCCGCGGCCAGCGCCCGCACGGCGCTGGGGCGGCAAAGGCCGCGGCCGGCGGCGATCGTGTCGGCGGCATGGCGGGCGGGAGAGTCGCCCGGCTCGAGCGCCGCCGCCAGCCCGCCCTGGGCCCAGAAGCTGGCGCTCTGCGAGAGCGGCGTGCGCGAGATCAGGCAGACCGCGGCGCCACCCTCAGCCGCGCGCAGCGCGGTCCACAGCCCGGCCGCACCGCCGCCGACCACGGCGACGTCGCACTTAGAGTCCATCCGAGCTCCTGCCGGGAGCTATCGCCCGGCCGCCTCTCGCCGCAGCGCCTCGATCTGGCCGCGCAGCCACGCGGCCGCCGCCTCGCGCGCGCGCGCGTCGCTGTCGGCGCCGCTGCCCTCTGCCGCCGCGGTCTGCCTGTGAGCCTCCTCGACGCGCTTCTCGGCCGCCTCGGCCTGCGCCTCGATCTCCGCCAGGCGGCGCTCGGCCGCGGCGATCGCCGTCTCCTTCGCCTCACGCTCGCGGGCGAGCTCCTGCGCGTGCTCGCGGCGCAGCCGCTCCAGCTCTTCCGCTCGCGTCTGTCGCTCGTTCTCGAGGTCGGATTCGAGCGAGCGGATCTCGGCCGTCGTCCGCTCTTCGGCCGCCGCGGCGGCCTCGGATGCCTCGCGCAGCCGCCGCTCGGCCGCCTCGACCTGCGCGCCCAGGTCCTCGCTGCCGGAATCGCGCTTCTCCTCACTCATAGCGGCCCAATCTATTACCTGGCGACCCCGTCCCGGTCGAGCACGTCGCGATAGGCGACGATCGTCCGCTCCGCCATCCGCGCGGCCGACAGCGCCGCGGCCCGATCCGCGCCCTCCACGCGCGGATCGGGTGCGTCGAGGTGCGCCCGGGCGGCCTCGCTCCAGGTGGCCACGTCGAACGGGGCGCAGAGCGTGCCAGCCACCCCCGCCAGCGCGAAGGGAGCGATCCCGACCGGCGTCGAGAGCACCGGCACGTCGCAGGCCAGGGCCTCGACGCAGACCAGGCCGAAGCCCTCGTAGTCGGAGGTGACGAGCACCGCGTCGGCCGCGTTCACCCAGAGGGGCATCTGGTCCGGCTCGATCGAGCCGCCGGTGAGCAGCTCGGCTCCGCAGGCCTCGGCGAGCTCGGCGGCCCGGTCGGCGCGCTTCTCGGGGCGATGCGGGTCGGCGGGGAAGAGCAGGTAGCGACCCTCGGCGTCGAGCCCCAGCTCGCGCCTCGCCTCGGCGCGGGGCAGGCGACGGAAGCGATCGAGGTCGGGGCCGCAGGGGAGCACGGCCGAGCCGGGAACGGGGGGGAGGCCGGGCCGGCCGTCCTCGGGCCCGAAGAGAGCGCGGGAGACCGCGGCGACCAGGTCGGCGCGCCAGGCGAGGCGCCGCGAGAGCGGCCCGACCACGGGGTGGCGGACATCGGTGCCGTGGAAGGTCACGACCAGCGGCCGCGCCCCCGCGAGCAGCGCCGACCACGCGGTGAGCCCGTAGTGCACGTGGACCAGGTCGAAGCTCTCGCGCCGCAGCAGGCGTCGTAACCGCAGCGCCGCCGGCAGGTAGTGGCTTGAGCCCCGGGGGAAGCTGAACACCTCGACCTCGACCCCCTGGCGCCGGATCTCCTCGACCTGGTCGAAGACCCAGCGCCCGCGCTGCGGCGTAGCCGCATCCGGCAGGAAATTGGTCACGACGAGCACCCGCATTTGGCCGCCGAGCGTACCCGTCGCCGGGGCGGTCGGCCGCCCGTCACAGAAATTTGACGTTGCCGCCGCCGAATTGGCCCATTCGGGTCTTGTTCCGCGCGTCGGCGCCACCCAGTGTCCAAGTCAATGAGGGTCGGAGTGTACGTCGATGGGTTCAATCTCTATTACGGCGCCCGTCAAATCTGCGGCAGGGGAGCGGCTGGCTGGCGATGGCTTGACATTCGCTCGCTTGTGGCATCGCGGCTACCCAACAGCTGGCCTGATGCGAGCATCGGCAGGGTCGTCTACTGCACCGCTCGGGTAAGCGGAATTGACGATCCAAGCACTCCCCGAGACCAGGACCGATACCTCAGGGCGCTCCAGGTGAGCGGCTGCGTCGATCGCATCGAGTACGGAAACTTCGCCAGGCGGGTACGCCACTCGCCTCTGGTCACGGCGAGCTCGAAGGGCGGGCCGACCATCGTTCGATCTCGGTGGCCGGTGATGGTCAAGGATGCGTCGCACGTCGATGTGCCCGATGCTTGCTTCGTCGTCTCGCATCTCCATCGGGAGGAGAAGGGCTCCGATGTCAACCTGGCTACGCACCTGATGCACGATGTTCTCGAGGGCGGGATCGACGGCGTGATCGTCGTCTCGAACGACAGCGACCTGAAGCTCCCGATTTCGCTGGCGCGCGAGCAGGTGCCGGTCGGCATCGTGACGGCGGGGCGCCGTCTTGCCGGTGGCCTCGCGTTCGTCCCTGACGTCGGCGTCGGCTCGCACTGGCACGCCGGTCTCGGCGCCGAGGACCTCAGGCGCCATCAGCTACCCGACCCGGTTGGTTCGGTGTCGAAGCCCCCTGGGTGGTGACGTCCTGCCCTCGGTCCGGGCCGGGGACAGCTACAATGGCTTTCACTCACCCAGCCCTTGCGGGGGCTGGGTTTCTTTTTGCCCTGCGCCTCTTGATGAGGCTAGGCGCTGGTCCCGACGAGCACCGGCATTTGGCCGCCGAGCGTACCCGTCGCCGGGGCGGTCGGCGGCCCGTCACAGAAATTTGACGTTGCCGCCGCCGAATTGGCCCATTCGGGTCTTGTTCCGCGCGTCGGCGCCCTGAACGCTCGGGCCAAATCCGAGCTGAAGGAGGCATCGAATGATCTATGCGCTGCTGGGCTACGTGCAGGCCACGATCGAGTGGCGACTGCGAGCGATCCGCCGGCTGGCGGGCGAGCGAGGCCAGGGCACGGTCGAGTACGTCGGCCTGATCCTGCTCGTCTCCCTGCTGATGGTCGGCATGGTGGCCGCGATGAAGGGATTCAATGGCAAACAGGGCACCGAGCTCGCCGGGGTGATCGTCGACAAGATCAAGGAGGCGGTCGACAAGGTGGCGTTCAAATGACGGTTGCGGAGGGGCGGCTCGCAATGCGGGCCGCCCCGCCTTCCGAGCCGACGATCCCGCCCTGGGGCTTCGCGGCAGCGGATGCTGGGGAGAAGGTGACCGGCATGGGGCGTATGCTGTATTCCAGCATGAAGCACCGGACGCAGCTATACCTGGACGAGGGCCAGTACCGATGGCTCCAGCAGAGGGCGGGCAAGGCCGGCAGCATTGCCGCCGTCGTGCGCGAGCTGATCGACGCCGAGCGTGCTCGACTGGCCGATCCAGCCGGCGATCCGCTGCTGCGATTCCTGGTCGAGGAGTCGCCCGGTCGCGGTCGCGGGGAGACCAGCGTGAGCACACTCGACCGCGACCTCTACGGCTCATGAGGTCGGTCTTCGTCGATACCAGCGCCTTCGTCGCGCTGCGCAACGAGTCGGAGGCCGAGCACGAGCGGGCGCGCGAGGTCCTGGCGGGCCTGATCTCGAACGGGGTGGCGCTCTTCACCTCGAACTACGTCTTCGCCGAGACCTACACGGCGCTGCTGGTGAGAGTCGGGCGCGAGGAGGCGATCGAGTGGGGTCGCCGCTTTCGCGCCGGCGAGGCGATCGAGCTGGTGCGCCTGGACCGGGGGGTGGAGGAGGAGGCCTGGGAGATCCTCGCGAGCCACGAGGAGAAGCGCTGGAGCTACGTCGACGCGACCTCGTTTGCGCTGATCGAGCGCGACGGCGGCGGCGAGGCTTTTGCCTTCGATGCACACTTCGCCCAGCGCGGCCTGCGCGTCTGGCCCGAGCCGTGATCGTCCCCCGGCCTGTCTGCTGAGCCCTACTCCAGCAACAGCGCGGTGAGCGCTCCGCGGGAGCCGACGCCGATCTGCCTGTAGACGTTCTCCAGGTGGCGCTTGACCGTGCTGGGGGAGACGTGCAGTTGCTCGGCGATTGCGCGGTTGGAGAGGCCGCGAGCGGCCAGCCGGGTCACCTCGGCCTGGCGGTCGGTCAGGCCCAGGGCGGCGACCCGGGTCTCCAGCGACGATTCGGCTCCCACGACCGGCTCGAGGTCGGCTTCGGCCCGCGCCTTCCACAGCGGCGCCTGCATCGCCACGTAGTGGTCGATCGCGGCGCGCAGCGAGCGCCTGCCGGCCTGCTCCTCGCCCAGCAGCAGCTCGAGCCGGCCGAGGGCGTGGTCTACGACCCCCCAGACGGCGACCGTGGTCGTCGCCAGCCGCCCCCGGTAGGGATCGAGGATCCTGTGCAGGATGGCTGCCGCCGTACGGTCGCCGAGCCGGGCGACCGCGTATGCGTAGTCGACGACGGTTGCGATCCAGAACGGGTCGCGTGGCAGCGCCGCGAACCGCGTCGCCACGTCGCCGTCCAACACCTCGTGGGCCGAGGCGTCCTCGCCGGCCTCGGCGTGGGCGAGGGCCACCAGCGAGCGGAAGCCGGGGATCCCCGGGTACTCGCGCAGCGCCCGCGCCAGCAGCGGCGCCAGCTCGCCGAGTCGCCCCTGCTGCCAGCGGATGCTGCAGAGCTGGCTGATGTAGGGGGGGAGGGCGTCGGGCTGGGCGCTGTGCCGGGCGCGCTCGACCGCCCGCTGAGCGCGGGCCTCGGCCTCCTCGAGCTCGCCGTGCAGGGACAGGTGCAGCGACTCGGACCATTCGCACAGCCAGCGGGCGGTGGTGTCGCCGATCCGGCCGGCGATTCGCTCCTGCTCGCGCAGCGAGCGTGCCGCGGCCTCGACCTCGCAGATCTCCAGCTGCGCCACCGCCTGCCAGTGGAGGGCGTGGAACAGCTCGAGCGGCTCGTCCAGCTCGCTTCCGATCTCGATGCTCTCGGTCGCCATCGCGATCCGCTCGGCGGCGTTGTCGGGGTCCCAGCGGGCGATCAGGGAACGGACCAGCACCTGGGCGAGGATGCGGCGGTCGCCGGACCTGCGCGCCGCGACGAGAGCGCTCTCCGTCAGCCAGCGGCGGCGTTCGACCTGATCGGTGAAGGTCAGCTCCAGCGCCAGCTGGGCGAGCACCAGGGCGGACTCGGGACCGCTTCCGGCGAGCCGTTCTCCGGCGCGTCGCAGCATCGCGGCGCGCTCGCGGTCGCAGCCGCCAACCTGGGAGACGAAGCCACGGTGGTTGGCGAGCGCCGCCGCGACCAGCCGGTCGACCTCGCCGAGCTGGTCGGCCAGGCGCGCTGCTCTGAGCAGGCACTCGCGCGAGCGCTCTTGATTCGTGTAGCGGAGCGCGACACCGAGACCGATCAGCAGGTCGCAGAGCTCGACGTCGTCGGGGTTCTCGCCGCGCCGCTCCAGCGCGCGCTCGAACCAGCTCGCGGCAAGCTCGTGGTCGTAGCTGCGCAGCGCCGCTTCGCCGGCCTCGGCGCAGTAGCGGCCGGCCCGCTCGCGATCGGCCGGCTCGGCGTGCCACCAGTGGTGGGCCAGCTGGGCGGACCGACCTGCGCCGGCGAGCAACTCGGGCTCCGCCTCGAGCTGCTCGCCGAAGCGCCGGTGCAGCTTTCCGCGCGCCCCGGGCTCGATCTCCTCGTAGAGACAGTGGGCGACGATCGCGTGGCTGAAGGCGTAGCCGCCATCGCCCGCGACCGCGATCAGGCCGGCTCGCTCGGCCGCCGGCAGCGCCGCTTCGATCGCTTCGACGCCGGCTTCCGTCGCCGCGGCGAGATCGGTCGGGGTGAAGGCGCGACCGCAGGCCGCGGCGGCGGAGAGGCAGGCGAAGGCCGGTTCGCCGAGGGCATGGGCGCGGGAGACGATCAGCATCCGCAGCGAGCGCGGGGCGGACGGATCGCGAGCAGAGGGGTCCTCCACGTTGCCGATCGCGCGCAGCAGCTCGCAGGCGAAGAGCGCGTTGCCGCCGCTCTCGCGGGCCACCGTCGCCGCTGCGCGGTCGAGCGCGGCGCCGTCGGTGTCGGGGTTCAGCGAGGAAGCGATCTCGCGCAGGGCCGGCGCCCCGAGGGCACCGAGCTGTAGGTGCCTGGAGCCGGCCGCCGAGCTGAGCTCGGCGATCGCTTCGGCGACCTCACCGCTCGGGTCGACATCGGTGGGGCGATAGGTGGCCAGGAGCAGGAACTGGGCACCGCGCCCCGCCCGCGCCAGGTGTCGGATCAGGGCGAGGGTCGAGGGGCCGCACCCATGCAGGTCGTCGATCGCCAGCAGCAGCGGACCGTGGCGGGTGACCCGTTCGAGCAGCTCCAGCGCCGCCGCGAACAACTTGGCCCGGTCGTCGTCAAGGTCCCAGAGAGCCTCTCCTCCCGGCTCTGCGGCCAGGGCGCCGAGCGAGGAGCTGCGCAGCTCCTCGCGCAGTGGCTCCGTTCCGTGGCGGTCGAGGTCGGCGAGCGCGGCGACGAACGGCGCGTAGGGCGTCTCGGTGCTGCCTTCGCCGCTGCCGTAGAGAACCAGCGCTCCCTCGGCGTGGGCGATCCCCGCCGCCTCGGCGACCAGGCGGCTCTTGCCGGCGCCGGGCTCGCCCGCCACCAGCACCGTCTCCCCGCTGCCGTCTTTGACCCGCGCCCACGCCGCGGCGATCTCCGCCAGCTCGGTCTCGCGACCGACGATCGGCCAGGGACGCTCGCGCGCGCTGCGCAACGGGCCCGGCAGCGGGACCGGCTGGCGCGGAGCGGTTTGGCTTGAACGTGGCACGACTGGCTGCCCCCCGCCGTCCAGCCTAGGCGACACCGCTCCGGCCGACCGGTTGGGCCGTTCGGCCCATCTCGCGCCGCGGGGCTTGTGGCGCACCGGCGGGAGCGCTCCAATGGCGCGGATGCTCGGTAGGGAAAGATCCCAAGGAGGACGGATGCGTCGTCTCGCTGTAGTTGTCTGTGCGTTTGGCCTGTTGCTCGCGTTGCCGGCGTCGGCGAATGCGGCGAAAGTCATCGACGTGCCGGCGACGGCGGTGTTCCGAGCGGGCAATACGGGCGCCGAGAACTGCCAGGCGTTCGTGTTCATTCAGTGGCCCGAACAGGCGAACGCGCAAGGGTGGAAGCTCGACTACGAATACCTCAAAGGAACCGCTGACATATTGACCCACGCGGAACCGACCCTGATCCCGCCTTTCGATGACGAGCTCCAGGCCCCTAGATTTGTTCCTCCGGTCGGCACCCACTGGTATTTCCACAGCTACCGCGCCAAAAGCCACCCCGGCGCCACGGCCGAGTGCGCGAGCCTGGAGGCCGAAATGCTGGGGAGGGTCATCACCGCCACCGTCCACGTAACGGTCCCCGATACCCCCGAAGAAGAAGAAAAAGCGAAAGAAAAAGAAAAAGAAGAAAAAAGAATCGAGGAAGAAAAAGAAACCCCCCCAAGCTCGCCCGACGGCCCCGAAGACCCACCCGGGAGGACGGGGAAGGCAACCTGCCGTGGCAAGACTCCGACGATCTTCGTCGAACCCGGTCCCCCGACCAACGGCACGGCCGGTCGCGACGTGATTCTCGGAACCCCCAAGCGCGACGTGATCCGGGCGCGTGGCGGCAACGACCTGATCTGCGGGCTCGGCGGCAACGACATGATCCTCGGTGGCGGTGGCAACGATGTCGTGCTGGGTGAAGGCGGCGGGGACACCATCCACGGCCAGGCGGGCAAGGACACCGTGCTCGGCGGCGGCGGCAACGATCAGATCTTCGGCGAGGCGGCGGCCGACCGGCTCTTCGGCCAGGCGGGCGCAGACGCCTTGAACGGCGGCGCGGGCCGGCCCGACGTTTGCAATGGCGGCGCGGACCGAGACCAGCGGCGAAGCCCCGGCTGCGAGCGCCGGCTGCAGATTCCCTGAGCGCGGGCGCGGCCACCTGACGCGAGCCGCCCCGACGGGCGTGCGCGTGACAGACTCGTGGCCATGCCAGCCTCGCGCAGCTACGACAGGGCGCCTGCCGACATCAGGCCGGTGGACATCGACCCCGGCTTCGTCGGGTCGGCCGACGGGTCGGCGCTGATCTCGGTCGGCAGGACGCGGGTGATCTGCACCGCCTCGGTCCAGGAGTCGGTGCCGAGGTGGATGGGCGGCCGCGGCAAAGGCTGGGTGACCGCCGAGTACTCGATGCTGCCGGCCTCGACCGGCGACCGCAAGGCGCGCGACGTCTCGCGCGGCAAGCAGGACGGCCGCGGGGTCGAGATCCAGCGGCTGATCGGCCGCTCGCTGCGCGTCGTGGTCGACTTCAGGGCGCTGGGCGAACGCAGCGTCTACGTCGACTGCGACGTGCTCGAAGCCGACGGCGGCACCCGCTGCGCGGCGATCACCGGCGGCTACGTGGCGCTGCGGCTGGCGCTGGAGAAGCTGCTCGACGCGAAGAAGATCGAGACGATGCCGCTGACCGGCTCGGTCGCCGCGGTCAGCGTCGGCATGGTCAACGGGCGGGCGCTCTGCGACCTCGACTACGGCGAGGACTCCAACGCCGAGGTCGACGCCAACGTGGTGATGACCGGCGACGGCGGCCTGGTCGAGGTGCAGGCGACGGCGGAGCGCACGCCGCTCTCGCGCGCCTCGCTCGACGAGCTGCTGGGCCTCGCCGAGATGGGCATCTCGAGGCTGCGCCAGGTGCAGGAGCGGGTAACCGGAACCGCAGAACCGATTGATCTTCGCCACGGGTAATAAGCACAAGCTGCGCGAGATGCGCGAACTGCTTCCCGGCGTCGAGCTGGAGGGACTGCCGGAGGGCGTCGAGCTGCCGCCCGAGGACGGCGGGAGCTTCGCCGCGATCGCGCTCGACAAGGCGCGCGCCGCGCAGGCGGCGACGGGGCAGGCGGCGATCGCCGACGACTCGGGGATCGGCGCGGTCGGGCTCGGCGGCCGCCCCGGCATCCACTCGGCCCGCTACGGCGGCGAGGGCGCCAGCGACGAGGAGAACCTGGAGAAGCTGCTGCGCGAGGTCGCGGCGGCGGGGTCCGAGCGCGGCGCCTACTACGTCTGCGCGCTGGCGCTGGTCGAAGCCGACGGGTCCGAGCACGTCTTCGAGGCGCGCTGCGACGGCCGGCTGATCGAGCGGCCGCGCGGCGAGGGCGGCTTCGGCTACGACCCGGCCTTCGTCCCCGACGCGACCGGGCCCGAGGACGACCGCACCTACTCGGAGCTCAGCCAGGCGGAGAAGAACGAGATCAGCCACCGGGGACGCGCGGCGCGGCTCCTGGCCGAGCATCTGCGCGCCAACCGGGCGGCGCCGGCGGAGCGATGATCCGCACCAAGAGCGGCGCGGCCGGGCTCTCGATCGCCTCCAACTCGGTCCTGATCGCACTCAAGCTCGCCGCCGGCGCGATCACCGGCTCGATCGCGATCGTCACCGAGGCCGTCCACTCGCTGATCGACCTCGTCGCCTCGGTCGTCGCCTTCGTCTCGGTGCGCAAAGCCGACGAGCCGGCCGACGCCGAGCACCCCTACGGCCACGAGAAGGTCGAGAGCCTGGCGGCGACGATCGAGGGGATGCTGATCCTGGTCGGCGCCGGGATCATCGTCTACGAGGCGACCCACCGGCTGGTCGTCGGCTCCGAGGTCGATCGGCTCGGGATCGGCATCGCCGTGATGGGCTTCTCGATCCTCGCCAACCTCGTCGTCTCCGGCGTGCTCTCGCGGCAGGCGAGGGAGCACGACTCGCCCGCCCTGGAAGGCGACGCGGCCCACCTGCGCACCGACGCGCTCACCTCGCTCGGCGTCCTCGCCGGCCTCGCGCTGGTCGAAATCACCGGCGTCGTCGCCTTCGACTCGATCACTGCGCTGCTGGTCGCCACGGCGATCGTCGCCGCCGGCCTGCGGATCGTCCGCCGCTCCTCCGGCGTGCTCGTCGACGAAGCGCTGCCCGATGCCGAGATGGACCGGATCGAGGCGGCGATCGCCGCCGCCCGCACGCCCGAGGTCGCCGGCTACCACAAGCTGCGCGCCCGCCGCGCCGGCGCCCGCCGCTACATCGACCTCCACGTCCAGTACCGCTCCGGCACCAGCCTCGAGCGCGCCCACGAGCTGGCGCACGAGATGCGCGACGAGATCGAGGCCGGCATCCGCCGCGCCGAGGTGCTGATCCACGTCGAGCCCGAGACCTCGCTGCGAGACCCCGACCACGAGCGCTCCGGCCCCTACCGGGCCGGTTAGGGACTGGGCAGCAGATTGACCGCGGCGGCGAGGCCGACGGCGATCAGGGTGATCGTGTAGCCGGTGTAGCCGCTGATCGCGAAGAGCACGGCGGCGATCGCACAGACGGCTACGACGGTGATCCAGGAAGCTCGGGCCAGGGACACGGGCCGGTATTTTGGCCGAGATGTCCGACGACGGCAGCGCAGCGCAGGTTTCGCCCGGGGCGGCCGAGGGGGCGCTCGCCTACCTGACCGAGATGTCGCCCGACCTGCGGGGCGCCGCGATCCTCGGCAGCGATGGCGCTGTGCTGGCCGGCAGCGGGCACGCCGACCGCTGGCAGGAGGACGCCGCGGCGCTCTTCGAGGTCGCCGACCGCGCCGGCGGCGAGCCGGTCGAGCAGGTCCACATCGGCACCGAGCAGGGCGAGGTATTCGCGATCCGCCACGCCGGCCTCGCGGCGGTTGCGGTGACCGAGCGCTTCGCCCTCGCCTCGCTCACCTTCTTCGACATGCGCTCGATCCTGCGCGACCTCGCCGCCGGCGGCGACGGGCGCGCGGGGGAGGCGAGAGCCGATGACGCCGCCTAAGCCGCACCGCGTGCTGCTCGACCGCGTCTCCGGCTACGCCGACGAGGCCGCTGCCTACATGCGCCGCCGCCGCGCCTCGCGCCGTCCCTTCGCCCGCCTCTACTACAAGGGGGGCAGGGCCGACGACCACGCCACCGACTCGGCCGCCGGCGGAGAGCTCTTCGTCGCCGCGGGCCGGCTGATCGAGGTCGCCGGCAGGAAGGCGAAATCGTGAGCGCCGCCGAGCTGCTCGACCCGTCCGTCGCCGAACGGGTGCTCGGCCGCGCCCTGGCGAACGGCGGCGATTTCGCCGAGGTCTTCGCCGAACGGCGCGGCGGCCTCACCATGGCGATCGACGAGTCGCGGATCGAGTCGGTGCAGTCGGGAGCCGAAGAGGGGGCCGGCGTGCGCGTTCTGAGCGGCGCCACGACCTACTTCGCCCACGTCGACGGGCTCGACCCGGCCGACCTCGAGCGCGCCGCCGACGAGGCCGCGGCGGCGCTGCGCGGCGAGCGCGCCGAGCCGCGCGCGCTGCGCGCCGAGGCGAGCAGCCCGCAGCCGGTCGAGCAACCGCCGGGGGACGTGCCGGCGGCGCGCAAGGCCGAGCTGCTGCGCGAGCTGGACGAGCGCGCGCGCTCGGCGGGCGCCGAGGTGGCGCAGGCGATGGCCTCCTACGGCGAGGCGCGCCGCGAGGTCTCGATCGCGAACTCTGACGGGCTGCTGGGCGGCGACGACCGCACCCGCGTGCGGATCGGCGCCCAGGCCGTCGCCCGCCGCGGCGACCGGGTCGAGACCGGGGCGGAGACGCTCGGCGCGGCGCGCGGCTTCGAGCTCTTCGACGGCGACCCGGCGGCGATCGCCGAGAGCGCCGCGGGCAAGGCGCTGACTCTGCTCGACGCCGGCCCGGCCCCGACCGGCTCGATGCCGGTCGTCGTCGGCGGCGGCTTCGGCGGCGTCCTCTTCCACGAGATGACCGGCCACGGGCTCGAGGCCGACCACGTGCAGAAGGGCGCCAGCGTCTACGCCGGCAAGCTCGGCGAGCCCGTGGCGCAGCCGCTGCTCACGGCCTACGACGACGGCCGCATGCCGGGCGAGTGGGGCAGCGACGCGATCGACGACGAGGGCGCGCCGACGCAGAGGACGCGGGTGATCGAGGAGGGTCGCCTGGTCGGCTTCCTGCACGACCGTCGCAGCGCCGCCCGCGAAGGCGTCGCCCAGACCGGCAACGGCCGCCGCGAGAGCTTCCGCCACCTGCCGATTCCGCGCATGACCAACACCTACATCGCGCCCGGCGAGGCCGAGCCGGAGGCGATCGTCGGCGAGGTCTCCGACGGCTTCTACGCGGTCTCCTTCGGCGGCGGCCAGGTCGACCCGGCGACCGGCGACTTCGTCTTCGGCGTCAGCGAGGGCTACCTGATCGAGGGCGGAAAGGTGACCCGGCCCTGCCGCGGCGCCACCCTGGTCGGCAACTGCCTCGAGGCGCTGGCGGCGATCGACGCGGTCGGCAGCGACTTCTGGATGAAGACCGGGATCTGCGGCAAGGGCGGCCAGAAAGTCCCGGTCGGGACCGGCCAGGGGCACGTCCGCATCGCCGCGATGACGGTCGGGGGGACGGAGGCGTGAGCGACCTCGCCGCGCTGGCCGGGGGCGCCGTCGAGCAGGCCGTCGCGAGCGGCGCCGGCGACGCCGAGGCCTATGCGAGCGAAGCCGAGAACCGCGAGCTGCGGGTGCACGGCGGCGAGGTCGAGAGCCTCACGGCGGCCACCCAGCGCGGTCTCGGCCTGCGCGTCTGGATCGGCGGCCGGGTCGGCTACGGCTTCGGCACCGACCTCTCGCCGCCCGGCGTGACCGAGATCGCGGCACGGGCGGTCGAGGCGGCGCGGGCGGCGGACGAGGACGAGTTCGCCGCCGCGCCGAGCGGCGAGGGCGAGCCGGCGGCGCTGGACGGTCTCAGCGATCCGACCCGCGGCGAGTGGGCCGCCGACCGGGTCGCCGATCTGGCTCTGGCCGTGGAGCGGGCGGCGCTCGATGCGGCCCCTCGCGTCGTCGCGGTCGAGCAGGCCGTCTACTTCGACAGCGCCGAGCGCGTCGCGATCGCTTCGTCCACCGCCGCCGGCGGCGAGTACGAGACGACGAGCTGCTACGCCTACGCGCAGGCCCTGGCCGAGGGCGACGGCGGTCGCGAGAGCGGCCTCGGCTTCGACCTCGCCCGCGGCCCGGCGCAGCTCGACCCGGCGGCGATCGGCCGCGAAGGCGCCGAGCGCGCGACCGAGATGATCGGCTCCTCGAAGCCGACCTCACGCCGCTGTCCGGTGGTGCTCGACCCGACCGTGGCGGCGAGCTTCGTCGGCCTGCTCGGCAAAGCGGCCGGCGCAGATGCGGTGCAGCGCGGCCGCTCGCCGTTCGCCGGGCGGCTCGGCGAGGAGGTCGCCTCGACGGCTTTCGCGCTGGATGACGACGGCCTCGACCCCGCCGGCTTCGGCAGCGCGCCGGTCGACGCCGAGGGCACGCCGCGGCGGCGCACCGCGCTGATCGAGGACGGTCGCCTGCGCACCTTCCTCCACGACTCCTACACGGCGCGGCGCGGCGACGCGGCCTCGACCGGCAACGCCGGCCGCTCGGGCTACCGCTCGCCGCCCGGCGTCGCGGCCTCGAACCTCGTCGTCGTGCCGGGCGGCGCCGACCTCATCGAGCTTCTCGCCGGGGCGGAGGGGGGCGTCTACGTCAGCGACGTCGCCGGCCTGCACTCCGGCGTCAACCCGGTCACCGGCGTCTTCTCGGTCGGCGCCTCCGGCCGCGAGATCGCGGCCGGCGAGAAGGCCGGGCCAGTGCGCGAGTTCACGATCGCCAGCGACCTCGTCTCGATGCTCGGCGCCGTGCGTGCGGCCGGCTCGCAGCCCCGCTGGGTGCCGTTCGGCGGCTCGGTCAGCACCCCGCCGCTGCTGATCGGCGAGATGACCGTCAGCGGGTCGTAGCGGAGAATCCGCGCCGCAGGCGGCAATGACGCCGAATGCGCTGTTAGATTGCCGCCGACCTCAACGACAGATGGAGGAGCTTCGACGTGACCAAGGCTGAGTTTTTGGACCAACTGGCAGCTGATGAGCGGGTGGGCAGCAAGAAGGCCGCGAGCGACGCGGTCGACGCCGTCCTCGACGCGATCACCGACACCCTGAGCGGCGGAGGTGAGGTCAGCTTCACCGGCTTCGGCAAGTTCCACGTCGCCGAGCGCGGTCCGCGCCAGGGCGTCAACCCGCGCACCGGCGAGCGCATCACCATCCCCGGCGGCAAGGTTCCGCGCTTCTCCGCCGGCTCGGCGCTGAAGACCAAGGTCAAGGGCTGAGCTCCAGAGCACCCGCCAGAGTCCTCGCCGCCGCCGCGGTCATCTGCGGCTTCGTCGTCGTGATCGTGCTGGTCGCGGCGACGCTCGGCGGCGGGGACGGCGGGAGCTCGACCAAGAGCTCGAATCACCCGAGTCACTCGAGCTCGGGCCGCTCCAAGCGCCAAACGCCGAAGACCTACGTGGTCCAGAACGGCGACACCCTGACCTCGATCGCCCACAAGACGGGCGTGCCCGTCGCCACGATCCTCAGGCTGAATCCCGGCGTAGATCCCCAGATCCTGATCTCAGGCGAAAAGCTCCGGCTGCGGTGAGCGCCAGCCGACTGGTTGCGCTGGTGAGCCTGGTGCTCGTGGCCTTTGCGGCCGCGGGTCCTGTCGCCGCGGGGGACCCCCCGTCCCCTGCGGTCGCTGAAGCGTCCTCGGGGGCGGTACCGCCTACGGCGCCACCCGCGGACGAGACGTCGCCGAAGCTTGCGGCGCGAGCGTGGGCGTTGGTCGACGCGCGAACCGGGGAGGTGCTGGCATCCCATGCGGTGCGGCGGCACCTGCCGATCGCGAGCACTACGAAGCTGATGACTGCCTACGTGGCGCTGCGGGAGCTGCCGCTGGACCGGATCGTCAGGGCGGCGCCGTACACGCCGATCTATGGGGAGTCGCTGCTCGAGCTGCGGCCCGGTCAGCGGATCAGCGTGCGCGATCTGTTGTACGGGTTGATCCTGCGCAGCGGCAACGACGCCGCCTACGACCTCGCCCGCGCCGCCGCCGGCTCCGAGCGGCGCTTCGTCGGCCAGATGAACCGCTACGCGGCGGCGCTCGGCCTCGCCGACACCCATTACGCGAACCCGATCGGTCTCGACCAGGCGGGCAACTACTCGAGCGCCGGCGACCTCGTCGCCCTCGCCCGGCGGCTGCTGCGCGAGCCGGCCTTCGCCCGCATCGCCGACTCGCGCGCGGCACTGTTGCGCAGCCTGCGCCCGCCGCGGCGGATCGAGACGATCAACGACTTTCTGCTCGATAACTCGTGGGCGACCGGGGTGAAGACGGGCCACACCTTCGGCGCCCAGTACTGCCTGGTCGGGGCCGGCCGGCGCAAGGGGGTCGAGCTGATCTCAGCGGTGCTCGGCACCTGGACCGAGAGCGAACGCGACGAGGAGACGCGGGAGCTGCTCGAATACGGCTTCTCCAGGTACCGCAAGCGCAAGCCGGTCCGCGTCGGCCAGCCGCTCGCCCGTCCCTCGATCCGCTATGCCGGCGGCGAGCTGCCGCTGCGCGCCGCGCGCACCGTCGCGGTCGGCGTGCGGGGCGATCAGCGCCTCTCGGTCGCGGTGCGCGCGCCGCGCGAGGTCGAGGGCCCGATCCGGCGCGGCGCCAGGCTCGGGCGGGCGATCGTCCGCGTCGACGGCCTGCGGGCCGCCAGCGTGCCGCTGCGGGCCGGTCGCGCGCTGCCGAAGGCGAGCGCCTGGCAGCGGCTGCGCAGCGGCATTGCAGACAACCTGCTCTGGATCGCGCTGGCGCTGTTCGCGATACTGGTCGCAGCAGTGTTTCTGAGGCGCCTCACGAGAGCTTCCCGGCGATGATCCTCACGGTCACGCTCAACGCCGCGATCGATCGCACGGTCGCGGTCCCGAACATCCGCCTCGGCCATCGCCACCGCGCGGTCGAGAGCCGCACGGTCGCCGGCGGCAAGGGGATCAACGTCGCCCGCGCCCTGCGCCTGCTGGGGCGCCCGGTGATCGCCGCGGGCTTCGCCGGCGGGCCGACCGGCAACCGCGTGCTGGAGCAGCTGCGGCGCGAGGCGATCCTCACCGACTTCACCTGGATCGCCGGCGAGACGCGGATCAACATGGCGGTCGTCGACCCGACCTCGGGCGAGCAGACCGAGATCAACGAGCGCGGCCCGGCCGTCAGCCCGGAGGAGGTCGAGCGCTTCGTCGAGCGGCTGCGCTACCTGGCCGACGGGGCGAAGCTATGCGTGCTCGCCGGAACCCTGCCGCCGGGCGCCGGGGCGGAGCTCTACGCGCGCCTGATCGAGGACCTGCGCGACGCGGGCGTGAGGACGATCCTCGACGCCGAGGGTGAGCCGATGCTGGCGGGGATCCGCGCCGGGGTCTCCGTCGTCACCCCGAACGAGCGCGAGGCCGAGGAGCTGGTCGGCCAGGAGTTCGCCGACCGCGACGACTTCGTCCACGGCCTCTCCGAGCTGGTCAGGCTCGGCGCCGGCGAGGCGGCGATCACGCGGCCCGACGGCTGCCTCGCCGTCGTCGGCGAAGGGGCCGAACGACGCGTGCTCGAGGTCCGCACCAAACCGCTGGAACCGGTCTCGACGGTCGGCTCCGGCGACGCCTTCCTCGCCGGCTACGCGGCCGGGCTCTACGACGGGCGCGAGCCGGCGGAGTGCCTTGCCTACGGCGTCGCCTGCGGCGCCGAGTCGACCCAGCACTTCGGCGCCGGAACCGTCGACCGCCGCCGCGTCGAGCGCCTGCTCGACGAGGTCGAGGTGCGCGAGTTGGAGGTCCACGCGGAAGTGTAGGCTCAGTCCTTCAACGCCATCCCGCCTGGAGGACTGATTTGGAGATCGACATCGGTCGTGGCAAGAAAGGGAGGCGCGCCTACGGATTCGACGACATCGCGATCGTTCCGTCGCGCCGCACCCGCGATCCCGACGACATAGACATCAGCTGGACCCTCGGCCCCTACCGTTTCGAGCTGCCGCTCGTCGCCTCGGCGATGGACGGGGTGGTGAGCCCCGACACCGCGGTGCTCGTCAACGAGCTCGGCGGTCTCGGCGTGCTCAACCTGGAGGGGATCTGGACCCGCTTCGAGAACGCCGAGGAGCAGCTGGAGAAGATCGCCGCCGCGCCGGTGCACGAGGCGACGCGGATCATGCAGGAGATCTACATGGAGCCGGTCAAGCCCGAGCTGATCGGGCGGCGGATCCAGGAGGTCAAGGACCGCGGCGCGGTCGCCTGCGGCTCGCTCACCCCGCAGAAGGTGCGCGAGCACTACGAGATCGCGGTCGAGGCCGGGATCGACATCCTCGTCATCCAGGGCACGGTGATCTCCGCCGAACACGTCTCGACCACGGTCGAGCCGCTCAACCTGAAGGAGTTCATCTCGGAAGTGCCGGTGCCGACCGTGGTCGGCGGTTGCGCCTCCTACTCGACCGGCCTGCACCTGATGCGGACCGGCGCCGTCGGCGTCCTCGTCGGCGTCGGCCCCGGCGCCGCCTGCACGACCCGCGGCGTGCTCGGGATCGGCGTGCCGCAGGCGACCGCGATCGCCGACGTGGCGGCGGCCCGCTCGCAGCACATGCTCGAGACCGGCGAGTACGTCAACGTGATCGCCGACGGCGGCATGCGCACCGGCGGAGACGTCTCCAAGGCGATCGCCGTGGGCGCCGACGCGGTCATGGTCGGCTCGCCGCTGGCCCGTGCCAAGGAGGCGCCGGGGCGCGGCTTCCACTGGGGCATGGCGACCTTCCATCCCTCGCTGCCGCGCGGCACGCGCGTCTCGACCAAGCAGGACGGGACGATGGAGGAGATCCTGCTCGGGCCGGCCCAGGAGAACGACGGCACCTTCAATCTGATGGGGGCGCTGAAAACC
This sequence comes from uncultured Solirubrobacterales bacterium, assembly GCA_963727465.1. GTDB lineage: Bacteria > Actinomycetota > Thermoleophilia > Solirubrobacterales > 70-9 > VRUE01. Next base: position 27,592 of record CAVSGL010000005.1, on the reverse strand, counting down.
TCGATGGCGACGACCGGCTACGAGGACATCCGCTCCTTCCAGCGGGCCGAGGTGATGGTCGCGCCGGCGCTGATGAGCGAGGGCAAGAAGCTACAGACCGAACAGGCCGTGGGCATGGGGTCCAACGGAAGCGCGGCCGTCTCAGCGGGGGTGGCGGTTTCGGATGACTAGGGACGTTCACGTCCCGGGCCAGCGGGTCCTGTCGGCCCAGGGGACCCACCGCCCCCTGCGGTCGCTGAAGCGTCCTCGGGGGCGGTCCCCCCTGGGCCGCCACCCGCTGGCAGGGGCGTGAGCGACGCACTCCTGAAAGCCTCGGCCCCCGAGTCGTCCGAGATGGCGCCCGACGGAGCCCATGCCCTGGAGGAGGTTCTGGTCCTTGATTTCGGCGGACAGTATTCGCAGCTGATCGCACGCAGGATTCGCGAATGCGGCGTCTTCTCGGAGCTGTTGCCGGCAAACACGGCCGTTGAGGCGATTCGGGAGCGCAAGCCCAAGGCTCTGGTGTTGTCCGGTGGCCCGGCGTCGGTGTACGAGCCTGGTGCGCCGGAGTTCCCGACGCAACTGCTCGACCTTGGGATTCCCCTGCTCGGCATCTGTTACGGGATGCAGGCGATGGTTCAGGCGCTCGGCGGCAAGGTCGAAGCGGCCGAGTCGGGCGAGTTCGGGCGGGCCGAGCTGGCGCTGCGCAACTCCGGCGGGCGCCTGCTCGGCGGACTGCCGGCGGAGCAGACCTGCTGGATGAGCCACCGCGACTCGGTGTTCGAGCCGCCGCCGGGATTCGCGGCGCTGGCCTCGACGCCCGCCTCGCCGGTTGCCGCCTGCGAGGCGCCGGATCGGGGGCTCTACGGGATCCAGTTCCACCCCGAGGTCGTCCACACGCCCTACGGCACCGAGGTCCTGACCAGGTTCCTGCGTGAGATCGCCGGTTGCGAGCAGCAGTGGTCGGCCGAGTCGGTGATCGCCGAACAGGTCGCCGCGATCCGCGCCCAGGTCGGCGAGGGAAGGGTGATCTGCGGCCTCTCCGGAGGCGTCGATTCCTCGGTCGCGGCGCTGCTCGTCCACAAGGCGGTCGGCGACCAGCTCACCTGCGTCTTCGTCGACCACGGCCTGATGCGGCTGAACGAGGCGGAGCAGGTGGTCGAGGCGTTCGGCCAGTTCGGCATCCCGCTCGTCCACGTCGATGCCGAGCAGCGCTTCCTCGCCAAGCTCGCCGGGGTCGACGAGCCCGAGCGCAAGCGCAAGATCATCGGCGGCGAGTTCATCCGCGTCTTCGAGCAGGAGGCGGCGAAGCTCGAGGACGCCGCCTACCTCGTGCAGGGGACGCTCTACTCGGACGTGATCGAGTCGGGCGGCAGCGACGCCGCCGACACGATCAAGTCCCACCACAACGTCGGCGGCCTGCCGGAGGACCTCGAGTTCGAGCTGGTCGAGCCGCTGCGGATGCTGTTCAAGGACGAGGTGCGCGCGGTCGGCGCCGAGCTCGGCCTGCCCGAGCGGATGGTCTGGCGCCAGCCCTTCCCGGGGCCCGGCCTGGCGATCCGCATCGTCGGCGGCGAGGTCAACAGGGAGCGGCTCGACATCCTGCGCGCCGCCGACGCGATCCTCCAGGAGGAGATCCGCGCCGCCGAGCTCTACCGCCGGCTCTGGCAGTCCTTCTGCGTATTGCCGGTCGTGCGCTCGGTAGGCGTGCAGGGGGACGGCCGCACCTACGCCTACCCGATCGTGATCCGCGCGGTCACCTCCGACGACGCGATGACGGCCGACTGGGCGCGCCTGCCCTACGACCTGCTGGAGAAGGTCTCCAACCGGATCATCAACGAGATAAGGGACGTGAATCGAGTGGCTTTGGACATCTCATCGAAGCCGCCGGCGACGATCGAGTGGGAGTAGCTCGCCCTCCTTCGCCGTCTCGATAGCGATTCTCAGCCTGGTCCAGGCGGCGCTGGTGGCGTTGCCTCGGGCGCGGCGGTTCGCCTGGCTGGACGGGTTTCGCAGCCCCTGGTGGGCGCTGGTGCCGGCGGGCTCGATCGTCGTCGTGATTGCGATCGTCGCCTGGCAGGGCGAATCGGCGACGGCGCTCTCCTGGCTGGCGCTCGTCGCCGTGCCGCCCTTCGCGGCGCTGGCGCTCGGCTGGCTCGTGCACGGCTCGCGGCCGCAGTGGGCCGCCGCGGTTCCGGCTGCCTTTCTGCTCGCCTGGGCGGCGCCGGGCTCGCTGCTCGGCGAGGGTGCGGCGACGGCGCTGACCGGGCTCGGTTGCATCGGCCTCGCCTGGTTGCTGGTCTCGGTCGCCCCGGCCCGCTGGCTCGTGCCGGGGATCTACGCGATGGCCGCGGTCGACACGCTGTTCGTCGTCGCCGACCTGCTCCAGGGCCCCAACGCAGTGCTCACCGCCGCCGCCCCCAGCAACCTGCCGCGCCTACAGGCGATCCACTTCGGCGACGCCCTGCTGGGCTTCGGCGACCTCTTCGTCGCCGCCACCCTCGGCTGCCTCCTCGCCCTCCCCGCCGACGGGCCGAAAATACGCCTAATAGGCGTATTTTCGGCCCGTCGGCAGTGGGTCGGGGCGGGGTTGGTGCTGGGGCTCTCGCTGGGGTTCGATTTGTTGTTCTTTGCCGTGGACACCCTGCCGGCGACGGTGCCGGTGGCGCTGGCGCTGGCGCTGCTGGAATTCGGCGAACGGCGGGGGCTCAGACGCCCGCGACCCGGGTGACGAGGAAGATCAGGGCGAAGCCGGAGGCCGTGAGGCCGACTTTGCGCCAGGAGGCGTGGGCGTGCGCCTCGGGCAGCAGGTCGGTCGCGCCCATGTAGAGGAAGAAGCCGGCGTAGAGGCAGAGCAGGTAGCCGAGCGTGTGGTCGGAGACGCTGGCGAAGGAGCCGACGACGGCGCCGAGCAGCGGCGCGATCGCGTCGATCCGCAGCCATCTGACCGCCTGACGCCGGTTGCCTGACTGGCTCAGCACGAAGCTGACCGTGTTCAGCCCGTCGGCGAAGTCGTGGCTGACGACGGCGATGAAGACGAGGAAGCCGGTGGCCTCGTTGAGCCCGAAGGCGAGGCCGATCCCGAGTCCGTCGATGAAGCTGTGGATCGAGAGGCCGAGCGCGCCGAGCACGCCGACGTGGTGATGCGAGCGCGCCTCCTCGGGCTCGTCGCGATGGTGCAGCACGAGCGCCCGCTCGGCGAAGAAGAAGGCGAGGAAGCCGACCGCGACGAGCGTCGTCGCCTTGCTGGGATCGCCGACGTTGTCGATCCCCTCGGGCAGGACCTCGAAGAGGGCGACGGCGACGACGACGCCGCCGCTGAGCGCGATCACGGTCGGCAGGGTGTGCGCGAGCCGCAGCGCGACCTGGCCGCCGAGCAGCGTCGCCAGCACCGTCAGCCCGGCGAGGGGGATCGCGAGGGCGGGCACGGCCTACGCCGCCCTGCAGTCCGGGCAGCGCCCGCGCAGGACCACGTCGTGGGCGGCGACCTCGAACTCGGCCTCGCGGCTGACCGCCTCGATCGCGCGCTCCAGCGTGCGGTCGCTGAAGGGGGCGAGCCGTCCGCACTCGTCGCAGACCAGGTGATGGTGGTGCTGCTCGGGATCGACCCGCTCGTAACCCGCCGCGTCGCCGCCGATCTCGACCCGCTGCACGAGGCGCAGCCGGTCGAGCTGATCGAGGGTGCGGTAGACGCTGGCCCGGCCCACCGACTCCAGCCGGCGGTCGATCTCCAGCGCGGTGAGCGCGCAGGGCTCGGCAGCCAGCAGCCCGATCACCTCGCGCCGCGCGGCGCCGCTGCGGTAGCCCGCCTCGTCGAGGCGTCGCATGGCTGTCTCGGCCCAGGTCACGGCCGGGACCGTATCAGATAATGAGAATCGTTCTCAGAACACTGAGGTTCTCAGAACACTGCGATCACGAGTACGCGTCCCACTGCTTGAGCAGGGGCAGCGGGTCGATCGGGTGGCCGCCTTCGTACCAGCCGGGGGCGGTCCAGATCTCGAAGTGCAGGTGGCAGGCGGTGGCGTCGCCGGTCTGGCCGACGATGCCGATCGGTTCGCCGGTGCGGACGGTCATGCCCTCTTTCAGCGGCGAGGGTTCGAGCAGGTGCATGTAGCCGAAGTCGTAGCCGGTGCCCTTGCCGTCGATGATCAGGTAGTTGCCGGCGGCGCCCTGGTAGCCGGAGTACTGGACGGTGCCGCCGCGGGCGGCGATCAGCGGCGTGCCGCATTTCGCCATCACGTCCTGGCCCTCGTGGGTGTGGCCCGAACGGCCGGCGCCGAAACGGCCGGCGGCGCCGCCGAAGTCGTGCGCGCCGAGGATCGGGAAGGCATAGCCGTAGAGGTCGAAGCCGAGGCTGAGCGGTTGCGGCGCGGTGGAGGCGCGGGCGCGCCGCGCGGCCGGGCCGCCGGCCTGGGGGACGATGCGGAAGGAGTAATGGCCGTTGCGGGCCGGCTTGCCGCCGGCGACGGTCCCGTCCCAGCGGACGCTGTCGGGCGTCTGCGGCGCCACGTCGTTGCGGTAGAAGCTCTTCATCACTTCGCCGCCTTCGGCGACGATGTCGATGCGCAGATCGTTGCTCGCCTGGTCGCTGGCGATTTCGTAGCGCAGGCGGGTCGGGCGGGCGCCGTAGTAGAAGGACTTGCGCGGCCAGGTCCTGGCCGAGAGCAGGGTGATGGCGCCGGCGCTGGGCGCCGGGTCGGGCGAGCCGCTGCGGCTCGGTGGGGCGGGGGCGCTGCCGCTCGGGGTCGGCGCCCCGCCGGTCAGGGCGGCGGCGGGGCTGGCGAAGACGGCGAGCAATGCCGCCACCGCGAAAATCGATATCGATCCGCCAAGCCAAGGCCCGGCGCCAGCTCTACAGCGTGCCACGTGCCCTCTCTTTCGTTCGCCTGCGGAGTTAGCTGTCGGGCTCGCGCTGAAAGAGATGCGCTACGGATCGTTGTTCGTCCGATTCGCCCCTGGGACCTGCACGGTCCCCACGGGTCCTCCGCTCCCTGCCTTCGCTCGGCTGGGATTCGGCTATTGCTGGCGGAGCAGTATAGACCGGTGCACGGCAGCAGCCGCCCACGCGCGCGCAAGCGAGTTGGCGGCTATCATCCCGTGGCCGCTGGGCCTGGCCCGCGGCTTTTCTCTGATGAAGACGTACGTCGCAAAACCCACCGATCGCCAGCGCGACTGGCTGGTCGTCGACGCCGAGGGGCAGACCCTGGGCCGCCTGGCGACCCGGATCGCCGACGCGCTGCGCGGCAAGCGCAAGCCCGAGTACACGCCGCACGTCGACACCGGCGACTTCGTCGTCGTCGTCAACGCCGAGAAGATCCGCGTGACCGGCAACAAGCTGGAGCAGAAGCGCTACTGGCGCCACACCGGCTACCCCGGCGGGATCAAGTCGCGCAGCCTGGCCGAGATGCTCGACCGCCGTCCCGAGGAGGTCATCCGCAAGGCGGTCAAGGGAATGCTGCCCCGCAACCGCCTGGCGCGCAAGCAGCTGACCAAGCTCAAGGTCTATGCCGGCCCCGACCACCCGCACGCGGCGCAGAAACCACAGCCGATGGAGGTCAAGTGATGACTGACGACGAGCAGAGAGACCAAGAGACTTCGGAAGAGGCGCAGGACGAGAGCTCGCAGGACGCGGGTCCTGTCGGGGCAGGGGACCCACCGCCCCCTGCGGAAGCTCCCGAAGAGGAGAAGAAGAAAGACGTTATTCCGGGCGCCGACCTCGAGCCGATCGCGGTCGAGCCGGAGGAGCGGCCGCTGAGCGCCGAAGAGCAGGCGCGCAAGGAAGCCGAAGAGGAAGAGCGGCGGGCGCGCGAGGCGGCGCTGGCCGGCGATTCCGATGAAGAGGAGCAGGCTGCGAGCCGCGCGCCGGCGAAGATGGAGGGCGACTCGCGTTACCTGGCGACCGGCAAACGCAAGCACGCGATCGCCCGCGTCACGCTGCTGCCGGGCAGCGGCTCCTTCACGGTCAACGGCCGCCCGATCGAGGAGTTCTTCCCCCGGCCCCTGCACCAGACGACCGCCCGCCAGGCGCTGACGACGACGGGCTATGACGGCAGCGTCGACGTCCGCGTCAGGGTCCACGGCGGCGGCGTCAGCGGACAGGCCGGCGCGGTGCGGCACGGCATCGCGCGGGCGCTGACCGAGGTCGATCCCGAGCTCCGCGGCGAGCTCAAGCGGCGCGGTTACCTGACCCGCGACGCGCGCGCCAAGGAGCGGCGCAAGGCGGGGCTGAAGAAGGCCCGCAAGCGGCCGCAGTTCTCCAAGCGCTGACGGGGTGAGCTTGACTGCGGAGCGCAAGCTCTTCGGAACCGACGGGGTCCGAGGAGAGGCCGGAACGTTCCTCACCGCCGAGCTGGCGCTGGCTCTGGGCCGCGCGGCGACGCAGTCGTTGCAGGCGGACCGGCCGCAGGTCCTGATCGTCCGCGACACGCGCGAGTCGGGGCCTTTGCTGGAATCCGCGCTGGCGGCCGGAGTCGCGGAGGCGGGCGGGGACGCGCTCTGCGCCGGCGTCCTGCCGACCCCGGCGGCCGCCGTCCTCGTGCGCAAGCTGGGTCTCGACCTCGCCGCGGTCGTCTCCGCCTCGCACAATCCCTACAGGGACAACGGAATCAAGTTCTTCGGCGCCGCCGGCGCCAAGCTGACCGACGAGGCCGAGGTCCGGATCGAGGCAATCCTCACCGAGCGCGGTCGAGGTTATGACCGCATAGCGGGGAAAAGCTCGACCACGGGTGGGGAGGTGGGCCATGTTCGGGAGCTGGCCGGCGGCGAAGAGGATTATCTGCGCGCGCTCGAGGCGGCCTTCCCGCTCGACCTCTCCGGCGTCAGGGTCGCGCTCGACTGCGCCAACGGCGCCACCTTCCGCGTCGCCCCGGCGATCTTCGAGCGGCTCGGCGCCGAGGTCGACGCGATCGCGGTCGAGCCGGACGGGCGCAACATCAACGACGGTTGCGGCTCGACCCATCTCGACAACCTGGCCGCGCACACCGCCTCATCGGGGGCGACGGTCGGTTTCGCCTTCGACGGCGACGGCGACCGGGTGCTCGCCGTCGACGGCGGTGGCCGCGCCCACGACGGCGACGAGCTGATCGCCCTGCTGGCGCGCGGACAGGCGGCGCGCGGCGAGTTGGAGGGCGGCGTCGCCGTGACCGTGATGAGCAACTACGGCTTCCACCGGGCGATGGCGGAGGCGGGGATCGAGGTCGCGACGACCAGGGTCGGCGACCGCTACGTGCTCGACGAGCTGCGCGAGCGCGAGTGGGCGCTGGGAGGGGAGCAGTCGGGCCACATCATCGACACCCGCTTCGCCGCCACCGGCGATGGGATCGCGGCGGCGCTGATGACGATGCGCGAGCTCGGCGATCGCGACCTGGCCTCGGTCGAGGCGATGGCGAAGCTGCCACAGACGCTGGTCAACGTCGAGGTCGCCGACCGCGAGGCGATCGCCGGGGCCGACGCCGTCTGGGCCGCGGTCGAGCGCGAGGGCGCCGAGCTCGAGGGCCGCGGCCGCGTCCTCCTGCGCCCCTCCGGCACCGAGCCGCTGGTCCGCGTGATGGCCGAGGCCCCGACCGCCGAGGAGGCCGAGGCGGTCTGCAAGCGCCTTGCCGACCTGGTGCGGCAAGAGCTGGCCTGAGCACCCCCGCCGTCTACTCTGTACGGCCTCCTATGTGCGGAATCGTCGGATACGTGGGCTCGCGGCCCTGCCGGGACATCCTCGTCGCCGGGCTGGAAAAGCTCGAATACCGCGGCTACGACTCGGCCGGAATATCGGTGATCGAGGGTGGGCGGGTCGAGAGCGTGCGCGCGGTCGGCAACCTGGCCAACCTGCACGCCGCGATCGAGCGGCGCGACTCGTCGTCCGGCGGCGTCGCCGTCGCGACCGCGCCGGCGACGACCGGGATCGCGCACACCCGCTGGGCGACCCACGGCCGGGTCACCGAGGAGAACGCGCACCCGCACAGCGACAGCTCCGACCGCGTCCACATCGTCCTCAACGGCATCGTCGAGAACCACGCCAAGCTGCGCGAGCGGATCGAAGCGGAGGGGCACGAGTTCAGCTCGGAGACGGACGCCGAGGTCGTCGCCCACCTGATCTCCAGCCACTACGAGGGCGATCTCACCGCCGCAGTCCGCGCCGCCTTCGCCGAGCTGCGCGGCCACTACGCCTTCGTCGCCATGCACGCCGACCAGCCCGAGCTGCTCGTCGGCGCCCGCAGGGAGTGCCCGCTGGTCGCCGGCGTCGGCGAGGGCGAGAGCTTCCTCGCCTCGGCGATCCCCGCCTTCCTCGCCGAGACGCGCCAGGCGCTGGCGATCGAAAACGACGAGGTCGTGACGATCGACGCCTCCGGGGTGCGGATCGTCGACGCGGAGGGTGAGCCGGTCGAGCGCGCGGTCGAGCAGATCGACTGGGACGAGACCGCCGCGGAGAAGGCCGGCTACGACACCTTCATGCTGAAGGAGATCCACGAACAGCCGGACTCGGTCGCGGAAACGATTGCCGATCGCCTGCCCGCCGACGACGGCGTCGACCTCTCCGAGGTCGAGCTCTCCGACGAGTTCCTGCGCGGGCTCAACCGGATCGTGATCGTCGCCGCCGGCACCTCCTACCACGCCGGCCTGGTCGGCCGCTACGCGATCGAGGAATGGGCGCGGGTGCCGGTTGAAATGGACATCGCGTCCGAGTACCGCTACCGCAACCCGGTGGTCGGCCCCGGCGACCTGGTGGTCGGCATCACCCAGTCCGGCGAGACCGCGGACACGCTGGCGGCGATGCGCCTCGCCCGCGAGCGCGGCGCGACCGTGCTGGCGGTCACCAACATCATGGGCAGCCAGGCGACCCGCGACGCCGACGCCGTCCTCTACACCCGCAGCGGCATGGAGATCAGCGTCGCCGCGACGAAGACCTTCGTCGCCCAGGTGGCGGCGATGTACCTGCTCGGGCTGCGCCTGGCCGAGCTGCGCGGAACGCTGCCGGCGGAGCGCCTGGCGGAGCTCGTCGCCGAGATGAAGGCGCTGCCCTCGAAGATCGAAGCGACGCTGGAGGGCTGCGAGGAGCACGTCGGCGAGATCGCGGCCACGCACGGCCACGAGGGCTTCTTCCTCTACCTCGGCCGCCACATCGGCCTGCCGGTCTGCCTCGAGGGGGCGCTGAAGCTGAAGGAGGTCTCCTACATCCCGACCGACGCCTACGCGGCGGGGGAGATGAAGCACGGCCCGATCGCGCTGCTCGACGAGTCGACCCCGGTCGTCTGCGTGGCGACCGACAGCCCGATCCTCGACAAGGTGCTCTCCAACCTCGAAGAGGTGCGGGCCCGCGGCGCCCACACGATCGCGGTCGTCACCGCCGGCGACGAGCGGGCCGCCGCGGTCGCCGAGCAGACGATCGAGATCCCGGCGAGCGATTGGCTCCTACAGCCGATCCTCGCGATCCTGCCGCTCCAGCTGCTCGCCTACGACATCGCCCGCGGCCGCGGCCTCAACGTCGACCAGCCGCGCAACCTGGCGAAGACGGTCACGGTCGAGTGATCGTTTGTCGACGGCGTCTGTAGGATGCCGGGCCGCATGAAGTCCCGTCCTCTTCTCGCGGCGCTTGCCGCCGCCCTCACGATCGCCGTCGCCGCTGGCTGCGGCGGCAGCGGCAGCTCGGGCTCCGACCTGGCCGCCGTCGTTCCGCCCGGGACTCCGGTCTTCGTCGAAGGCGCGCTGCGGCCCGAAGGCGAGCTGAAGGCGAACACCGACGCGATCGCCAAGCAGGTCGCCGGCGTCGACAACCTCGGCGACCTGGTCGTCGAACAGCTCGAAAGCTCGGCTTCCGAAGACGGCGAATCGCTTGACTTCGAAAGCGAAGTGGAGCCCTGGCTGGGCGAGCGCGGCGGCGCCTTCTTCGAGCGGCTCGAAGGCGGCGACCTCAGCGGCTTCGGCGTGATCGTCGAATCGACCGACACCGAAGCGACCGAAGAATTCATCGAGAAGCACAAGAGCGGCGAAGAAGGCCGCAAGGCCGGCCTGGTCGGCGACTTCCTCGTGGTCGCCGAAGACCAGAAGGTCTTCGAGGAAGCGGTCGAAGCCTCCGAAGGCGAAGCGCTGGCCGACGAAGACACCTTCACCGAGGCGATCTCCGCCGCCTCCGACGGCAGCCTCGCCGACGTCTACGTCGACGTCGGCAAGCTGATCGAACAGGGCGGCGGCCAGATCGACCCGACCGCGCGCCAGGTCCTGCGCAACGCCGGCATCGACCCGAGCGAAGCGACCGCGGTGGCCAGCATCCTGCCCGGCGCCGAACAGATCGCGGTCGAGCTCAGCAGCGACCTCGCCGGCCAGGAAGCGCCGACCGGGGACGCCTCCTCGCTGCTCGGCGAACTCCCCGGCAACGCCTTCGCCGCGGTCGCCGTCTCCGGCTTCGGCAAGCAGCTCCAGCAGGCGATCGACAGCCTCGACGAAGAAGGCATCCCGGACACGGTGCCGCCGAACCAGCTGAAGAAGGGCCTGAAGCAGCTCGGCATCGACCTCGAAGGCCTCGCCGGCTCGCTCGAGGACGCCGGCGCCTTCGCCGTCGGCGGCAACGAAAGCAGCCTCGGCGGCGCCCTCGTCCTCTCGACCGAAGGGCCGCAGGCGACCGAAGCGATCGAAAACGTCGGCGTGCTGCTGCGCCAGGTGAACGTCGCCGGCGTCACCGCGCTCGGCGGCAAGTACAAGGGCTTCTCGATTCGCAGCGACGAACTCGGCGACAAGCCGCTCGTCGTCGCCGCGAAAGAGGGCCGGCTGGCGATCGGCTACGGCCTGGCGCCGACGATCGCCGGTCTGACCAGCGGCTCCGGCGGCGGCAAGACGCTCTCCGACGACCCCGCCTTCGAAGACGCCGTCGCGGCGCTCGGCGACACGCCGATCGGCGGCTTCGCCGACGGCCCCGCGGCCCTGCACCTCGCCGACGCGCTGATCCCCAACTCCGACAAGGGCTTCAAGCAGGCGAAGAAGTACCTGAGGAACATCCGCTTCCTCGCCCTCGGCAGCGCCAGCCAGGACGAACTGGCGACGGCGAAGCTGATCGTCGGCCTCAAGTAGCGCTCAGGTCAGGCTCAGCTGGCGTCGCTCGCGGACGATCCGGAAGGGGTCATCCGTCTCACGCGGCGGGCGCTCGGCCCGGATCGCCTCGCGCAGCGCCTCCGGCTCCTCGCCTGCGAGGTAGTAGCGGGCGCGCCGCTCGCCGACCGTGCGCAGCAGGCCGAGGTCGACCATCCGCATCAGATCGCGGGACGCGCTCTGGTTGCTGATCTCCTCGCCGGTCATCGCCAGGCCGGCGCTCTGGTAGCTGCCGCGCCTGATCCGGAGGCCGTAAGCGGTGTCGACCAGCGCCGCCGCGCAACGTTCCGGCAGTCCGTTGTCCTCGGCCAGCTCGACGCAGCCGTTCCAGAGCGCCTCCGCCTCGGCTCGGCGGCGTTGCAGGGTGCGGATCTGGAGGAAGTGGGCCCGCAGGCAGAAGCGAACCCAGGGACGGGCATCGCGATCGGGATGCCAGGAGCCCGCGCCGACCTCACCCAGCACGTCGTAGTAGGCCTGCGTGTTGCGGCCGAGGAACTCCTCGATGCTGGAGAAGACCGGGGCGAGCATGCTGTCCCTGGCCAGGGACAGCGTCTGCAGGCATCGCGCCATGCGGCCGTTGCCGTCGCTGAAGGGATGGATCAGGGTGAGGTTGAGGTGAGCCATCGCCGCCTTGACCAGCACCGGGCTCTCGTCGTCGCGGAGCTCCTCCAGCATCTCCGAGACCAGTGACGGGACCTCCGCGCTCGGCGGTCCCTCGTAGACCGTCTTCCCCTCGTGGTCGATGACATAGACGTCACCCGGGCGCCACTGGCCGGGGTTCTTGCGCAGATCGTGCTTGATCATCATGAAGTGCAGGCTCTTCAGCAGTCCCTCGTCGATCTCAAGCCGCTCGTCGCCGGCGATCTGCAGCACGTAGGTCATCGCGTCGCGGTAGCCGGCCAGGGCGAGCTGGGTCTCCTCGTCGGCGTCAAGGGTGGGCTCGCCCTCGACCGCGGCGACCACGTCGTCGAGCGACGCGTTGTATCCCTCGATGCTGTTGGAGCCCTGGACCGCGCGGGCGAATGCCATCTTCCGCAGCGAGCCGAGCCAGCGACGCGGCTCGGCGACGCGGTCGCGGAGCTCGTGCCGGAGGCCTGCGATCAGGTCGAGGACGTCGCGCTCGTCCTGCCGCAGCTCGGGAGTGGCGAAGATCATGATGTTTTCAAAATATCAAACAATGACATTTTGTAAATATCATCGACTGTGCGTAGGCTGTTCGCCGTGGAGCCCTGGCTCGACCCCCTCTACGACGCCGGCGGGATGCGGGCGGCCGATCGCTGGGCGATCGAGCAGCAGGGGGTGCCGTCGCTGGAGCTGATGGAGACGGCCGGCCGGGCGGTGGCCGAGGCGGTCGGCGGGCTGGCCCCCGAGGGGCCGGTGCGGGTCGTCTGCGGCAAGGGCAACAACGCCGGCGACGGGCTGGTCGCCGCCCGCTACCTGGCGGAGGCCGGCTTTGCGGTCGAGGCGCTGCTGCTCTGGCCGGCGCGGGAGCTGAGCGGCGACGCCGCCGCCAACCTGGAGCGCTTCGGGGCCGAGCACGTCAGCGGCGACCTCGCGTCCCGACTGTCCGGCTCGGGCGCCGTCGTCGACGCGATCTTCGGCACCGGCTTCGCCGGCGAGCCGCGCGAGCCGGCCCGGGCCGCGATCGAGGCGATCGGCGCCTGCGGCGCCCCGGTCGTCGCCTGCGACGTCGCCTCCGGCGTCGACGCCTCCAGCGGCGAGGTCGGCGGGGCTGGCGGTCGAGGCCGATCTGACCGTCAGCTTCCACGCCGCCAAGCTCGGCCACCGGGTCGCCCCCGGCAAGTGGCACACGGGCGAGCTGCGGGTCGTGCCGATCGGGATCCCGGCCGGGGCCCCTGCGGAGCCGGTCGGCCGGCACGATCGGGGCCGCGGTGCTCGCGCTGGCGCCGCGCCGCGGGCCGCGGTCGACCAAGTTCAGCTCCGGGCAGGTGACGATCGCGGGCGGCTCGCGCGGGCTGACGGGCGCCGTGCAGATGTCCTCGCGGGCGGCGATCCGGGCCGGCGCCGGCTACGCGACCGTCGCGGTCCCGGCCGACCTCGAGCCGATCTTCGAGGCGGGCCAGCCGGAGGTGATGTCGGTCGGCTGCCCGGGCGGCGACGGCTGCCTCGCGCCGGCCTCGCTGAAGCCGCTGCTGCGCTCCTTCGAGCGCGCCGCGGCCGGGGTGTTCGGTCCCGGCCTCGGGCGCGACCCGGGCTCGGTCGAGCTGGCGCGGGAAGCGGTCGGCCGGATCGACGCCCCGCTGGTGATCGACGCCGACGGGCTGGGCGCCTTCGCCGGCGAGCTCGCCCCGATCGCCGCGCGCGGGGCGCCGACCGTGCTCACGCCGCACGCCGGCGAGCTCGGCCGGCTGCTGGAGCGCGAGGCGGGCGAGGTCTCGGCCCAGCGGCTCGCCGCGGCGCATGAGGCGGCGCGCGAGGCGGGCGCCGTCGTCGTCCTCAAGGGCGACGACACGATCGTCACCGACGGCGAGCGGACCGCCGTCAACGCCCTCCCGTCGCCGGCGCTCGCCACCGCCGGCACCGGCGACGTGCTCTCCGGCGTCGTCGCGGCGCTGCTCGCCCGCGGGCTGGAGCCCTTCGCCGCCGCCTGCGCCGGCGTCCTCGCCCACGCTCGCGCCGGGCGCGACGCGGCCGCCCGGATCGGCGCCGCCGAGTCGGTGATCGCGACCGACGTGATCGACTCGATCCCCGCGGGGATGCGTGCCGACGGCCCCGTCGAATAATCTCGTCGCCACATGAAGACCGCCGCAGAGATCATGGACGGCTCCGTGCCGAGCGTCTCCCCGGACGCCGATGCCCGCAGCGCGATCGAGCTGCTGGCGAGCACCGACAAGGGGGCGATCCCGGTCGTCGACGAGGACCGCAGGGTCGTCGGCATCGTCAGCGAGTCGGACCTGGTGCTGAGCGAAGAGGAGTCGGACCTGCATCTGCCGCACTACCTGAACATCATGGGCGGGATCGTCTTCGTCGGCTCGATGAAGGGGTTCGAGAAGCGCCTCGACAAGGCGTTCGCGACCAAGGTATCGGAGCTGATGAGCGCCGACCCGGTGGTCGTCAAGGACTACACCAGCGCCGAGAACGTCGCCCGCCGGATCGCCGACTCGCACCACAATCACCTCCCGGTCGTCGACGAAGACGGTCGCCTCGCCGGGATGGTGACGCGGGCCGACGCGCTGGCCGCGCTCGTCGAGGATTAGAGCGTGGCGCGGGCGGTTGCCCGGATCGACGTCGACGCCGTGCGCCGGAACTGCGCCCGGCTGAAGTCCGAGCTGGGCGAGGCCGAGCTCTGCGCGGTGGTCAAGGCGGACGGCTACGGCCACGGCGAGGAGGTCTGCGCCGAGGCCGCCCTGGCGGGCGGCGCGACCCGGCTCGCGGTCGCGACGGCGGCCGAGGCGGCGCGGATCGGGCGTCGTCTCGCTCACGTGCCGCTGCTGACGATGGGCGCGCTGGCGCCGGAGGAGGTCGACCCGGTGCTGGAGGCCGGCTCGGAGGTCTCCGCCTGGCGCCAGGGCTTCCTCGACCTGCTCGCCGAGCGCGCCCGCGCCCACGGCCGCCCGGTCCGCGTCCATGTGAAGTACGACAGCGGCATGGGCAGGCTCGGCGATCCCGACCCCGAGCAGGTGCTCGCCCTGCTGCGCGCCTGCGCCGCCAGCCCCGACCTCGAGCCCGCCGGGCTGTGGACTCACTTCGCCACCGCCGACGAACCGGACGCCGACGAGGGTTTCTTCGAGCACCAGCTGGAGCGCTTCGCGGCGCTCGCCGAGCGGGCGCGGAGCGAGCTCCCCGGCCTGCTCGTCCACGCCGCCAACAGCGCCGCCGTCTTCCGCGAGCCGCGCGCGCACTTCGACATGGCCCGCTGCGGCGTCGCCGTCTACGGGCTCGACCCTTTTCAGGGCGATCCGGCCGAGCGCGGCCTGCGCCCGGCGCTCTCGCTGCGCTCCTACGTCGCCGACGTGAAGACCTTCGCCGCGGGCACGAGCGCCGGCTACGGCCGCACCTGGCGGGCCGATCGCGAGACCTGCGTCGGCGTGCTGCCGCTCGGCTACGGCGACGGCGTCCGCCGCGGCCTCTCCAACGATGCCGAGGTGCTGATCGGCGGCCGCCGCCACCCGCTGGTCGGCACCGTCTCGATGGACAACGTGACCGTCGACCTCGGCCCGCGGACCGAGGTCGAGCCCGGCGACGAGGCGGTGCTGATCGGCTCCCAGGGCGACGAGACGATCCTCGCCGAGGACCTCGCCCGCCGCCTCGGGACGATCAACTACGAGATCACCTGCGGCATCTCCGCCCGCGTTCCCAGGGTGGAGGGGTGAGCAGCCTCTCCGAACGCCTCGACTCGGCGCCGCTGGTCGGGCTCGCCCGACGCGCCCTGCGCGACCGCGGCGACGTCTGGATCGCCGGCGGCGCGGTGCGCGACGCGGCGCTCGGCCGCGAGGTGACCGATCTCGACCTGGCGGTCGGCGATCCGGAGCGGGCGGCAAAGGCGATCGCCGACGCCGGCGACGGTCACGTCTTCGAGCTCTCGGCCGAGTTCGCGACCTGGCGCGCGGTGGCTCGCGACCACGCCTGGCAGGTCGATGCGACCGCGTTGCGCGGGGCGACGATCGAGGCCGACCTGGCGGCGCGCGACTTCACCGTCGGCGCGGTCGCGGTCCCGCTCGCCGGCGGCGAGCCGGTCGACCCGTTCGGGGGGCTCGAGGACCTCGAACGCCGTCTGCTGCGCGCGGTCGGCGAGGACAGCTTCCGCGCCGACCCGCTGCGCCTGCTGCGCGCCGCCCGCCTCGCCACCGACCTCGGGCTGGAGATCGATCCCGGGACCGCCTCCCTGGCGCGCTCGCAGGCCGCACTCGCGGCCGAGCCCGCGGGCGAGCGGCAGCTCGCCGAGCTGCGTCGCCTGCTCGGCGGGCCTGACCCGTTGCGCGGCCTCGCGCTGCTCGATGAGCTCGGGCTGACCGCGGTCGTCCTGCCGGAGGTCGAGGCCCTGCGCGGGGTCGAACAGGGGCCCAATCACCACCTCGACGTGCTCGGCCACACGCTCGCCGTGCTCGAGCGCACCCTGGAGGTCGAGCGCGACCTGGAGCGCTTCGCCGGCGAGCGCGTGGCCGATGCGCGAGCGCTGCTCGCCGAGCCGCTCGCCGACGAGATGAGCCGCGGCACGGCGCTGCGCTTCGGCGCCCTCTTCCACGACATCGCCAAGCCGCAGACCAAGGGCGAGCGCGACGGCTGGGTCACCTTCGTCGGCCACGACAGCGTCGGCGCCGAGGTGATCGGCGGGATCTGCCGGCGGCTGCGCGCCAGCTCGCGGCTGACCCGGCACCTGAAGGCGCTGACGCAGCACCATCTGCGCCTCGGCTTCATGGTCCACGAGGCGCCGTTGCCGCCGCGCCGCGTCCACGAGTACCTGCGCGCGACCGAGCCGGTGGCGGCCGACGTCACCCTGCTCACCGTCGCCGACCGGCTCTCGGCCAGGGGCAGCGGCCCGTTTGCCACCGACGAGGCGATCGAGGCCCACCTCGACCTCGCCCGCCAGATGCTGAGCGCGGCGCTCGACTGGCACCGCGACGGCCCGCCCAGGCCGCTGCTGCGCGGAGACGAGCTGGCGGCCGAGCTTGGGATCTCCCCCGGGCCCGAGCTGGGCGACCTGCTCGCCGATCTCGAGGCCGCCCAGTACGCGGGCGAGGTGGGCACGCGCGAGCAGGCGATCCAGCGGGCACGCCGGCTGCGCGGCTGACTTCCCGCCCGAGCTTGGGATACGCTCCCCGCCGCATGGCCAAAGAGGAGAAGATCGAGATGGAGGGCGAGATCACCGAGGCCCTCCCCAATACGATGTTCCGGGTCAAACTCGACAACGGCCACGAGGTGCTCGGCCACATCTCCGGCAAGATGCGCCGCCACTACATCCGCATCCTGCCCGGCGACCGCGTGAAGATCGAGCTATCGCCCTACGATTTGGATCGTGGGCGCATCACCTATCGGTACAAATAGCCGCCTGGCGGCGTCCTCGGTCGCTCGCCTTCGGGTCACGCACTGAAGTGCGCTCCCCTCGTCTCTCTTCCTGCGTCCTTGCCAACCGGCTATTTGTCCTCGATAGGCGCCATCTCAAGCACTAGGGCTGACCAGGCGAAGTCCCTGGCGCCCAGGCCCTTGCCGGTCCTGGGGTCGTAGTACTCGCGCAGGCCTTCGCGCTCGACGGCGCCGATCAGGCCGGCGGCCATGCGCTCGGCCGCATCGTCGTAGCCGAGGCGGCGCAGGCCGAGCCAGCAGAGCCAGGCGGTGTTGATCCAGGTCGGGCCGCGCCAGTAGCGGCGGATCGGGCCGCGCCCGCCGCCCGGCTCGTAGCTCGGCTCGCCGGCGGCGACCGAGGGCGGCGCCACCGGCGTCAGGAACTCGCCCTCGTTCTGTAGGTGCTGCTCGACCAGGCGGCGGCCGATCCGCTCCGGCAGGTCGGGCAGCGCGAGCGGCGCCAGGGCGGCGACGGTGGCGACGCCGGGCCGCATGCCGCCCGGCTGCGCCTCGTCGAGGAAGAGGCCGCGGCGCTCGTCCCAGAGCCGCTCGACCAGGGCCGGGGTCGCCGACGGCCGCCCCAGAGCCTGAAGCGAGAGCGACCAGAGCGTGTTGACCAGCACCTCGCAGAGCACCGCCCCGGACTGGGCCGCGTATAGGCGAACCGCCGCCCCTCCCGAACCCCCTCGACCCACCCCCGCCGCAGCACCTCCTCCGCCGACGGGCCTACAACCCTCCATATAGGCGTATTTCCGGCCCGTCGGCGGTCGGTCATGCGGCGGTGCGGCGCATCTCGCGCAGGGCGAGGGCGCCGAGCACGACGAGCAGGCCGGCGAGGGCGACGATGCCGGGCCAGGTTTCGGCCCAGGTGACGCTGCCGACGAATCCCTGCCGGGCCGCTTCGATCACCTCGGTCACCGGGTTGATCCGGGCGACGTCGGCGAGCCAGGGCTGTAGCAGCGCCAGCGGCGCGTAGGCCGTGGTCATCAGGATCAGCGCCATCATCCCCGACTGCATCAGCGGCGATGCCGACTGGCTCTCGAAGCGCAGCGCCAGCATCGAGCCCCAGCAGGCGGCGACCGCGGCCATCGCGGCGACCATGAGGTAGAGGACGAGCAGGCCGTCGAGGCCGGGCCAGCCGGCGCCGAGCAGCAGCGCGATCGCGAGCACGAACGTCCCCGGGATCAGCGCCCGGGCGCTGGCGGCGAGCACGGTGCCGGCGAGCAGCACCCAGCGCGGGGCGGGGGAGACGAGCAGCCGGTCGAGCCAGCCCTGCTCGATGTCGCGGGCGAGGTTGACCCCGGCCGCGGCGCCGGTGAAGCCCGCTCCCTGGAGCATGCTGACCGGGACGATGAAGCTCTCGTAGGCGCCGACTTCGAAGCCGCGCAGCTGGGTCAGGGCGCCGAAGACGCCGTTGAGGCCGAGGAAGAAGATCGTCGGCGCCAGCACGCCGGGAATCGCCGCCCCCGGCACGCGCAGCAGCTCGTTCTTGGCGCGCGACATCAGCGCCCCGATCGTCGCCAGGTTGGCGCGCCAGGAGGGGATTGCGGCGGTTGCTTCCATCAGCCCACCCGCAGCCGGTGGCGCAGCGCCCGCGCGCTGAGCACGAGGCCGAGCGCGACGATGCCGGCGATCGCGAGCAGCGCCGCGCCGGTGTCGGCCGCGTCGATGCCGGAGATGATCGGCTCGCGCACCCCTTCGACGACGAAGCTGAGCGGGTTGTATTCGGCGATCGTCTGCGCCGGCTCGATCATCAGGCCGACCGGGAAGAAGGCCGAGGAGAGGAAGAGGACGACGAGGACGAGCGGGAAGAGGCCCTGGACGACGCTGGCGGTTCCGGTGCGCAGGGCGATCGCGGCGGCGATCCCGCCGACCGCCATCGCCGTCGCCGTGACCAGGGCGATCGCCAGCAGCGCCCCGGGCACGCCGCCCTCGATCTGGGCGCCGAAGGCGAGCCCGATCGCGAGGAACCAGAGCGCCGAGAGCAGGCCGAGCGCGCCGGTCCCGGCGAGCCGCCCGAGGACGATCGTGTAGCGCGAGATCGGCGCTGCGAAGAGGCGGTCGGTGAAGCCCATCTCGATGTCGACCGCGAGCGCGATACCGCCGCTGTTGCCGGCCAGCATCAGCGCCTGCATCATCGCCCCGGCGAGCATGAACTGGAGGAAGCTCTGCACCGGCGGAAAGCCGGGCAGGTTCACCGCGCTGCCGGCGCCGCCGGTCTGGATCGCCAGCAGCAGCGTCGGGAAGACGACGATCGGCGCCATCAGCTGCGGCCGGCGGAAGGTCTGGCGGATCGAGCGCATCCCCAGCGCCCGCACCACCCGCAGGTTCGTCGCCAGCCCGCTCACGCCGGGACCGCCTGCTCGTCGCTCTCATCCTCGTCCTGCTCGAGGTGATAGCCGGTCTTGGCGACGAAGACGTCGTCGAGGCTGGGGTGGACGAGCTCCAGCGAGCCGACCTCGATCCCGGCGTCGTCGAGGGCGCGGACCACCCGCGGGATGTCGGCGGCGCCCCGCTCGACCTCGACCAGGAGGGTGCGCGCGTCGACCGGCGGCAGCAGTCGCCCGATCCCGGCGCAGATCTCCTCCGCCTCGGCGATCGAGCCCTCCTCGAGCTGTAGGCGGACGTGCGGGCTGCCGATCTCGGCCTTGAGCGAGGCCGGCGTGCCCTCGGCGACGATGCGGCCGTCGTCGATGATGCCGACGTTGTCGGCGAGCTGGTCCGCCTCCTCCAGGTACTGGGTGGTGAGGAAGACCGTCGTCCCCTCCTCGTTGAGCGAACGGACCTCGTCCCAGATCGTTTTGCGGCTGACCGGGTCGAGGCCCGTGGTCGGCTCGTCGAGGAAGAGCACGCGCGGCTCGTGCACGAGCGCGGCGGCGAGGTCGAGGCGCCGTTTCATGCCGCCCGAGTAGGAGCCGACGCGGCGGTCGGCGGCGCCGGCCAGGTCGACCCGCTCGAGCAGGTCGTCGGCGCGCCGCCTGCCCTCGCCGCCCGGCAGGCCCTGTAGCGTCGCCTGAAGGCGGATCAGCTCGCGGCCGGTCATCAGCGGGTCGAGCGCCGCCTCCTGGAGGGCGACGCCGATCGAGGCGCGCACCTGGCGCGCTTCGGCGACGATGTCGTGGCCGGCGACCGTCGCCCTGCCGCCGGTCGGCAGCAGCAGCGTGGTCAGCATTCGCACCGTCGTCGTCTTGCCGGCGCCGTTGGGCCCGAGGAAGCCGTAGATCTCACCCTCGCCGACCGCGAGGTCGACGCCCTGGACGGCAAGCACGTCGCCGAAGGCCCGCTCGAGGCCCTCGACCGAGATCGCCGCGGCGCCGTGCAAGCGCTCAGACCTCCGCCGGAGAGGCGCCCGCCAGCGGCGGCCGCGACTCGACCCAGCGCCGATCGCTGGCCCGCTCCAGGGCCTCGGCGGCGTCGAGCAGGAGCTCGTCGGCGCCCCAGGCCGCCTGTAGCTGGAGCGCGATCGGCAGGCCCTCGCCGCTGAGCCCGACCGGCATGCTGATCGCCGGGATCCCGGTGAGGTTGGCGAGGGCGGCGCCGCGGACGTTGGCCTGGTCGGCGCCGAGCGTGCCCGAGGGCAGCTCGACCACCGGCGCCTCGAGCGCCGGGGCGGGGGCCGGGACGGTTGGCCAGGCGATCACGTCGACTTCGGCGAACAGGGCGGCGAGCCGGCGCCGCATCAGGGTGCGCACCCGCTGCGCCTGCGCGGTCGCCACCGCCGGCAGCAGCATCCGGTACTTGAGCGTGCCGCGCGCGATCGGGCTGAGCTCGGGGCTGAGCCGGTTGAGCTGCTGCGGCGTCGTGCCGCTCATGCTCTCCGAGTTGATGATCAGGATCCCGGCCAGGGCAGCCAGCTCGAGGTCGGGCAGCTCGAGCTCGCGCAGCTCGCCGCCGGTCTCGGCGCGCAGCGCCTCGATCGCGGCCTCGCAGGCCTCGCGGACCTCGGGCGTGACGTCCTCGGATACGTCGTCGCGGACGACGCCGATGCGCAGCGCGCCGGGGTCGCCGGCTTGCAGCTCCTCGCCGTACAGGACCGAGCCGAGCAGGCGGCAGTCGGCGGCGTCGGCGCAGAGCGGCCCGGAGACGATCAGCGTCGTCAGCGGCGCCATGTGGTGCCCCTCCATCGCCGCACGCCCGAAGGTGGGCTTGAGGCCGGTCAGGCCGCAGTAGGCGGCGGGGAGGCGGACGGAGCCGAGCCCGTCGGCGCCGACCGCGCCGGCGACCAGGCCCGCGGCGACCGAGGCCGCCGGTCCGCTCGAGGATCCGCCGGGGCAGCGCTCGGTGTCCCAGGGGTTGCGGGCGGCGCCGTAGTAGGAGACGGCGCCGGTGCTGCCGGCGCCGAGCTCGTGCATGTTGCCGACGCCGACGACGGTCGCGCCGGCGTCGCGCAGGGCGCGGTAGGGGCCGGACTCCGCCGGCGCGGTGGGGACCGTCAGCTCGGCGGCGCCGAAGCGCTGGGCGCGCCAGGGCAGCGGCCACTCGTCCTTGATCACGACGGGGACGCCCTTCAGCGGCCCGTCGGGCGCGGCGGCGAGCATCTCGCGCGAGCGCTCGGGGAAGGTCTCGACCACGGCGTTGAGCGCCGGGTTGCGCTGCTCGATCCGCGCCAGCGCGGCGTCGAGCAGCTCGGCCGGGTCGACCTCGCCTGAGGCGACCGCGGCGGCCTGGGCGCGCAGGCCGAGGTCGAGCGCCGAGCTACTCATCATGGCTCCGACTGCGCTCCCTGCGCGAAGAGTCAGATATGGACGCTTGGTCGCTCCGCGATCGCAGCGGCGGCGCCTTCGAGAGGTCGGGGCAGCGCTCGGGGTCGAGGTCCCCGGTGTCGAGCGCGAGCAGCTCCTGCAACGGCGGCCAGAGCAGCCCGTGGACGGCGGCCATCACCGCGAGGTCGACCTCGTCGGCCTCGATGCCCAGCGCCGCCAGCCCTGCCGGAATGAAATCGTCCCCCTGAGCGGCGCTGTCGGTCACGGCAGGCAACCCTAGAGGATCTGGCCAGCCGGCCAGTTCGTCGCTGGCCGCGATCGTGCAGGTGGCGCGAAGGAGGCCGGCGAAGCGCGGCGAACGGCAGAATGCCGGGCCGCAACCCTGGTCGCAGGCCCGGGTTGTCGCTGGAGAACATGGTTGGAGCAGCCGAAAAGACGAG
Source organism: uncultured Solirubrobacterales bacterium (assembly GCA_963727465.1). GTDB lineage: Bacteria > Actinomycetota > Thermoleophilia > Solirubrobacterales > 70-9 > VRUE01. The sequence continues at coordinate 5,373 of CAVSGL010000005.1, read as the reverse complement.
TGGCCGCAGCCGCGCCCTGGCGGCGCTGGGCTTCGCCTGCGCGCTGGCCCTGCTCGCCGCCTTCGCCTGGCCGGGCGAGGCCGACTCGGCGCCGGCCCGGGTGGTCGTGCTCGGCCAGACCGACCAGACGCCGCCGCCGTCGTGCCCGGGGAAGATCGTCAACAACGTCGAGGTCGTGCCCTGCCGCGTCGAGGGTCACGTGACCGGCTTCCAGGCGATCGCCGGCGGCGTGCCGCGGCCCTACGAGGCGCCCTTCGACGGCAAGGTCGTCGCCTGGTCGATCACCCTCTCGCGCCCCTCGCGCACCGACAGCGAAAAGATGACCAACGAGGTCGGCTTCTTCAACGAATTCCTCGGCAAGCCCTCGCAGGCGCGGATCGGCATCCTGCGCCCGGTGGAAGGCAGCAAGCCGCCGCGCTTCAAGCTGGTCCGCCAGAGCCCGCTGGAGGTGCTCAACCCGTACTTCGGCAGCACCCCGATCTTCGTCCTCGATCACCCCCTCACCGTGCTCCAGGGCCAGGTCGTCGCGCTGACGATCCCGACCTGGGCGCCGATGTTCGCCTTCAACGTCGCCGAAGACAACACCTGGCGCGCCAGCCGCGCGCCCAAACACTGCTCCTCCAAGCAGGACATCCAGGGCGGCCACCCGCAGCAGGGCGTCGGCAAGATCAAGACCTACGGCTGCTACTACTCGAACGCCCGCCTGCTCTACACGGCGACGCTCGTGAAGAAGCCCTAGATGTAAGACCCGACCAGGTTGTTCCGCTTCAGCTCGCCGAGGCGAGTTCCGGGCGGCTTGTGGCTGAGGGAGCCGTGTGGTCTGCGCCAGTTATAGAACTCCAGCCAGCCGGGTAGCGCCGCGGTGCGCTCGGCCGAGGAGCGATAGATCGCCCCGTAGGCCCAGCCGCCGAGCATCGTGCGGATGAAGCGCTCGGCCTTGCCGTTGGTGCGCGGCCGGTAGGGCCGGGTGCGGATATGGCGGATCTTCAGGGCCCGGCAGGCGATGGCGTGGATCGTCGAGCGGTAAGCGCCGCCGTTGTCGGTCATCAGGCGCTCGACCTTGATCCCGTGGCGGCGGTAGAAGGCCACCGCCCGGCGCAGGAAGCCGACGCACGTTCTCGCCTTTTCGTCGGGGAGAACCTCGACGTAGGCGAGGCGAGTGGCGTCGTCGACGCAGACGTGGACGAACTCCCAGCCCGCGCCGCGAGAGCGAGTGCCCTGGCGAGTGCCCCGGACCCGGTGCCCGGGGCCGTTCTTCCCGATTCGGCCGAGCTTCTTGATGTCGATGTGGATCAGCTCTCCGGGCCATAATAAGCTTCCTGGCGCAGCCCGCAGTAGGGGCAGTCGGAGACGTCCAGCCCGATCAGCTGGTCGCAGCGGCGGCAGGCGCGCAGGTTCTCCGGGGTGCGGGGGAGGGCCGAGGCCGAGGGGGCGAGCGGCAGGACCATCGCCACCGGCGCCATCTCCTCTTCGGTTTCGCGATCGACGTAGACCGCGCCGGGCTCGGCGTGGGCGAGCGCCTCGCGGCCGGAGGCCGGCGCCCGCATGCGGAAGAGCTGCTTCGGGTTCACGGCCGGGAACCTTAATAGCTTCTCCGGCACGATGCGCGTGCTTCTGTTCCACGGCTACATGCTGCGCGGCACCGGCAGCAACATCTACACCGCCAACCTGGCGCGGGCGCTGGCGGCGCTCGGACACGAGGTCCACCTGCTCTGCCAGGACCGCCGCGTGCGGATCGAGGGCGTCGAGATCCACAACCCGGAGATCGGCGGCCTGCTGCCGGTCTACGTAAAGGACCCCTACGAGGGCTTCGAGGTGAAGACCTTCGACGAGCTGAGCGAGGCCGAGCTGCGGCGCTACATCGACGCCAACGTGAGCGCGGTGCGCGAGCTGGCCGACCGGGTCGGCGGCTTCGACGCGGCGCTCGCCGGCCACCTGATCATGGGGCCGGCGGTCCTCGCGCGCGCCGGGATCGGCGGCTTCGCCGCCAAGGTGCACGGGTCGGCGCTCGAGTACACGGTCAAACCGCATCCGCGCTTCCTGCCCTACGCGGAAGAGGGGATGGAGGCGGCGACCACCGTCCTGGTCGGTTCGCGCCACACGGCGGAGTCGCTCTGGGGGGCGCTGCCGGGCGTCGCCGGCCTGCGGGGGAAGACCCGGCTCGGGCCGCCCGGCGTCGACACCGAGGCCTTCGCGCCCGCCGCGGGCGCAGCAGGCGCGGAGCGCCGGGTCGTGTTCGTCGGCAAGCTGATCGTCTCCAAGGGCGTCGATCTGCTGCTCGCCGCCTGGCCGCTGGTCCGTGCGCGGCACCCGGAGGCCCGGCTGGAGGTCGCCGGCTACGGGGCCTACGAGGACGGCCTGAGGCGGCTGCTGGGGGCGCTCGACCGGGGCGATCTGGAGGACGCGCGCGCGGTCGCGGCGCTCGGGCGCAGCCTCGAGGGCGGCGAGGAGGCGCCGCTGCCGATCCTCGCCTCATTCCTCGCCGACCCGCCCGCGGGCTACCTCGCGGCCGCCCGCGGGATGGCCGGTTCGGTCGAGCTCATCGGCCGGCTCGAGCACGACGAGGTCGCGGAGCTGCTGCCGGGGGCGGAGGCGCTGGTCATGCCGAGCACCTTCCCCGAGGCGTTCGGGATGGTCGCCGCCGAGGCGGCGGCCTGCGGCGTGCTGCCGGTCTCGGCCGCTCACTCGGGGATGCGCGAGGTCTCGCGTGAGCTGGCGAAGGCGCTGCCGCCGGACGCCGCCGGCCTGGTCTCCTTCCCGGTCGAGGCGGGGGCGGTCGAGGCGATCGGGGAGAGGCTTAACGCCTGGATCGAGCTTCCCGAAGACCGGCGAGCCGCGGCGCGCGGGGCCCTCGTGGCAACCGCGCGGCGGCTCTGGAGCTGGGAAGGAGTGGCGCGCGGCGTGTTGGCGGCAGCGGCCGGCGCGGGGGCGGAAAACCTCCCGCCGCCGCTTCAATAGAATGCCCGCCGCCTGATGATGGGTCGCCTCCCGATAGTGAAAATGCTCGCCGCCACCGTTGCGCTGACCGCGGCGATCTCGGCCGTGATGCTGTCGATCAACTGGAACGGCCAGGAGGCCTCCACGGCGGCCCCCGAAATCGACGATCTGCTCAACGTGATGATCGTGCTCTCGTCGTTCGTCTTCTCGCTGGTCATGGTGATGCTCTTCTACGCGCTGTGGAAATTCAAAGCCAAACCGGGCGACGAGTCCGACGGCGAGCCGATCCACGGCAACACCAAGCTCGAGGTCGCCTGGACGCTGATCCCGACCGTGATCGTGCTCTTCGCCGCCGGCTACAGCTGGAAGGTCCTGAACGACATCGAAAAGACCGAAGGCCAGCCGATCACGATCGACGTCTTCTCCCAGCAATACGCCTGGAGCTTCGGCTATCCCGGCAAGGGCAACAAGTTCGTCGAGGGCGAACTGCACGTGCCGGTCAACCGCCAGGTCAAGTTCAAGATGCACTCGCAGGACGTGATCCATTCCTTCTGGGTGCCGGAGTGGCGGGTCAAGAAAGACAACGTGCCCGGGATCACGACCACGGCCACGGTCACGCCCGACAGGGTCGGCACCTACCAGCTGATCTGCACCGAGCTCTGCGGCTTCGGCCACGCCTCGATGCGGGCCAAAGTCGTGGTCGAGCCGCCGGCGCAGTTCCGCAAATGGGTCGCCGGCCTGAAAGAGACGGTTCCGCCCCCGTACATGGAGTCGATCCGCCAGGACACCGAAGAGAATCCGGGCCAGCCCGTCGGGGCGGGCGGTGCGTAATGATGGAGGAGGTCTGATGGTCGCCGCGATCAAGCAACCGGGATGGATTCGAGGCCTGCTCGGCGCCGTCGCCGCCGCCGCCTTCGGCGTCGGCCTCGTCGTCGTCCTGCGCGCGATCTCCGGGCTGGAAATCTGGCAGACCGAACAGACCGGCTACCCGCACGTCGTCGTGCCGCTGGTCACCGGCCCGCTCGGCTTCCTCGCCGGCTTCGGCTGCTTCGACTACTGGCTGCGCTGGGCCGCCGGCATGCCGACGATTCCCGAGGACCACTCCCAGCACGGCGCCAAGAGCTGGAAGGACTACTTCCGCTTCAACACCGATCACAAGGTGATCGGCATCCAGTACATCTGCACCACCTTCGTCTTCTTCTTCATCGGCGGGCTGATGGCGATGCTGATCCGGGCGGAGCTCGCCCAGCCGGGCGACCAGATCGTCGACGCGGCGACCTTCAACAGCCTCTTCTCCACGCATGCGGTGCTGATGATCTTCGTCTTCGTCATCCCGGTCTTCGCCGGCATCGCCAATTACGTGCTGCCGCTGATGATCGGCGCCCCCGACATGGCGTTCCCGCGCCTCAACGCGCTCAGCTTCTGGATGCTGCCGCTCGCCGGCCTGCTCTTCATCGGCAGCTTCCTCGCCCCCGGCGGCGCCTTCGACGCGGGCTGGACCGGCTACGCGCCGCTCTCCACCGGGGCGCCGCTGGGCCAGTCCTTCTTCAACCTCGGCGTGCAGTTCGCCGGCGCCTCCTCGATCGCGACCGCGCTCAACTTCCTCGTCACGATCATCACCATGCGTGCGCCCGGAATGACCTTCTGGCGGATGCCGCTGCTGGTCTGGGCGAACCTCTCGACCTCGCTGCTGGTCGTCGCCGCGACCCCGTTCATCGCCGGCGCCCAGTTCATGGTCCTCTTCGACCGCGTCCTCGGCACCCAGTTCTTCCAGTTCGCCGGCGGTGGCGACGTGATCAGCTACCAGCACATCTTCTGGTTCTACTCGCACCCGGCCGTCTACATCATGATGCTGCCGGGCTTCGGGATCATCTCCGAGGTCATCTCGACCCACGCCCGCAAACCGATCTTCGGCTACCGGCTGATGGCGCTGGCGCTGATCGGGATCGTCGTTCTCAGCTACTCGGTCTGGGCGCACCACATGTTCGTCGCCGGCATGTTCAGCTGGCTGCGCGTGCCGATGATGATCACGACGCTGCTGATCGCGGTGCCGACCGGGATCAAGATCTTCTCCTGGCTGGGCACGCTCTACTTCGGCAAGATCCACACCTACTCGACCGCGATGCTGTTCGCGCTCGCCTTCATCGTCACCTTCACGATCGGCGGCATCAGCGGCGTCATGCTGGGCATGGTGCCGATCGACATCCACGTCTCCGACACCTACTTCATCGTCGCCCACATCCACTTCGTGCTCTTCGGCGGCTCGGTCTTCACGATCTTCGCCGGGATCTACCACTGGTTCCCGAAGATGACGGGGCGGATGTACGACGAGAGGCTCGGCCGCGTGCATTTCTGGGGCACCGTGGTCGGCACCTGGGGCACCTTCATCCCGATGCACTGGATCGGGATGGACGGGATGCCGCGGCGCGTCGCCGA
>CAVSGL010000004.1:0-156420 GCA_963727465.1 uncultured Solirubrobacterales bacterium | reverse complement strand
GACTAAAAGACCCTCATTTGAACCGCCGCCAGAAGAAGCGGCGGTTTGCGTGACGGCCTCACGACCCAGCCGAGCCGATAGCTCGGGATCGGCCAGCGTGGCGAATGGCTCGGCGATCTCGGTCGCCTCGATCTCATCGTCGTGGACGACCAGCCGCTCGAACAGGGCTTGGTTCCATTGGCGGCGCAGGTGGCCCGGAGCGGCCAGGTAGGCGCGCTGGCAATCGGCCAAGAGGTCGAGCGCCTTGCCGAGCGTGTCCTCGACGTCGCCGAATGCCGCCTCGGCGGTTTCAAGGTGGCGCTCGGCCTGGCTGACCTCGGTGGCGAGCCGGTCCTGCTCTTGTCGCAGCAGATCGACCGGGACCGCCCCGGCGTAGTAGGCGTGCAAGAGCTTCTCGCGCTCCTCGCCCAGCTTGGCGAGGCGTTTGCGCTGGCGCGTCGCCTCGGCTTCGGCCTGCTCGCGCATCCCGGCCATCGCCTTACCCAGCTTCTCGCGGATTCGCTCGGTCTGCTTGCGCGGCATACGCACGTTGCCGTAGACGCGCTCGACCGCCGTCTCGATCAGATCGACGGGGACGTAGGGCTGCTTGCAGCCGGTGCGCTTCATCCGGCCGATGCAGAAGAAGTACGGGTACTTCCCGCCGTTGCCCTTCGCCTGGATCAGGCCCATCCGCGAGCCGCAGCGCCCGCAGTAGAGCGAGCCCTTGAGGTAGTGGTGGTGCTTGCGGTCCTTCTCGGTCGCATGGTTGTGGGCAGCCAGCACGGCCTTGGCTTTGGCGAAGCTCGCCGCGTCGATCAGGTGCTCGTGGCGGCCCTCGTACTCGACCCCGGCGTAGCGGACGACGCCCACGTAGTAGGGGTTCTGGAGCATCGCCGCGAGCTGGGACCGCGAGAGCGGCTTTTCGGGCTTCTTCGCCGTGGGGCGGGTTCGCAGCCCGCGCTCGGTCAATGCGGCGCGCAAGGTGTCCAGCGTGTAAGCGCCGGAGCCGTAAGCGGCGAAGGCCCAGCGGATGTGCGGGGCGCGCTCGGGATCGACCTCGACCGTGCGGAGTTCGCGGCCCTCGATCACCTTGCGGACGTTGAGGTAGCCGATGGGAGCGCGGGTCGGCGTGCCGCCGGTCTTCGCCTTCTGGACGAGTCCCTTCCTCGCCTCCGCTGCCAGGTTGGCCGAGTAGAACTCGGCATTGGCGGCGACGATGGCGTGCATGAAGCGCCCGACCGGCGTGCGGTCGATGTTCTCGGTGACCGAGACCAGCTCGACCCCTGCTTCGTGCAGCGCATAGGTGATCGTCGCGTCGTCGTAGCGGTTGCGGGCGAGGCGATCGACCTTGTGGACGATCACGTAGTCGAGGTCGCGCTTTTCCTCAAGCCGGGCGAGCAGCTCCTTGAGCTGCGGGCGGTCGGCGGTCTTCGCCGACTCGCCCCGGTCGGTGTACTCGGCGACGACTTCTGCATCCAGCTCGGCCGCCTTCGCCTGACACGCCTCGCGCTGGGCCGGGATCGAGTAGCCCTCCGGCTCACGCCCCCTGGTCGCCTGCGCGGCCGTGGAGACCCGCAGGTAGATCGCCGCCCGTTTCATCGCCGACATGATTGCTCCACACGCGAGGACTCTCCAGTCGGCCTGTCCGCATGGCTCTCCCTGTCGGCATCTGCCGCCAGCGCCAGCAGCGCGGCGACGAAGCGGTCCAGGTCGGCCTCCTTGCGCCTCACCGCGAGAACACGCGTAGAGGACGCCCTGCCGCGCCCACGTCGCGGCTCAGGGCCGTCCTGCGCTTCACGCGCCCTCAAACGTCATCGCACACGCAAACGGTCGCGGTTGGTCGGATAGGCGCTGCTGAACCAGCGCGGAGGTGATAGCGAAGGCGCCGGGAGCGAGGGGCGCAGAGAGAAGAGAGGAACGATGCCGATGGCGACGATGGCCGATGTCTTTGCACCGAACTATTGGCGACGTAGGAATGTCGGCAAAAGGCAAAGCCCGCAAACGGCGCTGCGCCGCCGAAAGCCCGCGCTTCTGCGATGGCGCGAGGTGGCCGGACGGGCGGCCTGACGGGTGGCCGCACGGGTGGCCTGACGGGTGGCCGCCGCGCGACAGCGGCCGAGCCTTCGTCGGCCTCGCATTCGCGCCATTCCGAGCGCCGTCGGCGCGCCAGCGCGGCGGCGCGAGGGAGAAGCGTTGCGAAGCCAGCGCGGAGGCGATAGCGAAGGCGCCGGGAGCGAAGGGCGCGAGAGGGAGCATCGACAGGAACGAATGACTACGACGCGGCGAACCAATGCACCGACCTTCGGGTGACGTAGGGATGTCGGCAAAGCGCAAAGCGCGCAAACGGCGCAGCGCTGCGAGAAACCCCTTCTTCGGCCGCAGCGCAAGACGACCGGACGGGTGACCGGACAGGTGACCTGACGGGCGACCGCCGCGCGACGCACCCGTGGGGGGTCGAAGGCCGGGCGCAAACGACACTGCTGAACTTTCACGCGGGACGGCGCGGCGCTGCTTGAGGACGGCAGGAAATGGCTTCATGCATCCTTAGTAGCTCCGTGAACGCCAGAAGTCCAGTCGAACATCTGCTGACCCGGAATCCGCTCGTAATCCCCGCGCATCCCAGACAATCCGGCTCGCTTTCTGCGCCCCGCCGAGCTACTGTCGTAACGCGAAATCAATAAGTGCCCCGGCGGCGTTGGAGCGCCCCGGGGCCGGCACCGAAGACGAAGCCTTCGATGCACGGAGAACGCTACTCGCCGAAGTACTCGCGCGAGTCGTGCTGGATGGCGGCTTCTTCGGTGCCCTGAACAGAAAGGGGCACAGATGCCAACCACCGTCACGATCAGCGGCGCTACAGCGCCAAGCCTTCTGGGAGATGGTCACTCGACCACCTGAGCTGCGCCGGGGACCTGCACTCGGCGCTCGACCGAAAGGACTTCGCGCGGCGCGGAGCGCCTGGGGATCGAGCTGGCCGAAGACCTACGGCTGATGGAGGACCTCGGCTGGGACAAGGCGTTTCGCGAGCAAGGGGTCGACCTGACGATGCCACCGGAGGATCTGGCCGAAGTCCTCACCCGGCTGCGCTCAGATGCCGAAGGCGGGCTCTCTGAGAGCGCTGAGGCGCGCGAGTACCGCGAAGCCGACGAAGCGGCAAAGCGCAGCTACCAGCTGGCGCTCGATACCTGCAACGGCCTGCTGACCGCGCTCGCCCGCTGCGAGGACCGCCAGTGAGCGCCGCGCCGAAGCGCCTGCGCCCCGGCCAGCTCGACGGCCTCGTGCTCGCCTACCTGCGCAAGCACAAGGGCGACGGTCCGCTGACCGCGACCACCGTCGCCAAGGGACTCGGCGGCAGATCGGCCGGTGCGGTCTCCAACTGCCTCGGGCGATTGGCAAAGGAGCGGCAAGCTCCGACAGGCAAAGCGAAAGCCCCGCGCCTACGTGATGCGAGGGGAGGTAGCGATGCGCGGCGCGAGACGCATAAGCGGCCGGAGAGCCTGCTCTTTCCCGACTCGACGCCACCGGGCCTGAACCACGCTGGTCTCACCGGCAAGGTCAGGGGCGAGCCCAGACAGGCAGAGGGCGGCGGACCGGGCGCATCCGGTCCTGGTCGCCGAAATCGAATTCCCGGTCGCCGACCCCAGGGACCCGAAGCGGCTTCGGACCTATGCCAGCTACCTGGTCGAAGTACCGGGCGATGTCGGCGAACGCGACCTCGAAGTGCTTCGCCTGGCCAGGCCGCTGCTCGTCGCCGGTCAGCTCAGCCAGCGCCTCTCGCTGCAAGACGGCGCGTCAGGCAACAGCCGGGACGCTGCTCGCCAGCCTGCTGAAGGTCGGGCCGCAGGCGGAGGGAGGGCGCTAGGGCAAAGAACTTGCCGCGCGTGCGCCGTCATGGGCACACCGAGAGGGCGCGGTGAGCGGACGGGGTCGACCGGGGAAGTTCGCAGGGTCACCTACGGGTGGTTTCCCGAGTCGGCCCCGTTCGAGATCAGCACCGGCTTGCCCCACGGGTACGTGTATCTGCGTAGATGCATATGCTTGCTGATCGCAACAAGCACTTAAGAGGTTTCAGAGACAGTTGAGTCAGGGTAAAGACAAAGAGAAAAAGCAAGGCAAGCGCAAAAAACAGAAGCGCTCATTTCCAGCATCGAGTTTCAAGCAGGCCGCGGAGCTCGCCGAAGCGATGGTGGAGATTGGAGGCGGCGCAAATGAGGTTCGTCGCGTCACCCTGTTCGATCATCTCAATCGCTCTCCCGAGAGCGGGGCGAGTAGACAGTCCATCACTAATTCGTCGCGTTATGGGCTAACCAAAGGCGGCTATCAAGCCGAGACCTTGACGTTGACCGAGGATGGATCTCGGGCCGTTAATCCCGATGCTTCGCCTCGCGAGAAGGCGCGGGCAAAGTTCAAGCTTGCCATTGCTGGGGTTCCGCCATTCAATGCGCTGTACGAGCGCTTTTCGGGTGGCAAGCTCCCAGCGCAGCAGGTGATGCGGGACTTCCTTGTGGGCCAGGAGGAGACCAGCGAGCAGGATGCGAAGGAGGCGGTTGAGCTTTTCATTCTCAATGCTCGCGAGATTGGCCTTGTCCAAACTCTGAGCGGCGCAGAGCGCATATTGACGCTAGACCATATGCTCGATGAGCTTCCCGCCGTCAGCGAAGTTCCCTCGATTTCATCCGAGCAATTTGGTGTAGGTGTCGGATCAACGACTGATGGCGGCAAGCCAAACGTCCCGGCCCCCGTAGGTGATCTCAAGAAGACCTGCTTCTACATTACGCCCATTGGGGAGGAGGAAAGTGATGAGCGCAAACATGCTGACCTTCTGCTGGGGCAGATTGTCGAGCCTGCAATCGACTCGCTTGAGCTTGAGCTGACTGTTGTTCGCGCGGACAAGCTGACCCAGCCCGGAATGATTTCTCAACAGATCCTCCAGCATGTGCTGGGTGCAAAGCTCGTGGTTGCAGACCTTTCATTTCACAATCCCAATGTTTTCTACGAGCTGGCGATTCGTCATGCGACCCGTTTGCCGACTGTTTTGATTAGCCGCACCGCCGAGCGAATTCCGTTCGATGTAGCTGACCTTCGCGTGGTTCGACTTGATATGAGTGATCTCTATTTCTTTGTGCCTCAAATTGATGCTTGGCGCGCAGAACTGACGCAGCACGCTCGACAGGCCCTTGAGCAACCGGATGCCGCCGTGACGCCAATCGCGCTCCTTGGAAACGCTCTTTTCGGTAGCGAGCACTGAGGGCTGTAGCCCGGTCACGCTTTGACTAGCGGCCGTCCGCTTGGTGGCCCTCGCCGCAGATTCCAGATTCTCGATGCAGCATTCGCAGCCCTACAAGCGCAGCGCGGTTCAAATACCGTCCGGTTAAGGCGATGTAGACAATAACGTCCGGCACGTCTGAGATGCTGCTCAGATGGCTGGCTCGACAGAAGAGAAGGGCTCGTTGGAGCTGGTCGCAGCTCCAACCATCGAGAAGCGGATTCTTGTCGTCCGCGAACGACAGGTGATGCTCGACGAAGATTTGGCGGACCTCTATGGCGTGGAGACGAAACGTCTGGTCGAGCAGGTCAAACGGAACCACGACCGCTTTCCCGAGGACTTCATGTTCCAGTTGAACAAGGAGGAGGCCGCGGCTTTGAGGTCGCAGATTGCGACCTCAAACGATGGCCGAGGTGGACGTCGCTACGCGCCGTATGTCTTCACCGAGCAGGGAGTGGCGATGCTCTCGGGTGTTCTGCGAAGCAAGCGGGCGATCGCAGTCAACATCGAGATCATGCGGGCCTTCGTCGAGCTGCGCCGCGTGGCCGCCGGATACGCGGCGTTGGAGAAGCGGCTCGAGCAGCTGGAACGAGACACAAGTTCCAGGCTCGGCCGGCACGATGCGCAGTTGGATGAGATTTTCAAGACGCTGCGGCAGCTGATCTCGCCGCCCGTCCGACGGAAACGCCCGGTCGGGTTCAGTCCGCCCGAGGACGCGGATTAGGCCCGGATTAGGCCGGATCGTCATACAGCGCGCGGATCTTCCCGGCCGACTCATGGTTCAAATACCGTCCGGTCAAGGCGATGTAGACAATAACGTCCGGCATGTCTGAGAAGCTGTCGCATGCCCTCCACCTCGATCATCGACCGCCTGAGGGGCGAGCGAAACACGCTGGTAGACCGATTCGCTGAGGCAATTGTCGTCGAAGGCGGCCGCCGGGACGGCAGCGCCGAGACCCGCGTCACGATCGACCTTCGCCACCCCGAGTTGGCGGATGACGGGGGCTCAGGCGGACCCGAGCGCTGGCGCCTTCGCACTGCTCGCCATCGACTTGCACGCGCGCCGTTCTCGCGCGATGTCCTCGCCGCTTTCCACGATGCCGAGGCCCAAAAGGGCAGGCGGCTGACGGCAGTTACCTCCGGAACCAGAGCCGAGTTGCGGCGCTGATGGCCTGGCATTTCGAGGCGCGGCCGCGCCAGGGCGGTTCTCGGCGCCCCCACCTCGTTACCGCCCTGTCGGTGGCGCAAGACGCCGAAGGCCCGCTGCGCGGCGAGTACCTCGTCGCCTGCTGGCTGCTCTGCACGATCGGCCTGGCGATCGACCGGCGAACCGTAGAAAAGGGACGGATCGGCGTCGTGCTCGACGCGGCGATCTCCCTTGGGCGGGTGGAGCTTGCCGACCTGGGGTTCAGACGGGGCCGCAGGCGAGACGGCTACAAGGGCACCTACTACGAACTGGCGGCGTGACGTAGGTAGATCGCTTCCGCCTGCTTGGCGTAGCGCTCCGGCAGCGTCTCGTTAAGCTCGGCCAGGAAACGGTCGGACTGCTCGGCGCGGCGCGTCGGCAGCGAGGCGAAGAAGCGCTCGATCCCGGCGTTGATCGCCTCCACCTGTTCGGGATGGTCGCGCTCGACGTCCTCCTGGAGCCCACCGGCTACCTCCTCGACGGAGGCGCGGCGCAGGTGCGCGGCGAGGCGCAGCAGATCCTCGACGCCGAGGTGCTTCTCGCGACGACCCCAGGGGATCGGCTCCAGTCCGAGCTCCTCGATCCCCCGCGTGATCCCGGCGGGGCTGATGTCGATCAGCTCCGCGGCGCGCGAGAGCGTCGGCAGGGCGCGGACGTAGCCGCTGTTGGTGACGTCGATGGTGGCCATGGTCTGAGAAGTGTAGCGCAAGGGTTGAAAGAAATGAAAATAAGCTTCTGAGGCACGCCTTGGATCGGCCTGACAGCCTCAAAGCAACCTGTGGATTCGGGCGACCACGCCGCGGTTCAAATACCGTCCGGTTAGGCCGATGTCTCGAAGCCGTGGGACCGGCAAGCCCTTGCGGGGACCCCTCAGAGGCCGAGGTCGCGCACGCCGCGCTCGTTCCAGCCGAGGTGGTGGGCGATCTCGTGACGGACGGTGCGCTCGACCTGGGCTCGCAGCAGCTCGGGGTCGTGGCCGAAGTCACGCTCGAGCGTGTCGCGGTAGATGACGATGTGGTCCCGGTAGTTGTCGCGGGCGACGGTGTCGCCGATGTAGTGGCCGTAGGCATGGTGCAGGTGGCCGAGGTGGGAGACGAGGATCGGGATGCCCTCGACCACCCCGCGCAGGTCCTCGGGCAGGCCGTCGATCGCCTCGACGACGAGTTCGTCGAACTCGCTCAGCGGCTGCTCGGGCGGGGGCATCCTGGCCAGCGCCTCGCTGCGGTTGGAGAGCCGGCGGAACTCCTGCTCGGGCATCTCGTCGCCGAGCAGCATCACCATCACCCAGGCGGTGATCAGGACGACCGCGACGATTCCCGCCAGCAGCGCCAGCAGACCGCCGATCCCGGCAAACGACGGCGGGTTGAGCAGCAGCATCGCCAGCCCGACGACGAACGCGGCCAGCGCAGCGGCGCGCAGGGGCGGGCCGAGCGTCTCTTTCATACACCGAGAGTAGACCCGTCGGGTCGCGGCGTACCTCGCTCGACGGTGGCGCCTGCGGCCGGACTATGATGGAGTCGTCAACTTTCACTGACTTGGGAGAGTGTTCGTGTCCAACCAGTCCACAGGCAAGCCGACGGCCGCCGTGCCCACGGCACAGGCGATTCGACCGCTTTTCGCAAGCTACGCGACCGCGCCCCCTCCCAAGCGCACCCCGTAACGCCGGGACCGCCCCCAGAGCACTGGCGCGGCGCCCGAGCATCCATGCCCTCCTCAAACGCGACCGTGGTGGTCTTTGCGGACGCCGACGACAGCGGCGTCGCGCGTCTGGTCAAAGCTCTTGACGAGCGGACCCGGGTCGTTTGGTGGCGCTTTGGGCTGCCGGAGGGGTCGGTCTCCGTGGAGGTCGGCGAGGGCGAGTTTCGGCTGGAGCAGCCGGATGCACTGGTGCGCTCGGTGGACCTTCGCGAGGCCCCGATCGTCGTCCACCGGCGCCGCTTGATGCAGCCCCGCCCGCTGGTCGCCTCTGAGCTCGCCGAGCCGGCCGATCGCACCTTTTCCGAGCGGGAGTGGGGCTCACTGCTCGACGGTCTGCTGCTTACCGCCGAGCGTGAGGGCGATCAGACCTGGCTCAACTCTCCGAGTGCGTCTCTGATCGCAGGTAACAAGCTCTCGCTGTTGCTGCGCGCGGCGCGAGGTGGGGTGCCGGTTCCACCCTTCACCGTCTCCACGCCGGTGCGATTCCCGCCCGGCGGTGAAAATGGGATAGTCGCGAAGGCGATCTCCGCTGACGAGCGGATCGACGCGGAGCGCTATTTCTCCACGGCGCTGCTTTCGGATGAGGACCTGGCGCGCCTGCCAGGCGCCCGCCTGTCCACTCCCTCCCTGCTCCAGCGATTCGTGCACGCCTCGACCGAGGTTCGTGTCTTTTTTGCCCTGGGCGAGTTCCTGGCGCTCGAGCTCGACCGACCTGCGGAGCGCGTCGACATACGGTTCGCCACGCTGGCAGAGCTCGCCCCCCGGGCGTTCGAGCTCCCGGGGGAGCTGCGCCGGGCGCTGGCCGAGCTGGCGTCGGGTCTTGGCCTCGGCTACTGCGCGTTCGACCTTGTCCTGCCGGACGACGAACGCCCGCAGCTCGTCGACATCACCCCAAACGGGGACTGGGACTATTTCGAGCGTCCCGAGGAACCGCTGATCACGGACTTCCTCGCTGACGCGATCCTGCGTCAGGTCTCATCCGCAGCATCGATGGGGGGGCGGCGGTCTTGAAGAAGCCCGTCATGTTCGTCGGTTCCTCGTCGGAGACCGAAGCGCTGATCCGCGCCCTCTCGCTCAACCTCGACGGTGAGGTGAGCGTGAAAAATTGGGCAACCAGCCCGTGGCCGCTGTCTCGCAGCACCCTCGACGGGGTGGAAGAGAAGCTGAAAGAGGCCGACTTCGCGGCATTCATCCTCGCGCCCGAGGACGCCGCGGTGATCCGCGGCGAGCTGACCCAGGTGCCCAGGGACAACGTACTGTTCGAGCTGGGCATCTCCTACGGCTCGCTCGGGCGCGACCGGACCTTCATCCTCGCGCCGAAGGATTCGGACGTCGAGGCCCGCCGGCTTCCCGACCTGCTCGGGGTCACGGTTGTCGAGTACGACCTGGAGGACGACGACGAGACGGCGATGGCGAATCCGGCATCGCGCCTGCTCGCCGAGATCAAGAAGGGTGGCCTGCGCGACCGTAACGGTGGGCCGGGTGCGCTGTCGCGGGGAGAGACGAGTCGCATGGAATCGCTCGTCGACGGCGCGATTCAGGTCTCCGAATCGCGGAACCGCTACGCGGACGAGCTGCGCAAAGCGGTGCTCAGGGGCGAGACCGTCCCGGCGAAGTTCCAGTTTGCCCAGCCGGATGGCGGGCGGCACTGGCTGCGACTCTGCCGGAGCCCCAACTACGAATACTTCAACAAGGCGAAGGCACACCTGCGGGAGAGCCTTCCGAGCATCGCGAGCTCTGCCTGCGATGCCACGGGCACGGCGGCCGTCGATCTCGTCAGTCTCGGGTGCGGCGACGGCAGCAAGGACGATCTGCTTCTTCGCACGCTCGCGGCGGAGCTCTCGGACAGCGAGCACGTCTACTACTACCCCGTGGAGATCAGCGACATCCTCCTGGTCGAGGGGCTGCGCTACATCTCCAGACACGGCCTCGATCGGTCGCGGTTCCGCTGCAAGCCGACGCTTGGCGACTTCACGAACCTCACCTCGCTGAAGGGGATCGTCGACTACCGGCGCAACCCGAACCTCTTCAGCATCCTCGGCAACACGATCGGCAGCTTCGACGAGGCGGACATCTTCGCGAGCGTCGCGGGGGCGATGGAGCCCGGCGACCTCGTCCTCGTCGAGCTGAACGTCGGCGAGCCCGCCGATTCGGTCGACCTCCTGCGAGACGACGTCTCCTATCAGTGGGACCTGAGCACCCTGGATGCGCTGGAAATCCCGCGCAAGTCGTGTGAGTTGCGCCAGGACCAGCGGGACGACCTGAGCGTCGTGGGGGGGACCCGGACCCTGGTCAGCTATGCGCTGCCGGAGGCCGAGCCGAATTCGCAATACATGCTTTCGGCGATGCACCACTACGACCTGGGCCAGGTCAAGCGGGCGATTCGGAAGGAGCTCGACGTGAGCCTGATCGCGGAGCACACCGGCGACGGTGTCAGCCTGCTTTTGGCCCAGCGCCGCCCGTGAGCGCGCCTGAGCGGGACGGGGAGGCGGTCGTCGGGGGGCGCCGGCTGGCTTGGCGCGCGCTCGGCTCGGGGCCGCCGCTGCTGCTCGCACAGGGCTATGCGGGCACCGCCGACGACTGGCCGCCGGACTTCCTCGCGGCGCTGGGGCGCTCGTTCTCGCTGATTGCGCCCGACAACCGGGGCATGGGGGCCTCCGAGCTGGGCGACCCGGACGAGTTGACGATCGACTCGATGGCGGCCGACCTTCAGGCGCTGCTCGATGCGCTCGCGATCGACCGCATCCCCGTCCTCGGCTTCTCGATGGGCGGCTTCATCGCCCAGGCGCTGGCCGCCCGGGCGCCCGAGCGGGTCGAGTCGCTCGCGCTGCTCTCAACCGACCCGGGCGGTCCGGGCGCGGTGCGCGCCAGGCCCGCCGACTGGGGCACCCTCGTCGACCGCTCCGGGACCCCGCGCGAATGCGCGTCGCGCATGTTCTCGGTCGTCTTCCCGCCCGCCGTCGCGCCGCGCTTCGAGCGCGAGTTCGGCGAGCTCGCCGCCGCCGCGCAGGCCGCGCTCGACCCGGCCGCGCTCGCCGCCCAGGAGCGGGCTATGGCGCAGTGGTGGGCGACGCCGCCGGACACGGCGGGCGTGTCGGATGTCGCGCCCGTGCTGATCGGCGCCGGCGCCGAGGACGTCGTCATCCCGCCGGGCAACGCCGAGTTGCTCGCGACGCGCTTCCCCGGCGCAACGGTCGAGCTCTTCGCCGGCGCCGGGCACGCGTTTCCCGCGCAGTGCCCCGACGCCGCCGCCGACCTGGTTGCCTCCCGCCTGGGAGCCTGATTCCGCGGCGAGCTCGCCGGCTTCAGCCTGCCAGAATGCCGCCTTGCTCGTGAGGCTCTCGTCCCGGGGATCTCGGCCCGAACGGACGTGCTCAACCGCCGCTTCCACGGCGTCTCCAGCGTCGCCGAGCTGATCGAGAAGTTCGACCCGGGCGGCGGGCTGCCGGTGACCGTCACCGCGCCGCCGCCGTCGAAGCGCGTGCTCTACCCGTTCGGCTTCGGGATCGGCCTCCCGCAGGCCGGGAAGGCCGTCCTCAGCGCAGCTCGTCGAGCGAGCCGACCTCGAGGTCGAACGGTTCGTCGGCCGAGCGGCGGCGCCGGTACGGTGAGACGGTCACCCGGTGCGTCTCGCCGCAGACGCAGGGAACTTCGATCGGGCTCGTGTCCGGCGAGGGGTCGGTGTCGACCTTGAGCCGGCGCAGCTTGCCGGTCGGCTTGCAGCCGAAGGAGATCACCCAGCCGTAGTCGCCGCCGCGCGGGCTCACGCGTCCACCACCACCGTGTCGTCGTGCGAGTAGGGGGGAGAGCAGGCGCAGACGACGACCAGGTCGCTCGCGCCGGTGTTGACCAGGCTGTGCGTCTCGCCCGGCGGGATCAGCGCGCAGTCGCCGGCCTCCAGCTCGCGCTCCTCGTCGCCGATCCGCAGCCGTCCGCGGCCGGCGGTGACCAGGTAGAGCTCCTCGGAGGCGCGGTGGAAGTGCGCCTCGGTGCGGGCGCCGGGGGCGACCGTCGCCTCGGCGAGGCTCTGGTTGCGAGCGGGCGAGTCGGGCCCCATCCACTCGCGGATCGTCGAGCCGTCCTTGGTCACGTAGGGGTCGAGGCTTGCGTGTCGGGACACCTGCACCGCTGCACCGTATCCGCTTGCGGTCGGCGCCAGACGGTTGACACCGCCCAGCTTGGCCAGTCGCGCCCCCGCGTGCACGCCAATTGGGAATCAACCGTCTAGGGTCTCTGCGTGATCGAGTTCGAGGCCCACGAGGTCGACCTGCATGGGCATCGCGCGATCTACCGCGTCGCCGGCAGCGGCCCGACGGTCGTCCTGATTCACGGCATGATCAACTCGTCGCGCCACTGGCAGGCCGTCGCCGAGCGGCTCGCCGAGTCCCACCGGGTCGTCGCGCCGGACCTGATCGGCCACGGCGACTCGGCGACGCCCCGCGGCGACTACTCGCTCGGCGCCCACGCCGCGAGCATCCGCGACCTGCTGACGACGGTTGGGGTCGAGCGGGCGACGATCGTCGGCCACTCGCTCGGCGGCGGGGTCGCGATGCAGTTCTTCTACCAGTTCCCGCAGCGCACCGAGCGCCTCGTGCTGATCTCCAGCGGCGGCCTCGGGCGGGACGTGAGCCCCCTGTTGCGCGGAGCGGCGCTGCCTGGCGCCTCGCCCCTGCTGCGCCTCTTCGCGCACCGCCGGCTGGTCGACGCGATCGACGCCGCCGGTGGCCGGCTGCGCGACCGCGGCAACTCGAAGGGCCCGTACCTGGAAGCCGTGGCGCGAGCGTTGCGACCGCTACAGGAGCCGGGCTCGCGCCGCGCCTTCCTACAGACGCTGCGCGCCGTGATCGACGTCCACGGCCAGCACGTCAGCGCCACCGACCGCCTCTACCTGCTGGGCGACATGGCGACGCTGATCGTCTGGGGCGAGCGCGACCGCACGATCCCGCTCGCGCACGGCCGCGCCGCCCACGAGGCGATCCCGCGCTGCCGTTTCGAGACGCTGCCGCGCGCCGCCCACTTCCCGCACCTCGAAGACCCGGACGGGCTCGCCGCCGTGCTCGCCGACTTCATGGCGACGACCGCGCCGGTGCGGATCGAGGACTCTCATTGGGCCGACGTGATCGCCCAGCAGGCGAAGAGCCGCCTGCGCGCCGTCGCCTGAGGGGGGCGGGTGGCGAAGGAAAGCGCCGGCATCCTGCTCTTCCGGCGACGGTCCTCGACCGAGCTGCTGCTGGTCCACCCGGGCGGCCCGCTCTGGGCGAAGAAGGACCTCGGGGCCTGGTCGATCCCGAAGGGCGAACCGGAGGCGGGGGAGGACTCGCGCCGCTGCGCCCTGCGCGAGCTCGGCGAGGAGCTCGGTCCGGCCGCGCCGGACCCCGATCCGGCGGAGCTGATCGAGCTCGGCTCGATCCGCCAGAAGGCCGGCAAGCTGGTCCATGCCTGGGGGGCGGAGGCGGAGTTCGACCCCGCGGCGCTCGACAGCAACGGCTTCGAGCTCGAGTGGCCGCCCCGCTCGGGCGCCCGCCGCGAGTTCCCCGAGGTCGATCGCGCCGAGTGGTTCGAGCCGGCCGAGGCGCGGCGCCGGATCCTGCCCGCGCAGGCGCCGCTGATCGACCGCCTGCTGGATGCGGTCGCGACAAACCCCGAGCGCGGTCGAGGTTAGGACCGCATAGCGGGGATAAGCTCGACCGCGCGAACGTATACTCGCGCGATGGACGACGGAGCAGCCTCGAACGGGCGTGACGCGTCGGGCGGGGGACCGTCCGACGAGCAGATCCCGCTTTCGCTGCGCCTGCTCGAGGCCGGCGTGCGCGGCGCGCGCTCGGTCGGCAAAGCGGCCGGGATCGAGCGCGCGATCGAAGCCGCGGCCGAGGAGGCGATGGTCGCTGCGGCCGAAAGCGAGACGGTGGAGCGCGCCCTCGTGCGCGTGCTCAACGGCCCGCTGGTCGAGGATGCGGTGCACGGCGCGCTGGAGAGCGAAGCGGTCAAGCGGGCGCTGATCGACGCGCTCGACAGCGAGATGGTCGACGAGGTCTGGCGCCGCATGCTGGCCAGCGACGAGACGCAGCGGCTGGTCGAGCGGATCGCCGAGGCGCCGGAGATCCGCGCCGCGATCAGCGCCCAGAGCGTCGGCTTCGTCGAGGACATCGGCCACACGGTCGGCAGGGCGACGCGCCGGATCGACGCCGGGATCGAGAACGGCGCCCGCCGGCTGACCTTTCGCAAGCGGCGCACCGAGCCGACCGAGCGCGCCGGCGCGCTGACGCGCTTCCTTGCCTTCGGCCTCGACCTGCTGATCGTCAACCTCGCCTTCTCCGGCCTGGCCGCGATCGCTGCCCTGATCGGCTCGTTCTTCTCGGGCACCGGCAACGGGCTCTCCGGCGTCGCCCTGGCCCTCGGCGGCGCGCTCTGGATCGGCTTCGCCTGCCTCTACATGCTCGTCTTCTGGTCGCTCGCCGGTCAGACGCTGGGGATGCGCTTCTTCGGCATCCGGCTCGGCACCGAAGGCCGCGGCCTGCCGCTGCGAAGATCGGTCCGCCGCCTGGCCGGGCTCTTCCTCGCCGCGCTTCCGTTCGGCATCGGCTTCCTCGGCATCGTCTTCGACGAACGCCGCCGTGCCTGGCAGGACCGCCTCAGCGGCGCCGACGTCCTCTACGAGGGCGACGAGCGCGGCGCGGCGCCGTGGTCGCGATTCGACGTGCCCGAGTCGGCCGCCGCGGCCGAGGGCGCTGGAACGACGAAGGCCCCGGGTGCCCGGGGCCTTCGTCCGCGCGGCGTTTGAGGTCTAGCTGACGGGGTTGCCCTCCGGGCCCTCGGCCAGCTTGTAGATGATGATGATCGTCAGGGCGAAGATCGCCAGCGACCAGAACGGGTAGGCCGGGATCGAGAGCAGCGCCGCGATTGCGTTCAACGCGGCGATGAAGATGCCGAACCAGCGGCCGAATTCGCCTCCGGAGAAGAGCGAGAAGGCCGCGATCAGCTCGAGCACGCCGAGGATCAGGCTGATCCAGCCCCACGTGTGCAGGCCGCTGATGATGTAGGTGACGTTTTCGGTGAAGAACTTCGAATCGCCGATCGCCGCGATGCCGTAGACGATGTTGAGCACGCCGGCGACCAGGAGCAGCACGCCGGCGAATACCCACCAGCCGCTGATCAGGCTCTCTTCGTTCATCGGTAACCCTTTCGTACTAGAGGAGGAGGTACAGGGAGAATCTAGGAGCAGCTTCTGGCCGTTGCAAGTGTTTCCTGCAACGAATGACGCCGTCTCTTGCGCCTTTTTGCAGAAAGCTCCGATCTGGCACTATTGCGGCGATGACTCGCGCTAAGGGACCTCTGGCGCGAGCAGCGCTGCCCGCGCTGGCGGTGCTGGCGGCGGCGTTTTCGCCGAACGTCGCGGCGGCCGAGCCCACCGTGCACGAGCTTCGCACCACAGTGCGCGCGGGCGACGGATCGCTGCGGATCCCAGGGCGCGCCCCGGCCCAGCCGCAGCGGCGGACCCGGCATGCGGGAGCCAGCAGCGTCCGCGTCGCCGAAGTCACGGCGGAAGGCACGCGGACCAACGGCAAGATCTTCGGCATGGACCCCCGCACCGGCCCCTACACCTGCTCGGGCACTGCGATCAACACGCCGAGCCGCTCGATCGTGCTTACCGCCGGGCACTGCGTGATCGAAGGCGGGAGGGAGGGACGCAAGATCTCCTTCGTCCCAGCGTACGACCACGGCAAGCGGCCCTTCGGCACGTTCGACGCCGAGGCGGTCTACGTGATGCCCGCCTGGCGGCGCCGGGAAAACCCCGACTTCGACGTCGCCGCGCTCAAGGTCGCGCCGAACGCCGGTGGCAGGCTCACCGACGTGGTCGGCGCGCGCGGCTACGCAACCTCGAAATCGCGGCTCGCCGCCTTCCAGATCTTCGGCTACCCGGCCGCGCGGGCCGGCGGCGAAGAACTGCGCAGCTGCCGCGCCCACGGGCTCGGGCTCGACCGCTTCACCGATCGCTTCACCGGGCCGCCGACGATGCCGGCCTCCTGCGACATGGCGGCCGGCGCCAGCGGCGGCGCCTGGCTGTTCGACGGCGAATTCGTCAGCGGCGTCACCAGCTACAGCTACCAGGGCCGCCCGACCCAGCTCTTCTCGCCCTACTTCGGCCCCGAGGTCGGCAGCTTCCTGCGCAGCCTGCCATGATCGCGGGAATGAGCGTCGATGCGGTGCGCACGCCGGAGGCGGATCTACGGGGCCTGCCGGACTTCCCGTTCGAGTCGAGCTACGAGGAGATCGACGGCCTGCGGCTCGCCTATCTGGACGAGGGGGAGGGGCCGACGGTCGTCTTCCTCCACGGCGAGCCGACCTGGTCGTTCCTCTGGCGCAAGGTGATCCCACCGGTGCGCGACGCCGGCTACCGCTGCATCGCGCCGGACCTCGTCGGCTTCGGCCGCTCCGACAAGCCGACCGACATCGGCTGGTACACCTACGACCGCCACGTCGAGCTGATGGCGGCGCTGCTGGAGCGGCTCGACGTGCGCGACGCGACCGGGGTCTTCCACGACTGGGGCGGTCTGATCGGTCTGCGGCTGGTGGTGGAGCACCCGGAGCGCTTCTCGCGCATGGCGATCATGGACACCGGGCCGGCCACCGGTCGTCAGCAGATGAGCGAGACCTGGCTTCAGTTCCGCGACTTCGTCGCCCGCACCGAGGATCTGCCGGTCGGGTTCCTCGTGCGCGCCGGCTGCAAGAACGACCCCGGCGACGAGGTGATCGCCGCCTACGAGGCGCCCTACCCCAATCCCGAGTCGAAGGCCGGCGCGCGGGCCTTCCCGCTGCTGGTCCCGACCGATCCCGAGGCGCCCGGCGCGGCGGAGGGCCAGCGAACGGCGGATGCGCTGCGCACCGACGAGCGCCCGGCCCTGCTGCTCTGGGCCGATTCGGACATGGCGCTCCCGTTCTCGGTCGGCGAACGGCTCGCGGAGCGTCTCAACTTCCCGGCGCCGCGCAAGATCGAGAATGCCAGCCACTTCCTCCAGGAGGACGCGGGCGAGCGAATCGGCGAGATCATCGCCGACTGGCTGTAGGGCGCCCCGGGCGCTGGGGGCGGCCCGGGCGTTGGCCGCGGACGGTCTCTCGCAGCCGCTCGTGCGGCTGGTCGGCGAGCAGGCCGACGCGGCGCGGCGGACCGTCCTCGTCGAGCCAGGTCACGGTGCCCGGCCAGTAGCGGCCGGGGGGCGTGCCCGGATGGTGGAAGGCGGTGGCGAAGATCCAGCTGCCGGTGTTGTGCAGCCGGCCGCCGTTGGCGAGCGGCCACTCGGCCTCGTCGTCGCCGGGGCCGCCGCGGTGGGTGTGGCCGGTGATCACGTGTGCGGCGTCGATCCCCAGCCGGGCGGACATCTCCGTCGCCGCATCGACGCCGCTCGCGGAGATCGACGCGGCGGAGAAGTCGGCGTCGAAGTCGGCGCGAAGCAGGCGGTTGATGCCCCAGATGCCGGCCGGGATCGCGGCCCGTGCGGCCGCGCCGCGGAGGCCGGCGAGCCGGCTGCCGTTGCGGCGGGACATCGCCCGCCAGGCGCGCTCCGACGGCCGCGCCTTGCCCCACACGGAGCCTCCCTGGGCGAGGCCGTAGGTGAAGCCGTAGACGGGCCGCAGCACGTGCTCGTAGTCGCTCGGCTCGGGGTGTTCGGGCAGCGGGCGGAGGGTGCGCATCGTCGCCGCCGCGGCGACGCACTCCATGCGCGGCAGACTCATGTGGCAGTCCATGTAGTGGCCGTGGGTCGCATAGACGTCGTCGCGCAGCCAGATGCCCGGGTAGGCGAGCTCGAGCTCGGCGCCGCCGATCCAGGCCGCAACTCGCTCGCCCGCCTCGCCGGTCGGGGCGGCCCGGTGTTCGAGGCCGAGCGGGGCGCCGGAGAGGGCGAGCCGCTCGAGCAGCGGCTCGGCGAGCCGGTGGTCGTGGTTGCCCGGCACGAGCACGACCGGCCTGCCGGACATCGCCCCGCCCAGCTCCTCGAAGAACGGCCGGGCGCTCTCCAGCACCGTCGCCAGCGGCAGTTCGCGCAGCTCGAGCACGTCGCCGAGCAGGACGAGCCGGTCCGCGCCGGCGAGCTCGTCGAGCAGCGCCCGGCGGATCCCGGCGTCGCGCAGCAGGTCCTCGCCGAAGCCGCTGCCGAGGTGGAGGTCGGAGACGATCGCGGTGCGCACCCGAGGCAACTTAGCTGGCCGCCCTAAGCTTCTCCGGGTGAGCGGCATGAGCGAAGAGCGCCTTGCCCCCGTCAACGGGATCGAGCTCGCCTACCAGGAGACCGGCGATCCGGGCGGCGAGCCGCTGCTGCTGGTGATGGGCCTGGCGACGCAGATGCTCGCCTGGGACGACGTCTTCTGCCGCATGCTGGCCGAGCGCGGCTTCCGCGTCGTCCGCTTCGACAACCGCGACATCGGCCACTCGAGCAAGGTCGATGCTGCGGGTGTGCCGGGCCGGATGGAGATGCTCTTCGGCCGCGGCAGGCCGCCCTACCTCTTGCGCGACATGGCCGACGACACGATCGGCCTGATGGACCACCTGGAGATCGAGTCGGCGCATCTGGTCGGCGCCTCGATGGGCGGGATGATCGCCCAGACGACGGCGATCCGGCGCCCACAGCGGGTGCGCTCGCTGGTCTCGATTATGTCGAGCACCGGCAACCGCTGGCTCGGGATGCCCACCTGGCGGGCGCTCGGCACGCTGCTCGCCCGGCCCGGCCCCGGGCGCGAGGCGGCGATCGAGCGCACCGTGAAGACCTTTCGCACGATCGGCTCGCCCGCCTTCCCGATGGACGAGCCGCGCGTCCGCGCTCTCGCCGGCGCCTCCTACGACCGCTCGCACAGCCGCGCCGGAATCGCCCGCCAGCTGCACGCCGTCACCGCCTCCGGCGACCGCACGGCCGAGCTCGAACGGCTGCGCCTGCCGGCGACCGTCCTGCACGGCGGCAGCGACCCGCTGATCCGCCCCGCCGCCGGCCGCGCCACCGCCAGGGCGATCCGCGACTCCCGCCTGCGGATCTTCAAGGGCATGGGCCACGACCTCCCTCGCCAGCTCTGGCCCGAGTTCGTCGACGAGATCGCCGCCACCGCTCACCGCTTCGGCCCGACGAACTCGTCGAGCCTGGCCACGTCTTCCTTGCGCGAGACGTAGATCGAGACCGCCGCCGACTCGTCGCTCGGGAAGGCATCCGTCCACCGTAGACCGAGGCAATCGCACGCCGAGCAGAAGATGCCGGTGATATCGGTGGACACGTTGGCGAACCCATAACGAGGATGGCGCCAGCCACCCCGGCCGGTATTCACGAAGCGACAGCCGTCCGACTGGATCATGCCCTTGGCAATCTGCTCTGGCCAGCGCTCGGCGAGTTCCTGCTGCCAGTCAGCGAGGAAGATTGGCCGCGTGTGCTTGGCGCCCGGGCCATGTTGCGGGAATAGACATGGCCAAGAGCGTGAGTAGGCGGATACCGAGTAGCAGTTGCTGGGAGTCAGAAGAGCATGAACCCGATTGTCCGGAACGACAGCCTGCATTGAGGCAATGCATTCCTCGACGATCTGCGGATACCTCCGATCGAGGAAGATGCGGAGGCGGTACACGCCCCGCCGATGCTTCGAAATGCTTCCATCCCCAAGGTAGAGCCCGAGCAGGTGGACGTAGTCGCTTCCAAGCTCGCCAAAACGATGCTCCATTTGGCGACAGGCTGGGCAGCACCCGGGAAGGTTGCCAGCGCCGGGCGCTTCTGGCCGCGAATGTCGGGGTAGCTTGCCCGCGTGCCAGTCGCGAACGGTGGCCACCGAGAGCCCGAGCTCACGAGCTGCTCGCCGTGCGCCCAGGCCATCCTCGTCGCGCAGGCGAAGCGCCTCTTCAACGGTGGCCCGAGAGTGCATCTCTCAGACCCTCAACAAAGTGCGGCGGGGGGGAGTCGAACCCCCACGTCCTCTCGGACACGAGTCCCTGAAACTCGCATGTCTACCGGTTCCATCACCGCCGCAGACCCCTTCAATCTAGCGTTTTCGGCGTTTCGGAGCTAATCGAACACACGTTCGGACCTTAGGGCGTTCCGCGGACGGAACCGCCATCCGACGCCGCCGACCCATCTCGCTAGAATGACGCTCCCGCGCCGCTATCGTCTAGGGGACTAGGACGCCGGATTCTCAGTCCGGAAACCGGGGTTCGAATCCCCGTAGCGGTATGGCTCTAGCAAGCCAATCTCATCCGTGAGAGGGCCATTTTCTTGTTTGGCGGTAACGCTCGCGGTAACAGGTGTCAGGCACGTTGCGGAATCGGCAGCGTTCGCGCATCCTGAGAAGACGCCCTTGCTGTTGCCGTCGTGTTGCCGTGGCGCGTCGAATCCTGTTGCCGAAGGCGTTGCCGCCATTGATGCAGCAATCGTAGCTGAGGTCCCAAAGGGGCATCGCAGCGTCTGGGGGGGCATTCGTACTTCGACGGTCGAGCTAAGTACGAGCATTTGCACTCAGGGCGTCGGCTATGGATCGGGTTGCCCGTTTGACATCAAGATGGGTCGCCGCGAAATCGCGCGCTAGCAGGTGTTCATCAATCATCCAATGGTGCTTCTCAAGTTCCAGCGCTCCAGCCTGGGAAGCAATGGCGACCGCGTCGGGTTGATCATCGACGAAGGTGGTCTGCAGGGCCTCGGTCAGCTCGGCGGCTGATGTCTTGGGAGCGACGACGGCGACACCCTCGCAGTGGGCAGGGCAGCCGGCAAGGGTCAGTCCAAGCGCCAGGGTGTTCATCACACGATCTCCCTCCCAAGGGAAAAACATGGTGTCGGACCGGCGCTCGACCAGTTGCCGTCGGTCGAGACCCAGCTCGCCGAAGGCTCGCCGGCCCTCATTCAGCAGTTGCCTGCCGATGGGGTCCAGGTATGCCGGTACCTCCTCGCCCTTGTATATCTCCCGCATCCGCATTCGAACCCCTTTGTGGATCTCGCCGCCCCCACCGTGGAACACGGGCACGCGCCCAGCTTCCGATGGACTAACCGATATCACCCGTCTCTCGTGGTCGACTACGAGGACGGTCCAGCGGCGACCGCCAAAAATCAGGTGAGACCCCTCGGGTGGTGAGAAGCTGATCGGCAGCGAACCGATCTCAACGCCATCCGCCGTCAGCCTGTACTCCTCGGGCGTGGTGAAGGCGGCGTAGAAGCTGTAGTGGCCGACGATCTGCTCCCCCTTCGGCCCCAAGATCAGGTCTCCGTCGCCGACCTGCTGGATCACCTCTCGCTTGGCGAGACCGCGCAACAGGTCCGAGAAGGTTGCCGGATCGCACTCGAAGGGGCCACTTCCACACAGGGCGCGCCAGATCTCGTCCGCTTTGGCGCCGCCATGCTGGGCGATCATGGAGAGAACCTGCTGCACCAAGGTTGAGAGGTGAAGGGCGTCATCCACCGGGGGCTCGTACCAGCGGTCGATCAGTAGCTCGACGACGGCGATGGCCTGTACCGTCTCCTCTCGCAGCGTGTCTTCGAGGCGAGCTCCCGGTTCGAGGTTCCGCTCGCTGACGTAGAGTCGGAGGGCCGATGCGTCGTCGGGACGTCGCCCGCACCTGCCTAGCCGCTGCCTCATGGCTGCGACCGAGAACGGGGCACCGATCTGCCCGACGCTGGAGACGGTGCCGACGTCGATGCCCAGCTCCAAGGTCAACGTGCAAACCGCCGTGGTTGGCTTCGAGGGTTCCCGCAGCCTCTGCTCAACATCCTCTCGTAGAGCTTTTGCGAGGTTGCCGTGGTGCGGCCAGAACTCATTTGGAACCCGTTCTCGGTCGCAGCGGCGACGCAGCAGGTCGGCGTACTGCTCGACCTGGGCGCGGGAGTTCGCGAAGACCAGGTTGTCATAGCCGCGCGTGTGCCGGTACACGTAGTCGCAGATTTCGAGTTGATCTCCAGTCACGAGATCCTCGAGGGCAGGTCCGGTCTTGGGGTCGCCGGTCTCGACGCGCGGGGGCGTAGCGACGTACCCCCGTAGCTGCACCTTCAGCGTGCGACCGTCTTGGGAGGACTCGACGAGGCCGACATCATCGCCGTGGTCCGGCCGCAGGAATGCGACCGCAACGCCCATGTCGCCGAGGGTGGCGCTCAGTCCGATCCTCGCCACTTTGTGCCTTGCCGCCAGCTCGATCCTGTGGAGCAGCGACTGTAGCTGTCGCCCACGCTCGCTACCGATGAACGCATGAAGCTCGTCGATGACAATGAACCGCAGCCCGCTGAACATCCGAGGGGCGGCAGTTCCGTGATTGACGAAGATCCCCTCAACCGACTCCGGCGTGATCAACAGCACTCCCTCGGGATGCTCGCGGGTACGGCGTTTTCGGCTCCCGGAGATGTCGCCGTGCCAGCTGCTGACGGGGATTCCGATTGCTTCGCAGAGAGGTTCCAGCCGGCGCTGCTGGTCGTTGATCAGGGCCTTGAGTGGACTGATGTAGAGGGTGCCAAGACCCTGCGCAGGTGGATCGTCGATGAGGCTGGAGCAGATCGGCAGGAATGCCGCCTCGGTCTTGCCCGCTGCGGTCGGGGCGGCGACGATCAGGTCTCGATCCCCGGTCAGAATCCATGGGATCGATTCCTCCTGAATGCCACGAAGTGCGCTCCAGCCGCTTTTGTGCACCCACCGCCGGACCCCTTCGCTGAGGAGGTCGTAGGAGGTGGAGAGGTCGCCGCCCTCAGATTTGGAAGCTGGTGAGCTCATCGCCGGGCTCGGCGCTCTCGTCTAGGGGCTCCAAGTCAGGGTTCGTGTCAGACTCCAGCTCGACGCTGTCGACCAGGTTTGACCACTGCAAGCCGGGGTTCTGGTCGAGAACCGCGAGCAAGTTGACGAAGGCCTTGACGCTGCTGCGAGGGGTGCGGAAGTGGGCGTCTCCCACCTTCTGAGAGCAGTGACTCATAAATGCCTCTATGGCTTCGTCCGGGATCTCCACCCGGTTCTCATCGTCGCTCGCGTGGACGTTGCGGATATTTTGCAGGAGCACGAAGAGGTCCTCCGGGCTGAGGTTCATCAAGCGGAGGACCGGGCCGCTGTAGTCGACGATGCCTTCGCGGGCAAACGGGTTTTCGGCCAGGCGACTTTGCAGCGCCTCGTAGCTGTATAGACCCTTCCTCGTGTCCATCAGAAAGTCAGGCGTGCCACCGAGGACGAATCCGATTCCGTCGCCTCCACCCAAGGTGTCGTTGAGGATCCTCAGGATCTGCTCGAAATTTGATTTTCGCGCCTGCGAGTTGGCGAGCTTGTAGACATTCACCAGCTCGTCCAGGCATACGAAGAGGCCCTTGTAGCCGGAGAGTCGAACGAAGCGAGCCAGCAGCTTGAGGTGGTCGTAGACGCTCGCGTCGTCGATGATCGTCCTCACCCCCAGTGCCTGTCGAGCATCCGTCCGAGTCGAGAACTCTCCACGCAGCCAGCGGATCGCATCGGACTGCAGGGCCTCGTTGCCGGTCTCGTGGCCGCGACAGTAGGAGGCGATCACCTGCGCGAAGTCGTAGCCGCCGACCATCTCGTTGAGGCTGGCCAAGCGCTGCTGGATTACGGCCTGGGGCTGGGCGCCGGACTCCGTGGCCTGTTTGAGAGCAGAGGTGACGAAGGTCTCGACCACGCTCGGCATCGCGCCGCCATCTGGTTTGGCCCGCGTCGCCAGGTTCTTGGTCAGCTCTGCATAGAGGTTCCGCGCCTGCCCCCCCGTTGCGTGCAGGCGGCGGTCGGGGGTGAAATCGGCGCTCGCGGCGACCAGTCTCTTTTCGAGTGCAATCGAGCGAACGAGGTTGAGGAAGAAGGTCTTGCCCGATCCGTATTCGCCGATCACGAACCGGATCGCCGAGCCCCCTTCGGCGATGTGGTCGATGTCCTTGACCAGCGCCTCCACCTCGTTGATGCGGCCCACCTGGATGTGCTGTTGGCCAACCCTTGGCACCACCCCCGCCCCGAGCGAGGTCAGGATCGCCTGGCGTTCACGGGGGCGGATCTTCTGCTGTGGACTCACGAGAGCATCTCCTTTGCAACTTCAAGATCTATTTCGATTGGGTCGTCTCCCTCAGAGAAGGGGGCGTCGTAGCACTCGAATGCTGCGTCGTTGATTACCTCGAGAGTTCCATCCACGAGCAGATCGCGCTGTGCCGCGAGCTCCTCGATCTCCGTTCTCGACCATGATGGCTGTTCGGCCAGGTCGCGAGCGAAGGCTGCCTGGGCGGTATCGAGGCCGGTCGATGATCGGGCCTCTGCTGGGGGCGATGTTGGAGGGGCATCGTCCTCGTTGCCATCGTCGTTGTCGAAGATGCCGGCGAGCATCGAGGAGACCGCCGCCGTTTCCTCGAGCTTTGCCTCGATTGCCGAGCGGTTGAGCTCCCCTGGATCTTGACCCAGTGTCGCCTCGGGTTGGCCTGAGCCGACGACAAACGGCTCGCTTGCATTCATTCCAGCTCCGGCGGCCGCCGAATGGGCCTCCGAATAGACGGACTCGGGATCGAGCCCCAGGAGGCCGAAGACTTTGCGGAGGATCTTGACCTCCTGGGGGGAGATTTGGCCGTCGGCGGCGGCGACGGCCACGAGGCCGCTCCCGATCCGCTCCTTCTGGTCGGCAGTGAGCGGCTCAAGCTTCTTGCGAAGCCCCGCGAATGAGGGGTTGGACCGCGTCACCTGTTCGACGTGGGCGCGTAGTCGCTCCCGCTCGCCGGGATAAAGGTCGATCGTGGACTCCACGTGTGCCTCGATATGGCGCTCCTCCTCGGCGGTGACGGTGCCATCTGCGGTCGCAACCGCCGCGACCAGATCCAGCAACATGGTCGCCGTCGCATAGGCCGGAGAGGGGGCCCTCGAATCTTGCTCCTGCACTGGAAAAACTACGACGGTCCCGCCCGGTGCCGGTGCGTTTCCCCCAAAGCGGACGTCGGGCTCGATTCCGAAGCCAAGCTTTTCCACCAGCTGCGCGAGGCTGACTGCCTCCTTCTTCGGCAGCTTGGATGGGGTGTCCGGCCAGCAGGAGAGAAAAGCATCTGCCTCCAGAAACCATGGCTGCTCACCGGATGAAGCTTTTTGAAGCAATTCGTGCAGCCGCCCCAACTCCTCGTGAGCGTGGGTCTCCAGGAGTGGAGTCGGCAGCAGCGCGATGCCTTTGAGGCTTTTGGCCTCGGTCGGCTTGCGACCCAGCAGACGGCTGTAGGGGTCTAGCTCGGCGCAGCAGTCGCGCGCCAGGTCCCGCAGTGGCTCGACCAGCTTCGGCGAGTCGGCGATGTCGGGAAGCGCGGTCGACTCCTCGACTTCCTGCAGACCCGGGCTGCTGGCCCGGTAGCCGACCTGCAACTGCTTGCCAAGGGGAAGGGCGAGACCGGTACCTGTCAACGAAAATGAGACACCCGTCGTTCGAATTTAGTGAGCAACCTCCTCTGACTCGGGCTTGTTGATCCACGCTGCCGTCGGCAGCGTGGGCGGCTTCGGCGCCCCCCGCACGAAGCGCTCGGGGTTGGCCGCGTAGGCAGCGGCGAGCACCGCCTGACGGGCGGCGCGGGCCTTCTTGGCTTTGCCGTGGTGGACGGTCGCCGGTGTCATCAGGCCGATGCCGGAGTGGCGATGGTCGTGGTTGTACCAGTCGAAGAAGAAGCGGCAGAACTCCCGCGCCTGCTCGATCGAGTCGAAGCGGGCGGGGAAGGCCGGCCGGTACTTCAGGGTGCGGAACTGCGCCTCGGAGTAGGGGTTGTCGTTCGAGGTGTAGGGGCGGCTGTGGGTCTTGGTGACGCCGAGGTCGGCGAGCAGGAAGGCGACCGGCTTGGAGCGCATCGAGGTGCCGCGGTCGGCGTGCAGGGTGAGCCGCCCGCGGCCGATCACCTGCTGCTCGGCCGACTTGCGCGATCAGCGCTTCGGCCAGGGAGGCCGACTCGCGCTCCTGCACGGTCCAGCCGACGACGTAGCGGCTGAAGACGTCGAGGATGACGTAGAGGTGGTAGCTGGTCCACTTCGCCGGGCCCTTCAGCTTGGAGATGTCCCAACTCCAGAGCTCGTTCGGGCGCTTCGCGAGCAGCTCGGGTTTCTCGTAGGGCGGGTGGGTGAGCTGGTCGCGGCGCTCGCGCGTCTCGCCGCTCTCGGCGAGCAGCCGATACATGGTCCGCTCCGAGCACAGGTAGCGGCCCTCGTCGAGCAAGGTCGCCCACACCGCGGCGGGCGAGGAGTCGACGAACCGCTCGTCATGCAGCCTGGCCAGGACGGCCTCGCGCTCGGCCTCGCTCAGCGCCCGTGCCGGGCGGGGCCGCGGCTTCTTCGGTCTTGGCTCGGGTGGGCGCCGGCGGCGGTAGATCGTCGCCGGCGATGCCCCCAGCGCCCGGCAGGCGGGCCTTGTGCCGATGATCGGCGTCAGCTCCTCGACTGTGGCCTCGATCATCGCTCGGTGCTCTCTTCGGCACTCTCGGTCCCGAGCAGGTCCTCCAAGAGCGCTGAGACGTTTCCCTGCACCTCGATCACCTTGCGCGCCTTGGCCAGCTCGGTCTCGGCGCGCTCGGCGCGGCGGCGCAGCTCGGCGTTCTCCTTCTCGAGCGGGTCGGCCCCCTTGCGGCCGCGCTTGCGTCCCAGCTCGCCTTTATCGCGCTGGCGGCGCCAGCTCGAGAGGTGCGAGGAGTAGAGGCCCTCGCGACGCAACAGCGCGCCGATCTCGCCCT
Organism: uncultured Solirubrobacterales bacterium; assembly: GCA_963727465.1. Classification (GTDB taxonomy): domain Bacteria; phylum Actinomycetota; class Thermoleophilia; order Solirubrobacterales; family 70-9; genus VRUE01. Next base: position 129,641 of record CAVSGL010000004.1, on the reverse strand, counting down.
GCTCCTTGCAGGCGTCGGCCTGCTTGAGGACCTTCAACTTGTACTCGGCGGTGAAGGGCCGGCGCTTGGCCCGCTTCAGCTCGGGGTCGGGGACCGCCTCCGGCGGGGCGCCCCCGCCGGCCGCTTCACTGCTCTCGCCTACGGCTCGCTCCGTTTCGCGGCCGGCGGCTTCGTCTCGGTTGATCAACGACATCACGTGCTCCAATCACGCCCTCGGGGTTCAGTAATTCCCGAATCATGGGCGTCTCACGTGACGTTGGCAGAGAGGGGACCGTCACCGAACCGCTCTCGGTAACGACGCTCGAACAGCGACGCGAACTCCTCGGTGCAGCGCTGGGCTGGGGTCCGGAGGTATGCCTCCGGACTCGTCAGCGTCCAGCTCAGGGCGAGCTCAGTGGGGAGGGGCAAACTGGCATTGGCGACTTCTCCCAGCATCAACCTGAGGGACAAGGGCACCTGCCAGCCGGAGCGCTCCCTGGGAGGCGGTGAATTGCTGTGACCCTGCAGCAAGTCCTGTGCTTCAAGGAACTCGAGGAGCTGACCGAGCTGATGTGTCAGGGCCGCGCGCTCTTGGTCGTCTTCAACTTCGCCCTTCAGGCGGGCCAGCTCTGTCACGATCAGGTCTCGTTCCGAGGCAGCTGGAGAGCTTTCCTGAGGATCGCGGAGCAGGCGTCGCTCGAGCCCGTAGAAATAGAGGAAGGCAAGCGACTGCGAGACCTCACGGGCGCGCCGCGGGCTTGCCAGCCATTCAAGGTAGGTTGCTCGGTCGGTGGGGGAGAGGCGCTGGTAGGAGGGCCAGTAGAAGCGTGACGGGCCTTCACCCGAGGCGTGCGGGGAGACCTTGAGTGAGGGATCGATCAGGGCGGGCTCAACGATCGGAAAGTCGCGGTTGCCGGCCAAGAGGTTTTCTCCGCGGTAAAACAGGCCGCCGGCGATGCGGCGGCTCGCGACCTCCACCTCTTGCTGGCAGGACACCCAGCACTGGTCGGCACTTTCAGCGGACCGGGTGTGGCGGGGGTCGATGAAGGCGGGTCCGTCCTCGCTTGGCACGCGCGGGATCGAGAAGGTCGAGACCTCGTCGCCAATGGTCACCGTCAGCTCGAAATTTGGCTCTTCCGGGGGAGGGCTTGGCGGGATTTCTCCACTACTCCCGAGCAAGCGGTCGAAGAACCCCATGCTTACGCTCGTCCCATCTCGTCAAGGAGGCAGAGCGCGTTGACCAAGCGCATTTGTTCGACCGTACTGCACTCGATGGTCATCAGGGCCGGGCTGGCCACCAGGATTGCGAGGCAGCGGGCGCGGGAGACCGCGACATTGAGGCGGTTGCGGGAGTAGAGGAAGTTGACGTTGCGCGGGATCTCTGCGCCCGAGGAGGTCGCCATCGAGAAGAAGACCACAGCTGCCTCTTGGCCCTGGAACTTGTCGACGGTTCCGACCGCCACCTCCGTGAAGCCTCGTGAGTCCAGCTGTTGGCGGATGGTGCGGACTTGGGCGTTGTAGGGGGTGACGACCATGATCTCGTCCTGCGACAGCGCCGCCTGGTCGCCTTTCGCGTTGGTGTACTGCCCGCTAAGGAGGTCAGCCACCTCCGCGCCGATCCGCTCGGCCTCCTCGGGTGACTGGCGGGAGTTGCCGGTGTGCTCGATCGGGATCGACCGGACACCGGTTCCGGTCAGCGCGCCAGGGGCGTCTACGCGCTGTCTCTCGCAGTCTGGTGCCGGCCGCAGGCGTCCTTCGTAGATCGCCTCGGAGACGAAGTCGCAGACGTCGGGGTGCATCCGCCTCGAGTCGCTCGAGGAAGATGCCACGCTCGGCTGGGATCGTGCCGTGGTCGCCGAGCAGGTGCTCGAGGACCGAGACGCCGGAGCCCGGGGGATGGGTCCCCTGGCTCACCTGGGCGAGCTGCTGGGGGTCCCCGAGCAGGATCAGGTTGGTTCCCGCGGTGGAGAGCGCCAGTGCGTCCGCCAGCGAGATCTGACCTGCCTCGTCGACGACGATATGGTCGACCGACTGGCGCATCTCCTCGCGGCACCAGAGCCAAGCGGTTCCGGCCATCAAATCGAGCTCCTCATTGAGCTCGAAGTCGGCGTTGTCCTTCGAGTTGCCGATCATAGGATCCGCGCCATCCGCGTCCGGCGGGGTGTATTCCTGGTCGCTCAAGGACCACTTCTTGAGGCCGCGAAAGGTGACCTTGCCAGCACGGGCGAACCGTTCGACCTCGGCGAGCATGTTGTTGATCGCCTTGTGGCTGTTGGAGGTCACGCCGACGCGCTTGCCACCGGCGATCAGGTCGAGGATTACGTGCGCGCCGGTGTACGTCTTGCCCGAGCCGGGAGGGCCTTGGATGAAGAGATAGCTTTCTTCGAGTCCGGCCGCGACCCGTTTGATCTGCTCAAGGTTCGCTTCCTCGCCCTGGAGCGCCTCGCCATGGGTTACTGCGGAGGTGCGGGGAAGGCGGCGGCCGAGAATGTCGCTGGCCGCCTTGAAGCGCGAGAGTTCGCCGCTGTCGCTCGTGATCGCAGCGGTGGCGATGTCACGCAGGGCGCCCCGCTGCTCGTTGGTCCTGTAAGGCTTGCCGGGGATCAGCGCCTTCGGCGGGTCTTTGAGCCGGGCTTTGCTGAGCTTCAGGCGGAGCTCTCCAGCGGCGTCGTCGACATCGAGCACCTCGACGGTTTTCGCTTTGTGGTCGGACTCGCCCGTCTCGGGGTCAATGCCGCAGCTATGGGGGTCGGCGAACTTTCCGGCGCGGACCTTGTGGTCTTGCGCGGGGAAGGAGAAGCGCTGGACGAAGGACCGCGACGGTTTCGGCAGCGCCACGGCCTCGCCGATCGGGTTCAGCTCCCCGATCGCCTCCGAATCGAACTCCGCCAACTCGGCCGAGGTGCGCTCGAGACGTTCGAACCACTGCCACCATGCGGGCTTTGCCTCACGCCGGTGGTAGTCGAGCAGTTGGGCCAGGAGCCAGGCCTCGCGCTGATCGGCGCTGCGCTCGTCGGGGTCCGCGGGAACGTCCTCGAGCAGGGCTTCCTGAAGCTCTACCGTTTCGCCAAGTACATCCGTCTCGTCCTCATCGGGCTCGGTTGGCTGCCCCGGCAGTCGCCACGGGAGCTGCACGCCGTGCTCTCGTTCGGTGAGCTCGCGTTGCTCGATCAGCCAGTCCCGCAGACGGAGCGTCGAGTCACAGTCCTCCTTGTTGTAGTCCTCGATCTTGGAGAGCAGGTCCGCGCCGCCCTCCTGCAGCCATTGCTCGAACATCAGAACCGAGTCGCCTGCCTGCTTGACCTCGGCGGTGCGTCCCTGGTCGTAGAAAGCCTCGACCTCCTTCAGCGAGTAGCTGGGTCGCGAGATCCGCAGGGCCTGGTCGACAACCCGGAAGAGGTCGACGAGGACATGCTCGCGCAGTAGTCGGTCCACCTCGTCCTCGCGGCTGCCGTGCAGGCCCATCATTCGTGCCAGCGCGGTTCGCTCGTATGGCGCGTAGTGGTAGACGTGCATAGCGGGGAAGTGCTCGCGCCGCTCGAAGACGAAGTCGACGAATGCCTCGAAGGCAGTCTTCTCGCCGACTCTGTCGGTTCCCCAGAACGCCTTGAAGGTCGGCTCGCGGTCCTCGGTGTAGGTGGCGCCCCACAGGTACTCGAGCCCCTCGTCGTAGAAGGGGTCTCCCTCGATGTCGAAGAAGACATCGCCGGGGGAGGGGGCGGGCATTCGTGCGAAGCCGCGCAGTGGCCCATCGCCGATCGGCTCCGGCCGCAGGCGTTGCAGCTTGATCTGGCCGCTTTGCCGCTCCTCCATCTGCAGTGACGCCTGGGAGCGCAACCGCTCGAAGGTGCCAGCGGCCATGCCAATCGGTCGTGCATCCACTTCGGCCGCGGCAAGCGCCTCCACCGTCTTGATCCCGCCCTCCTGCAGCTTGGCTGCCTGTGCGCCGCCGAGTTTGGCGACAAGGCTCAGGTGGTCGTCAGAAGCTCTCCGCTGCTCGCACGGCTCGGCCCACCTGCACAGCTCGCAATGGGGGACGGGGTCGGGGTAGGTCCCGTCGAGCCCGTCGGCGAGGGTCTCCACGTAGAGCTCTTTCATCCGACCGAAGTAGGAGTGGAAGTCGGCGTGCGCGAGCGTTCGGCGCTCGCCATTGCCGAGGATTACGTGGATGTGATCGGGCCTGCGTCCCTGGACCGCCTCACTTAGGTCGGCGTATAGGCAGAGCTGGATCACGAAATATGGCTTCAGCGAGCGGGCGAGCTTGGTGTCGGCGGGCTCATAGCTCCAGCCACCGAGCTCGGATGGCGCCTCGATGCGCTCGAGGAAGTTGACGTAGCCCATCCAGTCGCCATTGACGAATGCCGCCTGGTAGACCACGGGGGCGCCGCTCTCCATCGCCTTGCGGGTGTGGGCGGCGGCCTCCGCGAGCTTCTCGTAGCCGGGGCCGGTCTCTATCTCGACGAGCGCGTCGCCGTACTCTGCACGTAGCGCTTCGAGATGGCGTTGCTCGAACTCGTCTCCCTTTCGAGCTACCAGCTCGGCGGTGTCTGCGGCGCGCTGCGGAGGATCCGGCACCCGCCCATGGGCGCGACCGAATTCAAGCGCGGTCAGATGGCGGCAGGCAAGGAAATTGACCAGGTCGGAAGCGGAGAGCAGCAGCCGCTCTTCGGTCAGCTGCATCTTGCGGTCCCTGTCAGTGGAAAGCCAGCACCCATCGTTCCCATTTGTGCCCCTGTTGTTATCGGAATAAGGCTTCTATCTCATTGCAGGTGGCGGATGGCTCCTGGTCTCGACGGAGACCCTGGATACAGTCGGCCAGATGAGTGGGCGTGGCGGCAGAAAGGGAGAAGGGACACGCGGGGCGAGCGTTGGCTCGTCGCCTCGGCGCACCGTCAGCCACCGCTGGCGGGATTACAGGACGGCTTCCGGTCGTCGTCCCATCAAGCAGTTTCTCGATCGGTTGGACGACGAAGACCTTGCTTCTGTGATTGCCGCGATGAAGGAAGTGCGTCAGCAAGGCCTCAAGGCGGCGCGGCATCTCGATGGCGAGATCTATGAGGTGCGTGCCGACGGCAAGGGCGTCATCTACAGGATCCTGTTTGCGCCGCAGGGCAGGCGCAAGCAGGTGTTTCTCTCGCTGGAGGCTCTGAAGAAGAAGAGGCAGAAGACGCCCCCGGAGGCGATTCGCTTGGCAAAGCGAAGGCTGCGCGATTGGCAGCAGCGAGGCGAATGATCATATTCAGTTTGAGATATTGACTTTGAGATGCTACCTTCGGTATAGCGAAAGGAGGATGCAGTGACCGACCGTGACTTTCTCGATGAGCTGGTTGACGAGCGAACGGCTCGCACCCCCGACTTCCCGGCGATGGTCGAAGCCGCTGAACGACGCCGCAAGCTCCTCGGAGCGCTGGCCGAGCGTCGGCGCGAGGGCGAGCAGTCCCAGACCGCCGTCGCGGCGGCGATGAACAGCTCGCAGTCGAGTATCGCCCGGCTTGAGACCTCGGCTACTGACGCTCGCATATCGACGCTTGACCGCTACGCGCACGTCCTCGGGTATCGCCTGCAGTACCACCTCATTCCGGAGGCAGAGGCTGGCCCCGCGGTTGTCGTGCATGGGCTGGAGGCCCAACCAGCTCAGCGTGAAGCCGCCTGACAGGGGACCCAGCGGTATCCGATGTCCTAGTTCGGAGACTTCCGATTCTCAGTCCGGAAACCGGGTTCGAATCCCCGTAGGGGTATTTGGGCACGGCCGCTTGACGGTAGTCGAACCAAAACCGGGGAAGGGGCATGGATTGAAGGCCTCGGCGACGGGTGGATAGCTACGTCAAGTCGCTGAAGATTCGCTTCGATTCTCCTGGGCAACCAAGTTGTACTCCGGGACGTCGATCTGATCGGCGCCGCCGGCTTTGGGCTTGACGACGTAGAGCCAGGTGTCGAACGGAGGTAGGCCCAAGACGCCGGGAGCGGTTCCTTGTCTCACGGCCGTCACGCTGCCGGGGAGGCCCTCGTCAACCAGGACCGCCTGACCGATCCCGAAGTGTGGAGGCTCAGTGTTGCTCATCGGGGATTCGGCGGATGGGGGACGCCAAGCTGTCGGCAGATCGATCGTGTGAGTCCAGGCCCGATCTCTTTGTGGCGCGGCAGAGCCGAGACCTGTCCCTGTGGCCCGCGCCACTTCGCGTGCTTTGATCCACCGACTTCGCGGCAGCCATGGCTGCGGAGGTGGCGCTCAAGGTCGCGGCGCTTCACGCCGCGGCGACAAAGCGAAGGTGCTCGTGGTCGGCCGGGGGTGTCTCTCCGGCCAGCTCCTCATCGGGCGTAAGCACCGTGCGCAGCGCATCGAGCACGTTCTCCTTGGCTTCCTCGCGGGTGCGGCCCTGGCTCATTGCGCCGGGAACCTCGAGGATGCGCGCGACGATCCAGCCGTCCGCGTCGGGGCTGTCGAAGGAGATCGTGAAGTTGACCGATACCGCCATGCAGAAACCGTAGCGCGTGGGCAGGTCCAATGACGAAACATCGCTCCCGCATCGCGTCCGGGAGAGAGCCGATAAACGTGATTCAAGCTACCCCACGGATTCAGCGGCCCGCGTGATGGGCAAGCGAAACCGGCTCGGCGTCGACCCGCGCTGTGTGGTTCGAGTTATGTCTCGGTGGGGGTACTGCTCGCGCGGATGGTCGAACCCGCTCCGCGACCTATTCGTCGGCTGGCGTCCACAGGGCCGACACCGGCAGCGCCCATAGGTTGGGTCCGAAGGGCAGCGTCTCGGCGCCGGTATGCACGACCGCTCCCAGTTTGAACCGCGGGCCAAGCTTGTCTTGCAGGTGCCGGAGCGCGCCGAAATCGTGGGAGCGTGCGGTTGCCCCCAGCTTGACCTCAACTCCACATACCGCGCCGTCTCCTCGCTCGATCAACATGTCGACCTCCCGCCCGCCCGCGGTCCGCAGGTGGTGGATGCGGACGTTGGCCTCGGCCCACGTCGCCTGCTTGACGAGCTCCATCGCGACGAAGTTCTCGAACAGGGCACCGGCGAGAGCCGTCTCGTCTGTCTCGATCCGGGTCTGGTCGTAGTCGAGCAGTTGACAGGCCAGGCCGGTGTCGGGAAGCCAGATCTTCGGAGCCTTGATCAGGCGCTGGCCGATATTCCGACTCCATGCCCTGGCGCGGATCAACAGGAACAGCTGCTCGAGCAGTGCGAGGTAGCGTTGCACCGTCGGGCGGCTCATCCCCGCGTCGCGGGCGATCCCGGTGGGGGAGAGCAGGCCCGAGATGCGCGTCGCGGCCAGCTGGAGCAGCGTTGGGAGCTCATCGAGCTGTTGTGCCTTGCGGGTCAGGTCGCGTACGTCGCGCTCCAGCGTCATCGCGACGTACTCCTCGAACCATCGGCTTCGCCTCTGGGCGTCCCCACGAGCCACGGCCTCGGGGTACCCGCCTGCACTGAGCGCTGATGCGATAGCCGGGCGCCCCACCGGCGCATCGACGACCTGGGCCACGCGCCCGGCGAAGAGGTCGTCGATGAAGGTCTCGCGCCGGCCGCGGAGCTCGCCCTGTGAGAGCGGCCACAGAGCCACCCGCTCCGCCCGGCCCACCAGGGACTCGGAGATGCGAAGGGTTGCCCAGACGTTGGCCGAGCCGGTGAGCATGAACATCCCGGCCGGGCGTTTCCCTCCGGCCCGGGCGCGATCCACCCGAGCCTTGATCGCCGGCAGCAGGCCCGGCGCCTTCTGGAACTCGTCGATGCAAAATGGGAGCGCCGCGTTCTCGACGAACCCGGTCGGGTCGTCGTTCGCCGCCTGGCGAGGCCCATCGTCGTCGAGGGTCACGTAGCGGGCTCCGCGCTCGTCGGCGACGGCAGAGGCGAGCGTGCTCTTGCCGGCCTGCCGGGGGCCGACGACGATGACGACGGGAGTGTCGTCGAGCGCGGCGTCCAGTCCGGCCTTGATATGCCTGGGGTAGAGCGCAGTCATCTGATAATCGCCCAGATTGTATCTGACATCAGCTCAGAAAGAGCCTGACGATAGATCAGTTCGTGCGTGCGCCAGCGAAACCGGATCGGCTTCGACCCGCGCTACGTGGTTCGAGTTATGTCTCGGTGGGGGTATTTGGGCACGCCTGCTTGACGGTGGTCGAACCGGCGAGAGGACGCTGTGCGTAGCGGCGTAGAGGTGTTTTGACTGCGCGTTGTGATCATCCCTGCCGATGATTGTCGGTAGCGACACGCCATGGGAAGCGATGCTCGGCGAGGACGAGCGCGAGGCCACCGAGGAGGAGGTCGCAGCCCTGGAGGCCGCGCACGGGCCGTTTCTGCCCGCCGACGGAGAGAGAGAAGGGTAGGTGCGTGCCTTCATCCAGAGGAGCATCAAGATGAAAAAGATGTAGAAAAAGCCGTTCAGCGAGCTGAGCAAGGAGGTCAGAGAGCGTCCCGGCGCCGCCGCTGAGATCGACGCGCGTAAGCAGGCGATCGTTGCTGCGGTTCGCCTGGCGGAGCTGCGAGAGCAGGTCGGCAAGACGCAGACCCAGTTGGCTCAGGTGATGGGCATGACCCAGGCCAACGTCTCCAGGATCGAGCACACGGAGAATCTCTATCTGCGCACGCTCGCCGACTACGTGGGCGCCCTCGGCGGCCACATCGAGGTCAACGCCGTCTTCGACGACGATGTTGTGCCGCTTGGTTTGGTCGAGAAGGGCCGGGGTTCGGCCGCCGCTTGAGGTCGAGCGCCGAAGCGCGCTACCGCGCCAGCGAGACCGGCTCGGCGGCGATCCGAGCTATCTGGTTCGGCCTGCTGTATGAATGCCGAGCCACAGGAGTCCACCCGGACCCATGCACCCCACGGGGCCGAGAAGGCCCGCGTGGACCGACGACACCGGCTCTATACGATCGGCCGATGACCCGCTGCCCGCCGGCCGTCCCTCAGTCAGCCGGCGGCTCTGACCTCGACGAGGAGTCGGCGGCGTGGCTGCGGGCGCTGCGGGGCGAGCGGCGCGAGGCGGCGGTCGCGCGGCTGCGCGCGAGGCTGCTCGGCGTCGCCCGCGGCGAGGTCAACCGCCGTGCCGGCATGCTCCCCTTTGGTGGCTCCGAGCTCGACGACATCGCCGAGCAGGCCGCCTCCGATGCGCTGGTCGCAGTGCTGGCCAAGGTCGACGGCTTCCGCGGCGAAAGCCGGTTCACCACCTGGGCCTCGAAGTTCGCGATCCTCGAGGTCTCCAGCAAGATCGGTCGCCACTTCTGGCAGCGGGACGGCGTCCGGCTCGACCCCGACGCCTGGGACCGGCTCCCGGCGCGCTTCGGTCTCGGCCCCGACAGCGGGGTCGAATGGCGGCAGATGATCCTCGCTCTGCGGCGGGCGGTCGACGAGGTGCTGAGCGACCGGCAGCGGCGGATCTTCGAGGCGATCGTCCTCAACGAGGTGCCGCTCGACGTACTCGTGGTCGAACTCGACAGCAACCGCAACGCGATCTACAAGGCGCTTTTCGACGCCCGTCGTAAGTTGCGGGCGGAGCTGGCAGCTAACGGATACATGGGTCCCGAGCCCCGCACGTGATGAGCGACCCCAACGCCCTCGAACGCTTCCTCGCCACCGATCCGGTGGACCCCGGCTGTGCCAAGGCGCTGGAGATGCTGGACGCCTACGTCGACACGCTGCTGGCAGGCGGCGACCCGGAGAAGCGGTTCCCCGACGTCGCCGCGCACCTGCGCGACTGCGGCCCTTGCTCCGAGGACTTCGAGGGTCTGGTGGCAGCGGTGCGGCGCGGTCGCGAAGCCGCCGGGTAAGACGGGCCCTGGTCGCGACGCAAACGAATCGTACGGCGGGGGATTCCCGCGAACTCGAATCGAGGGCGGTGCAGATGACGGGTGTGACGATTGCTGACCAAGTCGGCGAGATGGCAAGGCGCGCGGCGCAGGAACCGGCGGACCCGAGGATGGAGGCGTTTGCCCGCGAACAGGCTGCCCTGCGGGCGGCCGGGCTGCCCGACGGGGTGGCCGAGGCGGGGGCGACCCTGCCGGACGCCCAGCTGCTCGACCCCGACGAGGCGCCGCGCTCGCTCTCGGCTGCGGTCGGCACCCCGCTCACGGTGCTCGTCCTCTACCGCGGCGCCTGGTGCCCCTACTGCAACATCGCCCTGCGTACCTACCAGCAGGCCCTGCTGCCGCAACTGGCCGAGCGCGAGGTGCCGCTGATCGCGATCAGCCCGCAAAAGCCTGACGGTTCGCTGACGATGCGCGACAAGCACGACCTCGAGTTCGAGGTCCTCTCCGATCCCGGCAACGCGATCGCTCGGGCACTCGGTGTCCTCACCGAGCCGGTTGCGGATTCGCGCGAGGCGCAGCTGGAGCTTGGTCTCGACCTCGCGCAGGTGAACGCCGACGGCACCACCGGCATCCCGATGCCGACCACGGTGGTCGTCGACCGGGATCTGGCGATCCAATGGATCGACGTTCACCCGGACTACTCGACCCGCTCCGAGCCGGCGGAGATCTGTGCCGCCCTCGATCGCCTCGAAGCGGGCGACAGGTGAGCAACCGGGCTCGAGGGCCGGGTGACCACCGAACGGCGCTGGCCGATCACGCTAAGTGCTCCCCGCCGTAAGTTCCATCGGGTTGAAGGAGTGAGGGGCCAACTGACGAATGCCACGGCGTGGGACGGGTGGCCACAGCAGTCGAACTCGACACCGAGGCTCGCGGCGAGCTCGAGCAGCGGGCGGCCAGCCTGACGTTGCCCTACCGGGTTGTCGTCCGCGCCAAGCTCGTGCTTCTGGCCGCCGAGGGACACACCAACCGCGAGATCGCCGAGCGGGTGGATATGTCGGCCGACCGGGTCGGGGACTGGCGAAGACGCTTCCGCGATGAGGGCATCGAGGGGCTCGAGGATCGAGCGCGGTCGGGGCGACCGCGCCGTTTTCCCCCCGGAGGAGGTCGCCGAAGTCAAGGCGGTCGCCTGCGAGCTGCCCAAGGCCCAAGGCGTCCCGCTCTCGCGCTTCAGTCGCTCTGAGCTGCACCGGTTCGTGGTCGAGCGCGGCGTCTCGGAGGCCTCGGCCTCGACGATCGGACGCTGGCTCGCCGAGGACGCGATCCGCCCCTGGCGGCAACGCTCCTGGATCTTCCCCCGCGACCCCGACTTCCTCGAGAAGGCGGGCCGGGTGCTCGACCTCTACGCGGGCCGCTGGGAGGGCAAGCTGCTCCACCCCGGCGACATGGTCATCAGCGCCGACGCGAAGCCCTCGATCCAGGCGAGGCGGCGGTGCCACCCCTCGGCTCCACCGGGCCCGGGCAGCCACGGCCGGCTGGTCGAGCACGAGTACGAGCGCATGGGCGCCCTCACCTACCTCGATGCCTGGGACGTGCGCCGCGGTGGGGTGATCGGGCGCTCGGAGCCCAAGGGCGGGATCGAGGCTTTCGATCGCCTCGTCCACCAGGTGATGACAAAGGAGCCCTACGCCTCGGCGAGGCGCGTGTTCTGGGTCGTCGACAACGGCTCCGACCATCGCGGCCAACGCTCGATCGACCGGCTCCAGGGCCGCTGGCGCAACCTCGTCCTCGTCCACCTGCCGGTGCACGCCAGCTGGCTCAACCAGGTCGAGATCTATCACTCGATCATCCAACGCAAGGTGCTCGACCCCAACGACTTCGAGAGCACCGCCGAGCTCGCCCGCACCCTCAACGAGTTCGAGCGCCGCTACAACGAGATCGCCGAGCCGTTTGAGTGGAACTTCACCCGCCAGAAGCTCGCCGAGCTGATGGAGCGGCTCGCCGCCGCCGAGCCTCAGCTGTGCCTCGCCGCGTGACCAGGGGAAGTACAACCGCCGCTCGGGCGCGCGCATCCAACATTGACCACACCAGAGCGGGGTCAATGTCGGATGCGCACGCTCCAGGGCTCATTCGCGGCGGAACTTACGGCGGGGAGCGCTAAGCCAGGGAAATCGGCTCGCCTGTGACCCGCGCCGCGTGGTTCGACTTTATGTCTCGGTAGCGGTACTGCTCTGGTGAACCCGAACTGACTCATGCCATGCGGCGATAGCGCCCGGATATGCTCGCCGCCGTGCCGGATTATCCGCTCGGCGACCTGATCGATTGGAGCCCTGTTCCCGTTCCCTCGAGCGAGCCGCTGGAGGGCGAGCACGTCCTTCTCCGTCCGTTCGACCCGGTTGCCGACGCCGAGCCGCTTTTCTCGGCCTCGCATCCGCCTGCCGGCGATCCGGCGATCTGGACCTACCTCCCCGACGGTCCATATGAGAGCCCACGGCATCTGCGGCAGATGCTGAGCTGGGCGCAGGACGCCGAAGGCTGCGTCTACTACGCGATCGAACCGCTTGCGGCGGGGCGCCCGCAGGGCCAGGCTTCCTACCTGCGGATCGAGCCCACCGTCGGCACGATCGAGATTGGCCACATCTGGTTCGGCCCGGAGCTGCGACGGACGACGGCGGCCACCGAGGCGATTTACCTGCTTGCGCGCCGCGCCTTCGACGATCTCGGCTATCGCCGGCTGGAGTGGAAGTGCGACGCCCTGAACGCAGCTTCGCGGCGCGCAGCCGAGCGTTTCGGCTTTCGTTTCGAGGGCGTCTTCCGCAACCACCAGATCGTCAAGGGCCGCAATCGCGACACCGCCTGGTTTGCGATTACCGATGGGGACTGGCCCGCGGTTCGCAGCGGCTTCGAGACCTGGCTGGCGCCCGGCAACTTCGACGCCCAGGGCGCGCAGAAGCGGTCCCTGCGGTGACGGGCGAGATCGTTGCTATCCGCGAGGGGGAGGGGCCGGAGGTTCTGCTCGTTCACGGCGGCGCAAGCCCGGCGACATCCCGGTGCTGGTCGCCTCGGGGGACCACGCCTCGTTCCTCGAGCGGGCGGCCGATGCGCTCGCTGCCGAGCTGTGCGCGCAGCGACTGGTCGCCCCGGGCGCCGGTCACTTCGTCGCTGCGGCGCCGGGCTTCAGCGAGCGCCTCGAGGAATTCCTGGCCTCGGTCGAATGACCCTGCCACAGGCGCGCCGCCCTCGAAGGTCCAGTGGTCGATCGCATTCAGGTCGAGCCCCGCCCGTCGGCTGATCATTCGATAGGGGCAGAGCGCCGACCGGTCGATCGGCGAGATGTAGATCTCGTCTCGCTCTTCCACCTCGACAGCTCGATTCGGTCCGAGTCGCTGGCCGATGCCGCTTGCGCAGGTGTATCCGCAGCTCGCCGAGCTGGCGCAACGGGTATAAGGACTGCGTGCTCGCCTACCTCTTCTGGCACGAGCCGAAGGGCGGCGTCGATCGGGGCGCCTACGAGGCCGCGCAGCGCGGGTTTCACGAGGCGCTCGGCGCGCGGTCCGCGTGCTTCCGGCTCGATCGCCTGCCGTTCGCGGAGCAGGGGGGCTACGAGGACTGGTATCTGGTCGAGGACTGGGCCGCGTTGGGCTTCCTCAACGACACCGCCGCCGGCGGGGACCGGCGTGGCGGTCACGACCGGGCCGCCGAGCTGGCCGCGGTCGGCTGGGGCGCCGTGTACGCGCTTGCGCGCGGCCGCGCCGAGATTCCGGCCGGCGTCGAGTGGCGCGACAAGGAGCGGGGCAGGCCCACCGCCGACTTCCTCGACTCCCTTCCCGCCGGCGCCGTCTGGCGCCGCCAGCTCGTGCTCGGGCCGGCACCGGAGTTCTGCGTCGCCACGCCCGGTACGACCGGGCGAATGCCGGTCTGGCCTGGCTGACGGCCTCACCCGGCCGCCTCCCGCTAGATGAGTAGTTCCACGGCGACCGCCGTGCCAGTCCGTTCCCAGCTCTGAGTGAGCAGTCCGTGGGGGCGGCGCGACGCTGACTGGTCGATTTGCCCCCGTATGCGGGGGTCAGGTGACCACTCGGCGTGGGGAGCCTGACCGATGCGGAGGTCGTGACCCTCTGCGTCGCGCAGGCGATCGTGGGTGACCCCGCGGGCGATGGCGCTGACCTCGCCCAAGGAAGGCGAGCGCGAGGTCTGCCTGCGACTGCTGGAGCGGTTCAACCGCGCAGGCCCGATCACCGTCTTGGGCGACATGGGCTATGCCGGCGCCGACTTCGAAACCGAAGCGGCCGCTCTCGGCGCCACCGTCGTGCGCCCGCGCCGCAAGGACGAGACCGAAAGCGGGCTCCACCTCGCTCCGTTGCGCCAGCGAATCGAGTCGATCTACTGGAGCGTCAAGGACATCCTCGGCCCCGAGCGCCACGGCGCCCGCACTCTTCGCGGCCTGCGGGCTCGCATCGCCAGCCGCCTCCTGGCGCTGGCTGCGGCGATCTCACTCAACCGCCAGCTCGGGCGCTACTCGCGGGCGCTCGTCGACTACGTGGCCTGAGCCGTGGAACTACTCGTCCAGCGGCCCCCCGGAATCCGGATCCGGGTCCTTCGGGGCGAACGGGTTGTCGATCCCCACCTTCCAGCGCGCCTGGCGCCGTTCGTCGCGCAGAGCTCGAAGTAGCTGGCGCCGCCCGTCTCGCCGCCGGCCTGTAGGTCGACGTACTCGTCTTCGCGCTGCGCGGTGAGGCCGTAGTCGGAGCCGCCGTACGGGCCCCAGCCGCCGCCGGAGCCGCCGCTGCTGACGATCGAGTAGTTCGCGCCGAAGGCAGACCGTCAGGTCGCCAGCGCGGCCTGCGGGCGACGTTCCCGCACCAGGCGCACCATCGTCACGCTCGCGTCGATCGCGGCGACGATCAGGGCGACGTTGCGGATCAGCATGATGAAGGCCGGGCCGTAGACGTTGTAGGCGGTGCCGTAGGCGCCCATCGGGCCGTAGGCGCTGGTGGTGAGGATCGCCGCCGCGACCACGGTCCAGGCGGGTCGCTTGAGGCGGCTCCCGGCCGCGGTCAGCACCACCGCCGCGAGGCCGAGCATCCAGATCATGTACTGCGGGCTGAGCACGCGGCTGGTCACGACCAGCAGCAGGACGACGGTGAAGACGAAGTCACGGCTGACCACCGCGTCGGCGAGCGCGTCGCGTCCGCGCCGGATCGCCCGCGTCCGCGCCAGCCACCAGAAGCCGGCGCCGAGCAGCGCCGCCAGCGAGAGCCACTTGAGTGCCGCGGCGATCGTGTCGGCGGCGCCGTCTTCGATCTCCCAGGCGCGGTAGCGGATCCCTGCGTCGATTTCCTCGCCGGTGACGTACTGGCGCACGTGCCAGGGCAGGCTGGCGACTGCTTCCACCTGGAGTCCGCGTCCGTTCTGTTCCTTGAGGAAGTTGAGCTGGTCGCCGCTGAAGGCGAGCGCCGAGATCGCGAACACGGCGACGATCGCGGCCACCGCGCCGGCGCCGGCGCGCAGCAGGCGCCCGCGGTCCCACTCGCCGAACAGCAGCGCGATCGGCCAGGCCTTGATCATCGCTCCCAGGCCGGCGAGGGCGCCGAACCAGGCCGGGCGGCGGTGGATGACGAGCAGCGCGCCGATCGCCAGCACCGTCGGCGCCAGGTCGAAGCGCAGCACCGGCAGCGCCCGCAGCATCGGCATCGCCAGCAGCCAGACCCAGACGCCGGCGTCGCTGCCCTCGCGCTGCCCGAGCCGCGCCAGCAGGGCGAGGCCGATCAGGTCGAAGATCAGCATCGTCGCGACGAAGTCGTAGCCGAACGCCGCCCAGCCGATCCGCGGCAGGACCAGCAGCAGCGCCGCCCCCGGCGGGTACTGCCACGCTTCTTCGTTCGGCAGGGCGCCGTGCACGCCGAGTTCTTCCGACCAGACGCCGAAGATCGAGACGTCTTCCCACTGCGGCCCGATCGCGTCGTTCCAGAAGCCGACGTGGGCGACGATCAGGAAGCGGGTGAGCACCCAGACAGCCGCCCAGACCCAGACCTTCCTGCTGCGCAGCAGCGATCCCCAGCTCATTGCGCGGCAGGCTATACGGACCGTTGGACCCGCACCGGCAGCGCGGTCGAGGTTATGACCGCATAGCGGTGAAAACCTCGACCGCGGGCGCTCAGCTGAGCGGGGCGACGAACGTGCGCCTGCCGACCCGCACGCCGATCGCGCGCGTGCGCGAGAGGTCGAGCGCGGCGCTGAGCACGGCGTCGGAGTCGTTGCCCCAGCGGTAGCGGAAGGAGCCGGCCGAGACCGCGCTCCCGTTCACGCCGCGCAGGAAGACGCGGCAGAGCGTGCCGGAGGGCGCCCCCTTGACGTACATGTGGATCTCGGTGCCGTAGGCGTGCGGCTCCAGCGTCGCGCCGATGTGCAGCCCGGGCGGGAGCGAGGCGAAGGAGACGTGGCGCTCGGGCGTCGTCTCGCCGCCCGGCAGGACGAAGATCGCCAGCACGATCGCGACGGCCGCCGCCGTGACGCCGCCCAGGGCGAGGCCCACCCGCGCCCGCCGGCGCCGCTGCGCGCGCCGCTCGGCGCCGATTGTGGTCGCGACGCGGTCGGCCAGCCCCGGCGGCGGCGTCGCCGCGGGAGTCGCGAAGCGCTCGGGGTCCGCCAGCGGCAGCAGCCGCGCCACGCCGGCCAGCGAGTCGAGCTCGGCGCGGCACTCGGGGCACCCTTCGAGGTGCGCTTCGAGCGCCGCGCGCTCCCCCTCCGGCAGTTGTCCCAGCGCAAGCGCGCCGAGCGACTCGCGCCATTCGCGGCAGCGCTCACTCGTCATAGCCGATCTCCTCCAGCGCGACCCGCAGCGCCCGCAGGCCGTAGTAGACGCGGCTCTTGATCGTGCCCTCGGGCACGCCCAGCTCCTCCGCCACCTCGGCGTAGGGGCGGCCTCGGTAGTGGGTCTCGACCAGCACGCGGCGGTGCTGCTCGCCGATCCGCCGCATCGCCTCCTCGACCTGCCAGGCGAGCAGCGCCTCCTCGAGCGGCTCGACGCTCGGCTCGATCCCGCCGTCGGCGACCGCCGGGCGCGACGCCCGCGCCCGGCCGAGGTCGATCACGACGTTGCGCAGGATCGCGAACAGCCAGGTGCGCAGCGAGCCGAGCTGCGGATCGAAGTGCTCGCCTGCGCGCCAGGCGCGCAGGAAGGTCTCCTGCACGGCCTCCTCGGCCAGCCCGGCGTCGCCGAGCGAGCGCGCCGCGAACCCGTAGAGCTCGCCCGCGTGGGCGGCGTAGGCCTTGCGAACGTCGCGCTCGCGTCTCAGCGCTCCCGGCGGCATCGCAGCGATCCTGACAGTGGGCGGCGCCTCATCGCACGACGATCTTGCCGTGCATGAAGGGGTGGATCGTGCAGACGTAGCGATAGACGCCGCGGCGCTTGAAGCGCACCCTCGCGGCCTGTCCCCTGCGCAGGCGGCCGGTGTCGAAGCTGCCGCGCCCGGTCGCGGTGTGGGTGACGCCGTCGCGGTTGACGAAGACGACCGTCGTGCCCCTGGCGATCCGCAGGGTCCTGGGCTTGTAGGAGAAGTCATCGATCTCGACTCGCGACATCTTCGCGCGGCGGTGCTGCCTGCGCGCGTCGGCGCCGGGCGCGATCGTCACCAGGGCCACCGCTGCGACCAGCGCCAGCACGATGGCCGCGCCGCCGCGGCGTCCCGGTCGTGGCCCAAGGATCGTTCGCATCGTCCCTGTCTACGGAGCCCAGCCGGGGGAGGTTCAAATCGAGTTGAACTTCCTTCCCCTTCCCGTCGTATCCCAACCGATGCGAGGGCGCCGTCTTCTCCTGGCCACCGCCGCGACGCTGGCGAGCGCCGCTCTGGCGGCGCCGGCCGCGGATGCGACCTTTCACCTGATCGTCGTCCGCGAGGTCTATCCGGGTTCGGCGGCGGGCCCGGACTCCGCTTACGCCGAGCTCCAGATGTACTCCGGCGGCCAGCAGTTCGTCGGCGGCCACACGCTGACCGTCTACGGCGCCGGCGGCACCGCAACGGGAAACTTCACCTTTCCCTCGAACCTCCCCAACGGCGCCAGCCAGCAGACGATCCTGATCGGCGACAGCGGCGTCGCGGGTGCCTTCGGCGTCACCCCGGACCTGACCGACGCCGGCTTCGCCGTCGCGGCGGCCGGCGGCGCGGCCTGCTGGGAGGGGACGCTCGACTGCGTCTCCTGGGGCTCCTTCTCCGGCGCCACCCCCGGCGCGTCCGGCTCGCCCGTCGACCCGTCCGGCGTCCCCGACGGGATGGCGCTGCGGCGCAGCATCGCACCGGGCTGCCCGACGCTGCTCGAGGGCTCCGACGACAGCAACGACAGCGCCGCCGACTTCTCCGACGCGACGCCGCAGCCGCGCAACAACGCCAGCGCGATCGTCGAGACGTCCTGCGTCCCGCCCGACACGACGCCGCCCGTCGTGACGATCGACAACCACCCGGTCAACTCCAGTCCCGGCGCGACGGCGTCCTTCACCTACCACGCGAACGAGATCGGCACGCGCTTCGAATGCAGCCTCGCCGCCGCAGCCGGAGCCGACAGCTTCTCGGCCTGCCCGTCCTCCGGCAGGACCTACACCGGCCTCGCCGACGGCGCCTACCGGTTCAAGGTTCGCGGCGAAGATGCGGCCGGCAACCTGGGCACGGCGGCCGTCTTCGAATGGACCGTTGACAACTCACTCGCCGACACCACCCCGCCCGACACGTTCATCGACAGCGCTCCACCCGACCCGAGCGCCAGCGCCGCCGCGTCCTTCACCTACCACTCGACCGAGCCGGGCTCACGCTTCGAGTGTCGGCTCGGCGGCGCGCCCTTCGCCGCCTGTCCGCAGACGGGAACGACCTACACCGGCCTCGCCGGCGGCCCCCACGCGTTCGCCGTCCGCGCGATCGACCCCGCCGGCAACGTCGATCCCAGCCCGGCCGGCTACAGCTTCGACCTGGTCCTCGCCGCGCCGCCGCCGTCCCCGCCGCCGCTCCCATCGCCGACCGTTGCTCCGGCCGTGCTCCCGGCGCCGGCGGCTCAGGCGGCGGTGAGGCCGCCGAACACGAAGCTCGTCGGCAAGCGGCGCCGCCGGACCAGCGACCGCACTCCGACGCTGCGCTTCCGCGCCAGCGTGCGCCGCGCGAGCTTCCAATGCAGCCTCGACAGGGCGCCGTTCCGTCGCTGCCGGTCCCCGTACACGACCAGGCGCCTGCGCCCTGGTCGCCACCGGTTCCGCGTGCGGGCGATCGCTGCCGGCGCGGTCGACTCGACGCCCGCGCGGATTGCCTTCAGGGTGCTCGCAAGGCCCCACCGGCGAACGGTGCGCCGCCGGTGAGCCGCGCGCCGCTTGCCCTGCTCGCCGCGGTTCTCTGCGCTCTTGGCCCGACCTGCTGGCCGTCGGCCGCGTCCGCGAGCTTCCACCTGGTCAGCGTGCGCGAGCTCTACCCGGGCTCGAGCGCGAGCCCGGACGCGGAGTACGTCGAGCTACAGGCCTACGCGGCGGGGCAGAACTTCGTCGGCAGCCACGCGATCGGCTTCTTCGACGCGGGGGGCGCCCAGGTCGGAACCGCGAGCTTCCCCGCCGACGTCGCCGCCGGCGCCAACCAGATCACGGTCCTCGCCGCCACCGGGGCGGCCGAGGCCCAGTTCGGGGTCGCCGCCGACGCCCCGATGAGCGCGGGCAGCCTCGACCCGGCGGGCGGCGCGGTCTGCTGGGAGGCGCTCGACTGCGTGAGCTGGGGCGACTTCCACGGCGGGACGGCCTCGCCGGCCGGCTCGCCCGCCGACCCGTCCGGCATCCCCGACGGGATGGCGCTGCGGCGCAGCATCGCACCGGGCTGCCCGACGCTGCTCGAGGGCTCCGACGACAGCAACGACAGCGCCGCCGACTTCTTCGACGTCTTCCCGGCTCCGCGGCCGAATGCGGTTCCGCCGGCCGAGAGCGCCTGCACGGCGCCGACCAGCATGAATGGCGGGGCGCAGCACCCGGGAACGGCGGCCGGCGGCGGCGGGGCCGGCTCGCGGGCGCCGCAGACCCGGCTGCGCCGGCGGCCGGGCCGGGTCGTGCGCCGGCGCTACGCGATCTTCGCCTTCAGCTCGAGCCAGCCCGGTTCGGTCTTTCTCTGCACGCTCGACCGGCGCCGCTTCCGGCGCTGCCGCTCTCCCTTCGTCGCCCGCCGGCTGCGACCGGGTCGTCACGTCTTCCGGGTCAGGGCGCGCACGCCCGCCGGCGCCGTCGACCGCACGCCGGCGGTTTGGCGCTTCCGCGTGTGTCTCAGGGTTTGCCGTCGGCCTTGAGGCAGCGGCCCCCGGTGCTACGTTGATTGGTTCACAGCGAGGACGGGGTGGTTCGCTGTAAGTAGGCCCAGGAGTCCCTGGGAGGGCGCGCACACGTGCCCAAAGGAGGTTTCCAATGCGTCGATTACTCGTCTTGACGGCTCTGGCGTTGACGGCGCTGGCGGTCGCGGCGACCGCGGTGTGGGCCGGCAGCCCGCATTTCGTCAAAGTCACGGCGACGCGCACGGACAACAGCCTGACCGTCGAAGGGAAGGAGGCCGGTCTCGGCAACGAGACCCAGGTCCACATCGTGGTCACGGCGACGGCCGAATGCATCAATGGGGGCGGGCATCACCCGAAAGCGGTGAACAAGGAATCGGTCTCGGCCGAGGGCGATTTCCCGGTGCAGAACGGCAAGGCCTACTTCTCGCTGACGCTGACTGCGAGCTTCCAGCCGGAATGCAGTCCGCCGATGACGGTGAGGTTCAGCAACGTCGTGGTCTCCGACGAGGCCCACGGCATATCGAAGAATCTGGGTTCGTTCTAGGCCGGACGGACCTGCGCTGCGGCGCGGAGGACGGGGCGGCGGAGACGCCGCCCCGTCCAACTCGCGGCGTGTCTATGCGGCGAGGATCTCGGCGGCCGTGCGGTGGGCGAGGCTCATGATCGAGACCATCGGGTTGACGCCGGGGGCGCTGGGGAAGGCGCTGCCGTCGCCGATCCAGACGCCCTCGGTGTCGTGCAGCTCGCCGCGCCCGTCGGCGACCGAGGTCGCCGGGTCGGCGCCCATCCGGCAGGAGCCCATCTGGTGCGCGGTGAAGCAGGTGACGTCGTTGGGCGCGTAGCTCGCCGCCTCGACCGCCTCGACGTAGGCGTCGAAGTCCTCGCCCGAGCGCCAGCGCAGCTCGCGCGCGTGCAGGGTGAGGATCTCGCTCGCGCCGGCCGCCCGCTGGAGGCGGGCGAGCTCGACGTTGGCGCGGCGGGCGAGCCGCGCGTCGACCTCGTCGTCGAGCTCCCAGCGCACCAGGGCGCGGCCGTGCTCGTCGAGCACGACCTCGCCGGCGCCGTGGTCGCGGGCGACGGTGATGAAGGGCGCCTGCCAGGGCAGGGTCTGCATCAGCGCCTTGTGCGCGGCGCCGGAGTCCCAGGGAAGCGCCGAGCCGACCAGGCCCGGCGCGATCCCGACCGCCTCGATCAGGAAGCCGCAGCCGTCCTCGAGCTCGGAGAAGCGATCGGAGAGCGCCGACTGGATCTGCCCCTGCCAGCCCTCGATCCGCTCGTCGTAGAGCCCGACGACCATGTAGGCGGGGTGCAGGCGCAGGTTCCTGCCGACGGCGGGACCGCCGATCTCGCTGCGCAGCAGCAGCGCCGGCGACTCGACCGCGCCGCCGGCGACGACCACGGTCGGCGCCTCGACCGTGAGCGCGGCGCTCGCGCCGTCCGCTCCGGTCACGCTTGCCTCGACTCCCGACGGCGCGCCCGTCCTCGCTCAGCACCCGCTCGGCGTGGCAGCCGACGACGACGCGGGCGCCGGCGTCGGCGGCGTCCTGAAGCCAGGTCTTCATCGCCGAGCGCTTGCAGCCCCGCTGGCAGCCGAACGCGCAGTAGCCGCATTCGGCCGGCTCGTCGTCGAGCGAGGCGTTGCGCCAGATCGGCCGGTGCTCGTAGCCGAGCGCGTCGCAGCCGGCGATCAGCCGGCGGTGGGTGGCGTTCTGCGCCGTCGCCTCCGTGTTGGCGCCGAGCCGCTCCATCACCGCGTCGACGTGCTCGGCGACGAAGCCGGGCTGGTCGAGCCCCTCGAGGCCGTGCGCCGCCCACTCGCCCAGCACCCGCTCCGGCGGGCGCACGCAGTTCATGTAGTTGACGACCGTGCCGCCGCCCAGCGTCTGGCCGGCGAGCACGGCGATCGAGCCCGACTCCGACGCCGCCAGGCCGCCGCCGTAGTAGAGCTCCAGGTAGCCGGGCAGCTCGAGCTGCTTGAAGTCCTGCTCGTTGCGGTAGCCGCCGGCCTCGAGCACGAGCACGTCCTTGCCGGCCGCCGCGCAGCGGGCGGCGATCACGGCGCCCCCGGAGCCCGAGCCGACGACGCAGATGTCGGCGCGCAGCGTCGCCGCCGGCCCGGCGACGGCCTCGACCGCGATCGTCTTCGGCGCCGCCGCCGCGTCGGGAGCGGGGGAGACGGGGCCCGGGTAGCCGACCGCCTCCCAGTTCGGGTTGGAGCCGGCCTCGTCGGGCAGCGCGTAGAAGAAGAGGATCGTCAGGTCCTTGACCTGCTCGAGGCCGAGCTTCGCGGCCGGGTCCTGTTCGCGAAAGCCGTGGACGATCGCGGTGCGCGCCTCCGGCGGCGCCTCGTCGAAGCCCTCGGCGGCGAGCGCGTCGAGCAGCCCGCCGAGCGCCTCGATCTCGTCCGGCGTCATCGCTTCGGCCAGCAGCCCCTCGAGCTGCGCCGCCACCTTCAGGTCGCCGGCGCCGCGGGCCATGAACGCGGCCTCAACCGGGTCGGCGCTGTCGCTCTCGACGCCCGGCACGAACGTCTCGCAGAGCGCCTCCAGGGTCGCCCGCCGCGCCTCATTGAAGATCGACTGAGCAACGGCCATGATCACGCTCCCTCTGAGTGGTCGAACCCACCGACGAACGTACCTCGCCGGCGCGCGAAGGGCAAGTTATGATCGTGACGATGGCGCGGCGAACGGAGATCCCGAAGGTCGATCCGACCAGGCGGCCGCTCCGGGTACGGCTGATCGAGCCGCTCGCGCTGACCGGCGCGGCGCGCTGGTGGGTGATCCACGTCGCGCCGCCGATCGACCGCGCGCTCTTCCGCCTCAGCGGCGGCCGCTTCGGCTCGCTGCCGCTCAACATGCTCTTCCTCACCCACACCGGCGCCCGCAGCGGCAAGCAGCGGGAAACGCCGCTGCTCTACTTCACCGACGGCGAGGACGCGGTCGTGATGGCCTCCAACTACGGCCGCGAGGGGCACCCGGCCTGGTACTACAACGTCAAGGCCAACCCCGAGGTCGAAGTCCTGGCCGGCGGCTACCGCGGCCGCTTCCGCGCTTCGATCGCCACGGGCGAGGACCGCGAGCGGCTCTGGGGCCTGGCGAAGCAGCTGACCCGCGCCTACGCCAACTACGAAGAGCGCGCCGCGAACCGTGAGATCCAGGTGATCCGGCTGACGCCGGTCAGCGACGCAGAGCCCGCAGCAGCTGCGTCTTCAGGTTGAGCGCGGCGAGCATCGCCCGCTCGGGCAGCGAGCCGGCCGGCGGCAGGGCGCCGAGCTGCTGCGCCATCTGGGCGCCGTTCAGGTAGGCGTCGTTGCGCTGGATCCTGCCTTCGCGAATCGTCAGCATGTCGCAGCCGCTGAGGTCGACGCGGGCGCCGGTCGGGTCCATGCCCTCGAAGCGGGCATCGCCGCTGAAGCTGCCGGTCGCGCGCCAGCGCACCGCCGCCCTCTCGCCCTCGGCGGCGACGTCGAGGATCTCGAAGCTGAAGTCGGGGAAGGCGGCGAAGAGGTTGGCGAACCAGGCGCGGTAGCTGTGCGGCGCGGTCAGCTCGACGAGGCCGTGGATCTCGCCGGTCCCGCCCGGTTCCCAGAAGCCGGTCATCGCCTCCAGGTCGCGCCGCGCGATCGCCTCGAAGTAGGCGCGGGCGACGGCGCCTGCCTCGCTGGATTGCTCCGTTGCGGGCACGGGGGAGAGGTTACGCCACATCCACCAGCGCGGCGATCAAATCGACCGCGTCGTCCCGGCTCAGCCCCTGCTCGCGGGCCAGCGAGCGCCAGGTGGGGAAGGAGAGGGCGTGCCCGATCGCCGCGCGCACGCGCCGCCGTCGGCCGCCGCGCTCACGGCGACCGCGCATCAGCGTCTCGGCCGCCGCCTCGGCCCACAGCGCGGAGCCCTCCATCGCCGGCCGCAGCGCCGGCACCACGGCGACGTCGCGGGTCGTCTTCTTCGAGCATCTCCTCGCCGCGCTCGAACCAGGCGTAGAGCTCGCCGAGACCGGTTCGCAGCCGCTCATCCGGATCGCCGACCGCCGCCCAGGCGGCGAGATCGGGCAGCGGGTGCTCGGACATCCAGTGCGCGGAGCAGGCGGCGAAGATCGCCTCTTCGTCGGGGAAGTGGCGGTAGACGGTCGCCCGCTGCACGCCGGCGCGCTCGGCCACGGCGCTGATCGTCGTCTTCGCCGGGCCGACCGAGCCGTGCAGGTCGACCGCCGCTTCGGTGATCCGCCGGCGCGTCTCGTCCTCCTGCGCGGCGCGGCGCCGCTTGCGGTAGGGCCGCCTGGCCGGGGTCTCGCTTTTCGTGGACATATCTGTTCAACGAATATTGACACAGGCCGCGGACGCGTGCTACGTTCATCGAACACTTACGTTCAACGAATTGGAGGTCCCAAGATGTCAGCCACCCAGATCACCGACGCCCTGCGGCGCTTCGACGCCTCGCAGGGCCCGCGCAAGGTCGGCCCGGCCGACGGCCACGTCGCCGAGCTCGGCGGCTGCGACGCCCGCTTCCTCGTCTGGGGCGAGGAGTCCGGCGGCGGCTTCTCGCTGGTCGAACACCCGATCCCGCCGCGCTCGCTCTGCGCGCCGCTGCACCGCCACACCGGCGTCGACGAGTACAGCTTCGTGCTCGAGGGCCGCATGGGGGCGCTGCTCGGCGACGACGTCGTCCACGCCGAGGCCGGCGAGCTCGCCTTCAAGCCGCGCGACCAGTGGCACACGTTCTGGAACGCCGGCGACGAGCCGGCCCGCATCCTCGAGCTGATCTCGCCGGGCGGCTTCGAGCACTTCTTCCGCGAGTTCGACGAGTCGACCAGGGACGGCAGCTTCGATCCCGAGGCGCTGGGCGAGCGCTACAACATCGAGTTCGAGATGGAGAGCGTGCCGCGGATCTGCGCCGAGCACGGCCTCACGCATCCGCTGCTCGGTTGAGCCGGGCTCAGCCGCCGAGGCGGTAGGCGACGATCTGCGGCGTCTGCCCTTCGGCGGAGGCGACGCCGGCGGCGGCGATCACCGTGTCCCCCGAGACCGCCACGCCGGCGTTGCTGCCGGCCGGCAGTTCCGCCTGCCAGAGCAGGCGGCCGCTCTTCGTGTCGAAGGCGGTCACTTTGCCGTCGAAGGTCGTGGCGAAGACGACGTCGTTGACCACGGTCGTCGCGCCGAATGCCGGCGCCAGGGCGAATTCGTGCTTCCACCCGACCGCGCCCGACTTCGCGTCGAGGGCGACCAGTTCGCCGGAGTTTTCGGGGCTGGATTCTTCGATCGCGGTCGGCGTCGCGGTGACCGGATGGTTGACGATCGGCGCGAAGACGGAGGTGCCGTCGGTCGCCATCGGCGCGATCACTCCGCCCAGGGTCCCGGGATAGACTTCGGCGGAGGCCTTCAGCTTCGAGGTTTCGCCGCGCATCGCCAGCAGGCCGTCTTCGTCGTGGCCGTTGTGTTTGCCGACCGGCCGCTTCCAGACGAGCTTGCCGCTCTTGGCGTCGAGGGCCAGAGCGACCCCGGCCTTGCCGGCGGCGACGACGAGTTCCCGGCCGCCCGCCTTCATCAGCATCGGCGGCCCCTGTAGGTCCCAGTCGTAGAGGTCGTGCGGGGTCAGCTGGAAGTACCAGTCCATCTTGCCGGTCTTCGTGTCCATCTTCACGATCGAGTCGGTGTAGAGGTTGGGGCCGGGACGGCTCGAGCCCCACGGCGAGCCTTCGGCGCCCGGGAAGGGCGCCGGGTTGCCGACGCCGAAGTACATCGAGCCCCTGCCGTCGAAGGCGGGCGTGTACCAGAGGCCGCCGCCGGCGTTGACCGCGGGCTTGCCCCAGAGGCTTTTCGGCACCGTGTCGAAGTGCCACAGTTTCTTCCCGGTCTTCGCGTCGAGCGCCCAGAGCACGCCGACACCGCCGCCTTCGTAGTAGGAGGCGGCGTTCCAGGGGACGGTGGAGATGAAGACCGTGCCGTTCTCGTAGCCGGGGGCCATGTCGATCCCCTCGCTTTCGTTGCGCGTCAGCTGCACCGACCAGAGCTGCTTGCCGGTTTCCTGGTCGAGCGCGAAGGCCGCGGTCGGGGTGCCGCCGAAGACGCGCCCGTCGGCTGCGACGACCCCGTTCGGGCCCTGGTCGGGCTGTTCGTAGCGTTTCGTCCAGAGGACGTCGCCGCTTTCCAGGTCGACCGCCTGCACGTTCGATTCGAGGTCCTGTAGGTAGATCACCCCGTTGCTGACGATCGGCGAGGACGCGTAGGCGCCGAAGCTGCTCTGCGCGGTCAGCGGCAGGCTCCAGGCTTCTTCGAGTTCGTCGACGGTGGAGGAGTTGATCTTCCCCTTGGCCTGGCGGCTGTTCGCCGGATCGACGTTCGGATAGGCGTTGCCCGTGAAGCTGACCGAGCTGCTCGAGGAGCCGCCGCCGCAGCCGCCGGCCAGCAGGGCGGCGCCGGCGAGCAACGCCAGCGCCGCCATCCCCCAGGCGTACCCCCGCCGCTGAATGACTCCCGTCATTGCGCTGACCCTATGAGATAGACAAAAACTTGTCAAGTATTTACAGAAATACGATCGCTTACCGGATGCGCGCGGCGGCGCTCCTCGTACAGCGGCTCCAGCACCCGGTTGGAGAGCAGCCCGAGCGCGCCGAGGTTGGCGAAGCCGGGGCCCTGGCTGAGCCCTGCGGCGCCGGGGATGTGCAGGCGCGGGGTCATGCCGCGCAGCTCGAGGCTGCGGCCGATCGGCGTCTCGACTCCGGCCGGCGTGTCCCAGATCGGGCCGACCCTGCCCTCGATCTCCGTTCGGGTCCGCGGGTCGAACATGCCGCGCAGCTGCGTCAGCAGGTCGAAGCCGGTGCAGTTGACGACGAAGTCGTGCTCCGGGCCCGCCTCGCCGTGCGGCGAGTGGTGCCGCAGCCGCACGCCGGCGCCCCCGCGCGCCGCGAAGACCTCGCTGACGCGGCCGATGACGAAGCGGCAGCGGTCGTCGTAGGCGATCGCCGCCAGGCTCGGCGGGTCGAAGACGCCGCGGTCGGAGTGCTTGACGAAGTCGCGCCGCGTCGTCTGGTCGAGCGACTCCCACTCGATCTCGTCGGGGTTGGAGAAGACGCGGTTCTCGAGGAAGCTCTCGCCGCGGCTCATCGGCACCATCGGCGTGTAGATCGTGAACCGGGAGTGGGGGCGGAAGCCGCGCAGGAACATCATGCAGGAGAGGGCGCTCTCGCCGCCGCCGACGATCGCCACGTCGCAGGCGCTCTCCTCGGGCAGCTCGGCGAACTCCTCGCGCCGGCTGTCGCAGTGGAAGACGCGGTCGGCGATCTCCGCCTCGTGCGGGAAGTCGCGGTGCACGCCGGGGCCGGTGAGGACCAGCGAGGCCGCCGTGTGCCGTGAGGTCCCGTCCGCCCCCTCGACCTCGACCGCCCAGTGCTCGTCGTTCTCGAGGCTGACGCGGGTGACGCGTCCGGCGAGGTGGCTGACCCCCTCGCTGGCGCGCTCCAGCACCCAGGTCAGGTACTCGCCGTAGTCGCGGTGGCGCACCGAGGGCGAGCCGGCGTCGATCCAGCGCGCGTAGCGGCGCTGCCCGACCATGTAGCGCTGCCAGGAGAAGCGCATCGCCTCCTCGTCGATCGCCTCGCCGGCCTCGCCGAACTCGCGCCAGCTCTGGTAGGGGAAGCCGACGTCCTTGATCGGCGTCACCGCCAATGGCTCCTCGCCCGAGGTCATCCCGTTGAGGCCTTTCCAGGAGGCGGCGACGTCGGTCGCCTCGACGGTCTTCAGCGAGACCGGCCCGAGGCCGAGGCTGTTGAAGGCGTGCACCTTGACCGCCAGCGCGGCGGCCTTCGCCCCTGCGCCGACTACGAGTAGATCGGACTCGGGCGCCACGGCTCGCTCGGCTCTTCGACGACTGCGGGGACGGGGGTGCGCGGTTCGGCGATCACGCGGCCGCGCTTGTCGGGGCTGAAGGAGATCGCGCTGCGCCGCGCGTGCTCGGAGTCGGCGTCGGCCGGGCGCAGCTCGACCTCGCTGAGCACCGTGCGCAGCACCCGTTTCATCTCCAGCTCGGCGTAGCTCGCGGCGAGGCAGCGCCGCGTGCCGCCGCCGAACGGGATCCAGGTGTAGGTGCCGGGCGGCTGCTCGAGGAAGCGCTCGGGCAGGAAGTGGCGCGGCTGCGGGTAGATCTCCTCGTTGCGGTGGATCAGGTAGACGCAGGGGGCGACGACGGTCCCCGCCGGCAGCTCGTACCCGCCCAGCTCCAGCGGCTCGAGCAGCTTGCGCACGACCACCGGCACCGGCGGGCAGAGCCGCAGCGTCTCTTTGACCACCGCGTCCATGTAGGTGTCCTCGGCGCCCTCCCAGACCTCCTCCTGGAGGCGCCGCAGCTTCTCGGGGTGGCGCAGCAGGCGCTCGAACACCCAGGCCAGCGAGGAGGAGGTCGGCCCGTCGGTCAGCAGGGTCATCAGTTCGTCGCGCAGGTCGCGCTCGCTCAGCGGCGAGCCGTCCTCGTAGCGGGCGTCGATCAGGATCGAGACGATGTCCCTGCGGCCGTTCTCGCCCGCCCGCCGGCGCCGCTCGACCTCTTCCAGGAGGGCCGCTTCGACCGGCTCCATCGCCGCTCGGAAGCCGCCGTTGCGGGCCAGCCAGCGCGGCCCCAGCGCCGCCGCCTTGCGCAGCCGGCCGGGATCGTTGAGCGCCGCGGTCAGCCGGTGCAGCAGCTTGCGCAGCCCACCCAGCCGCTCGGCCTCGTCGGCGCCGAAGACCGAGCGCATGATCACCTCCTGGGTGATCGCCTGCATGTGCGGCCAGAGCTCGAACGGCTCGCCGCTGGGCCAGGAGCGCACCACCTCGCGCGTCACCCCGGCCATCATCTCGGCGTCGGCGCCCATCCGCTTGCCGTGGAACGGCGGCAGCATCGTCCGCCGCCGCACCATGTGCGCCGGTTCCTCCAGCAGCATCACCGAGCGCGGCCCGAGCACCGGCAGCAGCAACGGGTTGGCGAGGGCGACGCCGAGGTTGCCCGAGGGCGCCGTGAAGACTTTTTTCACGTCGGCGGGGTCGCAGAGGAAGACCCACGTCCCCGAGTGCAGGATGCGCAGGGTGAAGGTGTCGCCGAAGCGCTCCTGGCAGCGCTTCATCATCGGGTAGGGGCGGGTCGCCCAGCCGACCGCCTGTAGGGCGCTCGGCATCCGCGGGCCGGGCGGCAGGGTCATTTCTTCGCCTCCAGCGCGGCCATCAGCTCGTCCTCCTCCTTGCAGGTGGCGGCGATCAGCAGCTCGAACAGCTCAGCGCTGAACTCGGCCGGCAGCTTCGCCTGCTCGCCGCGCGAGAGGTAGCGCTCGCGGACCGCGTCGACCCGGTGCGGCTGCATCATCGGGATCTCGTGCTCGAGCTTGTAGCGGGCGATCTCCCGGCAGACCTCGAAACGCTCGCCGAGCAGCCTGGCGATCTCGTCGTCGAGCCGGTCGAGCCGGTCGCGGTGGGGCGCGAGGCCGTCCTGGCTCACAGCAGCACCTCCGCGACGGCCTCCTCGCGTGCCTCGTCGAGCAGCCCGGCGGCGAAGGCGTAGCTGCACGCGGCCAGCGTGTGCAGCGCGTAGCCGCCCTCCTGGACGATGCAGACCGGCCGGTCCGCGGCGGCGAGCAGCCGCCCGATGCCGGCGAAGACCGTCGGCGCCAGGGTCCAGCTCCCGTGCGGGTCGCCCGCGACCGTGTCGTAGCCGAGCGAGAGGACCAGCGACTCGCAATCCGCGGCGAGCGCCGAGATCGAGCGGCCGACCGCGTCGAGGTAGGTGGCGGGGCCGGGGCTGCGGCTGAACTCGACCGCGCGCTCGCGTTCGTTGCTCGGCGTCACCGTGCCGGCGGCGACGTTGGTCACCGGCCAGGCGTGCAGCGAGTGCAGGCGGACGTCCTCCATGCCGGCG
This sequence comes from uncultured Solirubrobacterales bacterium, assembly GCA_963727465.1. GTDB lineage: Bacteria > Actinomycetota > Thermoleophilia > Solirubrobacterales > 70-9 > VRUE01. The sequence continues at coordinate 99,757 of CAVSGL010000004.1, read as the reverse complement.
ACGATCGCCGCGGTCCCGTTCGGGTAGTGCAGGTCGAGGTCGAGGATGCCGACCGGCCCGAGGCCGCCTTCGCGCAGCGTCCAGGCAGCCGCCGCGGCCGAGTTGAGGTAGCAGTAGCCGGCGAACCAGCCCGGGCCGGCGTGATGGCCCGGAGGCCGGCAGAGCGCGTAGGCGAAGCGCGCGCCCTCGGCCACGTGGGCGGCGGCGCTGATCGCCGTGCGCACGCCCTCGTGGGCGGCGGCGACGAGGCCGGCGGTGACCGGGACGTCCGGGGGCAGGCCGGGCGCCGCCAGCTCCGGGATCGTCACCGGCTCCTCCGTCCGCACCCCCTTCAGGGCCGCCAGGTACTCGCGCTCGTGCAGCTCGGCGAGCGCCCGCTCGACCTCCTCGGTGGCGGCCGCGGCCTCGATCGAGCGCACCCGGGCGTGGCAGACGAGCCCGTTGCGCAGCTCGGCGATCCGCCGCCGGTCGTCCATCCCCGGCAGCCGCCTGCCGCCTTCGAGGATCCAGGCCGGCCCGTCGCGGTGGCCGCCGCGCTGCTCGACCATCAACAGCTCAACGCTCATCGCAGCAGCCTCCGCATGCGCGGGCCGAGCGGCTTGAAGTCGTTCTCGCGGTAGAAGCGTTCGGTCGCCCCGAGCTGGGCGAAGCTCTCCTGCGGCAGCCCGACCTCCAGGCGCGGCACGCCGGCCTCGGTTGCCTCGCGGACCAGGGCCATGATCAGCTCGCGGCCGAGCGAGCGGCTGCGCCACTCGGGGTGGACCCAGAGGTCCTGGATCGTGCCGTAGCGGCCCGGCACATGGATCGCGTACTGCCAGCTCGCGGCGAGCACGCCGACCACCTCGCCGTCGTCCTCGGCGAGCAGCAGCGCGCCCGCGTCCGGGTCGCCGGCGAGCTTGCGCACCGCCTCTTCCAGTGCGGTCGCCGAGGGCCGCTCGCCGCCGAGCTCGATCAGCAGCTCTTCGACCGCCTTCGCCACGGCCGGCGCGTCGTCGGCCGTCGCCGTCCTCACGTTCACGCTGCCGCGGCCTCCCGCCGCCGCTGCGGCTCCAGCTCGACCGACCAGGCCTCGCGCGAGCGCGAGCCGGTCACCGCCTCGGCGATCGTCGCCATCGGCGCCCGCGCCTTGAGCAGGATCTCGTCGAACTCGTCCTCGGGGTCGGACTGCATCACGATCGCCCCGCCGGCGCCGATCGTCGTGCGGCCGGGGCGCATCACGATCGTGCGGATGACGATGCTGAGGTCCATCGCGCCGTCGATCCCGAACCACCCGATCGCCCCCGAGTAGACGCCGCGCGCCTCGTCCTCGAGCTCGTCGATGATCTCCATCGTGCGCTCCTTCGGCGCCCCGGTCATCGAGCCGCCGGGGAAGCAGGCGCGGGCGCATTCGGGGGCGCTGCGATCGGGCGCGAGCACGCCGCTGACGGTCGAGATCAGCTGGTGGACCGTCGCGTAGTCCTCGACGATCATCAGCTCCGGCACGCCGACGCTGCCGACCTCGCAGACGCGACCGAGGTCGTTGCGCAGCAGGTCGACGATCATCAGGTGCTCGGCGTAGGTCTTCTCGTCTTCGGTCAGCTCGGCGCGCAGCGCCTCGTCCTGCTCGACGTCGTCCGAGCGCGGGCTGGTGCCCTTGATCGGGCGCGCCTCGACGCGGCGCTCGCGGTCGACCGAGAGGAAGCGCTCGGGCGAGGAGCTGACGACCGCCATCTCGCCCAGCTTCAGGTAGGCGGCGAAGGGCGCCGGGTTGCGCCGGCGCAGCAGCCGGTAGAGGTCGAAGGGGTCCGGTTCGGCGTCGGTGGAGATCTGGTCGGTGAGGCAGACCTCATACGACTCTCCCGCGGCCAGTTCGGCCTGGCTGCGGGCGATGTCGGCCAGGTACTGCTCGCGGCCGCGGCCGCAGTCGAACTCGACCCGGTCGGTCCGCGGGCCCTCGGCGAGCGCTCGCGGTTCGGCCGGCTGCGGCGGGTCGGCGACGATCTCCCGCACCGCCGTCTCCGCCTCGTCCAGCCAGGCCTCGGCCTCCGCCTCGTCGCCATGGCAGAGCGCAACCAGGTGCGTCCGTCTACGCACGTGATCGACGGCGACGAGGCGGTTGGCGAGCATCATCACGGCATCGGGCATGTCCGACCGATGCACGTTCGGCGAGCCGCAGTCCGCCTTCAGCTCGTAGCCGAGGTAGCCGACGAAGCCGCCCATCAGTCCGGGCGGGAGGTCGGCCGGTGGAGGCTCGATCGCGTGCCTTGCGAGCTCGCGGTCGAGCAAGTCGAAGATCGAGGCGCGCTCGGTCGTCGCGGCGGCGGCGCCGTGGCGGATCGCCGTGCCGGACTCGACGTCGTACTCGAGCACGCAGCGGGTCGCGCCGGCGCTGGTGCCGAGGAAGGAGCGCTGCGCGAGGCGCGTCGGCGCGTCGGCGCTGTCGAGCCAGAAGGCGTGCTCGGCATCGCCGAAGAGCCGTTCGAACAGCGCCTCGGTCGAGGGTTCGCCGGGCAGCGTGCGCAGCCGCAGCTCCCCGCGATCCTCCCCAGCGCGGTCGAGGTTATCTCCGGATAGCGGTGAAAACCTCGACCGCGCTCCGGTGGTTGCGGTTTCCGGCGGCCGCTTGGCGCCGCGCCAGCGCGGCGAGCGCTGGCGGCGGGCGAGGCCGTAGAAGTTCTCGACCAGGCGGGCGCCGTGCTCGGTGGCGACCGACTCGGGGTGGAACTGCACGCCCCACATCGGCCGGCGGCGGTGTTCGATTCCCATCACGACGCCGTCGTCGGCCCAGGCGGTGACGTGGCCGTCCGGGCCCATGTCGGTGATCGCCAGCGAGTGGTAGCGGACGACGGGGAAGTCCTGCGGGATCCCCTCGAAGAGGCCGCTGTCCTCGTGGTGGATGCGGCTGAGCCGCCCGTGCATCGCTTCCGGCGCGCTGTTGACCTTGCCGGCGAGCATCTGTCCCAGTCCCTGGTGGCCGAGGCAGATGCCGAGCACCGGGATCTCGCTGTAGCGGAGGATGTCGTTGCAGACGCAGAAGTCGTGCCAGCGGCGCGGGCTGCCGGGGCCGGGGGAGAGGACGATCGCGTCGAAGTCCCAGCGCGATAGCGCCCGCCAGGAAACCGCGTCGTTGTCGACCACGATCGGCTCCTCGCCGCTGACCCCGGCGAGCAGGTGGAAGACGTTGTAGGTGTAGGAGTCGTGGTTGTCGATCAGCAGCGTCTTCATGCGGCTGCCTCCTCCAGCCCGAGGCTGCGGGCGGCCCGGTCGAGGGTCGAGTGGACGACGCGGGAGACGTGCGGGGTGCGGGGCTCCGCGGTCTGCCAGCGGGCGAGATGGGAGGCGAAGCGGGCGAGCGGCGAGACGTCGAAGTCGCGCACGGTCCGGCCGATCATGCGACCGAGCGTCTCCGCCTGGACGACGGCGAAGCGATACTCCGGGTCGCGCTCGGGGTTTTCGGCGGTCGCCTGCGCGCCGTCGCCGTCGCCGACGCGGGCCCGCGCCCGGGCCAGGTCCCAGCCCAGCGCGTCGCCCTCGTCGAGCAGCCGCGACGGCTCGAAGTCGATCCGCTTGTTCGCCGGGGGCAGGAGGAAGTAGCCGAGCGCGATCTGCGACGCGATCCGGTCGGCGGACGGGTGCGCGGCGCGCATCGCCGCGCGCTCGCGATCGGCCTCGAGCTGCTCGTCCACCCACTCGACCAGATGGTCGATCAGCAGGGCGTCCTTCTTGCTCGATGAGATCTTCTCCTGCTCCTTGGCGACCATCCCGTGGAAGACGTCGTGATAGGGGTGGAAGCCGTTGCCGCTGTCGGTGTGGACCAGCTCCGCCATCAGCTTGCGGCGGCAGGTGATGTGGGCGACCCACTCCTGGCCGCAGATCTGGAGCGAGGTCGTGCCGTCGAGGCCGGGCGCCGCCAGCCAGTACGCGAGCGCGCGCATGTGCTGGGTCGGCACCCCGTCGGAGCGCACCAGGGGCATCTCCTCCAGCTCCTCGCGGCCGGTCATGTAAACGACGGTGCCGTCCGGCCGCTTCTCCAGCGTGCCCTCCTGGAGGCCGAGCTCGGTCAGTTCGATCACCTCGGGCAGGAAGTCGGACTCGAAGAAGACGCGGTCGAAGTGGATGCCGAGCCGGGCCAGGGTCTTGCGCTGGCCGGAGATGACCCAGGCCCGGGTCTGGGACCACAGTTCGAGCGCCGCCTGGTCGCCGTTCAGCACGCGCTGTAGGAGCTCGTCGGCGCTGTCTTCCTGCACGTCGACCTCGCGCGTCAGCGAGTCCGCGGGGTGGTCCGATCCGAGCCCGAGGGAAGCCCCGTTCCTGACGTAGTCGGCGTAGCAGTAGCCGACGAAGTGGTCGCTCTTGACCCCATTCGACTCGCCGGCGGCCTGTGGGTACTTGCCGCTGCGCACGACCCCGGCCATCGCCTCGCCCATGCTGCGCCCGATGTCGCAGATGATGCTGCGGCGCTCGACCTCGCCGCCGGCCTCCGCGAGCGCGTTGCCGAGCGCGTTGCCGAGCGCCAGGTTGCGCAGGTGGCCGATGTGCAGGGCCTTGGTCGAGTTGGCGTCCCAGAAGTTGAGCGCGAACCTACGCCCGGCGGCGACGTCCCCACAGCCGGCGACCGCCTCGTCGCCTTCCTCCAGCGCCGCGCCGCGTTGCGCCACCCACTCGTCGTCGAGGCGCAGCCAGGCGTGCTTCTCACCCCGTTCGACCGCCGCCACCCAGGGCTGCGCTTCGACCTTCTCCAGCGCCGTCAGCGCGGCGCCGTCCTCGCGCCATTCCTTCGACAGCGGCACCAGCATCAGGTCGTAGCGCCGGTCCGGCTGGTAGGGCGCGCGCAGGGTCCAGTGCGACTGGGCTCCGTCCCCGTCTCCCGCTTCGTCGAAGTAGTCGAAGAGATTGATGTCCATAACCCACGACGCAACCCAGCGCCGATGCACCAGCCGGGGCTCGAACCCGGATCCTCGGCTTACAAACCCGATCCTCTAACCGATTGAGGTACTGGTGCGTATTTATTTATCGAATAGCCAGATAACTATTCAATAATTTTGGAGTGTAACAACGGAACGCAAGTCGTGTCCACCGGAGGGGCGGAGCGCCGCGGGGTGCGCTGGGGCGGCCTGGGCCGCGGGCTCAGAGCGCTTCGTAGAGGGGGTCGTCGGCGTCGGGGCCGGACGAATCGGCGTGCTTGATGCAGCCGGAGTTGCAGAGGGCGCGGCAGTGGTATGCGACCTCGGCGAGCGGCGCCCCGGCGGACTCGACGAGCTGCGACCGGGTCGCCGGCGCCACCTTGAGCGACTCCAGGACGTGGGCTCTGGTGGGATGCCAGAGCGCCCTCATCTCTTGGGTTGGCACGAGTTCTCCTCTCGGTTCTGAATGACTACGAACTGATTGCCCGATCGGACAACCCTGCGTAATCATGACGACTTTGTGGGTCAAAGCGACACAGATCCCTGTCTCGTTGCCTTTGTTCCCGCAGTTTCGGGAAGATTGTCGGGATGCTCACCGTTGCAGTCACCGGGCCCACCGGCGAGATCGGCAGATCGTTCATCGCGGCGCTCGAGCGCGCGCCCGAGGTCGAGCGGGTGATCGGCATGGCGCGGCGGCCGTTCGATCTCGGCGCGCAGGGATGGGAGAAGACCGAATACCGGCGCGGCGACATCCTCGACCGCGAGGCGGTCGACGCGCTGGTCGCCGAGGCGGACGTCGTCGTCCACCTCGCCTTCGTCATCGTCGCCGGCCGGGGGGAGAGCCGCGAGATCAACCTGAACGGCTCGCGCAACGTTTTCGAGGCCGCCGTCGCGGCCGGCGCCAAGCGCCTCGTCTACACCTCGTCGGTCGCCGCCTACGGCTTTCACCGCGACCTGCCCTCGCTGCTGACCGAGGACGAGCCGACGCGCGGCACCGCCCGCCACCCGTACTCGGCCGACAAGGCCGAGGTCGAGGCGGCGCTCTGGGAGGCGCTGGAGGGTTCGCCGACCGAGGCCTTCGTCTTCCGCCCCTGCATCGTCGCCGGCCCCAAGGCGCCGCTGCTGCTCGAGCTGGTGCCGCTGCTCGCCCTCGGCCAGAAGCTGCCGGGGCCGGTGCGCTGGGCGCTCGGCAGGGCGCCCTCGCTGCGGCCGGTGCTGCCCGATCCCGGCGTTCCCTTCCAGCTCGTCCACCACGACGACGTCGCCGCCGCCCTCACCGCGGCCGCGGTCGGCTTCGGCGAGCCCGGCGTCTACAACCTCGCCGGACCGGGCGAGCTCACCGTCTCCGACCTCGCCCGCGAGCTCGGCTGGCACTCGGTGCCGGCGCCGCAGCTCGCCGTCGGCTTCGCCGCCGAGGCGATGGCGCCCTTCTACCCGCTGTTGCCGCCCGAGGCGGCCTGGATCGAGACCGTGCGCCGCCCGGTCCTGATGGACACCGCGCGGGCGCGCCGCAAGCTGCGCTGGATGCCCCACCACGACGCCCGCGAGACCCTGCGCGAAACGGTCGCCGCCGTGCGGGCTAAGTAGTGGCGCGCATCGCCGATCCGTAGCGAGCACGGATTTCAGCCGGCCGGAGCGGGCGTAGCGTGGGGTCATGGAGGAGCAGCTGACGCCCCTGGACGCGACGTTCCTCGAGCTCGAGGAGGGCGACGAGTCCGCCCACATGCACGTCGGCTGGGCGATGCTCTTCGACCCGCTCCCGGACGGGGGCACGCCGACCCTGGCGCAGGTGCGCGAGCTGCTCGACGAGCGCCTCCAGCTCCTGCCGCGCTTCCGCCGCCGGCTCTCCTCGCCGCGCACCGGCAGGCTCTCCTGGCCGCACTGGGTCTCCGACCCGGGCTTCGACATCGCCAACCACGTGCGCCGGGCGACGCTGCCGGCGCCGGGGGACGAAGCGGAGCTGCTCGATTGGCTCGGGGACTTCTACTCGCACCGTCTCGACCGCGCCCACCCGCTCTGGGAGACCGTCCTGCTCGACGGCTTCGCCGACGGCGGCTGGGCGCTGGCGACCAAGGTCCACCACAGCCTCGTCGACGGGGTCAGCGGCAACTCGGTGACCACCGTGATCCTCGACGCCGAGCCCGATCCCGCCCCCGGCTCCAAGGGCGTGCTGGAGGCGTTCGCCGGCGAGGCCGAGGAGCCGGAGCACGAGCACGAGCGGCTCGCGGCGCTGGCCGGAGCGGCCCGGGCCGGCGTCGACACGGTGCTGCACCCGCGCAAGCTGGGCGGCCTGCTCGACCGCTCGCGCGAGGTCGCCGGCCTGCTGATCGACGAGCTGATCCCGGCTCCCCAGACGAGCCTCAACGTCGAGATCGGGGGCGGCCGGCGGATGGCCGCGGTCCACACCTCGCTGGCGGAGATCAAGCAGATCAAGAACGCGCTCGGCGGCACGGTCAACGACGTCGTGCTCGCCGCCACGGCCGGCGGCCTGCGCGATCTCTTCGAGGCGCGCGGCGAGCCGCTGAGCGAAGAGCCGCTGCGGGCGATGGTGCCGGTCAGCGTGCGCAGGGCGAGCGAGCAGCTCGCGCTCGGCAACCGCGTCTCCTCGCTCTTCGTCGACCTGCCGATCGCCGAGCCGGATCCGCTGCTGCGCTACCGCAAGACCGTCGCCGCCTCGCAGGAGCTGAAGGGCGGCGGGCAGGCGCGCGGCGGCGAGGCGCTGGTCGAGCTGGCCGGCGCGGCGCCCCCGGCGGTGCACGGCGTCGTCGCCAGGATCGCCTTCACGCCGCGGCTGTTCAACCTGACGATCACCAACGTCCCCGGCGTGCAGGCGACGCTCTACTCGCTCGGCGCGCCGCTGCGCCGGATCGTGCCGCTGGTGCCGATCTTCGCCGGCCACGCGGTCGGCGTCGCCGCCGTCAGCTACGACGGCGAGGTGAGCTTCGGGATCAACGCCGACCGCGCGAAGGTGCCCGACATCGAGGCGATGCGCGCGGGCATCGAGCGCTCGCTGGCGGAGCTGCGCGGGCTCGCCGCCGACGCCGCCGCCGGCGAGGGCCGCCGCAGTCGCGCCGCCTGAGAGTTGAGCGCCGGTTCGCGATACTGCGTTCACGGTGACGGACCCGAACGAGGCCGGCGACCAGCTGGAGGAGCTCGCCACCGCCGCCTACATGGCCGGCCGCGAAGGCGAGTACCTCGACCTGCTCGCTCGCGCCCACCGCGCCCATCTCGACGAGGGCGAGCCGATCGCGGCGCTGCGCTGCGCCTTCTGGCTCGGGGTCAACCTCGCGCGGCGCGGCGAGACCGGGGCGGCGGGTGGCTGGCTCGGCCGGGCGCAGCGGCTGCTCGAGAGCGAGGGGGAGGACCGGGTCGAGCGCGGCTACCTGCTGCTGCCCGCGGCCTTCGAGCGCGAGGCGCGTGGCGAGTGGGCCGCGGCGGCGCAGGTCGCGGGCGAGGCGGCGGCGATCGGCGAGCGCTTCGGCGACGCCGATCTCTTTGCCCTGGCCGGCCACGAGCAGGGCCAGGCGCTGATCCGCGCCGGCGAGGTCGCCGCCGGCCTCTCGCTGCTCGATCAGGCGATGGTCGCGGCCAGCGCCGGCGAGCTCTCGCCGATCGTCACCGGGATCGTCTACTGCGGCGTGATCCTCGCCTGCGAGCAGGCGCACGACGTGCGCCGCGCCCGCGAGTGGACCGCGACCCTGAGCCGCTGGTGCGACGAACAGCCCGAGATGGTCGCCTTCACCGGCCGCTGCCGGATCCACCGCGCCGAGATCATGCAGTGGCAGGGGGCGTGGACGGAGGCGCTGGCGGAGGCGCGGCGCGCGGCTGAGCGCTGCCTGGAGGGCGAGAATCCCCGCGCGGCGGGGGAGGCCTGCTACCGGCAGGGTGAGATCCACCGCCTGCGCGGCGAGCTCGCCGAGGCCGAGGCGGCCTTCCGCCTCGCCGGCGAGCGCGGCCACGAGCCGCAGCCGGGGCTGGCGCTGCTGCGCCTGGCCCAGGGCGACCTCGCCGCCGCGAGCAAGGCGATCGAGCGGCTGCTGGCCGAACGCGCCGAGCCCGGCGAGCGGGCGCGCCTGCTGCCGGCCGCGGTCGAGATCGCGCTCGCCGCCGGGCGGGTCGAGGCGGCCGAGGCCGCGGCCGCCGAGCTGGAGGCGCTCGCCGGAGACCTCGGCAGCGACGCCCTGGCAGCGCAGGCCGCCCACGCCGCGGGCGCCGTGCTCCTGGCCAAGGGCGAGCACGCCGCCGCGCTCGCGGCGCTGCGCCGCGCCGCCGACGGCTGGCAGGAGCTCGACGCCCCCTACGAGGCGGCCAGGGCCCGCGCCCTGGTCGGCCGCGCCTGCGCTGAGCTCGGCGACGAGGACGCGGCGCGAATCGAGCTCGACGCGGCGCGCGCGGCGCTTCGCCGAGCTCGACGCGGCGCCCGAGCTCGCCGGCCTGGCGCCGCCCGGCGCCGACGCGCCGGCCGGGCTGACCGGGCGCGAGCTCGAGGTCCTGCGCCTCGTCGCCGCCGGCCGCAGCAACCGCGAGATCGCCGCGGCCCTGACGATCAGCGAGCACACCGTCGCCCGCCACCTACAGAACATCTTCGCCAAGCTCGGCGTCACCTCCCGCACCGCCGCCGGCGCCTTCGCCTTCGAGCACGACCTGGTCTGAGCGCGCCTCGCCCTCGCGCTAATCGTCTGGGTCGAGCCCCGCGAGCTTGGCCATCGCCGCGAGGCCGGGGCCGGCGGCGGCGCGGAAGCGCTCCGCGGCGGCCGCCAGGGCGGGGTCGACGGTCTGGCCGGGGGGGACGCGCGCGGGGTTGAGCGCGACGCGGTCGATCCATTCCTTGATGTCGGTCTCGGCGCCGAAGGCGAGCGAGGCGCGGCCGCCCAGGGCCTGCATCAGCGCCCAATCGGTGGGCGTGTTCGAGAGCGGCGACGGGGGACAGACCCGGTTCTTCTCGGCGTCGTCGTCGCGGGTCGCCTCGACATAGCCGATCAGCGCCGCCGCCAGGCAGGGGAAGCCCGCCCGGACCGGCTGGATCGTGATCGCCCCCTCGCCCCAGATCGGAACCAGCGGCGGGTACTGGAGCCCGGCCGCGGCGCAGTGGACGATCGCCGCCTCCCTGCCGATCGCGACGTCGCCGTCCTCGAGCTCGATCCGCCCGGGTCGCACCCCGCGGACGTGGCCGCGCCGCACGACCCGCTCGATGCTGCGCAGCAGGTCGAGCTCCCAGCGGCCGAGGGTCGGCGTCTTCGCCATCGTCGGCGTCACCGAGGGGTCGATGCGCAGCATCACCCCGGCCGCCTCCAGGCGCAGGAAGAGCTCGTCCGGCGAGGTTGCCTCGGACGCCGCCTCCATCGTGTCGGCGGCCATGCCGATGAAGACCGCGGGATCGGGCTGGACGACCGCGCGGTCGAGCATCCACGGATCGCGCGGGCGGACCCAGCAGATCGAATCCGGGTCGACGCCGTTTTCGAGCAGCCAGACGCAGGCATCGGTCGCGGTCTTTCCCGAGCCGACGATGACGAACTCCCCCGGCGCGGACGCCAGCCGCGGCAGCTCGTTGACCGCCAGCGCCCGGACCCCGTCGGCGACGCCGAACGGCGGCGCGGTGGTCGCGGGGATTTCGGGCCCGAGGTAGCGGGCGTCGACGATCCTGCAATCCGGCCCGGCCCGGTAGCGCTCCCCGCTCAGGCGCGAGACGAACGAGCCGTCGCCCAGGTACTCGCAGCTCGGGTGGAACTCGACCCGGCCCGAGGGCAGCAGCCGCTCGCTCAGCACCCGCTGGTAGTAGGCGCAGACCTCGGCGGCGCCGGCCCGCTCGTGCAGGCCCGCCTCCGGGCCTTCGCTCTGGACCGCTCCGGAGCCCAGCACGGTCGAGGCGACGCCGTAGAACGACGACGCCTGGTGCAGCCGCACGAACGGGTAGGCGTCGAGCCAGTGGCCGCCCGGCCCGTGCCGGCGATCGACCAAGGCGACCCGCACGTCCGCATGGTCGGTCAGGGCGTCGGCGAAGGCCATGCCCGACGCGCCCGCTCCGACCACCAGGTAGTCGGCCTCGAGCTCTCGTGGCATCGCGGTCATTGAACCACGCCCAAGGCGTCTCAGAACTGCACTGCCCGTTGCATTAGCTCAATTCTAATATTGCTGTTGGTATTAGCTGATATCTAATAGCTATGGACAACAGCACGCCCGAGGTATTCACGCTGATCGGGGACATCGTCGGATCGCGTGGCATCGAGGATCGCTTGAGTCTCCAGGCTCAGGTCGACGACGCGCTGCTGCGAGCGAACGCCATGCTGGAACCGAAGGTCGAGTTTCAGGCGACGATCGGCGACGAATTTCAGGCTTGCTTCGGCGATATCGGGGAGGCGACGCTCGCGAGCCTGGTCGTTCGGCTGGAGCTGTTGCGCGGTGCCGAGGTCGATTCTCGCTACGGGCTCGGGGTCGGAAGGGTCGAGGTCTTCGCGAAATCCCGCGGCTTCTCACAGGACGGCCCCGGCTGGTGGGCGGCCCGGCAGGCGATCGAGGACGCCCGAGGGATGGCCGACGCCCCGCACACCTCCTTTGTTCGTACGTGCTTTTCTGCATCTGAATCGCGCTCGCCACGTTGGGAGGGAGAGGGGGCGGCACTGAACGCGTTCCTTCTGTGTCGGGATGCGATCGTGCACCGAATGACGCAGCCGAATCGAAATCGCCTCCTCGGACTGATGCACGGATGGTCCCAGGCCCGGATCGCTGGCGCGGAGGGCAAGACGCAAGGCGCGATCTCGCAGAGCCTCGGACGCAGCGGCGCTTTCGCAATCCTGGCTGCGCAACGCAAACTCGAGGAGCGATACCGGTGATCTACGTTGCCCTTGCGATGCTTGGCTTTGGCGTCAGCGATCTGGTGCGCTGGTCGCCAGATCGGGTCGCGAAAGGTCGGGTTGCCGCCGCGGTGCTATGCGGTGTTGGCGCGATAGCCCTGGTCGCCGGCTTGAGCGGATTCGAGATCGGAGGCGTTGCCGCGGCGCCAGCGGTTGCCATTCCCGTCCTCCTGGCCTGGTCGGCCTTCGAGTTGTTGCCAGCTCGGGCCGCGAAGCCGGGATACGCGCTGGCGCTGGTCTTCGGCACGCTCATTACAGCGATCGCCGCGAGCGGTTCGGCCGACCGGGTCGATGGGGATTTCGCAGCCTGGTACTCGAACCTCGATTTCGGCTTCGTCCGGGAGATTGCGGTTGGTCAATTCCTGCTCGGTGTCGGTGCCGCGGTCTTTCTGCTGGCGACCGGTAATCGGATCGTCCGCTTCATGCTTGCCACGACCGAGCAATCGCTCGTCTCGGCTGAAGGAACCTTGCGTGGTGGTCGGGCGCTGGGGCCGATGGAGCGGCCCATCGTCGCCGCGGGAGTGATTTCCGGTGGGGCAGCGGCCGCGGCGTTCGTGATAGCCGGCAAGGGGCTCCTGCGCTTTCGTGAGATTCGAGGCCAAGGGGGAGCAGATCATGCGGGGGATGGCGGGATCGACGAGATCACCGAGTACTTCCTGGTCGGAACCTTTGCAAGCGTTCTCTTGGCGGCTGCGGTTGGTGTGGTCGTATTAGCAGCGGGCTAATAACCGGGGAAGTATTGGGTCAGGTCTGATATCGAAGAGTGTGGTTGAGATTGACCAGGCCGCTTGCGCCAGGATTTGGTCATTCCAGGCGATGCGGCAGCGGCAAGCGCGGCGTAGCTTCGACGCCATGACCACGGCGACGATCGAGAGCCCGCGCGGGCGACTGCTCGACGGGATTCCCGTCGAGGAACGGCGCCTGGAGGCCGGCGGTCTCTCGACCGCGCTGCTGAGCGGCGGCGAGGGGGCGCCGGTCGTGCTGCTGCACGGGCCGGGGGAGTCGGCGGTGAAATGGCGCGCGGTGCTGCCGGAGCTGGTCGCCGGCAACCGGGTCATCGCCCCCGATCTGCCCGCTCACGGGGAGACCGAGGTTCCCGGCGAGGCGCCCGGCGTCGAGGCCACGCTCGCCTGGCTCGACGAGCTGATCGAGGCGACCTGCGAGCGGCCGCCGCTGCTGGTCGGCCACGTGCTCGGCGGCGCGATCGGCGCCCGCTACGCGATCGCGCACGGGGACCGGCTCGCGGGCCTCGTCCTGGTCGACACCCTCGGCCTCGCCCGCTTCCGCCCGGCGCCGCGCTTCGCCCTCACCATGCTCGCCTTCCTGGCGCGGCCGAGCGAGCGCAGCTACGACCGCTTCATGCGCCAGTGCTCCTACGACCTCGACGGCCTCCAGCGCCAGATGGGCGAGCACTGGGGACCGTTCTCCGCCTACAACGTCGAACTCGCCTCCGACCCGGCCTCGAAGCTGCGCGGCCGCATGCTCAAACAGGTCGGCATCCCGCGGATTCCGCCGCGCGACCTGGAGCGGATCGAGGTGCCGACGACCCTGATCTGGGGCCGCGAGGATCGCGCCAACCGCCTGCGGATCCCCGAACGCGCCGCCGCGCGCTACGGCTGGCCGCTGCGGGTAATCGACGACTGCGCCGACGACCCGCCCCGCGACCGCCCCGAAGAGTTCCTCGCCGCTCTGCGCCCGGCGCTCAGCGCGGCAGCGCGGTAGAGGTTTTGACCGCATAGCGGAGATAACCTCTACCTCAGCGTTGCAACGCGGCAGCGCGGTAGAGGTTTTGACCGCATAGCGGAGATAACCTCTACCGCGCCGGTGTGGCTACGCCCGCGGCGCGATGTTCTGGTTGACGCGGAACAGGTTGCCGGGGTCGTAGCTCGCCTTGATCGCCGCCAGGCGGTCGTAGTTGCCGCCGTAGCTGGCCCGCACCCGCTCCTGGCCCTCGTCCATCATCATGTTGACGTAGGCGCCGCCGGCGGAGTGGGGGTGCAGCGCTTCGAAGTAGTCGACGCTCCAGTCGCGGATCGCGTCGGCGTTGGCCGGATCCGGGTCGACGCCGGCGAAGACCGAGCCCCAGTTGGCGTCGCGGTAGGCCCAGGCGGTGTCGGCGTTGCCGGGGTCGTGGGCGGCGCCGTCGATCGGGTAGAGGTGCATCGTCGATTTCATCGTCGGCATCTGCGGGCCGAAGCGGGCGTGCTCGGCGACCGCCTCGTCGGGGATCCGCTCGACGAAGTCCGCCCGCCAGTACCACTGCTCGCCCTTCGGGTAGAGGCCGTCGAAGGCGCTCTGTAGCGCCGGGAACGGCATCGTCTGGACGCCGTGCATGAGCGGCTCGGGGGTCTGCTCGAGCAGCGGCGCGATCGCCGCGGCGCCGTCCTCCTCGCCGCCCACGTAGCACCAGACGACGCCGCAGACCTTGCGCCCGTGCAGCTGCTCGGGGAAGGGCGGCGCCGGCGGCACGCTGGTGTAGGCGAAGAAGCCGTTGAGCTCGCGCGGCGCGGCGAGGATGAAGTCGCGGTAGGCGCCCAGCACCTCGGCGCTCTGCTCGACGTCCCAGAAGGTCGGGCCGCCGAAGACGTCGCCGACCTCGTGCAGGCGGAAGAGGAAGGAGGCGACGACGCCGAAGTTGCCGCCGCCCCCGCGGAGCGCCCAGAAGAGGTCGTCGTTCTCGTCCGCCGCGGCGCGCACCCGCTCGCCGTTCGCGAGCACGACCTCGGCCTCGAGCAGGTTGTCGATCGAGAGCCCGCACTTGCGGCTCAGGTGGCCGATCCCGCCGCCGAGCGTGAGGCCGCCGACCCCCGTGGTCGAGATGATCCCGCTCGGCGTCGCCAGCCCGTGCTCGTGGGTCGCCGCGTCGACTTCGCCCCAGGTGCAGCCGCCGCCGACCCGCGCGGTGCGCGCCTCCGGATCGACCTCGATCCGGTTCAGGCCGGAGAGGTCGAGGACGATGCCGCCGTCGCAGCAGCCAAGCCCGGCGCCGTTGTGGCCGCCGCCGCGCAGCGCGAGCAGCGCGCCCTGCTCGCGGGCGAAATCGACCGCCCTCTGCACGTCGGCGACGCTCGCGGCGTACGCGACCAGCGCCGGGCGCCGGTCGATCATCGCGTTGTAGACGGCGCGCGCCTCGTCGTAGCCGCCGTCGTCGGGGGCGACCAGCTTGCCTTCGAAGCCGGGTATGTCTGCGCTGGCGAGCGTGCTCACGATGTCTTCTCCTTGCGGTCGGGTCTCATCCTCTGCCGAGCGTAGGGGCGCCCCGGCGTCCTGTCATGACCAGGCCTGACCCAATTCGGAGACGTCCACCGGACCTCCGCGGCCCGACCGCGTAGTCAGACCTGACTATCAGGCCCTATCGTGTGCCTGTGGGCGATGGGACGCTGGATCTACCGGGGTCGCTCCGCCTCGGCTCCGCTCTGCCGTTCGTCGGGCGCTCCGGCGAGCTGGCGCGCCTGCGGACGCTGATGCCGCTGGCCGCCGGCGAGGGGCGAAGGCTCGCCCTGCTCGCCGGCGAGGCCGGCTCGGGCAAGAGCCGGCTGGTTCGAGAGCTCGCCACGGGCGCCGCCGACGATGGCGCCCTGGTCCTCCACGGGACCTGCGACGCGGTCGTGCAGACGCCCTACGGCCCCTTCGTCGAAGCGCTCGACCGCCTCGTGCGCTCGCTCGAGCCGGGCCCGCTCCGCGCGGCGCTCGGTGGCGGAGGCGGCGAGCTGACCCGCCTGCTGCCCGATCTGGCGGCCCGGGCCGGCGAGCTGCCGGCGCCCGTCGCCGCCGACCCGGACACCGAGCGGCTGCGCCTGCACACCGCGGTCGCCGAGCTGTTCGCCGCGGCGGGCCGTGAGCGGCCGCTGCTGCTGGCGATCGAGGACGTCCACTGGGCGGACCGGCCGACCCTGCTGCTGCTGCGCCATCTGGCCCGCTCCGCCTGGGACGCGCGCCTGCTGATCCTCTGCGCGTTCCGCGACACCGAGGCCGAGCTGCCGCAGGGCCTTGCCGACGCGCTCGCCGACCTGCGCCGCTCGGAAGCGGCCGTCCGCCTGCGCCTCGGCGGCCTCACCGAGGCCGAGGTCGCCGAGCTCGTCGAGCGCGCGGCGGGCCACGAGCTCGACCCGGAGCTGCGCGAGCTGGCCGCCGCGATGCGCGAGCTGACCGACGGCAACGCCTTCCTCGTCTGCGAGCTGTGGCGCGCCGCGGTCGAGACCGGCGTCGTCGCCAGGGAGGCCGGCCGCCTGCGGGTGGCGCAGCCGCTGACGGGCCTCGGCACGCCGGAGAGCGTGCGCGAGGTCGCCGCGCAGCGCCTCTCGCGCCTCGACCCGCGGACGACCCTGCTGCTCGAGCTCGCGGCGACCGCGGGGGCGGAGTTCAAGCTCGAGACCGTCCGGCGCGCCGCCGGGCTCGACGAGCCCGCGCTGCTGGCGGCGCTGGAGCAGGCGATGGCAAGCGGCATGCTCGAGGAGATGCCGGGAGGGGCGCTCTCCTGTCGCTTCACCCACGAGCTCGTGCGGCGCGCTGTCTACGACGGTCTCTCGCGGGCGCGGCGGGCGGAGCTGCACCTGCGCGTCGGCGAGGCGCTCGCCGGGGGCGAGGAGTCGGGCCGCGCCCTCGCCGACCTCGCCCACCACTTCGCCGCGGCGGCGCCGCTCGGCGGGGTGGAGCGGGCAATCGACTACAACCTGCGAGCGGCGCTCGCGGCGAGCTCGGCGCTCGCCTTCGACGCCGCGGCGCTGCGCCTGCGCACCGCGATCGAGCTCGGGATCGAGGACCCGCGAGAGCGCGCCGGCGTCCACCTCGAGCTGGGCCGGGCCAGCTACCGCGCCGGCAAGGAGCAGGATGCGATCGATGCCTTCGCCGCCGCGGCCGAGATCGCCCGCGAGCAGCGCAGCGCCGGCCTGCTGGCGCGCGCCGCGATCGGCTACGAGGACGCCTGCTGGCGGCCGGGCCTCGCCGACCGGCGCACGGTCGAGCTGCTGGAGGAGGCGCTGACCGCGCTCGGGGATGAGGAGAGCCCCGAGCTGCGGGTCGGCCTGCTGTCCGGCCTCGCCCGCGTGCTCGACCGTCGCGGCGAGCGCGAGCTGGCGCACGTTCGCAGCTCGGCGGCGATCGAGCTCGCCCGCGCCAACGGCGACCGGGCGGGGCTGGCCCGGGTCCTCAACCGCTCCTACTGGTCCGGGGCCGCCACGCACACCGAGCTGCTGGCGATGCTCGCCGAGGCGATGCGGATCGGCGAGGAGATCGGTGACGTCGAGATCCGCGCCGAAGCGATGGGCTGGCGCGTGCCGACCCACGCCGAGCACGGCGACCTCGCCTCCGCGCGGCGCGAGGTCGAGGCCGGCCTGGCGATCGCCGAGCAGTCGGCGCAGCCCTTCATCCTCCACATCACCGAGCTCTACCGGGCGTCGATCGCGCTCTGCGACGGCCGCCTCGCCGAGGCCGAGGCGATGGCGACGCGCTCGCACGAGTGGAGCAACCTGCTGACCGGGCGCGACGCCTCCGCCGCCTACGGCATCCAGATGTTCGGCATCCGCCGCGAGCAGGGCCGCCTGGCCGAGCTGGCGCCCGCCGTCCGCATCCTCGCCGGCGAGCCCGATCGCGACGGGCCGTGGCGACCGGGGCTCGCCGTGCTGCTCGCCGAGCTGGGTATGGAGGAGGAGGCGCGCCGGGAGCTGGCGCGCCTCGGCGCCGCCGGGATCGAGGGCTTTCGCGACTCGCTCTGGCTGGCCTCCCTCACCTATCTGGCCGACGCCGCGGCGGCGCTGGCGCACGACGGGGTGGCGGCGCTCGTCTATCCGGAGCTGGAGGCACATGCCGGCTCCAACCTCGTGATCGGCCACCTCGTCGCCTGCTACGGGTCCGCCGACCGCTACCTGGGCATGCTGGCGGCCGTGCTGGGCGAGGCGGAGCGGGCGGAAGCTCACTTCGAGCAGGCGCTGGAGCTCAACCGGCGCATGGAGGCATCGACCTGGATCGCGCACACGGCCTACGAGTACGGGCGCTTCCTGCGCGGGCGGAGGGGAGGCGACCGCGCGCGTGCGGATGAGCTGCTGGGCGAGGCCGCGGCGCTGGCGGAGCGGCATGAGCTGGCGGGGTTGCACGCGCGGGTGCGGGCGCTCGGGATCGACGGCGCGGGAGCGGGGCTTCCCGACGGGCTCTCGCCGCGCGAGGCGCAGATCCTCGCCCTGGTCGCCGCCGGGCTGAGCAACCGCGAGATCGGCGCGCGGCTGACGATCAGCGAGCACACCGCGGCCAACCACGTGCGCAGCATCCTGCGCAAGACGGACTGCGCCAACCGCACCGAGGCGGCCTCCTACGCCCACCGGCACGGTTTGGCCTAGCGGCGGGCGCTCGCTACGATCGAGGCAATGCCGCTCTACGTGATCGAGCGCAGCTTCGCCGACCAGCTCGACCTCAGCGACGAGGACGTCGAGCTGATCGAGGAGGTCAACGGCGACGAGGGGGTGCGCTGGCTCTTCTCCTTCCTCAGCGCCGACCGCCGCCGCACCTACTGCCTCTACGAGGCGCCCTCGCCGGAGGCGATCCGCGCCGCCGCCCGCCGCGCCGACGTCCCGGCCGACGAGATCGTCGAGGTCGGCCCCGCCACGCCGCAGTTCGCCGGCCGCCTGCGCGACTGGGCCGACGCGGTCGGCTGAGCCCTACTGCGACCCGCGGTGGCGGCGATGGGGGAGTCTCAGCTCGAGGCTGCGGCTCCTGACCCCGCCGCCGGTCATCCAGACCTTCAGGCGATGGTTGCGGGAACGGCGCAGCAGGCGCTTGCCACGGCGGTAGAGCGGCACACGGACCACGCTGCGCTTTCCTTCCGAGCGCTCGAAGGGCTTCTTCCCGAGCAGGAGCTTGATGCGCGCCCTGCGGACCTTGCCGTGGCGGTGTCGCTTGACCGTCCGGCGGAAGATCAGGAGAACCTTGCCGCCGCAGTGGCCCGGGCCGACGCAATGCACGCGCAGGAACGCCTGACCGCGGCGGACCACAGCGTCTGCGGCGACGAACAGGGTGCCGCGCTTGCGCTTCTTCGCTTGCCCCGAGCCAGCGATGGGAGTGCTTCCCGGCGCCGAGGTCGAGCCTTCTCCGGAGCTCGCCGGCGTTGGGTACTCGTCGGCGCCGATGTCGGGCGCCGCGCCCTGCACGCGCGCTTCGCCGTCGAAGTCGTAACCGCCCAGCGTCGAGTCCGTCACGCCCGCGTCGATCGTCGGCGAGCCGGCGAGCTGGTGGACGTCGCGGCCGCCGAGGTCGGCGAACAACGGGACGGTCGTGTTGCCGTCCTGGTTGCCCGAGCCCGGGTTGAAGATGTCGTTTGCTTCGACGCTGAACTTCGCAACCTGATCCGGCCGGAAGTTCGAATGGTCTATGTCGATCGAAACCGTCGAGGCGGCGTTGTCCGCCTGTAGTCCGAGGTCGCCGTAGGTGCCGCGCGGGATCGAGTTGCGGACATCGGCGGATGCGTTGATCGGCGTTTCGTCTTTCAGGTAGATCCCGGTCGAGCTGGGGCCAGAGCCGATCGCGGTCACGCCGCGCAGCGTGCTGTCGCCGCTTCCCTCGAGGAAGATCGCCGAGCCGCTGGTCGCGAACGCCGCCGTGTTGCGGATCTGGGCGGCGGAGGCGCGGATTGCCGCTCCCGCGTTTGACCGCGCGACGGTTTCGTTGACGACCGCGCCCGGCCCGAGTTCGAGCGCGACCCCCGCAACGCCGCCTTCATAGGAGATGTCGAGGTCGTAGACCGAGCTTCCACCGCCCAGCAGCGACATCGCGGAACCGCTGCCCGACGAGACGATGCGCGGCTTGTTCAGCGGGTCCGTCCCGTGCACGGTCAGCGTCCTGGTCGTGCTCAGCGCCGGCAGCGTGCTGACGTCGTATTCGCCCGGTAGCACGATCACCTGGTCGTTTTCTTCCGCGTTGTTGATCGCTCGGTCGATCCGGCAGGGCTCGGCCTGCGGGCACGAGCCGGTGGTGATGCCGCCCGGCGACGCGTAGCGCTGGGCGGCCTCGGCGCTCGCCGTAGCGGTGAGCAGTCCGAGCGCGATCAGCCCGGTGAGGATGCCTCTGCCGAGGGGCGGCATCGCCCTGCGTCCAGTCACCGTGCGGGTCATTGTCTCACGCTCGTCACACCCCGTCAAAGCCGCTGCCTACACTGGATGGATGGACCAGCGGGGCCACGCCGACTCGACCTTCACGCTCTACCGCCGCGGCGTCGAGCTGCTCGAGGACGCCGATTTCGAGCAGGCGACCGAGCCGCTGGAGGCGGCGGCGCGGCGGGCGCCGGAGAAGTCCTCGGTGCGCGAGGCGCTCGGCCGCGCCTACTTCCGCTGCGGCCGCTTCACCGCCGCCGTGGCCGAGTTCGAGGCGGTCGTCGACAACCACCAGGTCAACGACTTCGCCCACTTCTGCCTCGGCCGCGCCCTCGCCAAGACCGGCGAGACCGAGCGTGCCCGCCATCACCTGGCGCTCGCCGCGAACCTGCGCCCCGAGCGCCGCGACTACCGCTTTTACCGCGAGCTGCTCGGGACCTGACCCCACCGGACCCGTCCGCCCGCCCCTCTAACTTCCCTTCCCACCCAAAAAGCGGCGACCCGCCGCGCTCCAATCGCGAACGGGCCGCCTGACCAAAAGGAGGACAAATCTCCCATGGCTGATCAGAAGACTATGGCCGCAGCGTACGCCGAGCCAGGCCACGACGATCTACCCGACGGCCTCACCCTGACGGCCGTCCAGGACGAAGAGGCCGAGCGGGTCGTGCTCGAGTTCCTGCTCGACCAGCATCCCGCCCAGCTCACCATCCCCGAGGTCTCGCGGGCGCTCAACGTCGTCCCCGGCAGCTTCGCCACCGAGGACGCCGTCGAGCGCGCGATCCGCGAACTCGACGCCGCCGGCCTGATCCACTGCCAGGCCGGCTTCGCGATCCCAACCATCGCCGCGCTCTACTTCGCGCGGCTCTGGGGCGTCTGCGTCTGAACGCGGGCGATCTGGAAGCCTTGTGCCCCCTGGAGGGGGCACAAGGCTTCATACGGGCGGTTAGAGGCCGGCGGTCAGGCGGCCGACGTTGCGGCGGCTGAAGTAGGGGCTGAAGGTGTGGCGGCGGTCGCCGCGTTTGCCGTAGCTGGTCACGCCGTCGATTTCGGCGCCTTCGTCGATCAGCCAGCCGCCGCCGCTGGCTCCGGGCGCCCAGTGGCAGCGGATCGCGATCGTCGGCGGGCCGGGGATGCGGTAGGTGAGCGCGTCGTCGCCGACGTAGGGCGAGTCGCAGCCCTGCATCCAGCGGATCTGCCCCGGGTAGCCGAAGGTCTGGAAATCCTGGCGGCGGCTGACGTCCATCGCGATCCTGGCGCCGCCGCCGACCGCGTCGGCGAGCTTCGCTCCGTCGGCGTTGGGCGAGACGACGAGCGCGCCGACGTCGAAGTTGGGATTGCCGAACTGGACGTACTGCTTCAGCGCGTAGACCGATTTGCGGTGTGCGATGAAGGCGCCGAAGGGCGCCGTGTCGCCGCTGTAGGCGGGGACGAACTCGAGGTAGCTGGACCAGACCGAGTGGCCGTTGGGCGCCTGCGGCCCGCTGTTGATGCAGTGCCCCGCGGTGAGCACGAGGCTGCGGCTGGGGGAGTCGATCGCGGTCGCCGAGCAGAAGCCCTCGTTCTTGCCCTGGCGGACGAAGAGGCGGCCGTTGACGGCATAGGGGAGGACGGACGGTTCCGAGATCTGGGCGAAGCTGGCGCGCGCCCTCGCCCCAGCGCCGCCGGGGGCGCCGAGCGGCTCCGCCGCGCGCATCCGCGCGGCGGTCCAGTAGCTCGCGATCCGCGCCGCCTCGTTGCCCCTTGCCGGCCGCGGATGGATACGCGAAGACCCCGCGGCGGCGGTCGGAGCGGCGAGAAGCGCCGCGAGCAGGCAACAGAACGCGGCGATCCGCATTGCAGAGAGGATACCGCCGCTGCCTCTATGTGACCAGCGGGATGACGCAGCGGTAGGCGTGGGTTTCGGTTGTACGCATCCAGGTTGACAACCGATTTCGCCATGCCGTCACGGTCACGACGCCATAGGCGTTGGGTCCTGAGAAGTTCATTAGCTCGCTCGACCACTCGTCCCCCGGGTCGAGGTTGACGCCGGGTTCTTCGGCGAACGCCGCCAGCGCGAGCGCCTCGGGCAGCTCGCCGCCGCGGGCGGCGCATTTGCGCGCCGCCGTCGGCGCGTTGACCGCGGCGCTCGCGGCGCCCTCCCAGCAGGCGCCCGCGAACGGCACCATTCCCGGCGCGCAGCCGGCGCTGTGGCCGTTGACCGTCTGCGCGTCGACGGCGTTGACGGCGTCGACCGCGCTCTGCGCGTCGACCGCGCTCTGCGCCGTGTCGGCCGAGTCGGCGTGCGTCGCGCTCGGCACCTGGCCCAGGGTCAGCTCGTTGATGTCGCTGCCGGTCAGCGGCGCGTTCGCCGCGACCTCGGGGATCACGCCCGGCATCAGCCGGTCGGCCGCGATCGAGTGCGGCTTCAGCCGGTTGCCGGCGACCGTCCTCGGCTTCAGCCGGTTGCCCGGGACCGTATTGGGCTTGAGCCGGTTTCCCGGGATCGACTTCGCCCGGATCGCCCTGCCGTTGATCCGCGCCCGCTTCGCCGCGTAGACGCTGCCGCCGAGCGCCACGAACAGCGCCAGGATCGCGATCGCCAGAGCGGGCCAGTGCCGCCAGCCTCCATGCTTCATGCTCCCCTCCCGTAAACACGTGGGTTCCCGTATCGGGAGGCGAGCCTATGCCGGGCCGCCGGCGCGGCCCAAGCAAGCTGGACGAACGTTCAGAGCCGGCCGGGGCGGAGGCGGCGCGGCCTCAGTCCTCCTCGTCGGCCGAGCGCGTTTCCTCGAGCAGCGCTTCGATCGGCGGGTCTTCGGTGATCGTTGTCTCGTAGAAATGCTCGACCGCGCCCCGCGCCATCTGCTCGTCGGTCAGCCTGATCGCGCCGAACTTGCGCAGGATGTTGACGTGGTAGGCGACCGCGCTGAGCGGCTGCTCGAAGGCCCGTGAGAGCTGTATCGGGCTGCACGCCTCGGATCGCTTGGCCAGCTCCCGCAGCACCCGCCGCCTCACCGGATGGGCGATCGCCCAGATCAGATTGGCCCTCTCTTCCGAGTGTCCGCGCCCGTTGCCTGCCTTCGCCATTGCTGAGGTCCCTTTCTTTGATCGGATCAGGTTGTTCCGATCCGGTCGTATTGGATTAGCGGCGCCAGTTTAGAAATGCTTTTCGACGTTTTCACTTCGAATGTTGAGACCAAACGGTGCGAACCGCCCTGTCTGACCGATCTGGGTCAGCGACGGTTCAATCGAACGATGCGAGCCCCGAACCGCCGGTTCAGCCCGAGCGGCTCGGGACCCAGGAACCGCCTTGAACTAGCCGGACTTGGAAATCGACAGGACCGGCACGACCGCCCCCGAAATTGCAAGCTTCATCTCTTCACCCCCTTTCGCTGACTTGATTGCTCTAGGAACCAGAGCGTTTGTGCGGCGCGGCGGAACCTGGTTAGGACTCAGACAGTTCCGCTCTGCAACCAATTAGACTTAACATTGCTTTTCAGATAGACGAGAACGCTGGAGGGAGTTAGGTGCCCAATTTAGACACGGCGAAAGCGCACAATCTGCCGCTGATGACGCGCTTGGCAAAAGTATTTGCCGAGCCGTTGCGTATCCGGATCCTCGCCGTGCTGAACGCACGCGAGATGAGTCCCAAGCAGTTTCATGAAGAGTTCGGGGGCGGGTCCCTGTCCAGGGTTAGTCGCCATTTCGACCTGCTTGTCGAATACGGCTGGCTTCACCTCACCAGAACGAAGACCGGCGGCAAGCGTCGTGGAGCCGTGGAGCACTTCTATCGCGCCACGGGTCCGGCGGTCTTCGATGAGCGCATTTGGCCCGACCTTCCCCGGTCGATGAAGGAAATGGTCAGCGCTCGAATCTTCGAGGAATTGGGCGAGCGGGTTCGGGCGGCGATGGAGAGAGAGACGATCGATGCTCGTGACGACCGCCATTTCACGTGGACTCCGCTTCGTCTGGACCAGCAGGGCTGGGAAAACACCATCACCCGATTCGATGATCTTTTTCGCTGGATCTTCGAAGAGCAGGAACGCGCCGATGCCCGCCTCGCCGAGACCGGGGAGGCGCCGATCCCGATGACCGTCGCGCTCGCCGCCTTCGAGTCCCCCAAGGACACCGAGAAGCAGCCCTGAGCCCGAGGTGCGATGGCTGTTGGCCGGCGTTCGCCGCTGGCTAGACTCGGGGCGGTACCGGGTACGGGAGGGCGGTACGGAGGTCTCAATGCCGCATGCGCAAGACGCGAAAAGCGAGATCGAGCCCAACTGGCCGCTGATGCTGCGCCTGGCGAAAGTCTATGCCGACCCGCTGCGGGTCGAGGTCATCGCCGCCTGCCGGGTTCGCGAGCTCAGCCCGCGGATGTTCCACGAGGAATACGGCAGCGCCTCGCTCGCGCGCGTCCTGCGCGCCTTCGACTTCCTCGCCGAGGACGGCTGGCTGGTGCAGACCCGCTCCGAGACCTCCGATTCGGGCCAGGTCGAGTCCTTCTATCGCGCCGACGAGATGCCCGTGTTCGACGAGGCCACGCTGCCCGGCGTCCCCGATCAGCTTCAGGTGCACATCAGCTCGGTGATCTTCGACGGCCTCTGCGATCGCGTCAGGAGGGCGATGGAGGCGGGCACGATGGGCGCGCGCGAGGACGAGCACCTCTCCTGGACGGCGCTGGCGCTCGACCGGCGCGGCTGGGAGACGATGATCTCGCGGGTCGACGCTCTCTTCTACTCGCTCTCGGAGCTTCAGCGGGAAGCCGACGCCCGCATGGCCGAGACCGGTGAGCGGGCGATCCCGGTGACCGTCGCCCTCGCCGGCTTCGAGTCGCCGCCCGACGGCGAGACGCACTCGTAGCCTGCCTACACTCTTCGCCTACGGCGAACTCGGAGTGCAAGGGAGGAAGATGGCGCAGGAGGTTGCGGGCGGAAGCGAATCCAGGTGGCCGCGCTCGGTCCGCCTCTCGGAGGCGCACGCCGACCCGCTGCGCCTGAAGATCCTCTCGGTCTGCGGCCTCCGGGAGACGAGTCCGCAGCGCTTCCACGCCGAGGTCGGCGGGGCGACGCTGGCGAAGGTCCGGCAGGCCTTCGAGCTGCTCGCGCAGTACGGCTGGCTCGAGCTCACGCGCATCGAGGGGGAGGGGGGCGAGCCCGACGAGGTCGAGCGGTTCTACCGCGGGACCGAGTATCCGATCTTCGACCAGTCCGCCTTCGAGGAGCTTCCCGGCGCGACCAGGGCGCTGGTAATGGGCCGGGTCATCGAGGCGCTCAACGGGCGCACCAAAGAGGCGCTCAAGGCCGGCACGCTCGCCAACCGGACCGATCAGCATCTCTCCTGCACGCCGATCGAGCTCGACGAGCAGGGCTGGGACGAGCTGATCTCGCGCGTGGACGCGCTCTTCCACTGGCTCTTCGAGGCGTCCGACTCGGCCAGGGCCCGCCTCGCGGAGAGCGGCGACGAGCCGGTTCCGGTCACCGTCGGCCTGCTCGCCTTCGAATCCCCGAAGGTCGGCGAGTAGACTCATCGGCGTACATACGGCCGGTGGTCAAGGGAAGTCCGGTGAGAAACCGGCGCGGTCCCGCCACTGTGACCGGGTCGAAGGAAGCCGCAGGCGCCTAGCGTCAGCCACTGGGGGCGACACCGAGCCCCCGGGAAGGTGCGGCCGACCGAACCCCGGAAGCCAGGAGACCTGTCCCCGGCCAGCCACGACAACCCTCGAGGAAAGGGTGGCTTCAATGCCAAGACTCGTTCCATTCCGGCTGGCCGCCGCGTGCGCGCTGGCTTTCGTGCTGTTGATCTCGACCACTGCGGTCGCCTCCGCCAGGGGCGCCTCGGCCGGGCTTCGCGTCGTCGCCGGGCAGAAGGTCCTCGCGGATAAGACGCTGCGGACCGGCACCACGGTCGTGCCGACCAGCCCGCGGGCGACCTGCTTCGGCCCCGGCAAGGGCGGCAGCGGCAAGAACGTCCGCATCGCCGGCGCCACGGCGCTCGGCCTGCTCGTCCAGGCCGCCCGCTCGACCCCGCCGCTGCGACCGCTACAGGTCACCGACGCCTTCTCCTTCGGGCTGGGGCTCTGCGCGGTCGGCGGTCACGTCCCCAGCGGCGAAGGCTATTGGCAGCTGCGGGTCAACCACGCGGTTCCCTCGGTCGGCGGCGACTCGGTCAAGCTGAAGACCGGGGACGAGGTGCTCTGGTACCTGACCGCGTCCTTTCCGGGGCCGGGCGAGCTCGCGCTGATCGCGCCCGGACACGTCAGGGTCGGCGCGCCGTTCCGCGTCCGCGTCCTCTCCTACGACGAAAAGGGCAAGCGCAGGCCGGCGGCCGGGGTGAAGGTGAGCGGCGCCTCGGGACGCACCAACGCGAAGGGCTGGGCCACGGTGAGGCTGCGCCGGCCGCTGCGGCTGATCGCCCGCGACGGCGCCGGCATCCCGTCCAACCGCGTGCCCGTCTGCGTCGGCGGGAAGTGTCCGCGGGGCTGACCTGGTGAGCCGTTTCCGCAGCTCGGCGGTCGCGGGCGCCCTGCTCTGTGCAGCGCTCGCGGCCGCCGGCTGCGGTTTCGGCGCCGGCGCCGGGGTCGGCGAGGTCACCCTGACGGTGACGCGCGACTACGGCGCCCGGCGGCTGTCCGCGCCGGTGCGCGAAGGCGCCTCCGAAGCGGACACGGCGATGCGCGTGCTGGACCGCAACGCCGAGATCGCGACCAGCTACGGCGGTCGCTTCGTGACCGCGATCGACGGCGTCTCGGAAGCGACGCGCGGCGGCCGGCGCTACGACTGGTTCTTCTTCGTCAACGGGGTCGAGTCGTCGGTCGGCGCCGCGGACTTCCCCCTGCGCGGGGGCGAGGCGATCTGGTGGGACTACCGGGACTGGTCCGACGCCCTCTACGTGCCGGCGGTGGTCGGTTCCTGGCCGCAGCCGTTCGCCGGCGGCTACGAGGGGGAGCGGCACCCGGTGGCGGTCGAATGCAGCGGCGCCGGAGCGGCCTGCGGCGTCGTGCGCGAGCGGCTGCACGCCGCCGGGGTCGAGCCCGCGGGCGGCTCCCCCCAGGACCCGATCCGCGTTCTCGTCGGGCCGTGGGCGCGGCTGTGCGACGACCCGGCGGCGGCGCAGCTCGAGCGCGGCCCGCAGGCGAGCGGCGTCTTCGCCGACCTCGCCCGCGCGGGCGGCAGCTTCGAGCTGCTGGGGCTCGCCGAGGACGGACGCGTCGCGCGGCGCTTCGGCCCCGGCGCCGGCTTCGTCGCCGCCACGCGCCGCGCGGGCGGCCCGCCCGTCTGGATCGTCAGCGGGGCGACGGGCGCCGGCGTGCGGGCCGCCGCGCGCCTCCTGGACGAGGCGGACCTGCGCGGCCGTTACGCCGTGGCGACCGAGGCCGGGCAGGAGACGCCGCTGCCGGTGAGACCAGGGGCAGGATGAGATCCCCCTTCGCATATACGCCCCGTGCGGGGCCGTTGCAAACCGCTTCGCCGGGGGCGGCCGTCGCCTATCTCGGCGCGCTGGTCGCGGTCGCGTTCCTCTACTCGAGCCCGCTTGTCCTCGCCGCGGTGGGCGGGGCGGCGGCGCTCGCCGGCTGCTCGGCCGGCGCCGGCGGCGCCGTGCGGGTCGCGCTGCGCATGGGCCTGACCCTGGCGCTGCTGATCGTCGCCGTCAACGCGCTCGTCGTCAGCCGCGGCGACACGGTCCTGTTGCGCCTCGGCGAGCTGCCGCTGCTGGGCCGGGTGGACGTGACCGCCGAGGCGCTGGCGGCGGGCGCGGTGATCGGCCTGCGGGCGGCCGTGGCGATGGTCGCCTTCGCCGTCTACTCGGCCTGCGTGGACCCCGACCGGGTGCTGCGCGCGCTGCGCCCCTTCGCCGGCCGCTCGGCGCTCACCGCGGCGCTGATCTCGCGCCTCGTCCCGGTCGCCGCCGCCGACGCCGCCCGCCTGCGCGACGCCGCCCGCCTGCGCGGCCCCGCCGCCGCCCCCCTGGGCCGCGCCGCCCTCGCGAGGCGC
Organism: uncultured Solirubrobacterales bacterium; assembly: GCA_963727465.1. Taxonomy (GTDB): domain Bacteria; phylum Actinomycetota; class Thermoleophilia; order Solirubrobacterales; family 70-9; genus VRUE01. The sequence goes on along the minus strand of CAVSGL010000004.1, from coordinate 71,981 downwards.
CTCCTAACCGGCTCCCTCGACCGAGCCATAGACGTAGCCGCCACCCTGGAGCTGAGGGGCTACAGCCTCCCCGTCAAAAACCGCCCAGATGAAACGTTGTGGCCCCGGCGGGGGACACAACCCTTCAAGATCGGGTCGCGCTACGACCGTCGCTTCTACCTGGTCGGCGCGGCCGTGCTCGTCGCGGCGATCGTGGGCAAGGTCGTCGGCGCGGACGGGTTCCACGCCTACCCGACGATCGAGCTCGGGGCTGCCCCGGCGACGATCGCGCTGTCGGTCCTCGTCGTGCTCGCCGGCCTCGCTCCGCGCAGGTACCCGCTTGCGTGGCCCGGGAAAGGATCCCGTGCCTGAGCTCGCAGTCCCGCCGCGCGCCGTCCCGGCGCTCGCGATCGAGCACCTCACCTACGCCTATCCCGGCACGCGTGCTCCGTTGACCACCGACACGGGGGAAAATGGAGCACTCGCGCTCAACGACGTCTCGCTGACGCTCGCGCCGGGGGAGTTCGTGGTGCTGGCGGGGCGCTCGGCCTGCGGCAAGACGACCCTGCTGCGCGCCGCCTGCGGGCTGGTGCCGCATTTCCACGGCGGCGAGATCGAGGGGCGGATCTCGGTCGCGGGCATGGACGCGATCGCCAGCGGGCCCGGCGAGCTGGCGGCCGCGGTCGGCTACGTCGCCCAGGACCCGGAGACGCAGATCGTCTCGACCACGGTCGCCGCCGAGATCGCCCTGCCGCTGGAGATGCGCGGCGACTCGCGGGCCGCCGGCGCCCGCGCGGTCGAGGAGGTGGCGCTGGCGCTCGCGATCCCGCACCTGCTCGAGCGCACCGTCGACACGCTCTCCGGCGGCGAGCTCCAGCGGGTCGCCCTCGCCGCGGCGCTGGTCACCCGTCCCAAGCTCGTCCTCCTGGACGAGCCGACCTCGCAGCTCGACCCGGTTGCGGGCGACGAGCTGATCTGGCTGCTGCGCCGCCTCAACGAGGAGTGGGGCGTCGCCGTCCTGCTCGCCGAGCATCGCCTCGAGCGCTGCCTGGCCGCCGCCGACCGCGTGATCGCGATCGACTCCGGCGCGATCGCCTTCGACGGCCCGCCGCGGGACTTCCTGACCTGGGCGCAGCGCGCCGACACGGCCCTGGAGACCCCGGCGGCCCGGCTCTTCTCGCTGGCCGAGATCGAACCCCTGCCCGTGGGCGTCCGCGACGCCCGCGCGATCCTCGATGACCGCGGTCGCTGAGGCGCGCGACCTCTGGGTCGAGCTCGGCGAGGGGGAGTCGCGGCGCGACGTCCTGCGCGGCATCGACCTGACGGTGAGCCGTGGCGAGCGGCTTGCCCTGATGGGCCGCAACGGGGCCGGCAAGAGCACCCTGCTGCGCAGCTTCGCCGGGCTGGTCGAGCCCGTGCGCGGCCGGGTGGAGACGCCGGCGGGCGTCGCCCTGCTGGGCCAGAACCCGAGCGACTACCTGGTCCGGGAGCGGGTCGGCGACGAGCTGCCAGGCGACGCCGGGCGCGCGGCCCTGCGCACGGTCGGGCTCGAGCGCGCGCTGGACGGCGATCCACGCGACCTCTCGGGCGGCGAGCGCCAGCGCCTCGCCCTGGCGATCGCCCTTGCCGGTCGCATGGAGGGGGAGGGAGTGCCCGGCCTCGTCGCCCTCGACGAGCCGACCCGCGGCATGGACCGCGCCCGCAAGCACGAGCTCGAGGATCTGATCGAAGCTCTCGCCCGCGGCGGCGCGGGCGTCGTCGTCGCCACGCACGACGTCGAGTTCGCCGCCGCCTTCGCGCAGCGCGTGGTGCTGCTCGGCGACGGCGTCGCGATCGCCGACGGCAGCGCCGAGCAGGTGCTCTCGGGAGGCTGGTACTTCGCGACCGAGGTCGCCCGCATCCTCGATCTTCCCGGCGTGATCACCCCGGAGCAGGGGGCCGCGGTCCTGGCGACGCGGGGGCGCCCGTGAGCTGGGAGCTGGCCAGCTTCCTGATCCTCGGCGCCGTGCTGATCGGCGGCTTCGCCTGGTATGAGCGCTCGCGCCCGAGCTCGCAGGTCGTCGCCCTGGTCGCCGCCCTGGCGGCGCTGGCGATCGCCGGCCGGGTCGCCTTCGCGGCCTTGCCCAACGTCGTCGCCACGACCGACATCGTGATCTTCGCCGGCTTCGCGCTCGGGCCGGCGCCCGGCTTCGCCGTCGGCGCGCTGGCCGGGCTGGTCTCGAACTTCTGGCTTGGCCAGGGACCGTGGACGCCGTGGCAGATGGCCGGGTGGGGGATGTGCGGCGTGCTCGGCGCGGCGCTGGCCCTCGCGCGGCCCCGGGCGGGACGTTTCACTCTGGCCGCTTTTTGCGCTCTGGCCGGCGTCGCTTACGGCGCTCTGCTGAACTTCTCTCTGATGGCGACGTACGGAGGGGACCTGTCCTTGCAGCGCTTTCTCGCGCTGGAGTCGCGTGCCGTGCCGTTCGACGCCGCCCACGCGATCGGCAACGCCGGCCTCGCGCTGGTCGCCGGTCCGGCGATGGTGCGGATGCTGGTCCGCTTCCGCGAGCGCTTCGAGTGGCGCTCTTCCGCGGTCGCGAGCCTGGTGCTGATCGCCCTCGCCCTGCTCAGCGTCGCGCCGGCCCGTGCCGGCGCCGCCGAGCCCGGCGCGGCCCGGGCGACGGTCTGGCTGCTCGGGCAGCAGAACTCCGACGGCGGCTGGGGGGCGTCCGCGGACCGCGACTCGGCCACCGACGTCACCGCCTGGGCGATGCTCGGCCTCGAGGCGAACGGGCGCAACCCGCTCGACGTCTCGCGCAACGGGAACGACCCGGTCGCCTACCTGCGCAAGCACGTCGGCGAGCTGAAGAGCCCCGGCGACCTGGCGCGCACGATCCTCGCCCTCGAAGGGGCCAACGTCGATCCGCGCTCCTTCGGCAGCCGCAATCTCGTCGCCGACCTGGCCAAGCGCCGCCGCGACAACGGCTCCTTCGAAGGCTGGCCCGGCTCGACCGCGTTCGCGATCATGGCGCTGCGCGTCGCCAGGGCGACCGGCTCCTTCGACCGCTCGATCTCCTGGCTGGCCAAGGCGCAGAATCCCGACGGCGGCTGGGGCGACCTGCCGCAGCCGCCGAGCACCGCCGACGGCACCGCCGCGGCGATGGAGGCGATCCCCGGCACCGAAGCGGCAAAGCGCGGGCTGGGCTACCTGCGCAACCACCAGCGCCCCAGCGGCGGCTTCGCGCTCGGCGGCGGCGAAGTCAACTCGCAGTCGACCGCCTGGGCCGCCCAGGGCATGATCGCCGTCGGCGCCGACCCCGGGGAAGCGAAGAACGGCAACAAAAGCGCGCTCGAATACCTCGCGGCCCGGCAGGCCGAAGACGGCCACTACCGCTACTCGGCTGCCAGCGACCAGACCCCGGTCTTCGTGACCGCGCAGGCGCTGGCCGCGGTCGGCGGTGAGGCGTTCCCGGTGACGCCGGTGGCCCGCCGGCGGAGCGTGCCCACGCCGCCGCCGCCGAGCGCCGTCCCACCGAGCGATTCGAGCCCCTCGGCGCCGCTGCCGCCGACGGCCGGGAGCACGCCACAGGAACTGTTCGAAAGCCTCGGCGGAGGGGACGGCGGCAGCATTCCGCCGTCCGGCGGCGGCAGCGGCAGCGGCGGTGGCGGTGCGCCGCCGGCGACGCCGCCCGGGTCGGGCGCCCTTCCATTGACGCCGCCGGGCTCCGGCCTCGGGGACGGGGAGGCCGAAACGACCCCCGCCACTCCGCCCGCGGCGCCCAGGTTCGAAGCGAACGACAATCCCGGCCCCAAGCCCTGGGCGCCGATCGGCATCGGCCTCGCCAGCGGCGGCATCGCCCTCGGCAGCGTCGTCCTCCTCGGTCGTCGCTTCGGCTGGTAGCGGGCGGTCCATTACGCTCGCGAGACGACTGGTCTCGATTTACGTGCCAGGCGCGTCATCCGGGGGTGCGGAAATTGGGATCATTCGTCCAATGGACGTCGAGACCGCGGTCCGCACCCGGCGCACGCATAAGGCCTTCGGGCCGGAGCCGCTCTCGCGCGAGCAGATCGAGGGGCTGCTCGAGCTCGCGCGCTGGGCCCCCAACCATCACCTGACCGCGCCCTGGCGCTTCCGCGTCGTCGGGCCGCGGTCGCTGGAGAGACTCAAGCGCGCCGCCGGACCGGAGGGGGCCGCCAAGCTCGACCGCGCGCCGACGCTGATCGTCGTCTCCTGCGCGCTGGGCGCCGACCCGGTGCGCAACGAGGAGGACCTGCACGCGACCGCCGTCGCCTCCTACATCGTCCTGCTCGGCGCGCACGCCCGCGGGCTGGCCGGCTACTGGCGCACGCCGGGCCTGCTGCGCTCGGCCGAGGGACGCTCGGCCGTCGGCCTGCCGGACTGCGAGCGCTTCGTCGGCCTGCTCCACCTCGGCCTGCCCCGCCAGGAGAAGGCCCCGCCCGAGCGACCGCCGGTCGAGCAGACCACCACATACCTCGACTGACCCGTGCTCGCCCGCGCCGCAGCCCTGGAGGAGATCGCCGGCCGGCGCTTCGAGGTCGTCGTCGTCGGCGGCGGCATCACCGGCGCCGGCGTCGCTCTCGACGCCGCCTCGCGCGGCTACTCGGTGGCGCTGCTGGAGCGCGGCGACTACGCCGTCGGCACCTCGAGCCGCTCCTCGAAGATGGTCCACGGCGGACTGCGGTACCTCCAGAACTTCGACCTCGGGCTCGTCCGCGAGGCGCTGCTGGAGCGGCAGCTGATGGTGCAGCTGGCGCCGCACCTCGTCTACCCGACCCCGTTCGTCGTGCCCTCGTTCGCCGAGGAACGGCGCGATCGCAAACTCGGGATCGGGCTCAACATGTACGACGTGATGGCGACGACGCGGGTCGGTCGCAGCCGTCGCGAGATGCGCGCCTCGAAGCAGGAGGACGAGGACTTCTACTGGTCGCCGGACCGCCACCGGACGATCGACCGCGAGGAGCTGCTCGAGCTGACGCCGTCGCTGGAGCCGCGCGACCCCAGCGACGCCTACCTCTTCTACGACTGCCAGACCGACGACGTGCGCCTGGTGCTGACCATCCTCGGCGAGGCCGAGCGCTTCGGCGCCGTGGCGCTGAACGGCGCCGAGGTGACCGAGGTGCTCTCGCGCGACGGGCGGGCGGCCGGCGTCGCCGCGGTCGAGGCCGGCTCGGGCCAGCGCTTCGAGGTCGAGGCCGACAACGTCGTCAACGCGACCGGCGTCTGGGCCGACCGGATCGGTCCCGAGCTGGCCGAGGAGGAGGACGTGCCGCGGATCTCGCCGAGCCGCGGCACCCACGTCCTGCTCGACCGCGAGCGCCTCTCGACCGGCTCGGCCGCCTGCATCGTGCCGGCCGGCGAGGACCGCCACATCTTCGCCCTGCCCTGGTACGGCCGCACCCTGGTCGGGACCACGGACAACGATTTCGACGGCGACATCGACCATCCGGACCCCGGCGAGGCCGACGTCGAGTACCTGCTCGACGCCGTCAACGCGTTCTTCGGCACGGCGCTGGGGGCCGGCGACCTGGTCGGCGCCTACGCCGGCGTGCGGCCGCTGATCTCCACCGGCGATCCGAAGAAGTCGGTCGACATCTCGCGCAAAGCGGAGCTCTACGAGACCTCGTCGGGGATGCTGACGATCACCGGCGGCAAGCTGACGACCTGGCGGCGGATGGCGAAGCAGACGGTCGACCGGCTGGTCGAGCGCGAGGGTCGCGAGGCGCCCTGCCACACGGCCGAGATCCCGCTCGGGATGGAGGCGCGCCCGGAGGACCTCGAGGCGCCGGACGGGATCGGCGAGGAGGCGACAGCGCAGCTCGCCTTCCGCTACGGGCACGCCGCCCGCAACGTCCTGCGGCTCGCCCGCGAGGACCCGAAGCTGGCGCGGCCGATCGTCGCCGGCCGCCCCGACCTGCTGGCCGAGGTCGCGGTGGCGGCGCGCTTCGAGCAGGCGCGCTGCGTCGCCGACGTGCTCCTGCGCCGCACCCGGCTGGCCCTGCTCGCCGCCCCGCAGCTGCGCGACGCCGACTCCGTCCGCCCCGTCGCCGAGGTCCTGGGCAAGGAGCTGGGTTGGTCGCGGCGGCAGGTGAAGCGCGAGGCGGAGGCGTGGCCGGCGGCGCTCGCCGAGGCCGGCGCAGACCCCTCCGGCACGCTCGCGCCGGGCTGAGCGCAACGCATCGAACGCCCGTTGAGTGGGGCAACGCCCGGCCCGGCTCCGGGGTCTGAATTGTCGTGAAGGACAAATCAGACGGCGGGGAGGGGAGAAGGACGATGGCAAGCAGACCGAAGATCGGGCGCAAGGAGGCCCACCGCCTGGCCGGACTCGAACTGAGCGCGCTCCGGCTCGCCGACGTGCTGCCCGAGGACGTCTTCGAGGGGGCGCGGATCAGGACGGCCGGTACGCCGGTCCATGACCTCAACGGGGAGCTGCTCTTCTACCGGTTCCCCGTCGCCAGGCGCGGCGGCACGCCGGCATTCGTCGATATCGCGGCAAACCCGGCGGTGGGGGCGCCCCTGATGGCGGTCTCCGCGGGCTTCGAGTGGAACGAGAAGCAGCTGCGGGCCGAAGCGGCCAGGGCCGCAGGCCGGGCGCGTTTCGACACGATGCGGTTCGTCGCCTACAGCCCGCCGAAGGTCGGCGTGCAGTTCCTTGCGAAGGGCGAGGAGGCGAAACTGCTCGAGTTGGGAACCTGGGCGCCGGTGCCGCCGGCGCCGAAGGAGGAGCGGCCGCCGCTCTCGCCGGCCAACTTCGAGCGCTGGTCGCTGCTCGACGAGCTGCCGGCCGCCCAGAAGCGCGCCCGCGCCCGCCGCTACGACGCCGGTATCGAAGCGTGGAGCGATCGGCGCTTCGCCGACCTGGACACGGCGGTGATCCGCAAGCGCACGCTCGGCGATCTGTGGCTGACGCGCGTCGACCTCCTGATCGACAGTCGCGAGCTCCACTACGGCACGAGCAACTCGACCCACAGCATCTGCTTCGAGCTGATGGGGCAGGAAACCAACGTCTGGTGCGTGGGAGCATCGGTTCAGATGCTGCTCGCCTTCTACCGCTACGAGTACACCCAGGACCGGATTGCGACCGCGCTCGGGCTCGGCACGCGCAGCGCCCCCCAGGGCCTGCCCTACTCGCGGGACGAAGACGTCGCCACCCAGCTCGAGGCGCTCAGCTCGAACGCCCTCGATGCGGCGATGACGACGAGCCCGCCGTTCAGCTTCTACCGTGGGGAGATCCGCGCCAACAGGCCGCTGATCAGCTTCATCCCCGGACATTCGCGATGCGTCGCCGGGTACTTCCAGCATCGTTTTTCGTTCCCCGGGCAGACGCGCTTCCACGGCCTGCTCGTCTACGACCCCTGGCCGCCGAACAGCGGCGTGATCACCCGCTGGGAGAACTGGGACGCCCAGACGTATCGACGTGCCTTCAGCGCGCAGGTGACGACGATCCCGTGAGCGCGGGCGCGCGGGCGCGGGAGCGTGTCGCCGACCTGCTCGAGGCGGGTTCGATCGGCGAGCCGGATGCTCGCGCGTCCGCGCGCGCGCTGGAAGCGATCCCGGTCGCCGAGCCCGCTGACGGCTCGCTCCACTCGTGGTTCGTGCCGGTCGCGGTCGGCCGGAAGCTGGCCGGCTTCGCCGAGCTCGCCCCTGACCTCGAGCCGATCCGCTACTCAGGCTTCCAGCGGCGGCCGCAGGACACCGCGAGCCTGCCCGACCTGGCCGACTGGACCGACCCGGACGCGGTTCGCGAGCGGGCGATCCGGTTCTGCGATCCGGACGAGTCGCTCAGCGCGGCGACCCTCAGCTTCGATCGCGAGCCGGCGCGGCTCGCCTGGATTTTGACCGCCACCGGTCCCGGCGGACGAGAGCGAGTCATCTGCGTCGCCGGCGCGCACGTCTATCAGCAGGCAGATCGGCCGCAGGAGCCCGGGACCGGGGCCGGTCCGGGTGGGCGTTAGCGGGCCGTGGAAGCCCCCGGCGCGGCCGGTCGAATAGCCTGCCGCGCGATGAACAAGTCAGAGCTGGAGTCCAAGCACATCTCAGAGCTGCACGCGCTCGCCGCCGAGGCGGGCGTCGAGCGCTACCGGATGCTCTCTCGCGCCGAGCTGATCGACAAGCTCGCCGGCGGGGGCGGCGGCGACAAGTCGCAGTCGAAGCCGAAGGGCGATCGTCCCGGCGGCAGGCGGGACCGCGGCCGGCAGCGCGGCCGCGACCGCAAACCGCAGCCGCGCGAGCGGCGCGAGCAGCCCCGGCAGGAGCGCGAGCCCAAGCGCGAGCAGCCCAAGCCCGAGCAGCCGGCTCCGCAGCCGGCCGCTGGCGAGCAGCCGAAGCCGAAGCGCAAACGCCGCCGTCGCCGCTGGGGCCGGCGCCGCAAGACCGTCCGCGTGCACGACCTGCTGCTGCCGGCGGCGCCGGGTCGCCAGGCGATCGTCTTCGCCGAGGATCGTGCCGCCTGCACGGCGCTGCTGCGCGAGGTCGCCGCCGAGCTCTCCGACGCCTCCGGGGGTCCCGACCCGATCGCCCTGCTCGTCGATCCCACGCCCGAGGAGCTGGCGGACTGGAAGCGCGAGGCGCCGAAGGCGGAGATCGTCTCCGCGGGAAAGGCAAATCACGCCGAGGACGCGGTCGCCCAGGCCCGGTCCCGGGCCGGTAGCGGCGAAGACGTAATCGTCCTCGTCGACTCGCTCACCCGCTTCGCCGATTCCTTCGGTGGTGCCGAGGCGGCGCGCGACCTCTTCGACGCCGGCGCCGGCGGGACCGGCGGCAACGGCTCGCTCACGGTCGTGGCCGCGATCGAGCGCGCTCGATAGGCGCGCCGCAGCGCTTTGGGGGCGCTGAAGAGTCCTGCTGTGCGACCGATCTGGCATTCGACCGCTTGACCGAGTTGATGCTGGCGAAGGAGATCGACGTGCCAAACGGCTCCGTGCTCGTTCCCGCGGATCTGCCCGAGTTCGACAAGATCATCGATCGGTGCATGACCGGTGAGCAGCCGATCGTAGCGGCTCGCTGATCCGGCCTCAGCGCCGGTAGGCGATGCGGCGCCAGCTCGGCTCCTTGGAGAGCTCGATCGGCTCGTTGCTGCGGTCCGGCTGGACGTAGCCGAAGGTCTGGGTGCTCTCGTCGAAGACGACGTCGAGCTCGCCCTCCTTGACCCGCTGGTCGAGCCAGGCGCCGCGGAAGACGAGCCGCCGCAGCCAGTGGACGAGGCTGCGGTTGGAGGGGCCGACGAGGTCCTCCCAGTTGCAGTTGATGTGGTCGCCGAGCTGCGAGCTGGGCTCGGAGATCTCGCCGTTGACGGCGAGGTCGAGCAGGTCGTCGAGCTCCTCGCGGCTGAGGCCCTGCTCGACGAAGCCGAGTTTGACCGCGGCCTGCTCGACCCGCTGGCCGAAGTCCTCCTCGTTGAAGGCGAAGCGGAGCTCGCCGTACTCGAGCACGTAGTCGGAGCCCGACTCGTAATTTCCTCTGCGGGTCGTCTTCTTGTTCATCGAGTTGAAGCCAATCCGCTGTCGCAAGCCCGGCGACAGCAGGTGCTGGATCATGCCGGTCATCGTAGCCGCGTGCCTGCCGGGGGCGGGGGCTGAAATAGGTTTTGCGGCCCAACGATCCAGTGGATTCCGATGATCGATCTGCACAGCCACATCCTCCCGGGCCTCGACGACGGCGCGCTCGACATCCGCGACAGCACCGGGCTCGCCCGCCAGGCGGCGGCCGACGGGATCGAGGCGATCTGCGCGACCCCGCACATCCGCCACGACCACGACGTGCGCATCGACGAGGTGGCGGGCCGGGTCGAGTCGCTGAACCGCCACCTGCGCGGCGAGGGTATCCCCGTGACCGTGCTGACCGGCGGCGAGGTGGCGGAGACCGCGGTCGAGGACCTGAGCGACCGGGAGCTGGCCCGGGTCTCGCTCGGCGACGGCCGCTGGATCCTGCTCGAGCCGGCGCCGGGCCCGCTCGGGGAGAGCCTGGAGCGCCGCATCGAGCACCTCGCCGAACGCGGCCACCGGACGCTGATCGCCCATCCCGAGCGCCATCTCTCGGCCGATATGTACGAGCGCATCGCCCGCCTGGTCGCGCTCGGCGCCCTCGTCCAGGCGACCGCCGATTTCTTCCTGCGCGAGGAGATGGCCGCCGGGATGCGCTCGCTCGCCGAGGCCGGCCTGGTCCACGTGCTCAGCAGCGACACCCACTCCTCGCACGGCGGCCGGCCGGCAAAGCTCGCGGCCGCCTTCGCGGCGCTTGCCGAGACCGAGCCCGCCGCCTCGCATATCGAGTGGATCCGCGAGACCGCCCCCCGGACGATCGTCGAGGGAGGCGAGCTCGGCCTTCCATTCGAGCCGTCGGGCGGTTAGGGTCGGCTTCGGCCCTTGATTCAGGCAGAGGAACTGACCAAGGAGTACCGGCACTTCGCCGCGGTGAAGCAGCTCAGCTTCGTCGCCGAGGCCGGCCAGGTGACCGGTTTTCTCGGCCCCAACGGCGCCGGCAAGACGACGACGATCAGCATGATCCTCGGCCTCGCCGAGCCCGACGGCGGCCGCGCGCTCGTCGCCGGCAAGCCGTTTCGCGAGCTCGACAACCCGGCCCGTGCGCTCGGCGCCGTGCTCGACGGCGGCGCCTTCCACGACGGCCGCTCGGCGCGCGCCTCGTTACAGGCGACCTGCGCCGCCGCCGGCCTGCCGGCGGGCCGCGCCGACGAGATGCTGGAGAAGGTCGGCCTGAGCGACGCTCCCCATCGCCGCGTCGGCAAGTACTCGCTGGGAATGCGCCAGCGACTCGCGCTCGCCCAGGCGCTGCTCGGCGACCCCGAAGTCCTGATCCTCGACGAGCCGGCAAACGGGCTCGATCCGGAAGGCATCCTCTGGCTGCGCCAGATGCTGCGGCGGCTCGCCCACGAGGAGGGCAAGACGGTGCTCGTCTCCAGCCACATCCTCGCCGAGGTGCAGGAGACGGTCGACGCGGTCGTCGTGATCGCCGAAGGCCAGCTCGTCAGCGAGTTCGGCGTCGGCGAGCTGGCGCAGGGCCGTGCGGTGATCGCCCGCGCCGCCCAGGCCGACCGGCTGGCCGAGGCGCTCGAGCGGGGCGGCGGCAAGGTCGTCCGCCGCGGCGACGAGCTCAGCATCGCCGGCCTCGACTCCGAGCGGGTCGGCGAGATCGCGCTCGAGGCGGGCGTGGCGCTCTCCGCGCTCGAAGTCGAGCACCAGGACCTCGAGCAGCGCTACATGGAGCTGACCGCCGGGAAGGGGCGTTGATGGGCCGCCAGATAGCCGCCGAGTGGATCAAGGCCCGCAGCCTCAGGTCGACCTGGGTGCTGATCGGGATCGCGGTCCTGGGCGTGGTCGTCCAGGCCCTCACCGGCGCGATCACCTTTTCCGGCGAACCGGGCCGGGTGCAGAGCCTCAACGTCCTCTCCGGCTCGGTGCTGACCCTGATCGTGGTGACGATTCTCGGCGTCGTGCTCGCCGCGGGCGAGTACGGCTCCCACTCGATCGCCTCGACCTACACGGCGACCGCCGACCGGCGGCGGGTGATCCTCGCCAAGGCGGTGGTCGCGATCGCGATCGCGGTGGCGATCGGCCTGCTCTCGGTCCCGCTCTCGCGGCTGGTCGCGGCGATCTGGTTCGGCGCCGGCGGCGCCGGCCACTGGGACGCCGGGCTCGGCACGGCCGCCCACTACGCCTACGGCATCGCGATCTCCTATGCGGGCTTCGCCGCCGTCGGAGTGGCGATCGGCGTGCTCGCCCGCTCGATCGCGATCGGCGTGGGTATCGCCTTCTTCGGCCTCTTCGTCCTCGACGCGATCCTCGGCTCGGTGTCGTTCTACAGCGAGTACTCGTTCACCACCGTCGCCGCCGTGCTCGGCGACCCGGACGTGCACCAGGGAGGCTTCCCGCGCTTCGGCTCGGCGGTCGCGCTGATGGTCCTCTACGCCGGTCTGCTGACGGGCATCGGCGTCGCGATCGAGCGTCGCCGCGACGTGTAGTCGCTCGCACGTCTCAGAGCGGGCGCAGCTCGACGCGGCGGGCGAGGTCCTCGACCACGCCGTGGTCGGCGCTGCCGAGGCCGTGGCGGAGGAAGTTGGCGGCGCCGGCGGCGGCGCCGATCTTCAGCGTCTGCTCCCAGCTCATTCCGGCCGCCATCGCCGCCGCGAGCCCGCCCATCATCGAGTCGCCGCAGCCCTCGCGGGCGCCGCGTTCGAAGCGCGGCGGCGCCAGCTCCCAGGCCTCGCCGCCGCGCACGACCATCGCCGGCTGCTCGGCCCTGGTGACGATCGCCGCGCCGGCGCCCGCCGCCAGCAGCCGCTCGATCGCCGCCCGCATCCGCGCCTCGGTGTCGACCGGTCCGGAGACGTAGCCGGCGAGCTCCCAGTCGTTGATCTTGACCAGGTCGGGCTCGCCCTCCAGGGCGCTGTCGAGCCGCGGCGAGGAGAGGTCGGCGATCACCGGCGTGCCGTTGCCGCGCACGTCGGCGACCAGGTTGCCGTAGATCTCCAGCGGCAGCGCCTCGCCCGGGTAGGGGCCGCAGAGCGCCAGCACGTCGGCGTCGAGCGCCGCCGCGCAGGTGGCCGAGAAGAGGCTGTCGATCTCGTGCCGGGACGGCGGCAGGCTGGCGCTCTGGGCGACCGGCACGCGCTCGCCGCTGCGGCGGTCGTGGATGTAGGCGCCGCTGGCGGCGCCGGTCTCGATCAGCCGCAGCTCGACCGGGTGCTGGGTCAGCAGCGGCCGCAGCACGGTCCCGGTCTCGCCGCCGATGAAGCCGCAGAGGGTTGCCTCGGCGCCGAGCTCGGCCGCCATCCGGGCCACCCAGACACCCTGGCTGGCGGCGTGGACGTGGATGTCGTCGCCGCCGTCGGCGGTCAGCGACTCGATCGTGATCGAGAGCATCGGGTGCGGGCCAAAGATCGCCACCTTGCCGGGCATGGGCCCCAAGGCTATTCCCAACGCGGTCGAGGTTTTGACCGGATAGCGAAGAAAACCTCTACCGCGGTCGGGTGGGGTGGGGAGGGATTTGGCGCTTGCGCCCCTTGAGAGGGGGTGAGCCGGCGCTTCCGCGATCTCCCCACCGCGACCGTGCTCGGCCGCGAGGTCCCGGTCGCCACGGGACCCCGCGCCCGCCTGCTCGGCCTTGCCCGTCTCGACCGCGACGAGGCCGGGCCGGGGCTGCTGATCCCGGGCTGCGCGAGCGTCCACACCTTCGGCATGCGCTTCCCGCTCGACCTCGTTTTCCTCGATCCCGACGGCCGTCCCCGCTCGTTCCGCCGCGCCGTGTTGCCGAGACGTTTCGCCTCACATCGCGGGGCCGGCGCCGTTCTTGAGATACCCTCCACCGCGGGAGACGGGTCGCCGCGGGTTGGGAGGCCCGCCCGTTGAGATGACCGCAAAAGAGGTACAGGTTCCGCCGCTCTCACTGGAGCGGCTGAGGGGCGTGATCGACGCCCAGGCCTGGCAGCGCCTCGAAGCGGGGCTCGCGCGCGCCGGCCAGCTGCTCGAGGGGCGCACGGTCTGGAACGTCAACTCGACCGCGGCCGGCGGCGGCGTGGCGGAGATGCTCTGGTCCTGGGTCGGCCTGGCCCGGGGGCTGGGGATCGGCATGCGCTGGCTGACGATCGGCGGCACGCCGGAGTTCTTCACGCTGACCAAGCGCCTGCACAACTACCTGCACGGCGAGCTCGGCGACGGTGGGCCGCTGGGCGCCGAGGAGCGCGAGGTCTTCGAGCGGGTCAGCCGCGACAACGCCGAGAGCGTGCTCGCCCAGATCGGCCCGCAGGACGTCGTCTTCGTCCACGACCCGCAGCCGGCCGGGTTGATCCCGCACATCGCCGCCGGCGGCGGCCGCACCGTGATCTGGCGCTGCCACATCGGCGCCGACGAGCGCAACGAGCTGACCGCCGCGGGCTGGGACCTGCTCGAGCCCTACGTCACCGAGGCCGACGCCGCCGTCTTCTCGCGCGAGGCCTTCGTGCCGGAGATCTGCGAGGGGATGACGACGGCGATCGTGCCGCCCTCGATCGACGCCGCCTCGCCGAAGAACCAGGACATGGCGCCGGCCCAGGTGCGGGCGATCCTGCGCCAGACCGGGCTGCTGGCGCCCGACGGCGACGACGGCGCCGAGCCGACCTTCGAGCTGCCCGACGAGAGCGAGGGCCGGGTCGAGCGGCACTGCGAGGTGATCGCCGGGGGCGCGCTCCCCAGTCCCGACGTGCCGCTCGTCGTCCAGGTATCGCGCTGGGACCGGCTGAAGGACCCGGTCGGGGTGATGCGCGGCTTCGCCGAGATCGAGACCGACGGCCACGGCGCGCATCTCGTCCTCGCCGGACCGAGCCTCGGCTCCGTCAGCGACGATCCCGAGGGCGCCGGGGTGCTGACGGAAGTGGCGGAGGAGTGGCACCGGCTGCCGGAGGGGATCCGCTCGCGCATCCTGCTCGCCTGCCTGCCGATGGACGACCTCGACGAGAACGCGGCGATCGTCAACGCGCTTCAGCGCCAGGCGACGATCGTCGTGCAGAAGAGCCTCAAGGAGGGCTTCGGCCTGACCGTGACCGAGGCGATGTGGAAGGGGCGGCCGGTGGTCGCCACCGACACGGGCGGAATCGAGGATCAGATCGAGGACGGGGTGACCGGCGTGCTGCTCAAGAACCCACTCGACCAGACGGCCTTCGCCGCCGCGGTCGCGAACCTGCTGGAGGCGCCCGAGCACGCCGAGGCGATCGGCCGGGCGGCCCGCGAGAGCGTCCGCGACAATTTCCTCGAGAACCGCCACACTCTCCAGTACGTGGAACTGCTGGAGCGCCTGCTGGGATGAAGTACGTCTGCAAGTTCAGCGAGGGCTCGCGCGAGATGCGCGAGCTGCTCGGCGGCAAGGGCGCCAACCTGGCCGAGATGGCGCGGCTGGGGCCGCCGATCGTCGTCCCCGCCGGCTTCACGGTGACCACCGAGGCCTGCGTCGCCTTCCTCGCCGCCGGCGGGCAGATGCCCGAGGGCCTCGAGCAGCAGCTCGGCGCGGCGCTGGGCGAGCTCGAGGACGAGGCCGGCAAGCGCCTCGGCGACCCCGAGGACCCGCTGCTCGTCTCGGTCCGCTCCGGCGCGCGCGAATCGATGCCGGGGATGATGGACACCGTGCTCAACCTCGGCCTCGGCGACGAGGCGGTCGGCGGCCTGGCCGAGCGCACCGCAAACGAGCGCTTCGCCTGGGACTCCTACCGGCGCTTCGTGCAGATGTTCGGCAACGTCGTCGCCGGGATCGACGGGATGCTGTTCGAGCAGGCGATCCGCGCGGTCAAGTCCGAGCGCGGCGCCGCGCTCGACACCGAGCTCGACGCCGCCGACCTGCGCCGCCTGGTCGGCGACTTCAAGCGGATCTTCGCCGAGCAGACCGGGCGCGAGTTCCCGCAGCGCCCGCGCGACCAGCTGGTCGAGTCGGTGGCCGCCGTCTTCGGCTCCTGGAACGGGGCGCGGGCGATCGAGTACCGGCGGCTCAACCGCATCCCCGACGACTGGGGCACCGCGGTCAACGTGCAGCAGATGGTCTTCGGCAACAGGGGCGACGACTCGGGCTCGGGCGTCGCCTTCAGCCGCGACGAGATCACGGGCGAGCCGCGGCCCTCGGGCGACTTCCTGCTCAACGCGCAGGGAGAGGACGTCGTCTCCGGCACCCGCGACACGGCCGACCTGACCGAGATGTCGCGGATCCTGCCCGCGGCCCACGCGCAGCTGGTCGAGATCGTGGCGGCGCTGGAGCGCCACTTCGGCGACATGCAGGACGTCGAGTTCACGGTCGAGGAAGGCACCCTCTACATGCTCCAGACGCGCAATGCCAAGCGCCCGCCGCACGCCGCGGTGCGGGTCGCGGTCGACATGGTCGAGGAAGGGATCCTCGGCCGCGCCGAGGCGCTGGCCAAGCTCGACGCGACGAAGCTGGAGGCGCTGCTGCACCCCTCGTTCGACCCCGACTTCGAGCTCGAGCCGCTGGCGACCGGCGTGCCCGCCTCGCCCGGGGCGGCGAAGGGGGCGGTCGTCTTCACCGCCGAGCGCGCGGTCGAGCGGGCGGCGGAGGGCGAGGCGACGATCCTCGTCCGCCCGTTCACCGAGGCCGACGACGTCGCCGGCTTCAACGCCGCCCGCGGCATCCTCACTTCCGAGGGCGGCAAGGCCTCGCACGCGGCGCTGGTCGCGCGCGGCATGGGGCGGCCCTGCGTCTGCGGCGCCTCGGCGCTGGAGATCGACCTCGAGGCGTGCCAGGTGAGCGTCAACGGACGGGTCCTGCGCGAAGGCGACGAGATCGCGATCGACGGCGGCAGCGGCGCGGTCACGGCTCAGGACGTGCCGCTGGTCGAGGCCGAAGTGGACGACTACTTCCGCACCGTGCTCGAGTGGGCCGACGAGCTGCGCCGGCTGGAGGTGCGCGCCAACGCCGACCGGCCCGCCGACGCGGCGACCGCGCGCCGCTTCGGCGCCCAGGGCGTCGGCCTCTGCCGCACCGAGCACATGTTCCTCGGCGAGCGCCAGGCGCTGATGCAGCGGATGATCATGGCTTCCGACGAGCAGCAGCGCCGCGCCGCGCTGGCCGAGCTCGAGCCGCTACAGCGGACGGACTTCGAGGGGCTGTTCGAGGAGATGCGGGGCCTGCCGGTGACGATCAGGCTGCTCGACCCGCCGCTGCACGAGTTCCTGCCCCGCGCCGAGGACCTGGTGGTCGAGCTCGAGCGCCGCGCCGGAGCCGAGGGGGACGGCGAGACGGAGCGGCTGGAGGCCGAGCTGCACCGCGTGCGCCAGCTCGAGGAGACCAACCCGATGCTCGGCACCCGCGGCTGCCGGCTCGGGCTCGAGTTCCCGGAGGTCTACGAGATGCAGGTGCGGGCGATCGTCAGCGCCGCGATCGCGCTGCGCGAGCGCGAGGGCGCCGCGCCCCGGGTCGAGATCATGATCCCGCTGGTCGACTACGAGGGCGAGCTGGCGGCGATGCGCGAGCTGGTCGAGCGCACCGCGGCGGAGACGGCCGCGGCCGCCGGCGCCGAGCCGGTGGGCTTCGAGGTCGGGACGATGATCGAGCTGCCCCGCGCCTGCCTGATCGCCGACCGGCTCGCCGAGCGGGCCGAGTTCTTCAGCTTCGGCACCAACGACCTCACGCAGACGACGCTCGGCTTCTCCCGCGACGACTCCGAGGGCCGCTTCCTCAGCGAGTACCTGGAGCGCAAGATCGTCTCCCGCAGCCCCTTCGAGAGCATCGACGTCGACGGCGTCGGCCAGCTGGTCGAGACCGCGGTCGAGCGCGGCCGCGGCGCCCGCGCCGACCTCGTGCTCGGGGTCTGCGGCGAGCACGGCGGCGACCCCGACAGCATCGCCTTCTTCCATCGCGCCGGCCTCGACTACGTCAGCTGCTCGCCCTTCCGCGTGCCGATCGCCCGCGTCGCCGCCGCCCAGGCGGCGCTGTAGGACGGGCGCTTTTCGCCCAAAGAGCGGCGTCTTCGGGCGCCGATCGGGGTCCAGGGGGGAGAGTTTGCGCCGCCGCGCCCTTGACGGCGCATGCTTCCCCAGCGCCGTGAGATCGCCAGCGTCGTCATCTGCGAGGACGACGCGCCGACCCTGGAGCTGCTCTGCGAGAGGCTGACGGCCGACCGTTACCGCGTGCTGCCGGCGCCCAGCGCCGCCGACGCGCTGCGCATCTGCCGCTTCGAATACCCCGACCTGATGCTGCTCGACCTCGCCCTGCCGGACGCCTCCGGCCTGGACGTGCTGCGCGAGATTCGCGAGGCGGACGGGATCGTCTCCCGCTACGACCCGCGCCTGCCGGTGATCGTCCTCAGCGGCCGCGGCAGCGACGAAGAGCGCGTGCGTGGGCTCGAGTCCGGAGCCGACGATTACCTGGCGAAGCCTTCTACGTAATTGTTTGGCGCTTTCCCAAGCGGTTCGCGGGGGAGGACGGGCCGCATTCGCTCGTCGTATCCCTCGACCGCGCGGGATGCGATGGCGGGCTCGATCCAAGAGTCCGTGTCGATCAGCTCGACGTTTGCGTTGGCCGGGATGCCGACGTGGTACGTGAAGTGATCGAACAAGCGAAGCAACGTGGCGCTTACGGCTTGGATGCCTGCGTTGTCCTTGACGTTGCCGGTTACGGCGCTGCGGATGCTGTCTAGCAGCGCCGCGACCTCGGCCTCGGCTTTGTCAAGGGCGGTGTCGGCTTCGTGGGCCTTGACTGCTTCCCGAAGCCGCTCGACCTCGGCCTCTGCGGCGGCAGCCTCGGGCTCAAGCTCCGCTCGCAAATCGCGCCATTCGGGCGCAGTGAGATCGCCATTGGTGTAGTCGCGTTTCACGCGGGCTAGACGTTGGTCGGCGGAGGCTGCGTCACGTTCTGCTCCTGTCAGCAGCGCTCGGGCCTCATCGAGCTTCTGATTCAGGGCTGACCGAAGCTGGTCGCGCGTCGCGCTGAGGTCTAGACCTACTTGCTCGAAGTAGGCCAGCACGGCGCTATCAACCTCGGCCCGTTGAACGGGCATCATCGAACAGGTCTCCACATCGCGCCAATGCCCATAGCACTCGTAGGTTTCGCGTGGCGGACTCGCGCGATTTGGGACGGTGCGCGGGATCATCGACCCGCCGCAGATGCCGCAGCGCAGGAATCCTTTGCGGAAGATGTGCCGCCCGGCGACAGGTCGGCCGCGTCCGTGAGTCCGGGCCTTAGCTTCGCGAAGCGCGGCGACCTTTTCCCAATCTCCGCGCTCGATGATCGGTTCGTGGTTGCCCTCAAGTACGCCGTCGGCGCCGTCGCGAATCCATCCTGCATAGAGAGGGCTAGCGAGGATCACGCGAACCGTGCCGGGGTGCCATTGCCCGCCTCGATGGCTCGGGATTTTGTCGCGGTTGAGGTCGCGACTGATCGCCTTTTGGGAGCGACCGGCGAGGTATTCGGCGAAGACGCGACGGATGATCGCGGCCTGGGTCGGATCAGGGACGATCACGCGAACGTCGTCCTCGTTTCGCTCCCAGCGATAGCCATAGGGGCAATACCCGATGTACTCGCCACGCTGGCGCTTGCGCTCCATGCCAGCTCGGACGGCGGCACCCTTTCGGCGCGAGTCCTCAGTGTTGCGCTCGCCCATGACCGCCGCCATGACGACGTTTTCAAGCGAGCTGTCGTCTTCCTTCGAGCGGAGGCGAATGCCGCGAGCCTTTGCGTCGAGGACGAGTTGGACAAGGTGGCGCGCCTGAACACCGTCGCCGCGCGCTAGCCGGTCACTGTGCTGGACAATGATGCAAGCGCCGATTCGCTCGGCGTGGTCCAGGGCTGCCTCAAGTTCGGGACCGCGATTGCCGTGGTAAGCGCTCGCGTCCTCGTCGGCGTATTCGCCCACGACGGTCATGCCGTGCGAGTCGGCGAAACTCCGACCATCGGCGAGCTGAGTCTTGTTGCTGCCCCTCTCGTCTTTGGTGGACTTGGCTGCGTAGAGGATCGCTGCGCCGCCGTCCATACCGCTATCTTCGTGCTGCATCAGGAACTCATCCTTCCTGTTGCGGGACCGGGGAGCGTGAGCGCGCTCCCCGCGTCCGTTTTGTGGTCGTCGTACGCTGAATTTTACCTCGGGCAGCGGCGGCACGAACGGCGTCAAGGATGGCGGTGGTGTTGGTCGGTGCGCCCGACTGGCGCAGCGCTTTGAGGTCACGACAGAGCTGGTCGTACTGCTCGGGGGTCGGCGTAATCTCGATGTGAGGGCCGTTGAGGGGCTTGCGGGACGGTCGTGCTGGCATCGCGGACGTTCTCCTTCACAGTCCCGGCGGGTGACGTTCCTCAAAGCGCAAGAGATAGGCAGCATCGAAGGTGCTCGCCGGAATCCATCCCGGCCCGTGTCCGCCGCCTTCGATGAATCCCGACGTGCCCCAATAGCGTTTTTCGGGCGGGGTGACGCCGGGCTCGAAGCGCAGGATCACATGCGCTTCCGGTTCGTAGGGCTTGTCCAAGATTGTGACCCAGCGACCGGCGCCCGGCTTTCCCCAGGCGTGGAAGGCAACGGTCGTCATGGTCGGGTTGCCAGTCCCGCCGACTTGGAGAAGATGGCTAACAGCGGAGCTGCAATCGAAGGGACCGTCTCGCGGGGTCGGGCTAATGCCGTGCGATCCACCCCACACGTAGGACGTGTGGGGGCGAAGGGCGGTGAGGCGATCTGCCTCCGTGATCATGCGTGCGACGCGCTCGTTTGGCGCGTTCGCTTCGCAGAGTGCGCCGCCGCCTTCTATCGAGCCGATCGCCGCCCATTTCTGGGCGTCGGCTAGTACGTCCTGGACATATCCCTCGTCACGGTTGTAGGCGAAGACGGCGCTGTGCCAGTCGCCTGGAGCGCCAGCGGCCCGCAGGTAGTTCGCGGCGGCGAAGATCGCATCTTCGGGGCTGTAGGGGTCGGCTTTCCGGTCCCCATTGGCATCGACCCCGTAGGCGCTCCACGTTTCCGGCATGAACTGCATCCAGCCGACCGCGCCAGCCGAGGAGACGTTGAGGTTGGTCCCAAATGCCGTCTCCTCCGAATTGATCCCGGCGAGGATCGCCGGGCCTTTCGGGCCAAGGTGGTACTTGGCCGCTGCCTGCTGGTAGATCGGTATGAGCCTGGTCGGAACGCCTTTCACGTCGCCGCCTGAGCTGGCGGCACTGCCGCATTCAGTGCTTCCGCCAAAAGCGAGCGCGATGCAGACAGCGCCGAGGACGAGGGCCACACAGGCGCCGATAGGAAGGGCGAAAAGGAAGGCCGGGAGGCTCGGCCGTGGGCTCTGACTGCTCATCGTGAGAGAGCCCGTCAGGAAAGGGGGGGTCGGCGCCCCCGGAAATTAGGCCGAGTGCGAGGCGCCGCCGCTCTGGACGGCGCCCCGGATGCCTAGTTGAGCGTGTCGGCGAACTCGCGTGCCTTTGCCTCGTCGGGGAACTCCCAAAGGGTCAGGTCGCCTTCGCAATACTCGACGATGGCTCGCAGATCACCGGAACACCAAACGCAATAGACGACGTAGGGCCAGGTGCCCCGGTCGTGGACCGGCACCCAGCCACGCTCGGCGAGGTAGTCCATGAACGAGTACCCATCATCGAAGCCAACGGTCAGGTAATCCCCACGCCCGCCGATATAGCCGCACCAGCCGCGACTAACGCGCATTCCGTTCTCCTGCTCGGTCGTGCCGGGGTCGGGTCGAAGGCCGCAGGCGCGGTCGTCACAGAATTGCTCGATCAGTTGCTCCGGCGTGATGCTGCTGTTCTCGCTGCCCATCGTGAACTCCCTTTGTTCGCGGATCTGGCAGGCGCTCACCTGCCCTGGTAAGCGCAATCAGTTCTCGGACGAACGCCGGGCGCACTGAGCGCAGCGAGGGGAAGGAAGCGAAGCGACCTTGCGCCAGGCGGAGCCGAGGACAGAATGAAGCGTCCAGGGCAGGTCGCGGGAGGCTTCTAAAGCCCAAACTCCGGCCCGGAGGACGGAGCTGCGTTGCCGTGGTCGGCGCGCGGCGGCGCGGCGGGTGCGGGCGCGGCTTCACTGGACGGCGCCGATTCACTCCCGCTCGGTTCCACATTGTTGTCACCGAACTCGCTTGCGCTCTGGTGCCCGCTCGCGCGAGCGGGCGGGCTGGTGGCGCGGGCGCGTCGTTCGCGCCGTTGGATGCGGTGGCGTTCCGCAGCGGCCTGGGATGGCGCAGTTGGCGTCGGCGAGGTTGGCGTCGTGGTCGATGGGGGTCCGGGCGCCCGGTCGCGCGAGGCCGCCCGCTGCGGCTTGGCGTGTCGGGCCGGTGAGCGGGCGGGGTGTGACCGGCCCAAGGCTTCTAGACCCTGCTCGACGGCGGGAGCCGCGAGCAGGCCGCATACGGCGATGCTGGCGGCAGCTCCACAGTGAGCCGCGACGCGGGCGGCGCCGCCGGTAGCAGCGACGTTCGCAGAGTCGGAGAACGGCGCAACCCGGCGGGCGAGATCGGCGCTTCGGTGAGCGACGACCTCGACCCGTTCTGAGGCGGCAGCGTAGGCGTGAGAGAGGGTGCGAAACGCGACTTGGGTCGCGGAGTCGATGCGGTGGTGGGCGTCACCGTGAACGTAGGCCGACGCCGCGGGGCCGATCATGGCGCCGCTGAGTAGCTTCGGGTCGCCGATGAGGGCGAGCATTTTCGCCATTGCGGCGGCGTGATGGCGGTCGGCGGCGGACTTTCGCCAGCCAAGCTGACGACCGGCCTCCCTGATCGAGCAGTCTTCGTAGTAGATCAGGGCGAGTAGTTGAGCCTCCTTGGACGGAAGGTGTTGCATGGCTTCGCGGAGGCGGCGCTGCCGGTCGTTGTCGAGCGCGATCTGCTCGGGTGTGGGCGCCGAGTCGTCGGGCAGGTGAAATATCGAGTCCAGGGGCGCCGTGGGTGGTCTGCGCGTTTCGGTATCGAGGAGGTTGAGCGCGCGCCGGTAGGCGCAAGTGAGTACCCATCCGACAGGCTTTCGAGCGGGCGGGTTTTCGCAGAGCCATTCCGCGTACTCGATGTTCGCCTGTGTGAGAAGGTCCGCGGTGTTGTCCTGAATCCAGACGGCAGAGAACTTTTTGGCGAGCATGAGCTTCAAGCCGCGTTCAGCCTCGCGGTATTGAGCTGGGGTGAGACCACGGGTGGTCGTGGTTCTCTTGGAATGAGTAGGACGGCGCATCGGCGAAAGGAGCGGGCGGCAGGGCTGCACCCCGCCGCCGTTGCTCGTGAGGTCGCGCTACGGACGTACCGGGACTTCGATGCGCCGAGAGGCGCCGGGTAGCCGCGGGTAGCCGCGTTGCCAGGGAACCTCGATGCGCATGATGTAGGTGGTCGGCCGGAACGTCTGCGTAAAGCGATACCGCATGAGGAACCGACCGCCCTTGTGGGTCCGGTAGCGCCGGATGACACGCCAACCCTTTCCGCTTTTTGCCTGTAGGACAAGAACGACTCCGGCGTTGTCAGGGCCAGGGATGCGGCCCTTGAATACGGCATATCCCTTGTTGTGGACCGGCCTGCGCAGAAGGTGGAGGGTTGGCCGAACCCGCGATGCGAGGACGGTGCTGGCGGTCAGTTCGCGCGAATCGGGCCGGTAGATGGCCGTGATTTCGCGCGACGGTCCGGCCGGGAGGCCGAACCTGTAGGCGCCGTTGGCGCCGGTTAGAGCGACGCCGAGGAATTGCGGGGTGTCCTGGGTGACGACGCGGCCGAACACGCAGACGGGAGCGCCGGCCACGGCGCCGCTGGCTCCGGTGAGGTTTCCGCGCAGCGGGGCACCGCGGCCCTGTGGGACCTTCAGCCTGCGGTGTCGCTTGCGGCCGAGCCCTGCGGTCAGGTCGGCTCCGGCGGTGCCATCGGCGCGGACGCAGCTAAACGAGAGCGGAGCCTTGATCGGGGCTCCGTTGTTGCCCTCGGCGTCCGATAGCCATAGTTCGAGGGTGAAGGCGCCGCGACTGCGGGGCGTGTCGAGATTCGGAATCGCCTCGGGGCTGGTGCCGCTGATCGTTTCGGTCGATACGACGACGTTGCCGTTTTGGCCGAGGATTCGATAGTGCGCGGCGTCGATAGGTGAGCCGTCGTCGGCGATGTTGCGCCATTGCACGTCGAAGCCCTGCGCAGAGCGAGGCGTCGATGGCGGGGTAATTGACACGTCCTGCGGAGCCGCGGGCGGCGTCGTGTCGCGTGGCACGGCGACCGTCGCCGGAACGCCCACGTTGCCCTCTGAATCGGAGAGCCACACATGAACTTTGTAATCCCCGGCTTGCGCCGGGGTGTCAATGTCATGAATGGTGTCGATCCTTTCGCCGTTGAGGGTCCGGGCGGCCTGGACGACGTTGCCGGAACCGTCAACGATGTTGTAGTGGGCGGCGTCAATAGGTGAGCCCGCATCGACGGCGTTCTGCCAGCTCACGCCGAATGCAGCAACGCGACGGGCCGTGGTGCCGAGGACGTGAAGGTTCTGCGGAGCCGCGGGCGGCGTCGTGTCGCGTGGCACGGCGACCGTCGCCGGAACGCCCACGTTGCCCTCTGAATCGGAGAGCCACACATGAACTTTGTAATCCCCGGCTTGCGCCGGGGTGTCAATGTCATGAATGGTGTCGATCCTTTCGCCGTTGAGGGTCCGGGCGGCCTGGACGACGTTGCCGGAACCGTCAACGATGTTGTAGTGGGCGGCGTCAATAGGTGAGCCCGCATCGACGGCGTTCTGCCAGCTCACGCCGAATGCAGCAACGCGACGGGCCGTGGTGCCGAGGACGTGAAGGTTCTGCGGAGCCGCGGGCGGCGTCGTGTCGTGCGGGATCGGGGCGGTCGAGTAGGCGCCCGTAAAGCCGACCTGATCCTCTAAGGCGAGGTGCAGCGTGTAGGCGCCGGGCGCGGTCGGTCCTTCGATGCCGGAAATCGTCGTCGGGTTCGTGGCCGAAACGGTGATCGGGGCTTTGACGACATCGCCCGTTGCGTCTTCGGTTACGTAGTAGTGGACCCCGACGATTGGGCTCCCGGCGTTCTGAGGGAGCGAGAATTGCGCTCCGAAATGATCCAGATAGCGGTTGGGGTTCGTACTGGTGACTCCAAGTGACGGGGGTTCCCCCGGGGCTGAGTTGTCGGTGTGGATCGTGCGGCCGTCGCAGGACTCGGTGGCCGTTCCGCCGAGATGTTGGTACTGCGCAAAGTCCTGCACGCAGATCGCGATCTGGTGGGAGCCGTCAGAGAACCATTCGGTCCGCAGCGGGTAGTAACGCAGGTAGGGACCCTGCGTGCATGGCGTGAAGTCGCGGGCGAACTCGGTGTTCGCGTCGGAGTGACCCGTCCTACAGCCGCCATTTGCCTGGTAGTCGATCGTCCCGTCGGAGGGGGTCGAGCCGTCTACCTTGAGGCGCGAGAAGCGCAGGCCCGAGCCTTGATCGGATTCGCGCCAGGCGATCGCGTTGTTGCCTTTGACCCAGTCGCCAGCGAGGACGTGCGAAGTGCCTTCCCAGTTGACGTGGGCGTCTGACTTGTCGTTGAGGGTGATTGCGATTGAGTTGGCGTCGGCGGCGTTCCAGCCCTCGCGCGAGCAACCGTTCGGCCGGTAGCAGGTCATCGCGAACACAAGCCGCTTGTAGTCGCCGTAGCTGCCGAAGGGCCAGGCGTGGTAGTTGAAATTCGAGGTCGCGGGGGCGTAGATGCCGCCGGGGTTGACACCGGAGCCCTGCATCAGGACGTTGTATTCGCCGCCGTCATAGCCTTCGCCCCAGAAGCGGGAACGCCAGCCGGAGTTGAAGTAGCCGGGAACGCGGGTGTAGACGGAAACCGCGGCGATCGAGACGCCCGAGGGCGGCCACCAAGAGTAGCTGGCCTCATCTTCGTTGCCCGCCGTCCCGGTCGTGTTCTCCTCCAGACGGAGGAACCCGCCGGTCCCGGCCGGGTCCCCGTAGGCGGTGCCGCAGTCGTCGGTGAAGTCGAAGAATCCCGGCCGGGCTCCCTTGACGGGGTTGCCCGAGCCGTCTGCGGCGGCGCAGTAAAGGGTCTTGTAGTAGGCGGCGTGTGCCGTCGCCGCGCAGAGCACCGCAACGACGAAGGCGGCCACCATCATGCAGAGGGCTATCGGGACCGGATTTCGCTCCGGCCCACTCGACTGAGGGGACATTCCTGCTCCTTCCTGTGCCGATCGTGGCTCAGGGGAGGCAGGTATGGCCTCCCTTCCTTCTCAGCGCCTGAATCGGGTCGCTGAGGAAGTGGGCGTTCCGCCGATCTGACTTCTAACGTGGTTAACAAAACAGTCGAGTACGTCAAATGGACTGCTGGAACGCCCCTCGGTTATCCGTCTATTCGGATTTGTGGAAATTGGCGGTTGGAATGACGGCTATGTGAGTGCAAGTGCGCATAAGTTTTTGGTCAGGATGCGCGGATCGGGCGGAGTCGAAAGCCCGCGTTGGCCGTCTCCTGCCGATCGGGGAGGGTCGGTTGCGAGCAGAAAACTGAGGGCGTGTCATGCAATTACCGGGGGCGTTGGACCCCTGCCTTCTGACGTTTGCCGCCTGCGTGACCAACAGGCGACAGAAACAGGAGGCTCAAAATGCCAGCTCTACGGCTTGCGTATCTCGTCGTGGTTGAAGCTGCGGCGAAGGTCAGCGTCAACCCGAACTCGAACGGGCTGCCGGGTGGTCCGGCCGCTCAGAAAATCCTCAACGGGGCAGCGGCGTTCGGCCTGCTGGCCTGCGTGGGGGTGGTGATCTGGGGAGCTGCGCAGTGGGGTTTCGGCAGCCGCTCGAACAACTATGCCCAGGCGGACGACGGCAAGACCC
The DNA here is from genome assembly GCA_963727465.1 of uncultured Solirubrobacterales bacterium. Classification (GTDB taxonomy): domain Bacteria; phylum Actinomycetota; class Thermoleophilia; order Solirubrobacterales; family 70-9; genus VRUE01. Next base: position 45,771 of record CAVSGL010000004.1, on the reverse strand, counting down.
GGATGCTCAAGGGAGCTGGAGGGGCGTTCGGAATCGGCGCTGCGGCGGCGATCATCAACTTCTTCTTCGACGCCGGATCGGCGGTCCACTGATGCGCACGATCGCGGGGTTGATCGCCGCCATAGTCGTCGGGGTTTTGCTCGGCCGGATAACGGCGCCGAGGCCGGACGAGTCGGTCGCGGCTCGACCGGCTCTGACGCCGGGACCGGCAGGCCAGGTGGCCGGGGTCGGCGTGGGTTTCGCGCGTACGCGAGCGGGCGCCGCGGTGGCGGCGGCGAACTATCAGCGGGCCTTCGCGGATAGCGCGATTCTCCGCCCGGGGGAGCTGCGGCGGCGCATCGATGCGGTTACGACGCCGGGCTTTGCTCCGGTGATGCTCAAAGCCAACGCGCCCGGGGCCGCGCGGCTGCGGGCGGGTGCTTTCGGGGAAGGGGTGAGGGGCAAGGTTCCGAGTGCGTATCTCGGCGTGCCGGTGGGCTATCGGCTGCTGTCGTTTAGCCTTCGCCGAGCTGTCGTGCAGACGTGGGGCTTCACCTTGCTGGGAAACGCCACGGCGGTCGAACCAACGGCGTTCTTCGGCCTTGCCCGGACGGTGCTGGTCTGGACGGGCGGTGACTGGAAGATCGCGAACACTCGGGCATCGTTCGGGCCCACGCCGCGGCTCGCGTCCCCGCGACCGGGAGGCGAAGGGCTCGGTCTGATTCAACTGACGAAGGAGCTGCGTTCCTATGGCGTGGCTCCGTAGGTGTGTGCTGGTGGTCGGCGTGGCGGTCGTCGCGACGGCGGTGTTGACGTTAGGCGATCCGGCGCCACCGGAGGCGCAGGCGAATATCGCCTGCGACATTGGTGTGGCTCCGGCGGCTCCGATCAGAGGCGCGATTGGGATCGGGAATCCGGTCGGCGATGCGTGTGACGCGGTGACCGATTCGGTTCTCGGTGTGCCTCCGAACCCGCTCGATCCGATCAAGAGCGCGGCGGAATCCGTCGGTTCGGGGATCTTCGAGCAGATCACGTCATGGGCGGCGGACGGCGCGACGTGGCTGCTCGGCCAGGTCGTCGTTCTGACGAATAAGACGACCTCGCCGAACCTGCTGAGCAAAGGGTTTCTGCGCCAGTACCGCGAGATGGCGTCCATCGCGACCGTGCTGGCGTTGCTGATGATCATCTTCGCGGTGCTGGAGAGCCTGGGCCGCGGCAATGGCGGAATGCTGGTCCGGGTCTTCCTGGTGAACGTGCCCGTCGCGGCCATCGCGACGAGCGCGGCCTACGTCGTTGTGCAGCTCCTGATCGCGACGACGGACGGGTTTTCGGAAGCCATCGCGCACGCGACGGCCGCCGACACGCGGGCCTTTTTCAAGAGCGCGATCGAGGGTCTAGCTGGCGCCGGGGCAGCGGCAGGAACGGCGGCGGGTGGTCCGGGCGCCGGGACGGCGGCAGGTGCGGTGGGTGTACCGCTATTCGTCGGCTTCATCACGGCGATGGTCGCGGCGTTTGCTGCGTTCCTCGTCTGGATCGAGCTGCTGATGCGCGATGCCGCTATCTACGCGGTGGCGCTTTTCATGCCGATGGCAATCGCCGCGTCGATTTGGCCTCGGTGGATGTCGGCGCTGCGGCGGACGGGCGAGCTGTTGATCGTCGTCGTCTTCTCGAAGTTCGTGATCGTCGGGGTGATCGCGCTGGCCGCATCCCTGTTGGCACACAGTGGCAGCGAAGTCGAGCATGTCCTGGCGGCGGGTGCGTTGCTGCTGCTGGCCTGTTTCGCGCCATTCGTGCTGTTCAAGCTGGTCCCGTTCGCCGAGGGCGCGGTCAGCTCGGCGTACCATCGTCAGAGCGCGGGCGGCGCGTCGGTGAGGACGGTCGAGTTTGCGTCATCGGTGCAGATGATGAGGCGGGCTGCGGTGGCGAATTGGGCCGTGAACAGCTCGAAGGCGACGGGCGGCAGCATCGGCGGCGGGGGAAGCTCGGGTGCGGCGGGCCGGGGTGGCGGTTCTCTCGGCGGGCCGGGCAGCGGCAGTGCGGTCGGTGGGTCGGCGAGCGCTGGCGATTTGGCCGGAGCGAGCGGCAGCGCGGCAGGCGCCGTGGCGTTCCCGGTAGCGGCTGGCGCCGGGGCGGCACGAGCTGCGAAGACGGGCGGGGAGCAAATTGCCGGGAGCGGCGCGACGGCGGCAAGTGGTGACGCCGGGCGAGTGGCCGGTCCGGCCGGTGACTCGCCCGGCGCTGCGGCCAGTGGTGGTAGCTCTGGCGGCGAGGCGAAGCCACAGCGCCCCCAGGGCGCCGAGGCGCCGAAAGGCGCGACGGGCGAGGTGAGCGGATCAGGCCGGACGGCGTCCTCGCCAGCGGCGAGCTCGCCGCCCGGCCCGGCGGAGGCGGCGGGTGGTCCGGCGCCCGGATCGGGAAGCAAACCGGCTCGGCCGTCGCGTGAGCCGGGCGGTGCCGATTCAGCGGGGGAGGCGAAACGATGAGCGGCCGTCGCTATCGGTTCGGGCCGTTGGAGCGGCGAGGGCTGGTCGGACCGTTGACGTTCGGTCAGGTCCTCGTCGTGGCGGGCGCGGCGGCGCTCGGACTCGCGGCGCTGTATGCGCTGCGGGACTGGATCGGGCTGGCCGTGGCGCTGTTCCTGGTGGTCGGTGCGCTCGGCGCCGTGCTTCTGCCCTTCGAGGGCCGGACGCTTGAGGCGTGGGCGCCGATCGCGATCCGCTGGACGCTCCGGACGCGGGAGCAGGAGCGCGGCTATCGCTCGCGCAGTCCGGGCGGCGGTTTTCGAGTGGCCGAGGACGGGGCAACGGTCGCTGAGGCGTCGCTGCCCGACGACCTGGCGGGCCTGCGGCTGGTCGAAGCGCCTTACGGAAATGATCGCGTCGGCGTCGTCCATGATCGCGCGGCGGGCACGTACACCGTTGCCGTCGCGGTGCGAGCCGGGGCGTTCGGCCTGCTCGATGCCGACGCGCAGGAGCGGAAGCTAGCCGCGTGGGGGTCGGTCCTCGCCAGCCTCGCAAGGGACGGGAGCCCGGTGCGGAGGGTGCAATGGATCGAGCGGACCCTTCCGGCTCAGGCGGATGAGCTGGCGGGGTACTTGCAGGCGGAGAGGGATCGGGCCGTGCCGCTCGATTCGGGCCTTGTCGCCTCCTACATCGAGCTTGTCGAGTCGGCGGCTCCGGCGACTCAAGAGCATGAGATTTTGTTGGCGCTCCAAGTTGACGAGCGCCGTGCAGCTCGGGAGCTGCGCCGGATGGGCGGAGGCGAGCAGGCGGCCTGCGAGCTGGTTCTGCGGGAAGCGGAGAACCTAGCCGAGCGGTTGTCGATCGCGGAAGTGACCGTGTTTGGTCTGCTCAGGCCGCGACGGTATGCGGAGGCAATACGGGACGCCTTCGATCCGTTCGGGCGCCGAGCGCGCGCCCGCGCGGCGCTCGGCGAGCCGGATCGAGCGGGGGTTGATCCGGCCCTGATGGGTCCGGTCGCCGACGAGGCATCGTGGGCGAGTTACAGGACCGATTCGGCGATGCACGCGACGTTCTGGATCGCGAGTTGGCCGCGTAGCGACGTCGGGCCTGCGTTCCTCACGCCCCTGCTGATGCAGACGACGGCCCTGCGGACGGTGGCGGTCTGCATCGAGCCGGTGGCGCATTCCATCGCCGTCCGCAAAGCCGAGGCGGCGCGGACGGCGGAGGTTGCCGACGAGATTCAGCGTGAGCGGCAGGGGTTTATGACGACGGCGCGCATCCGGCGTCGCCAGCAAGCGGCGGCACGGCGGGAGGACGAGCTGGCGGACGGTCACGCGGAAATGCGCTTCGCCGGTTACGTGACTGTCTCGGCGCGGTCGGCGGACGAGTTGGAGCGGACAGCTACGGAGGTTGAACACGCGGCGGCGCTGGCGCGCTTGGAGCTGCAACGGCTTTACGGCGAGCAAGATGCCGGGTTCACGTTCACGCTGCCGCTTGGGCGGGGGTTGCTGTGAGGCCGCTTCGTCGGGGCAGCTACCGTGCGGAGCGGCCGGGTCACGCTGCGACGACGGCGCACTTCCAGGCGGCGTACCCGTTCTTGGCTGAGGGCGGTCTAGGAGCGCCAGGCGCCTATATCGGCCGGGATGCCTGCGGCGGGGCGTGGGTGTTCGATCCGTGGGCTGCCTACGAGCAAGGCGTCTTGTCCGGCCCGAACATGCTGGTCGTCGGCCAGCTCGGGCGCGGCAAGTCTGCGTTCCTCAAGACCTACATAGCTCGGCAGCATGTCTTTGGGCGGCAGGCGTGGGCGCTCGATCCGAAGTCTGAGTACGCGCCGCTGGCGCGAGCGCTGGGCGGGGCGCCCATTGCGCTCGCGCCCGGCGGATCGGTGCGGTTGAACCCGCTCAGTCCGCGCGGCGGTCGGGAGGGTCAACTGAGCCTCCTGCGATCTGTCGCAGCGGCAGCGCTGCGGCGCGAGCTGACGCCGGAAGAGGACGCGGGCCTGCGGGTCGCGTTGAAGATCGTCAGCGAGGCGGCGCCTGACGTGGAGCCGACGTTGCCGCAGGTTGTCGATGCGCTGCTCCATCCGGCGGAGTCCATGTCGGCGGAGCTGGTCATGGAGCTGCCGGACCTTGCGGCGGCGACGCGGCAGGTGGCGTTGGCGTTGCAGCGGCTATGTCACGGCGACTTGCGTGGCATGTTCGATGGGCCGACCACGGCCGGGCTCGACCTGGATGCGCCGTTCGTCGTTCTGGACTTGTCGGCGGTTCAAGACTCGGCCGCGCTCGGAATCCTTATGACCTGCGCCGCAGCGTGGTTGCAGGGCGTCGTGATGGAGCGCAAGCGAGCCGCTGAGGCGGGCGAGGGCGACGGCGCGAAGGTCATCATCGCCGTTGACGAGGCATGGCGGATCACTGCCGACCTGGGCGTTGCTGAATGGCTGCAACGGTCCTTCAAGCTGTCGCGCTCCATCGGTGTGCAGAACATTCTCGCTCTGCACCGGCTGTCAGACCTGGGGGCGTCGGGGGCGGCTGGGTCGCGAGAGGCGCGGATCGCGGAGGGGCTGATCGCGGACGCGGATACGAAGGTCGTCCTCGCGCAGCCGCCCGACCAAATCGAGGGGTTGCGAAACCTCCTGGGCCTGTCCGCGACGGAGACGGAGTTGGTGCCGACGCTTCGCCGGGGCGAGGCGCTGTGGATCGTCGGGCGGCGCTCCTTCCTGGTGCAGCATCGGTTGTCGTCGTTCGAGCAAGACCTGGTTGACACCGATGCTCGGATGGTCGGCCATCGGGAGCTGATCGAGGGGGCGGCGGCGTGAGCGGGGCGACGATGATCGTCGCTCTCGGTCTGGGCGCCGTAGTGGTCGGTGTTCATCTGCTGGACCGCTACCTGCGGGACGGCGGCGGCTCGCGTCAGCGGCGCGTACAGGGCGCGCGCTGGGCGAGCAAACGCGATCTTCGGGCGCTCCATGTGAAGGGTGCGCGGCGCGGGCGTCTGATTCTGGGTCGCCAGGGTCGGCGTCTTGTTGCCGCTGAGGATCGGGCGTCGGTTGTTGTGGTCGGTCCAAGCACGGTGAGCCTCAAGACGACCGGGTTCGCGATCCCCGCCCTGTTGGAGTGGGACGGGCCGGTGGTTGCTACGTCGGTCAAGAGCGACCTTCTGCTGACGACGCTGGCGCGGCGGCAGGAGTTGGGGAAAACGATGGTCTTCGATCCGACCGGGGCTACCGGCATCGAGTCGATCAAGGCGACGCCGCTCTCTGGGTGTGGAAGCTGGCGAGGGGCGATGCGGGTCGCGCATTGGCTTTCCAGCTCGGCTAAGTCTGGGGGCGCTGCGGGGTTGGAGGATGCGGACTTTTGGTACGCGGCGGCGGAGAAGTTGTTGGCGCCGCTGTTGTTCGCAGCGGCGACGAGCGGGGGTCAGATGGCGGACGTGATCCGCTGGCTGAACGACGGGCCGGAGGCAGAGCAGGAGGTTACGGAGCGTCTTGTGGTGAGTCAGTCGCCCGACGCGCTGAGCGCGTGGAATGCGAACTGGAACCGCGAGGAGCGGCAGCGCAGCTCGATCTACACGACTGCGGAGACGATCATCGGAGCGTTTGCTGATCCGCGCGTTCTTGACGCTAGCTCGCAGCCGGAATATACGCCCGCCGAGCTGCTGGACGGGCGAGCGAACACGCTCTATCTCTGCGCCCCGGCGCATGAGCAAGAGCGATTGCGGACGTTGTTCGCGGCGATGCTCTCCGAACTGGTTGGCGTCGTCTATGAGTTCTCGGCGCAGACGGGTAAGCCCATCGACCCGCCGCTCTTGATCGTTCTCGACGAGGCGGCGAACATCGCGCCGATGCCCGACCTGGACGGGCTAGCTTCGACGGGGGCGGGCCAGGGCATTCAGCTCGTCACGGTCTTTCAGGACTTGGCACAGGTGGATGCGCGGTACGGCAAGCGGGCGCAAACGATCATCAACAACCACCGGGCCAAGGTCTTCGCTAGTGGGATCGGCGACCCGGACACGCTCCGCTACATCAGTCGGGTTGTGGGCGACGGCGAGTTTCGCCAGCGAAGTGAGACGGCGGGCGAGCAAGGCCGCGCGTCGTCAACGGAGGGGAGCATGTATCGGGAGCTGGCATCGGCCGCCGTTGTCCGGGGTGGGCGGCCGGGTAGCGCCGTCTTGGTGTACGGGCATCTGCCGCCCGCCAAGCTCGCGTTGCGGCCGTGGTTTGCTGAGCGGGAGCTGCGGGCGCTCGCCGAGGGGCAACGGTGAGCGGGGAGCGGTCGTCGTGGGGAGCGGATACCGTCGCGTTTGGGCGCGGTAAACCCGTCGATGGCGACGGCGAGGGGCGAGCGGCGCAGCGGGGGGCCCCGATGCCGCGAGGCTCGGTGCCCGCGCCGCGCCGCGTCGCTGTCGTAACGGTGGCGTTGCTCATGGTCGGCCTAGTCGCCGTCCTGGTCGTGCCCGGCGGTGGAGGATCGAGCCCGGCGCCGGAGCCGGACGTAAAGGTGACGCGGCGGGCGTCACGGCCTGAGCCGCGAGTGTCGACGCGCGAGCGTCGACGGGAGCGGCGCGCGAGGACTGAGGCACGGCGAAGGGCGAATCGACGGGAGCGCGCGGGCCAGCTCGAGGGTCAGCCGCGAAGCCGCAGGCGAGCGGCTGTAACTCCCGAGCTGGACGCTCCGGAAGCCTCTGCGCCGCCGGCGCCCGCTGAAACAGAACCGGCGCCGGAACCGGCTCCGGAAGTGGCTGCGGCGCAGGCGCCGGAATCGCCGGCGCCTACGCCGCCCGCCGCTGAGTTCGGTCTGTAAGCGTCGGGCGCTCAGTCGAGATCTGCAAGGCGGAGGCCGATCCACTCGACCTCCCCGTTCACGGTCGGAACCTCGTCGGGGTAGCGCGCAGCCCAGATGTTTAGGTCGCGAAGGGTGAGCTGACCCATCCGGTAATAGGTGAGTCGTCCCGCCGGGCCAAGTTGATCGAGCATGGCGCGTCGATCTCTGAGGCTGGTGTCGCCACGGTCTGAGGTGCTGAGTCCTGCGGTAGGCATTTCGGCCCTCCTTGTTGAAGGCACCCGCCGAACGCGGGAGCTAGGAGCCCCGAAGCGCGCGCCCTACGGGTGCGCCACAATCGAGCTGAGGACTCCGCTCCCGCGTTCGGCGGGTGAGACGACGTGAGGGCCGGAACCGCTCACGCCTGGCCTTGCCGAAGCCGAGCCGTGGCGCCCGGTCTTTATGTGGGGCAAGGCATTCATGGGGAGTACGTCAGATCGAGCGCGCGAACGCCCCCGGAAATCGAGCGTCAGCGGCCGATGGTCGGGGTGCGGGCTGGGGCACGTTGGGCTGAGCGGTCGCCAGCGCGGCCTAGCTTGCGCTGGGCGTCTTGGATGCGGCGCTGCGTTCTGGCGCGCTCGGCGCGGGCCGCGCCGCTGCGCGGCTGTGCGCCGAGTGGGTTCCGCTCGTCGGTGATTCCGTGGCGGCGGCGGTAGGTCGCGAGGGCGTGTGCGCCTTGGCCCCATGCGACTGATTTCACAGGATCGTTGGCGGGGAATGAGCCGAAGGTGTCGTACATGACCTTCGATGGTTCGAGCTGAGCAGCCTTCACGTCCGCGCGAGCGAGATAGTCAATGCGCTGATCGACTAGGGCGGCTTCAAGGCGTTTGTCGGGGTCCAGGGGAAGCGGCGGTTCGGAAGTGTCGGGCCTTGGGAGTGCGTCGCGCTCGGCGGAGTCGCGGCGGAGGCGGTCGGTCTGGACAGACTCGGCGCGCATGACGCTCGCCAGCTCGTCGGCGGGCGGTTGCTTCATGGCCTCGATGGCGTCCCGCTCACGGGTGAGGGCGGCGATCCAATACTCGGCGTCTTTGATGTGGCGGTCGAGCTGGTCGCGGCGGCTGAGAATGGGGTCGGCTGCGCGACCGGCGGCGAGCAGAGCGCTGCGACGGTCGGCCAGCTCGCGGGGCGTGAGGTTCTTGATCCGCTCGCGGATCGCGACCTCGGCGGCGGCGTAGTCGTTGCCCTCGCGCTCGATGGCGGAGCGTATGTCGTGGAGGGGGTCTGAGAGTTCGCGGCGGGCCGGACTAAGTTCGGGGTCAAGCAACTCGGACGACGCGACCGTGTAGACGTTCTCGATTACGCGGGCTCGGCTGAGGGCGACGACCTCCTGCTCAAGATCGGCGCCAGCGTCGAGCAGGGGGAAGGCTCGATCCACGGTCTTGCCCTGAGCGCCGAACTTGGTTACGGCGTAGGCATAGTCGAGTGACGGGCCGTTGTCCTGGCGGCGCCGGTTTAGGTAGGCGGGTCCAAGGGTGACGGTTCGTTCGTCGCCTCCGACCCGGCGGAGAGTGAGCGTCCGGGCGTCAGCGTCCGCGTCGAGAACGTCCCAGCGTTCGCGGTTGCAGACTCCTTCGCGGTTGATGCGGGTCTGAACGCGATCCCCTGCCGTGAAGGCGCGCTCGCCGACGATCACCTCTGCGTCGGCGAGCGCGCCGTCCTCTCGTAGCAGCTCGCGCGCCTGGTCGTTGAGATGGTCAACGTCGCGGTTTCGTCTAGCGATCATCAGGGCGTCCTCGCCCGTTGCGTACGCGCGGTACCAGTCGGCGAGTTGCGCGTCTAGGACGGTTGGGAGATCGTCGCCGATAACTAGGCGGTCGTTCGCGCGTAGGAGGTCAAGCGCCTCCGAGCCGCGTCCTTCGTGGACGAGGCGGACGAGCTGCTGATCCTCCGGGCGGTGCTGGCGCCAGATGGTCTGCAAGCGGGCGGGCTCGGTGGCGCGGGTCAGGTGGGCGTAGACGCCGCCGGGACCGATGGCGCCTATCTGTCGGGGGTCGCCGATCACGACGAGCTTGCCGTCGCATTCGAGAACGAGCAGGCGCAGCGCCTCAAGGTCCGGGGTTGAAACCATGCTGGCCTCATCAACGACGAGGACGGTCCCGCGCCGGAAGGGAATGATCCCCTGTGCGGCGTCGGCCTCGGCGTGATTGAGCAACGACCGGATCGACGTGGCGTTGATGATCCCGGCGTCTTTCAGCTCGGTGCTTGCCGTCCAGGCGACGGCGCAGCCTTGCACGTCGATCCCGGCTGATTCCCATGCTTCGCGAGCGGCGTCGAGCGCCGTGGTCTTGCCGGTGCCCGGCAAGGCCGCGACGGCGACGACGCGCTCGCCGCCGGTCGTGAGGCGGATCACCATGTCGCGCTGGTCGGGGCCGAGTTCGGGTCGGTGGGTGGCGAGGATGCGGTCAACAGAGGCGCCGGAAACCTGGGCTATCCCGGCGTCTTGGCCGCGAAGCGCTCCGTCGATGAAGTGCCGCTCCATCTCGGCGATGCGCGGAGTCGTGAACTGGTCGAAGTCGAGCGGCCCGTCTGCTTCGTGGAGACAGACGATTCGGTCGCTGGCGAGTATCTGATCGACAGCGGCGGTGAGGTCGGCGCGGCTCGCACCCTCGGGGAGTTGATCGCACAGCGCCCAGAGCAGGGCGCGGCGGTCGAAATGCGAGGACGTGTCCTCAAGCGATCTCAGAGCCCTGTCAATGTCGGCCGGACTGACGGGGCGGGGCCCGCGTGGGCTGGCGGCGTGGACATATCCGTTCACGCTCTCGGGGGTGACTCCGAACGGCTCGGCGGTGCGTTCCCACTCGGCGCGGCGGCCATCTTCATCGACGCCGTAATCCTTGTTGGCTCGGGTTCGGTAGGCGGCGGTCTGCGCGGCCTCGACGCTGCTGACGCCGTGCTTCTCTTGCCAAGTTGCGATCTCTTTGGAGCGGGTGCTGAGGGCGTCGATCACGTCGCGGTCAAAGCCTTTGAGGTCGGCGTATCCGTTGGTCACGTCCTCGAAGCTCAGGCCAAACTCGCGCATGAAGCCAGCGCGGAGGGCAGCTTGGAAAATGACGCCCGCAGACTTGCCGTGCGGCCAAAGCGGAGAGCGACCCTGGGGGCTGGCGAGGCTGAGCCATTTTCCGTCTGAGAGGGCGCGGGTTAGGTTCGAGATAACGACGTGGACGTGAAGGGCAGGGTCTCCGCTGCGGCTCATTCGATGCCGGAAGGCCATCCCGGCAAAGCCCTCACCGCGCTCGATTCGGTGGCCGCCGCGACCGCGCTGGACAAAGCAGGCTTCATGCTCAAGGTGGGCGAGCCCTTGACGAACGGCGTCGTTGACGACGTTGATAAGCCGGTCGCGGGTGGCCTGGTCGCCGAGCGCGTAAACGATGGAGACTGACTTGGGACAGGAGAAGCGCACGTCGTAGCCAAGGACCGGCTCGACTCGCTTTTTCGTGCCGTCCGCACGCTCGCGAAAGCGGGTGTCTGGACGCTGGACGAGCTGAGTGCCGGTCGTCGGGTCGGTGCCCTCAAGAATGGCGCTGTAGCTCTCGGCGTCCACCTGGCCGGAGAGTCCGAGGTCGGCGGCCAGCTCGCCGATCCATTCGCCCGGAGCCTCGCCGGGCTGGTTGTAGTAGTCCTCGCCGCCTTCGGCGACGGCTGCAAGCCAGTAACCGGCGTTGCCTCGCTGTATCTTCGTGACGCCGACCATCGCAAGGGATACGTCCGGCTGGAAGGCCGAACGCCCCGGCGAACTGGGCGAACCCATGTTCGGGGTTCATAATGTGTCGGCGGTCGGGGTTGGGGGTACTGCGAGCGCTTCGAGCTAGGGCAATGGCCTATCTCTCAGCGATCGGCTCGCTCAGGAATGCGCAGGCATTCGAGCAAGCGCGGGGCTCTCGATTCTCGCTTGCGCTTGAATCGAGAGAGATGCTGCGAGCCGGTCGCGTCGCGGAGGAACCCCGGCACCGCCCAACCCCGACCGCCGCCGAGGAACTGGCCCGGCTGGAGGGCCGGGAGCATCTTCGGTGCGTCGTCGCTTGCTGGCTGTGACAGGCACAACGCCTGGCCGCAAAGCGACGGAAGGCTTCGATCAAGCGAGGGCGCCCCTAGCAGGGGCGCTCCTCCTCGGGCAGCTCGTCAATTTCTCGGACGACGCGACCGGTCGATCGGACGATTCCGGCGACCGCTTCTGCGTCGTCGGCGGTCCATTCCGAACCGTCGAGCCGGTCGGCGATCTGATCGAGCGCCTTCTGCTCGCCCGTCAGGGCGGTCCGCCTGACGGACGTGGCGGCAGAGGGGCGCCGAGGGCGCCTCTCTCCAGCGGTCGGGCTATGCACGACGACCGCCGATGAACTCGACGGACTCGGCGGTGACGTGGTTCGAGTGGTTATCGCCGTCGTCCTTGTCAATCGAGAAAGGGCTGGGTGAGGTCCGGGGCGTCGTGCGTGGCCCGCCGAAGGACACGCGGCTGGGCGGCGACGTGAGCCAGGTCGCTCGGCTACAAGGCTTTGAGCAGTTCGCTGGGCGCTTCAAGGCCCGCGAGGGAGAACGTCACGCTGAGCGGCGCAGCGCCAGCTCGGGCGATCCGCTTTCTGGCTCGCTGCTCCTCCTTCGCAATGAATTCAGGTAACGACTCAAGTTCGGCAAGGACGTTCATCCAACCCTGCCGGTCGAGCCTGAGCATCGACCAACTAAGGAAGCGATTTCCCCGCGCGTCGAACGTCCCCTCACGCATGGCGTCCCTGACCTGCTGGCATAGATATTCAAACGTCTGCCACTCCTGCGACCTCTCCGTCGAACCTGGCGGATCGGCGCAGGGTTCATAGCCGTCCACGGCGGGCTTAGTTGCCCGGTACAATTGCTCCGTGGCGCCGCGCCGTGACCCCCCGGTGAGCGTGCGAACCATTGCCACCCAGCCACCATCCTCAAGGCCGTTGAATCGCCGCCCTATCCCTGCCTTGCTCGCGCCCCCGAATTCTCGATGGAATTGCACGGCGCTTAGTTCCGTGGCATTCAACTCCGACAAGATGCTCCGTCGAATCTCGTCGGCGAGGATCGGCGCAAGGCGTTCCGCAAAGGGCACCAGCGGTTCGCGGGAGGATTCGACAAGATGGTCCTTTGTTGACTGACCGCGGCTATCTGGTGACTGAAACGCAGCCAGCAACACATCGGCCCGGATCAGTTGCTCGCCGCTTTGCTGCGCACGGCGCCGAGCGTCCTCCTGCTCGTCGTAGAGGTGTGCGAACTGTGTGCTGATTGTCTCGATCGTTCGGTCCCATCCCACGTCGTCCAGTACAACCGATGTGGCAATCAGCTCGCGCTTGAGGCTGGTGTCGCCGCTCGGCGCTTCAAGGTCCCGGCGTAGCCGCGGAGCGATTTGTCTGAACAGGTTGAGGCTTGCCGTGCAACGGACCGAATAGGGAAGAAGCGTCCAGCTCTCGGCGTCAAAATAGGGCGGTTCCGACGCTCGGTAGAAGTGCTCGACACCTCCGCGCCGGGTGCCGCCGGGTCCTTTGCTGTAGACGTGGCGGAGCCATCCTTCTTTGGCTAGTCGTGAAAAATTCTGACTGACTCGACTGATCGAGCCGCCGCCGAACTCCCTGTAGAACTGCTGCGCGCTCATCTCGCGCATGTAAAGCTCGGCGGCAATCTTCACCCGGAGTTCGACTGCGAAGACGACGGAGAGGCGACGCAGTCGCTCCCGCGCATCTACCCCCACCGCCAGTCGTGCCGCCATACAAGGTCCCTCTAGCGCTCGTTTCCGTTTGAGCGCGAAGTCTACCGGCATATCTATAGGAAACCGTTGTATTACCCAAATCCTTCCTGCGACCTGCGTTTACTCCAATTTTCTTTATAAAGCGACCGAGAATGGGAGGTGAAGGACATGAAGGTTGCGAAATGCTCCGCGACCGTGCCGATGCTGTCTGTCAGCAAGCTCGGCTGACACATGGGTCAATAGCCGGTTGAGGCCGAGCGTCGGCGGACCGCCGACGCTCGGCCTCCAGTGTTTCTTGCGACTCGCAGAGACGGACTTTTCCCGTTGGACTCGCTACGTGAATTGATCAGGATGCGTAAGGGCGCTTAGCGTTTGCCTATGCCAGACGGCGAGAGAGCGAAAACCGAGCTACCGGACGGCGGGGACGACTGGGTGCCGTCCGGGGCTCGGTTTGGGTCGCGCGGTCAGCGGTGAATGCAAATGCGCAGCTCGACGCCTCTTGGTGGGAGGCGCTGGCCGCCGAGATTCTGCCCTGGATGCAGAAGGCGATCATCGATGCACTTGCTGCCGCTGCCGAGCCGTTGACCGAGGCCGAACTGTTGCTCGACATAGACGAGGCGACGGGGCGCATCGGTCGGCGTATCAAACACCATCTTCGCCGACTCAAGGCGCTCAACGCGATCGAGTTGGTGGTCCGCGAGAACGGCCACGGTCCGGTCAAGTATCGACTGACAAAGAGACCGGGGCAGGCCGAATGAGCAGTAATCGCGTCGCTGTCGCTTTCGGTGCGAGGATGTGGGCCTGCCGGGTCCGTGCCTCGATCAGCCAAGAGGAGCTCGCCCGCCGTGCTGCGGTGCATCGCAGCGCGGTCAGCCAGCTTGAGCGGGGTCTGGGCGAACCGAGGCTGGGGACAGTCGTCAAGGTGGCCGACGCACTCGGCATCACCCTCGGCGAGCTGTTGGGCGATGCTCGCTGGAGTGCCGAGCGTGGCTTCGAGTTCGGGGGAGGCGGCGGCGCGTGAGCGACTCGAAGAGTCCACGGGGAGGCAATGACTTCATGAGCAGGCGAGTGCTGGAACCGCTGGGCCTTCTCGTCGGGGCGCTGACCGGGCTCGTGTTGATGACGCTCGGCTTGCTCGGCGGGCTACCCCAAAGTGGGACAGCGATGCTGGTCGGCGGCTCGCTGGTGGTTGGGGCTGTAGGGATCGGGCTGATCGTCGGCGTTGTGCCGCTCAGCGCGGTGTCTTGGCGAGATGCCAGGCAGCGGGCGGCGACATTGCTTGCCCTGTCCGGCGTGATCCTGTTCGTGATCGGGACCGAAGCGGGCTCGACGTTTTCGCCGCTCGCGGCCGTGGGCATTGCAGCGTTTGCGGTCGGCTTTGCGCTGATGGTGCTGTGGCTCCCGGCAGTGTCGGGCGACGACGAGCGGTGTCACGGGGACGGCAAGTTCGAGTTGACCGGGAGGGGGAGCAAATGGAGCCACCGCCGTCGCGAGTCGGTCAGCGTCGCCTATCGTATTCGCAAGGTGAGCACATGCTTCCCCGGCGGTGACACTCCCACGTCCTGCCGGGGAAGCATGTGCTCACCAATGGCCGTCGTGCAGTCGCTGCGCCCCCGACCGCGATGGCGAGCGCGGCTTCGAGTTCGGAGGACGCATCGATGCCCGGGGTGATTGACGGAACGCCTCACGAGCGGGACCTGTGGCTCGAACAGGCCGTGCTCGCGGAGATCGTCTCCCGTTACCCTGCGCGCCTGAGCACCGACGAGCTGGCGCTGCGCATGCAGGACGCGCCGAGCGACACAGACCGGGCTGCGGTGGAAGACCGCCTCCAGGAGTTGATGCGCTCCGGCCTGATCCGCATCGAGAGCGGCGTGGTGGAGCCGACACATGCCGCCGTGCGCGCCGCGGAGGTTTTCGGCACATGAGCCGTCCGCAATCGCATCCCGCGTCTTCCGGGATCGGCATCAACCGCCCCGCAAGGTTCTCCGACCTTTGTCGCCTATCGTATTCGCTAGGTGAGCACATGCTTCCCCGGCGGGGGCACCTCCCATGTCCCGCCGGGGAAGCATGTGCTCACCAGCGCGCGAAGCGCCCGCCGTAGCCCAACCCCGACCGCCGGGGGTCTGCTTTGGCATGCCTCAGGGTGTGACGCACGGTCTCTGGCGGTTCGGAGCCGACACCGCTAGTCACAAACCGTAGAACCTGAGGCGCTATTGCTTGCTTTGGCCTAGCGGGATCGGGCCAAACAATTGCTCGAAAGGCAAGCCCTATGTGTACGGTGAGCTGCGGGCGCGGATCGCGGCGGTGCTGCGGCGCTCCCGGCACATGCGCAGCGGGCCCACGCGGGTGGGCGAGATCGTCGTCGACCCGGGTCGCCACCGCGCCTGGGTCGGAACGCGCGAGGTGGAGCTCTCGAAGAAAGAGTTCTCGCTGCTGCGCGTGCTGGCCACGGACCCGCACCGGGTCTTTCCCAAGCACGAGCTGCTCGCCGAAGTCTGGGGTGAGCGGGCGCCGACGAAGACGCGCACGCTCGACTCGCACGCGAGCCGGCTGCGGCGCAAGCTCGACCCCGAGCGGGCGCGGTTCATCGTCAACTGCTGGGGAGTCGGTTATCGGCTCCTCGACGGATGATCGAGCTCGCCCAGACGTTCGCCGGCTGGCCGTTGGCGGCGACGCTGGCCGCCGTGGCCGCGGCCCAGGGCATGCGCGCCGGCCGCCGCCGCAACTCGCTCAACGAGGCCCTGCACGAGCTGCGCCGGCCGTTGCAGACGATCGCGCTCGCCGGCGGGGGCGCGGACCGGGTGCCGGTGCTGGAGAGCTCGGTGCGGCTCGCCGCGGCGGCGCTGGAGCGGCTCGAGCGCGAGGTCAACGGCGGTCCGCCGCTGCCGCGCCCGGCGGAATCGATCGAACTGCGCGCGCTGCTCGACTCCGCCGCGCGCCGCTGGCGCTCGCGGGCGAGCCTCGGCGGCGGCTCCCTGCGGCTGCGCTGGCGCGCCGGCGACGCCGTCGTCCACGGCCACCGGGTCGAGCTCGCGCAGGCGCTCGACAACCTGATCGTCAACGCGATCGAGCACGGCGGCCCGCGGATCTGGATCGACGCCCGCCCCTACAGGGGCGGTGTGCGGATCGTCGTCGCCGACTCGGGCCGCGACTCGCGGCCGCCGTCGCGGCGGGAGAGCCCCGCGGAGGCGATCGCCCGGCTCTCCGGCCGCCGCCGCGGTCACGGGCTCGCGGTCGTGCGGCGGGTCGCCGCCGAGCACGGCGGCCGCTTTGCCCTGCGCCGCTCGGCCCGCGGCTCGCTGGCGATGCTCGACCTGCCCCTGTCACCCAGGCGCAACGCGGCGGCGGCGGCGTGAGCCGGCGGCGGCGCGCGCTCGTCTTTCTCGTCGCGGCGCTGCTCGCCGCGGCCGGCGCGGCCGCGATCGCCAATGGCTACGGGGACAGCGCGGTCCACGGCTACGGACCGCTGCGCCCGGTGGTCGTGGTCGAGACGGCGTTTGCGGCCGGGCGGCGGCTGGGGCCGGAGGAGGTCGAGTCCGCGCTGGCGCTGCGGCGCGTCCCGCGGCGTTTCGTCCCACCCGGCGCCCTCGCGGCGCCGCGGGAAGCGCTGGGCCTGCGCACCCGGGCGCCGCTGCCGGCCGGCTCCTACCTGCTCGGCGCCCAGCTCGGCGCCGGCGGCGGGGGGAGGGCTCGGCGGCGGCGCCTCGGCGGCGGCCGGCGACCGGTCGAGATCGCCGTCGGCGGGGCCGGGGCCCTGCTCGCCGCCGGACCCTCGCCGGCGGGCTCGCGCGTGGACGTCGTCGTCACGACCGAACCGCGCGGCGGCGGGGCGGGCAGGACCTACGTCGCCGCCGCGGGCGTCCCTCTGCTCGCCCTCCGGGCGAGCGCCGAAGGCGCCGCGCCCGGCGCGACGGCCGAGGCCACCCTGGGCCTGACCAGGCGCCAGGCGCTGCGCCTGATCGCCGCCGAGAGCTTCGCCCGCAGGCTGACCCTGCTGCCGGAGGGGTGAGTTGGCGGAGGTGCGGCAGCGGCAGCTGGACGAGCTCGCGGACGCGCTGCGGACGCGGCTGATCGAGTCGCGCCGCGAGGCGGCCGCGGCGGGAGTGGCGCCGGACGCCGGGCTCGCCGAGCAGGTGCGCGAACTGGTCGGGGCCGAGGCGGCGCTGCTCGGCGACGAGGACCGCGAGGCGCTGGTCGCCAGGGTGCTGCGCGAGACGGTCGGGCTGGGGCCGCTCGAGGACCTGCTCGCCGACCCGACCGTGGAGGAGGTGATGGTCAACGGGCCGCACGAGGTCTACGTCGAGCGCGGCGGCAGGATCGAGGCGGCGGCAGCGGCGTTCGCCGACGAGGACGAGCTGCGCAACGCGATCGAGCGCATCCTCGCGCCGCTCGGCCGCCGCATCGACGAGCTCAGCCCGATGGTCGACGCGCGCCTTGCCGACGGCTCGCGGGTCAACGCCGTGATCCCGCCGCTGGCGATCGACGGGCCGGCGCTCTCGATCCGCCGCTTCGGGGCCGAGCGGCCGGGCGCGCGCGAGCTGGTCGAGTTGGGGACGCTGAGCGAGGCCCAGCTCGAGCGATTGGCGGACGCCGTCCGCGCCCGGCGCAGCATCCTGATCAGCGGCGGGACCGGCTCCGGCAAGACGACGCTGCTCAACGCGCTCTCGGGCTTCGTCGCGCCCGGCGAGCGGCTGGTGACGATCGAGGACGCCGCCGAGCTGCGCCTGCGGGGCCGCCACGTGGTGCGGCTGGAGAGCCGCCCGGCGGGGGTCGAGGGCAGGGGCGAGGTGACGATCCGCGACCTGCTGCGCAATGCCCTGCGCATGCGCCCCGACCGGATCGTGATCGGCGAGGTGCGGGGCGCCGAGGCGCTCGACCTGCTGACCGCGCTCAACACCGGCCATCGCGGGGCGCTCTCGACCGTGCACGCCAACTCCCCGGCCGACGCGCTGGCCCGGCTCGAGACGCTGGCGCTGATGGCGGGTCTCGGGCTGCCGCACGCGGCGGTCGCCGCGCAGGCCCGCCGCGGCATCGATCTCGTCGTCCAGATCGAGCGGCGGGCCGACGGCTCCCGCCGCCTCACCGAGATCGCCGAGGTGGGCGCGTGAGCCCCGCTGCGTCGCCGCTGCTGCCGGTTGCCGGCGCGGCTGCCGGCGGGCTCGCGGCCCTCGCCGCGCGCGAAGCGGTGCTGGCGACGCCGGCGGTGACCGCCTGGCTGCGGCTGGCGCTGGAGCCGCTGCGCCGGGCGGGGGAGGAGGGCTATGCGCCCTCGACGCCGGAGCGCCGCCGGCTGGCTGCGGTCGGCGCCGCGGCGGCGCTGCTCGGCGGCTGGTTCCTCGCCGGAGCGGTCGCGGCGCTGCCGCTGGCCGTCGCCGGTCCGGCGATCGCGGCCTGGGCGGTCTCCAGCCGCCGCCGCCGGTTCCGGCGGCGGGTCGAGCGCGCCCTGCCCGCCGTCGCGACCGCGGTGGCCGACTCGCTCGCCGCCGGCCGTTCGCTGCGCGCCTCGCTGCCGGCCGCGGCCGGTTCGGTCGAGGGTCCGGCGGCGGTCGAGCTCGCCCGGCTCGGAGCCGAGCTCGAGCTGGGCGCGCCCACCGCGCTCGCGGTCGAGGCCCTGCGCCGGCGGATGCGCTCGCCGCGGGTCGACGCCTTCGCCGCGGCCCTGCTCAGCCAGCGCCGCGCGGGCGGCGACCTGGCCGGTCTGCTGCGGCGCTTCGCCGAGGGCGCGGCGGAGCGCGACCGGGTCGCCGAGGAGGCGCGCTCGGCGACCGCGCAGGCCCGCTTCACCGGATTGCTCGTCGTCGCGATGCCCGCCGGCGGCGCCCTCTTCGCCGAGCTGCTGCGGCCGGGGTTCCTGGTCGAGGTCCTCAGCGCTCCCGCCTCGGCGGTCCTGCTGGCGCTCGCGGCGGCGCTCCAGGTCGCCGGCTTCGTCGCGATCCGCCGCTTCGCCCGGGTGGTCGAGTGAGGCGCTGGCGGCAGAGCCGGGAGCAGCCGCCGCTCGCGGCGAGGCTCGGCGGCGTCGCCGCGGGCGCGACCGCGGCCCTGATCGCGGCCCCGGCGGCGCCCGGTCGCCTCGCCTGGCTCGTCGCCGTCGCCCTGCCCGTGAGCGGCTTCCTCGCGCCCGATGCCTGGCTCGAGCGGCGCGCGCGCATGCGGCGCCGGCGGCTCGTCGCCGCGCTCCCCGATGCGCTCGACCTGCTGGCGGTCGGCTCGGCGGCGGGGCGCACGCCGGCGGCCGGCTTCGCCGAGATCGGCTCGGCGGGCGCCGGCCCGCTCGCCGCCGAGCTGCGAATGGCAAGCGCCGAAATCGAGTGCGGCCGGCCGCTCTCCGCCGCCCTCGCGGCCCTGCGGGAGCGCGTCCCCGGCGCCGAGGTCGCCGCACTCTGCGCCGCGATCGAGCGCTCGCGCCGGCTCGGTTCCCCCCTGGCCGACCAGCTGCGCCGCCAGGCGACCGGCCTGCGCCGCGATCAGCGCCGTCTGATCGAGGAGCGCGCGGCCCGCGCCGCCCCCAAGATCCAGCTCGTCGTCGCCCTGCTCCTCGTCCCCTCCGTCCTGCTGATGATCGCCGCCGCCCTGCTCGCCAACGCCGACGTCCTGCTCGCCGGCTTCTGACGGATGACTCCCGGTTCACGGCATAGGCGATACATGTTCTCGGCGCTTGTGGTGATCGATGCCATGTTCGCGGTGGCGGCAGCTATCGATGCCGCGCCTCCGCCGAGCGTTCCCTCGTATGCGCTTGACTCGGCGGTCCTCTACAGAGGCGAGGTGGGGCTGGCGCTGTTCTTCGCCGGATATCTGTTCGTCGCGGCGATTGCTCTAGCTGTAGTTCCTGACCACGTTGTTCATCCGGGTCTCCTTGGAGGCTGGGGGTGTCTACCCACCCAGCACCAAGGAGATGACCCGGATGAAGATGCACGCTAATGCCCCCTTCGGTCCGAAGGGGAGGCTCACGATGGTCGGGCGCGTCATCGAGCAGGGGTGGTCGCTGACGGAGGCGGCCGAGGCCGCCGGAGTCAGCGAGCGCACCTGCTCGAAGTGGATCGCCCGCTACCGCGCCGAGGGCGAGGCCGGCCTGCTCGATCGCAGCTCGGCTCCGAAGACAGTCGCCAACCGCACCTCCGAGCGCCGCATCGAGGCGATCGCGGCGCTGCGCAGGCTGCGGATGACCGGTGCGGAGATCGCCGAGTGCCTGGGGATGGCGCTCTCCACGGTCTCGGGGATCCTGGCCGACATCGGCCTCGGCAAGCTCTCCCGGCTGGGGCCTCCCGAGCCGCCCAACCGCTATGAACGCTCCAGGCCCGGAGAGCTGATCCACATCGACATCAAGAAGCTCGGCCGAATCGGGAAGAACGGCCCCGGGCACCGGGTCCGGGGCACTCGCCAGGGCACTCGCTCTCGCGGCGCGGGCTGCCTCGAGGGCCGAACGGTGGGCAAAATCTCAACAAGCGGGATCGAGTTGCCCCACGATCTCTCGGCTCCGGTCGCCGCGCAGCAGGCGCTCGCTGAGGCGCTGAAAGCCGCCGAGGTCGCAATCGAGTCGAACAACGAGCGCTTCTCCAGCGAGATCGAAGCCCTCTGGAGAGAAATGATCCGGTTGCGGGACAACCGCGGTGCCAGAGGATAGACTAAACGTATGGATCGCCAGACAGAAGAATTCGAGGCGCAGTTGGAGCGGTCACGAGAGAATCTGCGCGAGATCCGCGCCAACATTGCCCGGTCCCGGAAACATCTCGAAAGAGCCAGCGAGTTCTCGGAGAAATCTCGCAGACACCTCGAAGCCCTCATCGGACCCTTTCCCCGAGGCTCGGAGTAGGACGAACAGCCTGACTGCTACTCCAGTGCCTCCTCGCGCAGGCGGGTGGCGACCTTGGCGGCGCAGGCGCGGAGGATGTCGAGCTGCGCGGCGGTCTTCTTGTGGCCGCTGAGGTAGCAGCAGAGGTTGCCGTCGACGAGCTCGAAGGCGAACTTCTCGGGCGGCGCTTCGGCCAGCCAGACGATGAAGGTGGGGGAGAAGAGCTGGCGCAGCCAGTTGGGGTCCTGCTGCTTGCCGGCGAAGATCTCGTAGCGCTCGTCGAGCGCCTCGCTCTCCAGCTTGACCCGCTCTTTCGAACGGCGGAAGACGTCCTCGAGACCCTCGAGCGCCCGCAGGCCGAACTTGCGCTGGCAGTAGAGCTCGGGGACGAAACCGGCGCACTCGGGCACCTCGGCGATGCCGACCGTGTAGTAGTGGTAGCTGGTGTCCCGGTTGCCGTCGGAGTCGGTCGACTCCTCCTCGTAGGTGTAGAGCGCGAGCAGCCCGTCGACCCCGTCGCCGAGCGGGCCTTCCAGGGTGTGCTCCGCGTAGCGGTCGTCACCCTTGCGCAGCAGCGGCGTCGTCTGCGGCAACTGGCTCCTGCCGTAGACGGCCATGTTGCGCTGCTCGCCGTAGATCTCGAAGAAGGCGTCCTCGGAGCGCGAGTCGGCGATTGCGAAGACGACCACGAGGCCGATCAGCAGGCCGGCGATGAAGCCCGCGGCGCCGATGCCGGGGCCGGCAACCGCGGCTCCGATCACCGCGGCGACGATCGCTCCCGCCGCCAGCGCGGCCTGGGTGCCCGCCTTGCCCAGCAGCAGCTTGAAGTAGAAGCCGCGCAGGTCGTCGGCGTCGTCGGGGAGGGCGGCCGGCGGCCGCTCGAGCCGGTTCATCCGCCCGCACCCTAACGACCCGCGGTAGAGCTTTTCGCCGGATAGCGATCAAAACCTCGACCGCGGGCTTGGGCCGGTCTCCGCTGCTGCAACCGAAGTTGCGATTTGGGGCGCCCGTTTGGGGTCGTGTTGCAAAGTGGGAGAAAGTGGGGTAGGGTGGTCCGCGAGTTGAAGCCCAGGGACCGGGGTGGTGAGGCTCCTCCCACCTCATCACTCCGGTCCCAACTCTCTTCCCAGCCCGCAGAAAGGACACCGAGGGGATGGCATTTCGGGGCCTTTACGAGCACAGCCTCGACTCGAAGGACCGCCTCACGGTTCCCTCGCGTTTTCGCGCCGCGCTCTCCGACGGGATCGTTCTCTCCAAAGGCTTCGACCCCTGCGTCTGGGTGCACACGACCGACGAGTTCGAGCAGCTCTCCGAGCGCTTCCTCTCGCCGCACAGCCCATTCGGCAAGGACGCCCGCAGCCTGCGCCGCCGCTTCCACGGCGGCTCCTTCGACGAGACGCTCGACTCGGCCGGCCGCATCCGGGTCCCCAAGCCGCTGATCGAGCACGCCGGCCTCGCCGGCCCCTGCGTCGTGATCGGCGCCGGCGAGTACCTCGAGATCTGGAACGCCGAGGCCTGGGCGAAGCAGGAGCAGGAGCTCGACTCCACCGCCCCCGAGATCGCCGAGGGCCTGGCCGCGACCGGAGCGCCTGCCTGAATATGACCCTCCATGCCAGCCTCCACGACATCCCGCCGACGGGACGAAAACACGCCTATATGGCGGGAAATAGGCCCGTCGGCATCGAGATGAGCCACGAGCCGGTACTCGCCGACGAGTTGACCGAGCTGCTGGCGCCCGAGCCGGGCCAGGTCGCGGTCGACTGCACCTTTGGCGGCGGTGGCCACGCGCGGCGCATCGCCGCCGCGCTGGGTCCGCAGGGGACGCTGATCGGGATCGACCGCGATCCCGCAGCGGAAAGCCGTTTCGAGCGCTTCGCCGCGGAAAGTCCCTGCAAGTCGCGATTTCTCGGGTCCGACTACTCGGCAGGGCTTCGCACCCTGCGCGGCGAAGGCATCCGCCCAGACATGATCTATATGGACCTCGGAATCTCCTCGATGCAGGTCGACACCGGCGAGCGGGGATTCTCCTATTCCTACGACGCGCCGCTCGACATGCGGATGGACGCGCGGCAGGAGTTCAGCGCCGCCGACCTGGTCAACGAGTGGCCCGAGTCGCGCATCGCCCAGGTCCTGCGCCGCTTCGGCGAGGAGCGCTACGCGGGCGGGATCGCCCGCGAGGTCGTGCGACGGCGCCCCCTGCGGACCACCTCGGAGCTCGTCGCCGCGGTCAAGGCCGGCATGCCCGCCTCGGCGCGCTTCGGCGGCGGCCACCCGGCCAAGCGGACCTTTCAGGCGATCCGCATCGCCGTCAACGGGGAGCTGGACGCGCTCGACGACGGACTGCCAACCGCCTGGTCGATGCTGCCGCTCGGCGGCCGCCTGGCGGCGATCTCCTTCCACTCGCTGGAGGACCGTCGCGTCAAGCGGTTCCTCGCCGACCGCGCGCGCGGTTGCGTCTGCCCGCCGGAGCTGCCGGTCTGCACCTGCGGGCGCGAGCCCGAAGCCGAGCTGCTGACGCGGCGCGCGATCGCGCCGGAGGCGGCCGAGGTGGCGACCAACCCGCGCTCCAAATCCGCCCACCTGCGCGCCGCGGTGAAGATCGCCGCGGCCCAGAGCCTCGGGAGCGCCGCCTGATGGCCGCCGCCGCGACCGCCGCGCGCCGCAGCGCCGCCTCTCCGGCTCGCGCTTCGCGCCGCAAGCGGGCGCTCGCCGTGGCGCCGGCAAGGGCGCCTCAGCGCAAGCGCACTCCCGCGCGGACCCCGGCGCGCCGCCCCGGCGGCCAGCTGATCCCGATCGCGGTCGGCACGGCCAGCGCCGTGCGCGGCCTGCCCGACTCGAGCCTGATCGTGCGCCTGACCCGCGGCCGCGCCTGGATCGCCGTGCTCGGCGTGCTGCTGGCCGGAATCGTCGCGCTCAACGTGATCACGCTCAGCCTCGCCGCCGGCGCCGGCCACATCGACCAGAACGTCCAGGCGCTCGACGAAGAGAACTCGATCCTGCGCAGCCGCGACGCGCAGAAGTCGGGCGCCGGGCGGATCGCCCACGAGGCCGGCGCGCTCGGCCTCCGCGCGGCTGCCACCGAGAACGTCGGCGTCGTCCGCGCCGACCCGCGCGACATCGCGACCGCCGCGCAGCGCCTGGCGGCGGCCGGGGCGGCCTACTGACCCGATGCGCACGATCGAGCGCCGGATCGGTCTGCTCTTCGCCGGATTCCTGCTCTGCTTCCTCGTCATCGCCGGGCGCGCCTTCTGGCTACAGGGGGTGCAGGGGGCGAAGCTCGCCTCTGAGGCCGCCTACCAGCAGACCGACGTCGTCACCGTGCCGGGCCTGCGCGGCAGCGTGCTCGACCGCTTCGGCAACCCGCTCGCCGTCTCCGAAGATGCGAAGACGATCTACGCGACCCCCTACCAGGTGAAGAACCCGCCGCGGACCGCGGCGAAGCTGGCGCGGATCCTCGGCCTCGAACAGGGCGAGGTGCTGAAGAGCCTGACCGAGGAATCGGGCTTCTCCTACGTTGCCCGCAAGGTCGACCTGCCGAGCGCGGCCAGGGTGGAACGACTGGAATTGGCCGGGATCGGCGAGCTCCCGGACAGCCGGCGCACCTACCCCCAGGGCGACCTGGCCGGTCAGACGATCGGCGCCGTCGGCGACGACGGCAAGGGACTCAGCGGCCTCGAGTCCGGCGAGGATGCGGTGCTGCGCGGCAGCGACGGCGAAAGGCACGTCGTCAACGACGCGCTCGGCGAACCGATCCGGCTGGAAACGGTCAAGGAAGCCAGCGACGGCGAGGCGCTGCGCCTCACCCTCGACCCGGCGATCGAGAAGAAGACCGAACGGGTGCTGAGCGAAGTCGGCGAAACGTACGCGCCGAAGGGGGCGACGGCGATCGTCATGGACCCGCGCAACTCGCAGCTCCTGGCGCTCGCCAACTGGCCGCCGGTCGACCCGGCCGACCTCGAAAACACCGCGCCCGAAGACCTGCTCGAACGGGCGACCGGCTTCAACTACGAGCCCGGCTCGACCTTCAAGGCGTTCACCGTCTCGGCGGCGCTGGAGGAAGGCGCCGTCACGCCGACCAGCGGCTTCACGATCCCGCCCTCGTTACAGGTCGCCGATCGCACGATCGAAGACGCCGAGGAACACGGCACGGAGAACCTGACCGTGGCCGAAATCCTCGCCAAGTCCTCGAACATCGGCGCGGTCGAGATCGGGCTCCAGCTCGGATCCACCCGCTTCAGCAAGTGGATCGACCGCTTCGGCTTCGGCCGCCGGACCGGCGTCCAGTTCCCCGGCGAGGAAGTGGGGATCGTGCCGAAGCTCGACGAATACTCCGGCTCGACGATGGGCAACCTGCCGATGGGCCAGGGGCTCTCGGTGACGCCGATGCAGATGGTCGCCGGCTACGCGGCGATCGCCAACGGCGGCATGCTGCGCCCACCGCAGCTGGTCGAGCGGATCGGCGACGAAGCCGTGCCCGAGCCGCACGGACATCGCGTGATCAAGCCGCTCGTCGCCGAACAGGTGCGGACGATGCTCGAGGGCGTGCTCGAAGCCGGCGGAACCGCGTCCGCGGTCAGCGTCCCCGGCTACACCCTGGCCGGCAAGACCGGCACCGCGCAGGTGGCCGAAGACGGCACCTACTCGGAAACCAAGTACGTCGCCTCGTTCATCGGCTTCGCCCCGGCGCAGGACCCGCGCCTGCTCGTCGCGGTGATCGTCGACCAGCCGCAGGGAGACATCTACGGAGGGTCGGTGGCGGCGCCGGCGTTCGGCAAGATCGCGGGGTTCGCGCTTCCCTATCTCGGGGTTCCACAGGAATAGGCGAAAGGGACGGGACGGCTGCGAGGGGCGGGCGACCGGGTGGCCCTCCTGCTGGCTGGGTTTTTCGCCTGCGAGTTGGTGGCCGTCCGAGGGAGTTGTTGGGGCGAAAAACGGACGCCGCTGCGCTGGAGGGCCACCCGATCGCCCGCCTCGTCCGAGCCGGCGGCACCCGACCGCCCGCCTAGAATCGCCGCCGTGAGATTGGACGAGCTTGCCGCGGCAGCTGGAGAGTCGCGGATCGTGGGCGACGGGGCCGTTGACGTTGCCGGCCTTGCTTACGACAGTCGGAAGGTCGGGATCGGGACGCTCTTCTTTTGCGTGCCCGGGGAGAAGGTCGACGGGCATGAGTTCGGGGCGGCTGCGGTGGAGGCCGGCGCGGTGGGGCTGGTCGTGGAGCGGGAGCTCGATGTGGATGCGGCCCAGGTGGTTGTGGCGGACGCGCGGGCGGCGATGGCGCCGCTGGCGGCGCGGTTCTTTGGCGATCCGACGGACGATCTGAGGGTGGCCGGGATCACCGGCACGAACGGGAAGACGACCACCGCTTTCCTGCTGCACGAGATCCTCGGGTCGGCGGGTGTCCAGTGCGGGCTGTTGGGGACGGTGAAGCAGGTCGCCGGCGGCGCCGAGCAGGAGGTCGAGCGGACGACGCCGGAGGCGATCGACCTACAGCGGACGTTCCGGACCATGCTCGACGGGGGCGACGCCGCCTGCGCGATGGAGGTCTCCTCGCACGCGCTGGCCCTGCACCGCGCGGGCGCGATCCGCTTCGACGTCGCCCTGTTCACCAACCTGACCCAGGACCACCTCGACTTCCATGCCGACATGGAGGATTACTTCCGCTCCAAGCGCCTGCTCTTCGAGATGGAACCGCGGACGGCGATCGTCAACGTCGACGATCCCTACGGGCGGCGCCTGGCGGAGGAATTCGAGTGCGTGACGTTCTCGGCCAGCGGCGCCGAGGCGGACCTGAGGGCAAGCGAGGTCCGCCTCGGCGCCGCTGGCACCGAGTTCGTCGTCACCCAGGGGCCGACGGGCCGAAAATACGCCCATATGGAGGGAAATCGTCCCGTCGGCGCGGGGGTGCGGGTGCGCACGCGGCTTGTGGGGGAGTTCAACGTCGAGAACGCGCTCGGGGCGTTTGCCGCGGCGCTGGCGCTTGGCGTGAGGCCAGACGACGCGGTGGCCGCCTTGGCCGACGCATCGCCGCCGCCGGGGCGTTTCGAGCCGATCGACGAGGGGCAGGAGTTCGCGGTGTTGGTCGATTACGCCCACACTCCCGACTCGCTGGTCAACGTGCTGCGGGCGGCGCGCGCCCTAACGGCCGGCCGCGTGGTCGCCGTGCTCGGCGCCGGCGGCGACCGCGACCGCGGCAAGCGGCCGCTGATGGGCCGCGCCGGGGTGGAGGGCGCCGATCTGACGATCGTCACCTCGGACAACCCGCGCTCCGAGGACCCCGAGGCGATCGTCGCCGAAGTGGCGGCCGGCGCTGAGGGCGGGGGAGAGGTCGAGACCGAGGTCGATCGCCGCGCCGCGATCGCACTGGCCGTCTCCCGGGCGCGACCCGGTGACACCGTCGTGATCGCCGGCAAGGGGCACGAGCAGGGGCAGGAGTTCGAGGATGGCCGCAAGATCCCCTTCGACGACCGCGAGGTCGCCCGCGAGGAGTTGCGCAGCCTGCTCGACGGAAGCCCACCGGCGGCGGCTTCGGCGTGAACCTCAGCGGCGAGCAGATCGCGGCCGCGATCGGCGCGGAGGTTCTCGCCCGCGGCGCGCCCGACCCGCCGCGGCGCGCGATCATCGACTCGGGCGAGGCAGGCGAAGGCGACCTCTTCTTCGGCCTGCGCGGCGAGCGCGTCGACGGCGGCGAGTTCGCCCCGGCGGCGCTGGCGGCCGGCGCCTGGGGCGCCGTCGTCGGCCCATCGGCAGCGCGGTCGAGCTTTTCTCCGGATAGCGAAGATAACCTCGACCGCGCTCGGGGGGGCGGCTGGATCTTCGCCGTGGACGATCCGCTCGCCGCGCTTCAGGAGCTCGCCCGCGCCTGGCGGCGCGAGCTCGGCGTGCCGGTCGTCGGCATCACCGGCTCGGTCGGCAAGACCTCGGTCAAGGACATCGCCCGGGCGCTGCTGCCGGGCAGGGTCCACGCCAACCGGGAGAACCTCAACACCGAGATCGGCCTGCCGCTGACCGTGCTGGAAGCGCCCGCGGACACCGATCTGCTCGTGCTGGAGATGGCGATGCGGGGCAGCGGCCAGATCGCCGAGCTGGCGGCGATCGCCGAGCCGCAGGTCGCGGTGATCACCAACGTCGGTCCCGTCCACGTCGAGCTGCTGGGATCGGTCGAGGCGATCGCCGCCGCCAAGGCGGAGATCCTCGCGGCGCTGCCGGCCGACGGCACCGCCGTCGTGCCCGTCGCGGCGGGAGAGCTCGAGCCGCACCTGTCCGCCGCGCCGGCGCTGCTGCGCTTTGGCCCGGGCGGCGACGTCGACGCTGCCGAGGTCCGGGTCGAGGACGGCGTCGCCGAGGCCCTCGTCGTCACGCCGAGCGGCCGCGAACGCTTCCATTTCCCCTTCGCCGAGCGCCACAACCTGACCAACGCCCTGGCGGCGATCGGCGCCGGCGTTGCTTTGGGGGCGCCGCTCGAGGGTATGGCCGACCGCGCTGCGAGCATAGGATTCTCCCGCTTTCGGGGCGAGCGCCTCGAGCTGGGCGAAGGGATCGTCCTGGTCAACGACTGCTACAACGCCAACCCGGTCTCGATGCGCGCGGCGCTCGACCACCTCGCCTCGCTCGAGGGGGAGCGGCGCATCGCCGTGCTCGGTGAGATGGCCGAGCTCGGTCCGCAGGCGCCCGCCTTCCACCGCGAAGTCGGCGACCACGCCCGCAGCGAGGGCGTCGACGTGCTGATCGGCGTCGGCGAGCCGGCCCGCGACTACGACCCCGACGAGCTGGTCGCCGACCCCGCGGAGGCGGCCGAGCTGCTTGCCGCCCAGCTCGAGCCGGGCGACGCGATCCTGGTCAAGGGCTCGCGCTCGGCCGGTCTCGAGGGCGTCGCGGAAACCCTGGAGGAGCTGCGCTGATGGGTGAGGTTCTGATCGCCGGCATGGCGGCGATGCTGATCTGCATCTTCCTCGGCCCCAAATTCATCGAGTACCTGCGGGTGAAGGAGTTCGGCCAGCACATTCGCGAGGACGGGCCGCAGGAGCACCACGCGAAGGCCGGCACGCCGACGATGGGCGGCCTGATCGTCTTCGCCGCGATCATCGTCCCCTACCTGGTCCTCTCCAACCGCGATCCGCAGAGCCTCGCGGTCTTCGGCGTCGCCCTCGGCTGCGCCGCCCTCGGCTTCGCCGACGACTTCACCAAGATCGTCAAACGCCGCTCGCTCGGCCTCTCCGCCCGCTGGAAGCTGGTCGTCCAGCTGCTGCTGGCGCTCGCCCTCTGGTGGGTCGCGCGCCACTCGGTCGGACTGGAACCGGTGCTCGAGTTCCGCATCGGCGACGCCAGCCTCGACCTCGGTCCGGTGCTCTACTTCGTCCTCGTCTTCCTCGTCATCGCCGGCACGTCGAACGGCGTCAACCTGACCGACGGCCTCGACGGCCTCGCCGCCGGCTCCTGCGCGATCGTGCTGCTCGCCTACACGGCGATCGCCTTCGTCGCCAACCAGCAGCAGGACCTGGCGCTGCTCTCGGCCTGCCTGGTCGGCGCCTGCGTCGGCTTCCTCTGGTTCAACGCCTTCCCGGCCTCGATCTTCATGGGCGACACCGGCTCGCTCGGCCTCGGCGGCGCGATCGGGGCGCTCGCCGTGATGACCCAGACCGAGGTTCTGCTGATCATCATCGGCGGCATCTTCGTGATCGAGGCGCTCTCGGTCGCGATCCAGGTCTTCTCCTTCAAAGCCTTCCGCCGCCGCGTCCTGCTGATGGCGCCGCTGCACCACCACTTCGAGATGATGGCCTGGTCGGAGACGAAGATCATGCTGCGCTTCTGGATCATCGCCGCCGTCTGCTCGGGCATCGGCTTCACGCTCTACCAGCAGTCGATCGGCCGCTGAGCGACGTTTCCGGCGCATAGAGCGGGGTTCGCCCGAGGGGAACGTCTGTTCGCCTGCCTAGAATGGGCTTCAGTGGCTGCCTCGGAGCAGATCGTGATCTCGGGTGCGCGCGAGCACAACCTGAAGGACATCGACGTCGAGCTGCCGCGCGACGCGCTGATCGTGATCACCGGGCTCTCCGGCTCGGGCAAGTCGAGCCTCGCCTTCGACACGATCTACGCCGAGGGCCAGCGCCGCTACGTCGAGTCGCTCTCCGCCTACGCGCGCCAGTTCCTCGGCCTGATGGAGAAGCCCGACGTCGACTCGATCGAGGGGCTCTCGCCGGCGATCTCGATCGACCAGAAGACGACCTCGCGCAACCCGCGCTCGACCGTGGGGACCGTGACCGAGATCTACGACTACCTGCGGCTGCTCTGGGCGCGGATCGGAACGCCGCACTGCCCGACCTGCGGCAAGGAGATCGCCGGCCAGACGCAGGAGCAGATCGTCGACCGGCTGATGACGCTCGAGGACGGGACCAAGTTCATGGTCATGGCGCCGGTCGTGCGCGGGCGCAAAGGCGAGTACGGCAAGCTGCTCGAGCAGATGCGGCTCGAGGGCTACTCGCGGGTCAAGGTCAACGGCGAGCTGCGCCGGCTCGACGAGGAGATAACGCTCGACAAGAAGTACAAACACGACGTCGCCGTCGTCGTCGACCGGCTGGTGATGAAGCCCGACCTGCGCCGCCGCCTCTCCGAGTCGGTCGAGGCCGCCGCGGGGCTCGCCGCCGGCCTGGTCGAAGTCGAGATCGCCGCCGACGACGCCGAGACGATGCTCTTCTCCGAGCAGTTCGCCTGCCTCGAGTGCGGAACCTCGATCCCCGAGCTGGAGCCGCGGATCTTCTCCTTCAACTCGCCGCACGGCGCCTGCGAGCGCTGCCACGGCCTCGGCTTCCAGAAGGTGATCGACCCCGAGCTGGTCGTGCCCGACCCGACCCTCTCGCTGGCCGAGGGCGCCCTCCAGCCGTGGAACCGCGGCATCACCGCTTACTGGAAGCGGCTGATCGCCGCCGTCGCCGAGGAGTACGGGGTCGACGCCGACGCGCCCTGGTCGAAGCTGAAGAAGAAGGAGAAGGAGATCTTCCTCTACGGCACCGGCGGCGACCGCCACCAGGTCACCTACACCAACCGCTTCGGCCGGCGTCGCTCCTACAAGGTGCGCTTCGAGGGCATCGTCAACAACCTCGAGCGGCGCTACGAGGAGACCGACTCGGAGTCCAACCGCGAGCGGATCGAGGGCTACATGGCCGAGCAGCCCTGCCCGGACTGCGAAGGCGCGCGGCTGCGCCCCGAGAGCCTCGCGGTGACCGTCGGCGGGCTCAGCATCGCCGAGTACACGGAGCTGTCAGCGCGCGCGGCGAGCGCCTGGATCGACGCGCTCGAGCTGAACGAGACCGAGCGGGCGATCGCGCGCCTGATCGTGCGCGAGATCTCCGAACGGCTCGCCTTCCTCGAGAACGTCGGCATCGGCTACCTCTCGCTGGCCCGCTCGGCGCGCTCGCTCTCGGGCGGCGAGGCGCAGCGGATCCGCCTCGCGACCCAGATCGGCTCGAGCCTGGTCGGCGTGATGTACGTGCTCGACGAGCCCTCGATCGGCCTGCACCAGCGCGACAACGAGAAGCTGATCGGGACGCTCGACCGCCTGCGCGACCTCGGCAACACCGTGATCGTGGTCGAGCACGACGAGGGCACGATGCGCGCCGCCGACCACCTCGTCGACCTCGGCCCGGGCGCCGGCGAGCACGGCGGCCACGTGATCGCCGCCGGCACGCCCGCCGCGGTGGCGCGGAACGCCGCCTCGCTGACCGGCCAGTACCTCTCCGGCAAGCGCTCGATCGCGGTGCCCGACGAGCGGCGTGAGCCGCGCGGGGCGCTCGTCGTCCGCAACGCTCGCGAGCACAACCTCAAGGGGATCGACGTGGCGGTCCCGCTCGGCGTCTTCTGCTGCGTCACCGGCGTCTCCGGCTCGGGCAAGTCGACGCTGGTCAACGAGACCCTGCACCACTCGGTCGCCAACCGCCTGCACCAGGCGAAGCTGCGCCCGGGCGCCCACGACGGCGTCGACGGGCTCAGCCAGATCGACAAGATCATCAACATCGACCAGTCGCCGATCGGGCGCACGCCGCGCTCCAACCCGGCCACCTACACCGGCGTCTTCGACCACATCCGCCAGCTCTTCGCGCAGACCCAGGAGGCGCGGGCGCGCGGCTACAAGCCGGGCCGCTTCAGCTTCAACGTCAAGGGCGGCCGCTGCGAGGTCTGCCGCGGCGACGGCCAGATCAAGATCGAGATGCACTTCCTGCCCGACGTCTACGTGCCCTGCGAGCAGTGCCACGGCAAGCGCTACAACCGCGAGACGCTCGAGGTCCGCTTCAAGGGCAAGAGCATCGCCGACGTGCTCGAGATGTCGGTCGAGGACGCGGTCGAGTTCTTCGAGAACGTGCCGAAGATCGCCCGCCGGCTGCGCACGCTGCACGACGTCGGCCTCGACTACATCCGCCTCGGTCAGCCGGCGACGACGCTCTCCGGCGGCGAGGCGCAGCGGGTGAAGCTGGCGACCGAGCTCTCCAAGGTCGCCACCGGCGACACCCTCTACATCCTCGACGAGCCGACCACCGGCCTGCACTTCGCCGACGTGCAGCGCCTGCTCGACGTGCTCGACCGGCTGGTCGAGGCGGGCAACACCGTGGTCGTGATCGAGCACAACCTCGACGTGATCAAGACCGCCGACCGGCTGATCGACCTCGGCCCCGAAGGCGGCGAGGATGGCGGCGAGCTGGTCGCCAGCGGCACCCCGGAGGAGGTGGCGGCGAACCGCGACTCCCACACCGGCCGCTTCCTCGCCGAGCTGGTCGAGCCGGCGAAGCCGAAGCGCGCCCGCAAGCGGCGCGAACCGGTCGCTGCTTGAAAACCCGCCGTATCGGGCATATCTTCAGTGGGCGGCTGGGAGGTCGCCGGATGACGAGAGTGCAACTGGAGGAGGTCATCGGTGAAATCCTTACGAGCCAAGACGGGAGTCCTGGTGCTGGCCGCGGGAGGCCTTGTGGCGCTCTCGCTGGTTGCCGCGGGCTGCGGCGGCAGCAGCAGCAGCGGCGGCAAGATCGCGCTGCTCCTGCCGGAGTCAAAGACGAGCCGCTACGAAGCCCACGACCGGCCCGAATTCGAAGCCAAGGTCGAAGAACTCTGCGAAGACTGCGAAATCATCTACAGCAACGCCAACCAGAACGCCAGCCAGCAGCAGTCGCAGGCTGAAGCGGCGCTGACCCAGGGCGCCGAAGTGATGGTGCTCGACGCGGTCGACGCGACGTCGGCGAGCGCGATGGTGCAGAAAGCGACGCAGGAAGAAGTCCCGGTGATCAGCTACGACCGCCTGGTCCTCGGCGCGCCGGTCGACTACTACATCTCCTTCGACAACGAAAAGGTCGGGGAACTACAGGGCGAAACGCTGTCGGAAAAGCTGAAGGAAGAAGGCAGCCCGAGCGGCCCGATCGTGATGATCAACGGCTCGCCCACCGACAACAACGCGACCCTGTTCAAGAAGGGCGCCCAAAGCGTCTTCGACAAGGAAGGCGTGAAGATCGCAAAGGAATACGACACCCCGGACTGGAGCCCCGACAAGGCCCAGAACGAGATGGAACAGGCGATCACGGCGCTCGGCAAGAACGGGTTCGAAGCCACCTACGCGGCCAACGACGGCACCGCCGGCGGCGCGATCGCGGCGATGAAGTCGGCCGGGATCGAACCCTCCTCGAAGCCCACCACGGGCCAGGATGCCGAACTGGAAGCGATCCAGCGCATCCTCGCCGGCACCCAGTTCATGACCGTCTACAAGGCGATCGAACCGGAGGCCAACGCGGCCGCCGAAATGGCCGTCGCCCTGGTCGAAGGCGAAGAAGTGCCCTCCGGCCTGGTCAACGGCAAGGTCAACAACGAAGTCGAAGACGTGCCCTCGGTCCTGCTCGAACCGACGGCCGTGACCAAAGACAACATCGACGAAACGATCGTCGCGGACGAATTCTGGTCCGCGAGCGAAATCTGCACCCCGGCCTACAAGAAGGCCTGCGAAGAAGCGGGCATCGAATAGGACGAACCGGAACCGGGCGGGCCGCGACGCGGCCCGCCCGGGACCAGCGACGGGAGCCAGATGAGCGATAACGGCGCGGTTCTCTCGATGAAGGGGGTCAGCAAGCGGTTCGGCCCGGTGCAGGCGCTCGACGAAGTCGACTTCACCGTCAGCGCCGGCGAGGTCGTCGGCCTGGTCGGCGACAACGGCGCCGGCAAGTCGACGCTGGTCAAGTCGATCGCCGGGATCTACTCGATCGACGCGGGCGAGTTCCGCTTCGAAGGCGAGCCGGTGAGGATCAAAGGGCCGAACTCGGCGACCGAGCTGGGAATCGCCACCGTCTACCAGGACCTCGCCCTCTGCGACAACCTCGACGTGGTCGCCAACCTCTTCCTCGGCCGGGAGGAGATTGCCGGCGGCCCAGGGCATCTCGCGCGGGTGCTCGACGAGACGGCGATGGAGCGACGCGCGCACGAGCTGCTCGAGCAGCTCTCGGTGACGATTCCCAGCGTGCGCTCGGAGGTCGGCACCCTCTCGGGCGGGCAGCGCCAGCAGGTCGCCGTGGCGCGCTCGCTGCTCGGCGAGCCGAAGCTGGTCATGCTCGACGAGCCGACCGCGGCGCTCGGCGTGCCGCAGACCAAACAGGTCCTCGGGCTGATCAAGCGGCTGCGCGAGCGCGACCTCGGCGTGATCGTCGTCAGCCACAACCTCTCCAACGTGTTCGAGGTCTGCGACCGGATCTTCGTCCTGCGGCTCGGCCGCAAGGCCGGTGACTTCGGCGTCGACGACACGACCGAGGAGCAGATCGTCGGCGCGATCACCGGCGCCGAGTTCGGCAACGGCAACGGCAATTCCGGCAACTCCGAGGAGGACGAGCGATGAGGATCGCGATCCCGGACTCCGCCGCGCCGGCCGAGTCGCCCAGCGAGCGGGTCAGCCGGCGCGAGATCACGCGCCGCTTCCTCCAGGGCGACCTCGTCTCGCTGCGGGTGATCTTCGCGATCGCCCTGATCTGGATCATCTTCCAGCTACAGAACGATCGCTTCCTCTCCGCCACCAACCTGACCAACCTCTTCCTCCAGATCACCCCGGTGGCGTTGATCTCTGTCGGCGTCGTGCTCGCCCTGCTGCTCGGGGAGATCGACCTCTCGATCGGCGCGGTCAGCGGCCTCGCCGCCGGGGTAATGGCCGTGCTCAACGTCCAGCACGGCTGGAACCCGGTGCTGGCGATCGTCGCGGGCGTCGCGGTCGGCGCCGCGATCGGCCTGCTCCAGGGCTCGCTCTATACGCGCTTCCGCATCCCCTCCTTCGTCGTCACCCTGGCGGGCCTGCTCGCCTGGCAGGGAGCGCTGTTGCAGGTGCTCGGCAAGACCGGCACGGTCAACCTGACCAACTCGAGCGTCACCGACCTCGCCAACACCTTCTACTCGCCCGGCGTCGGCTGGACCATCACCGCGGCGGCGATCGGCGTCTTCGCCCTCGTCACCCTCGGCGGCTACCGGCGGCGAGTGAGCAGGGGCGTGACCTCAGAGCCCTTCGGCCTGCTGCTTCTGCGCGTGATCGTCTTCTCCGCGGTGGCGATCGTGGCGCTGCTGATCTTCAACTCCGACCGCGGCCTGCCGCTGGCGGCGTTGATCCTGCTCGCCTTCGTGATCGGCTTCCAGCTGCTGACCACCCGGACGACGTTCGGTCGCCACCTGTTCGCCGTCGGCGGCAACGCCGAGGCGGCCCGTCGCGCCGGCATCCGGGTCGACGGCATCCGCATCGTCGCCTTCACCCTCTGCAGCTCGATGGCCGCGGTCGGCGGTGTCATGGCCGCCTCGCGCCTGCTTGCGGTCAACCAGAGCTCGGGCGGCAGCGACCTGCTGCTGCTCGCGATCGCCGGCCCGGTGATCGCCGGCACCAGCCTCTTCGGTGGCCGCGGCTCGGTCTGGTCGGCGCTGCTCGGTGCGATCGTGATCGGCTCGATCTCCAACGGGATGGACCTGCTGGCGCTCGAATCCTCGGTCAAATTCATGGTCACCGGCGGCGTCCTGCTCGCCGCGGTAGTCGTCGACGCCTTGGCGAGGATGCGCCGCCAGGCCGAGGGCCGCGTCTGAACGCCAGCGCGGTCGAGGTTATGACCGCATAGCGGCGAAAAGCTCGACCGCGGGCGGGGTCAGGGTCCGACGACTGAACGCCAGCGCGGTCGAGGTTATGACCGCATAGCGGCGAAAAGCTCGACCGCGGGCGGGGTCAGGGTCCGACGAGCAGCGAGGCGCCGATCGCGCCGCCGAGGTCGCCGAGCTCGGCGATCTTCATCTGCGGCGGGTTCCCGCTGACGAAGAGGTGCTTGTGCATCTCGCCCTCGAGGTCCTCCATGAAACGGTCGCCGAAGCGCACGCCGAGCCCGCCGCCGATCACGATCGCCTCGACGTCGAGCAGGTTCTGAGCCGAGGCGATGCCGGTGCCGAGGTAGCGGATCGCGCGGCGCAGCAGGCTCTCGGTGAGCGCGTCGCCCTCGCGCAGGGCGTGCTCCCAGACCGAGCTGGTCAGCCGGTCTTTGCCGCGCTTCTTCATCACGTGGAAGAGGTCGGTCTCGACGCCCTTGGCGAGGTCGCGCCGCGCCTTCGACTCCATCGCCGCGCGCCCCGCGTAGGCCTCCATGCAGCCGCGCCGTCCGCAGGGGCAGCGGGCGCCGTTGCGCTTGACGACCATGTGGCCGATCTCGGCCGCGGCGCCGCGGCCGAGCCAGGGCTTGCCGTCGATGACGATGCCGCCGCCGACGCCGGTGCCCCACCAGACGCCGAGCAGCGAGCCCAGGCCTTTGCCGGCGCCGAGCGCGTACTCGCCTTCGACCGCGACCTGGACGTCGTTGCCGATCCGCACCTCCGTGCCGAGCGCCTGTGAGAGCGTCTCGCCGAGCGCGAAGCTGCCGTTCCAGCCCGGCAGGTTGCGGGCGCCGGAGACGACGCCGGTCCTGCCGTCGGCGTCGCCGGGCGAGCCGACGCCGATCCCGCGCAGATCCTCCGGCTTGACGGCCGCCGCCGCGGCAGCCTCGCGCAGCGCGTCCTCCATCGCCTTGGCGACGTCGGCGGGCCCGCCCTCGGTCGGCGTCTCCTCGCGCGCTTCGCCGCGCAGGGTGCCGTCGGCCTCGACGACAACCGTCTGGATCTTGGTTCCGCCGAGGTCGATGCCGCCGCGCAGATCGCTCACGCCCGTCAGTCTATGCGTCCGATGAGCGGCGGCTGGCGACTCTGGTGGCAGAAGCGACGCTGGTATGAGCGCAACCGGCGCCCGCTGCGGCGCCTGCGCCTCGCGCGGCACGCGGCGCGCGGCGGCTTCTTCGTCCGCCAGCCGGTCGAGGGCGAGCTGCTCGAGGCGCTCGACGAGGGCCGGCTGACGATCGGCGCGGGGACGCTGCTCGAGCCGGGCTGCTGGCTGACGCTCGCCCCGCAGGCGCGGATCGAGATCGGCGCCGGCTGCTTCCTCAACCGCAACACGATGCTCGCCGCGCAGGAGCGGATCGAGATCGGCGCCCACACGATGCTCGCCAACGGCTGCTTCGTCGGCGACGCCGAGCACCGCGTCGACGACCCCGAGACGCCGGTCACCTGGCAGGGCTTCACCAGCAAGGGCCCGGTCGCGATCGGCGCCAACTGCTGGCTCGGCGTCAACGTGGTCGTGACCAGCGGCGTGACGATCGGCGAGCGCTGCGTGATCGGCGCCAACTCCGTCGTCACCCAGGACGTCCCGTCCGGCTCGGTCGCGGCGGGCGCCCCCGCCCGTGTGATCAAACGCATCGAATTCCGCCGGTAGGGCGTGCCTATACTTCAGTGACCGGCCGTGACCCCGACAGGGCATGGACCCCATGAACCTCGCACTGACCGAGCCACCGCATGCAAGAGCAGGCGTGAAGTTCGTCCGCGCCAAGGACGAGCTGCGAGCGATCCTTGCCGCCGAACGGGCAGCGGGCCGCTCGCTCGGCCTCGTGCCGACGATGGGCTACCTGCACGAGGGCCATCTCTCGCTGCTGCGCGCCGCCCGCGCCGAGTGCGACGTGGTCGTGATGAGCCTCTTCGTCAACCCGACCCAGTTCGGGCCGGGCGAGGACCTCGACCGCTACCCGCGCGACGAGCGGCGCGACACGGAGCTGGCCGCCGAGGCCGGCGTCGACCTGATCTACGCGCCGCCGGTCGAGGGGGTCTACCCCGACGGGTTCGCGACCACGGTCGAGGTCGGCGGCCTGACCGAGGTCCTCTGCGGCGACCCGGCGCGCCGCGGCCCCGAGCACTTTCGCGGCGTCACCACCGTCGTCGCCAAGCTGCTCAACACGGTCCAGCCCGACGTCGCCTACTTCGGCCGCAAGGACGCCCAGCAGGTGGCGGCGATCCGCCGCATGGTCCGCGACCTCGACATCCCGGTGCGGATCGAGGCGCTGCCGATCGTGCGCGAGCCCGACGGGCTGGCGATGAGCTCGCGCAACGCCTACCTGAGCGCCGAGGAGCGCGAGCGGGCGACGGCGCTGGGCCGCGCCCTGCGCGAGGTCGAGCGCGTCGCCGCCGAGGACTCGCTTGCGGCCGGCCTGCGCGCCGGCCACGCCGTGCTGGCCGAGGCCGGGATCGAGCCCGAGTACCTCGAGGCCCGCGACGCGGAGAACTTGACCCCGGTGACCGAGCTGGACGGCCGCCCGGTCCTGGTCGCGCTCGCCGCCCAAGTCGGCAGCGCCCGCCTAATAGACAACACCGAACTTCCCGCCGACGGGACGAAAATACGCCCATATGGCGGGAAATCGGCCCGTCGGCCCACAGAGGAGGGGTAATGCAGAGGCAGATGCTGAAGTCGAAGATCCACCGGGCTACGGTGACCGACTGCGACGTCGATTACATCGGCTCGATCACGGTCGACACGGAGCTGATGGCGCAGGCGGACCTGGTCACCAACGAGCAGGTCCACGTCTGGGACATCGACAACGGCGCCCGCTTCGTCACCTACGTGATCGACGGCGAGCCCGGCTCGGGGGCGATGCAGGTCAACGGCGCCGCCGCGCACCTGACCCGCCCGGGCCACAAGATCATCGTCGCCTCCTTCGGCGCCTACGACGAGCGCGACATGGAGAGCTACGCGCCGGTCGTCGTCCACGTCGACGACGACAACGCGCCGGTCGCCGTCGACAGCCACCCCGAGGTGCTGCTGACCGCGCCGGTGGAGGTCGCCTGATGCCCGCCGAGCGCAAGCCGGTCACCCTGCCGCGCCTGGCCGAGATGAAGGCGGCGGGCGAACCGATCGTCATGGTCACCGCCTACGACTACCCCTCGGCCCGGGTGGCCGAGGAGGCCGGGGTAGACCTCGTCCTCGTCGGCGACACCGCGGCGATGGTCGTGCTCGGCTACTCGGGCACCGAGCCGGTCTCGATCGAGGAGATGATCACCCTCGGCAAGGCCGTCCGCCGCGGCACCGAGACCGCGCTGATGGTTGGCGACATGCCGATGGGCAGCTACGAGGCGAGCAACGAGCTCGCCGTGCAGAGCGCCCAGCGGCTGGTCAAGGAGACCGGCTGCCAGGTGGTCAAGCTCGAGGCGGGGGGAACCTCGGTCGAGCGCGCGCGGGCGATCGTGCGGGCGGGCATCCCGGTCATGGGCCACGTCGGCCTCACTCCGCAGACCGCCACCGCGCTGGGCGGCTACAGGACCCAGGGCAAGTCGGCGCAGGGTGCGATCCAGCTGCTCGAGGACGCCCTGGCGTTGCAGTCGGTCGGCTGCTTCGCGGTCGTCTTCGAGGCGGTGCCGGCGGCGATCGCGGAGCTGATCGCCGAGCAGCTCGAGATCCCGGCGATCGGCATCGGCGCCGGCCCGGCCACCGCCGGCCAGGTGCTCGTCTACCACGACCTGCTCGGGATCACCACCGGGCGCTCGCCCAAATTCGTCAAGCGCTACGCCGAGATCCACGCGGCGATGGTCGAGGGCGTCGGCCGCTACGTCGACGAGGTGCGCTCGCAGCGTTTCCCGGCCGCCGAGCACGTCTACGGGATCGACCCCGAAGAGCTGGCCAAGTTCCGCCTCTACATGGAGCAGAAGGACGGCCTCTCATCCAAGCAGGCGTGGGAGTGGGAGCCGCTGTAGCGACGCATCCAATATTCACCCAGCCCTGGTGTGGTGAATGTTGGATACGCGGCTAGCATTGCGCCGATGACGGCCGAGGAGCGGCGCGCCGAGCTGGTCGACCTCTACGAGGAAGTCCAGGCCTGCACGAGGTGCCCGCTGCATGAGACGCGGACCAGGGCCGTCTTCGGCGCCGGCGACGCCGACGCCGAGGTGATGTTCGTCGGCGAGGCGCCGGGCGCCGACGAGGACCGCCAGGGGCTGCCGTTCGTCGGCCGCGCCGGCCAGCTGCTCAACGAGCTGCTCGAAGGCATCGGCCTGGAGCGCGACGACGTCTTCATCGCCAACGTGCTGAAGAGCCGCCCGCCCGGCAACCGCGACCCCCAGCCGCTGGAGATCGAGGCCTGCAAGCCGTACCTGTTCGAGCAGGTGCGGCTGATCGAGCCGCGCGTCGTCTGCACCCTGGGCAACTTCGCGACGAAGCTGCTGAGCGGCAACCCGGCCGGAATCACGCGCGTGCGGGGAACTCCGCAGGTGCACAGCTTCGGCGGCCGCACGGTCTTTCTGCTGCCGCTCTTCCACCCGGCCGCCGGGCTGCGCACGCCCGCGGTCAAGGAGCAGCTGCGCGCCGATTTCGAGCTGCTGCCGAAGCTGATCGCCGGCCCGCCGCCGGCGAGCGACGAGGAGCTGGAAGAGGAGATCGAGGCAGCCGAGCGGGACGACGGGGAGGCCGCCGCGCCACCGGCGGAGGATCCGGCCGACCAGCTCGATTTCTTCGGCTGAGCGCGGTGGAGACGCTCGAGAGCGGCTCGGCCGCCGAGACCGAAGCGGTCGGGGCGAAGATCGCCGCCGACCTCGCCGCCGGCGACGTGGTCGTGGTCAGCGGCGATCTCGGCGCCGGCAAGACGACGCTGATCCGCGGCGCCTGCCGGGCGCTCGGCGTCGAGGGCCCGGTCACCTCGCCGACCTTCACGATCGGGCAGCGCTACGGCGGCCGCCTGCCCGTGTCCCACCTCGACCTCTACCGCCTCGGCGGCCTCGGCGACGAGGACCCGGCGCTGCTCGACGACTACCTCGACCCGGCCTCGGTCGGCTTCGTCGAGTGGCCGGCGGCGGCCGAGCCGCAACTCGCCGGCCGGCGGGTGATCGCCGTTCGCATCGCCCACCTCGGCGAGCGCCGCCGAAAAATCGAGCTGAGCGGGCCAGGCGGCGCATCCCCGCCCGGATAGGCGTGTTTCGGGAGTGGATGTTGCGGGGATGCCTCTCTGTAGCATCGCCCGCTCACGCAACCGAATGGAGGATCTCGCCAGATGAAGGGACTGAAGACGCTGACCGTGATCGCGCTGGGAGTCGCGCTGCTGGCCAGTGCCTCGCCCGCCACGGCGAAGCGAGCCGCTTTCAGGCACTACGTCGCCTGCGGCCTCTCGCAGAAGGCGAAGCCGTCCCACATCTGCCAGAAGCCGCGCAAGAAGGGCGCCTTCTTCCGCAGCAACCTGGGCGACGTCTTCTACACGGTCTGCGTCAAATTCCCGACCAAGAAAAACCTCTGCGCTCCCAAGCAGGAAGCGAAACAGGGCACGCTCTACGTGAACAAGATCACGTCCAACATCCCCGGCAAACACAAGGTGACGTGGTTCGTGCAGGGCAAGCGGGTCGGGCTCTTCTACTTCTTCGTCCCCGAGCGCAGCCATAAGCGCGGCGGCAAGTAACCCCGCGGCGGCGGTGCTCGGCTTCGACACCGCCACCGCCGACACGGCGGTCGCCGCGGCGCGCGGCGGGGAGCCGCTCTACGAGGCCCTGCGCGGCCTCTCCGAGAAGGGTGGGCCGCAGCACACGACGGCGCTGCTCGCGGAGATCGAGCGGGCCGCCGAGGCGGCCGGCGGCTGGGCGGGGGTCGGCCGGATCGCCGTCGGCGTCGGGCCGGGCTCCTTCACCGGCCTGCGCGTCGGCCTGGCGACGGCGCGGGCGCTGGGCCTCAGCCGGGGACTGCCGCTGAGCGGCGTCGGCACCCTCGACGCGCTGGCGCGGGGACTGGGCGAGGCGGCCGGCGAACGCGCCCGGATCGCCGTGCTCGACGCCCGCCGGGGCGAGGTCGCGGCGGCGCTCTACGCGCCCGGCGGAGAGCGCTCCTGGGGGCCGCGGCTGAGCGCGCCCGAGCAGCTCGGCGAGCAGCTCGCCGAGCTGCCGCAGGCGGCGCTGTGCGGCGGATCGGGCGCGGTACGATTTCGTCAGCACTTGACGAGCGAGGCGGTTGAGATACCCGACGACGCCGACCCCGTCCACCGCGTCGCCGCGCGGCACATCTGCGCTCTCGCGGTCGCCGCCCCGGACGAGGACGAGTCGGACTCGATCGCCCCGATCTACCTGAGACCCCCCGACGCGGAACGGTGGCGTGAGCGAGACCCTCTCCAAGCGGCCGAGTGAGCTGAGCGGCGATCGATCGCTGCGCCGGCTCGCCTACAGCGACCTGCCGGCGGTGATCTCGATCGAGCGGCGCTCGTTCCCGGCGCCCTGGTCGCTGGCGATGTTCGTGCTCGAGCTCTCGAAGCCGTCGGGCATCTGCCTCGCCGCCACCGCCGGCGACGAGCTGCTCGGCTACCTGGTCTGCTCGCGCTACGACCGCGTCTGGCACGTGATGAACGTCGCGGTCGCGCCGGAGCAGCGGCGCCGCGGCGTCGCCAGCGGGCTGATCGCGCAGCTGCTCGAGGAGGCCGGTGGCGAGCTGCCGTTCACGCTCGAGGTGCGCGTCTCCAACCGCGACGCGATCGCGATGTACGAGAAGCTCGGCTTCCGCTCGGCCGGCGTGCGTCCCCGCTACTACCAGGACAACGGCGAGGACGCCCTGATCATGTGGCTCGATTGAGGAGCCGGCCCGACCGATGATCCTGGCGATCGAGACCTCCTGCGACGACACCTGCGCCGCGGTCGTCGACGGCGACCAGATCCTCGCCAACGTGATCTCCTCGCAGGACGAGGCGCACGCGAAGTTCGGCGGCATCGTGCCCGAGGTCGCCTCTCGTCATCACCTCGAGCTGGCCGTGCCGGTGGTGCGGACCGCGCTGCGCGAGGCGGACGTCTCGCTGGAGCAGATCGAGTCGGTTGCGGTCACCGCGGGGC
Source organism: uncultured Solirubrobacterales bacterium (assembly GCA_963727465.1). Classification (GTDB taxonomy): domain Bacteria; phylum Actinomycetota; class Thermoleophilia; order Solirubrobacterales; family 70-9; genus VRUE01. The sequence goes on along the minus strand of CAVSGL010000004.1, from coordinate 2,856 downwards.
CGGGGCTGATCGGCGCCCTGCTCGTCGGGCTCTCCACCGCTAAGGCGATCGCGGCGGCGCGGCGCCTGCCGCTGATCCCCGTGGACCACCTCCAGGGGCACGTCGCCGCCAACTTCCTCGCGCCCGAACCGCTCGAGCCGCCCTTCCTCTGCCTCGTGGCCAGCGGCGGCCACACGCTGCTGGCGGGGGTGCGCGACCACGCCGGGCACGAGGTGCTCGGGCAGACGCTCGACGACGCCGCCGGCGAGGCCTTCGACAAGGTCGCCCGCCTGCTCGGCCTCGGCTTCCCCGGCGGCCCGGCGCTCCAGCGGCTGGCCGAGGACGGCGACCCGGAGGCGTTCGAGCTGCCGGTGGCGATGGCCCGCGACCCGGGGCTCGACTTCAGTTTCAGCGGCCTGAAGACGGCGCTGGTCTACCTCTGCCGCGACCTCGGTCCCGAGGGAGTTGCGGAGCGGCGCGCCGACCTCGCCGCCAGCTTCCAGGCGGCGGCGGTCGGGCAGCTGACGGCGAAACTGAAGCGTGCCCTGAAACGCGGCGAGTGGGAGGCCGTGGCGCTGGGCGGCGGCGTCGCCGCCAACGGCCCGCTGCGCGAGGCGGTCGCCGCGCTCTGCGAGGAGCGCGGCCTGCGGCTGAAGCTGGTGCCGCTGCGGCTCTGCACCGACAACGCCGCGATGATCGCCTCCGCCGCCCGCTTCGCCCCATCGCTCGCCTACCCCGAGTACCTTGCCTACGATGCATTCCCACGATCCACGGAGCGGCGGAGCGCCGACCGAGCAAGCGTCCATCTCTGATTCCTCGCGCCGCGAGGGAGGCGCGACTTTGATTCTCTACACGCGCCCGGGCTGCCACCTCTGCGAGCAGGCGCTGGAGCAGCTCGTCGCCCTGCACCGCGAGGGCTACGCCTTCGAGCTCCACGAGGTCGACATCGAGAGCGACGAGACGCTGCTGCGGGCGATGCTCGAGCGCATCCCGGTGCTCGAGCTGAACGGGGAGGTCGTCTCCGAGCTGGTCCTCGACCAAACCTCCGTTCGGGCGCGGCTCGATACTGTGGTGGCCGATGATCGACCCGGCGGTGGAGGATCTTGAGGTGTCAGGTGCCCTGATCGCTGACGGCGAGCGCCTCTCGCTCGGCGTCGCGGCACGGCTCTCGCGCTACCTACAGGTGCTCACGCAGGCGCGCAAGATGGGCCGCGAGACGATCTCCTCGCAGGAACTCTCCGACTACACGCACATCAACCCGACCCAGATCCGTCGCGACCTCTCCGGCTTCGGCAAGTTCGGCAAGCGCGGCGTCGGCTACAACGTCGAGTCGCTGGTCGGCGAGATCCGCAAGATCCTGCGCACCTCCGGTCAGCACAACATCGCCCTCTTCGGCGCCGGCAACCTCGGCCAGGCGATCGCCAGCTCCGACATCTTCGCCGACCACGGCTTCGAGGTCGTCGCGATGTTCGACATCAACCCCGAGGTGGTCGGCACACAGGTCGGCAAGCTCGCCGTGCGCGACTTCGCCGATCTGGAGTCGATCGTCGCCGAACAGGAGATCGTCGTCGGCGTGCTCGCCGTGCCGGCCGACGCCGCCCAGGCCGTCGCCGACCGCCTGGTCGAGGCCGGCGTGAAGATCATCTTCAACTACTCCGAGCAGCTGCTCCAGGTGCCGCCGGAGGTGACGGTGCACACGTCCAGCCCCGCCGTCGACCTGCTCTACGCGCTGTATTTCTACTTGACCTAGCCAGATGGACCTCGATCTGGCTCGGGAGAGATTCGAGTCCTCGACCGACTTCACGATCGGCCTCGAGGAGGAGTTCGCGATCCTCGACCCGGCGACGCTGGAGCTCGAGCACCGCTTCGAGGACGTCTACGCCGCCTGTCAGGAGGACGAGGTCCTGGCCGCGTCGGCGGCGGGGGAGCTGATCGCCTCGGAGATCGAGATCCGCTCGGGGCGCTGCGAGAGCTTCGCCGCGGCGATGGACGCGCAGCGCGCGCGGCGCGCGCGGCTGTTCGAGCTGGTCGAGCGGATGGGCCTGGGGCTGGCGGCGATGGGCACCCATCCCTGGGCGAGCTACCTCGACCAGCGGATCATCGACACGCCCCACTACAACCGCCTGCGCAGCGAACTCGGCTGGGTCGCGCAGCGCAACAACACCTGGAGCCTGCACGTCCACATGGGCGTGCGCGGCGCCGACCGCGCGGTCGCGGTCTGCGACTGGCTGCGCGAGCTGCTGCCGCTGCTGCTCGCGGTCTCCGCCAACTCGCCCTTCCTCGACCGCCGCGATACCGGCCTGCACACGGTGCGCACCGAGATCTTCACCCGGACCTTTCCCCGCTGCGGGGTGCCGAGCCCGTTCGGCGACTGGGACAGCTACGCGGACTTCGTCGCGACGCTACAGCGGACCGGGACCGTGGTCGAGTCGACCCAGCTCTGGTGGAGCGTGCGCCCCCACCACGATTTCGGCACCGTCGAGGTGCGGATCTGCGACGCGCAGACGCGCGGCGAGGAGTCGTTCGGCGTGGCGGCGCTGATCGCCGCCTGCATCGCCCAGGCCGCGCTCGACTACGACGAGCACGGCTACGACGGAGCCGGGACGCCGCTGCGCGACCGCGAGATCGAGGAGAACCTCTGGCGGGCGATCCGCCACGGGATGAGCGGCAGGATGATCGACTTCCGGCGCGGGGTGGAGGTCGAGGCGCGGGCGGCGCTCGAGGGCCTGCTCGAGTGGACGAGGCCCGCTCGCGAGGCGCTCGGCATAGATCCGCGGCTCCCCGAGCGCAACGGCGCCCAGCGGGCCCGCGAGTCGTTCGACGCGGGGGTGGCGATGGAGGACATCTACCGCGACGCGATGAAGGAGACCCACCGCA
>CAVSGL010000003.1:0-545826 GCA_963727465.1 uncultured Solirubrobacterales bacterium | reverse complement strand
GAGCACCTTCGTCGTCTCCTGGAAGGAGGCCGCCGAGAGGAACGACTCGGTCGCCAGCGAGGCCTTGGTGATGCCGAGGATGACTTCCTCGCCTTTCGCCGGCGTGCCGCCGTCGGACTTGACCTGCTTGTTGAGCCGTTTGAGCGCGCCGCGGTCTTCGAGCTGGCCGGGCAGCAGCTCGGTCGAGCCCTTCGACTCGACTTTCACCTTCTTCAGCATCTGCCGCGCGATCAGCTCGATGTGCTTGTCGTTGATGTCGACGCCCTGCGCCCGGTAGACCTTCTGCACCTCGGCCACCAGGTAGAGCTCGGTGTCGGTGCGGCCGCGGATCGTCAGCAGGTCGGCCGGGTAGAGCGAGCCCTCGTTGAGCTGCTGACCGACCTCGACCTTGTCGCCGTCGGAGACGTGCAGCCGCGTGCGCGGCGGGAAGCTGTAGCTCTGCTCTTCGCCGTCCGAGCTGGTGATGATCGCTTTCAGCGCTTTGTCGGTCTCCTCGATCGAGACCTTGCCGGCCTCCTCGGCCATCTGCGCCAGACCCTTCGGTTTGCGCGCCTCGAAGAGCTCGACGATGCGCGGCAGGCCCTGGGTGATGTCCTGGCCGGCGACGCCGCCGGTGTGGAACGTGCGCATGGTCAGCTGCGTGCCGGGCTCGCCGATCGACTGGGCGGCGATGATCCCCACCGCGTCGCCGATGTCGACCATCGAGCCGGTCGCCGGGGCGACGCCGTAGCAGGCGCGGCACACGCCCGACTCGGCCTCGCACTTGAGCGTCGAGCGGACGGGGACCTTGACCTCCTCGTCGCCGAAGGCCTCGGCGATCTCCTCGACCTCGGCCATCGTGATCTCCTGGTTGCGCTTGAGCAGCTCGCGACCGCGCTTGGTCTCGAACTTTTTCGCCGCCAGGCGGCCGGCCAGGTTGTCGTTGAGCGAGCCGTCCTCCTTGCGCAGCGCCATCTCGATGTGGTCTTTGGTCTTGCAGTCCTCGTCGCGGACGATCACGTCCTGGGCGACGTCGACCAGGCGCCGGGTCAGGTAGCCCGAGTCGGCCGTGCGCAGCGCCGTGTCGGCGAGGCCCTTTCGCGCGCCGTGGGTGGAGATGAAGTACTCGAGCACGGTCAGGCCCTCCATGAAGTTGGCCTTGATCGGCCGCTCGATGATCTCGCCTTTCGGGTTGGCCATCAGGCCGCGCATCCCGGCGAGCTGGCGGATCTGTTTGAACGAGCCGCGGGCGCCCGAGTTGGCCATCATGAAGATCGGGTTGAGCTCGTCGAGGTTGTCCTCCATCGCCTGGGCGACCTCGTCGGTCGCTTTGTTCCAGTGCGAGGTGACCGCCTCGTGGCGCTCCTCCGCGGTGATGTAGCCGTCGTCGTACTGGCCCTGGATCTCCGCCGTCTGCTTCTCGTAGCGATCGAGGATCTCGGCCTTGTCGGGCGGCGAGACGACGTTGTTCTTGGCGACCGTGATCCCGGCCTGGCTGGCGTAGTGGAAGCCGAGGTCCTTGAACGCGTCGAGCACGCGCGAGACCGCCGGCGCCCCGTAGGCCTCGACCAGGTTGGAGACCATCTCGTTCACGTCGCGCTTCTTCAGCGCCTGGTTGGCGAAGACGAAGTGCTCGGGGTCGAACTCGTCGCCGAGCGCGTCGGCGAGGGCGCGCTCGATCTTCTCGTTGAAGATGATCCGCCCGACCGTGGTCGGGAAGTGCTCGTGCCCGGCGCGCCGGTACTCGGCCATGTCGTGCAGCTTGCAGCCGCCGTTCTCGTAGACCAGCTCGGCCTCCTGCGAGGAGCGGAAGACCTTCGGCGCCGAGCCGTTCAGCTCGCCGCCCTTGCCCTTCTTCAGCTCCTCGTCGCGCTTCGCCAGCTCCGCGGCCGGCGGGCCGTAGGTGAGGTAGTAGATCCCCAGCACCATGTCCTGGGTCGGCGTCGCCAGCGGCGCCCCGTGGGCGGGCGAGAGGATGTTGTTCGCCGACAGCATCAGCACCCGCGCCTCGGCCTGCGCCTCGGCGGAGAGCGGCACGTGGACCGCCATCTGATCGCCGTCGAAGTCGGCGTTGAAGGCGTGGCAGACCAGCGGGTGGACCTGGATCGCCTTGCCCTCGACCAGCACCGGTTCGAAGGCCTGGATGCCGAGCCTGTGCAGGGTCGGCGCGCGGTTGAGCAGCACCGGGTGCTCGTGGATCACTTCCTCGAGCACGTCCCAGACCTCGGGCACCATCGACTCGACCATCTTCTTCGCCGCCTTGATGTTCTGCACCGCTTTGCGCTCGACCAGCTGGGCCATGATGAACGGCTTGAACAGCTCGAGCGCCATCAGCTTCGGCAGGCCGCACTGCTGTAGCTGGAGGCTCGGGCCGGAGACGATCACCGAGCGGCCCGAGTAGTCGACGCGCTTGCCGAGCAGGTTCTGGCGGAAGCGCCCCTGCTTGCCCTTGAGCATGTCGGAGAGCGACTTCAGCGGGCGGTTGCCGGGCCCGGTGACCGGGCGGCCGCGGCGGCCGTTGTCGAACAGCGCGTCGACGGCCTCCTGGAGCATCCGCTTCTCGTTGTTGACGATGATTTCGGGCGCGCCGAGGTCGAGCAGCCTTTTCAGCCGGTTGTTGCGGTTGATCACGCGCCGGTAGAGGTCGTTGAGGTCCGACGTCGCGAAGCGGCCGCCGTCGAGCTGCACCATCGGCCGCAGCTCCGGCGGGATCACCGGCACGCAGTCGAGGATCATCCAGTCGGGCTTGTTGTCGGAGTTGAGGAAGGCGGAGGCGACTTTCAGCCGCTTCACGGCGCGCGCCTGTTTCTGGCCTTTGGAGCTGTTGATGACCTGCTCCAGCTCCTCGCATTCGGCCTCCAGGTCGACCTGCTCGAGCAGGTCGCGCACGGCCTCGGCGCCCATCCCGCCGCGGAAGTACTCGCCCCAACCGAAGGGCGAGCCGAAGCGGTCCTTGAGCTCGCGGAAGACGGTCTCGTCGTTGACGACGTCCTTCGGCTTCATCTCGGTGAAGATCTTCCAGACCTCGTCCATCCGCTCGATCGCCTCTTCGATGTAGGCCTCGGTGTCGGAGATCTCGGCGTCGAAGGTCTTGCGCAGCTCTTTGATCATCTTCGCGCGCTCGTCGTCCTTGAGCTTGCGCAGCTGCGCCGCGGTCAGTTTCAGCGAGTCGGCCCAGATGTGGTCGTCGTCGTCGAACTTGTCCTGGGCGCCCTCTTCGAGGTACTTGATCCGGCGCTCGAGCGACTCGCTCAGCTCCTGCGTCCTTTTCTGCTTTTCGGCCTCGTAGCCGTCGCTGACCTTCTTGACCTCTTTCTCGAGTTTGCCGAGGTCCTTGTCGCGGGCCTCGGTGTCGACCCAGGTCACCATCGAGGCGGCGAAGTAGAGGACCTTCTCGAGCTCCTTCGGCGCCATGTCGATCAGGTAGCCGATGCGGCTCGGGACGCCCTTGAAGAACCAGATGTGGGAGACCGGCGCGGCCAGGTCGACGTGGCCCATGCGCTCGCGGCGCACCTTCGAGCGCGTCACCTCGACCCCGCAGCGCTCGCAGACGATGCCCTTGTAGCGGACCCGCTTGTACTTGCCGCAGTAGCACTCCCAGTCCTTGGTCGGACCGAAGATGCGCTCGCAGAAGAGGCCGTCTTTCTCCGGCTTCAGCGTGCGGTAGTTGATCGTCTCCGGCTTGGTGACCTCGCCCCAGCTCCAGGAGCGGATCTTCTTCGAGGAGGCGAGGCCGATCTCGATCGCGTCGAAGTTGTTGATGTCGATCATCCTCAGTCCTCCACCTTCGTCTCTTCTTTGGCCTCGGCCTCAGCTTCGGCTCCGTCTCCACCGCCGCCGTCGTCGGAGCCGCCCTCGCCCTCGGCGACCACCTGCTCCTCCTTCTCGTCGGCCGCGCCGTCGCCGTTGGCGCCCTCGGCGCGGACCCCGGTCAGGTCCATGCCCAGCTCCTCGGCGGCTTTCAGCAGGTCGTCGTCCTCCTCGGAGATTTCGACGTCGCCGCCTTCGGAGACGACGTTGGCGTCGAGCGAGAGGCTCTGGATCTCCTTGAGCAGGACTTTGAACGACTCCGGGATCGAGGGCTCGGGGATGTTCTCGCCCTTGACGATCGCCTCGTATGCCTTGACCCGGCCGACCGTGTCGTCGGACTTGACCGTGAGCATCTCCTGGAGCGTGTAGGCGGCGCCGTAGGCCTCCAGCGCCCAGACCTCCATCTCGCCGAAGCGCTGGCCGCCGAACTGCGCCTTGCCGCCCAGCGGCTGCTGGGTGACCAGCGAGTAGGGGCCGGTCGAGCGGGCGTGGATCTTGTCGTCGACCAGGTGCAGCAGCTTGAGGATGTACATGTAGCCGACCGTGACCTTGCCCTCGTAGGGCTCGCCGGTGCGGCCGTTGTAGAGCTGCATCGCGCCTTCGGCGCGGGCGCCGGCGCGCTCGCGCTTGTCGACGCCGAGGTCGATGCCGCGCTCGGAGTTCTGCTCCTGCCACTGCACGAGCGCCTCGTCGACGTCCTCGACGCTGGCGCCGTCGAAGACCGACGTGGCCACGTAGACGCGGCCGTCGCCGCCCTCGGCGTGCGCCTCCCTGTAGGAGTCCGAGCCGTCGTCGTACCAGCCGTTGCCGGCGACCCAGCCGAGGTGCGTCTCCAGCACCTGGCCGATGTTCATCCGGCTCGGCACGCCGAGCGGGTTGAGGATCACGTCGACGGGCGTGCCGTCGGCGAGGTGGGGCATGTCCTCTTCGGGCACGATCTTCGAGATCACACCCTTGTTCCCGTGACGGCCGGCGAGCTTGTCGCCCTCGGCGATCTTGCGCTTGGTCGCGACGTAGACGCGGACCAGGTCGTTGACGCCGGGCGGCAGGTCGTCGCCCTCGTCGCGGCTGAAGGTGAGCACGTCGATCACGACGCCGCCCTCGCCGTGCGGGACTTTCAGCGAGGTGTCGCGGACCTCGCGCGCCTTCTCCTTGAAGATCGCGCGGATCAGCTTCTCCTCCGCGGTCAGCTCGGTCTCGCCCTTCGGCGTCACCTTGCCGACCAGCAGGTCGCCCGAGTTGACCTCGGCGCCGACGCGGACGATGCCGCGCTCGTCGAGGTTGCGCAGGCTCTCCTCGGAGCGGTTGGGGATGTCGCGGGTGATCTCCTCGTCGCCGAGCTTGGTCGTGCGGGCGTCGATCTCGTACTCCTCGATGTGGATCGAGGTCATCTCGTCGTCCTTGACCAGGCGCTCGGAGAGGATGATCGCGTCCTCGAAGTTGTAGCCCTCCCAGGACATGAAGGCGACCAGGCAGTTCTTGCCGAGGGCGATCTCGCCGCCCGCGGTCGAGGAGCCGTCGGCGAGCACGTCGCCCGCCTTCACCTTCTGCCCGCTGGCGACGATCGGCCGCTGGTGGATGATCGTCCCCTGGTTGGAGCGCATGAACTTGTGCAGCGGGTACTCGTCCTTCTTCGAGCCGTGGCTGACGACGATCTTGTCCGAGTCGACGTGGCTGACCTCGCCCTCGCTCTCGGCCAGGATCACGTCGCCGGTGTCGACCGCGGCGCGGCGCTCCATGCCGGTGCCGATCAGCGGCGGCTCGGGCTTCAGCAGCGGCACCGCCTGGCGCTGCATGTTGGAGCCCATCAGCGCCCGGTTGGCGTCGTCGTGCTCGAGGAAGGGGATCAGCGCCGTCGCCACCGACCAGATCTGGGTCGGCGAGACGTCCATCAGGTCGACTTCCTTGGGCGTCGCGCTGGCGTACTCCTGCTCCGCCGCGCGCACCAGCACCTGCGGGCCTTTCAGTTTCTTCGTCTCCGGATCGACCTGGGCGTTGGCCTGGGCGATCACCTTTTCCTCCTCCTGGGTCGCGTCCAGGTGGACGATCTCGTCGGTGACGACGCCGTCCTTGACCACCTGGTAGGGGGTCGTGACGAAGCCGTGTTCGGAGATCTGGGCGAACGAGGAGAGCGAGCCGATCAGGCCGATGTTCGGTCCCTCCGGCGTCTCGATCGGGCACATGCGCCCGTAGTGGGTCGGGTGCACGTCGCGGACCTCGATCGGCGCCCGCTCGCGGGTCAGGCCGCCGGCGCCGAGCGCCGAGAGGCGGCGCCGGTGGGTCAGCCCGGCCAGCGAGTTGGTCTGGTCCATGAACTGCGAGAGCTGCGAGGAGCCGAAGAACTCTTTCAGCGCCGCGACGACCGGGCGGATGTTGATGATCGTCTGCGGCGTGATCGCGTCGGCGTCTTCGGTCGTCAGCCGCTCGCGGACGACGCGCTCCATCCGGTAGAGGCCGATCCGGAAGGCCTCCTGGATCAGCTCGCCGACCGTGCGCAGGCGGCGGTTGCCGAAGTGCTCGTACTCGTCGAGGTGCTCGGCGACCGGCTCGCGCGGGTAGGTGATCGCCTCCGCGGCATAGTCCTTGATCGGCTGCTCCTCGTCGATCTCCTCGGGGATCCCGAGCAGCTTCGGCAGGCTCACCAGCTCCTTGATCAGGGCGATGATGTCGTCGTGCGTGAGCACCCGGTTGTCGAGGTCGATGTCGAGGTCGAGCCGGGCGTTGAGCTTGTAGCGGCCGACCCGCGTGAGGTCGTAGCGCTTGGGGTCGAAGAAGAGCTGCTCAAGCAGCGCTTTCGCGGCGTCGACCGAGGGCGGCTCGCCCGGGCGCTGCTTTTTGAACAGCTCGATCAGGGCGCCTTCTTCGGTCAGCGTCGCCTCGGTGTCGCCGGCGATCGTGTGCTTGAGGTAGACCGAGTCGTCGAACATCTTCAGGATCTGCTCGTCGTCGACGTAGCCCATCGCCCGCAGCAGCACCGTGACCGGCAGTTTGCGCTTGCGGTCGATGCGCACGTAGACGCGGCCTTTTTTGTCGATTTCGAGCTCCAGCCAGGAGCCGCGGGCCGGCATCAGGTTGGCGATGAAGACCTGTTTCTCGGGGTCCTTGGGCGCCATCACGTAGGCGCCGGGCGAGCGCACGAGCTGGGTCACGACGACGCGCTCGGTGCCGTTGATGATGAAGGTGCCGCGGTCGGTCATCCACGGGAAGTCGCCCATGAAGACGGCCTGCTCGCGGATCTCGCCGGTCTCCTTGTTCTGGAAGGCGACGGTCGCCGAGAGCGGCCGCGAGTAGGTCATGTCCTTCTCGCGGCACTCCTCGATCGAGTGCGGCGGCTGCTCGAACTTGAACTCGCCGAAGACGATGGCGAGGTTCCCCGTGTAGTCCTCGATCGGGGATATGTCGTTGATCGTCTCCCTCAGCCCGCCACCATTCGGATCGGTCAGCTCTTCGAAGGAGCGACGCTGGATGTCGATCAGGTGGGGGACTTCGAGGGGATTGTGCAGTCGGGAGAAACTCCTGCGGGTTACGGGGGCAGCGTTCGAACGTGCCAAAGTCGGCGACTCCTCAGACGGTCAGAGGGACGTGGATACAGCGCAGATATGGGCAGGGGGACACAACAGGCGCGCGACCAGGGAAGATAACAAACCCGGTCGCCCGGCTGGCGGCTCGGCCGAGCCCAAGGCCGAAATTCCGCATTTTAGCGCGTTATTTCAGCTCTACCGTCGCGCCGGCCTCCTCGAGTTCTCCCTTGATCTTCTCGGCCTCGTCGCGCTCGATGCCCTCTTTGATCGCTTTCGGGGCCTCGTCGACGATCGCCTTGGCCTCTTTCAGGCCAAGGCCGGTGGCGGCGCGGACGACCTTGATCACGGGCACTTTCTGGCCGCCGACCTCGGTCAGCACCAGGTCGACCGTGGAGGACTCTTCGCCGCCCCCGTCGCCGTCGCCCGCCGGCGCGCCGGCGGCAGCCGGGGCCGCGGCGGCGACCGCGGTCGCCGAGACGCCGAACTCCTCCTCGAGCGCCTTGATTCGCTCGGAGAGCTCGAGCACGGAGATGCCCTTCAGCTCCTCGATCCAGTCCTCGGTGGAAGTCTTCGTTGCCATCTACTCCTTCTCCTTTTGCTCTTGAAGCTGTTGAAGTTGAATCGCGATCCCCTGGATCATCGAGCCGAGGCCGCGGACCAGGCCGGTCAGGGGGCTGGCGACGACGCCGGCGAGCTGGCCGTCGAGCACTTCGCGGGCGGGCAGGCGGGCGATCGACTTGAACCGTTCCTCGTCGAGCACGAGCTCGCCCATGAAGCCGCCCTTGAAGGCGAGGATCTCGTGCTCCTTGCCGAAGGTCGAGATCGCCTTCGCCGCCTGCGCGGTGTCGCCGCGGACGAAGGTCAGCGCGGTCGGGCCGCTGAGGAACTCGCCGAGCCGCTGCTCGCCGGCCTGCTCGGCCGCCCGTTTGGTCAGCCGGTTCTTGACGATGCGGAAGCTGGCGTCGGCCTCGCGCAGCTTGCCGCGCAGTTCAGCCGCCTGGGGCACGCTGATGCCCCTGTAGTCGACCGCGAAGATCGCCTCCGCCCCCTCTATCTGGGCGGAGATCTCCTCGATCGCTTGTGCCTTTTCCTCTCGGTTCATGTCTCACCTGCACCGGGCTTCCACTGCCGACGGGCCGGAAATACGCCTATATGGCGTGTTCTAGGCCCATCGGCGGCTGCCGGTGGTCTCGGGCTGATGCGCGGCGCGCGATTCTACGCGATCGCCGGCTCTTTCGTCCTCGCGCCCGCGTCGACGCGGATGCCGGGGCCCATCGTCGTCGTCAGCGTCGCCGAGAGGATGTATTTGCCCTTCGACGAGGAGGGTTTGGCGCGCACCACCTCGTCGATCACCGCGAGGCAGTTCTCGAGCAGCTTCTCCTCGTCGAAGCTGGCCTTGCCGATCGCCAGGTGGACGATCGCCTGGCGGTCCGTGCGGTACTCGATCTTGCCCGCCTTGGATTCGCCGACCGCCTTCTCGATGTCGTCGGTGACGGTGCCGACCTTCGGGTTGGGCATCAGGCCCTGCGGGCCGAGCACGCGGCCGAGCTGGCCGACCGCTTTCATCATGTCCGGGGTCGAGATCGCGACGTCGAACTCGGTCCAGCCCTCTTGGACTTTCTCGACCAGGTCCTGGCCGCCGACGAAGTCGGCGCCGGCCGCCTCGGCGTCGCGCGCCTGCTGGCCTTCGGCGAAGACCGCAACCGTCACGTCCTTGCCCAGCCCGTGCGGCAGCGCGAGCGTGCCGCGCAGCTGCTCCTCGGCGTGGCGCACGTTGACGCCGAGCCGCAGGTGCAGCTCGACCGTCTCGTCGAAGCCGGCGCTCGCCGTCTCCTTGATCAGCGCGACCGCCTCGGCGGGCGGATAGGACCGCTCGCGCTGGACCTTGTCAGCCTGTTTGCGGTAGCGCTTGCCGTGGGCCATCGAAATCTCCTATTTGACGTCGACGCCCATCGAGCGGGCGGTGCCGGCGATGATCTTCGAGGCGGCGTCGAGGTCGTTGGCGTTGAGGTCGGGCATCTTGCGCTCGGCGATCTGCCGCACCTGGTCCATCGAGATCGTCCCGACTTTGTTCACGTGCGGCTCGCCCGAGCCCTTGGAGATGCCGATCGCTTCGCGGATCAGCACCGCGGCCGGCGGCGTCTTGGTGACGAAGTCGAAGGAGCGGTCCTCGTAGACCGTGATCTCGACCGGGATGATCGTGCCGCCCTCGGCCTGCGTCTGGGCGTTGAAGGCTTTGCAGAACTCCATGATGTTGACGCCGTGCTGGCCCAGCGCGGGGCCGACCGGCGGCGCGGGGTTCGCGTTGCCGGCTTGGATCTGGAGCTTGATCAGGGTGAGGACTTTTTTCGCCATCGGGATCGGAGAGGGTAGCGGTGCCTAGATCTTCTTGACCTGGTCGTAGTTGACCTCGACCGGCGTCTCGCGGCCGAAGATCGAGACCAGCACCTTGAGTTTGGCCGCATCCTCGTTGATCTCGGCGATCTCGCCGGAGAAGTCGGAGAGCGGGCCGGAGATGACTTTGACCGATTCGCCGACCGAGAACTGGGCCTGCGTGCGCGGGCGCTCGGCGGTCTCGCGGTGCAGCAGCCGGTCGACCTCCGGTTTGGAGAGCGGCACCGGCTTGTTGCGCGAGCCGACGAAGCCGGTCACGCCGGGGGTGTTCTTGACCAGGCCCCAGGCGTCGTCGGTCATCTCCATGTTGACCAGGACGTAGCCGGGCATCGTCCGTTTCTCCTTCGGCTCTTTCTGGCCTTCTTTGTTGACTTCCATCACCTGCTCGGTGGGCACCACGACCTGGCGCACGTTGCGGTTCTGGGCCATCGTCTGCACCCGGTGCTCGAGGTTGTGCTTGACCTTGTTCTCGTGCCCGGAGTAGGTGTTGATCACGTACCAGCGATACATCTGGAGGAGGTCCTGTCTTTTCGGGATCCCGCTAGAGGATCTGCTTGATGAGGAAGCTGAAGGCGCTGTCGAGGGCGCCGAGGTAGGCGGCGGCGACGGCGACGAAGATGATCGTCACGGCGGTCGCCTGCACGAGGGTTTCGCGGTTCGGCCACTGGACTTTGCGCAGCTCGGCCCAGCAGGAGACGAGGAAGCCGATGACGCCGCCGCGCTGGCGCTTCTCCGCCTGCGCCTGTTTCTGGCGCTTGGCGACCTGCTCGCGCTCGCGGCGCTTTTCCTCGTCGCGCTGGCGCTTCTCGGCCTGCTTGGCCGCCTTCGCCTCGGCGCGGCGCTGGGCCCGGCCCTTGGGGGCGTCCGGCGTCTCCAGGTCGGCTTCGGAGGCGCCGGCGCCGATCCCCGCCTCGACCGCCTCGACCTCGGCGACGTCGCCGGAGATGCCGACCTGGGTGTCGTGCTGGGCGCGCGAGTCGGACTTGCGGCCGTTACCGCCGGAGCGCTGTTCCTCGGCTTCGCGGGCCCGCCGCTCGGCCTTGCGCTGTGCGCGCGATTTGGCCATGAGCCGTTACCGGGTCTCCTTGTGCGCCGTGTGGTGGCCGCACCAGCGGCAGTACTTGCGCATCTCGATCCGGTCCGGCGAGTTTCGCCGCGACTTGTTGGTCTGATAATTGCGCCGCTTGCAGTCTTCGCAAGCCAGCGTCACCGCAATGCGGACATCTCCGCGAGCCATGCTTCTCCTCGTTGCCGAACGACGCCGTTACAAGAGAAAACCCCGGGCCGAGGCGCGAGGCTGGACCGAAGGATAGCGCTCCGCGCCCGCTCGGGATTCCTCGCTCGCTGGGCGGTTCCTCGACGCGAAGGGGGGAGAGATCGATGGGCGGGGCGCCTTGTTGACGGTATGCGTGAAGAAAGCGCCCCAGATGCTGCGGTGGCGGATATCGCGCGTCGCCAGCACGGCGCCGTCTCGATCGAGCAACTGCGTGCCGCGGGCCTCACCGATGCCGCGGTGACGCGCCGTGTCCGCGCGGGCCGGCTTCACAGGCTGCACCGCGGCGTCTATGCCGTTGGCCATATTGCGCCGAGCGACGACCGGGGCCGGATCGCTGGAGGCGCACGAGAAAACCATTCGACGCGGGATCCCGGTCACGTCATCGGCCCGCACCCTCGCGGACCTCCGTCGCACCGTCCCGGGGCGCGAGTTGCGACGCGCGATCCGCCAGGCCGACTTCCTCGGCCTGCCGACCGGCCCGAAGATCGTTTCCGACGGCACCCGCAGCGAGCTGGAGCGTCGCTTCCTCTGGCTCTGCCGCCGCCACCACCTGCCAAAGCCGCTGGTGAACATGCGGATCAGCGCGATGACCGTCGACTTCTGCTGGGTGGAACAGAGGCTGGTCGTGGAAACCGACGGCTACTCGGCCCACCGCGGTCGCATGGCCTTCGAGAACGACCGTGCACGGGACCTGAGGCTGCATGGACTCGGCTACGAAGTCATTCACCTCTCCCATCGCCAGGTTTTCCACGAATCGACCGAGGTCGTTGCGATCCTCCGGGCGTCCATAGAGCGGGCTCGGGCGCCTTCTTGACGCTATGCGTCAGAAACGCGCCCGGGCCGAGCTACAGGCCAAGCGTTTTGGCGATGATCGTGCGCTGGATCTCGGAGGTGCCGCCGTAGATGGTGGAGACCATCGTCGCGCGGACGAGCCGCTCCATGTCGTACTCGGAGGAGTAGCCGTAGCCGCCCATCAGCTGCATCCCCTCGACCGCGATCCGTTTGGCGACCTCGGTCACGTGCAGCTTCACCATCGAGGCCTCGCGCGGCAGCATGCGGCCGGGGTCCTCGTCGGTCAGGGTCGCGACCCAGCGGGTCATCAGGCGGGCCGATTCGAGCTCGGTCGCCATGTCGGCGAGGCGGTGCTGGAGCGCCTGGAAGGAGCCGATCGGGCGGCCGAACTGCCTGCGCTCCTTGACGTAGGCGAGGGCGTCGTCGAAGGCGCGCTGGCCGATCCCCAGCATCGTCGCGGCGAGGATCAGGCGCTCGACGTTGAGCCCGGCCATCAGCTGGGTCCACGCCTGGTCGACCTCGCCGAGCAGCGCGTCCTCGGGCGCCTCGACGTCGCTCAGGTAGAGCGTGTTGGTCTCGGTGCCGCCCATCGTCTCGATCGGGACGATCTCCAGGCCCTTCGTCTCGCGCGGCAGCCAGATCATCGAGAGTCCCTCGTGCTTGTTCTCGCCCTTGGTCGTGCGGCAGACGACGAGGATGTGGTCGGCGATGTGGGCGTTGGAGATGAAGACCTTCTGCCCGTTGAGGACGAAGCCGCCGTTCACCCGCTCGGCCGAGGTGGTCAGCGAGCCGACGTCGGAGCCGGCCTCGGGCTCGGTCATCGCGATCGCCTCGACCGCGCCGCCGGCGATCCCGCCGAGGATCTCCCGCTTCTGCTGCTCGGTGCCGAAGCGCTGCGTCGCGCCGGCGACGATCAGCGTCGTCGCGTAGCCGCCGATCGGCGCCAGCCCGCGCGAGGTCTCCTCCATGAACAGGCAGGCGTCGAGCATCGAGCCGCCCGAGCCGCCGTATTCCTCGGGGATCGTCACCCCGAGCCAGCCGAGCTCGGCCATCTTCCTGTAGAGGTCGAAGTTGTGGTGCAGCTCGTAGCCGTCGGTGAGCTGCTCGCGCTGCTCCGCCGTGCCGCACTCGCGCGAGCAGAAGTCGCGGATCGCCGCGGCGAAGTCCTCCTGCTCGCTGGTCAGGGAGAAGTCCACGAGCGGGAGGCTATCGCCCGGGCTGGCCAGGCGGCCAGTCGGCCGCGGCGGCTTCGGCCCGGCGCTTCGCCTCAGGGGTTCCAAGGTACGGCGCGAGCACGAACTGGACGACCTCCGGGGTGAGCTCGAGCAGCGCGGCCTCGCCGCCGCGCTCGACCCGGTTGGCGACGATCGCGGCGACGCCGCCCGCGATCGAGCGCTCTGTGCTCGGCGGCAGCTCGTCGCCGTGCGGGCTCTCGGCGCGGCCGGCGTGGAGCAGGCCGGCGATGTAGCTCATCAGGCGCTCGTAGCGCGTGGCGCCGTCGGCGCCCTGCGCCAGCGCCCCGTTGGTGAGCACGTCGGCCGCCTCGGGGTCGGCGGCGGCGAGCTCCAGCGCCCGGCGCACCGCGACGGTCGCCCGCTCGGCCCAGGAGCCCTCTCCGGCGCAGGCCATCTCGAGCAGCACCTGGAGGCGGGCGAAGGCAGTCTCGAACGCGGCGGCAAAATCGTCTGGCTGCGTTCTCCCCTCCATTCCCGCCCTTGCGGGAATGATAAACGTCGCTGTCTCAGCACGGTGCGGCGGCCTTCTAACTCTCGCCGAAGATCTCTTCGACGAAAAAGCGGGCCGCCGGATCGAGCCGGTCGCCGAAGGTCCGCTCGGCGACCTCCAGCACCTCGCCGGCCCGCTCGAGGCCGAGCGCGGCCGCCAGCAGCCGCACGTCATCCTCGTCCTCGCCCACCCTGTGAGCCAGGACCTTGAGCGCCAGCAGGATTCGCGGTGACGCGGTCAGGCAACGGAGACCGGGAAGGTCGAGCACGGGAACGGCATCCGGGTCGTCACCGGCCAGGAAGCCCTTGACGGCGTCGTTGAGCCAGCCGGCGGGCAGGTCGCGCGCGGCGGCGACGGCGGCGGCGGCGTCGTAGACCACATTCTTGGGCTCGAAGACGGCGTCGATGTCACGCGTCGCCCGGCGCTCGTCGTAGGCAAGCGCGATCGCCGCGCCGCCGACCACGTACATGTCGGCGCTGGCGCCGCGAAGCTGAAGCTCCGCCGCCAGATCGGTCAGCGCAGCGACGATCTCCGCGCGGTCCACGGCTCAGACCCGGTGCAGGGAGCGCTCGGGGACGAAGACGCCGCGGCGGCGGAACGCGGCCGGCGCCTGGGAGATCGATACCGCGCGGAAGCCGGGGACCTCGCTGACGAACCAGAAGCGGTCGAGGAAGCGCTCCGGCTCGGTCGACCAGGCGGGGCGCTCGAGGCCGTGCGCCAGGGCGAGGTGCTCGGCGAGGGCGCCGAGGTAGGCGTCGTAGCGCGCGTCGCCGCTCGGCCGGGGCCGCTCGCGAATCGCGCTCGCGCGCGTGCCGTCGTCGCCGCGCAGGGAGAACTCGTCGAGGAACTCGCGCGCGGCGTGACGGAAGTCCTCGCCGGCCCGGACGCGGTCCGCGACGCCGGCGAGCGTCTCGGTCAGACGCTCGCCGGGGGGCGGATTGGCGGCCAGCCACTCGGACCGCGTCTTCAGGGGAGCAGCCATCTGCACCCGATGCTAACCGCCGAGCTGCCCGCGCAGGGCGAGCAGGGCGTCGTGCTCGGCGACGGCGCGGGCGTGCTCGTTCTCGCGGTCGTTCATCTCGGTCAGCTCGCGCAGGAGCTGGCGCGTGGCGCCGTCGGGAGCGAGCGGCTCGCCGCCGAGCGCCGCCAGCAGGCGCTCGTAGATCTGCTCTTCGCGGTGCAGGTGGGTGGGCGCGGGCATGCCGGCCGGGTAGTGGTCGAGCTCGTCGCGGACGCCTCCAAGCGCCATCTCGAAGAGGCGGCGCAGGAAGCGCTCGTCGGCGGGCGGGACGGTGAGGGCGACGGCGTGCGCGTCGGCCGTAGGGTTAGCGACAGCCATGGGGAGTCTTGTCCTCCTTGTGGTCAGGCCCTCGGTTGGCGTTGTGAGCGCCGCCGGGGGCCGCGTTGTTTTGTTGGCATGGACGGTACATGGAGGGGCGGCGGGAAAGTTCGGGCGGGGGCGGTCGAGCCCGGGAGCGCCTTTTGTTAAACCGGTACGGATGTGTCTTGAAACCTCGCCCAGGGGTGTACAATCGCGTTTCCGAGTCATGGAGCCGGTGACCTCCCACTCCGAGCGTGAATGGATCCTCGTCGGGATGGCCGAGCGCTGTGCGGCCAAGGGGTTCGAGGCGACCAGCGTCGATGACGTCTGCGAGGCCGGCGGCGTCTCGCGCGCCTCCTTCGACGGTCTCTTCGCCGGCAGGGAGGAATGCCTGGCGGCGACCGTCGAGGCGGCGGTCGAGCAGGCGCTGCGGGCGGTCGGCGAGGCGACCTCGCCGACGCGGACCTGGGCGGCGAACCTGCGCGACGGCGCCGCGGCGCTGCTGCGCTTCCTCGCCAGCCGGCCGACGCTGGCGCACGTGGCGCTGATCGAGGCGCCCGTCGTCGCCGGTCACGCGGCCGCGCCCGTCGAGTCCGCCCGAGCCGACCTGCTCGCCTTCCTCGAGCGCGGCCGCGAGCACGCGGCCGATGGGATCCCCGCGAGCGCCGCCCGCGGCGCGATGGCGGGCGCCGAGGCCCTGGTCGTCCGCCGGATCGTCGCCGGCGAGGCCGGCGGGCTGGCCCGGCTCGCGCCCGAGGTCGTCTACATGCTCGCCGTGCCCTTCCTCGGCGTCGGCGAGGCGCAGCGGCTCGCGGCCGGCGCCGGCCGCCACCGCCACCTGCGCGCGGTCGCGTAGCGACCCGGTTCGTGCCGAATTGAGATAAGCGGGTTTATAATTGCCCTCGCCTACCGGCAGGGGCGATGGCGAACGCGGCGCGACACCCGGCTCTTCCCCCCTCCGCACCCGCGGAGCGGCGACCCGAGGGGGTGGAGGCGCGGCGCGGGCGGCGGCGGCCGGCGAGCGGCGAGGAGGTGCGGCGGCGGCTCGCCGCGGCCTGGGCGGAGTCGCTCCCCGAGCGCGGCTACCACGGCACCACCGTGCAGCGCCTGGTCGACCTCTCCGGCATCTCCCGCAGCGTCTTCTACCGCCACTTCGCCGGCAAAGAGGACGCCTTCGTCGCGATCCACGCCGACGCGCTCGCCTGGCTCACCTCGCGGGTCGGCGCCGCCGCGGCCGGCGAGGGGGACTGGGCGCGTCAGGTGGCCGCCGGCATGGCCACGGCCGTCGAGGCGCTCGCGGAGCGCCCGCGCGAGGCGATGCTGCTGCTCGGCGACCCGCTGTCGGCGGGGCCGCGGATGGGCTACTGCCAGGAGCTGCTGAGCGCGCGGTTCGCGCCCCTCCTGGCCCGCGGCCGGCGGGCGGGCGGATCCGCCGCGCCTCCGCCGCCCGGAATCGAGGCGGCGCTGATCGGCGGAGTGGTCGGCGTCCTCAGCAACCGGGTGCGTTCGGGGTCGGTCCGGTCCCTGCCCGCGCTGGCGCCGGCGCTGACCGAGTTCGTCCTCTCCCCCTACGTCGGCAGCTGGAAGGCGAAGCGGCTGACGCTCGCCGCGGCCCGCTTCGAGCGGGCGTTCGCCGAGCTGCGGGCGCGGATCGAGTCGGCCTGCGCCGGGCCGGACGAGTGGCCGCAGCGGGTCGCGGCCGGCGTGCGCGCGGCCTTCGCCTTCGCCGCCGAGAACCCGGGCGCGGGGCGGTCGCTGACCTGCGAGGCGCTCGCGCGCGGCGAGGCGGGCCAGGCGCAGCACCGCCGCATGGTCGCCTGCCTCGCCGCGCTGCTGCGTTCGAGTCCGGAGCTCGATCCCGGCGCCGCGACTGCGCCGAACGTCGCCGAGGACGCGGGCACGGGCGGCATCGCTCTGCTGGTCGGCCGGCTGCTCGACGCCGGCAGGGAGCAGGAGCTGCCGGCGGTCGCCGCCGAGGCGACCCAGCTCATCCTCATCCCCCGCGTCGGGCTCGAGGAGGCGCGCCGGATCGCGAACGCGCAGCACGCCCTCGATTCGTAGGACCGCGTAGGACCATCGCCGGGGGCAGGCTCACGCCGGAGGCGGGCATCGGGGCAGAGTGGGTGTGGCGGCCGAGATCGTGGGGAGTCCCTCCTGCCATTCGACAAGATCCTCGATGTCGAGGTGGCCATCCGGCGCGAGGCGCCCGGACCTCCGCTACGAATGCAGCCAGAGCTGGGCGAGTTTTCGGGGGCGGTCTCCTGCACCCCCCATCAAGGGCTGAGCGGTGGATTCCCTCCCCTGTACTGCTCGAAGCTCAGCTGTCGAGACCGGGAATCTCGTCTTCGGGGAGGTCGCCATTGGCGCGTTCGAGCTTTTCGAGGTCGACGCGGTCTCCGGGTCGGCCGGCGAGACGCTTGAAGCCGACCAGCGTGCGCGACGCGGCGACTCGGATCGTCGCTAAGCCCGGAACGAGACTCGAACTCGTGACCCCTTCCTTACCATTCGCTGTCGCTGGGCGACGCCAACTCCGGCAGAAAACAGAAAACCTAGATTTGCAGGAATTTTGTGGGGCTTACCGATGCCAAATACAGCGGTCGAATGCCCGCCGGACATGCCGCAATATGCAGCGATTGACCTGGCCTTCTGCCACTCGAGGAATCCGAGTGGCAGAACGAAGCCAGGATCGGGTCGAGGCACACCGCAAGCCACAGTCAGGCGAGCCCGGCCGAGCGAGGCATCCCACCTCATGACCACGCGCCATTCGCCGGGTCCCACATGCGCCCCTTGGCATCTCCGCTGATGGCGGGATCGGCGAAGTCGATGACCGCGGCCACGACCTCGCTGAAGCTCTCGGGGAGGCGGTCTTCGAGCCTCTGCCGCCTTCGCCACGCGGCCCAGCGCTGCTGGCCGATCTCGCCGTAGCCGTCAAGGACCTGAGCGAGCGGCAGGACCTGGACCTGGCGGTGCCGACCCACGTCGCGGATCGAGGAGACCAGCTCGGCCCCGTCGACGGCATGGCGTCGCGCGAGCAGGTACACGTCGGCGAAGTCCCTCCAGCGCGTGCTCCGGTGCCCCTGGCGACGGCGGTCACGATCTTCTCGGCGTGGACCATCGCCAGCGGGTAGCCGCGCACAGTGAGTACGCCGCCGAGGAGACGAGGAACGCGCACACTGGTGGGCGCAGGCGTGATCGGGTCGCCGACGTTCACATCGACGTGGAAGTGAGGACGAGCGGTGGCGAGCTGTGCGCCCATCGTCACTCGCACGCCCGCGTAGGACTCCTCGTTGCGGATGACCTCTGCGGTCGCCGCCTCCACGTCGAATGTGACCCCGTCGTCCAGGGCGCTGGCGGCGATTTCGCAGACCGCCGCGCGGACGACCTCGGCGTCGTTGTCGAGGACTTGCGCTTGGAGGTCCACGTCGCGGGTCGGGCGACGCTCGCCGAAAGCGGCGAGCAGGACGCCGCCCTTGAGCACGAACTGGTCGGCACGGCCGGATACCGCCAGCCAGGCCAGGAACCCCTCCAGAACGTAGAGCTGCAACAACTCGTCCACCGGGCGATGGTCGTGGCGTGCCTTGTTGCGCAGATCGAGGTAGGCGCGTCCGGCCGGTGTGGCGCGTGATGGCGCGCTCATAGCAGGACCTCGAGCGCCCGCCGCAGGGCCGGCTCTGCTCCGGAGAAGCGCCGGGCAAGCTCGATGAGCTGGGCCGGGCTTCGGCCGGGACCGCCCAGCCAGCGGCGGAGCGCCTCCCAGGCCATGTCGCTGCCCTCGAGGTGGCGGAGACGGATGACGTCGATCAGCGAGCGCTCCGCCGAGTAGAGGCCAAGCGGGCGCCTGGCGCCGACATCGAACGTCTGGCGCCCCAGGTCGAAGGTGCCGGGGTCGAACTGGTGCAGGCGGCAGGGCGCGCGCAGGCTCGGGCGCCGGCTGCCGCGTGGGATGGCGATGTCGATCGCGGCCGGGATGGAGTCGATGAGGCCGTGACGGGCCAGGGCGGTCTCCAGGCAGAGCGTGGCCTGCGGGACCCGTTCGGCGATCTCGATCGGGTCGATGTCGGCGGGAGGGGCGTCCGCCCATCGGTAGACGCCGCCGCCGAGAGCGATGATCCCCCCGCTGTCGCGCAGTCGGTAGAGGCGCTTGTCACCGATCCCAGCCCGCTTGGCCTCGCCATAGGTGAAGGTGTCGCCGAGCAGCGCACGCAGATCGCTGAGGGCTATGGCCGTCATGAGAGGAAATGATACTCACCTATGACGTAGGTGGGGACTATTTCCGCACCGACTTGCCAGCTGGGGGCCTGGAGTTGCTGCGCCTCGAGCTCGCCGTAATCGATCGCGCGCCTCACAAGCTGGCGGGTCGCTGAGCGGCCTGCTGGGGCGAGAGCAGCTCCTGCTCCTCGGCCACGGTCGCCGCAACGCGGCTCAGCATGCCGCGTCTTTACAGGCGTCGAATCTGGTTCTAGGAGTTCAACCCGTCGGCGACCTGATCGAGCACCCTCATCAAGCCGTCCTGGTCGGATAGATCGATCGGCACCGCCTCTCCAGCCCTGCCTTTCAGTTTGAGCACCGCCTCGGGTACCCGCGTCAGCGCCTCCGCCGGGTCGCGGGAGCCGCTCGCAGCCTCGTAGTGGACGCGATCGAACTCGCCCAGATAGATCGCGGCAAGCCCTCCCGAACGTTTCCCGTCGACTTCGCGGCGGATCACGAGCAGCTGGACGACCTGCGTCCCGGGGAGCGGCTCATCGAGCCAGCGGCGCAGGTGCCTGCCCGCAAACGCTGCTCGATCGGGGCGATGTCCCGCCCCACCAGCTCCGCTATGTCGCCGAAGTCGGCTTCGACCGCCTCGATCGGGAGCTCGAGTCTCGTCGCCGATGCGCTCGGTCTCGATCACCAGCGCGCCCTCCGGCAATGACGGCCGTTCCTCAGCCAGGAGCCGGCCGCGGGGGACGGTGAGGGCGATCTCAAGCGAATCGCCTGGAGCAAGGCCGCCGAGGGCTCGAAAGCGCTCGCGCGCCCGCGCGGGCTCGATCACTCCTCAGGTCGCCTGACCGTGCGCCATCGGATCTCCCTCCGGCGTAAAGAAGCTGCGCGGCGCGTTCCAGCGCGGGGTCGGAAGCGCATCAGCTCCAGCGCGTGCTCGTGAAAGACGGCATCGAGCTCAGGATTCGCGCCGACGTCCTCGTCCTCGACCCCCGCCAGCCGCCGCAGCTCGGCCAGCAGCTCGGGCTCGTCGTCGGGCGCGAAGAGCCGCACCGGGCCCCAGAGGCTCCGCGGCTCCGCGGTCATCACGCGACCGAGCAGGATGTCCCGGCGGACAGCGTCGCGGGAGACGCTGGCGCTCCGCACGCGGGTGCGGGCGCCGACGACGATGTCTTCGAGCTCTATCCAGCTGCCGGGCTCGACCGCGAGCACCCGGTGCAGGCCGAGCCCGGCGGCGGCGATCCGCGCCGCCGCCTCCCGCTCCTCGGCGGGCAACTCGGCGCGCATCGCGTAGCGCTCCGCCGGGGTGCCTCCCCCGGGCAGCTCGCGGTCGTTGTGGAACCAGGTGGAGAAGGTCTGCATCTCTACCTCGTCAAACGTGCGCTCGGGCGCCCCATACTCCTCGATCGCGGCGTCGATCTCCTCCCCGTAGAGCTC
Source organism: uncultured Solirubrobacterales bacterium (assembly GCA_963727465.1). Taxonomy (GTDB): domain Bacteria; phylum Actinomycetota; class Thermoleophilia; order Solirubrobacterales; family 70-9; genus VRUE01. Next base: position 525,371 of record CAVSGL010000003.1, on the reverse strand, counting down.
GGCGGCCCAGTCCTGGATACGGTCGCCGACCGCGTCGTCGCAACGGGCGACGTGGGCCGCACGCTGTGCCTCGGCGAGACAGCAGCGCTTGTACTTGCGACCGCTGCCGCAGGGACAGGGAGCATTCCTCGCAACCGTCACAGCCTCACCGCAGCTCCGCTCGCGGATGCCTCTACCGGCGCCTGCGCGCCCAATGCTCGTGCACCAATCGGACCGCCTCCTCTTCGCTGAGCCCTTCGATCTCCTCGGCGCTCATGTGGAGCTCGCCGACAAGGACGGCGATCACCCAGGCATCGTGCTCGGCGGTCGGCTCCTCGGTGTCGACCGGGCGCGCGACCGGCTCGCTGCTGCGGATCGCCTCCCAGAAGTCGGCGCGCGAGACCTCCAGCTGCTCGCGCAGGATCGTGCCGAAGCGGCCCGGGCTGATCTTCTTCGAACGGTCGTGAGAGATGTGGGTCTGAAGGAGCCGTCCGTCCGGGAGCATCTTCTCGAAGAAGACATGGGCCTGCCTGCGGCCGCCGCGCTCGCCGGCCGCAATCTGCCGCCAGCCGTCGATGCCGAGAAACCTCTCGACGTCGGCCCAGCTGGGCGAGGTCGGCGTCACGCCGGCTGCGGAGCCCGAGTCTCCTCAGGCGGCGCCGGCGAGAAGAGCGAGTGCCGCTCCTCGGGCGCGGTGAGCGCGAACTTCAGCAGATAGGCGAGCTGGCCGCGCCGGTCGGTCTGCATGTAGAAGTCGAGGCGGTCGAGAAAGTCCTCGGCCTGCGCGCCGACCAGCTCGATCAGCTCCTCGAGCGCATCCTCGTAGCTCTCGCCTCCGGCGATCAGACCCAGCTCCGGCAGGCGGATGACGAATTCCCCCTCCGAGACGCTGACCCGGGGATGGAAGGAGAACCCCTCGAGCAGCATCGCCAGATCCTCGACGGAGACCAGCACCGCCTGCTCCTTGCCCCGGTGACGATCGATCACCTGCGGGCGGTGAGCGTGGACCGCCTGATCCATCAGGCTCGAGAGACGTGCCTTCGCCTGGGCGAAGGCCTCATGTTCGAAATAGGTAGTCGCCGCACTGTTCATCGGAGGCGAAATCTACATTAGGTAGTCAATCTGGTCAAGTTGGTCACGATTGCATTCGGCAGGAGCCTCTCATAGTCGACCACCGGCAGGCGAACCATCCCTGCCGGGTTGCCGTCCTTGCCGATGAACTCGTAGCTCGCAAGCAGGCGAATCGCCATCGCGCCGCGATGCTACGGCGGGATCCGGAGCATGCCCTCGCACCGGCTCGATGCTCCACCAGGGCTTCGCCCCATGCCCTTGTCCGCGCGGCGAACACGTCAGGCGCTCGAGCGACACGCCGACCCTGCGGGATTTCGTCGCCGACTGGATGGGGCGCCGTCGTGCAGCTGGCCTCTCGAAGGCGACCTTGAAGACCAACAGCCTGATCTTCGACAAGCATCTCGACCCTTACCTGGGCGGCCTGAGAGTCGGCGACCTCAGCCCGCGCCGCCTGGACGAATGGCGCCGCGAACTCGAAGCCGCCGGCGCGAGCACCTACATGCTCAACCGCTCGAAGACGCTGCTCGGCCAGATCCTGTCTGACGCCAGGCGCCTCGGCTTCGTCGCCCTCAACGCAGCCCGCGGGCTGCCGACGGTGCGCCGCAGGGCGCGTCGGGGAAAGACCGCTGCACCCGAGCAGGTCGAGGCGATGCGCGCCAGCTTCCTCGAAGGCGGGCACCTGGACCACGCGACGCTGATCTCGCTGCTGGCCTACGTAGGTCTGCGCCCCAGGGAAGCCCTGGATCTTCGCTGGGAGATGGTCGACCGCGACCGGCTCCTCCTCCCCGCCGAGCTGACCAAGGGACGAATGGCGCGCTCGCCGGCGATACCGAGACCGGTCATCGCTCGACTGGGACACCGAGTCGGCGAGCTGGGCCGGCGACTTCCGGCCTTACGACCTGCGCCACACCTGCGCGTCGTTGATGATCCGCGCCCACGTCGGACCAGCTGACGTCGCGGCGCAGCTGGGCACCAGCCTCGAGCTCGTCTTCCGCACCTACGCCCACAGCATCGAGGCGATGCGCGGGCGGCCTTCGGCCTCACGGCCCGGTCGCTCCAAGCTCGGCTGACCCGATGTTCGGAGCATGTTCGGAATTCGTTCGGAGGTTCGGCTTTAGGACGCCGTTTGATCCCTTACCGACCGCGTTCGTCGCCGCCTGCGAAGCCAAGCCCGGAACGAGACTCGAACTCGTGACCCCTTCCTTGCCATTCGCTGTCGCTGGGGGGCGCAGACTCCGATGTAAAGCGCGGATTAGCAGGTATTTTGTGGGGCTTACCGATGCCAAATACAGCGGTCAAATGCCCGCCGGATATGCCGCAATATGCGGGGATTGACCCGGCTTTCTGCCACTCGAGGAATCCGAGTGGCAGAACAGCACAGCCACACAGGGCAGATCCAGCTCAGCGGCCGAGTGTTGCGCGCACCCTGTTGGCGAACCCCTCCACCTCCGCCCGCTCGAGCGCGGCAAGCAACTCGCTGACCGGCCGCCCTCCGGGCCAGCCAGCAGCCTGTAGCTCAACGATTTCGAGGAAGCCTTCGGAATCGGCGTCGAAGGCGGTGACGAGGAATGGGTCCGGTGCGGCGACCTCGACCCCACGGCCCCGGAGAGCCTCGTGCAGGTAGCCCCGGTCATGGGTGAAGAGGTAGGTGGCGCCTGAAGCGATCGCAAGCGCACAGATGTGACGGTCATCGGGGTCATTGGTAAGCGCGTCGATATCCGCGTCCGCCGCGCGCGTGACATCCGTCCTGCCGTCGGGAAAATTCCGCGGCAGATAGTCGACCCAGCGCGCCGCGACATCCGCCGCGAGACCCTTCTTCTCAGTGAGTGACCGGCGTGCCTCTGCGAGCAGCTCCTCGCTCCACACGAGATCGAGCAGACGCAGGTCATCCGCGACGCGCCCCATCAACTCGTGGAGGACACGCGAATAGATGATGTCGGCGTCGAGGACGGCGCGCGGCGGGCCTGCTTGGCTCACTCGGGCGGCGCGCCCATCGCATCCAGGTCACGCGACCATTCGGCAGCGAGCTCTCGGCCGCGCCCTCGGCGCTCCTCGCAGGAGAGCACCGAAGCCAGGGGGATCTTCCAGTAGCTCGACCCCGGAAGCTGTTGCGCCTCGAGCTCGCCGTAGTCGATCAGACGCCTGACGTGCTGGCGGGAGATGCCGAGCCGCTGAGCGGCCTGCTGGGGCGAGAGCAGCTCCTGCTCCTCGGCCACGGTCACCGCGACCTTCTTGCCTTCGCGTAGCAGCCTGTCGACCTCCTCGGCAACCGAGGCGGCCTGATCACCGGCTGTAGGGTCAAGGTGCAGCGTTTTCATCGCGGTTCACGATAGCAAACAACCTGTCCCACCTGCACATCATGGCGTAGTTCAGCGCCACCGTATCCCGGCAGACGTCGCATCTCGATCTAGGCGTTCAGCCCGTCGGCAACCTGATCAAGGACGGTCGCCAGGCCGTCCTCGTCCGATAGATCGATCGGCGCCACCTGTCCGGCTCTGCCTTTCAGCTCGAGCACGGCCTCGGGTGCCCGCGTCAGCGCCTCCGCCGGGTCGCGGGAGCTGCTTGCACCCTCGTAATGGGCGCGATCGAACTCGCCCAGATAGATCGCGGCCAGCTCTCCGGCGTGTTTCCCGTCAACTTCGCGGCGGATTACGAGCAGCTGGACGACCTGCGTCCCCGGCGCCACTGCAAACGCCTCCTTCACCGTGGCGAGCACGTTGCTCCCCAGCGCCTCCAGGTAGAGCCTGTTGATCTCGGTCTTGGTCCGCTTCTTCAGCGTCGGCTTGCCGGTCGGCGTGCGCGCGGGCTTACGCTCGGGGACGATCGCCTCGGGCGATTGGAACTCCATCACCACCGTCGTGCGCTCTCCCTCGCAGTCGATCGGGGCCGCCGGGGCCTCGTTGTCGGCGAAGGCGCTCTCAAGCGCGGCGATCGCGACATCGGGCTCGTTGCGGCACAGGTGCTCCCACTCCTCGTCGAGGCGTGCCTGCTCCGCCTGACGCTCGGCCTCGCGACGCTCCTTCTCAGCCGCCACCGCGAGCACCAGTTCGTCGTCAATGCGATCTCGGGCCTGGCGGAGCCGCGCCCAGAGTTGATCCAACCGTGCCTGCTCGGCGCGTTGCACCTCAGCACGGCGCCCTTCCTCGACGAGAGCAGCCTCCTCGGCCTCTGCGTCAGCCGTTCGCATTACCTCGATCCGGTCGCGCACTCGCCAGATCGGGATCCCGGCCCGGCGTCGCCGGCGGTGCTCGCGCATCAGCGAGTAGCGGTCGACGGGCTCAGGCGATGCGGCCACCGGCGGGTCCTCCCCGCCTCCGGTCGCGGTGATCAACTCCGGGATCCCGGCCTTCTCCTCCAACTCGGCCCTGATCGGTGCGGAGTCGACCTCGTCTGCCGGCGGTAGCTCGACCCGTGCCGCCTTCGGAAATGACTGGGCGTGAACGGAGACGAGCGCCTTCTCGATCGCCGCGACCTTTTCGACGTCGGCCTGCCGCTCGGCCGCGCGCAGGTCGCGTTCATGGGCTGCAACCGAGGCTTTGGTCGGTCCTCGGTAGGTGGAACGAGAGCTACCCCCGCTGGTGCGCCCACCGCCGAGATGCGAGTAGGTGGAAAAGGGGCCGACGCCGCTGGAGATGCCGACGCCGCGGGTGCCGGCGTGCACCCGGGCGGCGCGCGGTCCGACACCGGCGCTGATGCCGCGGCCGGAGGCACGGATACGGACGCCGGGCGCGATCTTGAAGCTCATTCCCACTGCCTATTCCCCCTCGCAACCGAAGCCGTTGCCGTTCGCATCGAGCCCGAAGACATCTGGTCCGACAACCGTGACTTCGGAGTACACATAGTTGGGTCCATCACCGCTTCCGCTGGCGCAGTCGTAGTCCCCGATTCCGTCCTTCAGGCATTCGCCTTCATAGCTCGTGTCGCATGCTTGGGCCTGTTCGGCTTCTTCAATCGCCTTTTGTTCTTCTGTTTGCAGCCGGTGCGCTTCTTGCCTTTCGGAGACCTCGATCCGTCGCGTCAGTCGGCTGATTTCGTCTTCGGCAGCAACGAGCCCCGACTGCGCCGAAGCCAGTCCAGCGCGCGCCTTGCGGAGCACGGCGCGTGCAGCTCTCTGCTGGTCGCTGAGTCGCGCAGCGCGATCTTCCAGCGCCGCCGCCCGAGCTTCGGCCGAAACCAGCGCACGCTTGGTATTGGCCGGGACCACACCGGCTGCAGCCTGCCTCATCCCCGCGCCTATGTGGATTGCTCGAGGGCCGCTCGAGAAGACAGCCCCGACCAGCAGCGCCAGGCAAAGGACGCCGGCTATCACGGCGATGCTCCTACCCAACCACGCGGGCAACCGCTCACGCCCGAGCAGAGGCCGCTCCCTTGCCGCCTGCACCTGGGCCGAGTGGCGGGCCATCAGGAACGCGAACGCGACGCACAGGCCGAGGACCGCGAGGAATACCCCGATTGCGCCGAGCACTCCGCTGGCGCCCGACAGGGCGGCGCCGACGATCACCGCGACGATCCCGCCGCCGACGCAGAGCCCGATCGCCTGGCTGCGCCGCTGGGCCACCAGCCAGGCGACGGGCGCACTGGCGCGGAACCACCCCCAGCAGAGCGCAAGCCCCGCGATGGCCAGGGCCGCCAGCGCAACGCCGATCCCGCCCTGAACCGCATTGTCGTGGTCTTCGACCTGGCCTTGATGGTCGGCTTCGATGCGAGCGATCCGCCGTTCGGCGGCCCGGCGGCGGGCGGCCACGGCCGTCTTCTGCGCGCGCACTTCGTCGCGCGCAGCCCGTGCCTCCGTACGAGCCGGCCGCGCCCGTGAGGATGCGGCGGCATAGCGCCGTTGCGCAGGCGCGACCTCGGCCTGTGCCTCGGCAACTCGCGCTTCGGCGTTCGCCGCGTCGACTTCGGCGCTGCTCAGCGCCGCGCTGAGATCCTGGCCAAATGCCGGCGTCGTCGCCATCAACGCGACGACGCAACCGAGTAGCACGGCAGCGAGCCGTCGACGCCTCCGCTTACTCTGCACCCAACCTCCCTCAACGCTCGGACGATTGGTACGGGAAGCTATCTAATTGGAGACGTGAGAGATGGTCCAGCGGTGGCAGTTGCGGTGAGCTGGTGCTGAAAGATCTTGTCGAGGTAGGCGCTTGCGGCCGTGTAGTAGGGCTGCTCAGGCTCAACCGGCGTCGACTGTTCAACCTCCGAAAGAGCCCGCTCGATCGCCTGGCGGTCGGCAGCGACGATGAAGATGCAATCCCGTGCATCGAGAAACGTCCGGAGTGCCTTGAGCGTCAAGACAATGTCCCCCGCGTCACAACGGTCCAGCTCATCGATGAAGAAGACCAGGCGATCGAAGACTGGCGCCGGGAGCGGCTGGGGGTCGAGTTCGCCCGACCACCAGAGGAGAAGTCGATGAAAACCCACTGCCTCACTGAGGCCGGCAAGAACCCGGCCGCGTATCCGCCCGAAAGCCTTTCGCGCTCCCGGATTCTCACGCCCACGGTCGGTAGCCCACCCGACCAGGCGCTCGAAGCGACGCGAAAACTCCTCGTCCTCTGACGGCTTCGACTGCTCGACGTGAACCTTGCCGGCCTCGATCAAGGCAGTGATAACCAGAAGCAGAGCGGAAACCAGACCACCGATGAGGACCGGCGCGACATCGAGGAGCAACCCAGCTACGCCGAGGGCGATCGCTGCGGCGATGAACGGCAGGAAGCGCACGCTTCGTACGGCCGTCCAGAAGCGTGGCGGGCTGAGACTGACCCGGCGCTGATTCTCATAGAGCCCGCGGTGAAACTCCGAGTAGCGGGGATCATCGAGAGGCAGATGGAGTTCGCGTGCCGCGTGGGCGATGAAGTTACGTGGCAGCGCCTTGCCTCCATAGCGCCAGGCGTCGTAGCGGATCATCTTCACCCTTTCCCGGCGTGCAGCCAACCGCGACTCAATCAGGGTGAAAAGCGAGGACTTCCCCGAGCCCCAGGGTGAGAAGATCGCGACGTTGATGGGAGCCTCTGCCACACAGCAGAGATCGGCAACGCGTCCCGCGATCTGCTCGTAGTCGAACTCATCGCTGTCGCCTTCGGTTAGGGCCCGGTCAGGAACCAGATCGCCGGCCTCAAGCGGGATCTGTGCTATCTCGGAGGGGGAGTCGACAGCCGGCAATCGGGGTTCCTACTTGTTCTCATCGTGCGCAAATTCGCCGAAGAGCCCAGGCCGAAGCCTGGCCGCTCTGGACAGAACCTTGTCATCGGCGAGTCCCAGCACGGTCTGGGCTTTTTTCTCAGCTTGTGCACACTGGCCACCTCCATGTCTACTTCAGCGACCGGCGGATTGACTCGCTGACAGCGAAGTGGACCCGAGCGTTTCAAGGTGCGTCGAGAGCCCCTCCTCCCCCGGTCCGTCTTCCCGAAGAGGAACGAGAAGCGCCGTGAGCATGAAGGGGAAAAGGCCGGGGGGCGGGTCGGCCAGAAAGCGGCGGGCGAACTCAACAGCCCCAATCGCCTTTGCGGCATGATCGGCGAACAGCGTTGGAACCGCGACGGGCAGAACCATGAGTAGGAGCCGCAGGATGCGTCGCACATACTCCAACTCGTGCGGCGAAGCACCCCTGACCGCCTCCGTCGCCCGCGCCGGGGTCGGCAGCGACGCTGCCTGGCTCCTTACGTCAGAACCCAATACAGCTGCGAGCCCCCCATCGTGTCCCCGCCGTAGGCCAACCAGGCGCTCCAGATGAGGAAGGTCGGCCTCGCGCTTCGCGAGCTCGTCCTCCATGCCAAGCATCGCGGCGACGAGATATCCGCATGCGCGTTCGCGCTCGCTGAGCCGCATGCGCGAGACGCGGGGAAGTGACCTCTCGCCCCGCATGCGCGCGACCCTGCGTGCCAGGGCATCGACCACAGCGGCCCCGTCCTCTTCGGAGGCACCGCCGATCTCAACCTCGATCATTTCGCTCCAGCGATCAACGAAGCGGGCCAACGCCGCCCGCACGCGATCCAGTTCGATCTCGAATCCCTCCACCCAGAGGGCGAGAAGCACCTCATCGAGGTTGCGCGTCCGTTCCCGCCAGTGCAGAAGCCTAAAAAGCCGGTCATCCGTTCCGGCGGGATACAGCCAGACCGCCCGGCCGCTCGGTTGGCGCCGTGGACGCGGAAGCAGGCCTTTGTAGCGCCACAGCTCCAAAGAGCGCGCCGTGACCTCGTGGCCCCGGGCGGTCGCCGCATCGATCAAGGCTGCCGAATCGGGTCGGGGCGGCTCGGACTTCATTACTCCCACCCTAACCCAGGTTAATTTGCAAGATGAATTCTGCTCCCAATTCGCCCGGCTATAACTCGTAAGTCGCTATACCTGGCTTGACAACTTGAGTTGGCTCCTGTCTAGACTGCTGTAGCCAGGCAGCATCACAGAGTTCGATCCTCACGCTGAGGATATGGCGATCATGGAAGGAGGAAAAGCGATGGACCCGGAGCTCAGATGGCTCATTAAGCTCGTCTTCGCGGTCGGCAGCCTCGCGTCGCTGATCGACGCCGGCCGCCGCCGCGGCTGGATCTGAGATCCGACCCGGTTCCCTACGGAGCCTTGCACGCAGCTCCAGCGGCAACCGGGTCAAACCTTCACCCCCGCGCGCACCCGTGTCCCAGCGATCAAGCTCGAGGCGCTTCCGCCCGATCCGTGTACTATGTTTAAGACGTTGAAACTGTTGAAGGAGCCGTATCGACCATGTTGATCCTCAGCCCCGCCGACAGGGCGGCCCTCTGGCAGCAGACGATCAGCAGCGCCCCCGAGGCGCGAGAGGGGATGCTGCACGTGCTGGCCAAGGAGATGCAGGACATCGTCGGCGCCGAGCTGGAGGTCTACTTCGGGCTCGACGAGCAATTCGAGCAGACGTTGGGGCTGCTGGATCGCAGCGGGCTGATCGGCCGCGACGAACTGCGACGGGCATTTGAGGTGGTTGGCATTCCCGAGGGGGACGAGCCGGGAGTCGACGCAGCCGAGTTCGTCCTCGTGTTGGCCGGCCTGCTTGAGGAGACGGCGGACGTCGAGCACCTCGAAGCAGGGGAGCGGGTCGACGCCCACCGCCTCGCCGGGCAGTGGAGGGATCAGGTCGAGGCGGAGAAGGCTCCCCAGGCAGACGCAATGCTCACCGTCGCCGAAGTCGCCTCCCATTTCGACGTCACCCCCCAGGCCGTCTACAAATGGTGCGAAGCGGACAAGATCGCCTTCGAACGAACCCCGGGCGGCAGCTATCGGATCCCCGCGGCCCAGTTCGACTGGACGCGCGGTGAGGCCGGGAAGGGGGCGCAGCGCGAGATCGCCGAGCGCCTCCTGGCCAAGCACGGCGGTGAGGGAGCGCCCGGCGAGGAGGAGATCGTCGCCTCGATCCGCGAGGCACGCCGCGCCGGGTGAGGGTCTTCTTCGATGCCACCGTCTGGTGTGGCGCGATCCTCAAGCCTGTGGGGATCAACGCTCGACTTCTCGACCTCGCCGCGAGCGGCGGACCGCTGCGCGGACTGACCAGCGACGTCGTCCTGCTCGAGTTCTTCCGCCATGCGACCGGAGGGACCCTCGGCCGGGCCTTTGAGCCCGAGGACGTGTGGGACTACGTGCGGGCGCACGGGCCGCTGCTGGAGGTCAAGCCGGCGCCGCTCGGCCGCCACCTGCCCGAGCGCACCGACCTGCACAACCTGCCGCTCGGCGAGATCGTCCACCAGCTCACCGGCATGCACCGGGAGAACCTGCTGGCAGAGCTCGGAGGACAACCGACGCTCACCGATTTCGACGAGAACGACCTGCACGTCCTCGCAGCCGCGGTCAGTGGCGAGGCCGAGGCGATCTGCTCCAGCGATCCGATCTTCGATGCGGTCGATTGGATCGCTACCTACAGGCCCGGTCGCCTGGCGGCCGAGTTCGGGCTGTAGCGATTCGACTCGCCAGCGCGCTCTTCCAGATGCCATGACGCAGGGCATAGTGGCCGTGGCCGAGGAGCCAGAGGACCGCGCCGATGGCGGCGACCAGGATTCCGTTGGCGTTGCCTGAGAGCGCCAGGACGATCGCACCGGTGAAGACCAGCAACAGCCCACCGGCGCGCAGCAGCAAGCCGCCGAAGATCCAGGTGAAGAGCAGCGCCAGCGCGGCAATCCCGAGAGCGGTCATCAGGCAACCCCCAGCGGCTCGGATCGGGCGGGACCGGCCCGGTTGGCTGACGCCTCTCCTCGGGTCCGCGGTGCGAGGCCATCCGAAGCACTGCCCGCCCGCTCGGCGCCGGCCTTCGTCAGCTTCCAGATGCCTTCGCGCGCGCCGCGGCCGAGCAAGCCCCGTTCGAGGAGGCGGCGCCGGGCGATGTCTACTTCGGCCTGCCAGCGAGGCTTGCCGCGGGCGACCTCAAGGTCGCCGGGGCCGAAGCGCTCAGCCGTCTCCGCCTCGACCGCGGCGAACACCTCCCGGCGCCTCGCGCTCCCGCCGCTCCTTGCGAGCACCCGCAGGATCGGCCCTTCGTAGGCAGACCAGCCGAGGCGGGCCGGCGGCGCGGGCCCCCAGCGACGCTCGCCCTCGACCAGCCCCTTCAGCCGCTCGCGCTGCTCGGGTGAGCAGGCCATCATGTGGGCGTAGACGTCGAGCGTGAAGGCGGCGCTTCGGTGGCCGAGCTGGCGCATCAGCGAGGCCGGGTCGGTGCCGGTCGCGGTCAGGATCGAGGCGAAGGTGTGGCGCAGTTTGTGCGGGGAGAGCCCCTTGGGCAGCGGCAGCTCGCCGCGCTCGCGCAGAAGCCCGTCGGCGCGCTCGAAGACCTCGCGTAGGACCCGCTCGCGCAGGTTGCTGCGCTCGCGCCGCCCGCCGGTCCCGGTCGCAAACGCGAGGGCGTCTGGACCCCCGGCTTGCGGGCGTGCCTTGTGGGCGGCGAGGATGTCGTGGAGGATCGGCATGATCCTGATCTCGCGCAGCCCGGCCGGGGTCTTCGAGCGGCCGACGAAGATGCGGACGTTGGCGAGGTCGATGTCGCGTTCGAGCATGTGGGAGAGCTCGTGGGCCCGGGGCCCGGCGAAGATCAGGGTTGCGACGATCGCTTCGCGTTCGCAGCAGAGGCGACCGGGGTCATGGTCGAGTTCGGCGGCGGCGTCGAGCAGGGCCTCGATCTGCTCGGCGGTGTCGAGGTGGATCGGCGGCTTGGGCTTGACGATCAGCAGGCGCTCCTTGCCCGCCGCCGCGTTCTCAGCGATCCGCTTGTACTGGACGGCGAGGCCGAGGAACCAGGAGAGGACCTTGATCGTCTTGTTGATCGAGCTCGCCGAGAGCGGCTTTCGCACGCGGCCGCGGTCGTCGCGGTAGGGCTCGCCGCGGTCGATCGCCGCCTGCCAGCCTCACCCCTTCTTCAACCTTGGCGGTGCTGTAGGAGTCGATCGCTTCGGCGTCGATCGCGGCCAGGGGCCATTCGGCGAAGAACGGCATCAGGTGGCGGAGGCCCCAGCAGAGGTTGCGGTGATGGGCCTCGCCGTGACGCGCGCGGCGCACCTCGAGCGCCCAGGGAGCGAACTCGGCGAAGGGCATCTCGCCGCCGGGCGATGGGATCTGAGCTTGGCCGATCGCGTTGCCGTCCCCCACGTGGTCCCGGGGGCGCCCGGGAGAAGGCGCCGGCCCGCCGTCCACGCTCTCACCGCTTCGGCGGGGAGGGGTCCATAGCCCGCGCCGCACGTCGGCGAGGACGTTCTGGAGCTCCTCCTCCGCGCGCTCATAGGTCCAGCCATCGCTTTCGAGGCCGAGCGTCAGGTAGCGGCGCCGACCGTAGGCGGAGAAGCGAAGCGCAAAGCCGCGGCCCGCCTTCCAGTCGCGGACCAGCACTTCACCTTTTGCTCGCTTGGCCACCTACGGATCACGGCGGCGATCTCCATGTAGGCGGGCTCGAGCTCGATGCCACAGAAGCGACGATCCTCGAGCGCGGCTGCGGCTGCGGTGGTGCCCGAGCCGCAGAAGGGGTCGAGAACGAGGCCGCCCGGGGGACAAGCCAGGCGCACCAGCCATCGCATCAACTCCAACGGCTTCACGGCCGGATGTGGGTTGCGCACAAGATCGCCACCTGGCCTCTTATTGGGGGTGTTGGGGAGGAGGTCGAGCGCCCGGCGGGGCAACCGCTCGCAACCCGCGTCGCGCTCGCGCCGCGACGTCTTCGGGCAATAGAGGAAGCGCGAGGGCGGCGTGCGCGGCCCCGAGGCGCCGCGCACGCGGTCGGCCTCGGCGTCGACCAACGCCGCCGCACAGCCGGGCGCGCAGCGGCCCGCCTCGCAGTCCGGCTCGTGAGAGGCGATCACGTTGGCGGGATGGCGCTCGTTGACGCGGCAGGCGTCGGCGTTCAGAGCCCCGGTCCCGTGCCGGGCGATCGTCTCGGCGGTCGTCCCGTCGAGCGGCGTCCGCGCCAAGACAATCGCCTCGAAGGCCGGCTTCAGCGTCGTCACGCCCCCGCCGGGGTAGCGGCGGGACTTCGACATCCCCGTCCCATACAGCCAGACGAGCGTGTCGCGGATCTCAAGTCCGCCATCCTCCAGACCGCATGCGAGGCGGTGGAAGGTACGCGGGGCACCGAAGGCGAGCAGGTGCGCACCCGGCTTCATGACTCGCGCGCACTGCGCCGCCCACAGCTTGCACCAAGCCTCGAAGGCCTCGTTGGGGCGAAGGCGCTCGTGGCCGGCACGGGCCGCCGCCTCGCGGATCGCGCCGGCGTCCCAGCGCTGGTTCTGCCAGCCGATCCCGTAGGGCGGGTCGGTGACGATTGCGTCGACGCTTTCGGGCTCGAGGGTGCCCAGCACCTCAAGGCAATCGCCTTCGAGCAACCGCACGGCGCTCCGCGGGGCGCCCGCCCGACGGCGACTCCGCCGCGGCGCCCCGCGGCTCGCTTTCACCCCTCGGCTCATCCGGACTTCCCCTCGGCTGGATTCCCGAGCCAGTCGACCGGCCGACCCGGATCGCGCACGTCGCGGAAGACCGGCGCGAAGGGACCCTCGCGCCCCAGGTCCTCCAGCAGGCAGATCGAGATCGCCACCTCGGGCGTCCGCGCGAGCAGCGGGTCGGCGGCCAAGAGCACGCTCGCGGTGGAGCGGCGGCGCGAAAGCGCCCGCCGCGGGGCGCCCGCAAGCACGCAGTGGACCGGCGGGAAGACCGGGCAGCGCCCCCGCCACAGCGGCTCGCTCGCCTTGGCCTCCTTCGCCCGATACAGCTCCGCGTAGCGGGCGAGCTCGACGGCGAGCCGGTCGACCGAGAGCGTCGCGCGGTCGAGCTCGAGGAAGCGCTGCTCGATCGCGGTCCCGCCCTCCTCGATGCGCAGGTAGGTGAAGACGGCGTCGGCGATCAGCGCCCGGCGACGGCGCCCCCGCCCGCGCGAGAGCGGGTGGAAGACCTCGTGGCGCCAGGCGAGCGGCCCGAAGTCATCGCCGCGCTCACGAGCGCAGCGCAGAAAGCAGATCGCCGCGTCGTTGACCGCGAGCGTGTGCGCCTGAAGCGGCCCGGCGACAAATTCGGCCGCGAGCACCTTCGGCTCGGCCTCCAGGGCGCCCGCCCGGTGTGCGAGCCGGGCGCCGCGCTCGGTCACGTACCAGAGGCGGCGCGGCGCGCGCGCCGATTCGACGTAGCCGGCGAGGCCCGCCCGCTTCAGGCGCACCAGCAGCTTGCGCGTCCAGCGACGATTGGAGTCGGGGAGGTGGATGGCGCAGACCTGGCGGGCGTCGAGCACCCGGTGCTGGGCGAGCGAGGCGAGGATCTCGAGCTCCTTCTCCGAGAGAGCGGGTAGCTCGCGCTCACCCATCGCCGCCCTCCCCCTCGTCGGGCGCCAGAGGCGCGCCGGGAGACTCGGAACCCGTCCCCGACTTCCCACCGCCGCCGCGCTTGCGGAGCTCGGCCAGGATGCGATCGTCGAGCCCCTCCAGATCCTCGATCGCCTTGGCGACCTCAGTACGGGCGACCGCTCCGGCGAGCGGCTCCTCGCCCGCAGGCGGCGGCTCCCCGGCCACGTCCTCGACCCTGATCCCCTCCAGGGCGAAGGGCTCGCTCAGCTCGCCGCGGTCGGTCACCTGGGCGACGAAGCGAAAGCGCCCCATCCTGGTCAGCACCGCGGGGTCGGGCTTGCCCGCCCACTCCTTGGTCAAAAGCGCCGCCGCGTGGGCGTTCATCGTCGTCGCCAGCAGGTGCGAGCGGTTGGTGGTCAGCGCAGTCAGCGTCTTCGGGTTGAGCCGCTCGGGGTTCTGGTTCATCACCACCGCCCGCAAGCCGAACTTGGCGCTCTGCTCGAGCAGCGCCGCGAGCTGGCCCGAGGCCGTCCCGTCATAGCTCTGCACCTCATCGAGGAAGACCCAGAAGGGCCGGCGCTCCTCGCTCGCCACCTGCTGGCGCGCTTTCGCCGCGTGCAGGAGGTCGAAGAGCAGCAGGTTGGCGACGAGGCGCTGGTGGAGCTCGCCGACGCCCGGGTGGGCGAGGACGATCAGGCCCCGGTCCATCGCCTCGCGCACCCGGTAGGTGCTCTTACTCTGCCCGAGCAGGGCGGTGATCGCGGGCGAGGTGCGCAGGCGGTCGACCAGGTTGGTGACCGGGGTGATCGCCTCCTCTGCCAGCCGCGGGAAGCGCTCCTCCCAAAAGCTCCGCGCCGAGGCCGGCAGCAGCGGAAGCGCCGCCTCGCGCCAGCGCTCATCGGAGAGCACGGTGGGCAACTGGAAGATCGTCGGCGCCAGCTCGGGCGGCAGCGCCCTGCCGACGTGGGCGAGGGCGGCGGCGGCCTGTGCGGTCAGGTTGATCGCCCGCGTGCTCTGATCGCCCCACTTCAGCGTCGAGGCGAAGGCGTCCACGACCGCCGCCACCCGCGCCTCCGTCGCGTCGTCCTCGGCGCCGCTCAGCTCGAAGAGGTTCCAGCCGGGCAGCCCCCGGCCCCCCGGGGAGCCGACGTCGATCTCGACCACGCGGCGGCCGACTCCGGGGTCGGCCAGGTAGGGCCTGATCCGCTCGAGGGCGTCGCCGTGGGGATCGAGGAAGAGCCCTCCGGCGCCGCTGCGCACGAGGTGGACGAACTGGGCGATCGCCGTCTCGGATCAGCTCGGCCTTGCCTTCCTCGAAGGTGGGCAGCGCGGGCGGTGCGGGAAGCAGCGCCCCCGAGCGCACCACGTTGGTGGAGACGCAGCGGGCGGTGGGCGGCTTGAGGAAGCCGGCGACCTCGCGGGCGGTGAGAATCGTCCTGCGCGCGGGGCGATGCAGCCCGGCCTGGAAGCGACGGTCAAAGCCGCGCCGCCGGGTCGGGAAGTCGGAGCCGAAGAAAGACCGTGTCGCCAAACCCCAGCCCCGAGGCCCGCAGCCAGTTCCCGGGCGCGTTCAGCGGTGCGAAGGCGGCGAGCAGCAGCTTCATCACCGTCTTTGCCCGCGGCTTGCCGGCCGCCTCGGCGCGCAACAGGATCTGCGCCTCGAACAACTCGCCGGCATCGCGCAGCTTGGCGTTCAGCGCCTCGCCGACCATGCGGCGCTCGTGCAGCTCGGTCGGGTCGACGGGACCGCGCCGCCGGCGTTCGTTGCTCAGGAGCTCCACCAGGCTGCGCCGCTCGCGGTGGCGGCGCTTGGCCTGTCGCTTGAGACGGCGCCGCAAGCGGGAGGC
Organism: uncultured Solirubrobacterales bacterium; assembly: GCA_963727465.1. Lineage (GTDB taxonomy): Bacteria > Actinomycetota > Thermoleophilia > Solirubrobacterales > 70-9 > VRUE01. The sequence continues at coordinate 509,719 of CAVSGL010000003.1, read as the reverse complement.
GCGACGGCCGGAGGCGGGCAGGAGGTCGATGCAGACCCAGGCGCGCTCGCCGCGCTCGGGCTCGAGCGAGGCCATCGCCGCGGCGAACGGCTGCAGGGGGTCGGGGGCGAGCTCGAGCCGGCGCAGCGGATCGACGCTCGGGTGGGCGAGGACGAGCTCGGTGCGCAGCTTCACCCGCTCTGCCTGCGGCCAGCCGGGCAGCACGTCGGCGGTGTCACGGAGTTCGACCCCCTCGTAGGAGCGCAGGGCGGTGCGTACCAGCTCCTCGGAGCGCTGCGGGAACTGCAGCAGGTAGACGAGTCGGCCCTGGCGGTCGTTGACGAGGCTGACGCGCAGGGCGCGGGCCGGGCGGTCGAACCAGCTGCGCAGGCCCAGGTCCGCGCGCGAGAGCTCGGCGCCGACGCGCAGCACGGTCTCGAGGTCTGCCTCGAACTCATCGGCGGGCACCACGGCCGCGACGGTTCGCCTGCGAAGCGCGCGCCGGGTCGCGAGGAAGCGTTGTGGAGCCAGCGCCGAGGCGATAGCGATTGCGCCGAGAGCGAAGGGCGCGAGCGAGAGCGCGGAGGACCGAGCGCCGTCGAGCAGAGCGGAGGGGTCGATGCTCGATATCGCGCGCCAGATCGCGAACAGCACGAGGAGAGCGAAGATGACGAGCATCAGAGTCGGGTCGTGAGGATCGCGCTTGGTCATGCACCGACCTCCGGGTGACGTGGATATGTCGGCAAAACGCGATCCGCGCAGACCGCGCCCGGATGCGGGATTGCGGCGTTTTCGCGAGTCGAGGAGGGGTCCTGACAGGGGTCCGCACAGGGGTCCTGACAGGGGTCCGCCCACAGGCCGGCGGGACCGGCCTGACGAGCGGGCAAGAAGAGCGCAGACAGAACGTCGGCACACAAGCCTGGTGCTACCGCCGCGAAACCGCAGTTGGGCTCAGGCGTGAGCGGTACGATGGGGGTCATGACGACCCGTGAGAAGTTCGACCGCTTGGTCGACCAGCTTTCGGAGCCTTCGCTGAAGGCCGAGTATGCGCGGCTGCTGCGCGAGCGAGAGATCGACCGCCAGGTCGTCGAGTCATATGAGCGCACCCCCCAGTTCGAGCCCGACGGCTGGTCTGACCTGGAGAAGGTCCACAAGAGCTCACGGCGCGCGGTTCTGGGGCGTCTGGACGAGGAAGAACGGGCCGCCGGGCACGGGCCCTGGTAGGGCGACCGGGAACCACCGTGAAGCCCCGGCGGGGTGAGGTTTGGTGGGGCGACGAGCCCGAGCGCGAACGGCGTCCCTACCTGGTGCTGACGCGCAACAGCGCGATCGGCACGTTGAGCGAGGTCCTGGTCGCGGTGGTGACCCGCACGATCCGCCACATCCCGACCCAGGTCAAGATCGACCAGAGCGACGGCATGCGGGAGCCATGCGCGGTGAATCTCGACGACCTGTTGATGATGCCGCTGCGCCAGTTGACCGACCGACAGTGCGAGCTCTCGCCGGAGCGGATGGCGGAGATCTGTACGGCGCTCGACGCGGCGACTGAATGCTGAGATGCCGATTTGCAGCGGCTTCCCTGAAGCCCGGAACGAGACTCGAACTCGTGACCCCTTCCTTACCATGGAAGTGCTCTACCAACTGAGCTATCCGGGCGCTGGAATCCACTTTAGCGGCGCGAGGCCGCTCGCCGTACGTCGGTGGGCCTAAAATGCGCCCATGGCAGCGAGGCCGGAGCGAATCGGGAATTGGACGCCCGACGGGAAGGCGGATCGGGCGGCCGAAAGGCGCGAATTCCTCGAAACGACGCCGGGACAGCGTGTCGAACAGGCGATCGAGCTCTCGAGCGTCCTGTCTCAGCTCGCGGCGAACGCGCGATCCCGACGGTTGCGAGAGCTGCGGGAGCAATAGCCCGCGAAGCCGAACAGGACGAGGGCGTGAGCCTGCCGCCGATGGCGCCCCTCGACGCCAAGAGCCTCTTCGCCGCGCTCGACACGGCCGAGGTTCGCTTCATCGTGGTCGGGGGGTTCGCCGTCAGTGCCCACGGATACCTGCGAGGCACCAAGGACCTGGACATAGTCCCGGACCCCGACCCGGAGAACCTGCGCCGCCTTGCCGGTGCCCTGTCGCGGCTCGACGCGGAGGTCATGGGGATGGAGGAGTTCTCGCAGGAGGAAAAGGTCGTCCAGCCGGATGTCGCCGGTCTCGCCATGGGCCGAAACTTCGTCCTCACGACCGACTACGGACGCCTCGACATCCTTCAGGTGGTCAGTCCGGATTTCGAATACCACGACCTCGACGCGGCGGCAATCGAGGACGAGGTTCTGGGACACCGGGTGCGGTTTTGCGGCTACGAGGACCTGGTCAAGATGAAGCAGGCGGCCGGCCGGCTCGAGGACGAACTGGACCTGAAGCGGCTACGCGCCGTGCGAGGAGAATCGCTCGACGCGTAAGCAGCTCACCCGGTCTCCGCCAATTCGAGGCCGAGGACGGTGGTTAGCGCCGTGTCGACCTCGGCGAGCGGGTCGGCGCTTACCTCCCCGAGGCGGCGAAGCCAGCGGGAGCGCGGCCATGGAGGCGCGCCGGTCGAACTCGGTCAGCAGGGAGGACGGCGAGACCCCGCGCTCACGGGCCCGAGCGGCGAGGCTGTCGCGAGTCTCGCGCGGAACAGCGGCTGGCGATCGGCTGGCCAGGCCACCGACCATCGCGGGCGAAGAGCGTCCCTGCCTGCGTTCGGCCGCTGAGTCTGGTGGTCGAGCGGCGCGGGGGGGCAGCCCCGTGCGCAGGCCATCCGCATACTCGGGGCCGACCGAGGCCGGGGGGCTGGAGAGGGCGAAGACCCGCGTCAGGGTCGCCCGGCAGATCTCCTCTCGCCTGCCTCACCCGTCCGGACCTCGGCCTCCGCGACCCGCCGCAGCCGGTGGGGCGCTACTTGCGCTTGCCGCGCTTGTGATGCCGCTTGTGCTTCTTCTTGGCCGCCCTGCCGCAGTCGTTGCGCACGATCGGGTGCAGCTGGGAGACCTTGCCGTTCTGGCCGCTGAGGCGCACGTTGGCGCGGCTTTGGCGCTTGCTCTGCCGGCACAGGTTGCGCGAGTTGACGACGAGGCCGCGCTTGCCGCCGAAGAGGACCAGGCGCGCCTTGGTGAACGGGGCGTCGGGGACTCCTTCGAAGGTGTTTCTGAGGGCCCCCTTGACCGAGTCGGTTTTGCCGGCGAGCTCGACCGCGACCGGCTGCGTGGCCGGGCCGTGGATCGCCAGCACGAGGTCGGGCAGCTTGTGGTTTGAGCTGCGCAGGTAGGCATTACCGCTGAGCCAGTAGTCGAACAGCGGGCTCTTGACCCAGGCGCGGCCGTAGATCGAGCCCTTGGGGCACCTTTCGCCGTTGCCGTTCGCCGGCGGCGAACTGCACCCTGGTGCAGACGGTGCGGATGTGGGCCTGATCGAGGAAGGCGCTTCTGGGCAGCTTGGTCTGGATCCGCGCCAGGTTGGCAACGCCGATGCCCTTGGAGAAGACCTCGGCGATCAGCTTCGGGTGCGCGGTGCGCTTGGTGCCGCCCTTCAGGGTCAGCCGCATGTGGGGCTTGAAGTCAAGGCCCTTGCAGCCGCCGACCTGGAAGCGGTTCTCAGGCGATGCGCTGGCGCCGTTGGAGCTGCCCAGGGAGGCGGTGATCTTCATCGCCTCGCAGTTGGTCGGGTTGAGCGAGAAGTCGCCCTTGTCGATCTTGATCGCGACTTCTCTCAGCTTCAGCGGGATCCCCTTGAGGATCGTCGGGATCGGGTCCGAGTTTGCGCTCACCTGGGCGGTGACCGGGTCGATCGAGAGCGGGGTGCGGATGACGACGTTGCCGAGGTCGAAGGGACCGGCGACCGCCGGGGTGATCACCACCGCGGAGAGCGGCGCGCCCTTGTAGGGGCCGGCGAGGTAGATCGTGCCGGGGGCGTGGAAGGGCTCGCCTCCGACGCCGGCCGCGGCGTCGGTGGTGCCGAGCTTGGCTGCGTCGGGGCAGCTCGGGGAGCTCTGCTCGTCCTTGCCCGACTTGCCCTGGGCCGCGGCGATGTCTGCGTCGGAGCAATACGGCACTCCTGCCAGCTTGGCGGCGAAGCCCGGCGGCATCGTGAAGTCGAGGCGGTTCAGTTCCTGTTCTCCGTCTGAGCGGGAGACCTTGACCACCAGCGGGGAGAAGCCGCCGGCCAGGGTCGAGGTCGAGCCCGCTTCGAAGGAGGGGTTGAAGGGACGGGCGCCGGCAGAGGAGGCGCAGTTGGATGAGACGTTGAACGAATCCGAGGTCTGCGCGCTGGGTCCCGACTGCGGCGCCGACCACGGTTCCCATTCCCCGTGAGTGGAGTAGGTGCCACAGACTTCGGGGGTGGCCAGGGTCGAGCGCGGGCCGCCGCCCCTGAAGCGCAGCGTCAGGTCTTCGACCGGCTGCTGGGGGACGTAGTCGAAGGTCGCGGTCATCTGGCCGCTGCCGGGGTCGAGGTCGACCCTGCCCGGCAGCTTCAGGGTGATGCCGAACCTTGGGCTTTCGATCACCAAATACAGGCCGATCAGGCTGTTGAACGGGTTTTCGTTCTGCTTGGCCAGGTAGATCGTGCCCTTGAGCGGTTCTTCGAGCACGGGGCTGGTCGCTTCGACCGTGCCGAGCTTGGAGGCGTCGGGGCAGGTCACGGGGTCTTCGTTGAAGCGGGTCGGATTGGGCAGATCGCCCGCGCCCACGTAGCCGACCTGGGCCTCAGAGCAGGCCGCGAGGCCGTTTGCCTGCGAGGGGTTGACGCTGAGGCCGGCCGGCAGCTTGACGACCGAGCGCTTCAGGTCCGGCGTTCCCAGTTTGCTTCGGATCGGTCAGCCCGCTCTGGTCGATGTGCAGGTGGGCGTCGGCGCCGGTGCCCGATGAGCCGTTGGCGTTCGTCGGCTGGAAGCTGAAGCCGGGTTGAAGCTCAGTTTGTCGCAGCCGGTGACCGGGGTTTGCGGCATCGGTGGCGCTCCCCTGAAATCGCCCGGGTGCTGCCAGGTCGACATCGAGATCCGCGCCACTGGCGTCTGGCGCGCCTGTTCGGAACAGTCGGTTGCGTTGGTGAAGAAGGGCTTGCCGCCGGCCGATTCGGGGAAACCATAGAAGGCCGTGAAGGCCCCGAAGACCTTCTGGAAGGTGGCGACGTGGGGAGCGGTGACACGGATGCCGAAGTCGTCAGCCGAACGCACGGAGCCGACCAGCGTCTGCACCGGTTCGACGAGTTTGGAACCGAACTGCGCCGCGGTGCCGAAGGCGGGGACATCGTTGTAGATGCCGAAGGGGGCCGAGGTCTGGGCGAAGGTGGCAGCACGGGGCTCGAGTTCGCCGACGTTGTTTTCAGCTTCGTTACAGACCGGCGAGCCGTGCAACCCTTGCGGGGCGATTAGGCTCTGCGGGCAGCGGTCGGTGACGAGCGGGTCCCCGAGCAGGCCCGGGGGCAGATCGGCGATCACTTCGCGCAGATCCTCTACCGGAGCGATCTTGCCGTTGGTTACCCGCAGGGTGTTTACCGCGATTTCGTTGGCCAGCCCATTGGGGTGACCACCGGCCTGGGTGGCGGGGTTGCCGTTGGCGTCGAAGACGCCGAACCAGGCGGCCTGGATGCCGGGCCCAGCGGGTTCGGCGGAGACGACCAGGGGCATCTGGGAGGTGGCTTCGCCGCCTTCGCCGCCGGAGACGCGGACGGGCACGGTGGCGCTCGCGGCGGCGCCCGGCCCGACCTGCACCGGGATGGCGACCGGGTTGGCGGGTTCGAGCGGCTGCACCGCTTCCGGGACGTGGTACCCGAGTTCGGTGCCCGTGCAGGTGACCTTTTGGCCGGGTTCGCCCGCGCTACAACTCCAGCCCCCGCGGGTGGTGGCTTCGGGCGCGCTGATTCCCGCCGGCAGCGGTCCAACTTCGACCGTGACTTCGCCGCTCGTCGCTTCGCCGCCGACGTTCGAGGCGAAGACGCCGATTTCACCGGTGCCCGCCCCGCCAGGGACGGTGGTGAGGATGTGCAGGTAGGGGTGTTCGCCGGTCAGCCCCGAGAAATCAGCGCTGAACTCTTCCACGTCCTTGTTGGAATACTCAGAACCACCGAAGGCGATGGTGTAGGGGTGCCCGGCGTCGCCGCCGGGGCCACCTTCCGCCGCGAAGGTTTCGGGGGGGAACCCGGGCAGCGCGTCGAGGGCGCCCTGCAGCACTTCCGCGGAGGCGTTATAAGCGACCGGCGCGGTGGTCTCGCTCACAATGAGGGTCTTTGATCCTCCTGAGGTCGGCGGCTGGGAGAGGGTGATCGTTTCCGCCCCTTCGTCCACCGAGGCGACGGTCGTGCCAGCCTGAATGCCGACACCCGATACCGCGTCGCCTTCACGGAAGGAGAAGGTGCCTTCGAAGGCACCGGTGCCGTGCACGCCGCTCAACAGCGTGCCGGCGGCGCTCGTGAAGCCGTAGCCACCAGAGGATGCTGGTTCGGAGAGCGTGATCGTCGCGCCTTCCACTTCTTCGATCACCGTTCCCGGTTCGACCTTGCCGCCGGCGGAGATGACCGCCTGACCGGCTTCGAAGCCGCCCGTTCCGAAGGCGAAGGTGGCGACGTTGCTGCCCCCGGTGTAGCTCAGATAGCCTTCACCGTAGCTCGCCACCGTCCCTTCCCCTTCGCCGCTCTTGCGGGAGAGGGTGAAGTCGCCGCCTTCGGCTTCGACGGTGACCCGCTGGACCTCCGACTGTTCAGGCGGAAGGTTGGTCGGTGCGGTCAGAGCCTGCAGTTCCCAGCCGGGGGAGGCGGCCTGGGCCGCGGCGGCAAGGGCGAGCAGGCCGATGGCGGCCACCAGCAGGGAGATCAGCGCGCGGGTCTTCATGGCGTGGCCTCTCGTCTCGGTCGCGGTCCTCACTTGCCTGCCCTCCGGTTGTGGTTGGTTCGTCTGTGGACACGGACCTTGGCGTGCTTACCGTTGCGGCAGCTCTTCGCCCGGTTGCTGGCGTGCTTTGCTTTCCTTGCCAGGTTGCGGGCCTTGCGGTTCAGCTTCGCCGCGCGGCCGCGCTTGCCGTTGCTCCCCAGCTTGCTAGCGTTCCGGCGCAGCTTCCTGGCGCGGGCAGTGAGGCGTTGGGCCTGGCGGGCTTTGCTGGTGCAGCGATTGGCGCCGCCCGAGCCGGCTTCCGTGACATTGCCTTCGCCCTGGAAGCCCTGGCTCGCGGCCGAGGGGGTGGTCGGCGCACCTGGGCTCGAGTCCTGGCAGGAGCTTTCTTCGGCCGGCTTGCACCCTTCCGGAGCCGGTGGGGGCTCGGGGAAGCCGCCCCCAACCCGCGCGTCCCAGGCCGCGTAGCGCCCATCGGGGTTTTCCCAGTTGAGCGCCGCAGCGTCGAAGAAGTAGAGGTCGGAGCCGTCGGCGCTGGCGCCAACGAATTCAATTTGAGGTTGTTCGGGCGCGGGCGCCGCGCCCGCCGGTTCGGTAGCGATGTGAAAGACCTGGCCGTGGGACCACTCATAGACGTTGCCTTCACCCTCACGGCCACCGCTTGCCAGGTCCTCTTCGGAGACGAAGAAGACGCGCGCTACGCCACTGCTCACCGCAAGTGAGTAGGGAGCATCGGCCAGCCTTTGTCCTCTGGCAAGCGGCTTGAGCGAGCCGGCGGCGTGGATAGGCGCTTTTCCGTCCTGGCGGCAGGACACGCACACGGTCGGATCGACGCTCACCTGCCCGTCGTAAAGGTATGCCTCGCGCGTTCCATCGCTTTCGTAGCCAGTCACGTTCGCCGTTGATTCGAACAGTAGATATCGCCCATCGGGGCTGACGCGGGAGGTCCAGCTGGATTGGCCCCCGCTTCCACCGAACCCGCCGACCCCCACACCGGTCCGCAGATCCGAGCCAGTAACCGTTCCCACGAAGGCCAGGAACCCACCCGTCCTGTCATAAACGGAGAAAGTGTTGTCATCAAGGTTCTGTACGCGCGTCTTGCCCTTGCCAGACACGAGCTGAGCGCGAGCGGCGAAGTAGACATGGGAGCCGTCATCGGCAAAGCCAAGCAGCCCGCCGACTTCCGCCCCGCCTTCTGCTTCCTCGACCGACAGGTCGGTGAGACGTTCGCCTTCGGGTGCTGCGAAATCGTATTCGTAGAGGTCGGTGCCGCCGGCGCTGGTTTCCGCCGAAAGGCCAGCGTTGGCCGTGAAGTAGACCTTCGAGCCGTCGGGCGTGGCGCCCTGGTAGGTGGCGCCGGTGTCGACGGCGAGCGGCGAGATCGAGAGGTCGAGCGTTTCGGCGCCGTCGATGCGGGCGAAAACGGCCTGCTTGCCGCTGTCGTTCCCCGTTTGGCTGGTCGCGGCGAAGAAGACCCGCGAGCCGTCGTTTGAGAGGGCGTGCAGGTGGCTCGGCGCATTGGAGTCAATTTCCCCCGGAGCATCGCCACCTCCGTCGGGCACTACGGCGACGTTGCTGAGCACCCCGTTGTGCCATTCGTAGAGCCGTCGTTCCCCGGCCCCCTCGATGCCTGGGTAGTGTAGATCGCTTTCGAACACGATCCGGCCACAGTCCGCCGAGAGGTCGATCAGTTCGTAGTTGGGGAATTCGTTGAAGCTGCTGACCGCCTCAAGGTTTTCTGGCGCCAGGTAGGTGAGGAGGTCATAGGAGCCGTCGGCGTTGCGGCGGTAAAGGTTGCCCCCGCCGGCTTCGATCGCGAGCTTCGCAGCCGGGCTCGAGGTGAGCGGCTGGCTGCTGGCGACGACGCTGCAACTCAGGTCCGGCGTCAGGCCGAGCACGTTGCTCGGGTTGGCGCCGCCTTCGGCCTTTTCGTTCTGCGCCACGATCTGGGGGCTCACTTGGCTGGATTCCCACGTCTCCGCCCCCTGATTGCGGTGCCCCGCGTAGAGCACTAGGCCCCCCCGGGTCGAGTCGGGGAGACCACCATCGACGCTGTAGGCGAGCTCCCCCGGGCCCCTCGGCGCCGCCTGGTAGAGCAGTTCGTAGCTCGCGTAGCCGCGCCCCGGCCCCGCCGCCGGTCCCAATTCCCTCTCCTTCGGCGAAACCAGCTCGAAGCAGCGCCCGTCGGGCAGGCCGCAGGAGTTCAGCGTCTGGAAGCTCTGGTCGGGGCCGTAGGTGGTGCCGGCGTTGCTCTTGGCGACGATCCGGTAGTGGTAGGCGGTGGTCGGCGAAAGGCCGCTGAGCGAGACGCTGAAATGCTTGGCTTCATTCGCCGAGGGGACCGAGCTTTCGTATCCGGGCGGGATCTGGTTGCCGTAGGAGGCGGTGGGACCCCATTCGAAGCGGTAGGTGGTGCCGAAGCCCGAGGGGTCGATCTTCGCTTCCAGGGTGACCGAGCCTTCGGTCGCATCCCGAGCGCGGATTTCGGTGATCTGCGGCGGGCCGGGCGTGGTGAAGATGAGGATTTCGCCTTCATGGGTCGGCGGGATGCCGGAGTTGGGCGCCTTGAGGCGGAATTCGTAGGTCGAGTTGGGATCGAGTTCTTCCAGCTGGGCGCTGACGTGGTGCGCGGCGAAGTCCGGTTCGATTTCTGCCGCTTCGGGTTCGCAGTCGATTTGGTGAAAGGACGCCTCGGTGCTGCGCTTGTATTCGAACAGGCATTCGCTGTACTGGAGGCCTTCGGGGCGCACGAGGCCGTTCAGGGTCGCCGCCTCGGTGCCGACGCCGCCGGCGGCTTCGGTGACGACGGTGCCGGCGGTCTCCAGCGTCTTGTTGGTGCTCCATTCTTCACCGTTTTCGTTTTCGGCCACCAGCCGGTAGACGTAGGAGGCCCCGTTGGATTTCAGGCCGGTGATCTTGGCGCTGACCGGATGGGTTTCGGAGTCGGCTGGGATCGTCTCTTCACACGGGGCTACGTGGCCGAAGGCGCTCGTTTCCCCGTATTCGAAGAAGCATTCGCTCACTTCGACCCCTTCGGGATTGACGGAGCCGTTCAGGGTCGCCTTGGTGCCGGTGATTTCAGAGGCGGCGCTGGCGCTGACCGTCGGCACGGTCGCCCCCGGGCCGAAGACAGCGATGTCCTTCTTGGCGGTGGTGCGGTCGGCGACGTAGATCCATTCCTTGGCTGAGTTGACCGCGACGCGTTCGGTGTTGTTGCCGAGAGTCGCTTCGCCGAAGGGGTGGGTGACGATCGGTTCCAACGTGGTTGCATCGAACTCGAGGACGCCGCGGCTTACCGTGACGTAGACGTGGTTGGTCGCCGGGTCGTAGGCGACCCCTTTGGCGTTTTCGAAGACGAAGCGTTCGTAGCTTGCGGGGTCGATTTCTCCCGAGCCGTTGGCCGGAAACTTGTAGACCCCGCCGGAGGAGGAGCTGCCTGCTTGACGCTGAACGAAGAGGTCACCGGCGCTGTCGACCGCGACACCACTGGGCGCGTTGGGGAAGCCCGTTTCATGTTCAGAAAAGTCGTATTCGTGCAGCAAGGCGCCAGCCGAACTCCACTCGTAGACGCTTTTGCTGCTGTTGTCGCCGAGCCAAACGTTCCCTTTCCCATCGACCGCAAGCCCCACGAAGCTTCCGAATGATTCGCCGGTGCCTGGGGCTGGGATTTCACCGGCGGCTTCATATTCTTCGGTCGTCCCGTTGCGCGTGTATTTGAGGATCTTTTCGAACTGGTAGACGTAGAGGGTGCTGTCGGCCGCGTCGTATTCGGCGCAGGTTGGCGTCGTCAGTTCGGTTAGCGGCGGTTCGTGCTGAGCGCAGGCGTTGTCGTAGGCCATTCCGGCGGCGACGGTGCCGAAGCTAAGGTTGGTGCCTTCGTATTCGGTGATTTCCGTGGCGATGAGGCCGGTGGGCGCGCCGCCTTCTTCGCCGAAGATCCGCACCTTGTTGGCGCTGCTGCCGTCGGCGAGGAAGACATTGCCGGTCGACTGGTCGACCGCGACGCCCGAGGGACGCGAGAAACCGGTGATCGGGTTGGGGGTAAAGGGCGCGAGGTTGTGGGTGACCGAGGCCGAGGCGCTCGCGGCGAAGAGGGCGAGCAGCGCGGTAAGCGCGGTGAGCACCAAGACGAGGGCCAGGCCGGGGCGGCGGTGCGAGGAGGCACCACTCCCGTCGCCGCCGAGCGAGGGCGCACGGGTGGCATCGGCTCCCCGGATGAGGCTGCCGAGGCCGATGGCCCGGCGCTCGGTCGATCCGGCGGACTGTGCCTTCGCGTGCTGTCTCACGTAGGGGTCTCCTCTTTCGGTTGCGTTGCTCATGGGTGAGTGGTAGAAGTCGTGCGGGCCGGGGCCGTGGGGGTCAGAGTTCCTGCGGTGGCGATCGTCCGTGGGGCGTCGCCGTTGCTCGTAGCCGAAGAAGATGCCGGTAGGTCGGCGGGGCGACATGCGCCGGCGGCGGTGAGGAGATCGGCGGACGGCGGTGAAGCGACTCGCCCTGCCGACCCATCTGGATTGTGGGCCGCGGCCACCGTCAGGGGATTCGCCTGCGGCTCACCCTCGCTGCGCACCCTGTGGGTGACTGCGCCGCGGCTTGAGGTGGTAGCGGCATAGCGGTGACGAGCGGCCCGCGGCTTGCCGATCGGCTGGGGGGCCGTTTCGACCGCCCCGGGCCCCTCGTACCGATGCGTGTCGGAACCCGGCAAGGGGAGTAGACCCCTCGACGCCGCGCGCATGGGAGGGTGGGTGGCGACGGAGTCCGGAAGGTTTGCGGCGCGCAGAACGGCGAGCACGGCGCTCGGCTGCTGCGCGGCGGTGTCCCGGTTGAACTGCGTCACATCTCCCTTTCCCTGTTGCGGACCGCTCCCAAGCGGCCCGCCCTGCTTTCCCTGCCTGAGAAACGCGGACATCCGTGTTTCCCAAGTTCTGCGCGAATTAAGACACACGTGTGTCTGGATGTCAAGGCATCCGTGAGAACCGCCTGGGCGAGTGAGGGCTCAGCCGCTGTTGTTCAGGCCCGAGACCGGGGTGCCGTACTTGTGGATCGCGCAGCCGGTGGAGCCGGGGTCGAAGCTGTCGGCGAGGGCGCGGCCTTCGGGTTTGCCGCCGGGGCGGGCGCACTGGATCGAGAAGTCGCGGACGCCGTCGCGGGCGTCGATCACGTCGTCGCCGCCGTTGCCGTAGAAGCGGTCCTGGCCGGGCTGGCCGAGCATCGCGTTGGGGCCGGCGTCGCCGATCAGCACGTCGTTGTCGAAGGAGCCCTCCATGTCCTCGTCGGAGGGGTCGAGGCGGACCGGGCTGCATTTGCCTTCCTTGAGCAGCGTGTCGACCCAGGCTTTGTGCTGGGGGAAGGAGATCCAGAGCAGACCCGGGTGGGCCTGGGTCTCGGCGAAGGAGGCGTCGTCGCGGCCTTCGCCGCCGACCAAGGCGCCGCCGGCGCAGCCGCCGCCCGCCGCCATCAGGTCGCCGTCGCCTTCGCCGTAGAGGAAGGTCGGGCCCGGCAGGCCGCCGATCAGCCCGTCGGCGCCGTCGCCGCCGTAGAGCTTGTCGGCGCCGGGGCCGGACTCGAGCAGGTCGTCCTCGGGGCCGGCGTGGATGACGTCGTTGCCGAGGCCCCCGGCGAGGCGCACGTTCTGGGCGCCGGCGAGCGAGCCTTCGACCCGCAGCCGGTCGTTGCCGGGGCCGAGGTCGGCGGTGAGCCAGCGCGCCGGGCCTTTCGTTTCGCAGGCGACCTGCTTGGGGTCGCCGCCGACGTGGTCGCAGCCGGGGCCGACCGCGATCCCCTTGGTGGCGCCGACGCCGAAGGTGCTCGTCGCTTCGTCGAAGGTCACGGCCGTGAAGACGTCGTTGCCGTCGCCGCCGACGATCACCAGCCCTCCCCCGCCGCCTTTGGTGCGGTCGAGCTGCACGTAGGCGGACGCCTTCGGCGGCGCTTCCCTGCCGCAGGAGGACGTGTGGCCCTTGGCGCCCTGGCAGGAGTCGCTGCCCTGGCCGCCGATCAGCTCGTCCGATCCACCGCCGCCGATCATCGTGTCGTCGCCTGGCCCGCCGACGATCCGGTTGTTCGCCTTGTCGCCGATCAGCTTGTCGGCGAAGGCCGAGCCTTCGATGTCCTCGAGCCGGTAGAGGCGGTCGTGCCCGTCGCCGCGCGCCTTGTGCTTGGCCAGGTCGACCCAGACGCCGGCGCCCTTGCCGCCGGCGACGTTGGTCGCGAAGGAGGCGATGTCGTGCGCGCCGGGGCCGCCGTCCATGCGGTCGTAGCCGTAGTCGCCGTGGACGAGGTCGTAGCTGCCGGGGCCGCCGTTGATCGTGTCGATGCCGAGGCTGCCCGCGACCTCGTCGTACTCGCCCGCCCCGCCGGAGACCTTGTCGTCGCCGAGGTCGCCGATCACCCGGTCGGTGCCGGATTCGCCGTACAGTTCGTCGTTGCCGCGGCCGCCGTGGATCAGGTCGCCGCCGCCGCCGCCGCAGACGAGGTCGTTGCCGAGGCTGGCGTAGACCCTGTCGTCACCCGGCCCGGCCCAGATCACGTCGCGTTCCGGCGTGCCGTGGATTTCGTCGTCGCCGTTGGTGCCGACGATCGTCGCCTGGCGCCCGTGACAGCGCGGCGGTTCTTCTTGCGGCGTTTCCCCGGCGCCAAGCGCCAGCACGCCGAAGACCGCCGCCAGCGCGACGACCAAGAGTCCCCTGCCCATCAACCGCATCGGCCGAGGTTATCGATCCACCGCGGACGTGCCGGCGATTGCGTGCCCATACCGACACCAACCGCCTTCGCATCTGAAGGATGCGGGGGTTAGGCGCCACGGAATCGCCAGAGCCGGTCCGCGGGTATCGCGTGGAGGCGGTCTTCATGGGTATAGGCATGCCGACCCAGGTGCAGCGCAACGCCTCCGAGGAACCGTTCGCCCAGCGCATCGCGGAGCTTGCGCAGGCTACGGAAGTCGCTATCTCGCACCCTTTCGGCTGCCTTCACGTCAAGCGCGGCGAGCGCGCCGTCATCTCGTTCAAGCACCAGATCAACCTCATCGCCGTCGTGAGTGCGCCAGTGACCCGCGTGCGGAGGAGATTCCATCCAACCGGCCTGCTTCAGCGCCTCGCCAACGCAGAACGTCTCCAGCAGGTGGCCGAGTTCGGTCATCGCCTGCGGCTCGGCCGCCGCGAGCCGGGACTCGGTCACGCGCAGCACCCGGGCTGCCACCCCGGAGTCGACGAAGTGGATCTTGGGCTTTGACGATGCGCGGGCGCGCAGGGTGGTGCCCCACGCGGGCAGCCGGTAGAAGACGAATGCCGCCTCGAGCAATCGGACGTAGTTCTCGGCCGTCGAGCCCTCGATTCCCACGTCCTCCGCGACACGAGCCACATTGAGAATCTGAGCGCTCTGTGCGCCCAGGCGCCCGACGAGCCGCGGCATCTTCTCCCGCTGCCTGATGCTGGACAGCTCGGTGACATCGCGCTCCAGCACGAGTCTCAGGTAGTCGTCGAACCAGCGATTGCGGCCAGGTCCGGCCCGCCTCGCCACCGCCAAGGGAAACCCGCCCCGCAGAATTCGATCCACGTACTCCCGGCGCGAGCCGCCGGTGAACACAGACGCGACGAGAGCGGCGGGGTCCGTCATCAGCTGCTCGACGAAGTCCTCCTCCGCTCCTTCGATCTCGCCCTGGGAGAGGGGCCAAAGCGTCGTGACGTGCAGCCGTCCGGTAAGCGATTGAGCCGCGGTCGGCAGGCTCGAGTGGCGGGTCGAACCGGTCAACACGAATCGGCCGGGCCGAAGGTCGCGGGTGAGCTCGACCTTGATCGCGTCAAGGACCGCCGGCACGTGCTGGTACTCGTCGATGAAGACCGGGGGCTCGGTCGTGACGAAGGCCGCCGGGCTGTCTTCCAGCGCGTCGCGCGTCGCCGCGTCGTCCAGATCGACCACGGCGCGAGCGGCGTCACTCGCCAGTGTCTGGGTCATCGTTGACTTGCCAACCGTCCTCGCCCCCTGGACCGCCACCACTGGCTCCGCTTCCATGAGGCCTTTAACGACCGCCTCCAGACGGCGCGAGATCGGCCTGGACATCGCTTCAATATGTCAGTTTTCCGATTTTCGAGGGACTTATATTCCGAAAATAGAGCATCCGATGTTCCGTGGATGGAGGGGCAGAGCGATTAGCGGCGGCGATGGGCGTCATCCCGATTGCGATGCTGGTTGGCCCGACAGTCGCTCACGGCGTGCGACCTCTCCAGCGGCATCAGCCGAGCCACTGGCTTTCGGTTCCTACAGATGACGATTTCCTCGCCATGCTCCGCACGTCGCACGAGCTCCGAAAGCCTGGCTCTCGCTTCGCGAGTGTTGAAACTGGCAATGGATTGGGTCCCCATCCGAAATTAACTGTCTACAATATATCGGCATGGCTCAGATGAAGCGAATCAGCGTCACGATGGACGAGTTGTTCGTAGCGCTCGCCTGCTATGCCAAGGAACTCGGCCTGTCGAAGGCAGAGGTCGTCAGGCGCTGTCTTTGGGTGGAGTTCGGGCCGCCTGCGAAACAAGGCTGAGCTGGCGGCGGCGCTGCGCGAGGAGGGTCGAGATGCGCTCGATCACCGCCGTCGGTTCCTTGTCGAGTCGGGGGCCGGTGATTCGGATCGTCTCGATGTCCTGCAGCTTCAGGTTCTCCTGGCGCAGACGGTCGCGCTCGAAGGCGGCGCGAGTGCCGTGGGTCTCGTAGACGTCGAGCTCGACCCCGAAGCGCTCGGCGGGCCAGTAGGCGTCGACCTCGTATTCGCCGACCCAGGCGTTCGCGGCCGGCATGGGCAGGCCGGAGCGCCTCACGAGCTGGCGAAAACGGCGCTCCAGCTTGGAACGGGTGAAGGCAGGGTCGTCGCGGTAGATGGCGAGCGCACGGCGCAGGCGGCCGATGCCGGGGTGGCCGCCGGTTCGGGCCAGAAGCGCGTCCACGGCGCGCAGATCGAAGAGGTCGCGCTCTTCCGAGCGCTCCAGCGCAAATTCAAGGCGAGCGTCCGAAGACATCCCGGCGTAGTCCAGCAGCGTGCGGGCGACGGAGGTGACGGGGATTCCGTCGCGGAGCGCTCGATCCTCGTCGGCGAGGGGCGCGTAATGGAGTTGGATGCGCTCCCTGGCGTGGCGGCGGGTCGGAGCCGTGACGTGGAACGTCCCAGGGCGACTGCGAAGAAGCCCCCACAGCCAGGCTGCCGAAAGGTGGCTGGCGACCGCGTTCGGCGCGCAGGCGAGGACGGCCGCGAGACAGCGTCCCTCCCACGTCAGGCTCTCATGGCCCACCGCGTAAACGCCCCGGTGGATGCGGTGCAGCCGCCCGGATCGTGCCGCGTTCGAGATCGCATCGCGCGAGTAGCCCAAGGCGCCGAGCTGGCGCGACGAGACCACACCATGCTGGCGCGCAGCGAGGTCGGCCAGCGCCACGTGTCCACGGACATGGGGCGGAATATCAAGCGTTCGCTCCTTGTCGATCACACCCCTACAAGGGACGAACGGGGGTCGATTCCCCCCCACCCCAGTCGCCGCGTTTGATCGCGTTCGCTGTTTGTAAGGCTCAGACCGACAAAGAGCGAACGCGCGGCGGGCTGTCCGAGGGGGGCGAGGCTCAGGCGCTGCGGATCAGCTTCTTGTTGACGAACTCGTCGGCGCCGTAGCGGCCGAGCTCGCGGCCGAAGCCGGAGCGCTTGAAGCCGCCGAAGGGGAGCTCGGGGGCGTCGGCGCCGACGATGTTGACGTAGACCATGCCGGCTTCGATCCGGTTGGCGACCCGCTCGGCCTGCTCGGGGTCGGTGGTCATCACGTAGGAGCCGAGGCCGAAGGGGGTCTGGTTGGCGAGCTCGACCGCCTCGTCCTCGGAGCCGACCCGGTAGACCTGGGCGACCGGCCCGAAGAACTCTTCCTGGGAGGCGTCGTCGCCGGGCGCGATCCCGGCGAGCACGGTCGGCTCGAAGTAGTTGCCGTCGCGGCCGCCGCCGAGCAGGACCTCGGCGCCGTTCTCGACCGCGCGCTTGACCTGGTCCTCGAGCCGGTCGGCGGCGATGTCCGAGGAGAGCGGGCCGACCTCGGTGCCCTCGGCGGTCGGGTCGCCCGGCTTCGCCGCGGCGAGCTTCTCGCGGAAGCGCTCGAGGAACTCGTCGTAGAGCTCGTCGGCGACGATGAAGCGCTTGGCCGCGTTGCAGGACTGGCCGGCGTTGTCGAGCCGCGCTTCCGCCGCCGCCCCGGCGGCCGCGTCGACGTCGTCGGAGCCGAGCAGGATGAACGGGTCGGAGCCGCCGAGCTCGAGCACGACCTTCTTCAGGTTGCGCCCGGCGGCGGCGGCGACCGCGGCGCCGGCGCGCTCGGAGCCCGTGACCGAGACGCCGCGCACGCGCGGGTCGGCGAGCACCCACTCGATCTGCTCGTGGGTCGCGTAGATGTTCTCGTAGGCGCCCGCGGGGAAACCGGCGTCATCGAAGATCGCCTGCATCGCCGCGGCCGATTCCGGGCACTGCGGCGCGTGCTTGAGCAGGATCGTGTTGCCGATAACCAGGTTCGGCGCCGCGAAGCGGGCGACCTGGTAGTAGGGGAAGTTCCAGGGCATGATCCCGAGCAGCACGCCGAAGGGGCTGCGGCGGACCACCGCGGTGCCCTCGCCGCCGAGCAGCTCGATCGGCTCGTCGGCCATCAGCTGCTCGGCTTTGTCGGCGTAGAAGCCGTAGATCTCGGCGGTGAAGTCGACCTCCGCCAGGGCCTGCTCGATCGGCTTGCCCATCTCGCGGACGATGATCTCGGCGAGCTGCTGACGGCGCTCTACGTGCAGCTCGCCGGCCCGGCGCACGAGCGCCGCGCGCTCGGCCACGCTCGACGACACCGGCCACGTCCGCGCCGCCCGGTCGGCGCGCTCGATCGCCGCGCGCAGCTCGTCGTCGCCGACCTCCGCGTACTCCTTGACCGTCTCCCCGGTCGCCGGGTTCACCACCGCATAGGCGCTCATCTCAGTCCGATACCTCCGCATGTCGGGGCCGACGGGCCGATTTCCCTCCATATGGGCGTATTTTCGGCCCGTCGGCGGGTTGTAGGGCTTGCTCGACGGGGACGCACTCGATGCCGACCGCCTCGGCTACCGCCGGGTGGGTGACCTGGCCGCCGGCGACGTTGACGCCGGGGCGCAGGCCGGGGTCACGGCGGGTCGCCTCGGCGACGCCGCGGTCGGCGAGCGCGATCGCGTATGGCAGCGTCGCGTTGGTCAGCGCGTGGGTCGAGGTGATCGGGACGGCGCCGGGCATGTTGGCGACGCAGTAGTGCGTCACCCCGTCCACCTCGAAGGTCGGGTCGCGGTGCGTGGTCGGGCGCGAGGTCTCGAAGCAGCCTCCCTGGTCGATCGCGACGTCGACCAGCACCGCGCCCGGCTTCATCAGCGCCAACTGCTCGCGCCGCACCACATAAGGGGCGCGGGCGCCGTGGACCAGCACGGCGCCGATCACGAGGTCGGCCCGCGGCAGCATCTCCTCGACCGCGAGCGTGGTCGAGTAGACGGTCGAGCAGGCGCCGCCAAAGCCAGCCTCGAGCTCGCGCAGGCGGTCGATCGACTTGTCGTAGACGAAGACGTCGGCGCCCATCCCGATCGCGACGAAGGCCGCGTTCATGCCGACGACGCCGCCGCCGATCACGATCACGTTGGCCGCCGCCACGCCGGGGACGCCGCCGAGCAGGATGCCGCGCCCGCCGAGCGGCTTCTCCAGCATGAAGGCGCCGGCCTGGGTCGCGATCTTGCCGGCGATCTCGCTCATCGGCGCCAGCAGCGGCAGCCGCCCGCGCGCGTCCTCGACCGTCTCGTAGGCGACGCAGGTGGCGCCGGAGCCGCACAGGCCACGGGTCTGCTCGGGGTCGGGCGCAAGGTGCAGAAACGTGAACAGCAGCTGGTCCCGCCGCAGCATCTCGATCTCGGCCGCCTGCGGCTCCTTCACCTTCAGGACCATCTCCGCCGCGCCGAAGACGGCAGCCGCGTCGGGCGCGATCCGCGCCCCCTGCGACTCGAATTCGGCGTCGGCGATCGCGCTGCCCTCGCCCGCCCCGGCCTCGATCAGAACCTCGTGGCCGTGCTCGGTCATCTCGCGCACCCCCGCGGGGGTGATCGCGACGCGGTACTCGTCGGGCTTGATCTCGCAGGGGACGCCGACGATCATCGTCCCGCCTCCCCCCCGGCGTTGTCGAGGTTATCTCCGCATACCGCACATAACCTCGACCGCGGGCGTTTCTCATCGCCTCGCCCCCAGGCGCGGTCGAGGTTATCCCCGCATACCGTTGAAAACCTCGACCGCGGGGTCATTGGCCCACCAGCTCGCGGGCGCGCAGCGCCAGCCAGAACTCGATCCGGTCGTGGGCGCGGGAGAGGTCGCGCCCGGTCAGCTCTTCGACCTTGCGCATGCGGTAGCGCAGGGTGTGCCGGTGGCAGTAGACCTGGCGCGCCGCGCGCTCCCACTGCCCGTTCTGCTCGATGAAGGCCTCGAGCGAGCGCAGCAGCTCGCCGCCGTACTCCTCGTCGCCCGCTTCGATCGGGCCGAGCACGCTGTCGCAGTAGAGGCCGAGCGCGTCGTCGTCCTGGATCGAGAGCAGCAACGTGAAGGCGCCGAGGTCGCGCCAGGAGGCGACCTCGGGAGCGCTGCCGTTGTCGCTGAAGGCGGTCGCCTCGAGCGCGCAGCGGGCCTCGTGGAAGGAGTGGCGCAGCTCCTCCGGCGGCGCCGGGCGGCTGGCCGCGGCGCGCACCGCGCCGCGCTCCTTGATCAGCGCCTTGCGCGCTTCGGAGGCGAGGTCGACCGGGTCGCGGTCGGCGGCGTCGACGACCGCGCAGAGCAGCTCGCGGCTGCCGCTTGAGTGCGGCGCGACGACCGCCGGGCAGGCGTCGGCGGCGAGCGCCCGCTCGAGCGCCGGCTCGGCGGCGGCCGGGTCGTCGAGGTCGAAGACCAGGACGGCGGCCTCGTCGCCGATGCCGAAGGGCTCGAGCCGGCGGCGCAGCTCGCTCGGGTCGAGGCGGCCGCCGAGGGCGCCGGCGAGCACGTCGCCGGCCAGCCGGCGCTCGGTCTCGCGGGCGACGCGGCGGCGCATCAGCTCGAGCGCGACCACCGCGACCGCCTGCTGCAGGATCAGCCGCTCGAAGTCGCCGAGCCCGCCGGAGTCGCGAACCATCACGACCCAGGCCTGGGGCGGGCCACCACCCGGTGAGATCACCGGGTGGGCCAGCGCCCGGCCGGCAACCGAGGGGTGAGTCGGCACGAAGGGGTGGCCGTCGGCGGTGTGGGCGAGCGCTTCGTCGCGGATCGCGTTGACCGCCTCGGCCGACAGCTCGCGGCGGAAGCCGCGGCCGGCGATCCGCTCGCCGCGCCCGTTGAGGATCGCCACGGTGCCGCCGACGGCGGAGGCGATCGTCGCCACGATCTCCTCCAGGCCGCGCTCTTCCAGGACCAGCCGCTCGAGCCGGCGCTGCACCGCGATCCCGCGCTGCAGGACCTCGTACTGCTCGTTGACGAGCTTGGCGAAGGCCTTCTCGGTGATCGCGATGAACGGGGTCGAGTAGGGCACCTCGAACAGCGGGAACTCGCGTTTGCGCGCCTCCTCGACCAGCGCTTTCGGCAGCTTCTTGTGGCTGAAGCCGGTGCCGAAGCCGAGCCCGGCGAGGTTGTGCTCGGCGAGCTGGCGGATGTAGGCGCGCTGCTTGGCGGCGCTGTCGAGCGGGATGCCGGTGGTCAGCATCAGCTCGCCGCCGGAGAGCCACGGCGTCGGGTCCTCGAGCTCGGAGATGTGGATCCAGCGCAGCGGCGCTTCGGCGGCGTCCTCGCCCGCGACGAGGTCGATGCCGACCTCGTCGAGCAGGCTTTGCACGGTCAGCATCTGGGCTCCTATCTTCGGACCCGCTCCCACGCGTCCGTAAGTACCCCCCGCAATACGTCGTGGATTTCCTCGAACTGCTCCGTGTCGGCGATCAGCGGCGGCGCCAGCTGGATCACCGGGTCGCCGCGGTCGTCGGCGCGGCAGATCAGCCCCCGCTTGTAGAGCTCGCCGGAGAGGTAGCCGCGCAGCAGCTCCTCCGCCTCCTCCTCGTCGAAGCTCTCCTTTGTCTCCTTGTCCTTGACCAGCTCGATCGCCTGGAAGAAACCGGCGCCGCGCACGTCGCCGACGATCGGCAGGTCGTGCAGCGTCTCCAGCATCTGCCGGAACTCGCCCTCCTTGGCGAGCACGTGCCCGCAGAGGTCCTCGCGCTCGTAGACGTCGAGGTTGGCCATCGCCACCGCCGAGGCGACCGGGTGGCCGGCGAAGGTGAAGCCGTGCGAGAACGAGGCGTTGCCCCGCATGAAGGGCTCGGCGACGCGGTCGTCGGCGATCACCGCCCCCATCGGCGCGTAGGCCGAGGTCAGCGCCTTGGCGACGGTGACGATGTCGGGCACGTAGCCGAAGCGTTCGCAGCCGAAGTAGTGGCCGAGGCGGCCCCAGGCGCAGATCACCTCGTCGGAGATCATCAGCACGTCGTGGCGGTCGCAGATCTCGCGCACCCGCTGGAAGTAGCCGTCGGGCGGGACGAAGCAGCCGCCGGCGTTCTGCACCGGCTCGACGATCACCGCGGCGACGGTCTCCGGCCCCTCGAACTCGATCCGCTCCTCGATCGCGTCCGCCGCCCAGAGCGGGTGGCGGTCGACCGGCCAGCGGTAGACGTTGGTGTTGGGCACGTGGCAGCCGCCGGGGACGAGCGGCTCGAACTGCGAGCGCAGCTCGGTGATCCCGGTCGCCGAGAGGGCGCCGAGCGAGGTGCCGTGGTAGGCGATCTCGCGCGCGATCACCTTGTGCTTCTGGCCTTTGCCGAGCGCGCGGTGGTAGTTGCGCGCCAGCTTCAGCGCCGACTCGACCGCCTCCGAGCCGCCCGAGGTGAAGAAGACGCGGTTGAGGTCGCCCGGGGCGAGCCCGGCGATCCGCGCGGCGAGCTCGATCGCGCGCGGGTGAGCGTAGCTCCAGAGCGTGTAGAAGTCGAGCTCGGAGACCTGCCGCGCCGCGGCCTCGCCCAGCTCGGCGCGGCCGTGGCCGGCGTTGACACAGAACAGCGCCGAGAGGCCGTCGAGGTAGCGGTTGCCGTGCTCGTCGTAGACGTAGCAGCCCTCGCCGCGGACGATGATCGGGATCTCGTGGCCGGGCCCGTAGGAGCCCATGCGCGAGAAGTGCATCCAGAGATGCCGCATGGCGAGCTCCTGCAGCCCGGTGTCCACTGCCCCGGTCGGTCGCGACGCGATGGCCATGCTCTCTCCTTCTCTAATTTACGACGTTCTGGACAACGCTAGACCTGGGATGCGCACTATGCAATGGTCACTGAGTCGAGGACTTGGCATCAGCTTGTACGCCGTGTACAAGGATAGGGCTTCGCTTTGGTGACCCCGCCCCTTGTATTGCCTCCGGGATGGACATACCGTCTCGTACGCAAACTCCACCGCGGCGAGGGAAGCGCGCGAGGAGGAGGATGGAAGCGGAAGCACCCAGCGTTCAGCTCGAAAGCGTAACCAAGCGCTTCGGCTCGCTTGCCGCCGTCGACGACGTCAGCCTCGATCTGGCGCCCGGCGAGTTCTTCACCCTGCTCGGCCCGAGCGGCTGCGGCAAGACGACGACGCTGCGGATGATCGCCGGCTTCGAGCGCCCGAGCGAGGGCGCGATCCGGATCGAGGGCGCCGACGTCGCCGAGCTGCCGCCGCACAGGCGGCCGACCAACACCGTCTTCCAGAGCTACGCCCTCTTCCCCCACCTCAGCGTGCGCGACAACGTCGCCTTCGGCCTCAAGCGCAAACGCGTCGCCAAGAGGGAGGTCGCCGGTCGGGTGCAGGCCGAGCTCGAGCGGGTCGGCCTCGCGGCCGAGGCCAACCGGCGCCCCTCGCAGCTCTCCGGCGGCATGCAGCAGCGGGTGGCGCTTGCCCGAGCGCTGGTCAACCTGCCGAAGGTGCTGCTGCTCGACGAGCCGCTCGGAGCGCTCGACCTGAAGCTGCGCAAGGGCCTTCAGATCGAGCTGAAGAAGATCCAGCGCGAGGTCGGGATCACCTTCGTCTACGTCACCCACGACCAGGAGGAGGCGCTGACGATGAGCGACCGGATCGCGGTGATGAACCGCGGCCGGGTCGAGCAGGTCGGCGTCCCCGAGGACGTCTACGAGCGCCCGGCGACGACCTTCGTCGCCGGCTTCATCGGCGTCTCCAACCTGATGCCGGCGACCGTGGCCGGCAACGACGAGGTGAGGCTGGAGCACGGGCCGGCGGTCAGCTGCCCGGTCGGCACGGTGCCGGTCGGCGAGCGCTGCTACGCCGTCGTGCGGCCGGAGAAGCTGCGGGTCGAGACCCTGGGCGGGGCCGGCGGGGGCGCGCCGGCCGACAACGGCAGGCCGCGGGTCGAGGGCACGGTCGAGAGCTCGCTCTACCTCGGCACCGCGACCCAGATCGCGGTCGACCTCGGCGGCGGCGTGCGGATGACCGTGCTCGTCCCCAACGCCGACGACGAGCAGCGGCAGCGGTTGCCCGGCGGCGGCGCCCGCGTGGCGCTGAGCTGGGACCCGGAGCACATGCATGTCGTGCGCGAGAGCTTGGAAAAGGACGAGGTCAAACAACGAGAGGGTGAGTCGGATGGATGAACGGAAGACGGGGCGCCTTATTGACGCTATGCGTCAGAAACGCGCCCGGGCGCTGGCGGTGGCGGTGGGCGTCGCGGCGCTGGCGCTCGGCCTGGCGGCCTGCGGCAGCGGCGGCGGGGGCAGCGGCGGGACGGTCGAACTGGAAGGCGAACCGTCCGGCAAGCTGACGATCTCCAACTGGCCGCTCTACATCGACCCCGGCAAGGAAGGCACCGTCAAGGAATTCGAAAAGGCGACCGGGATCGACGTCAAGTACATCGAAGACGTCAACGACAACGCCGAATTCTTCGGCAAGATGCAGCCGCTGCTCGAACAGGGCGAATCCGGCGGCCGCAGCGTCTTCGTCGTCACCGACTGGATGGCGAAAAAGATGCACGACCTGGGCTACCTGCAGAACCTCGACAAGGAAGGCATTCCCAACGTCGAGAAGAACCTGGTGTCGTCGCTCCAGAATCCCGGCTTCGACCCCAACCGCGACTTCAGCGTGCCCTGGCAGAGCGGCATGGGCGGCGTGATCGTGCGCACCGACCTGGCGCCGGAAGTGCGCTCGGTCTGCGACCTGTTCGACCCGAAATACAAGGGCAAGGTCGACTTCCTCAGCGAACTGCGGGAAACGGTGCCGCTGGTGATGACCTGCGAAGGCGTCAACCCCGAAGAAGCGACCGAAGAAGACTGGATGAACTCGATCGAAAAGATCAAGGGCGCGGTCGAATCGGGGCAGATCCGCCGCTTCACCGGCAACGACTACGCGCGTGACCTGACCAGCGGCGACGCGGTCGCGGTGATCGGCTGGTCCGGCGACGCGGTGCAGCTACAGGCCGACAACCCGAACATCGAATGGCGGATGCCGACCGAGGGCTGCTCGCTGTGGTCGGACAACATGGTGATCCCGGTCGGGGCGCCCAACCCGACCGCCGCCGAGGCCTGGATGAACTACGTCTACCAGCCGCAGGCGGCGGCGAAGATCGCCGAATACGTCAACTACGTGACGCCGGTCGAAGGCGTGAAGCAGATCTTCGAAAAGACCGAACCGGAACTGGCGGAAAGCGAGCTGATCTTCCCCAGCGCCGAATTCACCGCGAAGTGCTTCACCCAGGCGCAGCTCTCAGAGGAAGAGGAACAGCCCGTGACGCGGGCCTGGAACGCCGTGCTGAACGGCTGAGATGGCAGAGCGCCGCCGGATCGTCCCCTACTTCCTGCTCGGGCCGGGGACGATCTGGCTGCTGCTCTTCTTCGTCGTGCCCCTCTTCTACATGGGGTACCTCTCGCTCGAGTCGGGCATCGTCGGCAGCCTCAGCTTCAGCTGGAACTGGGGCAACTACTCCGACGCGCTCTCGCTGTATGACACGCAGTTCCTGCGCTCGTTCCTCTACTCGGGGCTGGCGACGCTGATCTGCCTGCTCGTCTCCTACCCGCTCGCCTACACGATCGCCTTCCGCGCCGGGCGCTGGCGCAACGCGCTGCTGTTCGCCGTCGTCGCGCCGTTCTTCACCACCTACCTGATCCGCACCCTCGCCTGGGAGACGATCCTCTCCGACCAGAGCCCGGCGGTCAACGCGCTGCGCTTCATCGGCCTGGTGCCCGCCGACGGCCACGTGCTGGCGACGGGCAGCGCCGTGATCGCCGGGCTCGTCTACAACTTCCTGCCCTTCATGATCCTGCCGATCTACGCCAGCCTCGAGCAGATCGACCAGCGGCTGATCGAGGCAGCGAAGGACCTCTACGCCTCCTCGCGGGCGGCCTTCTGGCGGGTGACGCTGCCGCTCTCGGCGCCGGGGATCGTCGCCGGCACGCTGCTCACCTTCATCCCCGCCTCGGGCGACTACGTCAACGCCCAGTTCCTCGGCAGCGCCGGCAACCAGATGATCGGCAACGTGATCCAGTCGCTCTACAAGACCCAGCTCGACTACCCGGCTGCGGCG
This sequence comes from uncultured Solirubrobacterales bacterium, assembly GCA_963727465.1. Taxonomy (GTDB): domain Bacteria; phylum Actinomycetota; class Thermoleophilia; order Solirubrobacterales; family 70-9; genus VRUE01. Next base: position 484,342 of record CAVSGL010000003.1, on the reverse strand, counting down.
GCGCTCTCCTTCGTGCTGATGGCGATCATCATGGCCGTCGTCCTGATCTACATCCGCTTCGCCGGCTCCGAGGCGCTGATGGGCGAGGACAAACTGTGAGCCGGAGGACGGGACGATGAGCGGCGCCTGGCGCTGGCTGCGCGAGCACGCGGTGAACATCGTCGCCGCGCTCGTCGTCGTCTACATGCTGATCCCGATCGCGGTCATCCTCGTCTTCTCCTTCAACGACCCGGCCGGCAAGTACAACTTCACCTGGGTCGGCTTCACGCTCTCGCACTGGGGCAACGCCTTCGGCATCCCCGAACTGAACAGCGCCCTGCTCACCAGCCTCAAACTGGCGCTGCTGGCGACGCTGATCTCGACTGCGATCGGGACGCTGATGGCGCTCGCCCTCGTCCGCCACCAGTTCCACGGCCGGCGCGCGGCGAACCTGCTGATCGTCGTGCCGATGGCGACGCCGGAGATCGTCATGGGCGCCTCGCTGCTCTCCTTCTTCATCATCCTCGGCGCGCCCGGGCTCGGCTTCCAGACGCTGCTGATCGCCCACGTCATGTTCTGCATCAGCTTCGTCGTCGTCGTCGTGCGCTCGCGCCTGATCGGCTTCGACCGCAACCTCGAGGAGGCGGCGCGGGACCTCGGCGCCAACTCGTTCGAGACCTTCCGCCTGGTGACGCTGCCGCTGATCATGCCCGGCATCCTCGGCGGCGCGCTGCTCGCCTTCGCCCTCTCGATCGACGACTTCGTCATCTCCAACTTCAACTCGGGGACGACGGTGACCTTCCCGCTCTACATATACGGGGCGGCGCAGCGCGGCATCCCGGTCGAGGTCAACGTGATCGCGATGATCCTCTTCGGCGTCACCGTGCTGGCGATGGGCTTCACCGTCTGGCAGCAGCGCCGCGCCGAAAAGCTCAGCGAAGCGCGGCCCGAGCAGGAGGCGGCGCTGCCGATCCCCGCCGGCGCCGCGGAGGCCGCGTAATGCCCGCCGACGGGACTGAAATACGCCCCATGGGAGGGAAATCGGCCCATCGGCCGGCGGTGCGGTTGGCGAATTATGTGGCGGGGGGCTGGCGGCCGGCGGATGCGGTGGAGACGCTTGACGACGTCGATCCGGCGACGGGCGAGGTGGCGGCGCTGGTGCCGCTGTGCGGGGAGCGGCAGGTGCGCGAGGCGGTGGAAGCGGCGCGGGCGGCGCAGCCGGAGTGGCGGGCGACGCCACCGCAGCGGCGGGCGCGGGCGCTGCTGGCGCTGCGTGAGGGGCTGGAAGCGCGGCGCGAGGAGCTGGTCGCGCTGGTCAGCGCCGACATGGGCAAAACGCTTGACGACGCCGACGGCGAGGTCGGGCGGGGGATCGAGTCGGTCGAGTCGGCGGCGGCGATCCCGCACCTGCTCAAGGGCGAGATCCTCGAGGCGGTGGCGGCCGGCGTCGACGTCGAGATGCTGCGCCAGCCGGTCGGCGTCGTCGCCGCGATCACCCCGTTCAACTTCCCGGCGATGATCCCGCTCTGGTTCCTCCCCTACGCGATCGCCTGCGGCAACTCGTTCCTGCTCAAGCCCTCCGAGCAGGACCCGCGGCCGGCCGGGCTGATCGTCGAGATCGTCGACTCGGTCGAGGAGATCCCCGCCGGCGTGGTCAACCTCGTCCACGGCGGCCGCGACGCGGTCGGCGCGATCCTCGCCGACCCCGGGATCGACGCCGTCTCCTTCGTCGGCCGGGCGGCGACGGCGCGGATCGTCGCCGAAGGCGCGGTGGCGACCGGCAAGCGCGTGCAGGCCCTGGGCGGCGCCAAGAACTCGCTGGTCGTGATGCCCGACGCCGACCTCGGGCAGGCGATGCCGGCGATCATGGGCTCGGCCTTCGGCGCCGCCGGGCAGCGCTGCCTGGCGGGATCGGTCTGCGTGACGGTCGGCGACGAGGCGCGGCGGGCGGAGGTCCGCGACGCGCTGGTCACGGCGGCGGCGGATTTGCAGGTGGGGGCAGGAGGAGAGAGGGGGACCGACGTCTGCCCGATGGTCTCGGCAACGGCCCGAAACAAGGTGGCCGCGGCGATCGGGCGGGCGGATGGCGACGGCGCCGAGCTGCTGCTCGACGGCCGCGGCGACGCCGGTCCGGCCGGGACCCTGCTCGGCCCGACGATCGCCGCGGTCGGGGACCCGGAGTGCGAGCTCGCCCGCGAGGAGCTCTTCGGGCCGCTGCTGACCGTGGTCGAGGTCGCCGACCTCGACGCCGCGCTCGACTTCCTCAACGGCTCCCGCTACGGCAACGCGGGCGCGATCTTCACCCAATCCGGCGCCGCCGCCCGCCGCTATCGCCACGAGGCGGAGGCCGGCATGCTCGGCGTCAACGTCGGCGTCCCCGCCCCCGTCGCCTGGTTCCCCTTCTCCGGCTGGAAGGACTCGATCGACGGCGACCTGCACGCCAACGGCACCGACGCCGTCGCCTTCTACACCCGCAAAAAGGTCGTCACGACGCGCTGGTAGACGCGCCCCCGGGCTGGTCGATCGCGATCGACCAGACGCGGATCGGCTCCTCGCGGCCGCGCACCTCCATCTCGCCGACGGCGATCAGCTCCTCGCTCTGGTCGGTGCGGGCGGCGCGGGTGCTCTCGGCGATCAGCACCTGGTGCTCGGTTCCTTTCGACATCCCCTCCAGCCGCGCGGCGGTGTTGGTCGTGTCGCCGATCGTCGTGTATTCGGTCCGCCGCTCCGAGCCGACCTGGCCGGACATCACCTCGCCGCTGTTGAGGCCGATTCCCATGTCGAAGCCGTCGCCGTGGCCGGCCTCGCGCATCCACTCGCAGAACGCGGGCAGCCGCAGCTCGAGCATCTCGCGCGCCGCCGCGATCGCCCGGTCGGCGTGATCGGGCTGCTCGAGCGGCGCCCCGAACACGGCCATGATGCCGTCGCCCATGTAGGAGACGAGGGTGCCGCCGTGATCCATGATCGCGTCGGTCATCTCGCCCAGGTAGCGGTTGAGCACGTCGACGACCTCGCCGGGCGGGCGGGTCTCCGAGTAGGTGGTGAAGCCGCGCAGGTCGCTGAACAGCAGCGTCGCCTCGCGGCGCACGCCGCCGAGCAGCAGCTCGCCGTCGCCGTGCGCGAGCACCTGTTCGACCACGTCCTCGGGGACGAAGCGGGAGAAGGTCAGGTGGACCCGCTGGCGCTCGAACGCGGCCAGCAGGTAGTAGAGGCCGAGCGTGCCGACGGTGCCGACCGCGAGCGCCAGCAGCGGGTAGACAGCCGGAAGGATCAGCCCCGAGTCGAAGGCGAGCTGCAGGGCGAGCAGGTAGACCGCGCCGGCGGCCACGGCGGCGCCGAAGGCAAGCGCGGGCCGCATCGCCAGCCCGACCAGCGGGCCGACCGCCGCCAGCAGGGCGATCAGCGCCAGGTCGACCGCGAGCGGCGTCGAGCGCAGCGGCAGGCCGTCGAGCACGGTGGCGATCGCGTTGGCCTGGATCTCCGGGCCGGGCATCACCCCGGAGCCGGTCGGCGTCGCGTGGACGTCCCCCAGCGTCGGCGCCGAGGCGCCGACGACGACGACCCTGCCCTTGACGAGGTCGGGATCGAACTTCCCCCTGACCAGCCTGGAGAAGGAGATCGACGGGATCGTCCCGGGCGGCCCCGCGTAGTCGATCCAGGGGCGCGCCTCGCCGGGCGGATCGGCGCCGGCGGCTTCCGCGGCGCGGACGGCGAAGCCGTCGCAGGCCCTGGATCTGGCGTGAGAGGCGCCGGATCGTCCCGTCGGAGTCCTGCTGGACGATCGAGTTGCCCGCCTCGGCGCCGATTTCGCGCAGCACGCCTTCGCCGCCGAAGACGTTGCCGTGGCCGTTACCGTCAACCTCGGTCGTCGCCAGGATCACGTTGTCGGTCCGCGCGACCGCTTCGATCAGCGCGTTGTCCTGGCGCGGCGTCGTCGGCTCGGTGAACTGCACGTCGTAGGCGATCGCCGCCGCCCCCGCTTCGCGCAGCCGGTCGATCGCCCGCGCGTGCAGCGAGCGCGGGAAGGGCCACTGCCTCTTCAGCTCGCCGAAGCTGACGTCGTCGACCTCGACCACGGCAACCCGGTCGGATGGGGCGCGCGTGCCGCGCACCGCGAAGCGGGCGTCGACGCTTTCGAGCTCGGGGCCCTGCAACAGCCCGGTGGCGTAGGCGGCGATGCCGACCGCGGCGGCGAAGGCGCCGACGGCCAGGAAGGCGAGGCGCCGCCGCCGTGCGCCCATTCGCTAGCCCCGGCCGTGCTTGCGGCGCCCCGGCCGGGCGACGTAGCTGTGGCCGGCCCGCAGGTTGAGGTTGCGGCCGAGCGCGTCGTCGTGGACGCGGACGACGCCGCGGCGGACCCTGAACAGGGTCGAGTTGTCGCAGCGGTCGGCGACGAGCCAGATCGTGCCGCGCACGCTCGCCGAGCCGTAGCGGCCCTTGGTGCGAAAGCGTCCCTTGCCGCTGCCCCAGAGGCTGCGGCCGCCGCCGCGGCCCTTCTTGTGGCGCCGCGTGCGCGAGGTTTGGGCGCGGCGACCCGAGCCGTGCCTGGAGCCGTGGTGGCGGCGGGTGTTGCGGCGCTTGGAGCCGCAGCCGAGCGAGCCGGCGAGCGCCAGGGTGGTGTACGGGCGCCGGCCGCCGGTCTGGCCGACGCGGAAGAGGCCGCTCCAGAATTTCGCCGTCTGCGTGCCCCCGCCGCGGCCCGAAGCCGCGGTGAGCACGACCGTGCCGTGACGCGTGTCGACCAGGCAGCCGAGCGGGATCCGCGCCCCCGCCCGCAGCGGCGTGAACCGTTTCTGCCCTTTGCATTTGGTCTTGACCACGCCCTTGGCCGGCTCCACGTCGACGCTCTTGCCGAGCACCGGCGGCGGCAGCGCGCCCTCAGGCGTCGCCGACCCGGAGGCCCCGCCGGAGGCCGCCGCGCCGCCGGAGCTCGCAGAGGAGGCGGCCGAGCCGCCGCCGCCCTCGGAGGACCCGCCCTCCGAAGAGCCGCCTCCTTCCGACGGTTCTTCTTCGGCGGGGCCTTCTTCTTCGGGTTCCCCTTCCGGGGCTTCGCCTTCGCCCGGCCCCGATGCCGCGGTGGTGGCGACGTCGGTGGGTTCGTCGCCGACTTCGATCAGCCCGGACGATCCGCCCAGGCCGCTGGTCACCGGGCCGGCGCCGAACGCCGAGCTGACGACCGTGGTCGACACTGCCGGCGCGATGTCGATCGCCGAGACCTGGCTTTCGCCCGAGTTGGCGACGTAGGCGGCCGTGCCGTCCGGCGAGATCGCGATCCCGCGCGGTTCCAGGCCGACCGCCGTGGCGTAGCCGCCTTCTTCTTCTTCGATGTCGACTTCAGCGACCCCGTCGCCCGTGAATTCGGTCACGAAGGCGTATTCGCCGCCCGGATCGATCGCCACGTCCTCCGGGTATTCGCCGACGCCGGGCGACACAAGGCCGACGGCGGTGTCGGTCGCGGTGTCGATCAGCGAGAGGCTTTCGGATTCGAAGTTCGTGACGAGGGCGAGTTCGCCGTCGGGGGTGACCGCGACATTCTCGGGCGCGGCGCCCACGGCGATTTCCGGCACGCTGACCGTGTTCGTGGCCGTATCGATCGCCGAGATCGATTCGGTCCCGGAGTGGGTGACGTAGACCTTCGTGCCGTCGGGCGTGAGGGCGATCCCGGTGGGAAGCGAGCCCGCGGGCAGCGCGATCGGGGCCCCGATAACCGTGTCGGTTTCGGCGTCGATCGCCGAGACCGTGTCGTCGTTGAAGTTGGCGACGTAGGCGCGCGGGCCCGATGGCGTTTCGCCGGCGACGACGCCCCACGGTTCGTCGCCGACCGCGATTGCCGACGGCGAGACCGCGTTGGTCGTCGTGTCGATCACCGAGACCGTGTCGTCTTCCCGGTTGGTGACGTAGGCCTTTTCGCCGTCCGGCGTCATCGCGATCCCGTAGGGGCTTTCGCCGACCGGGATCGGGCTGACCAGCACATGGTTCGTCGCGATGTCGATCACCGAGACGTCGTCGCTGCCGCTGTTGACGACGAAGGCGCGGTCGGCGGAGGCGCTGGGCGCCCGCCCGGCGCAGATCGACAGCAGCGCGAGCGGCAGCGCCAGGCAGGCGAGGTATCGGCGGCGTGCGGCCACTCGATCAGCGCCGGCCGCGCTTGCGGCGCCCCGGCCGGGCGACGTAGCTGTGGCCCGCCCGCAGGTTGAGGTTGCGGCCGAGCGCGTCGTCGTGGACGCGGACGACGCCGCGGCGGACCCTGAACAGGGTCGAGTTGTCGCAGCGGTCGGCGACGAACCAGATCGTGCCGCGCACGCTCGCCGAGCCGTAGCGGCCCTTGGTGCGGAAGCGGCCCTTGCCGCTGCCCCAGAGGCTGCGGCCGCCGCCGCGGCCCTTCTTGTGGCGCCGCGAGCGCGAGGTCTGTGCGCGCCGGCCCGAGCCGTGCCTGGAGCCGCGGTGGCGGCGGTTGTTGCGCCGCTTTCCGCCGCAGCCGAGCGGGCCGGCGAGCGCCAGGGTGGTGTACGGGCGCCGGCCGCCGGTCTGGCCGACGCGGAAGAGGCCGCTCCAGAATTTCGCCGTCTGCGTGCCCCCGCCGCGGCCCGAAGCCGCGGTGAGCACGACCGTGCCGTGACGCGTATCGACCAGGCAGCCGAGCGGGATCCGCGCCCCCGCCCGCAGCGGCGTGAACCGTTTCTGCCCTTTGCATTTGGTCTTGACCACGCCCTTGGCCGGCTCCACGTCGACGCTCTTGCCGAGCACGGGCGGCGGCAGCGCGCCCTCAGGCGTCGCCGACCCGGAGGCCCCGCCGGAGGCCGCCGAGCCGCCGGAGCTCGCAGAGGAGGCGGCCGAGCCGCCGCCACCGCCCTCGGAGGAGCCACCGCCCTCGGAGCCGCCGCCTTCTTCTTCGGAACCCGGCGTCGCGTCGCCGGTCACCGAGTAGACCGCGCGCGCCGACGGGCCGCCGCCGTTGTCGGCCGTGAACGCGGCGAAGCCTTCGTAGTCGTCGACGACCGCGACGTGCGGATCCTCGACCCCGCTCAAGCCGGTGCTCAGCGTTTCCTCCGCGGACCACCCGCCCGAAGTGCCATGCCAGCGGATCCGCGACCTGATCGCATCGGCTTCGTCGTCCTTGTAGACGACGAACGCGTTGCCCAGATCGTCGACCGCAAGGTCGAGCGCGCCGAGGTTCCCGGTCGCCACCGTCTCGATCGAGTCCCAGGTCGAGCTGCCGGCGGCGCGGTAGCGAGCGCGGATCGCGTTCGGGTCGCCACCGCCGTCGGAGGGGTCGTACCAGGCGACGAGCGTGTCGCCGGCCGCGTCGGTCGCGACCTTCGGCCGCGAGCCGTCCTCGTCGCCGCTGACCAGGGCCTCGGCCGGCGTGCCGCCGCTCGCGCCGCTGGCGCGGCTCTTCGGGAAATCCTGGACGAAGATGCCGCCGCCGGTGCCCGCCTTGCGCTCGAACGCCGCGACGACGGACGCGTCCGGCATCCGCGCGACCGCGAGCCCGCTCCCGTTGGTCAGGTCACCGCCTTCGTTGCCGCTGCTGGCGTCGATGGCGGCCCCCGCGGACGCGGTCCCGTCGTCTTCGATCAGCGCGGGGATGATTTCGCGGAAGGTAATGCCGTTGTCCGACTTGAGCAGCAGCACGGTGGATCCGTCCGCCGCCGTGGCGACGGCGGAGTTTTGGGTGAACGGCTCACCGGTGCCGAAGTCTTCGCCGCTCGACCAGGTGTTGGTGGCCGGATTCGGTCAGAATCCCGACCCGTGAACTTGCTGCCGAACCCGAACGTCTGGTCTTCGATGCCGTGGAAGAGCTGGGCGGTGCCCAGATCGTTCACCGCCAGGATCGGGCCCTTCATGCCGTCTTCGTTCGGCGGCCCCTCGATCTGCGTCGCTTCGCCGAAGGTGCCCGCGGCGGCCGGCTTGCTCGCCGCGACGATCCCGTACGTCGTCAGCGGAAAGGCGATCGCGCCGACGCCTTCGCCGCCGATCCCCACCGTCGGCGCCCCGTAGCTGCCGGCGTAGGTCTGCGGCGCCGGGCCGCCGCCGGCGCTGGGCAGGACGACGGCGACGCCGGATCCGTAGTTCCAGGCGGCGACGCGGCCGGGGCCGGCGTCGATCTGTAGGTTTTCGGCGTCACGCGTGCCGGAGTCGGAGAGCTCGACCGGAGCCGTCCAGTCGGCCGCCGCGGGCGCGGCGGCGATCAGGGCTGCAACAGCCAGGAATGGGGCAGCGAGAACTCGTTTGGAGCGCATCCTCCGCAAGCTAACGTCGTCACGGAGGCATTCAACCGGGTATGGGCCGATCAGCCCACGATGCTCGCCGGCGCCCGTTCGAGCGCCTCGCGGGCGGCCGCGCGGCCCGCCTCGCGGGCCTGGTCGAGCTGGTGGAACTCGAGCAGGCCGACGCCCTCGTTGCGCGGCACGATCGTCCAGTCGGCGTGGCGGCGGGCCGCCTCGGAGGTGTTGGCGCTGCCGAGCAGCAGCACGCGCGTCAGCGCCTCGAGCACGCTCGGCTGCCGCAGCTCGCCGTCGCCGTCAGCGGAGCCGGCGCCGATCGCGCCGTCCCCCGGCGCGGGCGGACGCTCGAAGCTCGCCTTCACGTCGACCGCGATCACCGGGCCCTCGCCCTGCGCGGCCATCGTCTCGACCGGCAGGTTGTCGACCAGCGAGCCGTCGACCAAGAGCTGCCGGCCGCGCACCTGCACCGGCGCCAGCACCGGCAGGCAGAAGCTCAGGCCGACCGCTTCCCAGAGCGGTCCGGAGCGGACGACGACGAGCTCGCCGCTGCGCAGCTCGGTGGCGCCGCTGAAGAAGCCGCGGCCGAGCTCCTCGATCGCGACGTCGCCGAAGCTGCGCTCGAGCATCGCCCGGCTGCGCTCGCCGCGGATCAGCGAGTGGCGCGGCAGCGTGTAGTCGCCCAGCGGCCGGCGGCGCACCCACTCCTCGAAGCAGCGGGCGTCGATCTCCTCCGCGTCCATGCCGAGCGCGAACATCGCGCCGACGAAGGCGCCCATGCTGACCCCGCCGACCCGGTCGATCGCGATCCCCGCCGCGGTCAGCTCCTCGAGCACGCCGATGTGGGAGAAGGCGCGGGCACCGCCGCCCGAGAGCACGATCCCGACCGAGTTGCCGGTCAGCCGCCGGGCGATCCGCTCGACGTCGGCGATGCCGCTGCCGCGGCGCACGGCGTGGGTCTCGAGCGGCTCCAGCGCCGCCGCCCAGCCGGCCAGCGCGCCCGAGCCCTCGGCCACCTCCCAGGCGACCAGATCGCAGCCGCGCAGCTCCACCCGATCGGCCCCGGACGGCGGCTCGCCGCCGCTGCCGACGGCGAGGATGCGATCGGCCTGCTGTAGGCAGAAGGCCGTCCACGGGTCCTCGCCCAACGCCGCGCCGCCGACCAGCAGCAGCTGGTCGTTGGCCGCCTCGGCGGCGTCGAGAACCGGTGCGTAGGCCGCGGCCGCGGGCTCCCCCGCCGCCGGCTGCGCCTCGTTTCCGTCGAGCATCGCCACCTTCCCCCAGCGGCGCATCGCCTCCGAGAGCGAGCGGCCGAGCTCGGCCACCGGCGCGCCCTCGTCGAGCGCGACGAGGGCGATCGTGACCGCGACTTCGCGCGACTGCGGGAAGGTGCCGACGCTGTCGCGCAGCTGCTCGCCGAGCGCCCGCGTCAGCGCCAGCGAGACGCTCGGCTGCTCGGCGAGCAGCCGCTCGAAGTCCTCGCGGGCGATCGCGATCAGGTCGCTGTCGCGCGCCGCTCGCACCGAGGCCGAGCGCGGCATCGAGGTCAGCAGCGCCAGCTCGCCGAGCGCGGCGCCGCGGCCGAGGACGCGGATCAGCGTGCCGTCCCCCTCGGCGACGACGTCGAGCCGCCCGGCGCGGACGACGAAGAGCGCGTCGGCGTCCTCTCCGGCGTGGAAGAGCCACTCCCCCGCGCTCAGGCGCAGGCGGGTCGAGCGCGCCGCGATCGCCTCGCGCACGGGCGGCTCGAGCTGGGCGAAGATCGGCGCCTTGGCGAGGAAGTCGGCGTCGGACTCCGGGCGCGGCTCACGCGGCGCCGGCGCCCGGGCCGGCGGCCGTGTGGGGCTCGGCGCGGGCGGCTCGGCCGGCGCCCCGTCCTCGCGCCCGGCGATCAGCAGCCGCGCCGAGTCGCCGAGCGAGGGGCTCTGGGCGACGTCGTCTTCGCCGTCCCGCAGACGGCCGACGGCGAGGCAGCCCACCCCGGCGAGCGCCAGGCAGATCGCGGCGAAGGTCCAGGCGCTGTCGAAGACTTCCGCCGCTTCCGCGGGTCCCGGCATGCCGATGATCGCGACCACGGCGGCCACGCCGAGCGCCGCGCCGACCTGGCGGGCGACCGAGTTGAGCCCGGTCGCCGTGCCGAACGCCTCGCCGGGGGCCGAGGCGACCGCGGCGCCGCTCAGGTTCGGGAAGAGGGTGCCGGCGCCGAGGCCGAGCATGAGCATTCCCGGCAGCCACTCGCCGAGGAAGTCGGGCACGAGTCCCACCCGGGAGACGAACCAGTAGACCGCGGCGCCCCAGATCAGCCCGCCGGCGACCAGCACGGGGCGGTGGCCGATGCGGCCGGCGAGGCGGCTGGTCGGGCCGGCGACCGTCGCCGCGACCAGCGGCCCGGGCGTGATCGCCAGGCCGGCGTCGAGGATCGAGTAGCGCCAGACGCCGGTGAGGAAGAGGACGTTGACCAGCGTGTAGCCGTAGAAGCCGGCGGCGGCGAGGATCGTCGCCGAGTTGGCGACCGAGAAGGTGCGGCTGCGGAACAGGGTCAGGTCGACGATCGGCGAGCGGTGCCAGGAGCAGCGGCGGACGAAGAGGCCGAGCAGCAGCACGGCGGCGGCGAAGCAGCCGAGGATCGCGGCGCTGGTCCAGCCCCATTCCTCGCCCTGGACGACGGCCAGCACCAGCGCCGCGATCCCGAGCGCGAAGAGCAGCGCCCCCGGCAGGTCCGGCAGCCGCCGCCGGCCCGGCTCGCGGCTCTCGACCAGCTTGCGCCGCGAGAGCGCGTAGGCGACCGCGCCGACCGGCAGGTTGACGAGGAAGACGAGGCGCCAGCTGTCGGCGCTGACGAGGAAGCCGCCGAGCGAGGGGCCGATGCCGGCGGCCAGCGCGCCGACCGCCGAGAGCAGCGCGACCGCGTGCGCGCGGCGGTCCGCCGGGAAGGCCTGGAGGACGAGGCCGAGCGAGGATGGCACGACCAGGGCGGCGCCGAGCGCCTGGAGGACGCGGAAGCCGATCAGCGCGTTGACCGAGGGCGCGACGGCGCAGAGCCCCGAGGCGACGGTGAAGATCGCGACGCCGAGCAGGAAGACGCGGCGGCGGCCGAGCAGGTCGGCGAGCCGCCCGGCCGCGACGAGGAAGGCGGCGAAGACGATGTTGTAGGCGTTGAGGACCCAGGAGAGGGTCGAGATGCCGCTGTCGGGGAAGGAGCGGCCGATGTCGGGGAAGGCGATGTTGACGATCGTCGCGTCGACGAAGGCCATGAACACGCCGAGCGAGGAGACGCCGAGCACGGTCAGCGGCGCCGGCGCGCGGCGCCGGGCGATCCGCTCCGGTGTCCTGCGCGCGGAACCGGGTCCGTTCATCGGCGACCTCATGCCGGCGCGCCCTCCCAGGTCTGAAGGGCCTCGCGCGCCGCCTGCCTGCCGAGCTCGCGGACCTGCTCCAGCCGGCCCCAGTCGAGCAGGCCGATCCCGTCGACCTCCGGCTGGATCACGAGGTCGGCGTGCCGGCGCGCCGCCTGCGCCGTGTCGATGCTGCCCACCGTGACCGTCCTGACCACGGTCTCGCCGAGCCGCGGCAGCTCGTCCTCGCGACCGGTGAGGAAGCGCCGCAGCGGCCGGCCGAGGCGCTCCAGCCCGGGCCGGACGCCCTGGCCGAATCCGCCGACCCGGCCGCTCACGTCGACGGCGATGACCGGGCCCTCGTTGGCGGCCGCCATCCGCTCGACGGGCAGGTTGTCGAGCACGCCGCCGTCGACCAGCAGGCGCCCGTCGTCGGTCGGCACCGGCGGAAAGAGGCCGGGGATCGAGAGGCTCGGGTAGACCGCGTCGCAGAGCCTGCCGGTGCGGTGGACGACCGACTCGCGGCCGATCAGGTCGCAGCTGAGGCAGAAGAAGCGCGTCGCCAGCTCCTCGATCCGGCACTCGCCGAAGGCCGTCTGAAGAAGCTCGCGCGTGCGCCGCCCGCGGATCAGCGAGAACAGCGGCAGGGTGTAGTCGCCGGTCGGGTTGGTCTCGATGAAGCCGCCGCGGAAGAGCTCGGCCAGCGCGTCGGGCTCGTGGCCGAAGGCGAGGCCGGCGCCGACCACCGAGCCGAGGCTGACGCCGGCGATCCGGTCGGGCGCCAGGCCGGCGGCGGACAGCTCCTCGACGACGCCGATGTGGGCGAAGGCGCGGGCGCCGCCGCCGGAGAGGACGACGCCGAGCGCCCTGCCGCAGAGGCGGCGGGCGAGCGCCTCGATCCGCCGCGGCAGCTCGTCGCGGCCGCGCAGCACCTGGGTCTCGCGGGGCGCGAAGCCGGCGGGGGCCGCGGCGGGGCGTCCGTTGGCGAGCGTCAGCAGCTCGCAGCCGCGCAGCGCCGGGTGGTCGCGCCAGGCGCCGTCCGGCGCGCCGCCGCTGACGGCGACGATCAGGTCGGCCTCGCGCAGGCAGAGGTCGGTCCACTCCTCGCCGGGAAAGCTGGCCTCGGCGACCATCGCCACCCGGTCGGCCGAGGCCTCGGCGCGGTCCAGCGCGGCGAGGGTGTCGGCGCGCGAGCGGTCGGCGCGCGGCGTCAGCTCGGCGACGCTGCCGTATGCCCCGAGCTCCATCACCAGCAGGTCGGCGACCTCGCGCGCCGGCGACGCGGCGTCGAGCGGGACGACTGCGATCGTCGTCGGCGGGGCGGTCGCGCCGGCCGGGGCGCGGCTGGCGGCGAGCTGCGCGCCGATCGTCCTCGTCAGCCCGACGGCGAAGGCGGGGACATCGCGAATCAGCGCCTCGAAGCGCTCGCGGCTCAGCTCGAGCAGGTCGCTGTCGCGGCGCGCTCGCACCGAGGCGCTGCGCACGCCGGCGTGGAGCAGCGCCAGCTCGCCGAGCGCGTCGCCGCGGCGCAGCAGCCTGATCAGCGTCTCGGGCGGCCCCTCGGCGACGACTTCGAGCCGGCCGGAGCGGATCACGTAGAGGCTCTCGGCCTCCTCGCCCTCGCGGAACAGCCACTCGCCGGCGCGCACCCGCACCTCGCCGGCCTCGGCCGCGAGCTGCTCGAGCAGCTCGCCGGAGAGCTCGGCGAGCATCGGGGCGCCGCGCAGCACATCGGCGGCAGCCATCAGCTCAGCGCCGCGGCCAGCAGCGCGGTCGCCCAGAGGCTGATCAGGTGCACGGACTGGTCGACGGCGAGCGCCAGGCCGGGGGGCGGATCGACGGTCCGCTTGACGCGGACCATGTAGGAGCGCAGCAGCCGGCCGTCGTCGACCACCAGGTGGGGCAGGAAGATCAGGGCGGCGATCGGCACCGCCACGGCCGCGCCGGCTTCCAGGCCGATCCAGACCAGCGCCGGCAGGAAGAAGAGCGTGTAGACGGAGACGTGCAGCAGCAGCGCCCGCCGCGCCACCGGGTCGGCGCCGAGCCCACCCGACTTGTTCCTCGCCTGCCAGTCGGTCTGTGCGAGGAAGTCGCCGGCCAGGTGGGAGACGAAGAACACGATTGAGACGTTTGCCCAGCTCATCTTGCGGCGAGCGCGGCTCGCCATGCAGCCTGTCTATCAGGCAGACCGTGGCCCGACGGCGGAGAACCGGCGCTGCCGCCGATGGCGTGGGCCGATTGGCCCATCGACCTTCGCTCAGCGGCCGATGTGGAAGCCGATCAGCTCCGGGACGCGCGCGATCGCGGCGCTGAGCGGGTGCGGGCGCCGACCCTCCAGCTCGGCGTCCTCGCGGCTGGTCAGAGCGCGGCGGATCGCCTCGCCGCCGAGCCAGTGAAAGGGCTCGGGCGGGACCCGCTGGGGATCGGGGTCGACGAAGGGCAGGCGGGAATGCTCGTCGCGACGGCCGAGCGCCAGCGAGGTGAGGCTGCGGCCGACCATGTGCGAGGGGCCGACGCCGTTGCCGGTGTAGCCGGCGGCGGCGAAGCTGCGGCTGCCCGGCAGCGGGACGACGAGGGGGATGTGGGTCGGCGAGACGTCGATCGGGCCGCCCCAGGCGTGGGTGATGCCCTTGCCGGCGAGGCCCGGGAAGTACGTGTGCAGGCGCTCGGCGGCGGCGGCGATCACCTCGCGGTCGAGCTCGGCGCGCCCGCGCAGGCGGGCGCCCATCGCGATCCGGCCGCCGCCCCAGCCGAAGGCGATGCGCCCGTCCGGCGTGGTGCGGAAGTAGTCGATCAGGGCGCGGCCGTCGGTGATGCACTCGCCGCCGGTCCAGCCGATCTCATCGAGCAGCTCCGGCACCGGCTCGGTGAGGACGATGTGCGAGGAGGTGACGGTGAGCGCGTTGCGCAGCGGCGCCCGCGGCGCCTTCGCCGCGCCCCCGATCGCCACCACCGCGGCCCCGGCCCGCACGGAGCCCCCCGGCGTCGTCGCCACAACCCCGCCGCCGGCCCGATCCGGAAGGGTTGTGGCCCCTCCAGGGGCCACAACCCTTCCGATGGGCGATAGGTGGCGGGCGGGGGTGTGCTCGTGGATGTGGACGCCGGCTTCGAGGAGGCGCTGGCGCAGGCCTAGGGCCAGGCGCGCCGGCTGGACGGTGGCCGCGTCGGGAAAGAAGGCGCCGCCGCGGAAGGCCGGCGAGGCGCAGCGCTCGGCGACGCCCGCGGCGTCGAGCGGTTGCACGACCGTGGATCCGTCGAGGGCCGCGCCGCCGCCGGCGACGGCCTCCCCGAGGTCGAGACAGGCCTCCACCGTCTCGTCCCAGACGCCGTCGTGCGCCGGCGCGGTCGAGACCTCGAGGTAGCCCCCGCGCCGGAACCAGGCGTCGACCTCCTGCTCGCGGCAGAACGCCTCGACCCCGTCGATCGCGTCGCGCGCGGCCCGCGCCACCGCCAGCCCGGCCGCGTCGCCCCAGCGCTCCCGCATGTTCGCCAGCGAGAACCACATCGAGTTGCAGAACCCCCCGTTGCGCCCGCTCGGCCCGTGCCCGCAGACGTCGCCCTCGAGCAGCACCACCTCGCACCCGGGCTCCAGCCGCTTGAGATGCCAGGCCGCCCACATCCCGGTATACCCGCCGCCAAGCACCACCACGTCAGCACTCCGATTGCCACTCAACGGTGGGAGAGGCTCGAAACGTCACCGGCCTCTTCCAGCCAGTAGCCATGCGCCGTGTGCTTCATCGGGGCGAGTGTGACATGGAGGGCGGGAGTCGCCCCGACGATGCCTCGCGAAGCGGCTCCTGGCGGGTGTTTCTGGGCGCAAAGCGGCACTTCATTTCACCGCCCGCAGGGCGGTGGTCGGCAGTCGACGGGGCGACTCCCGCCCTCCCATACACTCCGCCGCATGGCGACCTTCGACCTGCTCGCCGACCTCCCGCTGGAGATCGAGGGCTACGAGCTACAGGGACTCGAGTACCAGACCCCCGGCTTCGAACGGCTCAGCACCGTGATCCACCTCTGGGGCGGAGGCGAGGACGGCCTCGGCGAGGACGTCACCTACGACGCGCTCGACCACGTCGCCCTCCAGGACGCCGGCGCGACCCTCGACCTGACCGGCTTCGCATCGCTCGGCGAGTTCTGCGAGCTCATCGGCGGCGTCGACACCTTCCCGGTCGAGCCCCAGCGCGAGGTCTCGCGCCGCTACCGCCGCTGGGCCTTCGAGTCGGCGGCGCTCGACCTGGCGCTGCGCCAGTCCGGCACCGGCGTCGCCAAGGCGCTGCGGCGCGAGCCGCGGCCGGTCGAGTTCGTCTGCTCGATGCGCCTCTCCCCCGGCGGCGACGAGCCCTCCTCGATCGAGACCCTGCGGACGAAGCTCGACCCCTACCCGGGCCTGCGCTTCAAGCTCGACCCGACCAACGACTGGGACGACGAGCTGATCGCCGCCCTGGTCGAGACCGGCGCGGTCGACTCGCTCGACCTCAAGGGCTTCTACAAGGGCACGCCGGTCGACGTCGAGACCGACCCCCAGCTCTACGCGAAGCTGATCGAGGCCTTCCCCGACGCCTGGATCGAGGACCCCGACGTCAACGACGAGACCAGGCCGATCCTCGAACCGGTCCGCGACCGCCTCACCTGGGACGCCCCGATCCACTCGATCGCCGACATCGAGGCGCTGCCCTGGCAGCCGCGCATGGTCAACGTCAAGCCCTCGCGGATCGGCGGCCTGCGCGAGCTCTGCGAAACCTACGACTACTGCGCCGAGCACCGGATCGGCGCCTACGGCGGCGGCCAGTGGGAGCTCGGCGTCGGCCGCGGCCAGATCCAGGTCCTCGCCGCGCTCTTCCACCCCGACACGCCGAACGACACCGCGCCGCGCGGCTACAACGAATCGCCACCGCCCGACGGCCTGCCGACCAGCCCGCTGCTGCCGCAGCTGACGCCGACCGGCTTTCGGTGGGCCGAATAGCCGCTTCGGACGACCGAATTCGCGCTTTCGGCTACGTTGCCGGAACCCGCCCCGCCGAAGAAGGAGACACATGGCCGAGAAGAGCTTCGCCGCCGCGCTGAACGAGCAGATCGCCAACGAGTTCGCCGCCTCGCAGCAGTACGTGGGGATGGCGGTCTACTACGACGCCGAGACGCTGCCCCGCCTCGCCGCCTTCTTCTACCGCCAGGCGCTGGAGGAGCGCGAGCACGCGATGATGATGGTCCAGTACCTGCTCGACGTCGGCGAGGAAGTCCACATCCCCGACATCAAGGCGCAGGAGACGAGCTACTCCGACGGGGTCGAGCCGGTCAAGCAGGCGCTGGCGCAGGAGAAGCGCGTCGGCGAAGAGATCTTCGCCCTGTTCGAGCTCGCGCGCGAGGTCAAGGACTACCGCGCCGAGCAGTTCATGCAGTGGTTCGTCAAGGAGCAGGTCGAGGAGGTCGCGCTGATGGGCGACCTGCTCAACGTGGTCGAGCGCTCCAAGGACAACCTGCTGCTGGCCGAGGACTACATCGCCCGCGAGAGCCCGGGCGAAGAGGGCTCCGACGCGACCGCGCCGCCGGCCGCCGGCGCGGGCGGCTAACCCAGCCAGCCGGCTTTTTTGCGCATCGCCGTGATCCGGCGGAACTCGGCGATGTCCTCGCGCAGCGCGGCGGGCGCGGGCGCGGGGAGGAAGCGGGCCGGCAGCGGCGACTCGATCACGCCGCTCTCGCCCTTGGCGACGCGGTAGGCGCGGGCGCCGCGCTGGGCGGTCACGGCCGAGGGCGGGCCGGCGCCCTCCCAGATCAGGCCGGCGTAGTCGTCGAGGCCGTAGCCGCCGGGCATCCCGTCGGCGACCGCGTCGAGGTAGGCGCCGCGGCGCTCGGGCTCGTTGTTGTAGTGGACGCAGAGGCTGCCGGGGAGCAGACCGAGGCCCGCCCCGGGCCGCGGCCTACCCGAGGACTTGGTGATGCCGGCCTCGAACCAGCACATCGCCCCCGCGCTCTGGCCGGCGAGCACGATCCCCTGGCGCCAGGCGAGCGCCAGGATCGAGCTCAGCTCGTGCGCCTCCCAGACCGCGAGCAGGTTGAGCAGGCTGCCGCCGCCGACGTAGATCAGATCCTGCTCGAGGATGTGGTCGCGCAGCTCCATCGGCCGGCTGCCGAGCCGGAAGAGCGAGAGGTCGGAGGGCTCGCAGGGACGCTCGCCGAAGGCCGAGTAGAAGCCGGCGATCAGCTCCGAGGTGTCGCCGCTCGCGGTCGGCAGGATGCAGATCCGCGGCCGCCCGCCGGCGCGCGCGGTCGCCAGCCGCAGCATCAGCTCGCAAACGGCCCGGTCGGACGGGCGCGAGCTGAACTCGTGTCCACCGAGCGCCAGGACGCGGGTGATCATCGCCCGCCCGCGGTCGAGCTTTTCCCCGGATAGCGGTTAAAACCTCTACCGCGCGGCATTCAGGCCGCCACTGGCGTCGACATCGCCTCCGGCAGGGGGGCCAAAGGGCGGGCGCCGTCCTCCCCCAGGAAGGCGGTGGCGATCTTCATCTCGACCACCCGCTCGCCGACGACGTCCAGCCTGTATCCGCGCGCCTCGGGCCGCGAGGCGACGACGCGCTCCAGCTCGGCGCCGACGAAGTGCAGCGCCGCTCCGTCCTCGGCCGCGTAGCCGGCGCGCATCCCGTGCCGGAGGAAGTCGTGGTAGGCGCTGCGCCGGCTCGAGTCGCGCTCGTAGTGGACGCAGTTGCTGAACGGCAGCAGGCCGAGGCCCTCGATCCGCTGCGGTGGCCCGTGGAAGCCGGTCACCGCCTCGGCGAACCAGCAGAGCGAGCCGGCCGAGAGGCCGCAGAGGACGACGCCCCGCTCCCACGCCTCGCGCAGGATCGTGTCAATGCCGTGCGCCCGCCAGACCCCGAGCAGGCTGATCACGCTGCCGCCGCCGACGTAGATCAGGTCCTGGGCGAGCAGGTGCGCGCGCAGGTCCGTCGGCCCCTGCTCGCGGCGGAAGAGCGAGATGTGGCTGGCTTCGCAGCGCTCGGCGCCGAAGGCCCGGTAGAAGCGGACGATGTAGTGGTCGGCGTCGCCGCTGGCCGAGGGCAGGAAGCAGACCTTCGGCCGTGGCTTGCCGGTTAGGCCGAGCACGTACTCGTCCAGCAGCGGGTTCTCGGACTCCATCGAGAACCCGCCGCCGCCGAAGGCGACTATCTGGCGGAGCGTCTCGCTCATCGCTGAATGGTTGCTCCGCGGCGGCGAAAACGGCTTGTACAGCGGTCCGAATTTTTCGGTAGCGCCCTCGCCCGCGTGTACAGTGCGCCGCGATGCGCAAGGTACGCAGCGAGGCCGGGCGGCTGACCAACACGACCTACAGCAGCCGCTACTTCACGGCCGACGTCCCCGAGCACCGGGTCCCGGACGACTCGATGCCCGCCCGCGCCGCCTACCAGCTGATCCACGACGAGCTCAACCTCGACGGCAACCCGACGCTCAACCTCGCCTCCTTCGTCACCACCTGGATGGAGCCCGAGGCCCAGCAGCTCGCCACGGAGACGCTCAACCGCAACTTCGTCGACCAGGACGAGTACCCGCAGACCGAGGTGATCCACCAGCGGGTCGTCAGCATGATCGGCGGCCTCTTCAACGCGCCCGACGGGGGCGCGGCGGCGGGCACGGCGACGATCGGCTCCTCGGAGGCGATCATGCTGGGGCTGCTGGCGCACAAGCAGAGCTGGCGCGAACGGCGCGGCGACGACACGGCGAAGCCGAACGTGATCTTCGGCGCCGACGTCCACACCTGCTGGGAGAAGTTCACCAAATACTTCGAGGTCGAGCAGCGGGTGATCCCGCTGACCCCGGAACGCCACGTGATCGGCCCGGAAGAGGTCGAGCCGCTGATCGACGAGAACACGATCGCCGTCGGCGCGATCCTCGGCACCACCTTCACCGGCCAGGTCGACGAAATCGAGGGCATCGACGAGCTGCTGCGCCAGGTCAAGCAGGAAAAGGGCTGGGACATCCCGATCCACGTCGACGCGGCGAGCGGCGGCTTCATCGCCCCCTTCGCCTATCCGGAGCTGAAGTGGGACTTCCGGCTCGAGCACGTGCGCTCGATCAACGTCTCCAACCACAAGTTCGGCCTCGTCTACCCCGGCATGGGCTCGGTCGTCTTCCGCGACCTCGACGTCGTGCCCGAGGAGCTGGTCTTCAAGATCACCTATCTCGGCGGCGAGATGCCCAACTACAGCCTCAACTTCAGCCGCGCCAGCAACTCGGTGCTGCTCCAGTACTACAACTTCCTGCGGCTGGGGCGGAAGGGGTACGAGCGGATCGCCGCCAACCTGATGGAGAACGCGGGCGAGCTCGAGCGGGCGCTGACCGCCGGCGGCCGCTTCGAGCTGCTCAACGACGCCCGCTACCTGCCGGTGGTCGTCGTGCGGCCGACCGAGAAGGACGGCGGCGTCGACGTCTTCGCGCTCTCCGAGCTGCTGCGCGAGCGCGGCTGGATCGTCCCCGCCTACCCGCTGCCGCCAAACGCCGAGTCGGTCTCGGTGCTGCGCATGGTGGTCAAGGAGAACTTCAGCCGCGACATGGCGGAGATGCTCGGCGCCGACATCGAGGCGGCGATCGCCAAGCTCGACGGCAAGGGCGGACAGTCCGCGCAGGCCAAGGGCGGCCGTCGCATTTGTTAAATCGGTACTGACTCGTCCACAGACCCCTGACAGGGGTGTACAATCGCGTTTATGGCTGACCTGCCCGGGCTGATCGAGAAGGAGCGCCTCCCGGCCGGCCGCGAGGGCCTCGCCGAGCCGCTCGTCGCCCACTCCCAGCGCGAACGGATCCTCGTCGCGATGGCCGAGAGCTGCGCGGCGAAGGGCTACAACGCGACGACGATCGCCGACATCTGCGAGCCCGCCGGCGTCTCGCGCGCGACCTTCTACGAGCTGTTCAAGGACAAGGAGGACTGCTTCCACGCGGCGATGGAGGTCTCGCTCGCCGACGCGATGGGCCGCATCCTCTCCGCCTACTCGCCGGACAAGCCCTGGGCGGCGATGGTGCGCGACGCCGCCGCCGAGTTCCTCGACCTGCTGGCCAGCCGCCCGGCCTTCGCCCGCATGGCGCTGGTCGAGGCGCCGGCCAGCGGCGACCGGGCGTTCGAGCTCTACGCCTCGGGCAAGCGGGTGCTCCAGTCGCTGCTCGACCGCGGCCGCGAGGACCCGGTCGAGGAGGAAGCGATCCCCTCGAGCGCCGGCAGGGCCGCCCTCTCGGGCGCCGAGTCGCTGATCGTCGGCCAGATCCTCGCCGGCAACACCGAGCGGCTGCGCGAACTGCTGCCCGACATCGTCTACATCACCACCGTCCCCTACCTCGGCCAGGACGAGGCGCTGCGCCAGTCCCGCGAGGCCGAGAAGCTTCTCGGCCCACCCGGAGGCTGACCGGAGTGGAGCGGGCAGGGGGGGAGACCGGTGGCGCCCTCCGCGCGGGCGTCACCGGCTGCCGCCGGAGGTGGTGGCGCGCTCGCAGCGCGAGCGGCTGCTCGAGGCGGCGCTGCGCGTCGTCGCGGCGAAGGGCTACGGGGCGATGACGGTCGCCGACCTGACCAGGGAGGCCGGCGTCTCGCGCACCACCTTCTACGAGCTCTTCGAGGACAAGGAGGCGTGCTTCCTCGCCGCCTACGACGGCGCGGTCGAGGCGATGGTGCGGCGCGTGCTCGCGGCCTACGAGGACGACGGGAGCTGGCCGGAGCGGGCGGCCGCCGGGCTCGCGGCGCTGCTCGAGGTGCTGGCCGAGGAGCCCGACCTGGCGCGGCTCTCGCTGGTCGACGTCGGCAACGCCGGGCCGGCCGCGCAGCGCCGCTACCGGGCCGCGGTGCAGCGGCTGACGCCGCTCTTCGAGGAGGGGCGCGACTACGCGCCGGGCGGCCGCGGCCTGCCCGCCAACACCTCGCGGATGGCGATCGGCGGGGTCACGGGGCTGATCGCCGACGAGCTCGTGGCGGGGCGCGGAGAACAGCTCCCGGACTTGCTTTCGGACGTGTTTTTTGCCACGCTGATTCCGTATATCGGCCCTGATGCGGCAGCGCGGGAGGTCGAGAGGCTGACTCGATAAACGCCTTCGTACACGTTGCCGCTATGATTCATATACCCGATAGTTCAACCCTGCCGGGAGGGCCGATGGCAGGCAGCGAAACGCGGCGGCAAGCGATTCTGGAGGCGATGGTGCGGGTCGTCGGCCGCAAGGGCTACAGGGCGACCTCGGTCGCCGACACGATCGCCGAGGCGGACGTCTCGCGCACGACCTTCTACAAGCACTTCGAGGACAAGCACGAGTGCTTCCTCGCCGCCTACGACCTGGTGGTCGAACGCGTTCTGGGGGAAGTTGTCGCCAACTGCGACCCGGACGCGCCCTGGCTGGAGCGGATGCGGGCGGGCCTGGCGACCGTGGTCGAGATGTTCGCGCTCGACCCCGAGCTGGCGCGCACGGCGATCGTCGAGGTCGCCGCCGCCGGCTCCGACGCCCGTCAGCGCCACTGGAACGCGATCGCGAAGGTCACCGAGTTCCTCGAGGACGGCGAAGCGCTGGCCGGCGATCGCGAGCTGCCCGCAAACATCGGGCTGATGGCCGCCGGCGCGGTCTCGGGCCTGATCTTCGACGAGCTGCTCACCGGCAGGGCCGAGCGGCTGCCGGAGCTGCTGCCCGACCTGCTGTTCGCGATACTCGTCCCCTACATCGGCCCCGGCGCGGCAACCGAGGAGATGCGGCGGGCAGCGGCGGGCTGAGGCCCCGCGCCTCGCCCGTCCGCCCGCCTCCCCGGATCTCTAAACGGCGCCGATCTCGCGGCGCAGCTTGGCGCGCACGCGATGCAGCCGGACCTTGACCGTGCCGAGAGGGATGCCGAGCCGGTGGGCGATCGCCTCCTGGGTCATGTCCTCGTCGTAGCGCAGCCGCACGAGCTGGCGATCGCGCTTGTTGAGCCGCTCCAACGCCGCGTGCAGGTCCGCCCTTTCGACCGTCGCCAGCACGCGGTCGTCGTCGCGGCCATGGATGACTTCGATCAGGTCGGTCGGCGCCGGCCGCTTGCGGGCGAACTCGCGCAACGCCTCGTTGCGAACGATCGTCGCCAGCCAGGCCTTGCGCGCGGCGCCATCGCGCAGCGTGCGCCGTTTGCGCCACACGCGCACCATCGCGTCCTGAGCGATGTCTTCGGCCTCTGTCTGGTTCTTCGCGTAACGAAAGGCGAAGCTCAGACAGGTCCTGTGGACCTCGTCCCAGTCCCAGTCCTGGCTCGGATCTCCCTTCCCGCCAAGCTGGTGATCGAGACGACGGACCTCCACGATGCGCGGCAGACTAGCATATTTGAGCAATGAAACTATTAAGAATTATTCGCCGGTCAGGGCGAGCATGGATACGACTGCGACCGAGCGCGGGGACCGCTACGCCGAGCGGGCGTACGAGGCGATGGCGCCCCTCTACGACGACTTCACCGCCCACCACGACTACGAGCTGTGGCTCGGCAACCTGCTGCCGAAGCTGCGCCGCCACGGCCTCAGCGGGCGCCGCCTGCTCGACGTCGGCTGCGGCACCGGCAAGAGCTTCGTGCCGATGCTCGAACGCGGCTGGGAGGTGACCGCCTGCGACATCTCGCCCTCGATGGTCGAGCTGGCGCGCGCCAAGGGCGGCGGCGCGGTGCGGCTCTCGGTCGCCGACATGCGCGAGCTGCCCGTATTCGGCGAGTTCGACCTGGTCTGGGCGCTCGACGATGCGGTCAACTACCTGCTCGATTACGAGCAGCTGCGCAGCGCGCTGAGCGGGATGCGGGCGAACCTCGCCCCCGGCGGGCTGCTGATGTTCGACGTCAACTGCCTCCAGTCCTACCGCACCTTCTTTGCCGAAGAACAGCGGGTGCGGCGCGGTGGGCGGACCCTGGTCTGGCGCGGCCAGGGCTCGGCCGACGCGGCGCCCGGCTCGATCAGCGAGGCGCGCTTCGAGGTCGAGGCCGAGGACGCGGCCGAATTCGCGCCGCATGTGCACCGGCAGCGGCATTTCCCCGAAGCGGAGGTCCGCGAGGCGCTCGAGGCCGCCGGCCTGGCGTGCCTCGACGTCTACGGACACGGCTTCGACGCGGTGCCCAAGCAGCCGGTCGACGAACTCGTGCATTCCAAGGCCGTCTACATAGCCGGCATCGCCTAGCATTCCGCCGATCAGATGACCTCGCGGCCGCGAATGGGAGGGGCTGGGGCCGTGCGCCAGCGGCACCTTCGTCGGCGGGCGGATGCTGCGCCCGCCGGCCCACGGGGGCGACGCCGAAGAATCTCGCCTCCGCCAACCGCAACCGCGTTCCGCCTCGGCGCTGACCGTCACCGGCGTCGCGGCGATCAATGCACTCGCCGGCGGAAGCTGACCGACACCTGACCCTTCTCACATCGGCCCGGACTGTCACTGACACACTTTGTTTCTAAAACCTCTGAAATCGCCTGACCGGTCCACCAGTGTTGTTTTCAATTCAAGTTCACTGAGAGGATTTTTATTGGTACGCCTAGGTGTGGGAAGTTTCATGCACCGTGACTAGCTACTTATATTCTGTAGACTCGCCTGGAAATAGCTGGAAGGCTGCGCGCGTGTCGGAGGCGGCTCTAAAGGCTCTTGGCGAAGCGATACGTACGCGGCGCGGGGAAATCGACGGTCTCTCTCAGGAGGGCCTCGCCGATCTCGCGGGAATGCACCGCACCTACGTGAGCGAGATCGAGCGCGGCCTGCGCAATCCCAGCTTCCGCAACCTTTTCAAGCTCGCCGCCGCGCTCGAAGTTCCCCTGTCCGAGCTGGTCGCCCAGGCCGAGCGCAAGGCTGTTTGAACGAACGCGAATACCCAACCCAGAATGGTGTTGGTTTTTTTCACCGTATAGTCAGCATGTGCACCCGGGCCGCGTAACATTTTGTACTAAGTACACCTTTGGTACGGGTTGAGGCTCGGCGTACCGTTACTGTGAAAGCTCCGATGCCTCGCGCTGTCGGTTGGTATCTGACGGTCGAGTCCCGCGGTCAGCCGCCGGCGCCGCCCGATCCTTGACGAGGCGGGAGCTCTGGCCGCCGGAAGGGCGGCGGCGGTCGGCGCCGATCCTGAGGAGGAGATCGGCCCTGCGCGTCGTCGCGGCGCTCGAGCGCGCCTGATGCGCGACATCGTCTTTGAGCTGCGGCTGGAGGAGATCGGCCTCCCCGACGCGGCGGCCCGCTGCCGCGAGGCGCTCTGGCGCACCATGCACGCCCTGGACGCGCCGGTCGCCGAGGACCTCCATGCCCAGGCCGCTGCCCTGACCGCGCACCTCAAGGCGCTCCCGGGGGAGGATCACTTCGAAGCGGAGGAGATCCCCGAAGAGGAGCGCGAGGCGGCGCTCGATGGCTTCCTCGCATCTCCCGGGGCAGGGCCATTCGAGGGCGGCGAGGACGCGGCGGACCTGGCGAAGCTGGCGGTCGACCACGGCGCCGAGTACGTCGGCGGCGAGGGCAGACCGCTTCGCTGGAGCCCCACGGTCGTCGAGTTGTTCATGTGCGACCACCTGCCGCGCAAGGTGCTGCGCGAGAGCGAGTTCTTCGAGCGCGCGGTACCCGAGTTCCTGCCCGCCTGGGTCCGCTACGCGGGGCGGCGCCGCGGAATCCCGACGGAGGCGATCGAGGCGTACGTCGAGAAGTGCAACCGCGACCTCGCAGCCTGAGAGCTCGAGACCGACGCGGATCGCTTCGACTGTGGAGCGCTACCGCCCGTAGCCGGCCTCGCGAAGCTCGGCCAGCGTCACCATCAAGGTTCGCGGTGCGACAGCAAGACCGTGGAAGCCAAAGCGCTCGTAGAAGGCAACCGCCTGCTCGCCGATCGCATGCACGACAACCACCGGTACGACGACCTCCTGCGCGGCGCGGCATATCCGCTCGACGGCATCGTTGAGCAGGGACGCACCAAGCCCCTGTCCCTGGCTGCGCTCATCGACAGCGAGACGGGCGAGGATCGCGACCGGGATCGGAAAGCGCCGCGAGAGGCCCTTGCGCGCGGTCCCGGTCGCCTCGGCGCGCTCGAGCTGACCGGCCACGAGCGTGTAGTAGCCACGCACCGCCCGGCTCTCATCGGTTGCGACGAAGGTGCGGATCGCATCGCGTCGCTCCCCCTGGCCCGCGTGCCGATGCAGCCAGCGGTCGAGCGACTCCTCGCCGCAGGCAAAGTCCCCCACCTCGTGGCTTGATGGGTCGTGGCGCTCGGTGAGCACGGCCCCTTCGCTCACGCGCGACGGCGCAGGTCTTCGAGCCGGGCCACCGCACCCTCGTCTGGCCGCTCGAGCGCCTTTAGGAAGCGTGCCGCCTCCACATCACTGAGCGCGATCGTGCGCTGATCGGCGAGCACCTCCTGGGCCCGCGCCTGCGCAGCGCGGCGGAAGAGGTCGCTCAGGCTCTCCCCCAGCACCAAGGCAGCAGCAGCGTCGAGTTCGCGCTCCTCATCGCTGAGCCGGACTTCAATCCGGCGAGTCTTCGGGGTTGTGGTCGGCTCCATGACCCGGACATTGCACGGGGTTCTGGCCGACAGTTGTAGTGCCGACACAGGTGTCGCCGATCTATTGAAACCGGACATACCCGGCCCACAGGCACTACGCGATACAGAATGGCGAGGGTGGGAATCGAGCCCACGACACCGCGATTTTCAGCTTCCTCAGCCGTTTTCGAGCGTTTGCGGCTGTCGGGCTTTTACCTGCTAATTCGCCATTTCCGGCATTTCGCTGACCTGCGATTTTCGGCTGTTTTCGGACGGCGTGTTGACCTGGCGTTGACCTGAGCGGCCTGTCAATCAAGCAATCAGCTTGATCGGGTGGCGACCGCTGGCGTTGCGAGCGAGCGGGCCGTCAATCGTCCATATCTCGGCGTCGAGTCGCTTGGCCAGCTCCAGGTAGGCGGCGTCGTAGGCCGAGTGGCGTTCGAGTTCGACTCCGATCTCAATGGTGCGAGCCTTGTCCGGCACGGCGTCGAAGCTCACGTCAAGCCCGTCGATGATCTCCAGCGCCTCGTCGCTCTCCTCGCGCGACAGCTCGTCCCGAACCCGCTTCCGCGTCAGTGCGCTGGCGACCTCGTATTGAGCGAGCACCGGAGCGTGCAGCTTGGCTCCTTCCTCGGCCCACCGCTCCATGAGATCCGCGACAGCCACGGTGTGAGGTTCATCGAGAACCAGCGCCAGCATGACGCTCGCGTCAATGACAACAGTCGAGGCTATGAGGCGCGCTGCTCCAGCTCGTCGCGACCTTGGCGCACCAAGGCCACCACATCCGTCTGCTTCGACTGACGCGCCCGCAGCGCGGCGGCACGCTCCATCAGGGCGCGGTGTTCGCTGAGACGGCTCTCTCGCTGGACGGGTCGGCGACCCTCCGCCGCCAGCAATGCGCGCTCGGCCTGCTCCTCGCTCCAGCGAGGGGCGTGCTCCAAGACTGTCTCCTTGGCCGTCATGGGCTCCGATTCTACCGCTCGCCTTCCAACCTCTGGACGTTCAGGTCAGACACGACTGAGACAAACCGGGCTTGATCAGGATTTCGATAGGCTCGCGTACCGATGGAGGGCAGAGGGCGACCCTGGGGGAGCGGCACTGTCTGGCTACTCGCTGGCGTCCTTCTGCTTGCAGGGATTTTGGTGGGGTGCGGCGGCAAGAAGGAATCGCAGTACGAAAAGGTCAAGCACGAAGTCGAAGCTGAATGGGAAGAACTGACGCCCGCCCAGGAACAGCGACGGCTTAAGGCGGCCAACGCATCGCAGCGCCGCTGGGAAAGACAGCAGCGGAAGTGCCCCGAATACGCGGCAAGCCCCAAACAGATGCCCGGCCCAGCGGGCACCGAGGTGCCGAGCCTGCACGTGGGCTGCGGCGACTTCGGGGAATGGCCGTTGACTGTGAAATCGGGCGTCCTTCAATGCGAAGAAGAAATCGTCAGCAGCCTCGTGGTGCAGCGTGTTACCTTCACCACGCCTGACGGCGTTACCTACGCGGTAAATGGCCACGCCCTGGATGCGGGCTATCCCGACATCAAACCGATCTGGAAAAAGGAACCAGGCGGGTACGGGCTGAGGGTCAACATCGGGCCGCTGATCGACCGGGGCTTGCGGCTTTGCGAAGGCTCCTAAACCAAGAAGCCCCGGCTAGGTTTGGACCCCGGCCGGGACTCTGAATTCAGATTCCTGGGACGACCCTTTGGGATCCCTCCTCCGCCCTGCTGGACGGTGAAGATTGGCGGCTGTACCGGGATCGTCGTCGGCCTTGGCCGTCACGGGGGTCGAGTGCCAACTTGGCGGCTCGATCCGCATCTACATTCCAGCACATCGACCGGCAGCAAATCTGGCTCCTGTTACCCAGAGCGCTACCCCGGCCCAATCGCCCGATCCCGGCCCGCGCCTCGATTTGAGGCGCGTCGTTTCCGATCCAGTAGGTCGGCGTTTGGCCGCCCTCATTCTGAGCAGCCATAGTTGAACGGGCTGCCTGACCGTCGCCGCTCGACTGCTTGCCTAATTTCGACCTCGTCGGCTCGCATCATGCTCGCGTCCAGGCGGTTGGCAATCTCGCCGAGAACCCTCGCCTCGTCCTCAAGCCTCTCCAACTGATCCCTGCCGGTCGCGCCCTTGAAGGCGGCCCGGCTTGGCGGAGAGAGGACGGCCTCGATGAACTCGGTGGTTCTGGCCCGCCAGCCGGGTGAGACCCTTTCGACCTTTTCCCCATCGGGCGTCAGGTGCGGCCATTCCCTGCCGAGCGCTTCGGCCATCCTGGCGACTTCTTCTTGAGCTACCGCAAGCTCAGCCTCGACCAACCTGAATCGCCTTCTCTTGGCCTTGCTATGTATGTTCGGCCGCGTAAAGAACCAGACGACTGCCGCCAGAACGGCGACAGCCATCAAGGTCGGGATCGCAAGCTGGTGAGGCTTGGTGCTCGCATCGGCGGCGAACGTGATTACCGCTGCCACGCTCAACGCGACGATCCCTCCGGCCATGCGGTGCATTACGAGGGATATTCCCGATTCTCTCCACGGCCAGCTTGGCGATTCCGGCCCGTGCAGCTTCTACAGAGAAGGGATAGGCGTGCGCTCGGTCACGCCAGCAAAGGCTCCAACGCCTCAGCCATCACCGAGCCGACGCGCAGCCGACGAGCCAGCGCGAGCAGTTCGCCGGGCTTGGCGTTGCCGCCTTGCAGGTACCTGCGAAGCGCGCCCAGCGCCAGATCGCGGCCCATACGCGAGCGGAGGCGCATGAGGTCGACGACCGTCCGCTCCGGGGAGCTGATCGCGATCGTCTCGCCCGATTCGACCTTCTCCATCTCCCGCCCGAGCGAGAACGTCGCGGCGGCGAAGACGTGGACTCGCGTCGGCGGGTAGGCAATCCTGGGTCGATGCCTCCCTCGGGCTACCGCCAGGTGGACCGTATCCGGCATCGCGTCGCTCAGGTCCCAGAAGCTCGCGGCAGAGTTGAGGCAGATCATCCCCTCCGGCGCCCGGCGACAAACCGCCACCAGGTCGAGGTGGGCGGTCGCCGGAGCATCGGCGACGCGATAGATGCCGCGCGACAACTCGATCAGCTCACAGCTGTCCCGCAGCTGGTACAGGTCCTCCCAGCGAGCGCCGCTCTCGATCAGCTCCGCGGCCGATGAGATTCCGCCAACACGACGCGCGATGTCGATCACCTCGCTTGGTCTCATGGATGAAAATCTACACACTTAGAATCTACATGTGCAGGATTTCATCCAGTAGCTTCGTCAGCCGCCGGCACGACCGCATCGTCCATGAAGGCCGCATCGCCGACTCCGGAGTCCATCAGGTGGACGTAGACCTTCAGCGTGAACCCGGCGTCGGCGTGGCCGAGCCACTCGGAGACCTGCTTTACGTCGCGGCCGGCCTCGAACAACAGGGAGGCGCAGGTGTGGCGGAAGGTGTGGAACGTCACCCAGGGCAGGCCGGCAGTCTCGACCGCCGGAGCAAGCACTCGACGGCGGAGGTTCCCATCGGAGAGCGGGAACCCCTGTGGGCTGGTGAAGACCCGCTCGGCCGCAGCCTGAGAGCCGCGGGCGAGCTTCAAGCGCCGGGCCATGCCGGGCGACAGCGGGATGTCGCGACGGGACTTCTCGGACTTCAGCGGGCCGATCTCGCCACGGCAGTCCTGTCGCCGCACGAGCAGGCGCGGAGTCGATCCGAGTTCAACGTCGCCCCAGGTCAAGCCGATCGCCTCGCTGATCCGCAGACCGGTGTGCGCGAGCAACTCAAACAGCAAACGCCATTGCTCGGGGATATGACCGAGGACAGTGGACAGCTCGGCGCGGGTCATCGCCCGAACTTCCCGGCCGGGCTCCTGGGCACGTCGACCGAGGCCGATACGTACGTTGACGGTCGGGTTCGCCCTGACCGCGCCGTCCTCGACCGCCGTCGCATACATAGCCTTGACCGGGGCCATGATCGACCTGATCGTGTTGGCGCGAAGGCCCGCGTCGTCGAGGTGGCCGATGAACGCCCGCACATCCGGCGGCTCGATCTCGTCCAAGCGGCAACCGCGGAAGTAGGGGATCGCCCATCGCTCCATGTCGCGGCGATAGATGCCGCGGGTGCGCTCCGACAGGCCCCGAGAAGTGCGGCCCCGGTAGGTGACGATCCACTGCCGGGCGTAGTCCTCGAGTGGCTCCCGCGAGGCGGGCCGCCGCTCCCCCGCCTCGCGCCTCGCCTTCGCCTCCCGCGCCGCGGCCAACGTCGGGAAGGTCTCCATCGACTGCTTCCCGCGATGTCGCCAGACAACGGCGTACGCGCAGTCGCAGCGACCACCAGGACAGTCCCGCCGATGACGGCGAAAGACGCCCGGGGTCGAGGTCTTGGTCAGCTTCGCCACTGCACTCCCTTCGGGGCCTTCATGCAAGGTCTATGTCCACGAAACGCGCTCCGTGCATCGCCTGGGCATGAGTGACAGCGGCTTCTCGGGGGCCGAGACAAGCAGGCGACCCCGCAAGGCACGCCCGCCTCCCTGCGACCGCCTCGACCCCCGAGAAGCCGCTGTCACTGCCGATCCTCAGTCGCACCCCCTCAGTCGCTCGAAGCGAAGGGCCGCGCGGCTCGGCAAGACCAGGTGGCCATTGCTGTGCAGCAGACCCTCGATTACGAGGTCGCGCACAGCGCGGGCGAGCGCGTAGGCGGCGAGGAAGTCGCAGGGGTTCTCCGAGAGCTCGAAAGCGAGCGCGGGGAAGGTGAGCAGCACGGGGTATTCGCGCAAGACGACGCCGAGGACGACGCGCTGCATCTGCTCGTCGGTCATCGAGCCGAGCGAAGGGGCGCGACGCTGGCGGCGACGCCATGCGCCGCCGCCGCTCCGCCACATCAGAACGCCTCCACCGTCAGCGCCGCGAGCAGGCCGTGCAGCGCGTCGTGGTGGGAGACGACCTCCGTGTAGTCGCTCGCATCGTCGTACGCCCTGGCGGCGGCCTCGACCGCAGCGCGAGCCGTCTCGTCGGGTACGAGTATCTCGCCCTTCTCCACTTCCGGCGCGAGGCGGTCGAACGCCTCTACCTCCTGGCGCATCAGGTCGGGGTCACTCACCCCTTTGGGATGCGCCAAGTCGCCGCGGGCGTCCTCGCGCCAGTCGTCGATCAGGCCGCAGAGAATCTCGATCTGCGAGGGCGGCAGATCGAGCCGCACCGCCCGCCTGCCATGCGTAGGGTTCTTCTCAGCCATGAGGAGTCCACTCTCCTTGTGGTCAGGCGGCCCGTCGCGTCTACAGCGCAGCGGGTCGCCGCTTGTTTTTGGCTGGACTCAGCGTAGCAAGTTCTTTAGAAGATATCGTTGGAAAGAACTTCTATGGTAGTTACCGCGCGGATTTGAGAGCGTGTGGCTCGCGATGGATCGCTCAGATCGACCACAACCGGCGCTCGGCCAGGCAATCCGTCAACTCCGAGAGAAGCGCGGGGCGACGCAGGAAGCTCTGGCTCCACAAGCCGGAGTCACGATGGGCACCCTCTCGCTGATCGAGCGGGGCCACGCCAACCCGACCTGGGCAACCGTCAAGAGCATCGCAACAGCCCTCGACGTGTCGATCGGCGAGCTGGCGAAACTCTCGGAGAAGTTCGAGACGTAGCGATGCGCGCCCTTCGCCAAAGTCCAAGTCAGCCACCCCGACCTACCCGCCGAACAGCACGCCGAAGGCGTGCTTCAATCGGCGGTCGGTCGGGGGAGCGGCTACCGCCCGAGTCCCAACGACCGGCCAAGACCGCGCTCCCGGGCCGCGTGCGGTCCCAATCCGAGCGTCCGCTTAGCTTCGCGAATCCGGCGTAGGGCTTCTCGCTGTTGCTCCCGGTCGCGCTTCCGCCCGAGCGCTCGATTTGGGTCCTTGACTCCGTATCGCTGACGGTAGGTCTCGATCTCCTCGACGCCCCAATCCCAGGCATCCCGTTTCCGCGGCTCGCGCGGCCTGTCGCCAAGCTCGTTCTTGACGTAGATGGGCGGGGAGATGCGGGCCGCGGTGATCGCCAGCTCGCGGCGCTCGGCGAGGACGCGATCTGCGACAGCCAGCTCCTGCCGCGCCGTCCCCGAGGGGACGGGGAACCGGCGTGCCTCGGCCTCAAGCTCATCGAGCCGTCGCACGGCGACGGCTTCGTCGCGGTCGATCCGCGCCAGCTCGCTCTTGCGGGGCCGGCGCTTCAGCTCCACCGCGCGCTCGCGCTCGTAGTCGTAGCGTTCGACCCGACCCTCGGCCGTCTCGACCCGTTCGCGCAGGCGCCGTAGCTCGCGCTCGGCCTTCGCTTCGTGCCCGGCGGCAACCCTCAGCTCATCGCTCCTGGCGACCAGTTCCTCGGTCGGCAAGCCGGAGAAGCGGGAGCGGAGCGCGGCATCGTGCGCCGCGAGCTGCGCACGGTCGCGCTCGGCGGCGAGGGCGATATGCGGCAGAGCCTCGGCGCCGCGGTCGGGGACCGGCGCGATCTCCTCGCGCTGGCTCTGAATCTCCGGCGTCGCATAGATGAAGGTCTCGCCGCGACTCCGTGAGGCGGCCACGTAAAGCTCTTGCTTGTCCATCGAGGGATCGACCATGACGAACGCCTGATCTGCGGTCGTCCCCTGCGCGGAGTAGGTCGTCACCGCGTAGGCGTGTTCGAGCGCCGGGGCCTCGGAGTGCGGGTTGGTGCGTGCGAGATAGTCGGCCTCGACCTCAACCCGCCGCGCCTGGTCGATCCCGTCGAGGACGACGCGGCGCTGCTCGGCGTCGACCTCGGCGATCTGCCAGCGTTCGCGGTTGTAGATCTCGGCCTGGCGGTCGTTGACGCGGGTGATCACCCGGTCGCCGGCGGCGAACCTCGCCTCGCCGACTTCGACCTCCTCGGCTCCGAGCTTGCCCGCCTCGCGCAGGACTTCGCGCGCCGTCGCGTTCAGGCGCTCGACCTCGCGGTTTCGCTTGGCGATCATCACGGCGTCGATCTCGCGTTCATGCACCTCATGCCAGTCGCGCACCAAGGCCGCCCGCATCGCCTCGGAGTCCGGCGCCACCGTGACCCGCTCCTCGGAGACGTAGAGGCCGAGCGCCTGCGCTCCCTCACCCTCGCGGATCAGCTTCGCCGCCTCGCGGTCCACCCGGTGCTCGTGGCGGATCACCTCTTCGAGGCGGATCGGCTCTGTCCGCTCGGCGATCGCCCTGAACAGCCCGCCCGCCTCGATCTCTCCGAGCTGCTCGGGGTCGCCGAGCAGGACGAGCTTCGCCTCGGCCCGCTCGGCGTGCTCGACCAGTCGGGCGAGCGTCGCCGAATCGACCATCGCCGCCTCGTCGATCACAAGGGCCGATCCCTGCGCCAGCGCCTCGCCGCCGCCCTCGCGCCCGCCCCGGTCCAGTTCGGAGAGCAGGGCGGCGACGCTGACCGCAGGCAGCCCATCGGAGCGCAGGACACCCGCCGCTCGCCAGGTCGGCGCGGCGATCCGCAGCTCGACCCCCGCCTGCGCCCAGCCCTCGGCTGCGACGACGACCGCGAACGTCTTTCCGGTTCCCGCCTCGCCGATCACGACGGCGACCCGCTCGGGCTCGTTGAGCAGGCGGCGGACCATCTCGCGCTGGTCGGCCTTCAGCGTCGGGCGCTCTGCGATCACGCGCGCCGCGATCAGCTCGCCCGCGACATTCGCCCTTTCACTGTTCATCCGCTCGACCGCGGCAAGCGCCTCGCGCTCAAGCTCCCAGATTCGCCGCGTGGTGTAGCGGGGGCCTTTGGCGGTCTCGGCGATCTGGATCACCGACTCCGCGGCGAGGAACTCGTCGGCGAGACGCTCGACGTCGGCGGCCTGCGCTCCGTTGCGCAGCGAATCGGCGACGGCCTGGATCGCGTCGCGGCGGTCGAAGTGCGACTGGTGCTCAGTCACCGCCCGGTCGAGCTGTTGCACGGTGAGGACCGGGTAGTGCTCGGCCTTGTCCCTGACGCCGAGCGAGCGCTCGATCGCCTCGCGGTCGAGGCCGATCTCATCCGCTTTGGCTCGCCAGCGCTGGCGCAGCTCGACCTGGGAGATATCCGTGTCCTTTGGCTTGCGGGTGGCCAGCGTCGCCACCTGACGCGAGGCCGCCGAGGCGTTCTCGCCGGCCGCCTCGAGGATTTCGGCGCGGCGGGTCGAGAAGGCGCGCAGGTGCTCGTCGGCGAAGCCCTCGATCTCGGCGATGCCCTTTCGGGTCGGCTGCCACTCGACGCCGAGGCGGCGGGCGAGCGCGTCGCGAAGGTGCGCCTCGTAGATGTAGCTGGCGGTGGTCGCGTGGTCGTAGATCGCCGGGTGGTAGAGGCGGGTCCAGCGACCGTCGGCCTTGGTCGCGTTGGCGACGAGCACGTGGGTGTGCAGCTGCGGGTCGCCGTTGCGCGAGGAGCGATGCAGGTAGGCGGCGGCGAGGTAGCCATCGCCCTTGACGAACTCGGCGCCGCCCGCTCCGCGCCGCGTCCAGCAGGCTTCTCGTTGCATGTAGGTGAGGGCGGCCCCGACGGCTTCTCGGTGGGCGGCCTTGACCTCCGCCGCCGCGTCGGCTCCGCCGAGCGCCCAGAGCAGAGAGACCGACTTCGGAGCCGAGAAGGTGAGATCGAAGCCGGGAACGGCGCCGTTCGTCGGCACGCCGCGCATCCCCACGAGCGGCTCTCCGTCCACGGGGTTGCGGCCGGTCAACATCGCGACGAGCTGGTCCTCGCCGACCTCGCCTTCGAGGCCCAGGTGCTCAGCGGCGTCGCCGACCCACTGGCCCGCCTCCTCGCCCTCGCCGGAGTAGTAGTCCTCGGCGCCTTCGGCGACCTTGTCGAGGTAGTAGCGCTCCTGTCCTTTGCCGAGCTTGCCGATCGAGAGCATCCACCCCTGTTGTCCAGCGCGGCGGCGTTTTGCATCGGCTCACCTCGGGAGGTCGCTCCTATGTCAAGGAACACCTCTGAGAGAGAACGGGTGGCTGGGGATATAGATCAAGAAAGAGCAGAAGAAACAGCCGCCTCCGAAGCGGGCTGCATGGTCCTCCAGACGACTCGCACGAGGTGACGCTTGAGGCAGCGGAAGGCTTCCTTGGTGGTCTTGCCCTCGGCGCGCTTCTTGGCCATGTAGGCGCGCGCCTCGGGGTGAACGCGGACCTGCGTGAGCGCGATTCGATAGAAGGTCGCGTTCAGCTGGCGGTTGCCGTGACGGTCGAAGCGCATCCGCTGCGTATTGCCTGAGGAGGCGGGGATCGGCGCGCAGCCGGCGTGGCGGGCCAGCGCAGCGTCGTTGCGGAAGCGTGCAACGCCGCCGATCTCGCCGATCAGCTTGCCAGCCGTGAGCCGCGCGACGCCGGGCAGCTCGAACAACTCCGGCGCGTAGCCCTTGGCGAGCTCACCGATCTCGACTGCCAGCTCGCGCTCGCGGCGGGTGAGATCGCCAATCTGGGTGAGCAGGTCACGACAGATCCGGACCTGGGCGGTCTGCTCGCGACGTGCGAGACGCTGAGCGAGGCTGCGGCGCACCGGGTCGCGGTCCAGTGTGCGCCCCTCCGGCTCCAGCTCGGGATCGATGTCGTGCAGGTGCCAGCGCAGCCGCGCGGCGAAAGTGGAGCGGGCGTCGATCAGGCCCTCGCGGTGGTCGACCAGCACCTTCAGCTCCCGCGCCCTGGCGTCGTGGCTGGCGGGGTGCAGCTTGGACTCTTCGCGCAGCGCCGCCCGGGCGACTGCGAGCGCGTCTATCGAGTCGGACTTGCCGACCTCTCGCCCGCCCTTGCGAGCATTGGCCATCAGCTTCGGCGGCACCCGCAGGACGTTCTCGCCAGCCTCCAGCAGGAAGCGCTCCAGGCGACCGTTGACGCCGCGGCAATCCTCCAGGGCAAAGCGACGAACCTCGCCTGCATCGAGGTTCTCGGCCCAAGCAAGGAGTTGCAGGTGGCCGTCCTCGTCTGCCTCGATGGTCAGCTCGTCGAGCAGCTCGCCGACGCTTGAGACGGCGACTGCCGTGTGGGTCCGCTTGTGGGGGTCGATACCGATCGTGATCACTTCGGGGCGCCTCCTTATGCTTGGCGTGTCCTCGGTTGACGGATCGACGGCGGACATCACTGAGTCGGGCTGAGCACGCTCCTATCAGGTCACGCCGGCAATCCTCGA
Organism: uncultured Solirubrobacterales bacterium; assembly: GCA_963727465.1. Lineage (GTDB taxonomy): Bacteria > Actinomycetota > Thermoleophilia > Solirubrobacterales > 70-9 > VRUE01. The sequence goes on along the minus strand of CAVSGL010000003.1, from coordinate 448,259 downwards.
ACGCGGCGGGCGACACGACCTTCGACCGGTCAGTCCCCTCAGGGCGACTCGATAGCGGCTGGGTCAGCCCGTCGCGCCGAGGACGCTAGGCCGGTCGGTGGACGTGCTTTCCACCGTCCTTCGGGTGGGGACCCTCTCACTCAGTGATGTGGCGTGAGGGTGGTGGCTGTTGGCTGTTGAGAGCTGGGCGCTCGACATCGGCGGACTCGTGATTGATGCTCCGTGGTCGGACTCAATCCCTGGGCTATGGACTTCGTGCTCTGACTTGATCTCTTCTGGCGATTGTCGTTCTCGATGGCTTCTTTGCGTCCTCTGTCCACGGTTTGGCGTTCCTCAAGGGCGACGTACGCTCAACTCGACCGGTATCCGCCCAATCGCTTCCGCTGGCCAGCCTTCTACCCTCGGGGGCATGCACGTCACCTTTTTGCTGGGCTCGGGAATCTCCGTCAATGCGGGTATGCCGTGCGTGGAATCGATCAGCTCCCGCGTGTTCACTGGCGAGGGGGTCACTCGCCACAGTGACGAGACCTACCGCTTTGCGAATGCGAATTCACCGAGCTTCTCCCATGAACGGGAAGCCGCCGAACCTGCGATCGAGTTCACGCACAGCCTCAGGCGGCTGGCTGACGAATACTTCGCCGACGTGCTCGACGGGCGCACCGCCAGCTACGAGGACGTAGCCAACCTGGCCAAGCAGATAGCTGACTCGATCTCCGGCGAGTACGAGAACCCAGCCCTGCTTCCGCTGTTGAGGGGGTTACAAGATCACGCTGACGGCCTGCCCACGGTCAAGAAACGGGCCACCGAAACCCATGAATACATCAGGGACCTCGTTTGGTACATGCTGAGCGGAGGAATTGGCAACGTTGACCACCTGGCAGCGATCACTGACGCATGCCGCCAGGCCGCTACCGTCGATCTCTTCGAGCTTAATCACGACCGCGTTCTCGATCATGCTTTGAAAGCGGCGGGGGTCGCGGTTTCCGACGGTTTCACGGGCCAGTTTGGAGACGTCTTCTTTTGGACAAACGAGTTCGCCCATCCCGTTCGGCATTTCAAGCTTCACGGCTCAATCGACTGGTTCTCCCGCACTCATCCGACGGAGCCCTGGCGAAACCAGGTCGTTGCCCGTTCGACGACTGCCGATCCTGACCACGAGAGAGGGAAAACCGGGGAGTTCCTGGACCCGACTAACGACGGACGGCCGGTCATTCTGGTCGGCACGTTCGACAAGCCGCTCGCTTACGATGGCACGATCTACGCCGACCAGCACGAGCGATTCCACGAGTCACTGCGAGCGACCAATGCACTCGTCGTAATCGGCTACGGCTTCCGTGACAAGGCGATCAACAGCCGCCTGATCGGATGGCTTCATCAGGCATGGGACCGGCACCTTGTGGTCGTTCACCCTAAGCCAGCCGAGCTGCGCGTCGGGGCCCGTGGCGCAATCACAAGAGGATGGGCTACCTGGGAACAACAGGGACGCCTGCGGCTCGTAGAGAAGGCGGTCGAGGACGCCGGCTGGCGAGAGATCGAGAATGCGTTGGATGTGGCTCGCACGCACGCTGCTTGACCACGGGCGCTCGCTGTGTAAGCGTCTCGGTCCTCACACGTCGGGAACAACGCCATGGGCCTGCTGAATGTCAACGTTTTCGAGTCCTCCGTCGCCCTTTCGGGCGTACAGGACTACGCGAGGAGCGACGGGGAGAGGCCGATATCGGCCCATGTGGCATTTGACCAACTGAGAGCGCTCGACCTCGGTGCCTCCCCGCTGGCGCTGTTCATACCGCTCGCAGGTGTGCGGCTGCTTGGGCTCATGCGCCGGGAGCCTCAATACGCTGAGCCCGTAGCAACCATCCTCTCGCTGGCTGGTGCCGCGCTCCTCCCGGACGATTGCGATGCCGCCAACTTCCGAATGCGCGACGTTGTCGTTACCGATCCCGACGCGCTCGGGACGTTCGTCGGGGCTGGGTTGAATATGTCGGTCGCCGAGATGAACAGCTCGATCCCGGTGGTTGAGCCGCAGACCGATCGTCCCGTCGAGCGGCAGACTCGAATCCTTCTGGTGTCTCGCCGAAGCAACGGTCGGCTATGGGCGAGCTTCAAGTTCCCCATGAAATCCGCCAACCCCCTGATTACCGCAAGCGCGCTTTTCGCCACCATTGAGCAGGCAGCTCGGCACGAGTCGTTTGAGCGTGTCACCCAGCCCGCTGCGGCTGGCCTTGTCATGTTGGCCCGGATGTCGGAGAAATTCAGCGACCACACCGGCTTTGACCCTTCGACCGAGGCCCAGGCCAATGACTTGCTGACAAGGATGATCGTCGAAGCGGAACCCGTGGGTATCGCAATCGCAACGCTGGAACCCTCTGAGTCGCCCGAGGCGACCTCGCCGAACCTGGGTCACATGGGCGAGGATGAAATTCGCGAAGCCGCTGAACGGCTCGGCGTGAAACCGCCGCCTGAGTCGTCGAACTAGCGACTGCGCTAGCCGAAAGGTGGGCAGCTGCGCATTCCCGAGACGGACCGGCCGTGAAATCTTCGCATGATTTTCCGGCCGGATGCCGATGCATTCCGCGGCCGCGGTGGACAAAGGAATTGATGGGACCCGAGACCGAGGATGCGAGAAAGCGTCGGAGAACGACCGAGGGCGACCGTCCGGTGTTTCCCGACGTTGACGCCATGGGGATAGGCCTCGAAGTCGGTGACGAGCTGGTGGAGCGCATCGCGGAGCGTGCAGCGGAGTTGATGGTGCGACAGCGAAACGAGGCAGCTGGCGATGGATGGCTCCGCGGCGCGAACAAGATCGCTGCCTACATCGACTGTCCGCGCTCGCGCGTCTACGCGCTCGTCTCGGCGCGGCGCATCCCGGTCCATCACGACGGCTCGGCGCTGATCGCACGTCGCTCCGAGCTGGACGCCTGGCTGCTCAACGGCGGTGGCCGAAGGCCCTGAGGCCCGCAGAGTGTTGACCCCGCGTTGATCCGAGCGCAAATGCGCCGCCTCGGAGGGCGGCGCGTATGGCTCTGCGATGCGATGATGCGATGGCGAGGGTGGGAATCGAACCCACGACACCACGATTTTCAGTCGTGTGCTCTACCAACTGAGCTACCTCGCCTGGTGGCGCGTATGGGGCGCGCAGTCGGAAGGCTAGCGGCAGGTGGCCGTAGGCGGTTGATTGCATTGTCGTGTGCGATTGGTTCCTGCATTGGCGGTGGTCGTCCTCGTGGCTGGCCTCGCCTTCTCCGGCGGGACGGCGGTGGACCCGCCGGTTCCGCGGGGTTTTCCGGGCGTCCTTCCGGCGTTCTTCCCGGGCGGTTCGGGGGCAGCCGCCGCGAGGGACCGCCGCTGGCTCGAACGATCGGCGCCGCTGGCTGCCGGCGCGCCGTCCTGGGCGCGGCGGATGTACCGGCGCTCGCTGCTCGTGCTGAGGGCGGCGACCGATCCGCGCAGCGGCGCTGTCGTCGCCGGTGCGCGCCCGGGCTGGGCGTACGTCTGGCCGCGCGACGCGGGGACGGTGGCGATCGCCTTCGCCGCCGCCGGATACGAGCATGAGGCGCGGCGGATCGTCCGCTTCCTCCGGTCGCTCGACCTCGATGCCGCGGCGCGGTTCCGCGGAACCGGCGCGCCGGTTCCGGGTCGCGCCGCGCAGGGCGACGCCGCCGGCTGGGTCGCCGCCGCGGCGCGGGCCGCCGCCATTCCCACTCCGTCGCCAGAGGCGTCTTCGGCGAATTGGCGCGACCGGGCCGACTACCAGGAGGGCGATCCGGGCGACTACCTCGGCAACGCGATCGCTTCCGGGGGCGGACTGGGCGCGTTCAGGGTCAATGGCGGCCTGGCGCGCGAGGCCGGCGAGCCGGACTCGGGGCTCGACACCGCGGTGGCCTGGGCGATTCGGCCGTTCGCACGGCCGGCGCTTTTCCCGCTCGTGCGACTGACGCTGCTCCGCCTCATGGCCGCTCGCCGCACTCGCTTCGGGCTGCTCCCCGCCGAGGACTGGCGGGGCGGCGAGGACCCGTGGACGGCGCCGACCGCGTGGACGGCCTGGTCGCTGGCGGCCCTGGCGCCAATCGACCGGCGGGCGAACCGTCCCTACGCTGCCGCAGCCGCCCGCCGCGCGGCGCTGGACCTGATGGCGGACCTGCGCCGCGACGCCACCCGGCGCGGCCTGCTGCCGGAGCGGGTCGACGCCGAGACCGGCGCCCCCGCATCGACCACCCCGCTCGCCTGGTCCCACGCCTTCGCGATCCTCGCTATCCGCGAGCTATGGCCGCGAGGGCGACGCTGACCGCCTCTTCTGCCGTCTCAGCGGCGACGATGCCCGGATCGTCCGCCATCGCCTCCGGGGCGGCGACGCTCCAGCTGCGCAGGGCGACGACGGTGCGGCCGAGCTTGCGGGCGAGGGCGATCTCCGAGAGCGTGCCCCACTCGCCGCCGATCGCGATCGCCGCCTCGCCCGAGGCGACCACGCTGAGATTCCGCGCCTCGCCGATCCCGGTGGCGACGACCTGGGTGCAGTAGGGGTTGGCGTCCTCGACCGAGACCCAGGGCAGGACGCCGATCACGTTCCCGCCGGCGCCCGTGGCGCCGCGCGAGGCCGCTTCCATCACCCCGCCCCGGCCGCCACAGACAACGCAGATGCCGGCCTCGGCCAGCTGCCGCCCGACCTCCTCGGCGAGCCGCCACGCATCGGTCTCCTCGCCGCAGACGCCGGAGCCGATCACCGAGACCTGCCGCTGACGCCCTGGCTCCCCGCTCATCGCGGCGCGGAGTCTTGCATGGCCCGCATCAGCTCCAGCGCCCCCTCCTTGTGCAGCGGTTCGTTCAGGTTGCCGCACTTGGGGCTCTGCACGCAGGAGGGGCAGCCCGACTCGCAGGGGCACTCGCCGATCAGTCGCTCGGCGTCGCCGAGCAGGCGCTCGAACTGCTCGTAGCCGCGCAGCGTGATCCCGACCCCGCCCGGGTGCCCGTCGTAGATGAAGATCGTCGCCCGCCCGGTCTGGAAATGGACGTTGGTCGAGAGACCGCCGATGTCCCAGCGGTCGCACATCGCGATCAGCGGCAGCACCGCGATCTGCCCGTGCTCGGTCGCGTGCAGGGCACCGAGCAGCACGTCGGGCGGCAGCTCGCCCGTCAGCGCCTCCGGCAGCACGTACCAGAGCGCCTGGGTGACGAAGTGCTGCTCGGGCAGCTCGAGCGCGACGATGTCGATCGGCTCCTGCTCGGAGATCGAGACCCGCTGGAAGGCGATCACCTGCTCGCTCACAGAGACTTCGCCGAAATGCAGCTCGACCCCCGCGGTCGTGCGCTGCTCCCTATTCCTCTCTATGTAGATCTCGGTCTCCTTTTTCGGCCGCGTGTACCAGTCGCCGTCGAAGCGGGAGACGATCGCGCGCCGCCCCTCGACATCGAGTTGCTCGACCTCGTACGAGCGCCCCAGGTGCAGGTAGACGGCGCCGGGGTGGACCGTCGTGAAGGCGCGCTCGGCCTCGACCAGGCCGAGCATCTCGCCCGAGTCGCGCTCGATCACCGCAACCGACTCGGCCGAGGCCGAGCGCAGCGGGATCTTGCCGGCGACGAAGCCGCTGCCCGCCGGCAGCAGCCGACCGCCGGCGCGGCGCAGCTCGCCGGCCGACGTCAGCCGCTCGGCCCGCTCGCGCCAGCCGGCGCCGAAGACCGCGTCGTCGGAGTCGCTCAGCGGCAGCTCGTAGGCCGCGGCGACCATGTGGCGCGCGGCGATCTGCTCGCTCTCGTGGTCGAGAATCGCGGCCTCGACCGGACGCTCGATGAACTCGTCCGGATGACGGCAGAAGAACTGATCGAGCGCGTCGGCGCCGGCGACGTAGACGGCGAGGCCGCGCCGCTGCCGTCCCGCCCTGCCCCACATCTGGCGCAGACTGGCGACCGTGCCGGGGAAGGTGACGCAGATCGCCGCGTCGAGCTCACCCACGTCGATCCCCAGCTCGAGCGCGTCCGTCGCCACGACCGCCAGCAGCTCCCCGGCCGCCAGCCGCGCCTCGATCTCGCGCCGCTGCTGCGGGGTGTAGCCGCCGCGGTAGGGGGCGATCCGCTCGGCCAGCTCGGGCTTGCCTCGGCGCTGGAGCGCTTCCCCGGCGAAGCGCTGGATCAGCTCGATCCCGCGGCGGCTTTTGAGGAAGCAGATCGTGCGCACGCCCTGCGCGACCAGCTCGGCGAGCAGGTCGGCGGCCTCGGAGAGCGCCGAGCGGCGGGTGCCGCTCGCCTTGTCGATCAGCGGCGGGTTCCACATCGCGATCTCGCGGCCGGCGCGGGGCGCGCCGTCGTCGTCGATCAGCTCGAACGGCTCGCCGACCAGCCGCTCGGCCAGCTCGACCGGGTTGGCGATCGTCGCCGAGGCGAGCAGGAAGCGGGGCTCGGCGCCGTAGGCGCGCGCCAGCCGCCGCAGCCGGCGCAGCACGTTGGCGACGTGCGAGCCGAAGACGCCGCGGTAGGTGTGCGCCTCGTCGACCACGACCCAGCCGAGGTTGGCGAGGAAGTCGCCCCAGCTCTTGTGGTTGGGCAGGACGCCGACGTGCAGCATGTCCGGGTTGGTCAGCACGAGGTTGTTGCGGCGGCGGATCGCCGGCCGCTCCTCGCGCGGCGTGTCGCCGTCGTAGATCGCCTCGCGCAGGCCCGGCGGACGGAGCGCCGCCAGCTTGCGCGCCTGGTCCTGGGCCAGCGCCTTGGTCGGGTAGAGGTAGAGCGCCCGCCGCTTCGCGTCGCGCGCGATCCCGTCGAGGACCGGCAGGTTGAAGGCGAGGCTCTTGCCCGAGGCGGTGCCGCTGGTGATCACGAGGTTCGAGTTCGCCGCGGCCTTCAGCGCGTCGCGCTGGTGCGAGTAGAGACGCTCGATCCCGGCCCGGCCGAGCGCCTCGACCAGCCCGGAGTCGAGCCCACGCGGCATCGCCACCGGCCGCGAGCGGCGCTCCGGCTCGGAGCTCTCGGCGACGATGCGGCCGTCGCGCCGCGCTGGGTCGATCGCCACGGCCCAAGGCGTCTCCAAGAGGCTCTTCGCCATCAGCCCGAACTCCTCTCTGGCGCTTTGTTCCCGCTATCCGGGAATAAAGCGCCACGCGTGATCCCCCTTGCAACCCTCACGGCCTGCAACGTCGACCGGTCGTGGATGCGGAGGATGTCGGCGCCCTCGCGCACGGCGAGAGCCGCCGCCGCGACCGTGCCCCACTCGCGCTCGCTCGCCGGCAGCCTTCCCTCCCAGCTGCCGCCCAGCACCTCGCCGATGAAGTCCTTGCGCGAAAGCGAGACGTAGAGCGCCGGCCCGAGCGCGCGCAGCTCGCCCAGGCGCCGCAGGACCTCCAGGTCCTGGGCGGTGGTCAGGTCGAAGTCGAGTCCGGGGTCGATCGCGATCTGCTCCTCGGACACACCAAGGCGCGAGGCCGCCTCGATTCTCCCCCCCAGCCACGACTTGAGGTGCTCGACCACGTCGCCGTACTCGCGCGCCGGCCGGTCCACCCGCGGCGGCCCCTCGATGTGCATCAGCACGTAGCCGCAGCCGCTGTCGGCGACCAGCTCGAACATCTCCTCCGAGCCGCCGGAGATGTCGTTGACGGCGACCGCGCCGACGTCGAGCGCCCGCCGCGCCACCGCGGCCGAGAAGGTGTCGGCCGAGACCGGCACGCCGGCCCCCGCCAGCCCCTCGATCGCCGGCACCAGCGCCGCCGCCTCCTGCTCGGGCTCGACCGGCGGCCCGCTGCGCGCCGCGACCGCGCCCACGTCGAGCATCTCGAAGCCCGCCTCGGCCAGCGCCAGCCCGTCGGCGACCGCACGCTCCGGCGTCACGCTGCGCGCCCCCTCGAACATCGAGTCGGCGGTGACGTTGACGATCCCCGCCGCCAGCGGCTGCGCGAGCTCGAGCGTCCTGTCCGCCAACCGCCAGGGCATCCGGCTACGGTAGCGACCGCGCCGATGCCGCTGCGATGCGTCTACACCGACCTCGACGGGACCCTGCTCGGGCGGGGGAGCTCGCTCTACCGCGACGCCGAGGGCGGCTTCTCGCTGGCCCAGTCGCGCGGGCTCGAGGCCTGTCACCGGGCCGGCGTCGAGGTCGTGATCATGTCCGGCCGGCGCGAGCCGCAGGTGCACGAGGCGGCGCGGCTGATGGGCCAGACCTCCTACATCTACGAGGCCGGCTGCGCCTTCGCGATCGACGGCGAGACGACGCTGCTGACCGGCGACCTGGTCCCCGACGAGGAGGGGACGGTCTACGAGAAGCTCGAGCGGGCCGGTGTCCCGCGGATGCTCTTCGAGCACTTCGAGGGGCGGCTCGAGTACCACTCGCCCTGGCACCACGGCCGCGTCCTCTCCCACCTCTTCCGCGGCAAGGTCGACGTCGAGGCGGCGAACGAGCTGCTCGCCGCGCGCGGCCACGACGACCTGCGCCTGCTCGACAACGGCGCGATCGGGCGCGAGATGGCCGCGATCGACGGCCCCACCCACGCCTACCACCTGGTGCCGCGCATGGTCAGCAAGGCCGGCGCCGTCGCCGCTCACGCCCGCGCCCGCGGCTTCGACCCCGCCGAGTGCATCGCCGTCGGCGACTCGGTCGAGGACCTCGAGGTCGCCGCCGCGGTCGGACGCTTCTTCGTCGTCGCCAACGGCCCCGAGCGCGATCCCGGCCTGCGCGCCGCCCTGGCCGCATGGGACAACGCCACCGTCACCGAGGGCGCGATGGGCGACGGCTTCTACGAGGCGGTCGTCTCGACCCTGATGGAGCGCCGCTGAGACACCGAGCGCGGTCGAGGTTTTGACCGCATATCGACGAAAACCTCGACCGCGCTCGGGGGTCTAGTATCGGCGCCGTGGAGCAAGCGACCGTCGCCGAGCAGGAGTACCTCGAGACCATGTTCTGGATCGAGGAGGCCGGCCTGCCGATGACCGGGGCCAACATCGCCCGCGCGATGCAGCTCTCGCCGCCCACGGTGCACGAGATGATCGGGCGCCTGGTCGACGACGGCTACGTCGAGCGCAACGCCGACAAATCGCTCACCTTCACCGAGTCGGGCCGCGAGCACGCCAGCTACATCGTCCGCCGCCACCGGATGATCGAGCGCTTCCTCACCGACGTGCTCGGCATCCCCTGGGACGAGGTCCACGAGGAGGCGGAGCGGATCGAGCACGCGATGTCGCCGGTGCTGGAGGAGCGCATGCGGGCGGCGATCGGCGACGCGACGACCTGCCCGCACGGACACCCGATCGTCGAGGGCGTGCGCGAGACCGGCTCGCTGCTGGCCGACGTCGAGGTCGGCGCCAGGGTCCACGTGCTGCGCTTCGAGAACGAGGCTGAGGAGCTCCTGCGCTACCTCAAAGACGCCGGGCTCGAGCCGGGCCTCGAGGGCACGGTCGAGGCCTCCGACGAGGAGGGGATCGAGATCGCCTCCGCCGACGGCAGGCACCGCGTCTCGCGCAGCGTCGCCGAGACCGTCTCCGTGCGCGCCGACCCGGCGCCGGCGCCGCGCGCGGCGATCCCCGAGCAGCTCGTCCTCTCCAGCGACCGCTACGGCCGCTAGGCGGGCGAGGCGGTGCGGATGCGCTCCAGCGCGCGCACGATCCGGGCGATCCCCTCGGGGATCTGCCCCGGCGAGACCGGGGCGAAGGAGAGCCGCAGGCTGCTGCGGCCGCCGTCGATCATGAAGTCGGGGCCGGCGACGAAGCTGACGCCCTCGCCCTTCGCCTCGGCCAGCAGGGCGGGCGTGTCGGTGCCCTCGGCGAGGTCGAGCCAGAGGAAGTAGCCGCCCTCGGGGACGACGAACTCGGCCTCGGGAAGCTGCTCGCGCAGGGCGCCGACGAGGGCGTCGCGGCGGTCGCGCAGGGCGCCCTTGACGAACTCGATGTTGCGGTCCAGGGCGCCGGACTCGCAGAGCTCGAGCACGACCGACTCGGCCAGCATGTTGGGTGAGATGTAGGTCTCGTTGGCGCGCCTGGCGAGCTTCGCGATCTCGGCGGCGGGCCCGGCCAGGTAGCCGACCCGGACACCCGGGCTGACCGTCTTCGAGAATGACGAGGCGTGCACGACCCGGTCGGCGGCGTCGATCGAGAGCATCGACTCCAGCGCCTCGCCCGCGAACGGCAGCTCGCGGTAGGGGTCGTCCTCGAAGATCCAGAAGCCGCGCTCGCCGGCGAGCTCGACCAGCCGCGTCCGCTTCGCCGCCGAGAGCGTGCAGCCGGCGGGGTTGTGGAAGTTGGGAATGATGTGGGCGAGCTTGACCGGACCCTGGTCGAGCGCCGCTTCGAGCTGCTCGACGTCAAGCCCGTCGGCCTGGAGCCGCACCGGCACGAGCTCGACCCCGAGTCGCTGAAGCATCAGCAGCGTGCGGTCGTAGGTCGGCTGCTCGACCACAACTCGGTCGCCCGGCTCGAGCAGGTGCTCGAACAGCATCCAGCCGGCCTCGAGCGAGCCGTTGGCGACCATCACCTGGCCCGCGTCCAGCCCCCCGTGCCGCTCGGCGATCCACTGGCAGAGCCCGGGGTGGCCGATCCCGGTCCCGTAGGAGAGCGCCTTTTCCCAGTCCGCCGAGAGCGCCGTCGCCGCGGCCTCGCGCACCGCCTCGGCGGGCAGGATGTCCGCGCTGGGCGCTCCGCGGGCGAAAGAGATCGTCTCACCGGACATCGTCGGGCGAGCCTAGCAACGCCCGCGTCGCGGGTCCGCGCCGGTGCGGCCCAGGTCGGACCGCGGGGATGTCGGGAACCCGAAAACCACACTCGCCCCCGCCTCCGTAGACCCGGTCATACCCCGCTCGCGCCGTTCGGCGCGAGCGGACACCCGACCGAAAGGAACCCATGTCGAAGCGCACGTTCCTGCTCGCCGCCTGCCTGCTCGCCCTCACCCTCGGCGTCGCCGCCTGCGGCGACGATGGCGAGGACACCACCGGCGGCGGGGCGGCGACCGCCGAGCAGACCACCGACACCGGCACGACCGCGCAGGACAACATCGTCCAGGTCGCCCAGGGGACGCCGGACCTCTCGACCCTGGTCGAGGCCCTGACCGCCGCCGATCTGGCGAAAACGCTGGAAGGCCCGGGCCCCTACACGGTCTTCGCCCCGACCAACGAAGCATTCGAAGCGCTCGGCGGCACCCTCAACACGCTGCTCGAACCGGCCAACCAGGAAGAACTGGCCGAAATCCTCACCTACCACGTCGTCCCCGGCGAACTGACCTCCTCCGAACTGAGCGACGGCCAGAAGCTGGAAACCATCCAGGGCGGCTCACTCACCGTCAAGATCGAAGGAGAAAAGGTGACCGTCAACGGAGCGGCCGTCGTCACCCCCGACGTCGAAGCCTCCAACGGCGTGGTCCACGTGATCGACGAAGTCCTCACCCCGTAGCGCCCGCCTGGGGGTGGGAGGGGACTCCCACCCCCGGCGCCGCTCAGCCGCGCAGGACTTCGACCGCGATCCGGGCGGTCTCGGTGGGGCTTTCGCCGACCCGGACGCCCTTCGCCTCCAGGGCCGCCTTCTTCGCCTCGGCGGTGCCGGAGGAGCCGGAGATGATCGCGCCGGCGTGGCCCATCTGCTTGCCCGGCGGCGCGGTGAAGCCGGCGATGTAGGCGACCACCGGCTTCGAGATCTCGGCGGCGATGAACTCGGCGGCGCGCTCCTCGGCGTCGCCGCCGATCTCGCCGACCATCACGATCAGCTCGGTCTCGGGGTCGGCCTCGTAGAGCTTGAGGATGTCGATGAAGTCCGAGCCGATGATCGGGTCGCCGCCGATGCCGACGATCGAGGAGTTGCCCTCGCCGGCCTGCTTCAGCTCGTTGCCGATCTGGTAGGTCAGCGTGCCCGACTTGGAGACGACGCCGATCTTGCCCGGGTCGAAGAACTGGGCCGGGATGATGCCGACGTTGGCCTTGCCCGGGGAGAGGACGCCGGGGCAGTTGGGGCCGATCAGCCGCACCCCCGCCTCCTTCGCCTTCCAGTAGGTCTTCAGCATGTCGAGCACCGGGATCCCCTCGGTGATCGCGATCACGGTCTCGACCCCCGACTCGATCGCCTCGTCGATCGCCGGCGCGGCGAAGCGGGCGGGAACGAAGATCATCGAGGTGTTGGCGCCCTCCTGCTCGACCGCCTCCTTGATCGAGTCGAAGACCGGCACGCCCTCGACGTCCTGGCCGCCCTTGCCCGGCGTCACCCCCGCCGCCAGGTAGGTCCCGTAAGAGCGGTTGCGCAGGCCGTGGAAGGAGCCCTCGCGGCCGGTCAGGCCGGAGACGACCAGCTTCGTGTTCTCGTCGATGACGATCGACATCAGCCGCTCGCCCCCGCGAGCTCGACGACCTTCTGCGCGGCGCCGAGCATCGTCGTCTCCTGGTGCAGGCCGCCGAGGCCGGCCTCGGCGAGGATCGCCAGGCCCTGCTCGGAGTTGGTGCCGTCGAGGCGGACGACCAGCGGCACGTCGAGGTCGAGCTGCGAGGAGGCCTCGACGATGCCCTTGGCGATCTCGTCGCAGCGGGTGATCCCGCCGAAGATGTTGAAGAGGATCGCGCTCACCTTCTCGTCGGAGGTGATCACGGTGAGCGCGTCGACGATCGCCTCCGCCTTCGAGCCGCCGCCCGCGTCGAGGAAGTTGGCCGGCGCGCCGCCCGCCTGGGCGACGACGTCGAGCGTCGACATGCAGAGGCCGGCGCCGTTGGCGAGGATGCCGACGTTGCCGTCGAGCTTGACGTAGGTGAGGCCCTTCTCGCGCGCCATCGCCTCCTGCGGGTCGTCGATCGACTCGGCGTCGATCTCGGCCAGCTCCTCGTGGCGGTAGAGGGCGTTGCCGTCGATCGTCACCTTGGCGTCGAGCGCGACGACCTCGCGCTCGGCGGTGACGATCAGCGGGTTGACCTCGATCAGCGTCGCGTCCTCGGCCATCGCCGCCTCGGCCAGCTTGGCGAGCGCCGCCGCGGCGTCGTCGCGAATGTCCTCGTCGAGCCCGGCGGCGTCGACGATCGGCCGCGCCGCCGCGGCGGTGAACGGCCGGGTCGGGTCGATGTGCTCCTTGACCAGCGCCGCGGGATCCTCCTCGGCGACCGCCTCGATGTCCATGCCGCCCCTGGCGGAGACCATCGCCAGCAGCTTCTTCGCGCCGCGGTCGAGGATCACCGAGGCGTAGTACTCGGCGGCGATCTCCGAGCCGCCCTCGACCCAGACCCGCTCGACCCGGAACGGCCCCTCGCCGCGCGGCCCGCGGATGTCCATGCCGAGGATCGCGTCGGCGTGCTGCTCGGCCTCCGCCCGGTCGGCGGCGATCTTGATCCCACCGGCCTTGCCGCGGCCGCCGATCAGCACCTGCGCCTTGATCGCGCAGGGGTAGCCGATCCGCTCCGCCGCCGCCACGGCGTCCTCCACGGTCGTGGCGACCTCGCCGCTCGGCACGGCGACTCCGTGCGCGGCGAACAGCTGCTTGCCTTGGTACTCGAGAAGGTCCATGTGTCTGGGCGCCCTGCCGACGCCGCGCGGCAGCCTATAAGATGCCGCGCCCTGTGGCGCTTCCCGGCCTGAAATCCATCGAGTGGGTGACCACCGACTGCTACGGCACCCTGATCGACTGGGAGAAGGGCATCGTCGAAGCCTGCAAGAAAGAGGCTGCAAAGGACGGCTTCAGCTTCGAAGAGGAGCCGTTCCTCGCCCGCTTCCTCGAGGTGCAGGCGGAAATCATGGCCGGCTCCTACGAACTCTATGCCGAGGTGCTGCGGCGGACGATCGTCAAAGTCGCCCGCGAGGTCGGCTGGGAGATCGAGCCCTCGCGCGCCCAGTTCCTCCCCGACAGCGTCGCCTACTGGCTGCCCTTCCGCGAGGCCAACGCGGCGATGGACCGGCTCGCCAAGCGCTACCAGGTGGGGATCATCTCCAACATCGACGACAAGCTGCTCGGCATCTCGCGGCGGCATCTGCGCACCGAACTGGACCTCGTCGTCACCGCGCAGCAGGTGCGCAGCTACAAGCCCGACCCGGTCCACTTCAAAGAGTGCGCGCGGCGGATCGGCGGCAAAAAAGGCTGGGTCCACATCTGCTCCAGCTACGACACCGACGTCGCCCCGCTGCTGAAAATGAAGGTGCCGGTGATCTGGGTCAACCGCCACGGCGAGAAGCTCGAGGGGCGCAAAGCGCCGGGCGCCACGGTCAAGAACTTCCGCGACGCGGCGAAAAAACTCGGCGCGTCCTAGCCGTTTTCTAGCGTTACGACTTCGCAACTTCGACCGCGGGCGGCGGTTTCGACCCCTGTAGGGGGTCCGGCCACCCGGATTCGCAGCATTCGATGGACCGACTCAGCCACAGCCGAAAGCTCCCGCGCGCCCTCATGCCGCTCGCCGCGGCGGCGCTGCTCCTGCTGCTCTGCGGCCTGGCGCTGAGCGTCGGTCGCGCCGGCGCGGTGGAAACGCCGGAAATCCCGGTGCGCACGTTCAACAACCCCGACGAACCGTCGCTCGATCCCAACCCCGAACCGCCGAGCTTCGTCGTCCTCCAGACCGACGACTCGACGCTGGACGAGCTCTATGCGACCTTCCGGGCCTTCCCCGGCGCGCCGGAGACGAGGGCGATGCCGAACACGCTCGACCTGCTCGCCAAACGCGGCCAGACCTTCAACCGCTACTACGTCTCCTATCCCCTCTGCTGCCCCTCGCGGGTCAGCCTGATGACCGGACGCTACGCCCACAACGACGGCGTCAAGGGAAACGTGCAGCCCAACGGCGGCTACTACGGCTTCTCCTTCCGCGGCGCCTTCGACCACAACATCGCCACCTGGCTTCAGGGCGCCGGCTACCGCACGATCCACATCGGCAAGTTCCTCAACGGCTACGGCGACGAACCGTACAGCGACGGCAAGAACGTGCCGCCGGGCTGGAGCTCCTGGCACTCGGTGCTGAACGCCGACACCCACCACTACTTCTACGGCTACGTGCTCAACAACGACGGCGTCATCAGCGAGCCGTACGGCAGCTCGGGCACCTGGGAACCGCGCGAATACACCGAACGCGACCCGCCCGGCTGCCCGTTCGCGCCCGAAGAAGGGCGCCCCTGCGTCTACGCGACCGACGTCTTCAACTGGATGGCGCGCGAAGAAATCCGCTCGACCTCGCCCGAACAGCCCTTCTACATGCAGCTCGACTACACGTCTCCGCACGGCGACTTCCGCCGCCCGGCCGGCCCCGAGCCCGCGCCCCGCCACTACAACTGGTTCAAGGGCGCGCGGCTGCCGCACAACCGCTCGGAAGGCTTCGACGAGGGCAACGTCAGCGACAAGCCGTCGTTCATCCGCGAAGCCGAACACCTGTCGCCGAGCATCAAGCACACCTACAAGGTCTATTACGACAAGCAGCTCGAGGCGCTGCGCTCGATCGACGACGGGGTGAAGGAGATCGTCGGCACGCTCGCCGAAACCGGGCGCCTGAAGAACACCTACATCCTCTTCACCTCCGACAACGGCTTCTTCTTCGGCGAGCACAGACTGATCGGCGGCAAGTTCCTCGCCTACGAGCCCGCCACCCACCTGCCCTTCATCATCCGCGGGCCGGGGATCAAACCCGGCACCCAAACCGGGGAGCTGGCGGCGAACATCGACATCGCGCCGACGGTCCTCGACCTGGCCGGGGTCGAACCGGACAAGAGCGTCGACGGCCGCTCGATGGTCCCCTTCCTGCGCGATCCCGAACTGCGCAGCCGTCGGCCGATCCTCTTCGAGTCCTTCGTGCAGACCAATGACGTCGAAGCCAACGGCGCGATCGCCTCCAGCGGCGAAGGCGACGGCGGCGTTCCCGGCGGCAACGGCAGCACCGACCCGAAACCGCTGGAGCCCGAGGCCGGCGTCTCGAGCGTCGCGCGCACGCAGGGCGGGAGGGCGCACGCCTCGATCCTGGCGCCGCCGCTCAACTACGAGGGAATCCGTCTCGGCCCGTTCAAGTACATCGCCTGGCCGAACGGCGAGAAGGAGCTCTACGACATCAACAAGGACCCGAACGAGCTCAACAACCTCGTCAAGATCCCCAACCTCTACCCGATCCGCAACTTCCTCCACCGGCAGCTGCGGCGCTTCGAGAACTGCGTCGGCAGGGAATGCCGCGAAGTGACCCCGCCGCTGCCGCTGACGCGCCGCGAATTCCAGAAGCTCCAGGCGCAGAAACGGCGCGAACAGCGCGAACGCGAACGCGAACGCGAAAAGGAACGGCGCGAACGCGAACGCGAAAAGAAGAAGCCGGGGAAACGCCGCTAGCTACTCGATGACGGCGAGCACGTCGCCGCTCGATACCGCCGCGCCCTGGGCGACGTTCAGGGTCGTGACCTTGCCGGAGCGGTGGGCGGCGATCTCGTTCTCCATCTTCATCGCCTCGATCACGCAGATCAGGTCGCCCTCCTCGACCGAGGCGCCCTGCTCGACCGCGACCTTGAGCACGGTGCCCTGGAGCGGCGAGGGCAGCGACTCGCTGGAGGCGCTGGCGCCACCGCCCCCCTTGCGCTCGCGTTTGGGCGGGCGCTTGCCGTTGCCGGCCGCGGGAGCGGCGCCGGCGACGGCCTCGCCGATCACCTTGACGTCGAAGAGCCTGCCGGAGACCTCGACCTTGTAGTCGCGGGCGACGACCTCGGCGCCCTCCGGCGCCTCCGGCGCCTCGGCCTGCGCCGGCGCGGTCGTCTTCAGCCACTCCCTGTCTTCCATCAGGTCGCGGCAGGTCTCCCCCCTGGCCCACTGCTCGGTGGCGAGGATCGCCTTGTGGAAGGGGATCAGCGTGGTCAGACCGCCGACCTCGTACTCGCCCAGGGCGCGCAGCATGCGGCGCGTCGCGTGCTCGCGGTCGACGTCCCAGACGATCAGCTTGGCGACCATCGGGTCGTACATCGGCGTCACCTCGGAGCCGGCCTCGACGCCGGAGTCGACGCGCACCCCGGGGCCGGCGGGCTCGCGGTAGGACGCGATCGCTCCCGGCGCCGGAGCGAAGTTCTTGTGCGCCGCCTCGGCGTTGATCCGGCACTCGATCGCGTGGCCGTTGAGCTCGACGTCGTCCTGGGCGACGGTCAGCGGCTCGCCGGCGGCGACCAGCACCTGCTCGCGGACGATGTCGATCCCGGTGACCATCTCGGTCACGCAGTGCTCGACCTGCACGCGCGTGTTCATCTCGAGGAAGAAGTACTCGTCGCCGACCTGCATCCCCTCGACCGTGCCGGCGCCGCGGTAGCCGACCGCGGCCGCCGCGTCGGTGGCGATTTTGCCGATCCGCTCGCGCATCTCCTCGTCGACCTGCGGGCCCGGCGCCTCCTCGATCACCTTCTGGTGACGGCGCTGCAGCGAGCAGTCGCGCTCGCCGAGGTGGATCGTGTTGCCATGCGAATCCGCGAGCACCTGAACCTCGACGTGGCGCGGATCTTCGAGGTAGCGCTCGACGTAGACGCGCGAGTCGGAGAAGAACTTCTCGCCTTCGCGCGCGGCGCCTTCGAAGGCGTCCTGGAGGTCGTCGGGCGTCAGCGCCACGCGGAAGCCCTTGCCGCCGCCGCCGCCGGCGGCCTTGCAGGCGACCGGGTAGCCGGCCTCGTCGGCCTGCGCGCGCGCCGCGTCGAGGTCCTTGGCGGGCTCGGTCGCGCCGGGGACGATCGGCACGCCGGCCTCGGCCATGATCTCGCGCGCCCTGCGTCTTCGAGCCCATCGCTTCGATCGCCTCCGGCGGCGGGCCGATGAAGACGATGCCGGCCTCGGCGCAGGCACGGGCGAAGTCGGCGTTCTCGGCGAGGAAGCCGTAGCCGGGATGGATCGCCTCGGCGCCGGCCTGCTTGGCCGTGTCGATGATCTTGAGGATGTTCAGGTAGCTCTCGGCGGGGGTCGCCGGGCCGATCAGGAAGGCCTCGTCGGCCTCGCGCACGTGCGGGGCGTCGCGGTCGATCTCCGAGTAGACGGCGACCGAGCCGATGCCCATCTCCTTCAGCGTGCGGGCGACGCGGATCGCGATCTCGCCGCGGTTGGCTATCAGGACCTTCTCGAACACGGCGGCGCAGTCTATGCATTCAACAGGCGGGGGCGCGGGGTGCCGGGGTCGCCTCGCCTACGCCTATCACCGGCCTGACGGCCGGTGAAATTTGGTGCCGCTTCGCGGCCCTGGGACACTCTGCGGAGCCGCTTCGCGAGGCTAGGGCGAGGCGACCCCGGACCCCGCCCACAAGCCTGGTGGCTTAGGGTGCGCCGTCGTGTTTTGATCGAGCTTCAGTCTCATTCGACGGTTTCCGACGGGCAGCTTGCGCCTGCTGAGGTCGTGGCGGAAGCTGCAAAAGCTGGTGTGACGACGCTGGCGCTGACTGACCACGATGCGATCGCCGGGGTTGCGGAGGCGGCCGAGGCGGCGGGGAAGCTGGGGGTCGAGCTGGTTCCGGCGATTGAGATGTCCTGCGTGCACGAGTACGCGGAAGACCTGCATGTGTGCGGGTACTGGATCGACCTGGGGAAGATCGCGCCGGCCTGCGAGCGGGCCCAGCACGAGCGGGTCTCGCGGGCCGGGGAGATCGTCGAG
This sequence comes from uncultured Solirubrobacterales bacterium, assembly GCA_963727465.1. Taxonomy (GTDB): domain Bacteria; phylum Actinomycetota; class Thermoleophilia; order Solirubrobacterales; family 70-9; genus VRUE01. Next base: position 429,762 of record CAVSGL010000003.1, on the reverse strand, counting down.
AAGCTGCGGGGGGAGGGCTTCGACCTGCACCTTGGAGGACGCGGTGAAGGAGGCCGGCGACGCGCTCTCGATCGGGCGGCCGCACATCGCCCGCGCCGCCGGCGCGAGCGGCGACCTCGGGCCGTTCTTCGAGCAGTACCTGGTGCCGGGCGCCAAGGCCTTCGTGCCGCGCCGCTGGCCGACCGCCGAGCAGGCGGTGCAGACGATCAAGGAGGCGGGCGGAGTCGCCGTCGTCGCCCACCCCTACTGGGACATCTCCGACCCGGCCGAGGTCGAGGAGCTGATCCGCGCGCTCGACGTCGACGGGGTCGAGACCTTCTACCCGACCCACAGCAAGGAGCAGACCGAGCACCTGCTCGAGCTCTGCGACGAGCTCGGCCTGATCCCAACGGCCTCCTCCGACTACCACGGCCCGACCCACAAGACCTTCGCCGAGTTCGGCGCCTACGACACCTACGGCCTCGCCGAGCCCCAGGTCCCGTCGCGGCCCTGCAGCAGGCGCCCTCGCAGCGCGAATTGTGTTCGGGCGAGGCCCGAGAAACTGTACTGAACAAATGCCCGGTCTATCCTTGCAATTTTAAAGTCTGACTTATAAATTTGCACGGATGATTCGAGCGACGAATCGCCACCAGAAGTGCGTGAGCGGCTGGAACATATCCCGGCCGTGGCACTGGTCGGCCCGCGACAGGTGGGCAAGACGACGCTGGCGCTCCAGATAGCGAAAGAGCCGTCCGCCGGTCTACCTGGACCTCGAATCGGACGAAGACGTCGAGCGCCGCATCGAGCTCCCCCGGCTCTATTTCGAGGATCACGCGGACGAGCTTGTGGTCCTCGACGAGATCCACCGGCGCCCGGGCGTCTTCGAAAGCTTCGTGGAGTGATCGATGCCGGCCGGCGCGAAGGAAAGGGCGAGGGCCGCTTCCTCTCCTCGGATCGGCCGCGCTTGAGCTGCTCGCCCAATCGGGCGAGACGCTGGCGGGACGGATCGCCTTCGTCGAACTGACCCCCTTCGAGCTGACCGAGGTCGGCGCCGAGCGGATCGACGATCTCTGGGTTCGGGGGGGATTTCCCGACAGCTTCCTCGCGCACGACGACAAGCTGAGCCTCGGTGTGGCGAGCACGACTTCATCCGCACCTACCTCGAGCGCGACATTCCGCGAGTTCGGGCTGCGCATTCCCGCCGCGACGCTACGACGCCTGTGGACGATGCTCGCCCATCAACCAGGGCGGCCTGCTGAATGTCTCCCAACTGGCGCGCAACCTCGAACTGACCAGCGCGACCATTCGGCCACTACATCGACCTGCTCGTCGATCTGCTGCTCGTGCGCCGGCTCTCGCCTCGACACGCCAATGTCGGCAAGCGACTCGTCCGCTCGCCCAAGGTCTATGTGCGCGACAGCGGCCTGGTGCACGCGCTGCTGGGCATAGGGAACAAGGAGGCGCTGCTGGGACACCCGGTGGTCGGCGCGAGCTGGGAGGGCATGGCGATCGAGAACCTGCTCGACGTCGTCGGCGACGAGGCCCTGCCGAGCTTCTACCGCACCCACAAGCGGGGCCGAGATCGATCTGATTCTCGATTGGCCGGAACGGCGACACGTGGGCGATCGAGATCAAGCGAACCTCGGCTCCCAAGGTCGAACGGAGCCTGCGCTTCGCCCTCGACGACCTCAAGCCGCAGCGCAGCTTCGTCGTCTACGCCGGCGAGCGAGCGATTCCGCCTGGCCGAGGACGTCGAAGCGATCGGCCTGGCCGAGCTGTGCGCGGAGCTCACTGCCTAGCTCAGCTGCGCTTGTAGCGCCCGGCGACGTATTCGGCGACCCAGGCTGCGGAGGAGCGCCAGCTTTTCCAGCTCCTCGACCTTCACCGCCTTGAGCCGCCCGAAGGAACCTGACCGCGGATCCGGCCCTTGCGGTGGCGCTTCAGGTAGTGCCGCAGCCGCACCAGCGGCTTGATCGGCAACCGCACGCGTTGTCGAGGCTGTCGAGGACGCGCGCCAATCGCGTATCCCCCGGCCACGCAGGATCAGCGCCCGGTCGAAGACGCGCACGAACAGCGCCGCGGTGCCGTTCCTGAGTTGCGTCGCAGGCCGCTGGGCGGAATCCCAGCCGACCCAGCAGCAGGTGCAGCAGGCGGCGAGTCGGCGCGTCCGTCGCCGTCGAGAAAGGGATGAATCTGCTCGAAGCGCGCGTGCAGCGCCGCCAACGCCTCGATGAGCTCGGTCGGCTCGGCATCCCGCAACGCCCGCGCATCGGCGATCCAGTCGTCGACCAGCGCCGGCACCTGCGGCCATTCAGGCGGCCTCATTCCCGCGGGGAAAGCCTCAATGTCGTGCTCGCGGAAGGAGCCGGGACGCTCGCGGGCAGACGCCTGCGGATGAGGCGCGACGTCCCAGACGGGAGTCATCGCGAGCGAATGGACCTCCCGCAGCTCGGCGAGCGTGACCAGCTCCTCCCCGCCCCAGTCTCCCGGCCGTATTCCGTGCCCGTACACCCAGTTCGCGGCATCGGCGTAGCCGCGCACCTCGAGGTATTCGCTCAACTCCTTGTTGCCGACCGCCCGGCCCTCCTCGAGCAGCTGGGCGACCTGCTTGAGGACCAGGGTGTTGCCCTCGATCGCGGTCGAGTTGTGCGCCTCCTCGAGCCAGATACCGCGCCAGATCGCCTCGGCCGCGTTCGGGCCGGCAATCGCCCCGGCTGAGCCGTCTTCGACACCTGCCCTGCACCCGGAGGGAGAGTAGACATTCGCCGTGCCGCCGAACTCGACTTCCTTGCCGATTGCCCGCTCGAACACGCAGTCAGGGGTGAAGACGTCGATCCGGTGGTTGCCGCCGTCGGCGACGTTCAGCAGACCCGCGGCGTCGAAAGCAAGGCCGCCGGGCAGTTCAAGGGAGCCGGCCCCTTCCCCAGATTCGCCGATCGTGCGCACGAAGCCACCGTCCGGCGAGAAGACATAGACCCGGTGGCGAAGTAGTGGCGACGAAGAGGTCGCCTTCGGGGCCCAGCGCCAAACCGGTGGGCGCGCTCAGCTCGCCGACGCCGATCGTGCGCAGAAAGGTGCCGTCGGCCCTGAAGACCGAGACCCTCTGGTTTTCGAAGTCGCTGACGTACGTGGTCCCGTCGGCCGCAACCGCGATCCCGCTCGGCGAGCCTAGCTGCCCGAGCCCGTTGCCGGCGTCCCGAAGCTCGACAACGGCCCGAACGCCGCCGCGCTCCCCGGCACCGCCAGCGCAATCGCAAGCAGCGCGATTCCGATTCCCCACCTCACGCTCCGCACCTTACGGAATCGCCCGCGTCCGTCAAGAGGCGCGGTAGAGCTTTTCGTCGCTATCCGGCGAAAAGCTCTACCGCGCTGTCGGGACGGCCTACGCCGAAGCCGGCGCGTGCTCGGGGATCAGGCCGCGCGACTCGAGGTACTCGAGCAGCTTCTGCGCCGATTCCTCGGCGGTCTCGCTTTCGGTATCGCAGGTCACCTCGGGGTTGTCCGGCGCCTCGTAGGGGTCGGACACGCCGGTGAATTCCTTGATCTCGCCGGCAAAGGCTTTCGCGTAGAGGCCCTTGACGTCGCGCTCGGCGCAGGTGTCGACCGACGCCTTGACGAAGACCTCGATGAAGCGGTCGCCCATCAGGTCGCGCGCCTCGGCGCGGATCTCCGCGTAGGGGGAGATCGCCGCGGTGATCACCGGCACGCCGTTGCGGCTGAGCAGGTCGGCGACGAAGGCGATCCGGCGAATGTTGGTGTCGCGATCCTCTTTCGAGAAGCCGAGCCCCTTGGAGAGGTTTTCGCGCACGACGTCGCCGTCGAGGATCTCCAGCTTCGAGCCGCGCTCGCGCAGGTGTCCCTCCAGCAGGCGGGAGATCGTCGTCTTGCCGGCTCCGGAGAGTCCGGTGAACCAGAGGGTGAAGCCCTTCTCACCAGCCATTTTTGAGTCAGTCCTCCTTGTAGGCGTCGATCAGGATGTCGGCCACCTCGGCGCGAGAGAACTCGTGCGGCGGCCTTTCGCCGTTGCCGAGCATCTCGCGGACCTTGGTGCCGCTGAGGAACACGTGCGCGTCGGAGTCGTGCGGGCAGGTCTTGCCCGACGCCATCCCCTCGCACTCGTTGCACCAGAAGCTGTGCTCGAAGAACAGCGGTTCGATCCCGAGCTCGGCGATGTCGATGTCGTCGAAGATCTTCTGCGCGTCGTAGGTGCCGTAGTAGTCGCCGACCCCGGCGTGGTCGCGGCCGACGATGAAGTGGGTGGCGCCGTAGTTGCGGCGGACGATCGCGTGCAGCACCGCCTCGCGCGGGCCGGCGTAGTGCATCTTCGCCGGCTTGACGCCGAGCATCACCCGGTCGTTCGGGTAGTAGTTCTCCATCAGCACCTCGTAGCAGCGCATGCGCACGTCGGCGGGGATGTCGCCGGCCTTGGTCTTGCCGATCAGCGGCTGGATGAAGAGCCCGTCGCAGGTCTCCAGCGCGGCCTTGGTCAGGTACTCGTGGGCGCGGTGGATCGGGTTGCGGGTCTGGAAGGCGACGACGCGATTCCAGCCGCGGCGCTCGAACTCGGCCTTGGTCTCGGGCGCCGTCATGTAGCGGCTCATGAAGGCGTCCTCGTGGTCGGGCAGCGCGTCGACCTCGATCGGGCCGGCGATGCAGCGGTTGCCCTCCTCGTAGATCGCGGCGACGCCCGGGTGGGCCTCGTCGGCGGTGCCGTAGACCTGTTCGGCCTCGCGCTTGACGTCACGCTCGAAGATCTCCTCGACCCTGATCCGGCCCAGCGGCTTGCCTTCGTCGCTGGAGAGCGAGACGACGTCGCCGACCTCGCACTCGAGCTCGGTCGCCAGGGTGATCGGGATCGGCCAGTACTGGCCGTCGGCGGTGCGCATCTCGGCGCAGACGCGCTCCCAGTCGGCGGCGCCCTGGAAGCCGGCCAGCGGCGCAAAGCCGCCGTTGCCGATCATCTCGAAGTCGGCCGTGTGGCGCTCGGAAAGGGTCAGGGAAAGCTCGGTCATCGTCTCGCTCATGTGCTCCTCAGCAACGTTCGGGGGAAGGAAGTCTTTCGAATGCGCGCGCAGACGCCGCTAGTTGATCCCGCACTCGGTCTTCTCGAGACCCGCCCAGCGCCCGGCGCGCGGCGAGCCTCCCGGCCCGACCGGCTTCGTGCAGTGGGTGCAGCCGATCGACGGGTAGCCGCGATCGTGCAACGGGTTGTACGGGAGGTGGTGCTCACGGATGTAGTTCCAGACGTCGCGCTCGGTCCAGTCCGCGATCGGGTTCAGCTTCCACAGCTCAAAGCGCTTGTCCCAGGCGAACTTGGGGGTCTTTGCGCGGCTGGCTGAGTCCTCACGGCGGACGCCGGCGAGCCAGCAGTCTACGGAAGAGAGCGCGCGGCGCATCGGCTCGACCTTGCGCAGGCCGCAGCAGGCGTCCGGGTCGCTCTGCCAGAGCTCGTCGCCGTACTGCGCCGCCTGCTCGGCGAGGCTGAGGTTGTGGAAGCGGTCGAACTCGACCCCGAGCGCCTCCGCGAGCCGGTCGCGGGTCTCGTAGCTCTCATCGAAGAGGAGCTCGGTGTCGAGGTAGAAGAAGCGCGCCTCGGGGTTGATCCGGCTGGCCAGGTGGGCCGTCACCGAGCTCGTCTTCTGGAACGAGCAGGCGATGTAGTGGCTCTCGCCGAAGGTCTCGAACATCCACTCGATCGCCTCGGTCGCGCCCTTGTCCTCCAGCTCGGCGGCGACGGCCTCGGCGTCGATCTCCTCCGGGGCTGTCGCCACGGGGGTCATATCGCGCACTCGCCCTCGCCCCGCTCCACCTTGTAGGGGCTGGAGCGGTTCCAGTCGATGAACTGCTGTAGCGTCTCGAGGCTGAACTCGGCCGGCAGCGTCAGGTCCTTGACCTCCGCTTCGAAGCGGGCCGCGCCGGCGCGCTCGGCGAAGGCGTTGAACTCCTCGCCCTCGGCGCGCTCGCCCTCGTACAGCCGCAGCCAGCGCTCGACCGCCTCGGGGACCCGCTTGGCCGGCAGGCGCGATTTCAGCCGCGTGCCGAAGATCACCTCGCCGCCCTCGTAGTTGCCGCCGATGTGCGGGATGTAAGCGGGCATCTGGCGGCCGCCGACTTTCAGCGAGGCGCCGTAGAAGCCGATGTTGGCGATGTGGTGCTGGGAGCAGCCGTTGGGGCAGCCGCTCATCTTGATGTGGATCCTGCGGGTCAGCGGGTCGTCGATCTCCATCTCCTCGACCCGCTGCTTGATCGCCCGGTTGAGCCCCATCGAGCTGGTGATGCCGAGTTTGCAGCTGTCGGTGCCGGGGCAGCTGACCGTGTCGGTGATCTCGCGCGCGCCGGGCTCGGCCAGGCCGAGCGCCGCCAGCCGCTGCCAGACCTCGTAGAGCGACTCGTCGCGCACCCAGCGCAGGACGAGGTTCTGCTGCACGGTGCTGCGCGCGTAGCCGCCGGTGAGCTCGCGCATGATCGCCGCCAGGCCGCGGAACTGCTGCGGGGTCAGGTCGCCGCGCTCGATCTTGACCTCGACCGCGACGAAGCCCTCCTGGCGCTGCGGCTGCACGTTGCCTTCGAGAAAGCGGTCGAACTCGGTGCGGTCGCCGTTGGGCGAGGCGGGCTGAAGCGGCGGCTCGGGAGCGCGCTCCTCCTCGTCGTCCTCGAAGCGCAGGCGCTCGACCAGCTCGGCGTCGAAGCCGCGCTCCGCGACCCACTCGCCCTCGAGCTCCTGCTCGACCTGCTCGCGGAAGGCCTCGATGCCGATCTTGTCGATCAGCACCTTGATCCGGGCGCGGGCGCGGTTGACGCGCAGCCACTCCTGGCGGTCGAAGATCCGCAGCGCCGCCTCGGCGACCTTGAGGTAGTCGCCGTTGTCGGCCTCGACGAACTCGTAGAGCGTCGGCGCGACGCGGGCCATGATCGAGGTGCCGCCGCCGACCCGGACCTCGAAGCCCTTGACGCCGTCGCGTTCGCGGCTGATGAAGGCGATGTCGTGGATGCCGGTGATCGCCCGGTCCTCGTCGGAGCCGGTGAAGGCGGTCTTGATCTTGCGCGGCATCAGCTGCGTCGTCGGGTGGCGGACGAAGTAGCGGACGTAGGCGCCGGCGTACGGCGTCGGGTCGAAGACCTCGTCGGCGGCGACGCCGGCCCAGGGGTCGCCGGTGACGTTGCGCACCGTGTTGCCGCAGCCCTCGCGCGAGGAGAGGCCGACCGAGGAGATCTCGCGGATCAGCGCCTCCATGTCGCGCAGCGGCACGTGGTGGATCTGGATGTTCTGGCGGGTCGTGATGTGGCCCTTGTTCAGGGGCGCGTACTGCTCGACCACCTGGCCGAACATCTCCATCTGCTCCGGCGTGACGCCGCCGAAGGGGAGCTTGACGCGGACCATCTGCACGTCGGCCTGGCGCTGGCCGTAGACGCCCTGTTTGAGCCGGAAGCCGATGAACTGGTCCTCGGCCAGCTCGCCGGCGAGGAACTGCTCGGCTTCTGAGTCGAAGTCGTCGAACTCGCGCTCGATGATCGGGATCACGTGCCCGGGGACGTTCTCGTAGGTCTCCGGGTTCTCGAGCGTGCCCGTGCGGCCCTTGCCGCTCTGCCGCTTGTCCTGATCGACGACGACCTCCACGAACCAGGAAAATAGCAAAACCTGATTGGGATTAGGGGATTTAAATTTTGGCGCTGCCGGCGTCGTTGCTCAGGCAGGCGGGTCGCCCGGCGGAAGGCGGCGGGACGCGTGCAGGACCTCCGCCGCCTCGCCGGACTCGGCGACCCGCGCCCCCTCCGGCTCAAGCGGCAGATCCGCCTCGGCCCAGCCGACGATCCCCTCGCTCAGCTTTGCGGCGTCGAAACCGGCCGCGGCGAGCGCCTCGGCCGCCATCTCGCAGCGACTGCCGCCGCGACAGTAGACGACGACCGGGCGATCGCGGTCGAGCTCGCCGGCGCGTCCGGCAAGCTCGTCGAGCGGCAGGTGGACGGCGCCGGCGATGTGTCCCGCCTCCCACTCGTGGTCGGCGCGCACGTCGACCAGCTGGGCGCCGTCCTCGACCAGCTTCTGCGCTTCCTCGCCGGAGACCGCTCGCACCTCGTCGGCCATCAGTCGACCTCGGTCCCCTCGACCAGGAATGCGACCCGCACGTGGGCCCGGTACTCGTCGAGGTTCTCGCCCCGGATGCCGGTCGAGACGATGTCGACGGCGCGGATGTTGCGCAGCGTGCCCTGCGCTTGGTTGAGCGCCTGTTTCGCCGCGTCGTCGGTTGAGGTCTTCGAGCTGCCGACGAGCTCGATGATTTTCACGACTGCCATTGCGTCCCTCCTTCTAGGTGCCTGCGAACGATGCCCTTCGCGCCGACCCCCTCGGCCAGCGCCGCCCGCTGCCACGGGCTCACCGCCTCCCCCTCGGCCGCAACCTCCACCGGCGCCGTATCCGCCTCGAAGCGCGCGATCGCCGCTGCGATCGCCATCGCCTCGTCCGCGCTCGGGCTCCGGTTCGTGCTCACACCCGAAGCCTACCGGCGCTCGGCGCGCCGCCCCCTCTCCCGACACGGACGCCGGGGAAGGGGGCGGCGTCGCTCGCTAGAGGCCGTTGCGGACGGCTGCCGCCGTGGCCAGGTGGACCGAAGCGGGGTCGAGGATCACGGTGTTGCTTCCCGCCGGCGAGGGCAGGCCGAACAGAGCATCGACCATCCGGTTGATCCCGCGGTGAGCCACCAGGCCGCAGCCGCTGGCGCCGGGCGCGGCCCAGGAGTTGTCGACCAGCCTCACGCCGCTGTGACCGAGCACTCTCCCTTCCAGCAGGATTTCAGTCTGGCCAGGCGCACCGGTGATCGGCTCGTTCGGCGGCGGCGGCGCCGTGGTGCCGGTCGTCAGCTGCCAGACGATCGGTTCGCTGTCGGAGCCGATGTAGCAGTGGTCGCCCAACAGCCGGCTTTCGAGGTGGATCTTGACGGGCAGCCCGATCGCCGGCGCGAACCCGGTGAGCAGGCCGACTTCGCTCCCCCGGATGTCTTCCGGAGAGCCCGCGAGCTCAACCGTCGCGTCGACCGAGACCGGACCGAGATGGAGGACCGAGATCGGTTCCGACATCAGAGTCTGGCCATTGGCCGCGCCGAAGAACGCCGAAACGCCCGCGACCGGTTTCGAGTAGCCCCCCTGAACGACGGTTTCCCCGGTGACCGGCACGGTACGCCTGCCCAGCGTCACCTCGCCCCCGGTGACCACGTTGTGAAGGCACTTCTTGACTTCCGGGTTTTCCGTCGGGCAATTCGCGAACAGCGGCGTGTATTCGCTCGCGCCCGCGGACGCGGTCGAAATCAGCCCAAGTATCGCCAGCCCCGCCACGACAGCCGGTATGACCGATCGCAGGCGTAGTCCAACAGCTCGATTCGCTCCCATTGCTCCTGCCCCTCCCTGGTAGGTTTTCCCGGCTGAAGACTATGCGCCTCAGAAGAGGCCGCAATGCGCCTATATGGCGCATTCGGGTCGGCACAGAGCAGCAATAGGGAATACCGAAACCTGGGCAGGCGGCGGCGGGGGTCAAACGAGACGGATCAGCTCGCGCCGCCTTCGAACTTGTAGCCGACGCCGCGCACGGTGACGATCAGCTCGGGGTCCTGGGGGTCGCGCTCGACCTTCTGGCGCAGGTTGGAGATGTGGACGTCGCAGGCGCGCTCGTCGCCGTCGAATTCGGTCTGCCAGAGCTCCTCCATGATCTGGCGCCGCGGGAACACCTCGCCGGCGTGGCCGACCAGGAGGCGCAGCAGCTGGAACTCGGAGCGGGTCAGGCTGACCGGCTCGCCGCGCACCGTGGCGACGTGGCGAACGAGGTCGATCGCGACCGGGCCGGCCTCGACCCTGGCCGCATCCGTGAGCGGCGCCCGGTCGAGCTCGCGGCGGCGCAGCTGGGCGCGCACGCGGCCGAGCAGCTCGCGCACCGAGAACGGCTTGGTCACGTAGTCGTCGGCGCCGACCTCGAGCCCGACGACCTTGTCGACCTCGGCGTCCTTGGCCGTCAGCAGGATGATCGGCACGGCGCTGCGCGAGCGCACGTCGCGGCAGATGTCGAGGCCGCTCGGGCCGGGCATCATGATGTCGAGGATCAGCAGGTCGTAGGGGATGCCGTCGCCGACCCGCAGCGCCGCCTCGTCGCCGTCGGCGACCGGCGTCACCTCGAAGCCCTCCTGGGCGAGCGCGTAGCCGACCGAGTCCCGCACCGAGGGCTCGTCGTCGGCGATCAGGATGCGGCCGCTGCTCATGCGACCGGCGTCGGGCTGGGTTGTGCGACGGGCAGGCGGACCCAGAAGGTGCTGCCCTCGCCCTCGACGGAGCGGGCGCCGATCTCGCCGCCCATGACGCTGACCATGCGCTGGGCAATCGCCAGGCCGAGCCCGAATCCCTCCTGCTTGCGCGACTCGTCGCGGCGGTAGAAGCGCTCGAACACGCGCTCAATCTCCGCCTCGGGAATCCCCGGCCCGGTGTCGATCACTTCCAGCATCACCTCTTTCTCGCCGTCGCGGCGGCCGCGAACGGTAACGCGCCCGGGCAGCGGCGTGTGCTTGAAGGCGTTGGTCAGCAGGCCGACGAGCACCTGGCGCAGCAGCGTGGCGTCGCCCTGGGCGGCCAGGCCCGGCTCGACTTCCGTCGTCAGTTCGATGTGCTGCGGCGGCTCGACCGCCGCCTCCGTGTCGGCGATCGCGGCGGCGACATCGACCTCCTCGGTCTCCCCGGCCCCCACCGACTCGACCCGGGCCAGGGTGAGCAGGGACCGCGTCAGGCGGTTCATCCGCTCGGCGTCCTCGGCCAGCCGGCCAAGGAAGTGTTCGAGCGCGGCGGGGTCGTCCTTCGCCCCCTCCTGGAGAACCTCGATCGCGCTGGAGATGCCGGCGAGCGGGTTGCGCAGCTCGTGCGCCGCGTTGGAGATGAAGTCGGCTTCGGCCAGCTCGCGCCGCATCTCGTCGGTGCGGTCGCGGGCGACGACGAGGACCGCACGCTCCTTGGGCAGCGAGCGCGCCGTCATCGCGTAGGCGCGATCGCCGATCCGCAGCGCCGGGTGGGCGGCGAAGCCGATGTCCTCGGCACGGCGCAGCTGCGAGCGCATCGCCGCGGGCGGCTGGCCGAGCGAGTCGAGCAGCTTCGCCGCGGCGCTGTTGGCGAAGCGCACGGCCCCCTTCTCGTCGACGACGATCACCGCGTCGGTGAGCCCGTCGAAGATCGCTTTCAGCTTGTTGCGGTCGGCGGTGAGCACGCCGAAGCTCTCTTTCAGCGAGGTGCGCATCGATTCCAGCGCCCGTGCCAGATCGCCGATCTCGTCGCGGCCGCCGACGTCGAGATGGGTGTCGAAGGATCCCGCGGCGAGCTCGCCGGCCCCGCGCGAGAGTCGCCGCACGCGGCGCGAGATGCCGAGCGCGATCAGGAAGCCGGAGATGATGCCGAGCGCGATCGCGCCCAGCACGGCCCGGGGGCGGTCCCCGAAGAGGTAGACGACGCCCGCCGTGAGCAGCGTCACCGCGGCAAAGGCGCCGACCAGCCAGAACCTGATGCCGATCCTTCTCATGAGTAGTTACTAACAGAATGACGGCATGGGAGAATCGCCGCACACATGGGGACGCTGGTCTTCATCCCGGCCTGGAACGAGGCCGACTCGGTCGCGGCGGTGATCGCCGACGTGCGCGAGTGCCTGCCCGACGCCGACCTGCTGGTCGTCGACGACGGCTCGACCGACGAGACGGCCGCGCGAGCGGCGGAGGCCGGCGCCACCGTGGCCTCGCTGCCGTTCAACCAGGGCCTCGGCGCGGCGCTCCAGACCGGCTACCTCTACGCGCTGCGCGAGGGCTACGACCTCTGCGCCCACCTCGACGCCGACGGGCAGCACCCGCCGGCCGAGGTCGCGCGCCTGCTCGAGGAGGTGCGCGCCGACCGCGCCGACCTCGTGATCGGCTCGCGCTACCACGCCGATGCGGTCGAGGGCGGGGGCGAAGGCGGCGAGGACTACAAGCCGACGATCTCGCGGCGGATCGGCACCAGCGTCTTCCGCTTCTTCCTCACCCTGGCGACGCGGCAGCGCTTCACCGACACGACCAGCGGCATGCGCGCCGCCAACCGTCGCGTGATGAGGCTGTTCAGCGAGAACTACTCGCCCGACTTCGCCGAGATCGAGTCGCTTCAGCTCGCCGTGCGCGAGGGCCTGCGGGTCGAGGAGGTGCCGGTGCGGATGCTCGAGCGGGTCGGCGGGACCTCCTTCCTCACGCCCCTGCGCTCGGCCTTCTTCATCTTCAAGGGAATGATCGTGCTGCTCGTCGGCCAGTTCCGCCCGCGCAAGGTCGAGGCGGGGCGATGACCGCGCTGCTGCTCGCCGCCTCCCAGGCCCCCAAGGTCCACCTGACCGCGCAGACGCGAATCCTCGCCGCGGTGATCGCGGTCGCCTTCATGCTGATGATCCTCGAGCTGATCCGGCGCGACCGCCTGCAGGAGCGCTTCAGCGTCGTCTGGTTCGTCGCCGGGATCGGCATGCTCGCGGGCGCGATCTTCCCCGGCCTGCTCGGCACCGTCGCCGACCTGATGGGCGTCCGCGACACCAACGTCGCCCTCTTCTCGATCATCCTCCTGCTGCTGCTCGGCCTGGCGCTCAACTTCAGCGTGATCATGTCCCGCCAGGCGGCCCAGATCACCCGCCTGGCCCAGGAACGGGCGCTGGAGAAAGCGCGCGAGCAGACGCAGTCAGCCGAGAACAGCGGCGAGCTTGAACGAGAGCGCCTCGAGCGCTAGCTCCTCGGAGACATTCAAGTCGAGGCGGCGGCGGGTGTCGGCGACCAGCTCGGTTGCCTGGCGGGCGGCACTTGGGTCGAGGCCATCGGCCGCCGCGCGGAGGCGGTCGAGGCGGTCGCGGTTGTAGGCGACGGCGGCGGCGCCGGAGGCGACGGCGGCGAGGTCGCGGAACCAGGCGGCGGCGAGCTGGAGGCCGAGGTCGAGCAGCTCGGTTCGGCGACGCCGGCCGGCGCGTTTGGCGGCGTCGGCGATCTCACGGGCCGAGCGCTTGACGCCGCCCTCCTTTTCCTCCTCGAGCGCCTCCCGCGCCGCCGCTTCCGCTTCCTCGCCCGCCGTCTCGGCGGTCTTCAGCATCGCGCTCCACTCCCGCTCAACGGCCCGTTCGCGCAGCTCCCTCCCCTGCTCGGTGAGCAGCAGGCGGGCGAGCTCGAGGTCGCCGGCGGAGAGGCGGGCCGCGGCGGCAATCTCCTCGGCGTCGACGTCCGCGGCGCCCTCGCGCAGCATCGCCTCCACGGCCTCGGCCGGCAACGGCGCGAACTCGACCGGCTGGCAGCGCGAGGAGATCGTCTCCAGCAGCGCCGCCGGCTCGGAGCTGAGCAGGATCAGGTGGACGAACCCGGGCGGCTCCTCCAGCGTCTTCAGCAGCGCGTTCTGGCTCTCGTCGCGCATCGCCTCCGCGGCCTCGATCACGAACACCCGCTTGCCCCCTTCGTAGGGCCGGTACACAGACGCCCGGATCACCTGCTCGCGCACCTCCTCGACCATGTGCTGCGCCCCCTTCGGCGCCAGCCAGACGAGGTCCGGATGCGGCGACGGATCGAGCAGCGCCCGCCGCCGCACGTCCTCGGCGTCCTCGGCCGCCCCCGCGAGGATCTCCGCGGCAAAGGCCCGCGCTGCCGCCCGCTTGCCGGCGCCCCGCGGCCCCTTGAAGAGGTACGCATGCGACGGCCCGGCCGCAAGGGCAGCGCTCAGCGCCACCTGCACCCGCGGTTGATGGGTCGTGCTGTCCTCGATCGCCGCGGTCATCGGGGCGCGTTCGCTTTTTGTCGCGCTGAGCAAGACAAACAGCGAACGCGGGCAGGTCCGCTCCTTCCGCGGGTCGACTGCATGGTCCCTAACGTGATTCGACCGCCTCCATCACTCGCGCGTGGACCTCTTCGACCGTCCCCGTCGCGTCGACGACGACCACGCGATCCGAGGCGATGACCGCGATCTCCTCGTAGGCCTCGGCGACCGCGCGCTGTAGCTCCAGGCCCTCGGCCTCGAAGCGGTCCTCGCCGGCGGCCCGCGCCAGGCCCGCCTCGGGGTCGATCCGCAGGTAGATCGTCAAGTCCGGCCAGAGGCCGTCGATCGTCGTGTCGACCAGCGCGAGGACGTGGCTGGCGCCGAGCCCGCGCGCCCCTCCCTGGTAGGCGACGCTGGAGTCGGCGAAGCGATCGGCGACGACGGTGCCGCCGCTCTCCAGGGCGGGGCGCACGACGCGCGCCAGCAGGTCGGCCCGCGCCGCGGAGAAGAGCAGCAGCTCGGCGAAGGGGTCGAGCTCCAGCGCCGGGTCGGCGAGCAGCTCGCGGATCCGCTCGGCCGCGTCGGTCCCCCCGGGCTCGCGGATCAGCGTCGTCTCGGCGCCAAGCGCCTCGGCGAGCAGCTTCGCCTGGGTGCTCTTCCCGGAGCCATCGACACCCTCCAGGGAAACGAACAACGCGCCGGGCCTCAGCCTTTGCTCGCCGCTTTGGCCCGTTTGCGACCGCGGGTCGCCGTGTCGGCCTTGCCGGTGGCCTTTTCCTCGCTGCCGTCGGGCGGCGGCTTCTCTTCCATCGCCTTTTTCGCCTTTTTCGCCGCTTCGCGCTCGGCGCGGCGTTTCTTCATCTCGGCCATCGACTCGCAGTCGTCGTTGAGGCAGAGGTTCCAGGGGCGGCCGCGGAAGGGGACGACTTTCAGCCGCGGGGTCTCGCCGCAGACCGAGCAGCGCTCCTCGAGGCGGAAGACGTCGCCGCGCTGGGGCAACGGGAAGGTCTGGTCGCAGGACTCGGGGTCGTCGGCGCTCCAGCCGGAGCAGCCGACGAAGCGTTTGCCCGATTTTTTCGCGCGGATGATCCGCAGCATGTTGGGCGAGCCGTCCTCCTTGGTCCGGCCCGCTTCCTCGCAGACCTTGCAGGGGCCGAGGATGCGGTCTTCGTCCATCCCCTTCCAGACGACTTTGGCCAGGTCTTCGCGGCTGTCGTCGATCTCGCTCCAGGTTTTGTGCAGGAGGTCGCGGCTCTCGCCGACGACTTCGCCCTTGCTCATCTCGCCGCCGGCGATGCGGTCCATCTCGGCCTCGAGCTGGGAGGTCATCTCGTGCGTCGCCATCCGCGGCACGTACTTCTTGAACGCCTCGTACATCGCCACGCCGGTCTCCGAGGGCACCGGCGGGTTGCCGTAGACGTAGCCGCGGTCGAAGAGCTTCTGGATGATGTCGGCGCGGGTCGCTTTCGTGCCCAGGCCGCGCTCCTCCATCATCTCGATCAGTTTCGCCTGCGAGATCCGGGCCGGCGGCTGCGTCTCCTTGTCGAGCAGCCACGGCTCGCCCTCGAGCTCCAGCGTCTGCCCCTCCTCCAGCTTCGGGATCTCCTCGTCGGAGGAGCGGGCGTAGGTGTAGATGCCGGCGTAGCCGGGGTCGACGACGACCGAGCCGCGGACGAAGTAGGTCTCCGAGCCGGCCTCGATGTCGGCCCGGGTCGACTCGGTGATCATCGGCGGGCTGAAGGTGGCGAGGAAGCGGCGTACGACGAGTTCGTAGACGCGCTTCTTGGTGCCGTCGAGGGCGCCGGGGTGGATCGCCTGGGTCGGGTAGATCGGCGGGTGGTCGGTCGTCTCTTTTTTGCCCCGGGTCGGTTTCAGCTCGCCGTCGAGCAGCCCGGAGGCGGCGGAGAACTCCTTCACCCGGACCAGCGAGCTGACCAGCTCGCGCACCGGCAGCGACGCCGGATAGACCGTGTTGTCGGTGCGCGGGTAGGAGATGAAGCCGTCCATGTAGAGGTCCTCGGCGATGCGCATCGCGCTCGCCGGGGTGATGCCGAGGCGGCTGGAGGCGTCGGTGCTGAAGGCGGTCGTGTTGTAGGGGGTCGGCGGCTTGCGCGTGTTCTTGCGCGCCGTCACCGACTTGACCGTGCCGGGGCCGGCGGTGCCGGCGAGCGCCCTGTCGGCCTCGGCCTTCTCCCAGAACTTGTCCGTCGTGTGGTGGGTCTCGAAGCTGCCGTCGGGGTGCTGGAACTTGGCGAACAGTTCCCAGAACGGTTTGGGGACGTGGGCGCGGCGTTCCATCTCGCGCTCGACGATCAGCCCCAGCGTCGGGCTCTGCACGCGGCCGACCGAGAGGAAGTTGGAGCCGAAGCGGCGGGTGGCGAGCGAGACGGCGCGGGTCAGCGTCGCGCCCCAGAGCAGGTCGATGTCCTGGCGGGCGGCGCCGGCGTTGGCCAGCGGGTAGGAGAGCTCGTCGAGATTGTCGAAGGCGCGCTCGATCTCTTCCTTGGTCAGCGCCGAGTAGCGCGCGCGCTTGATCCGCAGGGTGCCGGCGTCGGCGTCCTCGCGCGAGCCCAGGTCCGGGTTGGCGTCGAGCATCTCCTCCAGCGCCTCGAGCCCGATCAGCTCGCCCTCGCGGTCGAAGTCGGTCGCGATCACCAGCTCGTCGGCCCCCTTGGCCATTTTGCGGATCGCTTTGACGACGTTTTTGTCGGTCGGCTCCTTGATCAGCTTGGCGTCGATCAGGTCGTGCAGGTCGGTCTTCTGCCAGTTCGAGTAGCCCTCTGGGAAGGCCGGCCCGAGCACGTGGCCCTTGAGCCCGATCGTCATCTGCTCGCCGCCGTCGGCGTCGAGTCCAGGTGTAGAAGGGGACTTTGTAGGTTTTGTCCGCCTTCGCCTCGTTGCGCCCGAGGATGTCGGCGATCTTCTTCGCGCTGTTGTTCTTCTCGGTGACTATGAGCCGCATGGGGCGGCGAGGGTAGCAGGCAGCTCGCGCGACTCCGGGCGGGCCGCGGGCGGTCGCGTAGCGACCGGAATCGCCCCGCCGTCACTAGGATCGGCGACGCTGATGAGGGCACTGGTCACCGGCGGAGCGGGTTTCATCGGGTCGAATCTGGTCGACGCGCTGCTCGCCCGTGGCGACGAGGTGACGGTCGTCGACGACCTCTCGACCGGGCGCCGCGGCAACCTCGATGCGGCGCTGGCGGCGGGCGCGAAGCTGGTCGAGCTCGACATCCGCGAGGCGGTGGCGCTGACCGAGGCGGTCACCGCGGCCCAGCCCGAGGTCGTCTTCCACCTCGCCGCGCAGATCGACGTGCGCAAATCGCTCGCCGACCCGGCATTCGACGCCGCGGTCAACGTCGGCGGCACCGCCAACCTGCTGGAGGCGATGCGAGCGGCGGAAGCGCCCCGCATCGTCTTCGTCTCGACCGGCGGCGCGATCTACGGCGAGGGCGCCGGCAAGAAGCTGCCGCTCGACGAGGGCGCGCCGATCGAACCCTTCTCCGCCTACGGCCAGAGCAAGTTCGCCGCCGAGGGCTACCTGGCGCTCTACGAGCGCCTCTACGGGCTCTCGGGCGTCAGCCTGCGGCTGGGCAACATCTACGGCCCGCGCCAGGACCCGCTCGGCGAGGCGGGGGTGATCGCGATCTTCTGCGGACGGCTGCGGGCCGGCGAACGCCCGACCGTGTACGGGGACGGAAGGCAGACCCGCGACTACATATATGTGGGCGACGTGGTTGCCGCGGCGCTGGCGGCGGCCGAGTCGCGGGCGAGCGGCCCGATCAACATCGGCACCGGGATCGAGACCGACGTGCTCGAGCTGGCCGCGCGCCTGGCCGAAATCGACGGCAGCGAGGATTTCGAGCCCGAGCTCGCCCCGCCCCGCGCCGGCGAGGTCCAGCGGATTGCGCTCGACGCGAGCCGGGCCGAGCGCGAGCTCGGCTGGCGGGCGGAAACCGGCCTCGTCGACGGTCTCCGGCGGACGCTCGACTCCCTGTAACCGCCGACGGGCCGATTTCCGCCCATATAGGCGTATTTCCGGCCCGTCGGCGGCGGGTCACTAGTCTTTGGCGCATGCCCGCCCAGGCCTATGCAGGCAAGGAGTGCGTCTGCCAGCTCCGCAAGGGGATCTGCGACCAGTCGTGCGTGCGCGACATGCTCGAGACCCCCTTCTACATCGCCTGCCTGAAGCTGAAGGGCCGGCGCTGCGTCGTGATCGGCGGCGGCGACATCGGCCTCGAGAAGGTCGAGGGGCTGCTCGCCTGCGACGCCGACGTCACCCTGATCGCGCCGGTCGCCCACCCCGAGCTGGAGTCGCTGGCTGCGGAGGGCTCGATCGAGTGGGAGAAGCGCGCCTACGCCGGGCCGGCGGACCTCGAGGGCGTCTTCATGGCGATCGCCTGCACCGACGACAGCGAGGTCAACATCGGCGTCTTCGACGACGCCGAGAAGCGGGCGATGCTGGTCAACATCGTCGACGTTCCGCCGCTGTGCAACTTCATCCTGCCGGCGATCGTGCGCACCGGCCCGCTGGCGATCGCGATCTCGACCGCCGGCGCCTCGCCGGCGCTGGCGAAGCGGATGAAGCGCGAGATCTCCGAGCTCTTCGGCGAGGACTACGCGCGCCTCGCGGTGATCCTCAACGACGCCCGCGGCTGGGCCAAGGGGACGCTGCCGACCTACCAGGACCGCAAGGAGTTCTTCGAGGGCATCGTCAACGGCGACCCCGACCCGGTCGAGCTGCTCGAGGCGGGCGAAGAGGTCCAGGTGCTGGCCCTGATCGAGGCGGCGAAAGAGCGCGCCGCGGCGGCGTTGGCGTAAGCGAGCGCCCGCTCAGCTGACGCCGCAGGCGGAGTCGCGCACTCGGTCGAGGGCCTCGCTCAGGTCGCGGGCTTGAGCGGCGGTGAGGTTGGCGGCGAAGGAGCGCTTCAGCTCGGCGACCACGACGGGGCGCATTTCGGCGAGGAGGTCTGCTCCTGCCGGCAGCAGGGTCGCGTAGCTGACGCGGCGGTCCGTATCGCAGAGCGTCCGCTCCAGCAGACCGGCCTTGACCAGGCGATCGACCAGCTTGGTCAGGCCTCCCCTGGTGATCACGAGCGCCTCCGCCAGCTCTCCCATTTTCATCCGTTGCTCGGGGGCCTCGGCCACGGTTGCAAGAACCTCGTACCAGGGCAGCGGCGGGAGGTCGCCAGCTGCAAGCGCATCCTGCAAACGCTGGGAGATCGCGGCATGGGTGCGGGTCAGCGCGCCCCAGGCGTCGCCATGTGCGGTGCGCGTCGCGATGACCTGCTGGCTCATTCTCCCATCGTCCCAGAGGAACATTGTCCAGTCAATAGTTGACACGTTAACTAAATCTGTTACATTGGTTTCCAAGGCAAATGTTTATCTGGCAACTGACTCGGAGGGAGAGAACATGAGCACGCAGACGATTCAGCAGATACCCGCAGGCACCTACGCACTCGACCCGGTCCACTCATCGATCGGCTTCTCGGTCGTCCACAACGGCGTCTCGACCTTCCGCAGCGGCTTCGCCGAGTACGACGCGCGGCTGAGCGGCGGCGAGAGCCCGAAGCTCGATGGCACGGTCGAGGTCGCGAGCATCGAGGTCGACGAGCCCAACCTGAAGGGCCACCTGCTCTCCCCCGAGTTCTTCGACGCCGAGCGCTTCCCGCGGCTGCGCTTCGAGTCGAGCGAGCTGAGCATCGGCGAGGACGGCGCGGCGACGATCCGCGGCGAGCTCGAGATCCGCGGCGAGAAGCGCGAGGTCGAGGCGAGCGGCCGCTTCGCCCAGCTCGGCGAGGATGCCTACGGCAAGGCCCGGGTCGGGCTTTCGCTGGCGGCGAGCGTCGACCGCCGCAGCTTCGGGCTCGACTGGCAGGCCGAGCTGCCGAGCGGCGGCGAGGTGCTCGACTACGAGGTCGGCATCGCGGTCGAGCTGGAGCTGATCCGGGAGGCCGAGTAGCGGTGCGGGTGCTCGGCATCTCCGGCAGCCTGCGCCGCGACTCGCACAACAGCGCCCTGCTGCGGGCGGCCGCGGAGCGGCTGCCCGCCGGGGCGGAGCTGGTCGTCTACGACCGCCTGGCCAAGATCCCGCCCTACGACGAGGACGTCGAACCGGCGG
Organism: uncultured Solirubrobacterales bacterium; assembly: GCA_963727465.1. Classification (GTDB taxonomy): domain Bacteria; phylum Actinomycetota; class Thermoleophilia; order Solirubrobacterales; family 70-9; genus VRUE01. The sequence goes on along the minus strand of CAVSGL010000003.1, from coordinate 409,907 downwards.
GGGTGCCGGAGCCGGTGCTGGACCTGCGCGCCGCGGTGCGCGACGCCGACGCCGTGCTGATCGCGACCCCCGAGTACAACCACTCGATCCCCGGGGTGTTGAAGAACGCCCTCGACTGGGTCTCGCGCCCGGCCGGCCAGAGCGCCCTCAACGGCACCCCCGCGGCGACGATCGGCGCCTCGACCGGCATGTTCGGCGCCGTCTGGGCCCAGGCCGAGCTGCGCAAGGTCCTCGGCGCCCTCGGTGGCCGCGTGATCGAGGCCGAGCTCCCCGTCGCCCACGCCGCCGAGCTGCGCGACGGCGACCGCCTCGTGCTGCCACCCGAGCAGGCCGAGCGGCTGGAGGAAATCCTCGCCGAGCTGGTCGCCGCCGCCGAGCGCGAGCCGGTCGCGGCCTGACCAAAGATGAAGGGTTTTGGCCCCCATAGGGGCATCAACCCTTCATCTGGAGCTTGACTCAGGCGGCCGGCAGGGCGAAGAAGGCGACCGCGGCGAAGTGGGCTGCGGCGGCGGCGATGACCAGGGCGTGGAAGATCTCGTGGTAGCCGAAGACGCGGGGGTTGGGGTTGGGTCGCTGGGTCGCGTAGACGACGGCGCCGGCGGTGTAGAGGAGGCCGCCGGCGGCGACCAGGAGGGTGCCGGCGACGCCCATGTCCGACCAGAGCTCGGGGAAGGCGACGACGGCGACCCAGCCGAGCGAGATGTAGATCAGCGCCGCGACCCATTTCGGGTGGTCGATCCAGATCGTCTCGACGATCGCGCCGGCGATCGCGCCGATCCAGACGACGACGAGGATCGCGTCGGCCAGCGGTCCGCTGAGCACGAGCAGGGCGAACGGCGTGTAGGTGCCGGCGATGAGGAAGAAGATCATCGAGTGATCGAGGCGGCGCATCCACTGGCGCACCTGCGGCCGCTTCCAGTCGACCCGGTGGTAGAGGGCGCTGGTGCCGAGCAGGGCGGAGAGGCTGAGCGCGTAGATCGCGACCGCCAGCGTCGCCTTCGGCGTCTGCGCGGCGACGATCAGGCCGGCGCCGAGGAAGAGCGAGACGACGAACGCCCACTGGTGGGAGACGCCGCGCAGCCGCGGCTTGACCGCGGCGATCGCCTCGGATGCAACTTCCTTTGCAGATTCCGCCTTTTCGGCCGCCCGCGCCCGCACCATCGTCTTGTCACCATAGAGGCAGACAGGCACGAGTCACTGAAATTCGCGGCTTTTGCGGGGTCGCGGGCCACAAAGTCTGTCCGACTCGTTGACGATCCTGGGCAGCTCCCCCCTAAAACGCCCCGAGAGGAGAAGTTCGATGTCCCAGACCGCAACCAGCACCCCCAAGAACGGTCTCAAGGGCCTCGAGGTCGAACGCCGTTTCTCCTCCGCCGGGACGCACCCGTTCGACGAGATCGAGTGGGAGACGCGCGACGCCGTGATCGGCGATCCGCAGAACCCGGCCTTCGAGCAGCGCGGGGTCGAGTTCCCGAAGAGCTGGAGCCAGAACGCGACCAACATCGTCGCCCAGAAGTACTTCCGTGGGCAGCTCGGCTCCGAGACGCGCGAGCGCTCGGTCAAAGAGATGATCGGCCGCGTCGCCGGGACGATCTCCGACTGGGGACGCGAGGGCGGCTACTTCGCCTCCGCCGAGGACGCCGAGGCCTTCGAAGCGGAGCTGACCTCGATCCTGCTCAACCAGAAGGCCGCGTTCAACTCGCCGGTCTGGTTCAACGTCGGCTTCGAGGAGCAGCCGCAGTGCAGCGCCTGCTTCATCCTCAGCGTCGAGGACTCGATGGAGTCGATTCTCGACTGGAACACCAAGGAGGGGATGATCTTCCGCGGGGGCTCGGGCTCGGGGATCAACCTCTCGCGGATCCGCAGCTCCAAGGAGCAGCTCTCCAAGGGCGGCCTCGCGTCCGGCCCGGTCAGCTTCATGCGCGGCGCCGACGCCTGGGCGGGGACGATCAAGTCGGGCGGCAAGACCCGGCGCGCGGCGAAGATGGTCGTGCTCGACATCGACCACCCCGACATCGAGGACTTCATCTGGTGCAAGGCCAAGGAGGAGGAGAAGGCGGGCGCCCTGCGCGACGCCGGCTTCGACATGTCGATCGACGGCGAGGGCTTCACCTCGATCCAGTACCAGAACGCCAACAACTCGGTGCGGGTCACCGACGAGTTCATGGAGGCGGTCGAGGCCGGCGAGGACTGGGAGCTGAAGGCGCGCACCACCGGCGAGGCGACGAAGACGCTACCGGCGCGCGAGCTGATGAACGAGATCGCCGACGCCGCCTGGCGCTGCGCCGATCCGGGCGTCCAGTACGACACGATCATCAACCGCTGGCACACCTGCCCGGAGTCGGGGCGGATCAACGCCTCCAACCCGTGCAGCGAGTACATGCACGTCGATGACTCGGCCTGCAACCTGGCCTCGCTCAACCTGATGAAGTTCCGCCGCCCCGACGGCAGCTTCGACGTCGATGATTTCCAGCACGCAGTCGACATCGTCTTCCTCGCCCAGGAGATCCTCGTCGGCTTCTCCAGCTACCCGACCGAGGAGATCGGCAGGAACGCCAACGCCTTCCGCCAGCTCGGCCTCGGCTACGCCAACCTCGGCGCGCTGCTGATGTCGGACGGCCTCCCCTACGACTCCGACGAGGGCCGCAACGTCGCCGCCGCGATCACGGCGCTGATGACCGGCCGCGCCTACGCCCAGTCGGCGAAGATCGCCGCCGGCGCGACCGGCCCCTACGACGAGTACGAGAAGAACAGCGAGGCGCACAACGGCGTCATGCGGATGCACCGCGACGCCGCCTACGACATCGACCCGGAGGGGATCAAGGCCGATCTGCTCGCGGCGGCGCGGGGCGCCTGGGACGAGGCGGTCGAGCTCGGCGAGGAGCACGGCTACCGCAACGCGCAGGCGACGGTGCTGGCGCCGACCGGGACGATCAGCTTCCTGATGGATTGCGATACGACCGGGATCGAGCCCGACTTCTCGCTGGTCAAGTTCAAGGAGCTGGTCGGCGGCGGGCAGATGACGATCGCCAACCGCTCGGTGCCGCTCGCCCTCGAAAGGCTCGGCTACGGCGAGGCGGAGATCGACCAGATCAACGCCTACATCACCGAGAAGGCGACGATCGTCGGCGCGCCGGGGCTGAAGGCCGAGCACCTGCCGGTCTTCGACGTCGCGGTCGGCGAGCGGGCGATCTCTCACACCGGCCACATCGACATGATGGCCGCGACCCAGCCGTTCATCTCCGGTGCGATCTCGAAGACGGTCAACCTGCCCGAGAGCGCCACGGTCGAGGACATCGCCGATGCCTACGCGCGCGGCTGGAGGGGCGGCCTCAAGGCGCTGGCGATCTACCGCGACGGCTCGAAGACCGCGCAGGCGCTGCGCACCGACGCGCAGAAGGAGAGGGAGGCCGAGGCGGAGGCGGTCGCCCCGCCGGAGCGCAAACGGATGCCGCGCGAGCGCGAATCGATCACCCACAAGTTCTCGATCGCCGGCCACGAGGGCTACATCACCGCCGGCAAATACGAGGACGGCTCGGTCGGCGAGATCTTCCTCACCGATATCGGCAAGGAGGGCTCGACGATGCGGGGGCTGATGAACGCCTTCGCCACGGCGATCTCGCTCGGCCTCCAGTACGGCGTCCCGCTCGAAGACTTCGTGCGCAAGTTCAGCTACATGCGCTTCGAGCCCGAGGGCATCACCGGCAACCCGGAGATCCCATTCGCCAAATCGCTGCCCGACTACATCATGCGCTGGGTCGCGAGCCGCTTCATCGACGACACCGACACGCTCGAGGAACTGGGGATCATGACCCAAGAGGTGCGGGCGAAGAAGGACGCCGAGACGAGCCAGCTCGGCCTCGGGATCGCAACCGACACGGCCGGCCCCGCCAACGGCGGCAACGGTCACTCGCAGCCCGGCAACGGCACCGAGAAGCCGCAGGCGAACGGCGGCGAGTCCGTCCCGGCGGCGAGCGCCTTCACCGAAACCCCGCCGGTCGTGCCGGCGAAGATGTCCGGCCTCGATCTCGGCCCCGCCTGCGAGCAGTGCGGCGGCATGATGCAGCGCACGGGCAGCTGCTACACGTGCTCGTCGTGCGGCAACAACACCGGCTGCGGCTGAGGTCTGTTTCACATAGTCTGCGAAAGCCTTGGCGCTCCCGAGGCTGCCGCCACGCATCGAGCACCGGGTACTACGGGCCGCCTGCCGCATGCCGGCGGGTTTGCAGCGTGCCCTGTTCGGGGCTCCGCCGCGGGCCGGGGGGCAGGTGCTGTCGATGGAGATGCAGGCGCTGCTGCGCCTGGCGGCGCTCGCCCGCGACGAGTCGGCGTCGGCGGGAGGCACGCTCACGCCGGAGCAGGGGCGGGCCCGGATCCGCGCCGGGTCGGCGGCGGCGGCGGGGCCGGCGCGGCCGCTCGCCGCCGTGAACGACCTGGCGATCCCCGGGCCGGCGGGGCAGATCCCGGCCCGCTTCTACGAACCGGCCGGGCTCGGCCTCGAGCAACGGCCGCTGATCGTCTACTTCCACGGCGGCGGCTGGACGATCGGCGACCTCGAGACCTGCGACGGCGTCTGCCGCTTCCTCGCCTCGACCATGCCGGCGACCGTGCTCTCGGTCGACTACCGGCTGGCGCCGGAGCACCCCTTCCCCGCCGCGGTCGAAGACGCGCTCGCGGCCTTCCGCTGGTCCGCCGTCGACAACGCCAGGCTCGGCGTCGACCCGGCGCGCATAGCCGTCGCCGGCGACAGCGCCGGCGGCAATCTGGCCGCCGCCGTCAGCCTGCTGGCGCGGGACGCCGGCGACCCGCTGCCGGCGATGCAGGCGCTGATCTATCCCGTCGCCGACGCGGTCGGCGGCCACGCCTCGCGCGACGAGTTCGCCGAGGGCTTCCTGCTCACAAAGGCCGACATGGACTGGTACGAGCACCACTACCTGCCGCCGGATACCGATCGCGCCGACCCGCGTGTCTCGGTTCTGCGCGCCGCGGACCTCTCCGGCCTGCCCCCCGCCTACGTCGCCACCGCGGGCTTCGATCCGCTGCGCGACGAGGGCGAGGCCTACGCCGGGCGGCTCGAAGAGGCCGGGGTGCCCGTCGTCCTGCGCCGCCATCCCGGCCTGATCCACAGCTTCGCCAACATGACCGCGGTCAGCCGCGGCGCCGAGGCGGCGATGCTGGAGCTGGCGGGCGCCGTCCGCATGGGCCTGAACGCCCCCCGGAACGGCGATAGAAACACGTAGTTTCCCGCAGGCAAGCCCAGTGGTCTGCCGGGATGGCGACCCCCAGGGGCGTGAATACGCTGCGCTGCGTGACGGCACTGGAGCTCGCCCGCTGGCAGTTCGGGATCACCACCCTCTACCACTTCATCTTCGTGCCGGTCACGATCGGCCTCGCGATCTGCGTCGCCGTCATGCAGACGAGGTGGCACCGCACGGGCGACGAGCGCTGGCTGCGCTCGACCCGCTTCTGGGGCAAGCTGATGCTGATCTCCTTCGCGCTCGGCGTCGCCACCGGGATCGTGCAGGAGTTCCAGTTCGGCATGAACTGGTCGAACTACTCGCGCTTCGTCGGCGACATCTTCGGCGCGCCGCTGGCGATGGAGGGTCTGGCGGCCTTCTTCGTCGAGTCGACCTTCCTCGGCCTCTGGATCTTCGGCTGGGGACGGCTCTCCAAGCGCGCCCACCTCGCCTGCGCCTGGCTGGTCGCGGGCTCGACGGCGCTCTCGGCCTACTTCATACTCGCCGCCAACTCCTGGATGCAGCACCCGGTCGGCTACGAAATGTCGGAAGGCAAAGCGAAGCTGACCAACATCGCCTCGGTGCTGTTCAACAACACCGCGATCTACGCCTTCCTGCACACGATCCTCGCCGCCCTGCTGACCGCGGGGATGATCCTGATCGCGGTCTCGGCCTGGCACCTGCGCCGCGGCAACGAGACCGAGGTCTTCGGCGGCGCGATGCGACTGGGCCTGCCGATGGTCGTGGTCGCCGCGATCGTCACCGTCTTCGTCGGTCACTTCAACGGCATCCTGATGACCCACCAGCAGCCGATGAAGATGGCCGCCGCCGACGCCGTCTTCGAGACCAAGGACGGCGCCGGGCTGTCGCTCTTCGCCACCGGCGACTTCGAGCAGAACCCCGAAGGCCTGAGCCGAAACATCGAAATCCCCAACCTGCTCTCCTGGATCTCGACCGGCTACCCGAACGGGAAGATCGAGGGGATCAACAACATCGACGCCGAATACCGCCGCAGGTACGGCCCCGGCGAGTACGCCCCGATCGTCGCCGTCACCTACTGGACCTGGCGGGCGATGATCGGCTGCGCGATGGCGATGTTCCTCTTCGCCGCCTTCGGCTGGTGGCTGGCGCGCAAGGGCAAGCTGGCGTCCTCGAAGCGCTTCCTCAAATGGGCGGTGCCGGCGGCGGCCCTTCCCTTCATCGCCAGCGCCACGGGCTGGGTCTTCACCGAGATGGGCCGCCAGCCCTGGGTCGTCTTCGGCCTGCTGAAGACGGACGTCGCCAACTCGCCCAGCGTCAGCTCGGCCGAGGTCTGGATCACCCTGATCGGCTTCACCGCGATCTACGGCGTGCTGGCGGCGATCGCGGGCTGGGTCTTCGTCAGGACGGTGCGCAAAGGGCCGGTCGAGGCCGGCAAAGCCGAGGAGCCGGGCCAGGAGCTGGCCCTCGCCTACTGACATGGACGCCTACAGCGGACTTCAGGTCGTCTGGTTCGTCCTCATCTCGATCCTCTGGCTGGGCTACTTCCTGCTCGAGGGCTTCGACTTCGGGGTCGGGATGCTGATCCGCGCGGTCGGCGGCACCCGCGAGGAGCGGCGTGCCGTGCTGCACACGATCGGGCCGATCTGGGACGGCAACGAGGTCTGGCTGCTGGTCGCCGGCGGCGCCACCTTCGCCGCCTTCCCGCAGTGGTACGCGACCCTGTTCTCCGGCTTCTACCTGGCGCTCTTCCTGATCCTCGCGGCGCTGATCGTGCGCAACGTCGCCTTCGAGTTCTGGGGCAAGGGCGACACGCAGCGCTGGCGCGACCGCTGGGAGTGGGCGATGATCGGCGGCAGCTTCCTCGCCGCCCTGCTCTGGGGCGTCGGCTGGGCGAACATCGTCCACGGCGTCCCGATCGACGCCCGGCACGAGTACACCGGCACGCTCTTCGACCTGCTCAAGCCCTACGCGCTGCTCGGCGGGCTCGCGACGCTCACCCTCTTCCTCACCCACGGCGCGATCTTCCTCGAGCTGAAGACCGAGGGCGCGATGCGCGAGCGGGCCGCCGCGATCGCCGCCCGCGTCGCCCCGGTCGCCGCCGTCGTCGGGATCGGCTTCCTGGTCTGGACGGTCGCCTCCCACCGCGGCGGCGTCGACGTCCCGTCCGCGATCCTCGCGGGCATCGCGGCGCTGGCGCTGGTCGCGGCGGCGATCCTCGCCGGACGCGATCCGGTGCGCGCCTTCGCCGCCACCGCCGCCGCGATCGGCTTCTTCTTCGTCTCGCTCTTCGTCGACCTCTTCCCCCACGCGATGATCTCCAGCACCGACAGCGCCTTCGACATGACCCTCGCCCAGTCGGCTTCCTCGCACTACACCCTGGTCGTGATGACCGTCGTCGCCGTGCTGCTGGTGCCGGTCGTGCTCGCCTACCAGGCGTGGACCTACTGGGTCTTCCGCCACCGGGTGTCGGCGGAGGACTTTGGCGACGTCAAGTCGCCGCTCGACCTGCTGACCAAATGAAGCCGGTCCAGCGCCGGCTGACCCGCGAGAGCCGGGCGGCGCGGGCGCACCTCGCCGTCACGGCCGTGCTGGGGTTGCTGGCAACGGCGCTGATCGTCGCCCAGGCGACGCTGCTCGCGCACGTCGTCGTCCGCGTCTTCCTCGGCGGCGCATCGCTCGGCGGCGTCGCTCCGGCGCTGCTCTGGCTGGCGGCGACCTCGGTCGCCCGCGGCCTCGTCGACGCCGGCTTCGAGGCGAGCGGCCGGATCGGCGCCGCCAGGGCGATGGCGGAGCTGCGCTCGCGCCTCGTCCGCCACCTGCTGCTCGACCGCCCGGGCGCGCTCCAGGACGAGCGTTCGGGCGAGCTCGCGGCGTCCGCGGTGCAGGGCGTCGACGCGCTCGAGGCCTACTTCGCCCGCTACCTGCCGCAGGCCGTGCTTTCGCTCTTCGCGCCGCTCCTGATCCTCGCCTGGGTGCTGCCCCGCGACTGGGAGGCAACGGCGATCCTCGCCGTCACCGCGCCCCTGATCGTCGTCTTCATGGTCCTGATCGGCCGCCTGGCGGAGCGCACCACCCGCCGCCGCTGGCGCCGCCTGTCGCGGCTCAGCGCCCACTTCCTCGACCTCGTCGGCGGGCTGGAGACGCTGCGAGCCCACGGTCGCGCCACGGCGCAGGCGGCGACGATCGACGCGGCCGGCGAGAGCTACCGGCGAGAGACGATGAAGACGCTGCGGATCGGCTTCCTCTCGGCGCTCGTCCTGGAGTTGCTGGCGATGCTCGGCGTGGCGCTCGTCGCGGTCACGGTCGGGGTGCAGCTGGCGAGTGGCGACCTCGGGCTGACCGCCGGGCTGACCGTCCTGCTGCTTGCGCCGGAGCTCTACATGCCGCTGCGGCGCCTCGGCGCGCAGTTCCACGCCAGCGCCGACGGCATGGCGGCCGCCGAGCGGATCTTCGAGCTGCTCGACCGGCCGGCCGCGGTCTCCGCGCCGGCGGTGGCGCGACCGGCGCCCGACCCCAGCCGTGCGCCGGTCCGCCTGGCGGCGGTGCGCTACGCCCACTCCGGGCGCCCGGAGACGCTGTGCGGCATCGAGCTGACGATCGAGCCGGGTGAGACGGTCGCCCTGACCGGCCCCAGCGGCGGCGGCAAGTCGACCCTGCTCTCACTGCTGCTGCGCCTCGCCGACCCCGGCGGCGGCCGGATCTCGTGCGGCGGCGTCGACCTCCGCGAGGTTGCCACGGCCGAGTGGCGCAGGCGGGTCGCCTGGGTGCCGCAGCGGCCCACGGTCTTCGCCGGCACGATCGGCGAAAACGTCCGCCTCGCCGACCCCGGCGCGAGCGACGGGAGGACGATGGAGGCGATCGAGCGGGCCGGCCTGCTCGAGCTGGTCCACGCCCTCCCGGACGGCCTCGCGACCGCGGTCGGCGACGGCGGGCGGCGGCTCTCGGCCGGGCAGTCGCAGCGCCTGGCGCTCGCCCGCGCCTTCCTGCGCGACGCCCCGCTGCTGCTGCTCGACGAGCCGACCGCGAACCTCGACGCCGGGACCGAGCTGGAGATCGCCGCGGCGGTCGAGCGGCTCGCCGCTGAGCGGACGGCGCTGATCGTCGCCCACCGCGCCGAGCTCGCCCACCGCGCCGACCGCGCCGTCGAGCTGCGCGACGGCGTGCTGTCCGAACCGTCCCCGGCGTCAATGGCGGTACCCGCATGAGCGCGTGGTCGAGGTTATCTCCGGATAGCGGTGAAAACCTCGACCGCGATGCGTTGTGGCGGGCGGTGGCGGCGACGCGCTCGCGGCGCGGGCTGCTCTGGCTCTCGGTCGGGCTCGGCGCGGCGGCGGTGCTCGCCTCGGTGGGGCTGCTCGCGACCTCCGGCTACCTGATCAGCCGGGCGGCGCAGCGGCCCGAGATCCTCGCCCTCGGCGTCGCGATCGTCGGCGTGCGCTTCTTCGGCATCTCGCGCGCGCTGCTGCGCTACGGCGAGCGGCTCGTCTCCCACGACCTCGCCTTCCGCACGCTGACCGACCTGCGCCGGCGCTTCTTCGCGCAGCTCGTGCCGCTGGTTCCGGGCGGTATCGCCGACCTGCGCCGCACCGACCTGCTCAGCCGCTTCGTCGGCGACGTCGACCGGCTTCAGGACCTCTACCTGCGCGCCCTCGCGCCGCCGCTCGTCGCCCTGCTCGCCGGCCTCGGCTCGGTCGTCGTCGCGACGCTGATCCTGCCGGCGGCGGGGCTCGCCCTGGCCGCGATGCTGCTGCTCGGCGGCGTCATCGCACCCGCGCTCACCCGCTGGGCGGCGCGCTCCGCCGGGCGGCGCCAGGCGGCCGCCCGGGCGACGCTCGGCGCCGACCTGGTCGAGATCGCCCGCGGCTCGGCGGAGATCGCCGTGGCGGGGCGGGAGGCGGACTGGATCGAGCGGGGCGAGCGCTCCAGCGCACACCTCGCCGCGCTGCAACGCCGCGACGCTTTCGGCGCTGGGCTCGCAACCGGACTGGGCACCGCGCTCGCGGCCGGCGCCGCAGTGCTCCTGGTCGCGGTCGCCACCCCGGCGGTGCACAGCGGCGCCCTGGCCGGAGTGCTGCTGGCGGCGCTGGCGCTGCTGGCGTTCGGCGCATTCGAGGCGGTGGCGCCGCTCGGCGCGGCGGCGGCGAGCGTCGACGCCTGCGCGACGGCCGCCGGGCGAATCGAGTCGGTGCTGGAGCGCGAGCCGCAGGCCGCGGACCCGGCGGAGCGCCGACCGCTCCCCGCGGGCGGCGACCTGGAGCTGCGCGACGTCTCCTTCCGCTACGGCGAGAACGAGCCCTGGGTCCTCGACGGCGCCGCGCTTTGCCTCAGCCCCGGCCGCGCCGTCGCCCTGCTCGGGCCAAGCGGCAGCGGCAAGAGCACCCTGGCCGAGCTGGCGGTGCGCTTCCGCGAGCCGCAGCGCGGCCGCGTCCTGCTCGGCGGAGCGGACGTGCGCGACGGCGAGGGCGACGCCCTGCGGAGAGCCGTGCGGCTGGCGCCGCAGGACGCCTACCTGTTCACGACGACGCTGCGCGACAACGTCGCGCTCGGCGGCGAGAGCGCCTCCGACGCCGAGATCGCCGCCGCGCTGGAGGCTGTCGGCCTCGGCGCGTGGCTGGCCGAACTGCCCGACGGCCTCGCCACCGAGGTGGGCGAGGCCGGCGCCAAGGTCTCCGGCGGCCAGCGCCAGCGAATCGCGGCTGCCCGCCTCTTCCTCGCCCGCGCCCGGTTCCTGATCTTCGACGAGCCGACGACCCACCTCGACCCGGCGGGCGCCAGCGACCTACAGCGCCGCATCGCAGGACTGGCGAAAAACGGCCCTGGCGTTCTGGTGATCACGCACGAACTCCCTGAACCGAATGTCTTCGATGAAATTTTCTTCCTCGACCGAGGGGTCACTCGTAGTGCAACGAGTCCAAGACGTCCAACCGCGACGCCCGCCGCGCCGGGGGAATGGCCGCGATAACCCCCGCCAATCCGGCGAAGATCAGCAGCACGACCAGCGAGCCGATCGGGTAGGAGAGCGTGAACCCTTCGTCCTTCAGCGGCTGCGAGATCAGCGCCGCGAAGATCACGCCGAGGATCATCCCCAGGATCGCGCCGATCAGGGCCGTGATCACCGCCTCGTAGCGGATCATCGTCCGCACCTGGCGGCGCGACATGCCGATCGCCCGCAGCATCCCCAGCTCACGCGTGCGTTCGTGGATCGATAGGGCCAGGGTGTTGGCGATGCCGAAGAGCGAGATCACGATCGCGAGGATCAGCAGCGCGTAGAAGAGATTGACGAGCTGGTCGACCTGTTCTTCGCGGGTTTCCTTCAGTTCCCCCTGGTTGAGGACTTCGGCCGTGGGGAAGGCCCGTTCGGCGCCCGCCGTCAGCACCGCCTGCACCTCGGCGGCGTCGGCGCCCGGCTCGAGGATGACGAAGTCGATCGTGTCCTGCGTCTGGTCGAAGGCCCGGCGCATCACCGCCTGGGTGATCATCACGCTGCCGAAGATGCCCGCCTTGGAGTCGAACTCGCCGGCGACGCGAAGGGCGGGCCTGGCCCCCGTTTGGCTCAGCAGACGGAAGCGATCCCCGGGCTCGAGGCCGTGGTCGGAGGCGAACCCGGAGGAGATCACCGCTTCCCGGTCGCCCAGGCGGCGCAGCGCCGCCGGCCCGCCACGCTTCCATTCGACGTCGACCGCAGCGCCGATATCGGGGGTGGGAGCCGTCACTTTCGCCTTCGCGCCGTCGCCCAGCAGCTTCGCTTCGGTCGTCCGGATCGTCGCGACGAGCTGCACGCCGGGCACCCTGCGCGCGGTCGCCGCCGCCCCGGCGGGGATCGGCGAGAAGCCGTCGCTGTTCTGGATCACGATCCCGCCCTCGAAGTTTTCGTCGATCACCTGGGCGACCGAGCTCTTCAGGCCGGCGGCGAAGACGGTGACGAAGGTGACCAGCGCGAGGCCGATCATCAGCGCCGCCGCGGTGACCGCCGTGCGGCTCGGGTTGCGCTGCGAGTTCTCGCGCGCGAGCCGCCCGGTGAGGCGGCGGATCCGTTCCAGCGGCCAGCCGGAGATCGTCGCCAGCAACGGCACCAGACGCGGGCTGAAGAGCGAGACGCCGAGCACGATCGCGACCGCCCCGGCGCCCATCAGGCCGGCGCGGGTGCCGGCGCCGCCGCTGCCGAAGAGCCCGGCGAGGACCATCGCCAGGCCGGCGAGGCCGAGCAGCACGGAGAAGGCGAGGAAGACGAGCCGCCGGCCGCGGCTCGCCGGCGGCACATAGGACTGAAGCGCGGCGATCGGCGGCACCCGGGTCGAGCGCAGCGCCGGCACGAGCGAGGAGACCGCGGTGACGACGACGCCGACCAGCAGCGAGACGACGATCGTGCGCGTCCCCATCACCAGCCCGGTCGTCGGCAGGTCGATCCCGAAGCTCTTCAGCAGGGCGTTGAGCAGCACCGCCATGACGTAACCGCCGCCGATGCCGGCGATCGCCCCGAGCAGGCCGATCGCGAGCGCCTCGACCAGGACGGTGAGCAGGATCTGCGGGCGCGAGGCGCCGAGCGTGCGCAGCATCCCGAACTCGGCGACCCGCTGGGCGACCGTGATCGAGAAGGTGTTGAAGATCAGGAAGGCGCCGACGAAGACCGCGATGAAGCCGAAGACGAGCAGGATCGTCTGGAGGAAGCCGAGGTTGTCGCGGATTTCTTCCGAGCCGCGGTCGGCGTTTTCCTGCGCCGTCTCGACCCGCGCCGAGCGCGGCATCACGCGCTCGATCCGCCGCCTGAGCGCCTCCGAGGAGACCCCGTCGCGGGCGGCGACCGAGATCTGGTCGAGCCGTCCGACCTTGTGCGTCAGCCGCTGCGCCACCGGCAGCGTCACCTGGGCGATGCTGGCGCCGCCGAAGGAGGCGCCGCCGAGCTTGGTGAAGCCGACCAGGCGGAAGGAGCGGGCGCTGCCCTGGCCGATCAGCTCGATCGTTTCGCCGAGCTCGATCCCCGACCCTTCCGCGGCGGCCTGGTCGAGCGAGGCTTCGGTCGGGCCGCGCGGCGGGTGGCCGTCGACGTAGGTGAGCGACTCGAGCCCGTCGGGCAGCCGCGAGGAGATGAACTTGGGGGCGAATTTGTTGCCGATCTTCTCCCCTTCGGCGTCGAAGAAGCCGCCAGGGGTGAAGATCGCGCCGGCGGCGAGGCGCACGCCGGGAACCCGCTTCACCTTCGGCAGCAGCGCCGCGGAGATCGTCGGGATTTCGCCGTTTTCCTGTTCGACCGGGTTCTTCGCCGTGACGACGACGCTCGTTCCCTTCAGCGAGTCGCTGAAGATTTCGTCGAAGGCGGCGAAGATCGTGTCGGTGAGGACGTAGGAGCCGGCGACGAAGGCGACGCCGATGACCACGGCGAAGGTGGTCGCCAGCGCCCGCACCTTGCGCGCCCAGAGGCTCTTGATCGCGAGGCCGGCCAAGCGCCGCCTAATCGATCTGCTTCATCAGCTCGAGCACCTCGTCGGCGGAGCCGGGGGCGGCGTCGTGGACGATCCGCCCGTCGCGCAGGGTGATCAGCCGGTCGGCGTGCGCCGCGGCCACCGGGTCGTGGGTGACCATGATCACCGTCTGGCCGAACTCGTCGACCGCCTGGCGCAGCAGGCTCAGCACGTCGGCGCTGGCCTTCGAGTCGAGGTTGCCGGTCGGCTCGTCGGCGAAGACGACCGCCGGTTTGGAGACCAGCGCGCGGGCCACCGCGACGCGCTGCTGCTGGCCGCCGGAGAGCTCGGCCGGCCGGTGGGTGCGCCGGTCCTCCAGCCCGACCGTCTGGATCAGCCGCTCCAACCACTCGGCGTCGGGCTTGCGGCCCGCGATCGAGAGCGGCAGCACGAGGTTCTCCTCGGCGCTCAGCACCGGCAGCAGGTTGAAGAACTGGAAGACGAAGCCGAGCTTGTCGCGCCGCAGCCTGGTCAGCGCCGCGTCGTCGAGCTCGGTGATCCGGTCGCCGTCGAGCGTCACATGGCCGGCGGTCGGCGTGTCGAGGCCGGCGAGGATGTGCATCAGGGTCGACTTGCCGGACCCCGACGGACCCATGATCGCGGTGAAGCGGCCGCGCTCGAAGCCGGTCGAGACGTCGATCAGGGCGTCGACGGCGGCCTCGCCTTCGCCGTAGCGGCGCGAGATGTCGGTGGCGATCACGACCTGGCCGTCTGCGGTGCTCACCGCCGGGAAACTATCGGGTCGGTTGCTCGAGCCGCGTGTCTCAATACGCTGCCGTTCGATGGCTCTTGCGGACGAGTTCGACGGGTTCCTGATCGATCTGGATGGGGTCGTGTGGATCGGCAGGGAGCTGGTGCCGGGCTCAGTCGAGGCCCTGACAAAGCTGCTGGCCGACGGACGGGAGATTTGCTTCGTCACCAATAACCCCGGCAAGCTCGCCATCGACTACGTGCGGCGCCTGCGTGAGGCGGGTATCGAGATCGATGAGGACGGCGTCGTCACGGCCGGGGAAGCGACCGCCGACCTTGCGGCCAAGGAAGGCGAGACGGCGTTCGTGATTGGGGCGCCGGCCTTCCATGAGACGGTCGCGGCCAGAGGTCTGAAGCTGCTCGAGGGCGAGGACGGGCTCGAGGCCGGCGTCGTGATCGTCTCCGGGCACCGCGGCTTCGACTACGAGGAGCTGCTGACGGCGACGCGGGCGCTACAGCGCGGCGCGGCGCTGTTCGCGACCAGCCACGATCCGACGATGCCGATGCCGGGCGGCGCCTGGCCGGGGACGGGCTCGATCCTCGCCGCCGTCGAGACCGCGAGCGGCGCGACGGCTGAGATCGGCGGCAAGCCGGAACCGCACCTGTTCGAGCTGGCGCGCGAGCGAATCGGCGCCGCCGAGCGCGTGGCGATGGTCGGCGACCGCGTCTCGTCGGACATCGAGGGCGGGCGGCGCGCCGGGCTGGAGACGATCCTGGTGCTGAGCGGGGCGACCTCACGCGAGGAAGCGGAGAGCGCGGTGCCTCCGCCCGACCGCATCGTCGCCGACCTGGCCGCCCTGGTGGAGGGGTGACCACGGCGGCGGCCGCGCCGCCGGTGGCGCGGCCGGGCCTGGCGTTCGCGGGGGTCTTCGCCGTCACCTTCTCCGGCCTCGTCGCCGTCGGCGCCGTGCTGCCGGTGCTGCCGCGCTACGTACACGGCCCGCTCGGGGCCGGCGACATCGCGGTCGGCGTGGTGATCGGCTGCTACGCGATAACCGGCCTGCTGCTGCGGCCGTTCGCGGGGCGCCTCGCCGACCATCGCGGCCGCAAGCCGACCGTGTTCGGCGGCGCGATTCTCGTCGCGGTCGCCGGCTTCCTCTACCTGCTGCCACTGGGCGTTCCGGGCCTGATCGGCGCCAGGCTGATCCTCGGCGCCGGCGAGGGCACCGTCTTCACCGCCGGCTCGGCCTGGATCGTCGACATCGCCCCGGCCGAGCGGCGCGGCCGGGTGATCGGCCTCTACGGGCTCGCCGTCTGGGGCGGCCTCAGCATCGGCCCGCTGATCGGCGAGCTGCTGCTGCACGCCGGGGGCTACCGGCTGGTCTGGCTGTTCGCGGGCGCCGCGCCCCTCGCCGGGGCGCTGATCGCGGCGCGCCTGCCGGATCCCTTCCACGCCCACCCCGGGGAGGACGAGCACCACCCGCTGATCGCCCGCGAGGCCGTCCGGCCGGGCGCCGCGATGGCGCTCGGCGCGCTCGGCTACGCAACCGTCGCCTCGTTCGTCGTCCTGCACCTGGAAGCGCGCGACATCGGGCACGGCGCGCTCGTCTTCGGCGTCTTCGCGACGATGATCGTGCTCACCCGGCTGATCGGCGGCGACCTGCCCGACCGCGCCGGTCCCAAGCGGGTGGCGATCGCCGCGGCGCTGACCGAGGCGGTCGGCCTGCTGATCGTCGCCCTCGCCCACAGCCTCGCCGTCGCCCTCGCCGGGGCGGTTGCGATGGGCATCGCCTTCGCCCTGCTCTACCCCTCGCTCTCGCTGATCGTGGTCGGCAGGGTGTCCGAGACGCGGCGCGGCGCGGCGCTCGGCACCTTCACCGCCTGCTTCGACGCGGGAGTCGGCATCGGCGCTCCCCTCGCCGGCATCGCCGCGGCTCTCACCGACTACGAGGGCGCCTTCCTCTTCGCCACCGCCGTCGCCCTCGGCTCGGCCGCGATCTCGCGCTTCGCCCTCTCCGCCCGGGTACGTGCGGCTAGTCCCGTTCGCTGATCAGCAGGGCCTGGGCGGCGCGGCCGATGCGGCCGCGTTCGTCGCAGAGGACGGACTCGGCCGTGCCGACGCCGTTCGCCTGCGGCAGGGTGACCGCGTCGACGCAGACCCACTCGCCCTCGGGCATGCGCTCGAGGTGAACGCTGAGGTCGACGTTGATGAAGACGAAGCGACGCCAGTCGAGCACGGCGCTGATCCCGTTGCCGACGTCGGCGGCGACCAGCGTCCGCTGAAGCGGCGTCGGCTGCTCGCCCGCGACCAGCTCGCAGCCCATCCGCATCCACACGGTCGCCGGACCCGGCTCGAGGAAGCCGCCGCCGACCGAACGCCATTCCATCGCCGTGTGGTAGCCGACCGACTGCCCGGTTTCGAAGAACTCCGGCCGGCCGCCCTGCTCGGGGCCGGGCGGCGGCGCCGGCGTCGTCTCGACCCCCTCCGGGATCTTCAGCTCCGACGTCCGGATCCGCCACGCTCGCGCCTCGATCAGCTTCGTCCCCTCGGCGTCCGCCAGCGAGGCCTCGATCATCTGCACGCTGCGCCCCGGCCGCACGACCTCCGCTTCGACCCGCACCGCCCCGATCGGCACCGGCCTGAGGATCTCGAACGTCACCCGCGCCGCCTGAAACCCCTCGCCCCCGGCCATCCGCTCGATCTCCCGCCCCAGCAGCCCGCAAGGCGGCCCCGCATGCTGCGCCCCCGGATCCCACGGCCCCCTGGTGAGCTCAGAAGCTATGAACCCGCCATCGTCGTCCTGTTCGTAGAAAGCATCGGCCATGGGCGCGCATCCTATGTAGCGATGCCAGCGAAGCGGCGCCGGGGCCTGCCGCGACAGTGCCTCGCGAAGCGGCGCCCCGGCGGGTGATTCCAGCCGCGAAGCGGCACCAGATTAATCCGCCGAAGGCGGATTTGGGCACTGGCGCGGTAGGTCCCGGTGACGCGTCACGGATTGGTTAGACACGGAGCGTAAGCTGGACATAGAGCGAAAGGAGCGAGATGACGGAGACCAGGAAGAGGGTCGAGAAAACCGACGAGGAGTGGCGCGAGCACCTCACGCCGGAGCAGTACGAGGTGACCCGCAACGCCGGCACCGAGCGCGCCTTCACCGGACCGTACTGGGACGAGAAGGCAGAGGGGACGTACCGCTGCGTCTGCTGCGATACCGAGCTCTTCTCCTCGGACACCAAGTTCGACTCGGGCACCGGCTGGCCCAGCTTCACCGAGCCGGTCCACCTCGAGCACGTCGAGCTGCGCCCCGACAACAGCCTGCTGATGCGGCGCACCGAGGTCGTCTGCAAGCACTGCGACGCCCACCTCGGACACGTCTTCGAGGACGGACCGCCGGAGCGGGGCGGGCAGCGCTACTGCATCAACGGCTGCGCGCTGACCCTGGAGCCCAGCGAGTAGCTACTTGACGCCGCCGCCGGCGCCGAGGTAGCTGAAGCGCACGGCCAGGGCCACGGCCTCGGTGCGGGTGTCGACCTCGAGCTTGGCGATCGCGTTGCGCACGTGGGTGTGCACGGTCGCCGGGCTGAGGTCGAGCCGCTCGGCGATCTCTTTCACCCGCAACCCCTCGGCCAGCAGCTCGAGTATCTGCCGCTCGCGCGGCGAGAGGTCGAGCAGCTTCTCCACCTCCGACGGCTTGCCTCCGGCGAAGTCGCCGCCGAGGAAGGTGCCGCCGCCGGTCACCGCTTTGACCGCCCGGGCGATGTCCTCGGCCGGCGCCGACTTGAGCACGTAACCGGAGGCGCCGGCCCGCAGGGCGAGCGCCAGCAGGTCGGGCTGGGCGTGGGCGGTGAAGACGATCACTTTGGTCCGCGGTCGGGCCTTGAGCACGTCCTTGGTCGCCTCGATGCCGTCGCGTTTGGGCAGCTCGACGTCGATGATCAGGACGTCGGGTTCGAGTTCCTTGACCACGTCGACGACGTCGCGGCCGTTCGACGCCTCGCCGACGATCTGGAGCACGTTCGAGTTGGCCATCCGCGACTTGATCGCGTCGCGGACGATCTCGTGGTCGTCGCAGAGGACGACCCGCTTAGCGTCGCGCACGCTCGCGCTCATCGCGGCTCGATCCTCTCGGGGGCGCCATATTCATACAGAATATTGGGTAGGTTAAACCCACCTTCCCGATCCTGGCGGTTCTCTATCAGGGCGATCATCGTGCGTCCGACGGCCACGGCGGTCCCATTCAGGGTGTGGACCGCCTGAACAGCTTCGTTATCGGCAGGTCGATACCTACAATTGAGGCGACGGGCCTGGTAATCGGTGGTATTCGAGCACGAGGTCAGCTCGCGGTAGCGATCCTGGCTCGGGATCCACGCCTCGCAGTCGTACTTCTTCGCCGCGGGGGCGCCGAGATCGCCGGCGGCGACGCTGACGACCCGGTAGGGGATCTCCAGCTCCGCGAGGATGCGCTCCTCGATCGCCAGCAGCCGCTCGTGCTCGGCGGCCGAGTCGGCCGGCTCGACGAACGAGAACATCTCGACCTTGTCGAACTGGTGGACGCGGAAGATCCCGCGCGTGTCGCGCCCACCCGCTCCGGCCTCGCGGCGAAAGCAGGACGAGAAGCCGGCGTAGCGCAGCGGCAGCTGCTCGGCGGCGAGGATCTGCTCGGCGTGCAGGCCGGCGAGCGCGACCTCCGAGGTGCCGACGAGGAACAGCTCGTCCTTCGGCACCTCGTAGATCTGGTCGCGGTCCCCCGGCAGGAAGCCGGTGCCGTAGAGCGCCTCTTCGCGCACGAGCACCGGCGGCACGACCGGCTCGTGCCCCTCGCCGCGAACGACGTCGAGCGCGTAGCGAACCAGGGCCAGCTCGAGCAGCACCAGGTCGCCCTTGAGGTAGGCGAAGCGCGAGCCCGACAACCGCGCCGCGGCCTCCATCTCGATCAGGCCGAGCTCGGTGCCGATCTCGAGGTGGTCGCGCGGCTCGAAGTCGAACTCGGGGCGCTCGCCGACCTCGCGCAGGACGACCGCGTCCTCCTCGGTCATCCCGTCCGGCGCCTCCGGATCGGGCAGGTTGGGCAGGCTCGCGGCGACCTCCTGGAGGTCCGCCTCGATTTGCTCCAGCTCGGCTTTGCCGGTCTCGATCCGCTCCTTCAGGCCCTGCACCGCCTGCATCTGCTCCGCGGCGTCCTCGCCGCGCTGTTTCGCCTCGCCGATCTGCTTGGAGAGGGACTTGCGCTCCGCCTGGGCCCCCTCGATCTCGGGCAGCAGCTCGCGGCGGCGGGCGTCGAGCGCCTGTAGGGCGTCGACCTGCTCGGCGGCGCCGCGGCGCGCCAGCGCCCGCTTGACCCGCTCGGGGTCGGAGCGGATCAGCTTCAGGTCGAGCATCGGAGGCTCCCGCCGGGCCGGCTAGGGCGTGGGCTGCCCGGGCCGCGGCGATTCTTCCGCTTCTTCCCCGGCGTACTTGGCGACGAAGCGGGCGACCTCTTCGGCTTCTTCGCCGACGACGATGTTCTGGGGCATGATCGCCCCGGAGAAACCGCCGTTCTGAATCGCGAACAGTGCATCGTCATAGGTCTCGGTTCGCTGGTTGAGACTCGGACCCTGCGTGCGCTGGGCGCGGTTGCCGGTTCCCTGCGTGCCGGCGGCGCTGAGCGTGTGGCAGCCGGCGCAATGGGTCGAGAAGAGGACGGCCCCTTCGTGGTCGGGCTCGTTCTGGGACACCGAGACCCCCTCTTCGCCGAACCCGCAGGCGGCGAGAGCGAGGGCGGCGGCCACGGCCAGTCCTATTGCGATTGCAGGTCGCACGCGGCGCGCATCATATTGTCCAGGCTCGATGGCCGACGCCCGCTCGCCCGATCCCGCCAGCTTCCGCGCCGCGATGGGGATGCTGCCCACCGGCGTCACCGTGGTCACCGCGGCCGGACCGGAGGGACCGGCGGGGGCGACGGCGAACGCGGTTTGCTCGCTCTCGATCGAGCCGATGCTGATGCTCGCCTGCCTCGACCGCGGTTCGCGCACCCTGCTCGCGGTGCAGGCCGCCAACCACTTCGGGATCAGCGTCCTGCACGCCGGCCAGGAGCAGATCGCCCAGGCCTTCGCCAGCAAGGCGCCGGTCGCCGACAAGTGGCAGGGGGTCGCCTGGAGCGAGCACGGGAGCATCCCGGCGATCGACGACGCCCTCGCCTTCGTCGCCTGCGAGCTGCGCGACGTGATCGCCGGCGGCGACCACGTGATCGTCACCGGCGAGGTCACCGCGCTGGAGACCCGAGGCGGCGACCCGCTCGTCTTCCACGGCGGCGACTACCGGCCGCTGGGCTGAGCGAACCCGCTGCTACGCACGCGAGGGGCGCCAATCGCAACCGGTGGCGATCGCCAGAGCGCGACAGGCCTCATGCATGCGTTTTCCCGCGAGGCTCGCGATCGGCTCCCCGAGCAATGCATGGGACACCTGGCGCAGGTTGTCGAACGTGGCCACGCACTCATCCGGGACGCCATCGCCGGGACCCAGCCGCACCTCCGTCGCGACCTCGCGAATGGTCCTCGTCATCGGCGCGACGAGCACCCCGTTCAGCACCGGGATCGCCTCGGCGCGGGTCATGACCAGGACCGGGCGCCGTCCCTCATCGGGGAGCTCGCACCAACAGATGTCGCCGCGAGTCACCACGGCTCTTCCCGGATCATCTCTCGCGCTTCGCGCTCGAGACCCGCCGTCTCCGCGTCGGTCTGCGGAATCCGTTCGTACCCCTCGACTATCTGCCGGCTGATCTCGGCCTGTTCCTCGTCGTAGAGGTAGTCCTCGATCGCGTCGCGGATGAGCGCCGAGCGCGAACGGCCCTCCCGCGCCGCGCGCTCGTCCAGTCGTCGCAGCAGCGTCTGCGTCAGCTGAACCAGAGTCTGCGTCCTCTCCACGGACCATATGCTATCCAATGCCAGCGTTCGCATCGCTCCCGTACAAGCGCCGAGCGGCGCCGATCTCTCCCCTCTCGGCAGAGCCGCTGCCCGCAACGTGCGCAAAGGGACTACGCTCGAAACCGATGGAGAAACGCTTCCAGGAGCCGGGCTGGTT
Organism: uncultured Solirubrobacterales bacterium; assembly: GCA_963727465.1. Classification (GTDB taxonomy): domain Bacteria; phylum Actinomycetota; class Thermoleophilia; order Solirubrobacterales; family 70-9; genus VRUE01. The sequence goes on along the minus strand of CAVSGL010000003.1, from coordinate 388,482 downwards.
CACGAAGAACGTCTTCAACCGGCTGGTCGCGCTGCTGACCCGGATGGGCCTCAGCGTCGCCGGCTCGCGGGTGCTCGAAGTCAGGGGGCGCAAGAGCGGCGAGTGGCGCCGCACGCCGGTCAACCTGCTCAGCCACGAGGGCGACCGCTACCTCGTCGCCCCGCGCGGCAACACCCAGTGGGTGCGCAACATGCGCGTCGCCGGCGGCGGCCGCCTGCTGCTCGGCCGGCGCAGCGAGGAGTTCCGGGCGACCGAGGTCGGCGAGGACGAGAAGCCCGCCCTGCTGCGCGCCTACCTGGAGAGGTGGAAGTGGGAGGTCGGCGCCTTCTTCGACGGCGTCGGCCCCGACGCCCCCGAGGCGGAGCTGCGCCGCATCGGCCCCGACCACCCTGCCTTCCGGATCGAGAGCTGACGCGCCGATACCATTTGAGGCATGAGCGACAAGGCTGGACAGCCCCGCGATATGGGCTCGTACGCAGGAGAAATCGGTGATCTCGATGCGGCAGCCAAGGCGCGCCGGGAAGCCGACTCACGGCTCTCGATGAGCGAGCGCCTTGCCCGCGTTCACTCGCTGTCCAAGCAGATGAGCGCGGTCAAGGGCAGCGCCCGGCCACGTTGACCGAGTTCGATCTTCAAGCGCTGCTCCAAGCCCTGGCAGATCGAGCGATCCGCTTCGTCGTCATCGGCGGCGTCGCCGTCGGTGCTCACGGCTATGTCCGCGCGACCGCCGACCTCGACATCGTGCCGGACCCCGATCCCGAGAATCTGGATCGCCTGATCGATGTCCTGCGCGCTCTCGGCGCCACGCTTCCCACCGCGGGAAATCGGAAGTTCAATCCCGCCGAAGACGCAAAGGTCGTTCGGCGCGGCGGCAACGTGACAGCCGACACCGAGCTCGGCAGCCTCGATGTGATTCAGCTCGCCACCGGCGTCCCGACCTACTCGCAGCTTGCCGACGCCGCCATCGAGAGCGACGTACTCGGCGTACCCGTTCGCGTCTGCTCCCTCGGCGATCTACGTGAGATGAAGCAGGCGCAGGGCCGGGCGCAGGACGAGGCTGACCTGGCAAACCTGCCTGATTCGGACTGAATGGCTCTAAAAGGCGCCGCTGGTGCCGGCGGCGCGCAGGGCGAGGAAGAAGATCACGCCGCAGCTGACCGCCATGATTCCCATCTCGCGGCGGACGATCGCGAGGGCGAGCGACTGCTGGTCCTCGGCGGGCAGGGCTTCGAAGTCGATCTCGCCGAGCTCGCGCTGGGCGGCGCCGGCGCGGGCGCCCTCGGCGAGGAAGGAGACGACGAGCGGCAGGATGCCGTAGAGGTAGTGCAGATCGCTGTCCGGTTCGTGGCCGGTCATCACCAGCAGGCCGCCGAGCAGGGCCTGTAGGAAGACCGCCGCCTGGGCGCCGCGCAGCAGGTACCAGAAGGGAATCGAGGAGCGGCGGCGCAGCCAGGCAATGCCGCCGACGGCGAAGGCCGCGAGGTTGAGCGCGATCAGCGCGCAGCCGACGACGAGGTGGACCTCAGGCATCTTCTAAATCCGCCAAGAAGGGTCGGAGTTCGGCTTGCTGATGCGGAAAATCACTATGTAGCAAGTTGTCACAATGTGGTTGTATAACGGAGGTCGCCCGTGCTGAAGAGCTACCTGCCGATACTCGTCTTCGCCTTCCTCGGCCTGGGGGTGGGCAGCGCGCTGGTGATGCTCAACCACCTGATCGGCCCGAAGCGGCCGGCGCAGCCGACCGAGGCGAACCGCCGCCAGAGCGCGCCGTACGAGTCGGGCATCCCGGTCGAGGCGGCGCGCGGCCTGCGGGTCGGCGTCAGCTTCTACCTGGTCGCGATGCTGTTCATCCTCTTCGACATCGAGGTCGTCTTCCTCTACCCGATCGGCGTCATCCTCAAGGGCGCCGACAGCGTCTTCGTGCTCGGCGAGCTGATCACCTTCGTCGTCCTGCTGCTGGTCGCCTTCGTCTACGTCTGGCGCAGGGGAGGGCTGGATTGGAGGTAGAGCGACAGACGATGCGCAGCCGCCAGCTGCGCGCCCGCGACATGCTGCGCGGCGACCTCGAGGGCGAGGAGCTGGAGCGCTACGTCGAGCAGAAGGTCGTGATGACCAACTTCGAGAAGCTGCTCAACTGGGGCCGGGCGAACTCCTGCTTCCCGCTGACCTTCGGGCTTGCCTGCTGCGCGATCGAGGCGCCGATCGCGCTGGTCGGGAGCCCCCGCTACGACCTCGCCCGCTTCGGGGCCGAGGCGCTGCGCGCGTCGCCGCGCCAGGCGGACCTGATCATCCTCTCGGGCCGCGTCTCGATCAAGATGGCGCCGGTCGTCCGCCGCCTCTACGACCAGATGCTGGAGCCGAAGTGGGCGATCTCGATGGGCGCCTGCTCCTCCAGCGGCGGCATGTTCGCCAACTACGCCGTCGTCCAGGGCGCCGACAAGTTCATGCCGATCGACCTGCACATCCCCGGCTGCCCGCCGCGCCCGGAGGCGGTCATGTACGGGTTCAACAAACTCCAGCGCAAGATCATCGGCAACCCGGATCAGGGCTGGCGCCAGCGCTACAACGCGAGCGGCACCGAGGAGTGGGCGCGCGGCGGCGCGCGCAGCGAGCCCAGCCCCGAGGCCGCGGCCGCCTACGAGCAAGCGCGGGGGTTGATTCGTGCCTGACGCCCCCGGACTGGAGCTGATCCGGGGCGAGCTCGAGCAGGACCACCCGGGCGCGATCCTCGACACGAGCTTCGACCGCGGCCAGCCGGCGCTCGTCGTCGACCCGGCGCAGATCCTCGCCGTGCTGACCTGGCTGCGCGACGCCCCCGGCCAGGGCTACCGCTTCCTCTCCTCGCTCCATGCAGTGGATTACCTTCCGGCTCAACCCCGCTTTGGGGTGCACTACGAGCTGCTCAACCGCGACCGGGTCGAGCGCCTGCGGGTGAAGGCGATGCTTCACGACCCCTCGACCGCGGGTCCTGTCGAGGCAGGGGACCCCCCACCCCCTGCGGTCGCTGAAGCGTCCTCGGGGGTGGTCCCCCCTACCTCGCCACCCGCGGAAGAGGCCGATCGGCTTCCCGCAATTGACTCGTGCGTAGACCTCTTCCCGACGGCGGAGTTTCAGGAGCGGGAGGCATATGACTTCTTCGGGATCGTGTTCAAAGGCCACCCGGATCTCACGCGGATCCTGTTGCCCGACGATTACGTCGGCTGGCCCCAAAGAAGGGACTTCCCCATCGGCGGAGAGCCCGTGACCTTCACCTACAACGAGCGCCAATATGGCTGAAGCTCCGGACACCCCTGCGACGGCTGGACCCGCGGCTGAGACGTCAGAGGTGATGACGATCAACATCGGGCCGCACCACCCGGCGACGCACGGGGTGCTGCGGCTCGTCGTCGACCTCGAAGGCGAGGTGGTGAAGGACCTCAAACCGGTGATCGGCTACGTCCACACCGGGATCGAAAAGTCCTGCGAGGACAAGGCGTACTGGAAGGTCATCCCCTTCGTCGAGCGGATGGACTACGTCTCCTACTTCTTCCAGATGGAGGCCTACTGCGGCGCGGTCGAGCGCCTCATCGGGCTCGAGATCCCGCCGCGGGCCAAGTACCTGCGGACGATCTTCCTCGAGCTCAACCGGATCCACTCCCACCTCGTCTGGCTGGGGACGACGGCGCTCGACCTCGGCGCGGTCTCGATGCTCTGGTACTGCTTCCGCGAGCGCGACCGGATCCTCGACCTGTTCGAGATGGCGACCGGGCAGCGCATGCACACGCGCTACTTCCAGGTCGGCGGCGTGATCGAGGACATCCCGCTCGGCTTCGAGGCGAAGCTGCGCAAGTTCGTCGCCGACATGCCGGTGCGGGTCGGCCAGTACCAGGACCTGCTCGACCGCAACGAGGTCTTCCTCTCGCGCACCAAGGGCACCGGCGTCGTCCCGCGCGAGCGGCTGCTCGAGCTCGGCGTGACCGGGCCGCTGCTGCGCGCCGCCGGCGAGCCCTGGGACCTGCGCAAGGCCTTCGACTACCTCGCCTACCCGGAGATGGACTTCAAGGTCCCGGTCGGCACCGTCGGCGACAACTACGACCGCTACCGGGTGCGGGTCGCGGAGATGGTCGAGTCGGTGCGGATCGTCGAGCAGGCGCTCGACGGCCTGCCCGACGGGCCCGCACATCGCCGACGACCGCAAGTACGTGCTGCCGCCGCGCTCGGAGCTCTCGACCTCGATGGAGTCGCTGATCCACCACTTCAAGCTGGTCACCGAGGGCTACCGGGTCGAGCCCGGCGAGGTCTACTACGCGGTCGAGTCGCCGCGCGGCGAGCTCGGCTGCTTCGTGCTCGCCGACGGCTCCTCGAAGCCGGCCCGCGTCCACTTCCGCGACGCCTCGTTCGTCAACCTGCAGGCCTTCAGGGACATGTCGACCGACGGCTACATCGCCGACATGATCGCCAGCCTCGGGATGCTCGACCCGATCCTCGGCGGGGTGGACCGGTGAGCGAGTTCCCGGTCGACCGCGCGGTCAGCGAGGGGCGCGTCCCCGAGCGCAGCCCCGGAGGCGATCCCCGAGCTGCACGAAGTCGACTGCCCGGACGAGCTGCGCGAGCAGATCGAGACCCTGATCGGCAACTATCCCGACCGGCACTCGGTCTCGATCCCGGCGCTGTGGGCGGTGCAGCGGCTCTACGGCTGGTGTACGCCGGAGGGCATCCGCCAGGCGGCCGCGGTGATGCGCGTCACGCCCGCCTACCTCGAGTCGGTCGCCAGCTTCTACGACCTGCTGCACACCGAGCCGGTCGGCGGCCACAAAGTCGCCGTCTGCACCAACATCAGCTGCTGGATGCGCGGCGGCGACGAGCTGCTCGACGCCTTCCGCGCCGCCGCCGAGGGCAAGGAGGACGACGTCTTCGTCACCGGCTTCGAGTGCCTCGGCGCCTGCGACATCGCGCCGATGGCGTCGATCGACGAGCGCTACTTCGGCCCGCTGGAGACGGACGAGGCGAAGACGGCGATCGACCAGCTGCTGGCCGGCGAGGACGTGCTGCCGGAGAAGGCCCTGGCGCGGCGGCCGCTGGCGGGCGACGCCGCGGGCGCGAACGGGGGCAGCGATGCCTGAGACGCGCGTCCTGCTCGAGCACGCCGAGGACCCGAAGCTGCGCACGCTCGAGGGCTACAAGCTCCTACGGCGGCTACGCGACGCTGGAGAAGGCCTACCGCGAGATGGAGGCCGAGGAGATCCTCAAGCAGCTCGAGGACTCCGGCCTGCGCGGGCGCGGCGGCGCCGGCTTCTCGATGGGCAAAAAGGCCTCCTTCCTGCCGCGCGGGGAGATGGCCAAGTACCTCTGCTGCAACGCCGACGAGTCCGAGCCCGGCGCCTTCAAGGACCGCGAGCTGATGCAGCGCAACCCGCACCAGCTGGTCGAGGGGATCGCGATCGCCGCGATCGCCGCCGACGCCGGCCACGCCTTCATCTTCATCCGCGGCGAGTACGACGCCCAGGCCGACATCCTCGACGCCGCCGTCGCCGAAGCCTACGAGGCCGGCTACCTCGGCAAGGACATCTGCGGCAGCCGCCGCGACCTCGAGCTGGTCGTCCACCGCGGCGCCGGCGCCTACATCTGCGGCGAGGAGACGGCGCTGCTCGACGCGCTCGAGGGCAAGCGCGGCAACCCGCGGCTCAAGCCGCCCTTCCCGGCCGTGCAGGGCCTCTACGGCGGGCCGACGCTGATCAACAACGTCGAGACGCTCTCCAACGTGCCGCGGATCGTCGCCCACGGCGCCGAGTGGTTCCGCGGCTACGGCACCGAGCAGTCGCCGGGCACCAAGGTCGTCTCGATCTCCGGCGGCGTGCGCCGGCCCGGCAACTACGAGGTCGAGCTCGGCATCCCGACCCGCGAGCTGATCTGCGACCTCGCCGGCGGCCCGCTGCCGGGGCGGCAGATCAAGGCCTTCTACCCCGGCGGCTCCTCGGCGCCGGTGCTGACCGCGGACGAAGGCCTCGACCTCCCCTACTCGTTCGAGGCGATGGCCGAAGCGGGCTCGATGCTCGGCTCGGGCTCGATCATCGTCGCCGACGACACGGTCTCGATTCCGCTGATGGCGCTGCGCACGGCGCGCTTCTACCACCACGAGTCCTGCGGCAAGTGCACGCCGTGCCGGGAGGGCACCAACTGGACGGTGAAGATGCTGGAAAGGGTCGTGCGCGGCGAGGCGACGCCGATGGACCTCGACATCATCAGCTCGGTCCAGGAGAACATCATGGGCCACTGCCTCTGCGTGCTCGGCGACTCGATGGCGATGCCGGTGAGCGCGATGGTGAAGAAGTTCCGCGCCGAGTTCGAGGCGATGATCGACGGCGATGGCGGTGGCCGCGTGAGCCGCGAGATCACGATCGTGATCGACGGCCGCGAGGTCGCCGCGAGCGAGGGCGAGATGCTGCACGACGCCGCCAAGCGGGGCGACGTCGAGATCCCGGTCTTCTGCTACGAGCCGAAGCTCGGCGACCCGGTCGGCGCCTGCCGCATGTGCCTGGTCGAGATCGAGGGGATCCCGAAACTGCAGACCTCCTGCTCGACCCCGGTGCGCGACGGCATGGTCGTCCACACGCGCACCGACCAGGTCAAGCACGCGCAGAGCGCCGTGGTCGAGTTCCTGCTCGTCAACCACCCGCTCGACTGCCCCGTCTGCGACAAAGGCGGCGAGTGCCCGCTGCAGGACATCTCGATGGGCTGGGGCCCGGGCAAGAGCCGGATGACTGACGAAAAGCGGCACTTCGAGAAGCCGATCGAGCTCTCGCCGCTGGTCGCGATCGACCGCGAGCGCTGCATCCTCTGCTACCGCTGCGTGCGCTTCAGCCAGGAGGTCTCCGAGGACTCGCAGCTGCAGCTCCTGGAGCGCGGCGACCGCACCTTCGTCGGCACCTTCGACGACCGCCCCTACGTCGACCCCTTCCACGGCAACATCACCGACCTCTGCCCGGTCGGCGCGCTGACCAGCTACACCTACCGCTTCCGCGCCCGGCCCTGGGACATCGAGCAGGCGGGCTCGGTCTGCACGCTCTGCCCGAGCCAGTGCAACGTCAGCTTCACCGTCCGCGACGAGCAGGTGAAGCGGGTGATCGCCCGCGACAACCCCGAGGTCGACGACGGCTGGCTCTGCGACCGCGGCCGCTACGGCTTCGAGATGTTCGCCGCCGAGCAGCGGGTGACCGGCCGCGCGGCTGCGCGGCGGCCCCACCACGTGGGACGACGCGATCGCCAAAGCGGCAGAGGCGCTGCCGGCGCTCATTGAATGGAGCGGGGTCAAATGGCTGCGCGCGTCGCGGCGATCGTCGGCGACGCCTCCAACGAGGAGGGCTACCTGGTGCAGCGCATCCTGCGCGAGGCGCTCGGCTCGCCGCACGTCGAGTCGCGCGTCTCCCGCGGTCCCGGCCGCGAGACGCTGCTGCGCCTCGCCCAGCCGGAGCTGTCGGCGAAGGTGCGCGACATCGACGACGCCGACGCGATCCTCCTCGTCGGCTCCGACCCCCTGCACAGCTCGCCGATCCTCGACCTGCGGATCCGCAAGGCGATGCGCCGCAACGGCGCCAGGCTCGCCCTCGCCACCGACCGCCCGACGACCCTCGACGGCGGCGCGGCGGCCGTCGCCCGCTACGCGCCGGGCGAGGCGACCGGCTTCCTCGCCGAGCTGGCAACCGCCCTGCGCGGCGGCGGCGAGGCGACGGAGACCGCCGACGTGCTGCGGGACGCCGAGCGCGTCGTCGTCATCTGGGGCGAGCGCATCGGCCGCGAGGGCGAAGCCGCCACCGAGGCCCTGCTCGACGTCGCCGCCGCGCTCGACCTGGCCGGCAAGGACGGCAGCGGCCTGCTCGAGATCCCCGACCTGACCAACGCCCGCGGCCTGCGCGAGGCCGGCTGCCTCCCCGACGCCGGCCCGGGCCTGACGAGTGCTCCGTTGACCACCGCTTACGGGGGCAAACGGAGCACTCGCCGGGAAGACGACCGAGGAGATCCGGGCGGCGCTCGAGTCCGGCGAGCTCAAGACCCTCCTTCTCTTCGGCGTCGACCCATTGCGCGACTTTCCGGACACGGCCGCCTGGGACGCTGCCCTCACCGCGGCCGACAACCTCATCGTCTTCTCCACCTTCGAGACCGCCACCACGGCCAAGGCCGATGTCGTCTTCCCGCTGGAGACCCACGCCGAGAAAGACGGCACGGTCACCCACCCCGACGGCCGCCTGCAGCGCGTCCGCCCCAGCGCCGGCCGCCCCGGCGACATCCGCCCCAACTGGGGAGTCCTCGCCGAGCTCTCCCTCGCCCTCGGCCACGACACCGGCATCGACTCCCAGCCCTCGGCCTTCGCAGCTCTGACCGAAGCTGTTCCCTTCTACAGCGGATCGACTGACGCCGACATCGCAGGTAGGGGTGTCCGCTGGCAGGACCGCCCGGCTGCCGCCTCGCTTCCGAAGCCCGAGGAGGACGCGGGTACCGGTTCCCCGGACACTCAGCGCGGAGCGCCTACCGGCAACACGGAGGACGTTTCGGCAGCTCGCGGAGACGCGTCCGGGGAACCGGTACCGGCGGCCTCGCTCACCCTTGGGACCTACCGGGATCTCTGGGCCGGCCCGATCACGGAGCTGAACCCGCCGCTGAAGTTCCTCCAGCCGCAGCAGCGAGTCGAGCTGTCCCCGGCCGACGCCGAGGCTCTCGAGCTTCAACAGGGCGACACGGTTCGGGTGGCTCAGAACGGCAGCAGCGTGCGCGCCGCGGTCGTGATCCGCGAGCGGATCGAGCAGGGGGTCTGCTTCCTGATCGAGGGCACCGCGGAGGGCAACGCCAACGGCCTGCTCAACGGCTCGCCGGTCAGCGTGACGATCGAGAAGACTGCCCGCTGATGCTGCCGCTCGCCGACACCCAGTTCGTCGAAGCGACCTGGATCATGATCGTCAAGTCGATCGTGATCTTCGCCGTGATCTTCGGCATCGTGCCGGTGATGACGGTGGTCGAGCGCAAGCTGATCGGCCGCTTCCAGCACCGCTACGGGCCCAACCGGGTCGGGCCGTTCGGCCTCCTGCAGCCGCTCGCCGACCTGTTCAAACTGATCAGCAAGGAAGGCTTCCGGCCGGTCGGCGCGATCCCGGTGCTGTACGTGCTGGGGCCGCTGCTGCCGGTGCTCTCGGGCGTGATGGCGCTGGCGATCATCCCCTGGGGGGACGTGCAGGACGGCGTCGGCCTCTACGGGATCGACGTGCCGATCGGCATCCTCTACTTCTTCGCCGTCGGCTCGATCGCCTTCTACGGCCTGCTGCTCGGCGGCTGGTCCTCGGGCTCGAAGTACAGCCTGCTGGGGGCGATGCGCGGCGCCGCGCAGCTGATCTCCTACGAGGTCTCGATGGGCCTGGCGCTGCTCGGCGCGATCATCATGGGCGGCTCGCTCTCGCTGGTCGACGTGGTCCACGCGCAGGGGGCGATCTGGTTCGTCGTGCCGCAGTTCGTCGGCTTCATCGTCTTCATGCTCGCCGGCTTCGCCGAGACCAACCGCACCCCGTTCGACATGCCCGAGGCCGACGCCGAACTGGTGCAGGGCTTCATGACCGAGTACGGGGGGATGCGCTTCGGCAGCTTCCTGATGGTCGAATACATCGAGATCATCGTCGTCTGCGGGGTCGCGGCGGCGATGTTCCTCGGCGGCTGGATGGGCCCCGGGCCCGGGCTTCCTCGACCCGATCTGGATGCTGCTGAAGATCTTCGCCCTCGTCTTCGTCTTCATCTGGGTGCGGGCGACGCTGCCGCGGCTGCGCTACGACCAGCTGATGACCCTCGGCTGGAAGGTGCTGCTGCCGCTGGCGACGCTCAACGTGCTCGTCACGGCGGTCCTGGTGGTGGTCACGTGAGCGAGCAGTTCCCCTACCTCAAGGACGACAGCGTGGTCGAGGTCCAGCGCGGGCCCGAGCCGGGCGGCGTCGGCGGCGCCTACCGCGCCTTCGGCGAGACCCTGCGCGGGCTGAAGACGACGATGGCGCGGCTGATCGAGGGGCCGATGACGATCCAGTACCCGGAGGAGAAGACGCCCGTCTACCCGCGCTTCCGCGGCCGCCACAAGCTGCACAAGTTCGAGGACACGGGGCTGGAGAAGTGCGTCGGCTGCTCGCTCTGCGCCGCCGCCTGCCCGGCCGACTGCATCCGCGTCGTCGCCGCCGAGAACATCCCCGGCGAGCGGGTCTCGGCCGGCGAGCGCTACGCCGCCGTCTACGAGATCAACCTCTCGCGCTGCATCTTCTGCGGCTACTGCGAGATCGCCTGCCCGTTCGACGCGATCACGATGGGCCACGACTACGAGATGGCCGACTACGGCCGCGAGGACCTGATCTTCACCAAGGAGATGCTGCTCGCCGAGCCGCTCGACCGCACGCCGCTGAAAGCCGGAGGGCGAGTAGTGGAAGCGGTGCTCTTCTTCGTCGCCGCGATCGGCGCGCTCGGCGGCGCGATCGGCGTGATCGCCATGCGCAACCCCTTCTACAGCGTGCTGGCGCTGATCGTCCACCTGTTCTCGCTCGCGGTGCTCTTCCTGCTGCTGACCGCGGCCTTCGTCGCCGCCGCGCAGGTGGTCGTCTACGCCGGCGCGGTGATGGTCCTCTACGTCTTCGTCGTCGCCTACGTCGGCGGCGGCGCCGAGTCGGCCTGGGAGCCGATCCCCGGCCAGCGCTTCCTCGCCCCGCTGCTCGGCGTCGCCCTCTTCGTCGAGCTCGCCGTCGCCGTGCTCGCCTCCTCGCTGCTGGCCCTCGGGCACGACGGTCCCGCACGTCAACCCCGGCTTCGGCGACCCCGCCGCGATCGGCTACCTGCTCCTGGAAAAGTTCCTCATCCCCTTCGAGGCAAGCTCGATGCTCCTGATGCTCGCCGCGGTCGGGGCGATCGTGCTCGCCGGCCGCAAGCGGGAGGGCGAGTCCGCGTGAGCATCGAGTGGTACGTGGTCCTCTCGGCCCTGCTCTTCGCCACCGGCGCGATGGGGATCCTGCTGCGCCGCAGCCCGATCGTGATCCTGCTCTGCCTCGAGCTGATGCTCAACGCCGGCAACCTCGCCCTGGTCGCCTTCAGCCGCATGGTCGGCAACCAGCAGGGGCAGGTCTTCGCCCTGGTCGTGATGGTCGTCGCCGCCTGCGAGGTCGTCGTCGGCCTCGGCCTGATCGTCGCGATCTTCCGCCGCAAGCTGCCGCTCGACGTCGATGAGCTGAGGGAGCTGCGCGGATGAGCGCGACCACCTGGGCCTGGCTGGTCCTGCTGCTGCCGCTGCTCGGCTCGATCGCCGTCGCGCTCGGCTTCCGCGCGATCCCGGCGCGCGTCGCCGGCATCGTCGGCACCGCGTCGGTCGGCGCTCGCCTTCCTCTGCGCGCTGGCCGTCCTCTTCAACCTGCTCGGCGAGGACGCCGACGCGCGCCACCACGCCTCCTCGCTGTGGACCTACGCCGGCGCCGCCGGGCTCGACATCAAGCTCGGCATCTACGTCGACCAGCTCTCGGCCTTCATGATCCTCGTCGTCACCGGGGTCTCGGCGCTGATCCACCTCTACTCGTTCGGCTACATGAAGTCCGACGAGGGCTACCACCGCTTCTTCAGCTACCTCAACTTCTTCGTCTTCTCGATGCTGCTGCTGGTCCTCGCCGGCAACTTCGTCCTGCTGATCGTCGGCTGGGCCTTCGTCGGCTTCGCCTCCTACGCGCTGATCAGCTTCTGGTACCGGCGCGCGACGGCGACCAAGGCGGGGATGAAGGCCTTCGTGATCAACGTCGTCGGCGACATCGGCCTCGTCCTCGCCGCCTTCCTGATCTTCCGCGAGCTCGGCACCTTCGACTACGCCGCCGTCTTCGCCCAGGCGCCGGAGGTCTTCGCACGCGGCGAGTGGACGGTCACGGCGATCTGCCTGCTGCTGCTGGTCGGCGCCTTCGCCAAGTCGGCGCAGATCCCCTTCCACACCTGGCTGCCGGACGCGATGGAGGGCCCGACCCCGGTCTCCTCGCTGATCCACGCGGCGACGATGGTCACCGCCGGCGTCTACCTGATCGCCCGCACCCACGTTCTCTTCTACCTGGCGCCGACCGCGGCCGACATCGCCGGCTTCGTCGGCCTCGGCGACGCTGCTGATCGCCGGCACGATCGCGATCGCGCAGACCGACCTCAAGCGGGCGATCGCCTACTCGACGATGAGCCAGATCGGCTACATGATCATGGGCGTCGCGATCGGCGCCTACGCGCAGGGCCTCTTCCACCTGATGACCCACGCCTTGTTCAAGGCGCTGCTCTTCATGACCGCCGGCTCGATCATCTCGGCGATGGCGAACATCCAGGACATCGACCGGATGAGCGGCTTCTGGCGGGCGATGCGCTTCACCTCGATCTGCCTCGTGATCGGCGGGCTGGCGCTGGCCGCCTTCCCCCTCACCTCGGGCTTCTTCTCCAAGGACTCGATCCTCGCCTACGCCGAGGCGCGCGGCGGCATCTACACCTGGATGGCGATCGGCGGCTACGTCGGCGCCTTCCTCACCGCGATCTACACCTTCCGCCTCGTCTTCCGCGTGCTGCCGGGCGAGCCCTGCAAGGAGGCCCAGCACCTGATCGACACGGGCGAGCTCTACCACGGCCCGCCCGTCAACCCGGCGACGCTCGAGCAGGAGGACACCGACATCGGCTTCCCCGGCGCCCACCACCACACCGCCGAGCAGTCGTGGCCGATGGCGGTGGCGATGGGCGTGCTCGCCTTCGGCGCCCTCTTCGCCGGCCTGATCCAGGTGCCCGGCGTCGACAACGTCCTCTTCGGCTTCCTCGACCCGGCCTTCGCCGACTCGCCGCTCGCCGCGATCCACCCGTCGGTCGGGGCCGAGTGGCGCGGCCTGATCGTCGGCGGCATCGTCTCGATCGTCGGCATCGCCCTCACCTGGTTGATCTGGGTGGCGCGCCCCGAGCTGCCGCGGCTCTTCCGCGAGCGCCTGCGCCCCGTCTACCTGCTCTGCCTCAACAAGTGGTACTTCGACGAGGCGATCGAGCTGCTGATCGTGCGGCCGGCGCTCGCGATCGGCCGTTTCGCCAACGACATCTTCGAGCGCTTCGTCGTCGACGGTCTCGTCAACGGCACCAGGGAGGCGGTCGGCGACGCCGGCGGGGTCGTCCGCTTCGTGCAGAGCGGCTTCGTGCGCAGCTACGCCCTGCTGCTGATCGCCGGCTTCGCCGGGCTCGCCCTCTACTTCCTGCTCTCCAGCTCATGATCAACTCACTGCTCTGGACCCCGCTCGCCTTCGGCCTCATCGGCCTCTTCCTGCCGCGGCGGCTGGCCGGCTGGTGGGCGACGCTGGGAGCGGCGGCGACGCTGGGGATCGCGATCGCCCTGCTCGCCGGCTTCGACTCGGGCGCCGCCGGGTTGCAGGACACCGTCGACGTCAACTGGATCCCCGGCCTCGGCGTCGACTACAGCCTCGGCCTCGACGGGCTCAACGTCTTCCTCGTCCTGCTCACCGCACTGCTCTGGCTCGGCGGCACGGCGTTTGCCGCCTTCCGCGAGCAGGAGCGCCCGCACCTCTTCTTCCTGATGATGCTGCTCGGCGAGACCGCCACGCTCGGCGCCTTCGTCGCCCAGGACCTGCTGCTCTTCGTCCTCTTCTTCGACCTGATGCTGGTCCCGTTCTACTTCCTCTTCGGCGCCTGGGGCAGCGACCGCGAGGACGGCCCGACCGCGGCGGCGGCGACGCTGAAGATGATCGTCTACACGCTGATCGGCTCGCTGCTGATGCTGGTCGCGGCGATCGCGACCGCGATCATCGCCGCCCAGGACGGCGGCGGGCACCTGACCTTCTCGATCGCCGAGCTGGCCAAGCACCCGGTCGCCGAGGGCAGCCAGCGCTGGATCTTCTGGTTCTTCGCCGCCGCCTTCCTGGTCAAGATGCCGGCCTTCCTCCTGCACGGCTGGATGCCGGACGCCTACCGCGCCGCGCCGCTGCCGGTGCTTGCGGTCTTCTCCGGCGTGCTCGCCAAGGTCGGCGCCTACGGCTTCCTGCGGGTCGTGCTGCCGCTCTTCCCGGCCGCCACCGTGCAGTTCCAGGAGGTCGTGCTGGTGATCGCGCTCGCCTCGATCCTCTACGGCTCGGTGATGGCCTTCACGCAGACCAACGTGCGCCTCGTCGGCGGCTACTCCTCGGTCGCCCAGCTCGGCTTCATCACCGCCGGGATCTTCGCCCTGCGCGCCGACGGCGGCGACGGCGCGGTGCTTCAGATGGTCAACCACGGGCTCGTCGTCGCGCCGCTGTTCATCATCGTCGCGATCCTCGCCGAGCGCAGCGGCACCGAGGACCTGCGCGAGATGGGCGGCATGGCGATGCGCGCCCCGGTGCTCGCCGCGCTCTTCCTGATCGTCACCCTGGCGACCCTGGCGATGCCGGGCTCGGCCAACTTCATCGGCGAGTTCTACATCCTCAACGGGCTCTTCCAGGCGAAGATCGTCTTCGCCTTCGTCGCGATCTCCGGCGTCGCGATGTCGGCCTACTACGCCCTGCGCCTCTACCAGCGGACGATGCACAACCGCAGGCCGGCGGGGATCGAGAGCCGCGAGCTGAGCCTGCGCGACGGCGTCGTGCTGGTGCCGCTGGTGCTCTGCATCCTCGGCCTGGCGCTCTACCCGCAGCTGATCCTGCACCGCACCGACCGCTCGGTCCAGGCAAGCGTCAGCGCGGCCACGGGCGGCCCCCCACCCCAGGCCCACCTGGCGTCGACGGGACGGAAATACGCCTATAAGGGCGGAAATCGGCCCGTCGGCGGGGAGGGACGATGACGTTTCACGCTCCCGTGATGGACTACGCGGCGCTCTCGCCGGTCATCGCCCTGACCGCGGCGATCTGCGTCGTCCTCCTCGCATCCGTCGCCCGCCGCGGTCGAGGTTATAACCGCATAGCGACGAAAAGCTCTACCGCGCTGACGCTGGTGGGGCTGGCGGTGACGGCTGGGCTGCTGATCTGGCGCTGGGGCGATCCGGCGGAACTGGTCGCCGGGGCGCTGCGGCTCGACGACCTGGCGATCTCGATCTCGCTGATCGCGATCGCCGCCGCGGCCTTCGCCGTCCTGCTCTCGATCCGCGAGCCGGCGGCCGAGCAGGCCGGCTCCGGCGAGTACCACGCGCTGCTGCTCGGCTCGGTGCTGGGCATGGTGCTGCTGGCGCAGGCGCAGAACCTGGTCACCTTCTTCGTCGCGATCGAGACCCTCTCGATCCCGCTCTACATCCTCTGCGCGAGCGATCTCGTCCGCGAGCGCTCGCTCGAGGCGGGGCTCAAGTACCTGATCGTCGGCTCGCTCGGCTCGGCGACGCTGCTCTACGGCATGGCCTTCCTCTACGGCGGCTCGGGCTCGACCGACTTCGTCGGCATCGCCGCCGGCGTCGGCCACGCCGGGCTGCTCAGCGACCCGCTGGTCCTCGTCGGAATCGGCCTGGTCGCGGTCGGGCTCGCCTTCAAGACCTCGATCGCCCCCTTCCACCAGTGGACGCCGGACGTCTACCAGGGGGCGCCGACCCCGATCACCTCGTTCATGGCGGTGGCGACCAAGGCGGCCGCGTTCGCGGTCTTCGTCCGCTTCTTCGACGTCGCCCTGGCGCCCGAGGTAAGCGACTGGCAGCCGGCGCTGGCGGTGCTCGCGGCGCTGACGATCGTCATCGGCAACGTCGGCGCGCTGCGCCAGGACTCGCTCAAGCGCCTGCTCGGCTACTCGGGAGTCGCCCAGGCCGGCTACATCCTCGGCGGCCTCGTCGTCGCCAGCGAAGCGGGGGTCAACGCGCTCGTCTTCTACCTCGCCGGCTACCTCTTCATGAACCTCGCCGCCTTCGGCGCGATCGTCGCGCGCGAGCGCGAGACCGCCTACGGCGACGACATCCGCGCCGTGCGCGGGCTCGGCGCCGAGCGGCCGCTGCTCGCCTGGCCGCTGACGATCTCGATGCTGGCGCTGGCCGGATTCCCGGCGACCGTCGGCTTCATCGGCAAGCTCTACCTGATCGAGGCGCTGGTCGCCGGCGACTACACCTGGCTCGCGGTCTTCATCGCGGTCGGCTCGATGATCTCGCTCGCCTACTACCTGCGCGTGGTGGCGGCGATGTGGATGCGACCGGGCGGCGAGGCCGCGTCCGGCGCGACCGCGGCGATCGCCGGCGCCTCGCCCGAGGCGGACCCGATCGACCCCGAGGCGGGCCGCCGCGCCTACCTGGTCGGCCCGGCCCTGCTCGCCGCGGCGGCGGTCGTCTTCTTCGGCATCATCCCGCAGCCGCTCGTGGAGTTCGCCCAGCACGCCGGCGCCTCGCTCTTCTGACCGTCCTGCTGATAACCGCGGTGATCGCCGCCTCCGTCTCGGTCGGGGTCGTGGCCGAGCGGCGGCGGCCGCGGGCGGCGGCGCGGGCGGCGCGGCGCTCGCTGACGCTGATGCTCTACGTGCTGCTGCCGCCGGTGATCTTCTTCAACATCGCCTCGACCCACCTCGACCTCGGGCACGGCGTCGGCCTGCTGCTGGGGCTGCTCGCCTCGGCGCTCGGCGCGTTCGCGGCATACCTGCTGGCGAGCCGCGTGCTGGGGCTCTCGCGGCCGCGCACCGGCGCCGTCGTCTGCACGGTGCTCAGCGTCAACACCGGCTACCTCGGCTATCCGCTGACCGTGGCGCTGCTCGGCCACAGGCAGCTCTCCGACGCGGTGCTCTACGACGTGCTCGTCACCGGCCCCTCGCTGCTGCTCGGCGCCTTCGCGGTCGGCGCGGCGCTGGGGACGAAGGCGGGCGAAGGCCCGCGCGAGCGGCTGCGCGCCTTCTTCACCCGCAACCCGCCGCTCTACGCCGCGATCGCCGGCCTGCTGGCGCCCGACGCGCTCGCGCCGCACGTCCTCGTCGACGCCTCGCAGGCGCTGATCGTCGCGATCCTGCCGCTCGGCTTCTTCGCCGTCGGCGCGACCCTGGCCGAGAACGCCGAGCACGGCGACCTGCCGATGCCGCCGCCGCTGACCAAGCCGGTGCTGGTCGCGCTCGGCTCGCGCCTGCTGCTCGTGCCGGCGCTGCTGACTCTGCTCGCCGCCCCGCTGATCGACCTGCCCGGCGCCTACCGCCTGCTCGCCGCGATGCCCTCCGGCGTCAACTCGCTCGTCGTCGCCCACGCCTACGGCCTCGACATGGAGATAACCGCCGAGGCCGTCACCTGGTCGACCGCCCTCGTCGTCGCCGCCTCGCTGGTCTCGCTGCTCTTCTGAGCACACACCGCGGCCACGGGAAGGTGCCGCAATAAGAGAATGGAAGCATTTCCGCAGGCGAAGTTGGGGCGCTGGCCGGCGGTGCAGCGGCGCTCTCGGCGGCAATCGGGGGCTTGCTCGCGGGACGCATGGCGGCGCGTGAGCACAAGCTCAAATCGGAGGCGCAGCGGGTCGAACGGGACGTGAGGCTGTCGCAGCTGTTCACCGAACTGATGCAGACGGCGAACGGTCGCGGCCCCGTCGAGGTGGGCGAGGCGACTCAGGCCGCCGCCATTGCGACCATCGGCTCGCTTGGAGTCGAGCACGAGACGCTCCGCACGCCGGCGCTGCACGCCCTGCGGGCGCTCGAGTTCGCCGACGGCCGCCCTGCGTTGGCGCGGGCACGGGAGGAGGCCCTCGACGCCGTCCGAGCTGCGCTGTGACGGGGCTCCAGCACGTCACGCTCGAGGTGCCGCCGGGCGAGATCGAGCGCTCGGTCGAGTTCTGGCAGCTGCTCGGCTTCGAGCGGGTCGAGCCGCCGGCGGCGCTCGCCGAGACCTTCGTCTGGATGGAACGCGGCGGCACTCAGATCCACCTCGAACGCAACGAATCGCCGGTCGTCCCGCCGCACGGCCACGCCGCGGTCGTGGTCGAGAACTTCGAAGCGCGGTCGAGCGCCTGCGCGAGGCCGGCTTCGAGGTGCAGCCGGGCCGCGAGCACTGGGGCGCGCCGCGAGCGAAGGCGACCGCGCCCGGCAAGCACGTGGTCGAGCTGATGGCCGCGCCACCCGTGGGGACCAGCGTCTAACCCACGTCCGGCCGAATACCACTGCTGTCCGGCAGGGCGATCACGCCGACGCCGAGCTCATGCGCGATCGTGGCCAACGCGCCGTCCGAGGTTGCCAGCTTGTCGTCTGGACCGGCCACCGCAAGCATGGTGCAGTCAGCCATCGACAGGTCGCAGCTGTTCCTCTTGTAGTAGCGAGCCCGAAGCTCTCCTGCTTCCCAGGCAACTCGATTTTCGGTCGGGAAAATGCCAAGTGACGCGTCTATCAGGGGATCCAGTCGATCGACTACGTCCTCCGGCCGCACTCCCGTCCGGCGAATGAGCCTGTCCACCACCTCCGAGAGGCAGGGCGCCGCCGTCGCGCATTCCCCACCTTGAAGCAGTGCGGCGACCTCTCCGTCTCCCGACTCCCCCCAGAGAAACGCAAGCAGAGTGCTGGCGTCGAGCAGGGTCAATCCGGGCCGTACTTGCGTTCTTCCGCCAACCGCTCCTCTTCCCGGAACTGGCGGCGCATCTCGTCGGTGGACGGCCCGGGGTAGTCCTTGAATGCCCCGCGGGCCGCCTCGATCGGATCCTCGGTAGAGGCGGGGCGCAGAATCAGGTGGTCGCCGCGATCGTCGGCGACGACCACCTTCGTCTTCCAGCGGTTGCGCACGGCGGCGGGCACACCTGTCCTCCAGCGGAAATCCTGAGCCGCTTCATGACCATGAGAGTAGACCATGAGACCGCCCCGATACCTTGTTTTTCATGCTTTCCCCCCGCCTCGCGCCGACGTTCCGCAGCCGGCTTTCGGGCAGACGTACAGCTCGCGGTGCGGCGGGTCAAGCAGCTGTGCGTCAACTTTTTGACTTCGGGTGCGAAGAATTCGCACTGCTTCCGGATTTTCCGGCGGGCCGTTCCGTCGGGCAGGTGGGAGATTGAGCGAGCGATGGGATTCGATGCCAAAGTCCTCGCCGACTCGGTCTCGCCGGAGGGCTTCCGGCTGACCACGCTGGAGGCGACCTTCCCGCGCTTCGTCCTCGCCGAGTTCAACACGCACCGGGTCTTCTCGCGCAACTCGGCCAGCTCGCGGGCGATCCCGATCTTTAAGCAGCTGCGCCGCGTGCTCGAGGACCCCTACGTGCCGATCGAGTTCGGCTCCAACCAGCCGGGCATGCAGGCCGGGGCGCCGCTCGGCGGCGAGCAGCGGCTGCAAGCCGAGCGCGAGTGGCTCGCCGCCCGCGACGACGCGGTGCGCCGCGTGCTCGCCCTGGTCGCCGGGCCGAGCGAGGTCGCCGCCGGCGAAGACCTGCCCGACGTGCTCGTCCGGATCGAGCAGATCTACAAGGGCGAGCAGCGGCCGGGCGAGTGGCTCAACGTCCACAAGCAGGTCGCCAACCGCCTGCTGGAGCCGTTCATGTGGCACACGGTGATCGTCACCGCGACCGAGTGGGAGAACTTCTTCAACCTGCGCTGCCACGGCGACGCCCAGCCGGAGATCCGCCGCATCGCCACCGCGATGCGGGCGGCGCGCGAGGACTCGGCGCCGGCTGAGCTCGGCGACGACGAGTGGCACCTGCCGCTCGTCCGCCCCGAGGACCGCGAGCAGATCGACTCGCTCGAGGACCTGATCAAGGTCTCGGCCGGCCGCTGCGCGCGGGTCAGCTACCTCACCCACGCCGGCGAACGCGACCTCGCCGCCGACATCGGCCTGTACGACCGCCTGCTCGAAGGCGGCCACATGTCGCCGCTCGAGCACCCGGCGCAGCCGGCGGGCGACGAGTGGTGCGGCAACTTCCACGGCTGGCGCCAGTACCGCAAGACGATCGCCGACGAGGCGAATCCGCTGCGCCCAACAAGTCTTACCTGACGGTTCCGGGCCAGGGCCGCTTCAGGCCGCTCTCTCCCGAACCACCTCGGCGATGTCCAGTCGTTTGACCGCCCGCAGGCCCGGGCGCTCGGATAGCAGCGAGACCGCGAGGATCGCAAGGGCGGAGAAGACCAGGGTCGTCGCCCTGATCTGTAGATCGAAGCTGAAGGCGTCGCTGCCGAACGAGGCGAGGAAGAGGCGCGAGACCTCGACCCCGACGATCAGCCCGGGGACGATCCCGATCGCCGTGACGAGGAAGTTCTCGGCGGTGATCATCCGCGAGAGGCTGCGAAAGCGGATGCCGGCGGCGCGCAGGGTCGCGACCTCGACCGCCCGTTCGGCGAGGTTGGCCTGGATCGAGTTGTAGAGCAGCGCGAAGGCCATCGCGGCGCCGAAGATCAGCATGATCCCGACGAAGGCGTAGAAGAGGCCGAGGTATTCGTTGACCGTGTCGAGCAGGGCGTTGGAGTCGCCGAAGGCGACGACGCCGGGCAGCCCGCTGAGCCGCCGCCGCATCGCTTCGCGGTCGGCGCCGGGCGCGTAGCGGACGTAGGCGACGTTGCCGAGGCCGGCCCGCGGCCCGGCCAGCCGCCGGATCTGGCCGAGCGGCGCGTAGACGTAGGTGCCCAGCGGCTCTTCGAGGAAGCCCTTCAGCGGCGCGCTCGCCGAGGCGCCGGTCCCCGGCGCCGCCACCTCGATCTCGTCACCGACCGATACGCCGAGCTTCGAGCCCAGCGCCTCGCCCGCCAGCAGCCCTTCCGCGGGCAGCGTCGTCGTGCCGCCGCCCTCGAGCCGGAAGCCGTGCATGCTCGTGTCGCGATTGAAGCCCTTCAGCGCCGTCTGGTAGCTCTCCCCGTCTGCCCGCAGGGTCACCGGCACGTCCACCCCCGCTTCGGCTTCCGCCACGCCCGGCGTGTCGCGCACCCGCCGCATGTCGGTGGGGTCGAGGGCGCCGCGGAAGTAGAGCTCGGCGTCCTGGCGGTCGATCTCGTTGTACTGGCGGTCGACGAGGATCTGGGTGGTGTCGATCATGCCCCAGGAGACGAGGATCAGGGTGAGGGCGAGGACGACGCCGAAGATCGTCGAGAGCGAGCGGCGCGGGTTGCGGCCGACCGCGCGGATCGTCATCCGCCAGCGCACCGGCAGCCGCCGCAGGGGCGGCAGCAGGCGCTCGGCGAGGCTGAGGCCGCCGGTGCGCGCCGGGGCGAAGCGCCGCATCGCCTCCGCCGGCGGCACCCGCGCCGCGGCGAAGGCCGGCAGCGCCGCGGCGAGCGCTCCGGTGAGCAGGCCGAAGACGACTCCGATCAGCGCCGTCAGCGGCGAGATCGAGGTCAGCGTGATCGGGATCGAAAGCTCGCTCGTATAGGCGTTCGTCGCCGCGCCGGCGAGGCCGATCCCGGCGGCGGCGCCGAGCACCCCGCCGGCGAGGCCGGCGACGACGCCGAAGGTGAGGTAGTGCGCGACAACTTCGCGACGGGAGCGCCCGCAGGCGCGCAGCATGCCGATCGTCGGCCGCTGCGCGGTGACCAGGCGCCGCATCAGCACACCGGTCGCGAGCGCGGCCGCGGTGAGGAAGAGCAGCGGGAAGAGGATCGCCAGCTCGCGGAAGCTCTTCACGTCCTGCTGTAGGGCGCTGTTGGAGGGCTGGTCGGCGCGAGTCAGGACGTCGGCGGCGCCGAGCGCGCTCGCGCGGCGGCTCAGCTTCGCGGTCAGCGCCGGGTCGTCGTTGCCGCCCGCGTAGTAGATCCCCACCTGGTTGGGCCCGGAGGTCCCGGCGAGCGACCGGGCCAACGGCTCGGGCGCGAAGAGCACGCCGAAGTCCTTCGGCGCCGGCAGGATGTCCTGGCGGCTGCGCGCCGGCCAGAAGTACTCCGGCGAGGAGGCGACCCCGACGATCCGCAGGGGCGCCGGTCCGGTCGCGCCGACCGCGGTGACCGTGTCGCCGACGCCGAGGTTGAAGGCGTCGGCCATGTGCTTCTCGACAAGGACGCCGTCCGGCTCGCCCGGCTCGAGGTGGGAGCCGGTTTCGACCTCGACCCGGTCGACCGCCGGCTGGCTCCCCGCCGGCAGCCCGACGACCCGGCCGAGGAACTTGTCGCGGCCGACGTGCAGCGGCAGGTCGGCCTGCACGCGGGTCTGCACCGCTTCGACCCCGGCCCCCCGGCGCGCTTCCGCGGCGATGCGACCGCTGTCGCCCCCGGTCACGGTCAGGTTGGCGAAGCGGTACTCGGCGAAGGAGCGCTGGTAGGACGAGTCGAGGTTGCGGTAGGCGTCGTAGCTGGCGCCGAAGAGGGCGACGCCGAGGAAGATCGTCACCGCGATCGCCAGGAAGGAGGCGCGCTGGCGCCGCATGTCGCGGCGCGCCTTCGTCCGCAGCGTCCTCGAGCCCACGGCCTGCCTCACCACTCGAGCTGCTCGGCCGGGGCCGGCGACTCGTTGCGCTCGTCGCCGACGATGCGGCCGTCGCGCATGCGCAGCACGCGGTCGGCCATGCGGCCGATCGCGGCGTTGTGGGTGACCACCAGCACGGTCTGGTGCAGCTGGTGGCTGAGCTCGTGCAGCTGGGCGAGCACCGTGCGCCCGGTCTCCAGGTCGAGCGCCCCGGTCGGCTCGTCCCCGAGCAGGACGCGCGGCCCGCCGGCCAGCGCGCGGGCGACGGCGACGCGCTGCTGCTCGCCGCCCGAGAGCTGCGCCGGGAAGTGGTCGGTGCGGTCGCCGAGGCCGACCCGCGAGAGCATCTCCGGGGCGCGTTTGGCGCCGTCGCCCAGCTCGGCGACGAGCTCGACGTTCTCGAGCGCGGTCAGGGTCGGGATCAGGTTGAAGAACTGGAAGATGAAGCCGACCGTCTCGCGGCGAAACCGCGTCCTGCCTTCCTCGTCGAGCTCGGTCACGTCGCTGCCGGCGACCTCGATCTCGCCCGCGCTGGCGGGCTCGATCCCGCCGATCAGGTTGAGCAGCGTCGTCTTGCCCGAGCCGCTCGGGCCGAGCAGGACGACGAACTCCTCGGGCCAGATCTCGAGGTCGACGCCGCGCAGGGCATGAACGGCGACCTCGCCCTCGCCGTAGGTCTTGCGGACCCCGCGAAGGCGCACGACCGGGTCACTCGTCAGATTCGGCCTCATCCTTGCCGGCGATCTCATCCGCGCCGGCGACGCGCTCTCCCGGCGTCGGCCAGGGCTCCGCCTCGCCGCTCTCCCAGGCCGGCGGTTTGCCCCCCGGCACCCAGCCGGCGAGCAGCAGCCCGAGGTAGACGAACCAGAGCAGCGTGAACTGGAAGAAGATGAAGGAGACGGCGCCGAGCGCCATCCCGAGCGAGCCCCAGAAGCGGGTCAGGAGGCCGGTGCGCATCGCGTACAGCGCCGTGTAGACCATCGCGACCAGGAAGCCGATCTGCCCGCCGAGGCCGAAGCCGGCGGCGAGCGGCCGCAGCGGTGCTTCGGTGATCGTGTCGCTGGCGACTTCGTTGGCCCGATCGCTGCCCAGCGAGACGCCTTTCGCCGTCAGCCGCGGCACTTCGCTGGAGACGAAGTCCGAGGCGGCGTGCAGGGTCGAGACGCCGCTGAGGATCGCCAGCACGGCGAGGAACAGCGGCGCGGCGATGACGACGCCGACGAGCTGGCCGCGCATCTTCTCGCTGCGCGCCTTGGCGGCGCGGAAGAGGTAGTAGAGCGGCGCCGCGAGCAGGCCGACGCCGACCGCCTGGAGGATGCTGGAGATCAGCTGGGCGCTGCGGTGGGCATCGACGTTGCGCAGCAGCTCGGAATCGCCGCTGCCGTGGCCGACCCCCTGCGAGGCGACCAGGATCGCGGCGACGATGAAGAGGATCGCGCCGAAGCTGGCGAACGCCGCCGGCCGCGCCCAGCGCTGCTCCCAGGCCAAAATCGACGTCCTGTCGGGCATCGGGGCTCGCTCAGCCCCGCTCGTGGAAGTAGAACTGCGGCAGGGCGCCCTCGATCACCTCGGCGGTCATCCTCTGCGCCAGCTCGAGGTTGCCGGTCCGCACCGCGATGTCATCGAGAGTGACGATGCCCGCGAGGCTATCGCCGTCGAGGACCGGCAGCCGCCTGACCCGGTGCTGGACCATCAGCGCCGCCGCCTCGTCGAGCTCCATCTCCGGCTCGCCGCAGATCAGCGGGCGCGAGGAATGGTCGCCGACCGCGGCCTCGGGATCGACGCCGTCGGCGAAGATGCGCACGGCGAGATCGCGGTCGGTCACCATCGCCACCGGCGAACCCCCGGGATCGACGATCACGACCGAGCCGACGCGGTTGTCGCGCATCTGGCGGGCGACCGAGATCGCGCTCGAGGCCGGCGTCGCGGTGACGACCCCGGCGGTCATGATCTCGCGCAGCTTCACTCCCCGTACGCTACCGCGCATGGATAGCGCGAAGCGCACCCCGGTCGTGCCGCTCGAGGCCGGCGCCGGGCCCGACAACCCCCCCTGCCCCGCCTGCGGCGAGCCGCTCTTCGGCTGGATCGACCGGCGGCCGGGGCTCGACGGTCCGGTCAGCCGCTGCGAGAGCTGCGGGCTGGGCGTGGTCGGAGCGCCTGGCGACGCCGAGGCGGCGCTGCGCGAGCTCGACCGGCTCGGCGAGGGCAGCAGTGCCGCGATCGCCAACCGCGCCGGCTTCGCCGCCTGGATCGGCGGCGCCGGCTGGGCCGGGCTGCCGGCGGGGACGCGCTACCTGTTCACGCCCGAGGCCGTCCGCCGCCTCGTCGCCCGCCGCGACCAGGTCGTGACCGCCGTCCGCTGGTCGCCGGGCAAGGGCATCGCGACGATGTGGCAGACGATCCTCAACGGCTTCACCTTCGGTCGCAACGTCGCCCTCGGCGCCCTGGGCCGCAGCGATCCCGTTGCGGCCGAGCGGCCCTGGCAGCGCCGCCTCGACGGGTTGATCTCGGTCGTCGTCGCGATCCCGGCGCTGATCGCCGCCGTGCCGCTGGAGCTGATCGCCGCGGTGCTGCGCCGCGGCGGCGCCGTCTCGCTGCGCTTCGAGCTGCTCTAGGACAAACCTTCGCGGGCCTCGCGGACCAGGGTCACGGCCTCGGGGAAGAGGACGCGGATCGCGTCGCGCGCCTGCATCGCCTGCTCGTCGGTGGAGCCGGTGAGATCCATCTGGCGGACCGAGGCGACGGTCAGCTCGACCGCGAGCTTGATCGCGTTGTCGGCCCAGGCGACACGCTGGGAGGACTGCATCTGCTCGCTGAGCTCCTCCATGCGGGCGCGGAACTCGTCGGGGTCGCCAAAGAGGTTGAAGCCCTCCACAGGGGGAATGTAAGCAGACCGCGCGTCTCGCGACTCGAAGTCGTCACGAAGAGCGCGCCATCCGTGCGTCGAGACCTCCTAGCGTCGCCGCCATGCGCAGCGAGGCGGGAGCGGCAAGCGTCGAGCAGGCCGGGTTGATGGCACTGCTCGCTCTGCTGCTGGCGGCGACGATCGCTGCCCTCGCGGCCGGCGACGGGATCGACCCCCGCCGCGGGCTCGGCGGCACGATCGCCCGCCGGCTGGCCTGCGCGCCGCGCCTCCCCGGCCCCTGCCGCCACCATCCCCTCGTCCCCGCCTACGGCTGGCCGCTGGCGCGGCTGAGCCGCGCCCTCGCCCCGTTGCCGTCCGCCCGCCGCGGACCCTCGGGCCTGCCGCTGGTGCCGGTCGACTTCCGCCGCTGCCGGCGCGAGAGCTGCGCCGTCGCCGCGGGACCACACGTAACCGCCTCCAACCGCCGCGTGACCGTCTTCACCGAGCTACTCGACCGCCGCCGCGCCGACGGCGAGGTCGAGATCGACTACTGGCTCTACCGGCCGACGCTCGGCTGGCAGCGCATCGTGCGGCGCGCCGGGCGCGCCCAGGTCGAAGCAGCGAGCCACGTCCGCGTGCTGTTGAAGGACGACCCGAACCTCGTCCCGCTTGAGACCCTGCCGGGCCGCGACCAGTACGACTTCCCGCCCGGCGAGGAACCGCCCTGGCGCTGGAAGATCCAGGGCGTGTATCCGGGTTGGTCGAGCTAGGCGCGAGCTGGCGGGGCGTCCCCCTCGCGCCCCTTCTCCTCTTCCGCCTGTCTGATCAAGCCGCGCCAATCCGTCGTGCGGAAGACGAGCAGGATCGCGGCGAAGCCGAGGATCACCGACCAGGCCGCCATCGCGATCTGGGTGCCGACCGAGAAGGAGAGGACGGCGGTGCGCGAAGGGCCGCTCAGGGTCGCGACGAGCAGCGCCTGCTGGGCGCCGGCGCCGCCGGGGGTGAAGGGAACGACGTTGGCGATCGCCTGCACGCTCATCACCAGCAGCACGTTGCCGACCGTGCCGGGGATGGCGAAGGCTTCGAGGAAGAACCAGAAGGCGGCGAAGCGGAAGAGCCAGCCGACCCCCTGCCAGGCGGCGACCTCGCGCAGGTAGCGGCGCGGCATCTTCAGGATCACGACGCCCTGCCGGACCCGCCGCCAGAAGGCCCGCACGCGGTGCGCCAGCAGGTAGATCGCGATCGCGGTCGCCAGCAGCAGCGCCGCCGTGACGATCAGGAACGTGCGCGGGTGCTCGGCCCAGAAGGAGAGCTCGAAGGCCGGCAGGTTCGGTAGATCGGGCGGCTGCGGCAGCAGGCCCTGGGTGACCGCGTAGAGCAGGACGAGCAGCCCGGCGCTGGTGTCGAAGACCGTCTGCACGAGGAAGGACGAGGTCACCGCCGGGTAGGAGGAGCCGGGGATCTGGCGTTTGACGAGGAAGACCTTGGTCGCGTCGCCGGCGTGGGCGGGCAGGATCGCGTTGATCCCCGCTCCGGCCAGGTAGGCGGCGCTGAGCCGCAGGAAGGAGATGCGCACGCCGGGATAGGCGGCGCGGAGGACGTTGCGCCAGGCCCAGGCACGCGCGAGCTGCATCGCCGCGAGACAGAGCAGCGCCAGCGCGAACGGCGTCCAGCGCACGTCCGAGAGGTGCTCGAAGAAGCGCGCCGCGGCGTGGCCGAACGCTTCCGCGCTCGATGCGAAGTCGGCGAAGGGCATCGCAGTTACACTAGCCCGCTCGTGTCAGACCCCAACCCGACCCAGACGCTGCCCGCCGCGCCCCACGACCCCGCCGACGCGGCGATGTGCGACCGCGCCCGCGAGCGCTTCAGCGGCGATCGCGGCAACCGCTTCCGGCGCCGCCGCAAGCGCCACGCCAAGCTGCCGAACCTGATCATCGTCGGCGGCCTCAAGTGCGGCACGACCAGCATCCACCACTACCTCGGCCTGCACCCCGAGATCCACATGTCGAAGCCGAAGGAGCTCAACTTCTTCGTCGAGGAGCTCAACTGGGACCTCGGCCTCGACTGGTACGCGAGCCGCTTCGACGGTCGCCTGCCGGTGCGCGGCGAGTCCTCCCCGCACTACACGAACCTGCCCCGCTTCAAGGGCGTGCCCGAGCGGATCAGGGCGCACTGCCCGGACGCCCGCCTGATCTACATGGTGCGCGACCCGATCAAGCGGATCCTCTCGCACTGGGTGCACGCGACCGGCGCCGGCTACGAGACCCGCGAGCTCGTCCCCACCCTGTCCCAGCCCGACACCTCCTACATCCACCGCTCGATGTACTGGATGCAGCTACAGCCCTACCTGGAGCTGTTCGACCGCGAGCAGATCGAGGTGATCTCGCAGGAGGAGCTACAGCGCGAACGCGAAGAGACGATGCGCAGGGCCTTCCGCTTCGCCGGCGTCGACGAGGGCTTCACCTCGGAGCAGTTCGACCGCGAGTGGGAGAAGTCGAGCGCCAAGCAGGGCGACAAATACCAGGTGATGGAGAAGCTGGTGAAACTGCCCGGACTGCGCTCCTTCGACCGCAACTTCGACCGCCTGCCGGAGTCGCTGCGCTGGATCGTCGAGAAGGTCGTGCACGACCCGGAGAAGCCGCCGGCACCGAAGCCCGAGCTGCCCGACGACCTGTTCGAGACGCTGCGCGGGCGCTTCGGCGCCGACGTCGCCGCCCTCCAGGAGTTCGCCGGCCGCGAGTTCGCCGGCTGGCACGACTACTCCTGAGCCCGTTCGCTGTTTGCAGCGCTGAGCGCGACAAGCAGCGAACGCACCAATACCCTCCCAACGATGCGCCGCCTGATGCCCGATCCGGGCCCGACCACGATCGAGGAGCAGCTCGGCTCCTACCACCCCGGGGCGGACCCGCCCGAGGACCGTCCCTTCCTGGCGATGAACTTCGCCGCCACGGTCGACGGGCGGGCGGCGATCGAGGGGGTCTCGGGGCCGATCGGCTCGCGGACCGACACGGCGATGCTGAGCGGGCTGCGCGGGCGCTTCGACGCGGTGATGATCGGCGCCGGCACGAAACGGGCCGAGCGCTACGCGGGCCTCGACATGCGCCTCGTCGTGGTCGAAAGCGGGCCGCAGGGGCCGGCCGACCTGCCGGCGCTGCTGCGCTCGCTGCGCGAGGACGGCGTGCGGGCGCTGCTCTGCGAGGGAGGTCCGCGGCTGCACGCCTCGCTACAGGCGGCGGGCCTCGTCGACGAGCTGTTCCTGACGATCGCCCCGAAGCTCGCCGGGGCCGGCCCGCCGTCGATCCTCGAGGGCGGCCTGGGGGAGCCGCTCCGCCTCGAGCTCGCCTGGCTGCTCGAGGACGAGGGCGAGCTGTTCGCCCGCTACCGTTGCCGCTGAGCGCGGTCGAGGTTTTGATCGCATAGCGGTGAAAACCTCGACCGCGCCGGGGGAAGTACCTTTCTCGCACCCGAATCGAGGAGAGGAAGCGAAGCGATGGACTTCAAGCCGAGCCCCCAGGTCGAGACCCTGCGCGAGCGCATCCTCGACTTCATGGACGAGCACCTCTACCCGTCTGAGCGGGAGATCATGGAGGCGCTCGACCGGGAGGTGGCGCCCGGCGTCCCCTACCCGCAGATCCTCATCGAGGTGCGCGAGAAGGCCAGGGCCGAGGGGCTCTGGAACCTCTTCATGCCCGACGAGCGCTACGGGCCGGGGCTGACGAACTGGGAGTACGGGCTGCTCTGCGAGGAGATGGGCCGCAGCCCCGCGGCGGCGCCGATGGCCTTCAACTGCGCCGCGCCGGACACCGGCAACATGGAGATCCTCGCCGAGCACGGCAGCGACGAGCAGCGCGAGCGCTGGCTCGAGCCGCTGCTCGAGGGCCGCATCCGCTCCTGCTTCTCGATGACCGAGCCCGATGTCTCGGGCTCCGACCCGACGCTGCTGCAGGCGCGCGCCGTGCGCGACGGCGAGGAGTGGGTGATCGACGGCCACAAGTGGTTCACCTCCGGCGCGGTCGGCGCCGAGCTGGCGATCGCGATGGTCGTCACCGACCCCGAGGCGGCCCCCTACGCGCGCGCCTCGATGATCTGCGTGCCGACCGACAACCCGGGGTTCGACCTCGTGCGGCCGATCCCGGTGATGGGTCACGACGGGGGCCCGGGGCACTGCGAGATCCGCTACGAAGGGTGCCGGGTTCCGGCCGCCAACCTGCTGGGCGGCGAGGGACAGGGCTTCGCGATCGCCCAGGACAGGCTGGGGCCGGGGCGCATCCACCACTGCATGCGCGCGATCGGCACCGCCGAGCGGGCGCACGAGATGATGTGCCGGCGGGCGAACGAGCGCGAGGCCTTCGGCGGGCCGCTGGCCGACAAGCAGTTCGTCCAGGAGGCGATCGCCGCCTCGCGGATGGAAATCGACCAGGCGCGCCTCTTGACGATGTACGCGGCGTGGAAGATGGACACCGAGGGCAAGCGCGCCGCCCGCCAGGCGATCTCGGCGATCAAGATCGTCGCCGCCAACATGGTGATGGAGGTGCTCGACCGCGCGATCCAGATCCACGGCTCGCTCGGGATGACCGACGACACCCCGCTCGCCTCCCTCTGGCGCTTCTCGCGCATGCTGCGCCTCGCCGACGGCCCCGACGAGGTCCACAAGATGGTCCTCGCCCGGCGTGAGCTCAACCGCTGGTCAAAGCGCGCCGAGGCCGAGGCGGCGGGCGAAGAGCCCGAGCCCCGGCACGCGCCGCGGATGGTCTGAGCCCGCGCCGAATCGGCGTTCCGATCGCGTTCCCGTTCTGTCCAGGCATGAATTCACGATCTGCCGGGCTGGAAATCCCAATCTGCAAGAGGAAAGATCCCAGATTGTAAGAATCGAAATCCCAATCTGTAGACCTATTGATCCCTAGTTGTCAGTCAGGTCATTCATGCAGTTGATCCCGCGACAGGTTCGCCCCAATCTGGTCGACGCCCACGCCTACCCACCGGTCTCCTGGCGCGCACTGCGCGAGGCGGTCGAGGTCCTCCTCGACGAGCTGGACAGCTATGAGGTCAAGCTCGGCGACTGGCTGAGGAGACGGGAATCCTCCCTTTCGGTCGCCCGGGGGTATAGCTGACATCATGTTTCGTCCATGTCGAAGCATGTCCAAGGCTCTCTGACCTTCCGCAACGTCAACGCCTCGCCGGACGACCCGGTCACCCAATGGCCGCAAGAGGCAATTCAGGCAGCGCTCGAGCGCGGCAGCCTCTCGCATTGGCGACGACTGGCCAAGGCGATCCGCGCCGACCCGTGGGGGCCGGTCACCCGCGGAGTCGAGGAGGTGCTCACCTACAGCCGCCCATATGGGGTGGCGAAGACGATGCAACGAATCGTCTCTGGGGCTCGCGATGAGGCCGAGATGAGCGAGCGGCAGGCCGTCGCCGCCGAAGTGACGCAACTGGTCGACAGGTCCGGTCTTACCCGCACCGAGTTCGCCAGCCGAATCGGCACTTCCGCCTCCCGCCTGTCAACCTATGCGACTGGCAAGGTGACGCCGTCCGCGGCGTTGATGGTGCGGATGCGGCTCGTTGCAGCCGCCAAGTCCGATCGCGCCGACCCGACCGGCGAGACCGAGAGCGAACGAGCACGACGGATCCTCCTGGCGATGTCTCCACCCGCAGGCCCCGAGCCGGACTGGGAGGATCAGAAGCGCGAGATGCTCGACAAGCGGATTCGCAAGCTGGAAACACCGTGATGCACGATGTCAGCACAGCGAGAGGTCCCTTCTTGAGATCGTCCTCGCTCGCCGCGAGTTAGACCTGGACACATGAGCGTTATGATCTGGACACATGAGCCACGCTCTGTCAGAGACCGCCGAGGCGCTGCGATGCGATGAGAGGACGCTTCGTCGGTATGCGAACGACGGTCTTCTGCGAGGGGAACAGCGAGGCAGGGGGGAATTGCGCTTGCCCTACGCCGAGGAGACCTACCTGCGCGAGCACTGGGCGCTTCTGAGCGGCCTGCGCCGCGCATTGCGCACGGAGCACAGCGTCCGCCTCGCGATCCTCTTCGGCTCGACCGCCACCGGCGACGACCGTCCCGGGTCGGATGTCGACCTGTTGATCGAGCACTCCACCGGCGACCTCGCACAGGTGGTCCAACTTCGGCGGCGGCTCCAGGGGCGGATCGAGCGACCGATCCATCTCGTCCTTCTGGACGACGCCCACGAGTCTCCCGTGCTGCTGGCAGAGATCCTGCGCGAGGGAAGGGTGATCGTCGATCGAGATGAAATCTGGGGCAGGCTCACACGTCATAGGAAGAAGACGTTCCGCGCGGCGGTCGAAGAAGAGAACGCGATCGCCGGTGCCGCGCGGCAGGCGATCGCCGATGCGCGGGAGAGGCTCGACGCTCGATGACGGCCGGCCCGAGCGATGCCCCCGAACCGGCCCGACGGACGAAAGGCCAGAAGCGCCTTGACTACATTCTCGGGCGGATTCCGATCGCTCGCGAGCAGCTCATGGTGGCGATCGAAGACCTCGCTCCGACGCTGACGGTCGAGGCGATCAAGAAAGCTGCACAGTCCAGCGACCCGCGCGAGCGGAACAAGGTCGCCGTGATCGAGCGGGAGCTCGACGTCCTGATCGCCTACATGGAGGAGCTGGCATCGAGAGGGCTTGCTGAGGCCCAGCGCAACGACCTCGATCTCCGCGGCGACGGCGCCCCGTGGGACCGCCTGGCCGATCTTCGCGTGATCTCGGCGGCCGCCGCAGCACGACTGCAAGACGTCAAGGACATGCGCAACGAGCTGGCCCACGCCTACCCACCGGTCTCCTGGCGCGCACTGCACGAGGCGGTCGAGGTCCTCCTCGATGAGCTGGACAGCTACAAGGTCAAGCTCGCCGACTGGCTCGAGGGGGCGGGAATCCTCCCCAAGTAGCCAGCGCAAACGGTTTAATCCTCAGTAGACATGTGCAGCCTGCCTGCTAAGGTATGCACATGTTGAATAGACGTATCCAGATCCTGGTCGACGACGAGCGCTTCGAGCTGCTCAGCCGCGAATCGGCGCGGAGCGGCACGCCCGTCGGGGAGCTGGTCAGGCGTGCGATCGATCATGAGTACGTCCGGCCGGCTCACGACACCGAGCGGGAGCGAGCGGGGCGGGCCCTCCTGGCGATGTCTCCACCCACGGGCCCCGAGCCCGATTGGGAGGATCAGAAGCGCGAGATGCTCGACGAGCGGACGCGCAAGCTGGAAGCGCCGTGAGGCGTTTCCTGTACGACACCGCCATCTTCAGCTACGCGCTCGGGGGCGAGCATCGATACCGAACGCCCTGCCGCGAGATCCTCGAGCGCGCGACCGTAGGAGAGCTGCGGGGGGAGGCGAGCGCCGACCTCCTGCAGGAGCTCGCGAACCAGCGCCTCAGGCGGACCGGCGATCGGGACGGCGCCACCACGGCGGCAAGAAACGTCGCCAAACTCGTCCGCCTGCATCCGGTCGAGCCCGACGACGCCCTGCTCGGCCTCGATCTCTTCGAGAGCAATCCGGGCCTCGACGCCCGCGACGCGGTGTTCGCGGCCGTCGCGCTCAACCGCGGCATCGACGCCATTCTCGCCACCGATTCCGCCTTCGACGACGTCGACGGCCTGGAGCGAATCGACCCGACCGACCGCAGAACCCTCGCCACGCTCACCGGCGGGTGACCGTCCCCTGGAGGCGATCCAGACCGCGCTCGAGCGCGGCGGCCTCTCCGATCGGCGACGCCTGGCGGCCGCGATCCGCGACGACCCCTGGGGGCCGGTCGCCCGCCGGGTCGAAGAGGTGCTTGCCTACAGCCGCCCCTACGGGGTGGCGAAGGCGATCGAACGAGTCGTCGCGCGGGCTCGCGAGGCGGCCGAGTCGAGCGAGCGGCAGGCCGTCGCCGCCGAAGTCGCGCAACTGGTCACCAAATCCGGCCTCACCCGCGCCGAGTTCGCATCCCGGATCGGCACCTCGCCACCTCGTCTGTCGACCTACGTGACCGGCAAGGTCACCCCGTCGGCGGCCCTACTGGTGCGGATGAGGAACATCGCCGAGCGGTAACGCCTCGCACGCATGCCCCGCCGACGGCCCCGACGAGGTCCACGAGATGGCCCTCGCCCAGCGCGAGTTCAACCGCTGGTCCAAGCGCGCCGAGGCCGAGACGACGGGCGAGCGGGAGCCCCCCAACCCCTCGCGAAGGTCTAATGGGAGCGGACCGGCCGGAGCCGGTCCGCTCTCAGCGTCAACAGACCGCGATGATTTCGAAATCGGAGCGGACCGCGGCTCCGTTCTCGTCCTTCAGGGCGAACTGGATGATGGATCCCGAACTGTTGGACGAACGGCGGAATATCTGCGTTCCCGTATTGCTATTGGCGCTGCCGACGATCGCGCAAGCGTCCATCGA
The DNA here is from genome assembly GCA_963727465.1 of uncultured Solirubrobacterales bacterium. Lineage (GTDB taxonomy): Bacteria > Actinomycetota > Thermoleophilia > Solirubrobacterales > 70-9 > VRUE01. The sequence goes on along the minus strand of CAVSGL010000003.1, from coordinate 354,996 downwards.
ACGCGGAAAGACAAGCCGCGGGAAGCCGAGGCTGCCCTCGGTGGTCACTGAGATTCCTGGGCTGGCGGCTATCAGAGACTCCGTTGCGGTCGTGTAGCTGACCCGAGCGAACATACGCTGGGCGTAATTCGCCGCGGCGATTCCTCCAAGCGCCGCTGCGTTGACCGCGTTAACCGCATTGACCGCGCTCGGCACCTGGCCCAGCGTCGACTCTTTGACCTTGTCACCGGTCACCGCGTCGTTGGCGATCTTGTCGGTCGTCACGGCGTCGTTGGCGATTTTGCCCTCGGTCACCGCGTTGTCGCCGAGCTTGTCGGTCGTCACCGCGCCGTTGGCGATCTTTTCGTTCGAGACGGCGCTGTTGCGGAGGCGGTTGGTCGGGACCGCGTTTTTCGACAGCTTGCCGGCCCTGATCGCTTCGAAGGCGACCTTGCCGGTTTTCACCGCGTTCTTCTTCAGCTGCGGCGTGCCGACGCTGTTCGGCGGCAGGTTGGCGGCGATCGCGGTGGCGCCGCCGATCACGAGGAAGACTGCGATCGACGACATCACGTTTGCGTACGTGAGTCGCTTGCGTAGATGCTTCAAGAGACCTCTCCTTGGAAGATGTGGGGAGGGAGGACGAGACGCCTCCCGGCCCGCGTTTGGCAGGGGCACTAGCTGCACACTCCCAGGTCCGGTCCCTTCCGTCAAGAGCTCTGGACCGGTCTCGATCCGCTCTGTGGGGAGGACTCAGCCCCGCTGCCGCTCGGCCTCTTCCGCTGCCTCGGCCAGGCGCTCGACCAGGCGGGCGAAGTGTTCGATCCCGGGGTCGACCTTGCCGTACTGGCCGGCGGCGTAGCGGGCGTAGACGCCCTCGAGGATGATCGCCAGCTTCCAGTAACCGAGGGCGACGAAGAAGTCGAGCTCGGAGAGGTCGCGCCCGGAGCGCTCGGCGTAACGGGCGCGCAGCTCCGCCCGGGTGGGAAAACCGGGAGCGAGGTTGGCGGGCTGGCCGAGCGCGATCGGGCCCTCCTCGCCCTGCTCGCCGCGATCGGGCCAGTAGACCATCAGCAGGCCGACGTCGGCGAGCGGGTCGCCGAGCGTGCACAGCTCCCAGTCGACGACGGCGGCGACCTCGCCCTGCGGCGTGAGGATCATGTTGTCGAGGCGGTAGTCGCCGTGGACGATCGTCGCCGGGCCCTGGGCGGGGATGCGCGCCGAGAGGCGCTCGTGGACCGAATCGATCGCCGCCAGCTCGCGCGTCTTCGACTTCTCCCACTGGCCCTGCCAGCGGCGCAGCTGGCGGGCGACGTAGTCCTGCTTGCGGCCGAGCTCGCCGAGGCCGGCCGCATCCGGGTCGACGGCATGGATGTCGACCAGCGTGTCGGCGACGCGCATCCCGATCGCCTGCCTCTGCGCCTCCTCCGGGAAGACCTCGGCCTCGGCGAGGCCGCGCAGGATCGGACCCTCGACGAACTCCATCACGTAGAAGGGGGCTTCGTTGACCGACTCGTCCTCGCAGATCCCGACCACCGGGGCGACCGGAACCGGAGTCGGGCCCAGGGCCGAGACGACCCTGTGCTCGCGGGCCATGTCGTGGGCTGAGCCCAGGCGCTTGCCGAGCGGCGGGCGGCGCAGCGCCCAGCGGCGCCCGGCGGCGTCGGTCACACCATAGGTGAGGTTGGAGTGGCCGCCCGCGATCCGCTCGAAGGCGAGCGGCAGCTCGGCTTCCGGGACGTGCCGCTCGAACCAGCCCTCAACGCCCGTTCGATCGATCCCGTCCGGGGTCCCTGTAGCCTCGACGCCCATCGGCTCGCAAGCATATTCCCGACGCCGCTTCCGGCTCAGCCCCTCGCTCGCCAACCGCCTGACGATCGGCTTCGCGATCGCCTTCGCGATCCTCACCGGGCTGGCGGTGATCGGCGTCGCCCGCTTCCTCCAGCAGCGGCGGGACTTCGAGGACGCCACCGCCCGCTCCTACCAGCTCGAGATCGAGGCGCGCAACCGGCTCACGCTCGGTCGGCGACCCGCGGCGGCGCGCTCGACGATCGTCGCCCAACAGGCCCGGCGCGCCAACCTGCGCGACGAAATCTTCGAGCGAGACGCGCGACACGGCGCTGCTCGTCGGCGCCGGGCTGATCGCCGGCCTGACCGGCGCGGCGCTGCTCTTCACCGGGCTGATCGCCTCGATGCGGCGGCCGCTCGAGGACCTGGTCGACGCCTCCCGCCGCCTCGCCGAGGGCGACCTCGATGCCCGCGTGAAGATCGGCGGACTCTCGGAGACGGCGACCCTGGGCACCGCCTTCAACGAGATGGCCGAGGAGCTACAGCGGCGGGCCGGCGAACGCGATCAGCTCGAACGGCTGAAAGACGAGTTCGTGCTCACGGCCTCGCACGAGCTGCGCAGCCCGCTCACCTCCGTCCAGGGCTTTGCCGAGCTGCTGCTGCTCGAGCGCGAGCAGCTCAGCCCGAAGCAGGCGGAGACCGTCGAGGTGATCCTCGACAACACCCGTCACCTCGTGCGGCTGCTCAACGACCTGCTCGACCTCGCCCGCAGCGACGCCGGGCGGCTGACGATCATGCCGGTCCCGACCGAGACCGCCCCCCTGATCGAGGACGCGGTGAGGACGATGCGGGCCCAGTTCGACGCTCGCGGGCAGCGGCTCGGCATCGCGCTCGAGCCCGAGCTGCCGCGGATCGAGGCGGACACCGACCGGATTCGCCAAATATTGGTGAATCTGCTTACCAACGCGAATGAGTATTGCCCCGAAAGTGCGACGATCGAGGTGAAGGCGCGCAGCACCGGTGCCGATGTGGAGATCGACGTGATCGACGACGGACCCGGCATACCGGAGCAGCAGCTGGCGCACATCTTCGAGCGCTTCAGCCGCGGCGACGCGGGCGAGACCCAGCGAGTCGGCGGCACCGGCCTTGGCCTGGCGATCTCCAAATCGCTGGTCGAGCTGCACGGCGGCACGATCGAGGCCGAGTCGGCGCCCGGGCGGGGCTCGACCTTCCGCGTCCGCCTGCCGGCGATCGGCGCGCCCGAGCAGGCCTCGCCGGAGCGCTCGGGAGCTGAGGCGTGATGGCCCGGATCCTGCTCGCCGACGACTCGGACACGATCCTGCTGCTGCTCCGCACGCGGCTGGAGATGGAGGGGCACGAGGTCGAGACCGCGGTCGACGGGCAGGAGGTCGTCGAGGCGGTGCGGGCCGCCGAGCCTCCCCACGACATTCTCCTGCTCGACGCGATGATGCCGCGCAAGTCGGGCATCGACGCCCTGCGCGAGCTGCGCGCCGCCGGCGTCGACACCCCGACGCTGATCGTCAGCGCCCACACCGAAGGCGGCAACGGCGACGACCACGCCGGCCTCGAGATCGCCGGCTACGTCGGCAAGCCGATCGACTTCGACGGCCTCTTCGCCAAGATCGCCGAGCTGACCCGCGTGTAGAGACGGGCTCCTGGGCGCCCCGACCCGGCGCGCGGCCGGATCGGGGCGATGAGGCGGATGGAATGACTAGCCGGTCACGATGCAGATCGCGGTGACGGTCATGCTCGTGCCGAATTCGCCCCAGGCGCGGGCGTTCCAACCGTTGTGCCCCGAGGTGGGAGCGGAGTCGTTGATGTAGGAATTCTCGGGATCGCTGACCGCGGCGCCGCCGCCGATCACGCCGGTTCCCGGTGGGCACGTCGCCGTCGCGCTATGCGTGGTGACGCCGCCGAGCGCGACCCCGGACGTCGCGTACTGGATGCCCGACAGCTTGCTGGCGGTCACTTCGGACAGCGTGCTCGTGTCGATCTGGGTCCCGGTGAGCGAACCGTCCTTGATCTGGGTTCCCGTGATCGACCCCGACTTGATCCGGCCGCCCCCGAGCGTGCCGGTCTTGACCCGGTTGCCGGCCAGGGAGTTTGCCTTGACCCGGTTGCCCGGCAGGGTCTTCGCCTTGATCCGGTTGCCGGGGATCGAGTTCGGCTTGATGTGCTTGCCGTTAATCTTGCCGGCGGCGTAGACCGAGCCGCCGAGCGCCACGAACAGCGCCAGGCAGGCGATCGCGTTGGAGAAGGACAAAAGCCTCCCGATTCGACGCATCACGTCTCCTCTCATCTGACAAAACGGTGAAAGGAGGCGAACCTATTACATGATTCGATGAAAACGTAGTAGTATTTAAGTTTTGAGCGGTATGGGCGCTCAGCTCCGGGCGATCTCGAGGCGGATCTCCTTGCCCTTCAGCTTCGTCCCGTCGAGGAACTCGACCGTGCGGTCGGCCTGGTCGGGGTCGACCTCGACGAAGGAGAAGCGGTGCAGGACGCGCACGTCGTGGATCGCCTCGTCCGGGAGCACCGCCCCCTCGCGCAGCGCCCAGCGCAGATCCTCCTCTTCGATCCCGCTGCGTTCGCCGCGGTTGACGAAGAGCTTGACCGCGTCGCCGTTCGCCGGCCGCCCTGCCTGCTCGTCCTGCGCGCGGTCAGGAGCCGGTTCGTCGCGCTCCGCGGGCGCCGGCTGCTCGCGCTCGCGCCGCCGCTCCCGCCGGCGCGGGCGCGGGGCGTGCTCCATCCGCTCCTCGGGGCTCTCCCACTCGCCGATCGAGGTCTTCACGTCGCGCTCGATCCGCTCGATCTCCTCGCGCTGCGCCGGCGCGACCAGGGTGATCGCGCGGCCGGTGCGGCCGACCCGGCCGGTGCGCCCGATGCGGTGCACGTAGACCTCCGATGAGGCGGGCACGTCGTAGTTGATCACGTGGGTGACGTGCTCGATGTCGAGCCCGCGGGCGGCGATGTCGGTGGCGACCAGCAGTTTCACCCGGTGGTCCTTGAAGGCGATCATCACGCCGTCGCGCGAGCCCTGGCTCATGTCGCCGTGCAGCGCCTTCACGTCGAGGCCTTTGTCCTTGAGCGTCCTCTCCAGCTTCGAGGCGCCGATTTTGGTCCGGCAGAAGATGATCGCCTGCTCGGGGTCCTCGGTCCGCAGCAGCTCGACCAGTCGCGCCGGCTTCTCCCTGGCCGGGACCTCGACGAAGGCCTGCTCGATCGCGTCCACCGTCAGCTTCTTCGGCGTGATTTTGATCGTCTTCGGGTCGTACATGTAGCTCTCGGCGAGGTGTTTGATCGGCGGCGGCATCGTCGCCGAGAAGAGCGCCGTCTGGCGCCCGCTCGGGCACATCCGCAGGATCTTCTCGACGTCCTCGATGAAGCCCAGGTCGAGCATCTCGTCGGCCTCGTCGAGGACGACGTAGCGCGCCGCGGTGAGGACCAGCGAGTGGCGCGACATCAGGTCCATCATCCGCCCCACCGTGGCGACGACCACGTGGGCGCCGGCGCGCAGCTGCGACTGCTGCGATTTGATCGGGGCGCCGCCGAAGACGGCGACGATCTCGACCTCGAGGTGCTCGGCGTAGGCGCGCAGCGCCTGCGTCACCTGGATGCAGAGCTCGCGCGTCGGGGTGAGGACGATCGCCTGCACCTCGTCGTTGCCGGGGTCGATCCCCTGCAACAGCGGCAGGCCGAAGGCGGCGGTCTTGCCGGTCCCGGTCTGCGCCTGGCCGATCACGTCGTGGCCGGCGAGCAGCTCCGGGATCGCCTTCTCCTGGATCGGGCTGGGCTCCTCGTAGCCGAGCTCTTCCAGCGCCTGCTGGATCTCCGGCGCGAGCCCCAGTTCCTTGAAGGCGCTCACTTCGACGGGTCCAGGAGGAGCTTGCCGCTGGTGCGGCGGGCGATCAGGTCTTCGTGGGCGCGGGCGGCCTCCGAGAGCGGGTAGACGTCGCCGACCGTGAGCTCGAGCGCGCCGCCGGCGACGAGCTCGAACAGCTCGGCGATCATCGGCCCGACCTCGGCCGGCTTCATCAGCAGGTGGACGAGCCAGAAGCCGATCACGGCCTTGGTCCCGCGCAGCAGGGCGGCGGTCGAGACGTCGCGCTGTTCGCGCGAGGCGATGCCGAAGACGACCATGCGGCCGAACGGCGCCAGCACGCCGAACTCGGCGTCGAAGGCGTCGCCGCCGCTCATGTGCAGGACGGCGTCGACCCGCTCGCCGTCGTTGGCGGCGCGGATCGCCTCGCCCAGGTCCTCTGCGCGCGAGTCGACCGTGGCGTCGGCGCCCAGCCGCTCGACCAGCGCCCGCTTCTCCTCGCTGGAGGCGAGGCCGATCACCCTGGCGCCCGCCCGCTTGCCGAGCTGCACGGCGAGCGAGCCGGTGCCGCCGGCCGCGGCCTCGATCACGAGCGTCTCGCCCTCCCGCACCTGGGCGCAGCGGCGCACCAGCGCCATCGCGGTCAGGCCCTGGAGCAGCAGCGCCGCGGCACGGTCGTCGTCGACCTCGTCGGGAACCGGGATCAGCATCTGCGCCGGCACCGCGACCTTCTCGGCGTAGGCGCCGGCAGAGAGGATCGCGGCGACGCGCCGCCCGTCCTCGGTGCGACCGCTGATCTCGGCGCCGGGAATCAGCGGCAGCTGCTGCTCGGCCAGGTAGTCGTTGCGGGTCGCGTGCGTATCGGCGAAGTTGATCCCGGCGCGGGCCACGTCGACCACGACCTCGCCGTTGGCGGGCACGGGCTCCGCCACGTCCCGGTGCTGGAGCACCTCGGGGCCGCCGAACTCGTCGATCTGAATCGCGCGCATCGCCCGCCACACTACTGACAACGGCTTGCCCGGGCTCAGGGTTCGGGCAGCTCGCGTTCCAGCCAGGGGGTGAGCGTGCGGGCGAAGGTGGCGCTCAGGTGGTAGGTGTTGCGGTAGACGAGCACGCGGCCCATCACGCTCGGGCAGCGGTTGCGCGGGCAGAGGATGCGAATCGGGTCGATCAGCTTCACGCCCGGGACCCGCCGCGCGCCGAAGAAGTCGTATGCGTGCCAGCGCTTGCGCCGGCCGATGAAGGTGCACTTGTTCAGCTGGTCGAGGTTCTGCGAGACGCAGTCCGGCGGTTCGAACGGGGCCAGCGGCTGGTCGCGGATCACGGCGACCTCGGCGCCGTTGCGCTTCAGCCTGCGCAGCGTGCGGGCGAAGCCGGCGATCAGGAAGGGCTCGCTGCGGCGCCGGTCGAGTCGCTGGCCGCCGCGCACGATCTGGTAGCGGCCGCCGGTCGAGTCGCTGACGATGACCAGGTCCGGCCGCTCTTCGGTGAGGATGCGGCGCATCGCCTTGCGGCGCCAGACGTCGCAGGGCCGTTCGTACTGCACGTCGCCGACCACGCAGCCCGCCCGGACCAGGCCGACCAGCCGCCAGTGCTTGCGGTTGGCGAGCTTGATCAGCGGCGCGAACCACTGAAGCGCGTGCGAGTCGCCGAAGACGACGACGGTCTTGGGCGAGTTCTGCGCCCCGTAGACGCACGGCGGCGAGTCGGTTTCGTCGTGCAGCAGGACGCAGCCGTCGTCCCACAGCTGCCCCTTGTCGGCGGCGGCGCTCGAGGGGTTCGGCCGCACCGAGTTGACCCTTTGAAGGTTGGGGTTGCGCGGCCCGACCGCCATCGCCCCGCGAGCGACTTCGGGCGAGGCGGTCGGCACCGGCGGATTCGACACCTGCAAGCCGATCGCGAGGAAGACGGCGGTGGCGGTGCAGGTCGCCCCCAGCGCCAGCGCCCGCCTCGGCCGCCGGCCGAGGCTGCGCGAGTGGCGGAAGCGCTCCTCGATCGTGTGGTGGCTGATCGCCGCCGGCACCCAGGCGGCGAGCGTGACCGCGGTCAGGCCGAGCGGCGTCAGGTCGCTCCAAAGCGCCCCGGCGAAGACGATCATCGGCCAGTGCCAGAGATACCAGGCGTAGGAGATCTTGCCCAGGTACTGCATCGGCGCCCGGTTGAGCAGCGAGATCGGCCCGGAGACGGCGGCGGCGGTGCCGGCGACGATGATCGCCACGGTCGCCACGGTCGGCAGCAGCGCCCGCCAGCCGGGGTACGGCGTGTCGCCGGTGAAGGCGAGCGCGGTGAGGACGAGCACGGCGAGGCCGGCGCCGGCGAGCAGCGCGGACACCCGTCGCGGCAGGTTCAAGCCCACCGGCAGCACGAGCGCGAGCGCGCCGCCCATCGCCAGCTCCCAGATCCGCGTCAGGGTCGAGAAGTAGGCGACGCGCGTGTGGTCCGGCGTGTAGCCGATGCTGTAGATCAGCGAGGCGACGCCGAGCGGCACGACCAGCAGCAGGATCGTGCGGCGCATGTTCCAGCCGCGCCAGCGCGCGACCCCGGCCCCCACCCCCAGGGTCAGCGGCCAGAGCAGGTAGAACTGCTCCTCGACCGAGAGCGACCAGTAGTGCTGGACCGGGCTGATCGCCGCGTCGTGGAAGGCGAAGTAGTCGACCGATTCGGCGATGAAGTGCCAGTTGACGACGTAGAGGGCGGCGCTGAGCACGTCGCCGGAGACCTTCTCGTTCTGAAGCGGCGAGTTGAGCAGCGCCGAGCCGATCACGATGAAGCCGAGCACGGTCACCGCCAGCGGCAGCAGGCGCTTGGCGCGACGCGCGTAGAAGCGGCTGATCGAGACGTCGCCCCTGCGGTCGAGCTCGGTCAGGATCAGGCCGGTGATCAGGAAACCGGAGAGGACGTAGAAGACGTCGAGCCCGACGAAGCCGCCGCCGAGGCCGGGAATCTCGGCATGGCAGGCCAAGACCAGGACCAGCGCGAAGCCGCGCACGCCCTGGATGTCGAGGCGGAAGCCTTTTGGCGTCATCGCCCCCGAGACGGGTCGTTCCCTGTCCACGTCTTTACGATGCCCTGACTGGCAGCACTGAAACCTTGCAACACGAAAAGAGGGAGAAGTTGTGTCGCTGACCGTAGTCGGATCGATCGCCTTCGATGCCGTCAAGACCCCATTCGGAGAGCGGGAGAAGATGCTCGGCGGAGCCGCCGTCCATTTCTCGCTCGCCGCCAGCTTCTTCACCGACGTGCGCCCGGTCGGCCCGGTCGGCGACGACTTCGGCCCGGCCGAGTTCGAGGTGCTGGAGGGCCGCGGAGTGCAGACCGGCGACATCGAGCAGGTCGCCGGCGGGCAGTCGTTCTTCTGGCGCGGCCGCTACGAGTACGACCTCAACGTCGCCCATACGGAGGACACCCAGCTCGGCGTCTTCGGCGAGTTCGAGCCGAAGCTCTCGGCCGAGGCGAAAGCCGCTGACACGCTCTTCCTCGCCAACATCCAGCCGGACCTACAGCGCCAGGTGCGGTCGCAGTGCGACGCCACCCGCTTCAGCGCCCTGGACTCGATGAACCTCTGGATCGACACGGCGAAGGACTCGCTGCTGGCGGCGATCGCCGAGGTCGAGTGCCTGGTCGTCAACGACGCCGAGATCCGCCAGCTGACCGGCGAGTCGAACCTCGCCCGCGCCGCGCGCGCCGTGATGGGCTACGGGCCGCGCGCCGTCGTCGCCAAGCAGGGCGAGTACGGCGCGGCGCTGTTCACCGAGGAGCGCTTCTTCGCCCTGCCCGGCTTCCCGCTGGAGGACGTGCGCGACCCGACCGGCGCCGGCGACAGCTTCGCCGGCGGCTTCCTCGGCTATCTCGACGGCCACGACGGCGAGCTCGACGAGGCCAGCCTGCGGCGGGCGATGGGCTACGGCACCGTGCTCGCCTCCTTCAACGTCGAGGAGTTCGGCACCGAGCGCGTCGCCCGGCTGACCCGCGAGGAGGTCGACGAGCGCTTCGCGCTGCTGCACGAGATGACCCAGTTCGAGCCGTTGCCGGTGCGTTAACGAGCCGGCACGGCCAAGCTGCGAGAATTCCGCCGCGATGCCGACCGACTCGCTCTCCGTCACCGACAACCGCACCGGCAGGACCTATGAGCTGCCGATCACGGACGGCACGGTGCGGGCGATGGACCTGCGCCAGATCAAGGTCGACGAGGACGAATTCGGCATGCTCTCCTACGACCCGGCGTTCACCAACACGGCGTCGTGCCGCTCGGCGATCACCTACATCGACGGCGAAGCGGGCATCCTCGAACACCGCGGCTACTCGATCGAGCAGCTCTCGGAGCGCTCCAGCTTCCTCGAGGTCGCCTACCTGCTGATCTTCGGCGAGCTGCCGACCGGCCCGCAGCTCGACCGCTGGGTCTACGACATCACCCACCACACCTTCGTCCACGAGGACCTCAAGCACCTCTTCGAGGGCTTCCGCTACGACGCGCACCCGATGGGCATGCTGCTCGCCGGGGTCGGCGCGCTCTCCACCTTCTACCCCGACGCCAAGCACACCGAAGATCCCGAAGAGCGCTACATGGCGGCCGTGCGCCTGATCGCCAAGGTGCCGACCCTGGCCGCCTTCTCCTACCGCCACAACATGGGCCTGCCCTACGTCTACCCGGACAACGACCTCAACTTCGCCGAGAACTTCCTCTCGATGATGTTCAAGAAGACGGAACCGAAGCACGTGCCCAGGCCGGCGCTCTCGAAGGCGCTCGACGTGCTCTTCATCCTCCACGCCGACCACGAACAGAACTGCTCGACCAACGCCGTGCGCGGCGTCGGCTCATCCGACGTCGACCCCTACTCGGCGGTCGCGGCCGGGGTCGCGGCGCTGTACGGGCCGCTGCACGGCGGCGCCAACGAGGCGGTGCTGCGGATGCTGCGGCGGATCGGCTCGGTGGACAACATCCCGGGCTTCCTCGAGCGGGTCAAGAACCGCGAAGAGAAACTGATGGGCTTCGGCCACCGGGTCTACAAAAACTACGACCCGCGGGCGCGAATCATCCAGCAGCACATGGAGGAGGTCTTCGAGGCGACCGAGTACAACCCGTTGGTCGAGATCGCCCGCGAGCTCGAAGAAACAGGCGCTCGCCGACGACTACTTCACCTCGCGCAAGCTCTACCCGAACGTCGACTACTACTCGGGGATCATCTACGAGGCGCTGGAGATCCCGACCGAGATGTTCACGGTGATCTTCGCGATCCCGCGCACGGCGGGCTGGGTCGCGCAGTGGATGGAGATGAAGGACGACCCGGAGCAGAAAATCGCCCGCCCGCGCCAGATCTACACCGGCGAGCGCGAGCGCTCCTACGTCGCCACCGCGGATCGCGAGGGGCCGGAGAAAATCGTCGGGCCGCCGGCGCGGCGGCCAAAACGGCCGCGGCGCGGCGCGTAGCGTAGGAAGGGTCGGAGGACCCTTCCAACCCCAGACACGTACGCTGCTCGCGTGAGCTGGAAGCTGACGGTTCGGCATGGATCCGACGTGGGGCATGAGAGCTTCGGTGATCTGGATGAAGCCGTTGCGAGGATGCGCGAACGGGCTTTGGCGATTCGGGCCGAGGGGCCGGTGAAGGGTGTTTCGGCGCTGCGGGACTTCGGGCCCGAGCAGCAGGTCCACGCGCGCCTTCAGCTGAGCGGCGGCGGCTGGCTGCGCAAGGCCGTTGCCGGGGTGGACGTGCGGGGGGACGGGACGTTCATGCCGTTCCGTGGCGGCGTGCGGCGCGAGGAGCTCGACCCAACCGCCTTCGAGACGCCGTTCGACGCGGTGCGCGAGACTCTCGAATCGTGAGCGAGACCGAGATCCCCAAGGGCAGCTACGCGGCGGGGCGGCGGGTGCGGCTGCCGGCCGGCGCCGAGGCCCCCTACGTCGTCTTCGTCAACGGCGTCCAGCAGACCGAGGGCAGCGACTACGAGGTGCGGGCCGGCGAGATCGTCTTCACCCGCGAGATCGTCAAGGAGAAGGTCGGCACCGGCCGCTGGCTGGCGATGTACCTCGGCATCTTCGGCACCTACCGCAAGAACGAGACGATCGACCTCCAGTTCGAGCGCGGCGGCAAGACCGAGTTGGTCTCCGACCTCCCGGTCAGCTCCTGAGTGCCCCTATCAGCGCCCGACCTGCTGGCGGGCTTTCTGCAGCAACTCGGCAAGGCCGTTGCCCAGGACCCTGCTCACGAAGTTTTCGATCCGACGCTGGGCGAGGCTCGAGATGGTCGGCTCCAGATCCGATCGCGCCAAGCGCAACTGTTCGTCCGGAGTCTGAACGCCGCGAAGAAGAACGGCGCCATTCTCTGCGTCTCCGTCGACGAAGATGTCGACCCGCCGAGGCAGGTTCGCCGACGCCGGGGAGACTGACTCGAGGTTGAACCGGAAGCTCCTCGTCCCGTCTGCGTCCAGATTTCGAAATCCACTCGGTGGGGCTTGATTCGTTTTGTCAAACGTCTGCATGCCGATCTCCACCCCAGCGGGAATATCGAGATCCACGACCTGCTTCTCGATCTCCGGGACCAGCCAGTCCACGAAGCTGCGCACGAGCTTGTCTTGCCGCTGGCGCTTCGCCTCTTCGGCGTACAGTCCGGTGAACTCTTCAAGCAGCGTGTCCGGCTGGGGCGCCATCGCCGTTTGCAGGCTGTCTCTGACCAGGTCAAGGGCCTCTCGGGTCACACGCTCGATGATTTCGATGAATGAGCTCGCGTCGCCCGCGTCGGCGGCTGCCAACGCAGAGAGATAATCGACACGATGCTCATCCAGCACCATCAGCGGTATGGATGCATCGCGATAGGTGTAGACCGATGCGGCAGCCCGGGCCAACCTCCCATTGCCGTCGGCAAACGGATGAACGGCGACCAGCGCATAGTGGGCGTATGAGGCCTGAATGACCGGATGGGCGATCTGGAATCCTTCGCTTTCAACCTCGTCCACCAGACGCTGCATCTCGGACTGGGTGAACTCGACGGGGGCGTAGGCATGCACCGCCCCTTCGGAAGTTCGAACATGGTTGGGGTATTTCTTGTATTCCCCCCTGGGAAGCGGTTGCTTCTGGGAGCCGGCAGGCGTATGGACCACATACGTCTCCTGGGGAGCCGTGATCTCCTCGTGAATCCGCCTGAGCCAGGCCTGGGTCAACTTCGGGAAGTGTTCGGTCGCATGGTCGAGAACCAGCTCAAACGCCCGCAACTGAGCCTCGAACAGGGCTCGTGCGTCGGGACCTTGGGCATCCACCTTCTGCTCCCAGAGCGCCGCCTGTTCGGCGACCGTGAACGTGAGGCCGCGGTTGGTGGCGTAGAGGCCCTCGATTGCACCCGTGTCGAAGGCCGCAACTCGGCGCGCCATCGCTTGGGCACGGTGGAGATCGGCCTCCGTGGCTTGATCGGCAGCGCGCTCGAATTCGTCACGGGCGGCCTGCCAGAGGTCCCGATTCGGGAGATCCTTCGGCCAGTCCTCGAACGACGGGAAGGGTTCGTACCGGGCGTCGATCTCGGCGAGCTCCGCAGCGCTCAGCGGGTGAAAGGTCTCCTCGGCCATGGTGAATCATGGTAGGCGGCGCTCCCGATGAACACAGTTCTCCGCTGAAGCGGCCCTGCCCCGCAGTGAGCGGACAGATCAATCGACAGAGGCGTCGAGCACGAGCTGGGGGACGGTGACCAGCCGGTAGCCGCGGCGGCGCAGCTCGGCGATGATTTCGGGCAGCGCGGCGACGGTCTCGGAGCGGTCGCCGCCACCGTCGTGCATCAGCACGATCGCTCCCGGGGTCACCGCTTCGAGCACGTGCGCGGCGATCGCTTCCTGGCCCGGCAGCTCGTAGTCGTCGGTCTCGACCGTCCAGAGGACCATCAGCATCCCGCGCCGGCGCAGGATCTTCAGCGTGTCCTCGTCGTAGACGCCGAACGGGGGGCGGAACAGGTGCGGGGGCGGGGCGGCGTTGCGCCGCAGGCCGGCGGCCTGGCCATCGACTTCGGCCACCTGTTCCCTGGCCGGCAGCTCGGACATGCGCGGATGGTGGACGGTGTGGTCGCCGATCGCGAAGCCGTCGCGCGCCTCGCGCCGGATCGTCTCCGGGTGTTCGTCGATCGCCACGCCGACCGGGAAGAAGGTGGCCGGGACGTGGCGGTCGATGAGGATGTCGATGATCTCTTCGGTGTAAGGGCTGGGGCCGTCGTCAAAGCTGAGCGCCACCTCGCGACCCGCCGCCGGCAGCTCGCGGACGCTCGGCGTGGTCTTCAGCAGGGTCGCGATCGCGCGGTTCTGCCGGGCCGCTTCTTCGGCAGCGCGCTCGCCGCGCAGGATCGTGCGCACGCCGCTGCTCATCCGCGCCGAGCGCAGCTTCTTCGACGCCGAGGCGGTGACGATCCAGAGCGGCACGACGAGCACCGCCAGAATCGCGGCCAGGGCGATCAGGCGCCGCTTCGCGTGGAGGCTCACTTGAAGATGTAGAGCAGGGCGAAGGCGGTGATCACATAGATCGCGCCGGCGATCAGGATGCTCTTGTCTTCGGAGACGATCGCCGCGGTGGAGCGATCGTCGGCGCGGTCGTAGATCAGGTAGAGGTAGCGGAAGATGAAGTAGACGACCGGCGGGATCGTCCACATCATCTTGTTGCCGATGATCGGCGAGTTGACCGCGTAGATCGAGTAGCTGATCACGGTCCCGGTGGTGACCATGGCGACCATCTGGTCGAGGAAGGGAAGCGAGTAATGCTCCAGCACCGGGCGGCTGCTGGTTCCCTGATGCAGCTCGGAGACCGCCTCCTGGCGGCGCTTGGTGACGCCGAGGAAGAGGGCGACCATGCCGGTGCACAGCAGCAGCCATTCCGAGGCGTGGGCGTCGACCGCGACGGCGCCGGCGGCGACGCGCAGGATGAAGAGCCCGGCGAGGGTCATCACGTCGACGATCACGACCTGCTTGAGGCCGAGGCTGTAGGCCATCTGGGCGACCCCGTAGCCGACCACCATCAGGCCGACCTGCCAGTTGACCGTGGCGAATGCGACCGCGATCGCGAAGGCGGCGAGCAGCGGCGCGATCGTCATCGCCGTGCGCTCGGAGAGCTCGCCGGCGGCGAGCGGGCGGAAGCGCTTCTTCGGGTGCTTGCGGTCGAGCTCGACGTCGATCAGGTCGTTGACGTAGTAGCCGGCGCTCGAGATCGCGCAGAAGGCGACGAAGGTGAGCACCGCCTCCAGCACCTCGTGCGACTGGTTGAACTTACCCGAGAAGAGCAGCCCGGCGAAGACGAAGACGTTCTTGACCCACTCCTGCGGCCGCCCGGTCTTGATCGCCGCCCGCAGCGGCGAGCGCCGCGGCATCACCTGATCGGGAGAGGTCGCATCGTCACGGGGTGCGTCGGCCGGCACGGTCGGCTGTTCGGAGGTGATCGTTTCCATCGTCAGGGGACGGCAGGAACAAGCCGACCCGGAGATTTCGTCGCGACAGGGTAGCGCCGCCCTCACTCGCCAGCGGCACCAACGTAAAATCTATAGGCAAGCGCCTTGCCGCCGGCCAGAAAGGCCGTCATGACAGCGAGCGTGCCATCGGCGCCAATCGCCGATGGCGTTTCGACCAGCACGAGTTCGCGACCGTCTTCCCTGCCGCCGGGATACAAACGCCGCAACGTCTTGACGTCCATGCCAACCGCCGCGCCGTCGGCGACCCTCCATCCGGCCTGTTCCGCTGGAGATCCCTCCAGCTCAAAGCTCGCGATGCGACCGTCCCGGCCACAGGGGTCAGCTCCACCGAAATTCGCAAACGTGATCGACACACCGAGATCGCTCCATTCGTAGGGGCAAGAACTATTCAAGCTGCTCCCCACTGCCGTAGGCGACCCCAAGTCGGCGAGCGCCTGGACCGGCGAGTCTCGGCTGGGATCAAGCTGCCCAAGGCGAGTGACTCGCCCGTCGGCAATATCCACTTCTCGGTGTGCACGCGCCACCAGCGAAGTGTCCGCCACAAACTCCCCCCTTCGGAAGAAAATTCGAACGGACTTGTGTCCAGACGGACAGCAAAGTGGGTCGTGTGCGCCAAACGTCGGCGTCCTAACGACGATCGACCTACCGACAACCTTCAACGAGTCGATCAAGCTCCCGATCCGGGTAAAGGCGAGGCTCCACTTGCCCGTTGAATCGGGAGCAAAGATCGCCCACTGAGATATTCGCCCAGCAGCGCCTGCTCCCAAGCCGACGATCATGTCGTCGCGGCCGTCCCCCGTGACATCGCGGCAGCGCAGCAAGCCCACCTGGTAGTCGGTCGCAGTCGAAGTGAAGAAAGGAATGTTGGTCTGTGGGTAGCCAGCGAGGCTCGCGTTCACCGACGCGTAGCCGCGAACCTCCTCGTCGAACTCGCTGGCGATGGTGGCCTTCTCGGCTGCTGACCTGGAACAGATCGGCTCGCGCTGTGGCTCCGGTGAGCCCGGTCGGTCCGTGTTGGCCCCACCGTCGGTCGACCTGCCCAGCAGGAACGCACCCAACACGGCAATCAGCACCGCAGCGCCTCCCGCTAGCCAAGCGAAACTCCTGGACATCCGCACCTCACGCCTCTTCCTCAGTGGTGCCCTCGATTCCGTGCGCAGCTTCGAGTCCTTCGAGATCGTCCCTGTCGCGCAGTCTCTGGCTGGTTCGCTTCATCGCAAGGAGTTGATCGAGAGAGCACACGCGGACCATAATGCCGTCCATGTTGACGTCCTCCGCATCCGCGTCCAGTGCCGCAAACGACGGCACCTGGGGGAGCCCCTGGAGCACATCGACCCGGCCAAGGTCGGTGACCACATAGGTTCGGTCGCCCGTACGCAGGAAGGCCGAGAGCGCACTGGATGCAAGGAGACGGCCGTCGACGTCGACCTTTCCTTCGAGGCTCGCCAGCACGGCGATCAGCTTTCTGAGATTGCCAATCTCAGGGTCGGGGACCAGATCGACGTCCTTCGTCGCCCGGAGGTACCCCCAGGCGTTTACGGCCAGGTCTCCGACGAGGATAAAGCGAACCTCCGCGTCGGAAAGTCGCTGTAGAAGCTCCCTCAACCGCAGCGGCTCAGGGCTCAACTCTGCCGCGCGCTCCCCGTGAAAGTGGAAAGAAATTCACTCAATGAGAGCCCTTCGGCCAGATTGACCGCAAGTGAGCGGCGGCCGTCTTCGCGGAGCTGGCGTCGTCGCGCCTGCTCATTTGCACGCCATGGATCAGCTGGCTGTTTATCGACGCGTTCGACCGACACTGTATGCAGGGTAACCCTTTCTCCGCGCGATCAGCTTGGCAGCCGAACGGTGAAGCGGGCGCCCTGGGCGGGGAGATTCTCCACTTCCACCCCGCCTCCCATCGCCTCGCTCAGCTCGCGCGCGATCGCCAGGCCGAGGCCGGCGCCGCCGGGCGAGCCGCGGCCGGCGCGGGCGCGCAGGTGGAAGCGCTCGAAGGCGCGGGGGATCTCCTCCTCGGGGATCCCGGGGCCTTCGTCACTGACGCGGACCAGGCCGGGGCTCGCCTCGACCGTCACCTCGCCGCCCTCGGGGCTGACGCGGATCGCGTTCTCGAGCAGGTTGGAGACGACCTGGAGGGCGCGGCCGTGGTCGGCGGTCGCCCGGGCGTCGCCGGCCCGGACCCGCACGGTGACCGCCGCGTCCGCCGCCTGGGGGCGCAGCCGTTCCTCCGCCTCGCGCGCGACCGCCGCCAGGTCGACCGGCTCGCGCCGCACCTCGAGCACGCCCTGGCGCAGCCTGGCGAGCGCGAGCAGGTCGCCGACCAGGCGCTCGAGCCGATCGGCCTCGCGGCCGACGACGGCGGCGGCGTCTGCGGGCTCGACCGTGCCGTCCTCGATCCCCTCCGCATAGCCGCGAATCGAGGTCAGCGGCGTGCGCAGGTCGTGCGAGACCGAGAGCAGCACGGCGCGCTCGGCGTCGCGCGCGAGCGCGAGCTGCGCCGCCATCCGGTTGAACGAGTGGGCGAGGTCGTCGAGCTCCTCGGTCCCGACCTCGGGGACCGGCTCGGGGTGGCGGCCCTCGGCAAGCTCGCCGGCCGCGGCGCGGAGTCGCCGCAGCGGCCGGGTCAGGCGGCGCGCCAGCAGCGCGGCGACCGCAGCCGCCAGCAGCGCGGCGGCGCCGCTGGCGATCAGCAGGGCCGAGAGGTAGCGGCGGAAGTCGTCGCCGCTGACGAGGTCCGGGCGCGAGACCAGGACGACCGTGGAGCCGGAGCGCCGCGCCGCGTAGATCGAGTCCCGCCCGGCGATCGTCGCGGTGCCGTCGGCGCTGCCGCTGCGGCGCAGCTCGGTCACCGCGGAGGTGGGAAGGATGCGGCGCGCTTGCGCCAGGCTGACGATGGTTACCGGGCGCTCGCCCGGCGCGCGGGGCGGAAGGACGCCTTTGGGCGGAGGCGCAGGCAATCCGGGTGGAGGCGGTCTGCGCGCTTCGCCTTTGGCCCGCTGCCGTTCGCGCGAGGCCCGCAGCAGCGAGGGCTGTCCGACCAGGGAGTCGGCCTGCTGCTCGACGTCGCGGCGAATCGTCCCCCGCACGGCGTCGCGCGTCAGCACGATCCCCAGGGCGAGCGAGGCGCCGACGCCGACCAGCACGGCGCCGAGGATCGCGACGAACAGCCGCGCCCGCAGCGAGCGGGTCACGGCACGACCTTGTAGCCGGCGCCACGCACGGTCCGCACCAGGTCCGGACGGCCGAGCTTTGCGCGCAGCTGGGCGACGTGGACGTCCACGGTCCGGGTCCCGCCCGGGAACTCGCCGCCCCAGGCGAGCTCGAGCAGGCGGTCCCGCCCCAGCACTACGCCGGGATGGGCGAGCAGCGCGGCAAGCAGGTCGAACTCGCGCCCGGTCAGCTCAACCCCTTCGCCGGCGACCGTCACGGTCCGCGCTGCGCGATCGAGCGCGATGTCGCCGACGACCAGCGGCCCGCCGTCGTGCTCCGCCTCCGCGCCGCTGCCGGTGCGGCGCAGGATCGCCTTCACCCTGGCGACGAGCTCACGGGGCGAGAACGGCTTGGTCACGTAGTCGTCGGCGCCGGCTTCCAGCCCGGCCACCCGATCGACCTCGTCGTCGCGGGCGCTGAGGATCAGGATCGGCACGCCGGTGCGGGCACGGAGGCGGCGGCACACCTCGAAGCCGTCGATTCCCGGCAGGCCGATGTCGAGCACGACGAGGCGGACCGGGTGGCGGGCCAGCTCCTCCAGCGCCTGCTCGCCGCTGCGGGCCCAGACGACGCCGAACCCGTCGCGCTTGAGATAAGCGCGAACGAGATCGGCGATCGCCTGCTCGTCCTCGACGACGAGCACGGAACCCTTGGACGAGCTCGTGGTCACAAGGCCTAGCCTTGCATCTGACCCGGAGCGCCCTGCGGTCCGCCCTGCGGTCCGCCCGGCGGTCCGCCCTGCGGTCCCCCCTGCGGCATCTGGCCGCGCTTGGGCGGCACCGCGATCGTCTTCGCGGCCTCGCCTTCGGGGCCGCAGACGACCACGTGCTGGCCTTCCTTCAGGTCGGTGACGCTCGTTTCCCTGCCGGGACCGGCGAGGACCTTGGTTTCGTCGTCAACCGAGATCGTCACCTCGTTGCCGTCGTTCTCCTTGACGGTGATCGAGCTGTCGCTGGTCGAGACGACTTCGCCGGCGTCGATCCTGATCGTCTGCGCTTCGCCGTTGCGCTGCACGTGCAGCTGGCCATAGGTCAGGTCTTTGCCGACTTTGCCCAGCGGCCCGCCCGGGGGCGGCGGCATCCGTTTGCCGCTGCGTGCCTTGCCCTGGCTGGCCTTGCCGCCGTTGCCGCCGCCGTTGTTCTGGGCGACCGCGAGACCGGCGACCACCAGCGCCGCGATCAGGCCGGTCGTGACGACCGCCCGCGCCCTGCTCGTTACTGACTTGAACATCTCGGGACCTCCTGTCGAGTGATTCGGACAGGTCGATCCTCGAAGCGGCCGGTTCGGCCACGATCAGGCCGATGTAAGAGCTCTGTAAGCCACCGCGGTCGAGGTTATGCCCGCATAGCGGTGAAAACCTCGACCGCGGTCGGTTAGGGGTCGATCAGCACACCCGGATTGAGGATGGCGGCGGGGTCGAACTCGCGCTTGGCCGCAACCAGGGCGGCGGCGAAGGGTGCGGGACGCTGGCGGTCGTACCAGGGGCGGTGGTCGCGGCCGACGGCGTGATGGTGGGTGATCGTGCCGCCGCCCTCGATCACCGCCTCCGCCGCGGCGGCCTTGATCTCGTCCCACTGCTCGACCTCGCCGCCGCGGACGGCGGGGGCCATGACCGTGAAGTAGGGCGCCGGGCCATCCGGATAGACGTGGGTGAAGCGGCAGCTGACCCGCGGTGCGCCGGGGCCCTCGGCGGGCGCGTCGCAGACCTCGGCGACCTTGCGGCGGACGGCGTCCATCGTCGCCGCGTGGAAGTCCTCGAAGCGATCCCAGGTGATCGCAGTCTCGAAGGTCTCCGACAGCACCCCGCAGGCGACGAACGTGTCCCGCAGGTAGGGCGCGAGGAGGAAGGCGCCGCGCCAGGCCCCCACCGCATCCCCCGCCTCCCCGCCGGTGGGCCTATTTCCCTCCTTATAGGCGTATTTGCGGCCCGTCGGCGGTCCGTGCTGGCCGCCGCAGGATCGTGCGACGGTGAGGGCCGTGTTCATGGCGTCGTCCACCGGGTGATGGGCGGACTCGAAGCCGAGCACGAGCAGGCTCTTCTCGCCCGAGCCGGCGCCGGTCGTGCCCGCCTCCAGCGCGTCGAGCAGGCGGCAGTTGCTCGGGTACAGGCCGGACTGGGAGATCTCGCGCACGGCAGCGGCGGCGGCGAGGAAGTCGTCGAACTCGACCCCGCACGAGGCCTTGAACTCGGGCCGCGGGCGCACCCGCATCCAGGCCTCGCCGATCACGCCGAGGATGCCCTCCGAGCCGAGCAGCGCCCGGTCCGGCGATGGGCCGGCGCCGGAGCCCGGCAGCCGCCGGCTCTCCCACGACCCCCGCGGCGTCAGCGCGCGCACCGACTCGACCAGGTCGTCGATGTGGGTGTAGAGGGTGGCGAAGTGGCCGCCGGCCCGGGTCGCGATCCAGCCGCCCAGGGTCGAGTACTCGAACGACTGCGGGAAGTGGCGCAGCGTCAGCCCGTGCTCGCGCAGCTGATCCTCCAGGCGAGGACCGGTGGCGCCGGCCTGGATCCGCGCCGCCATCGACTCGGCGTCGACCTCCAGCACCCGGTCCAGCCGCCGCAGGTCGAGCGAGACGAACGGCCGCTCCCCGAGCCGCCCCTCGACCCCGCCGACGACGCTGGTCCCGCCGCCAAACGGGATCACCGCCGCCCCCTCGGCCTCGGCCCAGCTCAGCACCACGTCGATCTCGGACTCGTCCCGCGGCGACGCGACCAGGTCCGGCGGATTCTCGAACTCCCCGCGAAACCCTCGCACGACGTCCCGGTAGGCCTTGCCGAGGGCGCGACTGACGCGCTCGTACTTGTCGTCCGTGAACAGATCCCCGAACCCGCTCGGCGCCTTCAACCTGGAAGCACGAATCTCCACCTCGTCGAGCGGCACCGGCTCTTCGACCTCGCCGCCGAAACCGAACCGAGCCCGTATCCCGGCCGCAGCCTCCTCCAGCTCCTTCCGCGAAGGCGCTTGGTCCTCATACCCCCACCCCCAGTGCTTGAGCCGTCGCGCACCCACGCTGCGAAGCATCGCAGGCATCCGGCCGACGAAGGGAGGGCAGGGGGTGTCCCGCAGGGTGCGGCGTCAATTTTTCGCTTGACCGTCAGCGAGTGACGCAGCGTCGGCGCGCGAAAAATCCAGCATCCCGAAGGGACACCCCCTGGCCTCCCCGCCCGCCGGGACCTACCAGTGCACGCCTTTCATCAAATGGGCGAAGGCAACCGCCTCGGTGGTCGGCGCCTTGTCCGGGGCCTCGTCCCCCTTCCCCTTCGCCGCCTGCGACTCCGGGAACAGTTTGTACGCGGTGTTGAGGATTTTGTCGCTGACGGTCGGGGCGACCGCGTAGAGGACCTCGCCGAACGTGCCCATCCGGGTCGCCACCTTCTTCGGCCTGCCGATCATCGCCCCCGCGATCATCTCCGCCGCCTCCTCGGGCGTGATCGCCGGGAACATGTCGTACATCCGCGTCGGCGCGATCATCGGCGTGCGCACCAGCGGCATGTAGATCGTCGTGATGTCGACGCCGTCGTCGACGACCTCGGAGGCGATCACGCGGCTGAACGCGTCCAGCGCCGACTTCGAGGCGACGTAGGCGGAGAAGCGCGGCGGGTTGGTCTGCGCGCCGATCGAGCTGATGTTGATGATGTGGCCCGACTTGCGCGTCTGCATCGAGGGCAGCAGCGTCAGAATCAGCTTCAGCGCGCCGAAGTAGTTGATCTGCATGGTGCGCTCGTAGTCGTGGAAGCGTTCGTAGGCGAGCTTGACCGAGCGGCGGATCGAGCGGCCCGCGTTGTTGACCAGGATGTCGACCTGGCCGTGGTAGGCGAGCACCTCCTCCGCCATCCGTTCGACGTCCTCGGCGTCGGACATGTCGCAGCGGTGGATGTGGGCGACGCCGCCGGCGCGCTCGATCTCCCCCTTGGTCTGCTCGAGCTTGTCGAGCGAGCGCGCCACCAGCAGCACCGTCGCCCCGGCGTCCGCCACCTTGACCGCGGTGGCCTTGCCGATGCCCGACGAGGCGCCGGTGATCAGCACGACCTTGCCGCGCACCGCGGCCGAGAGCGTGCGGTCCTTGAACAGGTCGGGGTCGAGGTTGCGCTCCCAGTAGTCCCAGATCCGGTCGGCGTAGCTCTCCAGCGGCGGCACCTCGATCCCCGAGCCGGCCAGCGCCGCCTGCGCCCGGGCGGAGTCGAAGTGGGTCGGGTAGCTGACGTAGTTGAGAACCCCGGCGGGGATGCCGGCCCGGTCGAGCGCCAGCTTCATCGCCCGCTTCGCCGGCGGCAGGAAGCGCAGGCCGGTGCGGGCGAGGCTCGTCACCGGGTCGGTGATGCCGGAGTCGAGCTGCACCGCCGCCTGCGGCGCGTCGGCCGCGCGGGCGAAGATGTTGAGCACCTCGCCAGCGGTCTTCGGCTTCGGGTCGGTGAGGCTGAACGCATTGCCGTCGAGCCCCGGCTCGTGGGCGATGTGGTCGATCGCCGCGGCGACGAAGTCGACCGGGACGATGTTGATCTCGCCGCCCTCGATGCCGAGGGTCGGCAGCCATGAGGGCAGCACGCGCCGGGTCTGCTGGAGCAGCTTGAACATGTAGTAGGGGCCGTCGATCTTGTCGATCTCGCCGCTGCGCGAGTCGCCGACGACGATTCCCGGCCGGTAGACCCGCCAAGGCCGCGGGCATTCCTCGCGCACGATCCGCTCCGACTCGTGCTTGGTGCGGAAGTACGGATGCGTGTCGAGGTCTTCGGCCTGCTCGAACATGTCCTCGGTCCAGGTCCCCTTGTAGAGGCCGGCCGCCGCGATCGAGCTGATCTGGTGGAAGCAGCCGGCCTCGATCGTCGCCGCCATTTCGACCGCGTGCCGGGTGCCCTCGACGTTGGCGACCTCCTGCGCCTCGGCGCCGGCCGTCATGTCGTAGATCGCCGCCAGGTGGAAGAAGTGGTCGACCTGGCCGCGCAGCGTCAGCAGGTCCTCCTCGGAGACGCCGAGGCCGCTCTGGCCGAGGTCGCCGGCGATCGGCACGACGCGCGCTCCGTCGGCTCCCCAGGCGGTCCGCAGCTCCTCCAGGCGGCCCCGCGACCCCGCCCGGACGAGCGCGTAGACGGTGCCCTCGCGCTGGAGCAGACGGGCCACGAGGTTGCGGCCGATGAATCCGGTGGCTCCCGTGACGAAGTAGTTCATCGCTCTTTCATACACTCAATCGAGAAATGGCGCAAACGGCGACCGTCCAGATTCAGATGCCCGAGATGGGCGAGTCGGTAACCGAGGGCATCGTTCTCGAATGGCACGTGGCCGAGGGCGACTTCGTCAACGAGGGCGACACCGTGGTCGAGGTCTCGACCGACAAGGTCGACGCCGAGGTCCCCGCGCCGGCCGATGGGACGATCACGAAGCTGATCGCGCAGGTCGACGACGAGGTGCCGGTGGGCGCGCCGCTGGCCGAGATGGAGCCGGGTGGCGAAGGGACGGGCGAGGGCTCAGACGTCTCAACCGCGGGTCCTGTCGGGGCAGGGGACCCACCGCCCCCTGCGGTCGCTGAAGCGTCCTCGGGGGCGGTACCCCCTACCCCGCCACCCGCGGATGGAACGTCCAAGGCCGCCTCGCCTGGCGCCAACGGGGCCGATGGAGTGCGGGCCACGCCCGTCGCCCGTCGCGTCGCCGAAGAGGCTGGTGTGGACCTGAGTCGCCTCGACGGCAGCGGTCCAGGGGCGAAGATCGTCAAGGACGATGTGCTGGCGGCTGCCAATGGCGGAGGGGCCGCAGCCCCGGTCGCCGGGGAGGAGAAGCAGCTCAGGGGGCCGGCGGCGATGCTGGCTCAGGCGATGGGCGAGAGCCGCGAGGTGCCGACGGCGACCTCGTTCAGGACGGTCGCGGTCGACACCCTCGACGCCAAGCGCAAGACGCTCAACGGCGAGCTGAAGGAGCTCGGCCTCAAGGTCTCCTTCACCCACCTGATCGCCTGGGCGATCGTGCAGGCGGCCAGGGAGTGGCCGGTGATGACGCGCAGCTTCGAAGAGCGCGACGGCAAGCCGTTCGCGATCGAGAACGGCCCGGTCAACCTCGGCATCGCCGTCGACATCGAGCGCAAGGACGGCTCGCGCAGCCTGATGGTGCCGGCGATCAAGGGCGCCGACGGCCTCGACTTCGCCGCCTTCCACTCCCACTACGAGGACCTGATCACGAAGACGCGCGAGTCGAAGCTGACCGCCGACGACTTCCAGGGCACCAACATCTCGCTGACCAACCCGGGCGGGATCGGCACCGTCGCTTCGGTGCCGCGGCTGCTCAAGGGCCAGAGCGCGATCATCGCCGCCGGCTCGATCGCCTACCCGCCGGAGTGGGCGCACGCCTCGCCCGAGCGCCTGCGCCAGCTCGGCGTCTCCAAGGTGATGACGCTGACCTCGACCTACGACCACCGGGTGATCCAGGGCGCCGAGTCGGGCTCCTTCCTGCGCCGGATCGAGCAGCTGCTCGAAGGCGAGGACGGCTTCTACGAGAACGTCGCCGCCGACCTCGGGGTCAGTCCCGCGCCGCTCGCCGCCGCCCACCCGTCCTCGGCCTCGGCGCCGCCGCTCGGCGCGCCCGCCCCCGCCGCCTCGCCGGGCGCGCCCGACGAGGAGCTGCTCGGCGCCGTCCAGTCCGCCACCGCGCTGCTCAAGGGCTACCGCACCCACGGCCACCTCGCCGCCCGCCTCGACCCGCTCGGCAAAGAGCCCAAGGGCGACCCGGCGATCCAGCCCGAGAACCTCAACCTGACGCCGGAGCTGATGGCGCGCGTGCCGGCCTCGATCCTGCGCATCGGCGTCCCCGGCGAGACCCTGCTCGACGTGCTGCCGCGCATGCGCGAGGCCTACTGCGGCACGATCGCCTACCAGTTCGAGCACCTCTCCTCGCACCAGCAGCGCACCTGGCTGCGCGAGATGGTCGAGACCGGCGCCCACCGGCAGCCGCTCGACGACGACGAGAAACGGCGCCTGCTGAACCGCCTGATCGACGTCTTCGAGTTCGAGCGGTTCATCGAGAAAGCGTATTTGGGGCAGAAGATCTTCTCGATCGAGGGGCTCGACACCGTCGTGCCGATGCTCGACGAGCTGGTCACCCTCGCCAGCCGCGGCGGCGCCGAGGAGGTCGTCTTCGGCATGGCCCACCGCGGCCGGCTCAGCGTCCTCGCCCACAACCTCGGCCGCTCGGTCGAGTCGATCCTCGCCGAGTTCGAGGGCGCCAAGCAGATCGAACTGGTCAAGGCCGTCGCCGCGATCCCGCACGGCGGCACCGGCGACGTCAAGTACCACTACGGCCACCAGGGGACCTACGAGACCGGCGAGGGCGAGAAGATCGCCGTGCGGCTCTACCCCAACCCGAGCCACCTCGAGTTCGTCGACCCCGTGGTCGAGGGCGCGACGCGCTTCCTCCAGTCCGAGCTCGACGGCCCGAAGCTGCATCACGAGCCGAAACGGGCGGTGCCGGTGCTGCTGCACGGCGACGCCGCCTTTCCCGGCCAGGGGGTCGTCGCCGAGACGCTCAACCTCGGGGCGCTGCGCGGCTACACCACCGGCGGCACGATCCACATCATCCAGGACAACCAGGTGGGCTTCACCACCGACCCCGAGGACGCCCGCTCGACCCCGTACGCGGCCGACATGGCGAAGGGCTTCAACATCCCGATCGTCCACGTCAACGCCGACGACGTCGAGGCCTGCTCGGCGGCGGTCCGGCTGGCGATGGCCTACCGCGAGCGCTGGCAGCGCGACATCGTGATCGACGTGATCGGCTACCGCCGCTACGGCCACAACGAGACCGACGAGCCCGCCTACACGCAGCCGGCGATCGCCGCCAAGATCAAGGCCCACCCACCGGTCTCGGAGATCTACGCCGAGAAGCTGATCGGGGAGGGGACGATCACCCGCGAGGACGTCGATCGGGCGAGCAAGGAGCGCCACGACGAGATGTCGGCGGCGCTCAAGGACCTGCGCAAGAAGATGGAGCTGGGCGATTACGAAGACCCGACCGTGACCACCTCGAGCACGGGCGAACTCGACCGCAGCGCCAGCCCGCCGGTCGACACCGCGCTGCCGGAGGAGAAGCTCGGCCGCCTGAACGAGCAGCTGCTCGAGGTGCCGGAGAGCTTCACGATCCACCGCAAGCTGCGCAAACCGCTGGGCCGGCGCGGCGACGGCCTCGAGGACGGGATCGACTTCGGCCACGCCGAGTCGCTCGCCTTCGCCTCGCTGCTGACCGAGGGCGTGCACATCCGCCTCACCGGCCAGGACACCGAGCGCGGCACCTTCTCCCACCGTCACCTCGTCCTGCACGACGAGAAGACCGGGCTGCCCTACTGCCCGATGCAGAACCTGCCGGACTCGACCGCCCCGTTCGAGCTCTACAACAGCCCGCTCTCGGAGACCGGCTGCCTCGGCTTCGAGTACGGCTACTCGGCGGCGACCCCGAACGCGCTCGTCCTCTGGGAGGCCCAGTTCGGCGACTTCGCCAACGCCGGCCAGGTGATCGTCGACAGCTTCATCGCCTCCGGCGAGGCCAAGTGGGGCCAGACGAGCCGGCTCACGCTGCTGCTCCCGCACGGCTACGAGGGCGGCGGGCCCGAGCACTCCAGCGCCCGCATCGAGCGCTTCCTGGCGCTGGCGGCGGAGGGCAACATCCGCATCGCCAATCCCAGCTCCGCGGGCCAGTACTTCCACCTGCTGCGCCGCCAGGCGCTGATCCGCAAGCCGCGGCCGATGGTCGTCTTCACGCCGAAGAGCCTGCTGCGCCTCGACCGCGCCACGGCGACGGTCGACCAGCTGACCGGCGGGCACTTTCACTTCATCCTCGACGACCCAACCACGGCCGAGCGGCGCGAGCAGGTCGAGCGCCTGGTGCTCTGCACCGGCAAGGTCTACTGGGACATCGACGCGAGCGAGCGGCGCGAGAGCGCCAGGAACGTCGCGATCGCCCGGGTCGAGCTGCTCTACCCGTTCGCCAAGGAACAGCTGAGCGAGCTGATCGCCTCCTACCCGAACCTGAAGGAGATCGTCTGGGCGCAGGAGGAGCCGCGCAACATGGGCTGCTGGAAGGTGATGTCGCGCCGCATGCCCGACCTGCTGCCCGAGGGCATCGAGCTCGGCTACGTCGGGCGCCCGACGCGCGCCAGCCCGGGCGAGGGCTACTCGGTCGCGCACGCGCGCGAGCAGGAGCGGATCGTGCTCACCGCGCTCACCCCCGGCGCCTGATGCGCAGGCCGGTCCCCGGGCCGCTGTTCGCCCGGGTGAAGCTGATCTCCTACGTCGAGCTGGCGATCTTCACGGCGCTGATCGTGTTCTGGCTGCTGCCTGGGTTCGACACCGAGACGATGCTCTTCGGCTGGGCGCACGGACTGGGCTTCATCGCCCTCTGCATCGTCATCTGGATCGCCTGCGTCAGGCGCGAGGCCCCCTACACCCTGCTCGCCGCGACCCTGACCCCGGTCGGACCGGTGGGCAGCGTGATCGGGATCGAGCTGATCGAGCGGCGTGGATGGGGCATCCGTGATTCCCCGCAGAATGTCGCGGAAACATCGGAGTTTCGCTCAGGACACCTTGACCCAGAGGCGGTCAGGCGCTATAGGTAATGGTTGACTGTTTCCATCGGGCAGTCCCGCCCGAGGAGGCAGGCGCGTCGGCATCCCTCCCTGGCTACCGACGCATACAGGTGCAGTGAGGGTCGCGCGGACCCCCTGCCTCCCGCGGCCCTCCTGCGCCGCCCTCGCTTCTACTCAGACAAACAGTTCAGCCGCGCAGGCTTCGCAGCACCGTCTGGAGGATGCCGCCGTTCTTGAAGTAGGCGACCTCGTTCGGGGTGTCGAGCCGGACCGTGGCCTCGAACTCGACCTCGCCGGCCGTCACCTTCACGCTCTTCGCCTCGCCGCCTTCGAGGTCACCGACGTCGATCGTCTCCTCACCCGTGAGGCCGAGCGATGAGGCCGACTCGCCGGCCGGGAACTGGAGCGGCAGCACACCCATGCCGATCAGGTTGGAGCGGTGGATGCGCTCGAAGGACTCGGCGATCACGGCCCGCACGCCGAGCAGCTTGGTGCCCTTGGCGGCCCAGTCGCGCGACGAGCCCGAGCCGTACTCCTTGCCCGCGAGCACGACCAGCGGCACGCCTTCGTCGGCGTAGGTCATCGCCGCCGCGAAGATCGTCGTCTCCTCGCCGTCGGGGAAGTGACGGGTGAAACCGCCGGCGCGCTCGACCAGCTGGTTGCGCAGGCGGATGTTGGCGAAGGTGCCGCGGATCATCACCTCGTGGTTGCCGCGGCGCGAGCCGTAGGAGTTGAAGTCGCGCGGCTCGACGCCCTGTGCGATCAGCCACTCGCCGGCCGGACTGGCCTTCTTGATCGCGCCCGCGGGCGAGATGTGGTCGGTGGTGATCGAGTCGCCGAGCAGCGCCAGCACGCGGGCGCCGCCGATCGGCTCGACCGGCGGCGGCTCGGACGGCATGCCCTCGAAGAAGGACGGCCGTCGCACGTAGGTCGAGTCGGGCCAGGTGTAGCGGTCGCCCTCGGGGACGTCGACCGCGCGCCAGGTCTCGTCGCCCTCGAGCACGGCGCCGTAGTTGCGGGTGAACATCTCCGAGGCGATCGAGCGGCCGATCAGCTCCTTGACCTCGGCCGGGTCGGGCCAGATGTCGCGCAGGTAGACCGGCTCGCCGTCGGAGCCCTCGCCCAGCGGCTCGCCGGTCAGGTCGAGGTCCATGCGCCCGGCGAGCGCGTAGGCGACGACCAGCGGCGGGCTGGCCAGGTAGTTCGCCTTCACGTCCTGGTTGATGCGGCCCTCGAAGTTGCGGTTGCCGGAGAGCACCGAGCAGACCGCGAGGTCGTTCTTCTCGACCGCGGCGGAGATCTCCGGCGGCAGCGGCCCGGAGTTGCCGATGCAGGTGGTGCAGCCGTAGCCGACCAGGTTGAACTGGAGCGCGTCGAGGTACTCGGTCAGGCCGGCGCGCTCGAGGTAGTCGGTGACGACGGTGGAGCCCGGCGCCAGCGAGGTCTTCACCCAGGGCTTGCGCGCGAGCCCGCGCTGCACCGCGTTGCGGGCCAGCAGGCCGGCGCCGATCATCACCGAGGGGTTCGAGGTGTTGGTGCAGGAGGTGATCGCGGCGATCACGACGCGGCCGTGGTCGAGCTCGACCGTCGTGCCGTCCTCGAGCGTCACCCTGGTCGCGTCCTCGCTGCCGCGCCCGATCGTCGCCGCCGGCGCGCCGCTCAGCGCCGGCCGTGGCCGGCCGCGCTCGTCTTCGCCGTCCTCGGCGGGCGGGTCCGACGCGGGGAAGGACTCTTCGCTCGCCTCGTCGACGCCGTTGCCCATCTGCTCGGCCGCCTCGGGGTCGAACTCGTGCATCGCCTCGAGGAAGGCCTGCTTCGCCTCGATGAGCGGCACCCGGTCCTGCGGGCGTTTCGGCCCGGCGATGCTCGGCTCGACCTCGCCCAGGTCGAGCTCCAGCGTCGCCGAGAAGACCGGGTCCAGGCTGGAGGCGTGGTGGAACATCCCCTGCTCGCGGGCGTAGGCGTCGACCAGCTCCAGCGTCTCGGTCGGGCGCCCGGTCAGCTCCAGGTAGCGCAGCGTCTCGGCGTCGATCGGGAAGATCGCGCAGGTCGAGCCGAACTCCGGCGACATGTTGCCGATCGTCGCCCGGTCGGCGAGGCCGAGCGTCGCCAGGCCGGGGCCGAAGAACTCGACGAACTTGGAGACGACGCCGTGCTCGCGCAGCATCTCGGTCACGGTCAGCACCAGGTCGGTCGCGGTCGCGCCCTCGGGCAGCTCGCCGTCGAGCTTGAAGCCGACCACCTGCGGCAGCAGCATCGAGACCGGCTGGCCCAGCATCGCCGCCTCCGCCTCGATCCCGCCGACCCCCCAGCCGAGCACGCCGAGGCCGTTGACCATCGTCGTGTGCGAGTCGGTGCCGACCAGCGTGTCGGGGTAGGCCTGGAGCGTGCCGGCGCGGTCGGAGCTGTAGACGACCTGGGAGATGTGCTCGAGGTTGACCTGGTGGCAGATCCCCGTCGCCGGCGGGACGACGCTGAAGTTGTCGAAGGCCTCGCGGCCCCACTTGAGGAACGAGTAGCGCTCGCGGTTGCGTTCGAACTCGCGCTCCGCGTTGACCGCGAAGGCGCGCTCGTTGCCGAAGGCGTCGACCTGCACCGAGTGGTCGATCACGAGGTCGACGTCGACCAGCGGGTTGATCTTCTCCGGGTCGCCGCCGATCTCGGCCATCGCGTCGCGCATCGCCGCCAGGTCGACCACCGCGGGCACGCCGGTGAAGTCCTGCATCAGCACCCGCGCCGGCTGGTAGGGGATCTCGGCGCTGGGCTCGGCCGCCGCGTCCCAGCTGGCGATCGCCTCGACGTCGGCGGCGGTCGCCGAGCTGCCGTCCTCCAGCCGCAGCACGTTCTCCAGCAGCACCTTGATCGAGTAGGGCAGCCGCGCCACGTCGAAGCGCTGCTGCAACGCGTCGAGCCGGAAGACCTCATAGGAGCGCCCCGAGACCTCGAGGGTCGAACGGGCGCCAAAGGAGTCGAGACTGCTCACAACTCCATCCTAGGCAATGGCAGCCGAGCGACTCTAGAAGACGCCGAAGTCCCGAACCTGAAGGAACAGGTCGGTGTCGAAGAGCAGCGTCAGGAGGCCGCTCTCGAGCTCCTCGGCGAGACGGGTCACGTCGCGGAAGAGACGGGAGTTCTGCGCATCCTCACGGCGCAGAGCTTCGAGCTCTGCGCGCAAGTCCACATCCGCGAGGATCCCAAGCCAGCGGTCATATGCCCGGAAGGTCCGCAGGCCGGCATCGATCGCCCCGAACTCGAGGAAGGCCTCGGCAATCCGATCGCTCGGCGACAAGGAGAACTGCTCGCGCAGGTAGCCCCGGATCTGCTCCCGGTTGAAGCGGGAGGCGAGAAGGACGGGCAGGAGCCCCGATGCGAAAAGCATCTTTCGTGAGGTTCGGAGCTTTGCGTTTCTGATTGCCCACTTTTCCCCCTCCGGGTCACGTCGTTCCTTGCCGACGAAGTCGACGCACATCGTTCGCCAGTAGCGGACGATGTCGTTGAGGAAAAAGCGCGGAGGACGAAAGTCCTTGATCGACTGATCGAGGTAAACCTCGAGCACGCGATCGCGGGCGCCGGCATGAAGCTCGAGATTCGTGATCGCAACCGACTCGAGCACCAGGAGGATGCGCCTGGTGAGGTTCTGATTTCGGTCCTCATCGAGGCCGATGTTGCCTATCAAGTCGTCACAGAACACAGGGCCGCCAAAAACGCCTTGAGCGCCCGGCTTGCGTTCTGCGGCTCCGAGACGACCCTCGAGCGCGCGAATCTGCTCCTCGACGCCCTCGCGTGGAGGGCCATCGACGAGGAGCGCCCAGTCATCGTCACTGCCGCCGCTCAACTCGCCGCGACCCCAGGAGCCGAACATGATGACCGCGAAGCCGGGATCGCTTCCGAGCGCCGCCAGCTCGCGGCGCTTTGACTCGAGCGAGGCCTCGGTATAGGCACGGGCACCGAGCAGACTGGGGAACCCGGTTCCCATCTCCGCCAGACGGTTGAGTGCCGTCTGTTCAGCCACCCTAGTCTTCTCGGAGAGGCGCCTCGAGGATCCAGGGAACGTCGCTACAGCGTGCGAGAACAGGCAGGAAGAGCCGTTCGTGCTCGGCCGTCAAGGTCCCGTGTACGCAATTCCCGCTGACTGAGCTGACGTGGACATGGCGAAGACGCTCAGCGAAATGATCGAGCAGCGACACAGCGAGCTCCATGGAGGGATCGAGGGACCATGCATGAGCGACGTCGAAGCAGAAGCCGGCCTCGGGGAGCGTCTCGAAAAAGCGGCCGAGCTCAACCACGTCGCGGCCGTCTTCCTTCCGCGAATCCATGTTCTCGATCGTGACGACTCGTCCAAGGGCCGCGTAGGCCTCGGGCTCGGAAATCGTGTCGGGGTGGATGACCACCGCGTCGACGCTGGCCGGGAGTCGCCCGATCAGCTCAACGAGCTCCTGATCGGAGAGCTGCCGATCCTTGCTCGGGGCGTGGACGGAGAGATAGCGATAGGGGAGCGCAGGGTTCGCGGCCAGGTACTCGATGAGGCCCTCGAACTCGGGCTCCGTCAGGGCCGCAAGCTCGGCGACGAGAGGGGAGACGAGAAGCGTCTCTTCGACCAAGCGCGGCCAATCCCCTCGGTGCTGGTCCATGTAGCCGGTGGACGCACCGAGCGGATGATGCGCTCGGACCGACTTTCTCTCAGATAGAAGCGATGGACCCATGGCGGCTCAACCTAGACAGCTTGGCAGACAGCTTTCGAGAGTTCGGCCCATTTAGGGCAAAAAGCAGAACATGAAGCCTTGTGCCTCGCAGGAGGGACACAAGGCTTCCAGATCGCCCGCGTTCAGACGCAGACGCCCCAGAGCCGCGCGAAGTAGAGCGCGGCGATGGTTGGGATCGCGAAGCCGGCCTGGCAGTGGATCAGGCCGGCGGCGTCGAGTTCGCGGATCGCGCGCTCGACGGCGTCCTCGGTGGCGAAGCTGCCGGGGACGACGTTGAGCGCCCGCGAGACCTCGGGGATGGTCAGTTGAGCCGGATGCTGGTCGAGCAGGAACTCGAGCACGACCCGCTCCGCCTCTTCGTCCTGGACGGCCGTCAGGGTGAGGCCGTCGGGTAGGTGGTCCTGATGTGGCTCGGCGTACGCCGCGGCCATAGTCTTCGGATCAGCCATGGGAGCTTGTTCCTCCTATTGGTCAGGCGGCCCGTTCGCGCGTCACCGCGGCGGGTCGCCGCTTTTTGGGTGGGGAAGAAGTTAGAGGGGGCGGCGGACGGGTCTCGCGTCAGCGCTTGTGGGATTGGCCGTCGGTCACGTCTTTGGACAGCTTCTGGCCGGCGGCGCCGCTCTGCGCCCGCACGGAGATCGTCGGCGACAGAAGCGCGAAGTGGGACATCAGGCGCATCGGGGCGGGGGCGACCACGACCTCGACCTTGTCGCGCTCGATCGCCTTGATCACGCCGGCGCCCAGCTGCCCGAGGCTGCTCGTGCCGACCCCCGGCGGCGGCTTGGCGCCGGACTCGGCGAACATGCCGGCGTCGCGGATGAAGCCGGGCGTGACCACGGAGACGCCGACGCCCCTGGGGGCGAGGTCGGCCCGCAGGCCGAAGGCGAAGCCGCGCAGGCCGAACTTGGTCGCGTTGTAGATCGACGTGCGCGGGCTGCCGGCCTTGCCCGAGAGCGAGGAGATGAAGACCATGTGGCCGGAGCCGCGCTCGACCATCGCGGGCTGTAGCGAGCGTGCCAGCTGGATCGGGGCCTCGAGGTTGACCCGCAGCGCGCGGCTCACGTCTTCGCCCGTGAGGTCGGTCAGCAGGCCGCCGCCGGGCAGGCCGGCGTTGGCGACGAGGACGTCGACGTCGCCCGCCCCGGCGACGAGCCGCTCGGCGGCGCCCGGCTCGGCGAGGTCGGCGGGGAGCGTGCGGTGGCCCTCGCCCGGCAGCTCGGCCGCAAGGGCGTCGAGCGCCTCGGCCCTGCGGCCGCTGAGGATCAGCTTCGCCCCGCGGCCCGCCAGCGCCGCCGCGATCGCCCGCCCGAGCCCGCCGGTGGCGCCGGTGAGCAGGGCTGAGCGGCCTGAAAGTTCCATCCCGCGGCGCAAGCTACCAGCGCATCCGTCGAAAGGAATTCGGGATGCAAGTGCGAATGGCCACAAGATGTTTGCGTTTTGTGAGCAAGCGGCCGGGCAATCGTCTACACTGCCCGGCGTTCAAGACAACCGAAACGCCTAATCCCGCATGCCGGAGGCGATGCGGGAGCGGGGGAACCACGTTTTCGGGGCTAACTCGCCCGACCCGGGCGGGGGCGCAGGCTCCTTTCGCGCCAGCCCGACAGCTAACCCCGTAGGCCGACGAAGGAGATCGGTTTGCTCAAGAGGCACTCAAAATTCAAAGCGGGGCTAGTCGCAATATCGGCCCTCGCGGTCCTGGCCCTGTTGCCCGCAGGCGCCAGCGCGAGCTGCGACGGCGGCGGCCTGACCCCGGCGGAAATCGACATGTGCACGCCGACGCCGAAGGCGCGGCTGCTCAAAAACGGGATGCTGATCCCGCCCAAGTCGGCGCCCGCGCGGGTCAAGCGCGTGATCGCCTTCGCCAACCGGATCCGCACCAAGCCCTACGTCTGGGGCGGCGGCCACGGGCGCTGGTGGGACCGCGGCTACGACTGCTCGGGCTCGGTCAGCTACGCCCTGCACGGCGGCGAATTCATCGACAGCCCGCTCCCCTCCGGCCCGATGGAGCGCTGGGGAATGAACGGCGAAGGGCGCTGGATCACCGTCTACGCCAATCCCGGCCACGCCTACGCGGTGATCGCGGGCTACCGCTGGGACACCTCGGGCGACTCCCAGGGCAGCGGCCCGCGCTGGCATGAAGACCTGCGCGACAACCGCAGCTACGTCGCTCGCCACCCAGCCGGCTTCTGAGCTCTTCATAACGACTTCGGGGCAGGGGTTGTCCCGTACGCCACCCCGGCCAACCGGCCGGGGTGGTTCGTCACGGCCTACTGCTTCGCCAGGCGGGCGGCCTGCTCGGCGCCCACGTAGGGGGCGAGGGTCAGCTCGACCAGGTCCGGGAGGAGCCGCTCGAGCTCGGCGGTGCGGCCGGCGCTGATCTCGCGGATGACCAGCGAGACGATCCCGCCCACCAGGGCTTCCTCGGTCGCCTCGGGCAGCGGCAGCTCGCCGCCGTGCTCGGGGCGGCCCGCCTTGAGGATCTCGACCAGGCCCTGCATCGAGGCGCGGTGGCGGGCGGCGATCTCGCCGCCCGCGGCGATCGGCTCGATCATGCACAGTCGCGCCAGCTCCGGCTCCCCGGCGAGGAAGCGCAGCATCGTCGCCAGCGCCGCCCGCACCTGCTGCGGCCACTCCTCGAAGGCCTCGGCCGCCGCCCGCATCGAGGCGGCGATGTGGTCGGTGACCATCTCGTAGGCGGCGAGGAAGCACGCTTCCTTGTCCTCGAAGTGCTCGTAGAAGGTGCGGCGGGAGACCGAGGCCGCCTTGGTGATGTTGGCGACGGTGGTCGCGTTGTAGCCGCGCTCGGCGACGACGTCGACCAGCGCCGTGACGATCCGCTCGCGCTGGTTCTGGACGATGAACTCGCGCGGCAGCCCGTGCCGGCCGGCCGGCAGTCGCGGCGACGCGGCCGGCGCGCCGCCCTCCGCCGTGCCGCCTTTCTTCGCCTTCCCCTTTGCCACGCTCCGACGATACCCCAGCGGCGGCCGGCCGCGGCGCCTAGCGCAGCGGTTGCACGAGCAGCTCGTCCTCGGCCGCGCGGGCGCCGAGGTAGGGCATCGTCGCCAGGTAGATCAGCTCCGGCAGGAACTCCTCGCCGCGTTCGATCGAGCCCGATTCGATTTTGGCCAGGATCGTGTTGTAGACGGCGCCGGCGGCGATTTCCGCGGTGCAGCGCGACATCGGCCGCTCGCCCTCGATCTCGCCGCGGCCGCCGTCGAGGAAGTCGGCGATCCGTTCGACGATCCGGTCGCGGCGCAGCTGGGCGCCGCTGCCGGAGCCGTTCACCGAGACGACGAGAAAGCGCGCCCGCTCGGAGTCCTCCTGGAGGAAGCGCATCGCCGCGACGCCGGCGGCCCAGATCCGGTCGTGCCAGGCCTCGCGGCCGGCGCAGGCCGCTTCGACACGCGCGCAGAGCTCCTCCATCGCCTCGCCGTGAACCGCCAGGAAGCAGTCCTCGAGGTCCGCGAAGCAGCGATCGAAGTGGGCGCGCCCGGCCGCGCCGCGCTCGCACACCGTCTCTATCTCGACCGCCGCGAAGCCGCCCTCGGCGACCATCGCCATCATCGCGGCGGCGATCCGCTCCCGCGCAGGATCGCGACCTCTGCGCGCAGCGCTCACATCGGCCCGGCCCAACTCCCCGCGCTCCGTCTGCCTCCGTCGCCCGCCACTACGCCGCCGCAGCCCGAGCCTGGGCCGCCTCCGCGGCGCGGGCCGCCTCGACCTCCCCGACGTACGGCGTCAGCGTCACCTGGAGCATCTCCGGCAGCAGCCCCTTGAGGTCGTCGACCCGGCCGGACACCAGGCGCTGGTGGACCAGCCAGGCCAGGCCGCCGACGATCGCCACCTCGAGCCCGTCGGGCAGCCGGCTCGCCCGGGGATTGTGCTCCCGCCCCTCGCGCAGCTTCGGCGCGACGCTCTCCAGCATCGCCTGGTAGCGCGCGAGCGACTCGGCGCCGGCCGCCTGGGCCTCGACGATGCAGAGCTTCGCCCGGGCCTGCTCGGCGACCACCATCTCGAGCAGGACCTCGAGCCCGGTCGAGATCTGGTCGACCCAGGGCTGCTCGGTGTCGACCAGCTCGGCGAAGACCTCGCCGGCCGCCGCGACGCTCTCGTCGAAGGCGGCGAGGAAGCACTCCTCCTTGTTGGCGAAGTGCTCGTAGAAGGTGACCAGGGCAACCCGCGCGGTCTTCGCGATCAGCTCGATCGTCGTCTTCTGGTAGCCGCGCTCGGCGACCAGCTCCGCCGTCGCCAGCAGCATCCGCTCGCGCTGGTTCTGCGAGACGAAGTCGCGCGGGATCAGGTGTCGTCCCGGCGGCAGTTTCGAGAGGCGCTCCGACAGCGAACGCGAGTCGGCCATGCCAAGACGGTACCAAAACATACATCCAATGTCTATCTCCCTTTTCTACAGAAAACATTGCGTTCTAGGCATCCTCGTTTTTAAAAGCTGCTATACCTAGACAAAAGGTCTATGTTTTCGGAATCCGACAGTAGCTCGGTGATCGCTCTCAGGGGAGGACATGGGCGCCGTCCTCCGCGCGAGCGGATCCTCGAGGCGATGCTCACCGTCAGCGGTGAGCTCGGCTTCGAACGGGTCGCCGTGCGCCACGTGATCGAGCGCGCCCAGACCAGCCGCGCGACCTTCTACAAACACTTCGAGGACCGCGAGGACTGCTTCGCGCAGGCCTACGGCGACGCCGGCGAGTGGCTCTGCCGGCGCCTCGTCGGGGCCGCCAAGCGCCAGCCGACCTGGCGCGAGGGCCTGCGCGCGGCGCTGGCCGAGCTGCTCGAGTTCTGCGCCAACCGGCCGGCGCTGGCGAAGGCGCTGCTGGTCGAGGTCCATGCGGCGGGCGAGCGGGCGCTCGCCCTGCGGCGCGATCTGATGGAGCGCCTCTCCCGCGCGCTTGACGGCGCGCGCCGCGAGATCCCCTCTCGCCAAGCTCCACCTCCTATTGCGTCGGACTTCATTGTAGGGGCGATCGACACGCTGCTGGCGGCGAAGCTGCTCGACGGCGACGCCGAGCACGCCCCCGAGATGCTCCCCGGCCTGCTCCACTTCGTCGTCATGCAGTATCTGGGCGAGTCCGCCGCCTGGGAGGAGATGACCGCGGCGCCGCTGGCGACCTGGACGGCCCGCCGCGCGGCGGCCGGCGAATTCCCGCCCGAACGCTGACTGATAGCCCGTCTCTCAGAGCGGGATGTTGCCGTGCTTGCGCTTCGGCATATCGACCCGCTTGGACTGGAGCATGCGCAGCGCCTTGACCAGCTTCGGCCGCGTTTCCTGCGGCTCGATCACGTCGTCGATGTAGCCGCGCTCGGCCGCCGAGTACGGGTTGGCGAAGTGGGCTTTGTAGTCGTCGATCAGCTTCTGGCGGCGCTCGTCCGGCGTCGGCGAGGAGGCGATGTCTTTGCGGTAGATGATGTTGACCGCGCCCTCCGGCCCCATCACCGCCACCTCCGCGGTCGGCCAGGCGACGTTGTAGTCGGCGAGCATGTGCTTGGAGGCCATCACGTCGTAGGCGCCGCCGTAGGCCTTGCGGGTGACCACGGTGAGCTTCGGCACGGTCGCCTCGGTGAAGGCGTAGAGCAGCTTGGCGCCGTGGCGGATGATCCCGTTCCACTCCTGGTCGGTGCCGGGCAGGAAGCCGGGCACGTCGGTGAAGGTCAAAAGCGGCACGTTGAAGGCGTCGCAGGTGCGCACGAAGCGGGCCGCCTTCTCGGATGCCTCGATGTCGAGCACGCCGGCCAGGTGGGCGGGCTGGTTGCCGACGACGCCGACCGGGAAGCCGTCGAGGCGGGCGAAGCCGCAGACGATGTTCTTGGCGAAGTGCTCGTGCACCTCGAAGAACTCCTCGTCGTCGACGATGCGGGCGATCACCTCGCGCATGTCGTAGGGCTTGGAGGGGTGGTCGGGGACGATCGTCCGCAGCTCCTCGTCTTCGCGGTCGGGATCGTCGGCGGGCTCGAAGCGCGGCGGCGGCTCGAGGTTGTTGGAGGGCAGGAAGCCGAGCAGGTAGCGCACGTCCTCGAGGCAGCTCTGCTCGTCCTCGGAGGCGAAGTGGGCGACGCCGGACTTCGAGTTGTGGCTCATCGCCCCGCCGAGCTCCTCGAACTCGACTTCCTCGCCGGTCACCGTCTTGATCACTTCCGGGCCGGTGATGAACATGTGCGAGGTCTCTTTGACCATGAAGATGAAGTCGGTCATCGCCGGCGAGTAGACGGCGCCGCCCGCGCAGGGGCCCATGATCAGGCTGATCTGCGGGATCACCCCCGAGCACTGCACGTTGCGGACGAAGACGTCGCCGTAGGCGCCGAGCGAGACGACGCCCTCCTGGATCCGCGCGCCGCCGGAGTCGTTGATCCCGATCACCGGCGCGCCGACCGCGGCGGCCTGGTCCATCACCTTGCACATCTTCTCCGCCATCACCTCTCCGAGGCTGCCGCCGAAGACGGTGAAGTCCTGCGAGAAGACGAAGACCGGGCGGCCGTCGATCGTGCCGTGGCCGGTGACGACGGCGTCGCCCCAGGGCCGTTTTTTCTGCATCTCGAAGTCGTAGGTGCGGTGGCGGACGAAGGTGTCGAGCTCCTCGAAGGAGCCGGGGTCGAGCAGCTTCTCGATCCGCTCGCGGGCGGTCATCTTGCCCTTCGCGTGCTGCTTCTCGACCGCCTGCTCGGAGGCGGAGTGGATCGCTTCCTCGCGCAGCTCGCGCAGGTAGGCGAGCTTCTCCTCGTGGGTGACCGGATTCCTCTCGCGCATCGCGGCGCGGGAGTCTATGAGAAGGGCTGCTTCTGCGGCTCCGCGAGCCGGTCGAGGACGCGCTCGAGGTCGTCCTCCCCCAGCCCCGTCGCCTCCTCGGCGCGCAGCTCGACCCGCGTGCCGAACCCCTTCTCCGCCATCGTCACCTCGACCCCCTCGACCTCCGCGACGAGCTCGGCGAGTTCGGGCTCGGACTTCATCAGCGTCCGCGAAACCTCGATCATGCGGGCCGCTTTCGGCCGTCATCGGCCCATTCCTCCCCCAATTTGCGGCTGAGAGAGACCGTTCAGGGGGAGAGAGTCGCGCCCATCCAACATTGACCCAGCTCAGGTGTGGTCAATGTTGGATGGGCGCAAGGACAGACGGAGCAGGGAAGCCTGGAAGCTCGCCGGGGAGCAACACGGGGTGGTGGCGCGGCGGCAACTGCTGGCGCTGGGGTTCAACGCGCGGGAAATCGAGCACCGAGTCGCCCGCGGGCGCCTGCACCCGGTGATGCGCGGCGTCTACGCGGTCGGCTGGCCGCAACTCACCGTGAAGCGGCGCTGGATGGCAGCCGTGCTGGCATGTGGCGATGGTGCCGCACTGAGCCATCGCAGCGCCGCGGCGCTCTGGGGGATCGGCGAGGAGCAGGGTGGGCGCATCGACATCAGCATCAGACGGCGCAGCAAACTCAGGCGCCCCGGGCTGAAGGTCCGAGCCCGCGCGAAGCTCGACCCCGCCACGATCGTGGCCAGAGATGGAATCCCGGTCACCGAACTCGTTCAGACGCTGGTCGACCTGGCGACGGAACTCCCATCACGCGGGCTGGAGCGCGCCGTCAACGAGGCGGACAAGCATGACCTGATCGACCCAGAGGCACTTCGGATCGCCCTCGGTGACCACGAAGGTCAGCCCGGCGCTCCCGCGCTGCGCAGTCTCTTGGACAAGCGCACCTTCAGACTTTCGGACTCCGACCTGGAGATTCTCTTCCGTCCAATTGCCGCGCGTGCCGGCCTCCCCCCTCCCCTCAGCAAACAGATCGTCAACGGCTGGGAAGTCGACTTCTACTGGCCTGGTCTCGGGTTGGTAATCGAGACCGACGGCCTGCGCTATCACCGCACCCCTTCATCCCAGACGCGTGATATCCGCCGCGATCGTACCCACGCCCTCGCCGGCATGACCCCACTCCGCTTCACCCACTACGAGGTGAAGTACGAACGCGGACACGTTCTCGGAGAGCTCCGGCGCGCCCGGACGCTCCTACAACCGAGCCCATCCAGCATTGACCACACCTGAAGTGGGTCAATGTTGGATAGGCGCGCGAGGGTCCATCTCAGAAGAAGGCGCCGCCCTTGTATTCGCCGAAGACGTCGCGCATCGCGCCGCAGACCTCGCCGATCGAGGCGTTGGCGGCGAGCGCGGCGCGGATCGGGTGCAGCAGGTTGCCCTCGCCGCGGGCGACCGTGCGCAGCTCCTCCAGCTTGGTTCCGACCGCGGGCCGGTCGCGCGACTCCTTGAAGGCCTTGAGGCGGGCCAGCTGGCGCCGCTCGGCCTCGGGGTCGACGCGGAGGATGTCGACGTCGTCGACCTGGTCGGTGACGTATTTGTTGACGCCGACGATCACGTCCTGGCCCGTGCGGTAGCGCTCGTGGTAGGAGTGCGCCGACTCCTCGATCTCGCGCTGCATGAACTCGAGCGCCTCGACCGAGCCGCCGAGCTCCTCGACCTTCTCCATCAGCTCCCAGGAGCGCGCCTCGACCTCGTCGGTCAGCGACTCGACGAAGTAGGAGCCGGCGAAGGGATCGACGGTGTCGGCGACGCCCGACTCGTGCGCGAGCACCTGCTGGGTGCGCAGTGCGATCCGCGCCGAGCGCTCGGTCGGCAGCGCCAGCGCCTCGTCGAAGCCGTTGGTGTGCAGCGACTGGGTGCCGCCGGCGACCGCGGCGAAGCCCTGTAGGGCGACGCGGATGATGTTGACCTCCGGCTGCTGCGCCTGGAGCGTGACGCCGCCGGTCTGCGTGTGGAAGCGGATCTTCATCGAGTTCGGGTTCTCGGCCCCGAAGCGCTCCTTGACGATCTTCGCCCACATCCGCCGCACGGCGCGGAACTTGGCGACCTCCTGGAAGACGTTGTTGTGGCCGTTGAAGAAGAAGGCGAGGCGGGGCGCGAACTCGTCGATCTTGAGCCCGCGGTCGAGCGCCGCTTCGACGTAGGCGATCGCGTTGGAGAGCGTGAACGCCACCTCCTGCACGGCCGAGCACCCCTTCTCGCGGATGTGGTAGCCGGAGATCGAGATCGTGTTCCATTTCGGCACGTTCTCGCGGCAGTACTCGAAGATGTCGGTGGTCAGCCGCATCGTCGGCTCGGGCGGGTAGATGTAGTTGCCGCGCGCCATGTACTCCTTGAGCACGTCGTTCTGGACCGTGCCGCGCAGCTTCTCGCTCGGCACCCCCTGCTCCTCGCCGACCAGCTCGTAGAGCAGCAGCAGGATCGCCGCCGGCGCGTTGATCGTCATCGAGGTCGAGACCTGATCGAGCGGGATCCGGTCGAAGCAGATCCGCATGTCCTCGATCGTGTCGATCGGGACGCCGGTGCGGCCGACCTCGCCGGAGCAGAGCGGGTCGTCCGAGTCGCGGCCGAGCTGGGTCGGCAGGTCGAAGGCCATCGAGAGCCCGGTCGAGCCGTGCTCGATCAGGTAGCGGTAGCGCTCGTTGGTGTCTTCGGGAGTGGCAAAGCCGGCGTACTGGCGCATCGTCCAGAGCCGGTCGCGGTACATCCCCTCGTGGATGCCGCGGGTGAAGGGCGGCTCGCCGGGCGCGCCGAGGCGCTCTTCGAGCCCGGGGGCGACGTCGTCCTCGGTGTAGAGGCGGTCGATCTCGATCCCGGAGTCGGTGAAGACGCGCTCGTCCTCGGGGCCGACGAGCGGCGCGATCGTGCGCTGCTCCTCCTTCGACCCCGCCATCAGTCCGAGGCGCCGGCGAGGCTCTCGACGCCAGCCTGCTCGATCGTCTTCCGCAGCCCCTCGCGCAGCTCGATCTTCGGCTCCCAGCCGAGCAGGTCGCGGGCGCGGGAGATGTCGGGCTGGCGCTGCTGCGGGTCGTCGACCGGCAGCGGCTCGTAGACGATCTCCGAGCGCGACTCGGTCACCTCGATCACGGTCTTCGCCAGCTCCAGCAGGCTGAACTCGTTCGGGTTGCCGATGTTGACCGGCGTGTGCACGTCGGACTCGGCGAGCGCGACGATGCCGCGGATCAGGTCGTCGACGTAGCAGAAGCTGCGCGTCTGGCTGCCGTCGCCGAACACGGTCATCGCCTGGTCCTTGAGCGCCTGCCGCAGGAAGGTCGGGATCGCGCGCCCGTCGTGGGCTCTCATTCGAGGACCATACGTATTGTGGGCGATTACTCCAGTTCCAGCGATGAAATTTTCAAGGCCAGGCACCGAGAAGTCGAAGACAAGGTCGGTCGCGGGGACTTGCTCGACCCCTTTCACCAGAGCCCAAACCAGATCGCCGTGGCGCTTTGCCTGAAGCGTCTGCTCCACGCCTTGGTCCCACTCGAGCGGACTCCACGGAGAAACCCCGGTCAAGCTCAGCCGCCAGAATGGATACTCGCGATCCCCTGCCTTGATGCGGAACTGCGACTTGTAGCGGCCCACGGACGGGACAAGGCCAAAACGGGCGAGAGCGACAATCAGATCGTCCTTGAGCTCATCGTGGACGGTCGAGAACCGGTGCTTGCTCTGCTCGTCGAAGAGCTGGCCTGAGTGAATCCCATCGCCCTCGCGATAGCCCTCGATGAACCACTTGAGCCGGCTCAGCGAGAGACCGAGAACCCATCCGGGAATTCGCTTGCGGTTGTCATTGAGCCCGAGGAAGTCCCAAAAGCGCAGCAGTAGCTTCGAGTGGATGAAGATCGACTGGGACCGTTCCTCGTTCGCCTCCTCGCTCCAGGTGACGTGAAGCCCAAACGAGGCTTCGACGATCCTCGCCGCCCGCGCCAGAAGCTCGCGCTCGCAGCTGATTGAGATGAAGGCGTTCTTGCCCTTCTCGTGCATGCAGCCCTCGGCGACGTAGAGGCCGAGCAGCCAGAGGAGGTCGTCGGTGATTTCGATTCGCGCGGGCATCGCCGCCTGCCGCCCCGCTTTCCGGACTCGCACCACAGCGCCTGCCGGCACGCCCTCTCCCAGCCTCCAGAGGACCGGCAGGGTCACCCGGTCGGTTTTGCGCATTTCGATGATCTGCTTCCAGATCCCATTGCGCCACACCTTGCCCTCGCCGGGCTTCAGCTTGGCGAGGAGGCCGAAGACATCGAAGCGGCGCTCCCAGACCAGCGAGCCGAGGCCAGGATGCTCGGCGTATAGGTCCAGCGGATCTTTCTCAGCCCAGCGCCAGACCTCGATCATCGAGACCGTGGTCCGGTCGCGCTCGGGAACCTCGACCCGTCCGGCGATCGCGATTCGGTCCCCGATCTCCAGGTCGTTCACCGGCTTTGGCTCCGGCTCTCCATCGGCACCCTCGACGAAAAGCGAGTGGTCGCCCGTGACCCGCACGGAGCGCCCGTACTGCGTCGTGACCTCGAAACAGCGCTGCTCGGTCGGATGGCCGATGAAGCCGCTCGGCTCCGCCGCGACCATACGCCCGCCGTCGGAGAAGGAGGGAACGGCGAAGCCTTCGACCGGGAACTCCACCGCCGCCGACGGATCGCGGTCCAGCACGACGGCTCCCGTCTGCGCCGAGCCTGAGGCGGCCTTCGAGTACGCCGCCACCCGCCCGTAGCTTCCCAGCCGCGCGGCAAGCTCTTCCGCGGTGCAGCGCTGTAGTTCGCGTCCGTCGTCGAAGAGAATCTGCTCGTCGGCGAGGACGGAGTTGAAGATCCGCACGATCGAGGTGTCGACGCCCTGCTGGCGGTGGTAGGCCATCGTCAGCGCCTCGGCGTAG
The DNA here is from genome assembly GCA_963727465.1 of uncultured Solirubrobacterales bacterium. Classification (GTDB taxonomy): domain Bacteria; phylum Actinomycetota; class Thermoleophilia; order Solirubrobacterales; family 70-9; genus VRUE01. The sequence continues at coordinate 310,823 of CAVSGL010000003.1, read as the reverse complement.
CGCTTGGCCTCGTCGTAGACGCCGCGCGGGCCGATCGGGTTGACGTGGCCCCAGTAGTCCTCCGACTGCGGGTGGATCTGGGGGTCGCCGTAGACCTCGCTGGTCGAGGCGAGCAGGAAGCGGGCGCGCTTGAACTTGGCCAGGCCGAGCATGTGGTGGGTGCCGTGCGAACCGACCTTGAGCGTGTGCAGCGGCAGCCGCAGGTAGTCGATCGGGCTCGCCGGCGAGGCGAGGTGGTAGACGAAGTCGACCGGCTCCGGGATCTCGACCCGCTCGGTGATGTCGATGTTGCGGAACTCGAACGAGTCGTCGCGGATGTGCTCGATGTTCTGGAGCGAGCCGGTCTCCAGGTTGTCGACGCAGATCACCCTGTGACCCCTGCCGAGCAGGTGCTCGCAGAGGTGCGAGCCGAGGAAGCCGGCCCCGCCGGTTATGACGCAGGTGCTCATCGCGGCGGGGATGCTACAGGGCGCCCCGCGACCGGCTGGAATAAACACTGTGGTTCGCAAATTGCGGGATCGACGGCCGACCACCCGTCCAGACGGGGGGAGAATCCGGCGCCGTCCCCGGCTCTTCATGGCATGTTCGAGCGCGGAGCTGAGCCGGTGCAGGGAGGTGTCGTCACAGCCGGGCGCAAGCGCGCCGCCGTCGAGCTCGTCGCCCGCGAGGACGCCGAGCTGCGTCGCGTCGCGCGCCGCTTCTCGCTCTGCGAGGACGACGCCGAGGACGCCTACCAGCGGGCGCTGGAGATCCTCCTGGTCAAAGCTCCCAGCGAGCGGCCGCGCGAGCTGGCCCGCTGGATGCGGACCGTGGTCAAGCACGAGGCGCTGGCGGTCCGCGCGCAGCGCCGGCGGGCGCTCGGCAGCGGCCACACCGACGAGCAGGACGATCCGGTGGCGCGGATCGCCTCCGCTGCCTCCGGCCCCGGCGAACGCATCGAGCGGCACGAACGGGTCGCCCGCAGCCGCGAGGCGCTACAGGCGCTGAAGCCGGCGGAGCTGCGTGCGCTGACCCTGCTGGCGGCCGGTTACTCCTACGCGGAGATCGCCGCCCGGACCGGCTACAGCCCGACCAAAGTGAACCGCTGCCTGACAGAGGGCCGCGAGCGTTTCCGGCGCATCCTGGAGCGCAGCGAGGCCGGCGAGCGCTGCGCGGACCTGATGCCCCTGCTCTCCGCCTATTGCGACGGCGAGACAGGCGCCGAGGCGGAGGCCAGCGTGCGCGAGCACCTGCGCGCCTGCGCCGCCTGCCGGGCGACGATGCGCTCCTACCGGGCGACCCCGGCGGCGGTTGCCGCCCTCGCCCCGGCCCTGCCGGTCTCCCGCTCGCTGGCCGAGCGGGCGCAGGAGCTGTTCGTCTCGCTGCACGCCCGCCTGCCCGGCGGACCCGGCGGTGGTGGCGACGGCGTCGTTCAGGCGGCGGCCGCCGGCGGCTCGCGCGGCGCCGGCATGGCGGCGCTCGCCAAGGCCCTCGCGATCTGCGCCGGCACGGTCGGCGGCGCGGCGGCCTGCGTCGCGACCGGCGTCGCTCCGGCGCCGCTGGCGATCCAGCCCGAGCACGCAGCCAGGGCGAAGGTCGAGCGCGTCTCCGAGCGCGCGATCGAGACGGCGGCGCCCGCCATCGACTACCAGCCGGCGCCGGAACCGCAGCCGCAACCCTCGCCGCCGCATCGACAGGAGGCGCCGGAACCCAAGCCGCAGCCGGAACCAGAACCGGCGCCGGCGCCCGAAGCGACCGAATCCGGCGCGGTCGAATACGCGCCGGAAGCGGCTCCGGCGCCGGTGTCGCCGGAGCCCTCGGGATCGTCAAGCGGCAGCGCCGCCGGGGAGTTCGGTCCGTGAGGGCGGCCGCGTTGACGCTGGGACTGGCGCTGTTCGGCGCGCTCCTCGCCGGTGCCGGGAGCGCGGCCGCAACCCCGCCGCGCCCGGCCGGGCTGCACGCCGAAGGCGGCGACGGCTGGCACGCCGACGCCGCCTTCATGCTCGCCTGGGACGACCCGCCGGCCGCGAGCCCCGCCCTCGCCGCGACCCGCTTCCGCCTGCGCGACCCGGCCGGCGCGAGCTTCCGCGAAGGCAGGATCGGCTGGATCACCGACGCGCTCGACCCGCAGCTCGTGCCCCCGGTCCCGGGCGTCTACAGCGCCGAGGTCTGGTTCGAAGACGCGGCCGGCGGTCAGGGCCCGGCGGCGGCTGTGCCGCTGCGCTTCGACGACACGCGTCCCGGCGCGGCCGAGCCGGGGCCCGTTCCGCCCTGGATCGGCCGCGGCGACCTGCCGCTGCGGGTCCGCATCGGCCACCCGCCCGGACCGTTGCCGCTCTCCGGCATCCGCGGTTACGCCGCAGCGATCGACTCGGCGCCGGAAGGGGCGCCGTGCGCGATGCCCGACCGGTGCAGCGAGGCCGAGACGACGCTGAGCGGAGGCGTCGACCGCGACGAGCTGTCGCTCGCGGCGCTGCCGGAGGGGACCAGCTACCTGCACGTGGCGGCCGTCTCGGGCTCCGGGATGAAGTCGGCGACGAGCGGCACGGCGACCCTGCGCGCCGACACGATCGATCCGCTCACCACGCTCTCGGGGGCGCCGGACGGGTGGACGAACCGGGCCGTGCATCTGCTCGCCGCCGCGATCGACTCCGGCTCGGGCATGGCGCCCGCCGGCGGCCCCCGGCCCTACACCGCGATCCAGGTCGACGGCGGCGCGCCGGCGCTGGCGCAAGGCGACAGGGTCGCGGCCGAGGTGATCGCGGAGGGCGCGCACCGGGTCGCCTATTACGCCCGCGACGCCGCGGGCAACGCCGACGACGGCAGCGGTGCGAACGGCATCGCGAACCCCCCGCCCCGGACGACCTGGGTGCGGATCGACCGCACGCCCCCGCGCGTCGCCTTCCTCAACTCGCAGGATCCGGTCGACCCGGAGCTGATCCGCGCGCGGATCGACGACCCGCTCGCGGGCCCCGAACCCGCCCGCGGCTGGATCGGGGTCCGCAGGGCCGGCAGCGGCGACCGTTTCGAGCCGCTCCCCGCGGCTGCGCCCGGCGCCGGCGAGCTGCGCGCCCGCTGGGACTCCGACTCCCGCCCGAGCGGCGCCTACGAATTCAAGGCGGTCGGCTACGACGCGGCCGGGAATTCCGCCGCGACGGCCCGCCGCGCAAACGGCACGCCGATGCTGCTGTCCAACCCGCTGAAGGCGACGACGAAGCTGCGCGTCCGCTTCAACCGCCGTGGGTTCATGCGCACCGTTTCCTACGGCCGCCGCCTGCTGCTCCGCGGCCGGCTCACCACCGGCCTGAAGACGCCGCTCGGCGCGAGCCCCGTGCGCGTGATCGAACGGTTCTCCGCGGGAGCGCACCCCGCCGTGCGGGTGTCCACCGTGGGGACCGATTCGGCTGGAGCCTTTGCGATTCGCACCCCGCGCGGACCGAGCCGGACGATCGACTTCGTCTACGCGGGCAGCCCGACCCTGTCGCGTGCGGCCGGCCGGACCCTGCGCCTCGACGTACGCGGCCGTATCCGCCTGCGGGCTTCCGCCGGCACTGCGAAGGTGGGAGGCAGGCCGCTCGTCTTTCGCGGCCGGGTCGTCGCCCCACCGGGCACGATTCCGCGGCACGGCATGCCGGTGCAGCTCCAGTTCCGGCTCGGCCGTTCGCGTTGGTCGGCGTTCCGCTCCCTGCAAACCGACCGCCGCGGCCGCTTCCGCTACGCCTACCGCTTCAGCGACGACGACAGCCGCGGCGCCCGCTTCCAGTTCCGCGCCTACGCCGGGGCTCAGGAAAACTGGCCCTACGAGCCGGCCGGGTCACGGCCAGTCATCGTCACCGGCCACTGAGGGTGTAGGACCAAGCAGGGGGCCGCGCGCGGCGAAGCGATAGTGCTCCGCACAGTGCGAAGCCGCGCGTGGCCCCCTGCGCCGCGTCCTACGCCCTCAGCGCAGGGCCGCGAACTGTTCGGAGACCTGATCGACCAGATTCTGGGCGCGCGAGGTCTGTTCGTCGATCGTCCTGCGCACGGCCTGCTGGCGTTTGCGCGCCTCGCGCTCGACCCGTTTGCGGGTCTTGCGGGCTTCGGTGGTCGCCTTGCGGCGGGCGCTGGCGCCGCGGCGCTCGGTGCGCTTGACGTTGCGGCGCAGGCTCGTCCGGTAGGACTTGAGCTGCTTTTCGGCGGCGCCACGGCCGCTGAGCGGCTCGACCAGCTCGGCGACGCGGTCGCTGACCTCGAGCACGGCGCCGACCGGGACGTCGACGGCGGTTTCGGCCGCGGCGCGGGCCTGCTCGGCGCGGGTCGGCTCGGGAGCGCTGCTCGCCTGCGATTTCGGTTTCGAGTTGCTGGTTGACTGGCTGGAGGTGGATTTGGCTTTGGTTGCCACGACGATCATCCCTTCGGCGGGTTGGAGGTGGGGGCAGTCCGCGAGTCTAGCGAACATATGTTCTTCCGAACACTTGTTCTTAAACCGCTTCCTCCATCGCGTTACGGATCGTCGCCAGGCTCAGCTCCCCCGCGGCCGCGGCGATTGGATAGCGCACGTCGAGGCCGAGTCCGGCCCGCTCCAGGGCGAGGTCGCCGAAGGCCAGCGCCCCGCCGGCCTCGCGAACGATCAGCTGGGCGGCGGCGATGTCGACCGAGCGGCAGGGCCGCAGGCTGAGCATCCCGTCGAGCCGGCCGGCGGCGACGTAGGAGGCGGTTATCGCGATCGAGCCGATCACCCGCAGGCGGAAGACCTCGCCGTCGAGCGCCCGGTCCAGCGGCTGCATCAGGCCGGGCGCGGCGGACTCGACTCCGAGCAGCTCCAGCCTGGCGCCGTCGGCGACGACCGCAGCCGGTCGGCCGCCGAGCTCCGCGCCCCTCCCCCGGCGGGCGACGAACTCCTCGCCGGCGCCGAAGTCGTAGACGTAGCCGAACTCGACGTCGGCCATCGAGTCGCCGGAGGCGACGGCGATGCTGAGGCTGTGCGCCGGCAGCGTGCGGCGCGTGTTGAGCGAGCCGTCGATCGGATCGATCACGACCCGCGCCGCGCCGCCGTCGCCGAAGGACACCTCGCCGCGCTCCTCGGAGACGGCGACGAACGAGGCGCCGGCCGCCGCCAGTTGCTCGAGCTCGGCGAAGACGGCGTCCTCGCAGCGGCGATCGATCGACCAGCGTGCGATCGCCGCCCTCGCCGACGCCCTCGTACTGGGTGCGCTCGGCGATCCCGGGGGTCTGCGCGAACAGCTCGCGCTGCACGCCGACGACGCGGCGGCAGATCGCGGTCCAGTCGGCCGAGAGGACGTCCATCGGCTCTCATCCTATGGACGCCGCTCGCCCGGTAGCGTTGGACCATGCTTGCTCTCGCCGAGCCCCAGGAGCGCGCGATCCGCCACCGCTCCGGGCCGCTGCGGCTGCGCGGCGAAGCCGGCACCGGCAAGAGCGAGGTTCTCGCCCGCCGCTTCGAGAACCTCGTCGCCGAGGGGGTCCCGCCCGAGCGCATCCTCGTGCTCGCAGCGACCCGTGCCACCGCGCAGCGACTGCGCGAGCGGGTCGAGCAACTGCTCGACCGGCCGCTGGAAGAGCTCTGGATCGGGACCTGGGAGGCGCTGGGCGAGCGGCTCCTGCGCGAGTACGCCACGGCCGCCGACCTCGACCCCTTCTTCGGCGTGCTCGGCCGGGCCGAGCGCCTGGCGCTGCTGCTCGACCGGATCGACGAGCTGCCGCTGCGCCACCAGCAGATCCGCGGCAACCCGGCCGGACTGCTCGCGCGGCTGCTGGAGCAGGTCGACGAGGTCAAGGCCGGCGCCGAGCCGCCAGACCCCGAGCTCGCCGAGCTGATCGCGGCGCACGACCGCATCCTCGCCGCCGCCTTCAGCCTCGACCGCGGCGACGTCCACCTGGCGCTGAACAGGCTGCTCGACGAGCGCCCCGAGGTGCGGGCGGCGATCGCCCAGCGCTTCGAGTACGTGATGGTCGACGAGTTCGAGGACGCGACCGCCGCCCAGCGCACGCTTCTCAGCTTCCTCAGGGCGGATAACCCGAACCACGTCTATGCGGAAGAGGCTCCGGCGGCGGACGAGGCCGGCCGGCCGGACACCCTCATCCTGCCGCGGGTGTTCCGCGACCCCCCCGTGCGCTTTTGGAGATGCGCCAACGAGCGGGCGCAAGCGCAAGCGGTCGCGCGCGAAGCCGAGCACCTGATCGCGGGCGGCACGGCGCCGGAGGAGATCTGCGTGCTGGTCGAGGACCAGGAGCACAGTGGGCCGATTGCCGCAGCGATGGAGGAGCGTGGAATCCCATTCCACATGTCGGGGCCCGCGGCGCTGTTCCAACGGCCCGAGGTCCGGGATGCGATCGCCTGGCTCCGAGTGCTGGCAGACCCGGGCGACTCGGCTGCTGCGGCGCGGGCACTGACCCGGCCGCCGGTGGAGTTGCGCTCGGCCGATCTGGCTCGCCTGACGACCATAGCGAGACGCCGCAAGCTCGACATCGTCTCGGCCTGTGAAGCCGCGCTCGAGAGCCCCCAGATCTCGCCAGAGGCACGAGAGCGGATCCAGTCATTCCTCAAGCTGTATGGGACCGCTTCCGCGGTGATCGAGGAACGCCGGGCCGATGTCTTCGTCAGACGACTGATCGAGGCCGTTGGACTGCGTCGCCAGCGGCTGTTCGCGGCGCAACCCGAGGTCGCGGAGCGCTTGCTGGGGCTGTCGCGCCTCGCGGAGCTGGCCGCAGCCTGGGCACGGCGAGAAGCCAATGACTCGACCCGAGATTTCGTCCGCCACCTCACCGCCGTCGCCGATGCCGGCGTCGAACCCTCCGGACTTGGCGAGCCCCCAGCTCGCAACGCCGTGCTGGGGCTCACGCGCGTGGCAGTCAAGGGACTGGAGTTCAAGCACGTATTCGTCTTGGGAATGGAGCACGAAGACGGATTCGAGCGGATTGGACGACCGGCACGCGACAGGCTCGTGCTCGCCCGCGTCGAAACCGGCGAATCCCAACCTTCAGAGTCCTACACCGCAGCCTTGGCGGCCGCGGAGGGCGAGGAGGAGGCGCACGAGGAGGAGCTCTTCGGGCCGGCGGAGGGGCTGCACGCGACCTACCGGATGCTGCGCGAGGAGGTGCTCGAGGCCTCCTGGCGCGCCGGCCGCGAGCTCTCCGAGCCGCGGCTGGACACGGCGCTCGACGTCAACCGGGCGATCGCCCGCTACCTGGAGCTGCTGAAGCTGGCGGCGCTCGCCCAGCGACCGGGTGACGAGGCGACCGCCGAGGCGATCGAGGCGGTCAACGGGCTGCTGCGCCAGGTCGCGACCCCGGAGCAGCAGGCCGAGCTCGACGCCTCCGCGCTCGACTCCTACCTGCTCGGCTCCGAGCGCGAGGGGGAGGGGCGGCGCAAGCTGATCGCCGCCCGCCAGGAGCCCTCGCTGGAGGAGTTCCTGCCGCGCCGCGGCGACGGGGCGCTGAGCCTCTCGGCCTCCGACCTGGACCTCTACCTGACCTGCCCGCTGAAGTACAAGTTCGCCCGCGTCTTCGGCATCCCCCAGGAGCCGACGATCAACCAGCGCTTCGGCATCCTCATCCACAACGTGCTCGAACGCTTCCACAAGGAGGAATCCGAGGAAGGGCCGGCGCGCCTGATGGACCTGTTCGAGGCCGGCTGGCGCCGCACCGGCTTCGGCACGAGCGACGACGAGCTCCAGTTCCGCGACCGCGCCCGGGAGGCGATGCGCCTCTACTGGGAGCGCGAGAGCGAGTCCGAGGGCGAGCCGGTCTGGCTGGAGCGCAAGTTCGACATCCGCATCGGCGAGCACCACGTGCGCGGCCGGGTCGACCGGGTCGACCGGCTGCCCGGCGGGGACCACGAGCTGATCGACTACAAGACCGGCGAGCGCAAGAGCGAGGCCGACCTCGAGAGCGACCTACAGCTGGCGCTCTACCGCCTCGCCGCCCGCGAGGCCTGGGACCTCGAAGCCAACACCGGCAGCTACTACTACGTGCTCGACGCGGAGAAGGTCGCGGCGCCGGTTCGCGCCGACGACGCCGAGCGGGTCGAGCGGACGGTCTTCGAGGTCGGCGAGGGCGTCCTCGGCCAGGACTTCGAGCCGCGCCCGTCGCCGACCGTCTGCGGCTGGTGCGACTACCGGCTGATCTGCCCGGCCGCCGAGAGCTGAGCGGCGCTCAGCTCGAATCGCCGCGTCTTTGCTGGAGGAACTGCTGGAACTCGCGCGCGATCGTGTCGGCCGAGGGCAGGTCGTCGCCGTCCTCGCCGAGCTGCTCGGACTGCTCGGCCTCGATCCGCTCGACCAGTTCGGCGATCTCCGGGTTGGCGGAGACGGCGCGGCCGATCTGCTCTTCGTAGCTCGCCGTTTCCTCTTCCAGCCCGGTCGCGTCGACCGCGATCCCGGTCAGCCCCTCGAGCCGCCGCAGCAGGGCCAGCGCCGCCTTCGGGTTGGGCACCGCGGCGACGTAGTGCGGCACCGCCGCCCAGAGCGAGGCCGAGGTCATGCCGATCTGGCCGCAGCAGTCGTGGACGATGCCGACGATCCCCGTCGGACCCTCGTAGCTGGAGCGCTCGAGGTCGAGCTCTTCGACCAGCTTCTGGTCGGAGGCGAGCCCGGTGATCGGCACCGGCAGCGTGTGCGAGACCTCCGCCACGAGCGCCCCGAGGGTCACCACCATCTCCACGCCAAGCGCGTCGGCGGCGGTGGCGACGGTCTCCGAGAAGGTGCGCCAGCGCAGGTTGGGCTCGGTCCCGTCGAAGAGCACGAGGTCGCGCTCGGCGCCGGGGATGCGGATCGCGATCAGGTCGTTCTGCGGCCACTCGATTTGCCGCGCCTGGCCTTCGCTGAGGATGATCGTCGGCCGCGTCGCCTGGAAGTCGAAGTAGTCCTCGGGGTCGATCTCGGCGACGAGCTGCGCGTCGAAGGCGTCGGCCACCGCGCCCAGGGCCGCCGAGGCGGCGCCCGCGGCGTCGTTCCAGCCGCGGAAGGCGCAGACGAGGACGGGCGAGCGGAGCTGCGGCACGTCGCCGTTCCAGGTCAGGGAAGAATCCACAATCCGAGATTAGACGATGACCCGCCGCCGTTACGCCTGCTGGGAGAACGTTCGCCGGACAAGCCCATAGGCGACGAAAAGCACGAGGGCGGCGAAGCAGAGTTCGAGCGCCCGCTCCGGGACCTCGTTGGCGACGATCACGCCGGCCAGCACGCCGAGCGGCGAGAGCGCCCCGATCACGGCGGCGTCGCGCAGCGCCAGGTTGCCGTAGGCGCGCTGGCGGTAGGCGCCGACGAGGGCGACGATGACGATCATCAGCAGCGAGGTCGACTCGCCCTCGACCTGGGTGAGGCCGAGGAAGACCGTCAGCGCCGGCACGAAGAGGACGCCGCCGCCGACGCCGACCAGACCGCCGGCGAGCCCGCCGGCGATCGCGAGCAGGGCGGCGAGCGCCTCATCCATGGCAGCTCGCCTCGCTCACTTGACGATCAGCTCGATCGCGACCGCGACCAGCAGCGCGGCGAAGAGCAGGGAGACGGTCCGCTGCGGGATCCGCTGCTGGATCGCGGTGCCCGCGAGGACGCCGGCCACCGCCGGGATCGCCAGCAGCAGTCCCGTCGCCAGGTGGACGTTGCCGTAGATCCCCCCCTGGGCGAGGGCGCCGAGCGCGCCGATCAGCACGATCGCGGCGAGGCTGGTGCCGGTCGCCAGCCGCTCGCCGAAGCCGAGCCAGAGGATCAGCAGGGGAACGATCACGGTGCCGCCGCCGACGCCGAAGATGCCGCTGAAGAAGCCCGCCAGGGTGCCGATGGCGGCGAGCTTCAGCGTGCGGTCGCGAGCCTCGGCGGTCATCGCGCGCGATACTAGTCGTGTGTCTCCCGAATCCGGCAGAGGCGGGGACGCGGCGGCGCTGGGGCCGCTCGCGGTCCTGCGCGAGGATCCCGCGCACGCGGCGGTCCTCACCGACGTCGACGGCACGCTCGCCCCGATCGTCCCCCGCCCCGAGGAAGCGGCGGTGCCGCAGCGGGCGACCGAGCTGCTCGCGCAGCTGAGCGGCCGCTACGGGCTGGTCGGCTGCGTCTCCGGCAGGCGGGCCGAGGAGGCGCGCCGGCTGGTCGGCGTCGAGGGCATCGCCTACGCCGGCAACCACGGGCTCGAGCTGCTGCTGCCGGGCGAGGACGAGCTGCGCTTCGACCCGGCGCTGCGCGGGCGCGAGGGCGACGCGGCGGCCTTTCTCGCCGGGCTGGGCGACGGAACGCTGGCGGGCGCCGAACTGCGCCTGGAGGACAAGGGGCCGATCCAGGCGCTGCACTGGCGCGGCGCCGCGGACGAGCGGGCGGCCGAGGCGCAGGCGCACGAGATCGGCGCGGCGGCCGGCAAGGCCGGCCTGGAGCTGCGCTGGGGCCGCAAGGTGCTGGAGCTGCGCCCGCCCGGCGGCGGCGGCAAGGACTCCGCGGTGGCGGCGCTGCTGGCGACTGCCCCCGAGGCGCGGTCGAGCTTTTCGCCGCTATCCGACGAAAAGCTCGACCGCGCTGTGTATGCCGGTGACGATCGCACCGACCTCGACGCCTTCCGGCGCCTGCGCGAGCTGGCCGAGGGCGGCGCGCTGGAGACGGCCGTCTGCGTCGGCATCGCCTCCGACGAGGGGCCGGCGGAGATCGCCGAGGAGGCCGACCTGACGGTCGACGGCCCGCCGGGCTGGCTGGCGCTGCTGGAGGCGCTGGCGGAATAGGCGCGAGATGCCCTACACCGACCTGCTGCGGATCACCGTCTTCCTGACCGGCGCCGAGGCGACCGCGCTGGGGGCGATCACGGCAATCGCCGCGGGGCGCGACGCCGATACGACGACCGTCTTCGTCGCCGCCGCCTGGTGGCTGATCGCGCTCGCGCTCGGCTTCTACCTGGGGCGGCCGAGCCGGGCCGCGGACGGCGTCCGCGACGCGCTCGCCCGCGCCCGCACGGCGACCACGCTGCCGCAGGAGTCGCCAGCGCGGGTCGCAGCCGTCCGCCTCTGGCCGATCGGTCTCACCGCGCTCGCCGCCGGCATCCTCGGCGTGATCTTCCCCGGCGTCGCCGCGATCGGCGCCGGCTACGCGCTCCTGGTCGCGCTCGCGATGCGCACCCGCGAGGCCGCCGTCCTCGGCGTCGAGCAGCGCGACGGCGTCAAGTTCTACGTCGTCCCCAACTCCGCCCTGCGCCCGATCGAGCTCGTCCGCACCCCCGGCCTGCGCAGCGACAGACTCGGGGCGGGCTGAAAAGCGAACGACCCGCCGAAGCGGGCCGCCCGCGAAACTGGAAAGACCGGTGCTACCGATCCGGCTCCAGGGATCGCACTAGCAGACAGTATAGCGCCCCCGGAGGGAATTGAACCCTCTCTCACCAGAGTGCGATCCCTGGCGCCGGCATCCACCGGCGGGGGCGTCGTCGCCAAGAAGGCGACGACAACAGCTTACTCGAACTGCATACGCTTGTCTAGCAGACGACCCGCCGAAGCGGGCCGTCTGCCAATACGAGGGTTCGACTCCAGACCCGATAGTAGCGAATGATTTTGTCTGTACGCTCAGCCTACGTCAACAGCCGTTTGAACTCGCGCCAGCCGCGCGTGTTGGCGACGTCGGCGGCGGTCAGCCAGGCGCGGCGGGCGGTGGCGACGGCGTAGGCCATGTTGTCGAGCGTGTCGACGCCGTGGGCGTCGGTGTTGAGGACGATCCTCACCCCGGCTTCCCTGGCTAGGCGGGCGTGGTGCTCGGAGAGGTCGCGGCGGTTGGGGTTGCCGTTGATCTCCAGCATCGTGCCGGTGCGCGCCGCCGCCTCGGCCACGGCCTCGACGTCGATCCCGTAGGGCTCGCGACGGCCGATCAGGCGGCCCGTGAGGTGGCCGATGCAGTCGACGTGCGGGTTCTCGATCGCCGGCGAGCACGCGCTCGGTCATCGCCTCGGGTGAGATCGAGAACGAGGTGTGGACGCTGGCGACGACCCAGTCGAGCGCCGCGACCAGGTCCTCCGGGTAGTCGAGCTCGCCGTCGAGGCCGATGTTGATCTCCGAGCCGGCGAGCAGGCGGAAGCCGCGTTTGCCCTCGTTCCACTCGCGCACCTCCTCGATCCGCTGCCAGAGGCGCTCGGCGGTGACGTGGTCGCCGAAGCCGTGGCTGGCGGAGTGGTCGGTGATCGCCATGTAGGCGTAGCCGCGCTCGCGCCCGGCGGCCGCCATCTCCTCCAGCGAGTTGCGCCCGTCGGAGAGGGTCGTGTGCGCGTGCAGGTCGCCGCGCACGTCATCGAGCTCGACCAGGTCGGGCAGCTCGCCGTCGCGGGCGGCCCGCAGCTCGCCGCGGCCCTCGCGCAGCTCCGGCTCGATGTATGCGTAGCCGAGCCGCTCGTAGACCTCGGCCTCGCTCTCGCAGAGCGTCGTCTCGCCGCTCTCGGTCGCGAGGATCCCGTGCTCGGAGACCGAGAGGCCGCCCGCCACCGCCGCTTCGCGCAGCTGCACGTTGTGGGCCTGCGAGCCGGTGAAGTGCTGGAGCAGGTTGCCGAAGGCCTCGGGCGGCACGATCCGCAGGTCGACCCCGATCCCGTTGTGGGTCTGGGCGCGCAGGCCGTTCGGGCCGGGGTTGCCGGCGGCGGCGATCAGCTCGTGGCCGGCCAGGTGCTCGGCCAGCGCCGCCGGCTCCTCCGCGGTGGCGATCAGGTCGATGTCCTTGCAGGTCTCGGCCCAGCGCCGCACCGAGCCCGCCACCTCGACCCGCTGCGCCGCCGGGTGCTCGCGCAGCGCCGCCGCCAGCTCCTCGGCCACGGGCCGCACGGCCGAGAGCAGCAGCCGGCCCGGCCCCTCGCCCGGCTCGCCGAGCCGCTCGAGCGCGGCCAAGATGTTCTCCTCGGCCTTCGGCCCGAGGCCCTTCACGCCGCGTACCTCTTCGGCTTCGGCGGCGGCCTTGAGATCCTCGAGCGAGGCGACCTCGAGCTGCTCGAAGAGCAGCCGCGCGGTCTTCGCACCCACGCCGGGGACGCGCGTCACCTCGATCAGGGTCGGCGGGAACTTCGCCTTCAGCTTCGCCGCGGCCGGGATCTCGCCGCTCTCCAACAGCGCGTCGATCTTTTCCGCCAGCGTCTTGCCGACGCCGGGGATCTCCGTCGCCCGTCCCTGCGCCGCCAGCTCGGCGACCGAGACGGGGCTTTCGCGGATCGCCTTCGCCGCCGCCGAGTAGGCGAGCACGCGGTATTTGACCGCGCCGTCGAGCTCGTAGAGGACGCCCAGCTCCTCCAGCGCAGCGGCGATCTCGGCGTTCGTCATACTCGGCAACATAGGGAGCCGCGGCCGGGGTTGACGGCCGTCGCTATACTTTTTGAAGTATTGAGAGCTGAACCTCGACTCTTGGGAGACCGATACCAGTGACCGGCAAGCTCACCGACGTGACCGACGCCAACTTCAAGTCCGACGTCCTCGAGGCCGACGGCCCTGTGCTCGTCGACTTCTGGGCTCCCTGGTGCGGCCCCTGCCGCGTCGTCCACCCGGTGCTCGAGGAAATCGACGCCGAGCGCGACGACCTGACGATCCTCAGCCTCAACGTCGACGAGAACCAGCAGACGGCGGCCCAGTACGAAGTGCTCTCGATCCCGACCCTGCTGCTCTTCAAGGACGGGGCGATCGCGAAGAAAGTCGTCGGGGCGATGCCGAAGCGCCGCCTCGAGGCCGAGCTCGAGCCCGCCCTCGCCTAACCGGCCCGCGCGCCGATGCCCTTCGTCCACATCCACTGGTTCGAGGGCCGCAGCGACGAGCAGAAGGCCGAGATCGCGAAGCGGATCGAAGCGGCCCTGGTCGAGGTGGCCGGCGCCGCCCCCGAGCACTGCTGGGTGAAGTTCTCCGACTCGCCCAAGTCGGACTTCATCATCGGCGAGCCTACGTCCGACTGAGCGCGATCTTCAGCTCGTGGCCGTCGAGCTTCGCGGTGGCGCCGTCGGCGGCGTCGTAGGCGACGGCGGTCGCGAGGACCTCGCCGGCGACGTAGTGCTCGTGGGCGCGGGCGGCGTCGAGCAGCTCCTCGGCGCCGCCGAGGGCGAGCTCGATCCGGTCGGTGATCTCGAGGCCGGCCTCTTTGCGCGCGTTCTGCACCGCGTGGACGATCTCGCGCGCGAGGCCCTCGCGGCGCAGCTCCTCGTCCAGCTCGAGCTCGAGCGCGACCGCGTGGCCCGCTTCGGCTTCGACCTCGTAGCCCTCGAGCGGCTGTAGCGAGAGGCTGACCTCGTCGACCCCGATCGCGTGCTCGTCGCCGTCGACGTTGATCCCGACCTCACCGCCGTCGGCCATCACCGCGGCGACGTGGGCGGGGTCGAGCGCCTCGATCGCGGCGGCGACCTGGGGCATGCGCTTGCCGAAGCGCGGGCCGAGCGAGCGGTAGTTGGGCTTGACCGCGTAGCTGACCAGCTCCGACTCGTCGCTGACGAAGTCGAGCTCCTTCACGTTGAGCTCGCCCCTGACCAGCTCGGCGCGAGCGGAGATCGCCTCGCGCTCGGCCTCGTTGGCGACGATCACGGCGCGGCGCAGCGGCTGGCGCACCTTGACCTTCGCCTGCGCGCGGGCGGCGCGGCCGAGCTCGACCGTCAGCCGCACGGCCTCCATCGCCGCCTCCAGCTCGGGATCGGCGAGCCCCTCGTCGGGCGCCGGAAAGTCGCGCAGGTGGACCGAATCCGGCAACTCACCCAGCTGCTCGTCGGCGCCGCCGGCGAGGTTGAGGTGGATCTCGTCGGCGAGAAAGGGGGTGAACGGGGCGAGCAGCGCCGCCACCTCGAGCAGGCAGTGGCGCAGGGTCGCGAAGGCGGCCCGGTCGCCCTCCCAGAAGCGGCGGCGCGAGAGCCGCACGTACCAGTTCGAGAGCTCCTCGACGAAGGCCGCGATCTCGCGGCCGGCGGCCGTGCAATCGAAGCCGTCCATGTGCTCGGTGACGCTCGCCACCGTCGCCTGGAGTCGCGACAGCGCCCACCGATCCAGATCCGCCCCACCGTTGTCGAGCTTTTCCTCGCTATCCGGCGAAAAGCTCGACAACGCTCGGTTGGTGAAGTCGTCCGGGCCGAGGTTCTCGGCGTTGGCGTAGAGCACCCAGAAGGAGTAGGTGTTCCACAGCGTGAGCAGGAACTGGCGCACCGATTCGCCCACGGTGTCGACCGAGAAGCGGTAGCCGGACCAGGGCTGCTGGGAGGTCAGGTAGTACCAGCGGAAGGCGTCGGCGCCGTGGGCTGAGATCACGTCCCAGGGCTCGACCACGTTGCCCTTGCTCTTCGACATCTTCTGGCCCTCGGGGTCGAGGATCAGGCCGAGGCAGACGCAGTTGCGGTAGCTGGAGGTGTCGAAGAGCAGCGTCGACTCGGCCAGCAGCGTGTAGAACCAGCCGCGCGTCTGGTCGATCGCCTCGCAGATGAAGTCGGCGGGGAAGCGCTCGGCGAACAGCTCCTCGTTCTCGAACGGGTAGTGGAGCTGGGCGAACGGCATCGCGCCGCTGTCGTACCAGGTGTCGATCACCGACTCGACCCGGCGCATCTCGCCGCCGCACTTGTCGCACTGAAGCGTGACCTCGTCGATGTGGGGGCGGTGCAGGTCCTCGGGGACCTCGACGCCGGCGCGCTCGCGCAGCTCGGCGACCGAGCCGGCGCAGAAGCGGCCGTCGCAGTCGTCGCCCGCGCACTCCCAGATCGGCAGCGGCGTGCCCCAGTAGCGGTCGCGCGAGAGCGCCCAGTCGATGTTGTTCTCCAGCCATTTGCCGAAGCGGCCGTGCTTGATGTGCTCGGGGTGCCAGCCGATCTGCTCGTTGTTGGCGAGCAGCTGCTCGCGCGCCGCCGAGGTGGCGACGTACCAGCTCGACTTGGCGTAGTAGAGCAGCGGCGTGCCGCAGCGCCAGCAGTGCGGGTAGGCGTGCTCGTAGACCTGCTCGCGGAACAGCAGCCCGCGCTCGGCGAGGCTCTCGATCAGCCGCCGCGTCGTCTCCGGGTCCTTGACGAACTCGTCCTCGAAGCCGGTGACGCGGCGGTCGAAGGTGCCGTCCGGCCTGACCGGGTTGTAGAGGCTGCCGTGGTCGGTCGGGTCGAACAGCCCGAAGGCGGCGGCGACCCCGTAGTCGTCTTCGCCGAAGGCGGGGGCGATGTGGACGAGGCCGGTGCCGTCCTCGGTGGTGACGAAGTCGCCCCCGATCACCGGGAACGCCCCGGGCTCGCGGTCGGAGAGCTCGAAGACCGGGCCGCGGTAGCTGCGGCCGACGAGCTCGGAGCCCGGCATCCGGCCGACGATCTCGGCGCCCTCGCCAAGCACCCGCTCGGCCAACGGCTCGGCCACGACCAGGACCTCGTCGCCGACCTTGGCGCGGACGTAGGTCACCGCGGGCGCCGCCGCGACCGCCTCGTTGCCGGGCAGGGTCCACGGCGTCGTCGTCCAGACCAGCAGCGACTCGCCCGCCTCGCCCCCGTCCTCGGCGAGCAGCGGGAAGCGCACATATATGGAGGGATCCTTGACGTCCTCGTAGCCGAGCGCGACCTCGTGCGAGGAGAGCGCCGTGCCGCAGCGCGGGCAGTAGGGGACGACCTTGTGGCCCTCGTAGAGGCGCTGCTCGTCCCAGAGCCGGCGCAGCGACCACCAGACCGACTCGATGTAGTCGTTCTCCAGGGTCACGTAGGGGTCGTCGAGGTCGATCCAGAAGCCGATCCGCTCGGTCAGCCGGTTCCACTCCTCGACGTACTCGAAGACCGAGGCGCGGCAGCGCGCGTTGAACTCGGCGATCCCGTACTGCTCGATCTCCTGCTTGGAGGAGATGCCGAGCTGCTTCTCGACCTCGAGCTCGACCGGCAGCCCGTGGCAGTCCCAGCCCGCCTTGCGCGGCACCCGGTAGCCGCGCATCGTGCGGTAGCGCGGGTAGACGTCCTTGAAGACGCGCGAGAGCACGTGGTGGGAGCCGGGCTTGCCGTTGGCGGTCGGCGGCCCCTCGTAGAAGCTCCAGACCTCGGCGCCCTCGCGGTTGGCGAGCGAGCGGGCGAAGACGTCGCGCTCGCGCCAGCGCTCCAGCACACGCTGCTCGAGCTCGGGAAAGGACTGCTTCGGGTCGACGGGGCGGAAACCGGGCATGGACGCGTGATTCTAGGAGTGGGTAGGGTGCGCGGCCGTGCCCCCCAGGCTCGACCTCAACGGCAAGGTGGCGCTGGTCACCGGCGCCGCCCGCGGCATCGGCTACGAGACGGCGCGCCAGATGCACCTGCGCGGCGCCTCGGTCGCCGTCGTCGACCTCGACCCCGACCAGGCGCGGGAGGCGGCGGAGCGGATCGGCGAGCGGGCGCTCGGGATCGGCGCCGACGTCACCGACGAGGGCGCGATGCGCGCCGCCGTCGCCGAGACGGTCGAGCGCTTCGGCGGCCTCGATGTCGCCGTCGCCAACGCCGGCATCGCGCCGGTGAAGATGGCGACCACGCGCGGCATGGGCAGCGAGGAATGGGAGCGGGTGTTCGCGGTCGACATCCTCGGCGTCTGGCGCACCGTGCGCGCGGCCCTGCCGCAGATCGTCGAGCGGCGCGGCCACATCGTCGTCACCTCCTCGGTCTACGCCTTCGTCAACGGCGTCCTCAACAGCCCCTACGCCGTCGCCAAGGCGGGGGTCGAGTCGCTGGGTCGCTCGCTGCGGGCCGAGCTGACGCCGCTCGGCGCCGGCGCGAGCGTCGCCTACTTCGGCTGGGTCGATACCAGGATGGTCAAAGACGCCTTCGAGAACAACGGCGGCCGCATGGAGGAAAACCTGCCCGAGTTCCTGCGCAAGCGGATCGAGCCGGACGAGGCCGGCGCCGCGGTCGTGCGCGGGATCGAAGAGCGGGCGCCGCGGATCTTCGCGCCGAAGTGGTGGCGCTACGTCTCCGCCCTGCGCGGCATCCTCAACCCGCTGCTGGACCGCCGCTTCGAACGCGATGCGGCGATGATCGCGACGATCCGCGAGGTCGAGGCTGAAGCGGACGAGCAGGGCGCCGCCGCGGTCGCCGCGGCCGGCGACTGAGCGACGCATCCAACATTCACCCCACTGGGGTGTGGTCAATCTTGGATGCGCTCAGCGGCTCAGCCGCTCGAGCAGGAAGACGAACGACTCGTAGGGCTCGCCGGTAGCGCGGCTGAGCCCGATCTCGCAGGTGCGGTTGCTGGAGAGGTGGGCGTCGAAGCGGCGCCCGGCCAGCTCGGAGACCTGCTCGGCCGTCGCCGCCGCGGTCAGCTCCGGGTGGCTGAAGCCGCGGTCGCCGGCGAAGCCGCAGCAGGTCGACGAGGGCGCGACGTAGACCTCCTCGGCGAGCGCATCGGCGAGCGCGCGCAGCCGCGGCGCCAGGCCCATCTGGCGCGTCGCGCAGGTCGGGTGGACGGTCGCCGAGCCGACCTTCTCGCGGACCTCGAGCCGCGGCAGCAGGCGGTCGTGCGCCCAGGCGACCGAGTCGAGCAGCTCGAGCTCTGCGAGTCGCGCCGCGTTCTCCTCGTCGAGCACCCCGTCGCCCGGCTCGACGATCGAGTGCGTGCAGGAGGCGGCGTCGATCACGACCGGCAGCTCGCCCTCATCGCTCCAGCGCCAGAGCCGCTCGACCATCTCGTTCGCCTTGTGCCGCTGCCCGTCGGCGAACCCTTTCGAGCCCCAGGGCAGCCCGCAGCACGACCCCGCCACGTCGTCCGGAATCCACACCGGCGCCCCCGCCCGCCGCGAAACCTCGACCAGCGCCCCGGCCAAACTCCGCCGACGGGACGAATTTACGCCTATATGGGGGGTTTTCGGCCCGTCGGCCCCGGGGGCGAAGATGCGGTTGGTGCAGCTGGGGACGTAGACGGCGGCGGCGGACTCGCGGGTCGTGGGCGGCAGGTGGGGGCTCGCGGCGCCGGGGAGGCCGGCGCCGCGTTTCGTGCGGCGCGCGAGGGGGGCGGCGAGGCGCAGCGCGGCGCGCGAGGCGCCTTCGAGGGCGCGCCAGCTCTTCGCCCCCCGCAGGGCCAGCGCTTCGGCCCGCGGCGAGTGCTGCTCGTGGCGCAGTTCCTTGACCAGCTTGCCGGTGTCGATCCCGAGCGGGCAGGCGAGGCGGCAGGAGCCGTCGGCGGCGCAGGTGTCGAGCCCGTCGTAGTCGTACTCCTCCTCCAACGCCAGGCGCAGCGGCGAGCCGGCTGGCTGGCGGGCGATCTCACGCCGCAGCACGATCCGCTGGCGCGGCGTCGTCGTCAGGTTGCGGCTCGGGCAGACCGGCTCGCAGAAGCCGCACTCGACGCAGGTCGTCGCGGACTGCTCGATCTCCGGCGTCGTTTTCAGGTTGCGCAGGTGCACGCCGGGGTCGCGGTTGAGGACGACGCCGGGGGCGAGCACGCCGTCCGGGTCGGCGAGCCGCTTCACCCGCCACATCAGCTCGGTCGCCTTCTCGCCCCACTCGCGCTCGACGTAGGGGGCCATGTTGATCCCGGTGCCGTGCTCGGCCTTGAGCGAGCCGTCGTACTTGTCGACGATCAGCTCGACCAGCTTCTCCATGAAGGACTCGTAGCGATCGAGGTCCTCCTGCTTGCCGAAGTCCGGCGTGAGCATGAAGTGCAGGTTTCCGGCCGAGGCGTGGCCGGCGACGCCGGGCAGGAAACCGTGCTCGCCGAGCAGCGCCTGAAGGTCGCGGGCGCCCTCGGCGATCCGCTCCGGCGGCACGCAGACGTCCTCGACGATCAGCGCCGTGCCCGGCAGGCGCAGCTGGCCGACCAGCCCGTGCAGCCCCTCGCGCACGCGCCAGGCGAGCTCGACCTCCTCCGCCTCGCGGGTGAACCCGATCGGCCGGATCGTCTCGTGGCCGGCGAGGATCTGCTTCGCCTTCTCGACCTGGCCGTCCAGGCCGGCCTCGTCGTCCGCCCCGTACTCGACCAGCAGCACCGCCGACTCGGGCGGCAGCTCTTTCCACTCCTCCGGCGCGCCGACCATGTTCCAGGCCGCGGTGATCAGCGCCGGGGCGACCATCAGCTCGACCGCGGTCGCGCCGCTCTCGACCAGCTCGCGCACCGGCGCGATCGCGGCGTCGATGCCGGGGAAGTGGATCCAGGCGGTGGTCGTCCGCGCCGGCAGCGGCACGGTCTCGAAGACCGCCTCGGCGACGAAGCCGAGCGTGCCCTCGGAGCCGACCAGGAGGCGGCGGAAGATCTCCAGCGGCTCGTCCGCGTCGAGGAAGGCGCAGAGCCGGTAGCCGGTCGTGTTCTTGATCGCGAACTTGCGCCGGATGCGCTCGCTCAGCTCGGCGTCGGCGCGGATCTCGTCGCGGATCGCGGCGAGCCCGGCGGCGAGTTCCGGCTCCTCGGCGGCGAAGCGCTCGGCGGCGCCGGGCTCCGCCGTGTCGATCGTCGTGCCGGAGGGCAGGACGAAGGTCAGCGAGCGCACGGTCGAGTAGGAGTCCTTGGTCGTGCCGCAGCGCATCCCGCCCGAGTTGTTGGCGATCACGCCGCCGACGGTGGCGATGTCGGTGCTGGCCGGGTCGGGGCCGAGCTTGCGGCCGTGCGGGGCGAGCACGCGGTTGGCGTGGCCGAGCACCGTACCGGGCTTGACCCGCGCCAGCGCCCCGTCCCCCTCGACCGCGACGCCGCCGAAATGGCGCCGCGCGTCGATCAGGATGCCGTCGCTCTGCCCCTGCCCGTTGAGGCTGGTGCCGCCGGCGCGGAAGACGACCGGGACGTCGTGCTCGCGCCCGTAGGCGAGCGTCTTGCCGATGTCGCGCGCGTCGCGCGCCATCACCACCGCACGCGGCAGCAGCCGGTAGGGGCTGGCGTCGGAGGCGTAGCGGACGATGTCGCTGGCGCGGCCGAGCACGCGGTCGGCGCCGAGCAGCTTCTCGAGCTCCCCGCGCAGCGGCTGCGGCGCACCGCCCGCCAGCGACTCGGGGGCGCGATCGGGGGCGGCGACGGTCATGCGGGGATCTTCCTAGAAGAGGGACATGCCTGGCTGCACGGGGACTTCGACCAGCTCCGGCTTGGACGAGGCGAGCGCGGCCGCCAATGCGTCGCGGACTTCGTCGCGGTCCTTCGCCACGCGGGTGGAGACGCCGTAGCCGGCGGCGACCGCGGCGACGTCGAGCGCCGGCAGGTCGAGCCCGGGGGCGCCCTGGACCTGCTCGACCTCGGCGAACCACTTGAGGATCGCGTACTCGGAGTTGCGCAGGACGAGAAAGGTGACGGGCACGTCGTGGGCGACGGCGCTCCAGAAGCCGGTGATCGCGTACTGCGCCGAGCCCTCGCCGAGCACGCAGACGACCGGTCGGTCGGGCTGGGCGAGCTGCACGCCGACCGCGGCGGCGAGGCCGAAGCCGAGACCGCCGCCGGCGCTGAAGTAGTAGCTGCCGGGGCGCGAGAGGCGCAGCTGGTTGCGCAGCGCCAGGGTGCTGGCCGGGGACTCGAGCACGACGATCCCGTCCTCCGGGAAGACCTCGGCGAGGGCGGAGTGCACGGTCGACGAGTTGAGCGGGTCCTCGGCCGGTATTTCGGTCGGGCCCGGGTTCGGCTCCGGCGCCGGGCGCGACGACTCCGGCGCCGCCTCCAGCAGGGCCTCGAGCGTCAGCTTCACATCGGCGACGATCGCCTCGCCCATCGGCGCCCGCGCCGCCTCGTCGGGGTCGCTGGTGATCGCCACCAGCCGCGCCTGCTCGGGCAGCAGCGGCCCGGGGATGTGGGGGTAGTAGGGGAAGACGGAGCTGCCGGCGACGAGGATCAGGTCGTGCCCCTCCAGCGTCTGGCCGACCGGGCCGATCGCCGGCGGCAGGACGCCGCGGAAGTTGGGGTGCCCCTCGGGGAAGCCGAGCTTGCCGCCGCCGGGCGCCGGGGTCGCCCAGACCGGCAGTCGCTGGCGCTCGGCCAGCGCCACCGCGGCGTCCCAGCCGCCGCTGGCGTCGATGTCGGGGCCGGCGACGAAGACGGGATTGGCCGCCGCGTCGAGCCGCTCGGCGAGCTCGCGCACCGCCTCCGGGTCGGCGACGGCGCGGCCGCGGACCGTGCGGCCGATCGCCTCGCTCGCGGCCGCCGCGTCGACCTCCGCGTCCCAGTCGTCCATCGGCAGCGAGACGAAGACGGGGCCCTGCGGCGGCAGCGAGGCGAGCAGCGCGCCGCGGGCGAGCGCGTGCGGCACGTCGGCGGCGCGCGGCGGCTCGTAGGACCACTTGACCAGCGGGTGCGGCATGCGGGTCGCGTCGCGGTTGGTCAGGTTCGCCTGGAGGGTCATCTGCGCGCGCGCCTGCTGGCCGGCGGTGACCAGCACCGGCGAGTGGTTGGCCTGGGCGTTGAAGATCGCGCCCATCGCGTTGCCCACGCCCGGCGCCGTGTGCAGGTTGGCGATCGAGGCACGGCCCGAGGCCTGCGCGTAGCCGTCGGCCATCCCGACCACGACCGCCTCCTGCAAGCCGAGCACGAAGCGGAAGTCGGCGGGGAAGTCGGCGAGCATCGGCAGCTCGGTCGAGCCGGGGTTGCCGAAGATGGTCGTCATCCCCTGATTGCGGAAGAGATCGAAGCTCGCTTCGCGCACGGTGGGCATGCCGGGGACCCTATTCCACGATCGAAAATTGCGGGTTTAAGGGCGCGCCCCTGAGCGGTCGATAAGCGGGGCGATGAAGCGAGCGACCGCAATCGCCCTGCTCGTGCTCGCCGCCCTCGCGGCGATTCCGTCGAGCGCCGCGCTGGCGATGCCGACGCGGTCGGTGTTCGCGACCGGCAGGATCGTGCCGCTGCCGGCCGCGGTCCCGCACGAACCCGGCGACATGGTCGACAGGCGCATCGTGCCGGATCTGCGCTGGCTCGCCGCCCGCTACCCGATCTACGTCACCGACGGCTACTCCGGCCCGCTGCCCAGCGGCCGCCACGTCGGCTGCAACGGCTGCCACGTCAAGCACTCCGACCACTACAACGGCCTCGCGGTCGACATCGTTCCGCTGAACGGCGACGGCCGCTGCGACGGCACCTGGCGCGGCATCACCCGGCTCGCCAGGTGGGCCGAGCCGGTCCAGAACAAGCCCCGCCCGCCCTTCCGCTGGGTCGGCTACAACGGCGACGCGGGCCACGGCTGCGGCAACCACCTGCACCTCTCCTGGGAACACGCGGTCGCGCCGATGTTCCAGCTCGCCGAATGGGTCGAGGTCTTCCCCGTGCGCAGGCAGGGCGTCGCCAAGCAGCCACAGCAGCCCGCGCCGAGCACGCCGCCCTCCGGCGTCAAGCCGCCGAAGGGGCCGCAGGGCGGCAGCGAGCCCGGCGTGACCTACGAACGCGGGCCGAGCGGGGGCGTCTCGACCGTGCAGTCGGGCGGCGTGTCCCCCCGAGGCGACTGAGGGGCCATCCCGGTAGGGGTTCCACTTAACCTTTTCGAAGGTTTGGGGTTGAGCTGGCGCCCGCGGCAGTCGACGAAAAGGTACAAGACGTTTCACCCCTACCGGGATTGCCCGTAGGATGCTGCCGATGCGATACCCGCTCATCTTCGCGGCCGTGGTCGCCAGCTTGGTCATCTGCGGCGGCTGCGGGAGCACCGACGAGTCGACGCCGGTCGCCTGCCTCGAACCGGCGCCTACCTACCTGCGGGCACTCGAGGCGGCGCCGGGGGACGTTCGCCTCGACGGCTCGACGCCGATCTCCGAATGCCTGACGCCGAACCAGGGCGGCGGCGACCTGGCGCGGGTTGGGGCGGCGATGCTGCGGGCGGCGACCGAGCTCAACGCGGAAGCGCGGGAGAAGCCCGGCGGGGCGGCGAACCTGCGGCTCGGCTACCTGCTCGGGGCGGCCGAACGAGGCGCCGAAGGGACCGAAGGCATCCACGACGAGCTGGTCCGCCGGCTCACCGCCGCCGCCCGCTACAGCCCCGACAACCGCCCCCTGCCGCAGTCGTTCTACAAGGCATACAGGTCCGGATACTCTGCCGGTCACGAGAACGGATGAACAACGGAAAGGCCGTGAAAACCAAGCAGGTCGGTGGACGCAGGGAGGGCGGTGAAGCGAGCGCACTTTTTTCGTGCGTGAGCGAGACGCCCGACCGAGGACGCCGAGATGCGCCGGTTTGCAGCGGCCACGACTGAGGAGAGCGATGCCAGAGCAGCTGTGGGGTGGCGAGACCACCAAAGCAGTCGACAACTTCCCGGTCTCGGGCGAGCGCGTCCCGGTACCGGTCGTCCGCTGGCTCGGCCGGCTGAAGGCCGCCGCGGCGCGGGTCAACGGCGAGCTCGGCGGCCTCGACGCCGAGCTGGCGACGCGGATCGCCGAAGCCGGCGATGCCGTCGCAGCCGGCGAACACGACGACCAGTTCCCGATCGACGTCTTCCAGACGGGCTCGGGCACCTCCTCGAACATGAACGCCAACGAGGTGATCGCCAAGATCGCCGGCGACCCCGCCCACCCGAACGACCACGTCAACATGGGGCAGTCCTCCAACGACGTCTTCCCCTCGGCCGTCCACCTCGCGGCGCTGGGCGAGGTCACCCACGACCTACAGCCGGCGATGGAGGGTCTACAGGAGGCGCTCGCCGAGAAGGCCGAGCGCTTCGCCGACACGGTCAAGGCCGGCCGCACCCACCTGATGGACGCGGTCCCCGTCACCCTCGGCCAGGAGTTCGGCGGCTACGCCGCGCAGGTCCGGCTCGGCATCCAGCGGGTCGAGGGCACGCTGCGCCGGGTCGGCCAGATCCCGCTCGGCGGCACCGCCACCGGCACCGGCCTCAACACCCACCCCGAGTTCGCCGCCAAGGTGCGCGAGCTGCTCGCCGGCGAGACCGGGCTGGCGATCTCCGAGCCGCTCGACCGCTTTGAGGCGCAGGGCAACCGCGACGCCCTGGTCGAGCTCTCCGGCGCGCTCAAGGTCTACGCCGTCTCGCTCAACAAGATCGCCAACGACCTGGCGCTGATGGGCTCCGGGCCGCGCGCCGGGCTGGCCGAGCTGCGCCTGCCCGAGCTACAGAAGGGCTCCTCGATCATGCCCGGCAAGGTCAACCCGGTGATCCCCGAGGTCGTGATCCAGGTCGCCGCCCAGGTCGTCGGCAACGACGCCGCGATCACGATGGCCGGCAGCCAGGGACAGTTCGAGCTCAACGTGCGGGTGCCGCTGATCGCGCGCAACCTGATCGACTCGATCGAGCTGCTCGCCTCGGCCTCGCGCCTGCTGAACGAGAAATGCGTCGCCGGGCTGGAGGCCAACGAGGAGATGACCGAGCGCCACGCCGAGGCGACCCTGGCGACGGCGACCGCGCTCAACCCCCACATCGGCTACGACCGCGCCGCCGACATCGTCAAGGTCGCCGCCGAGTCCGGCCGCTCCCTGCGCGAGGTCGCCCTCGAGCAGGGTGTGGAGCCAGCTGTCCTCGAGGAGGCCCTGGACCACCGGCGCATGGCGAGGCCGCACGAGTAGCGTCAGCCCGAGCGACGACGGCGTGCAGCTTCGACCAAACGCTCGGCGCGGCGCCAGGCCCGCTTGCGCTGCTCGCCGGTGACCGGTGGCGCGGCGTAACCTGCTCGGCTCTTCATCTGGAGCAGTGCCTGTAGGTCTTTGCCGAGCCGCCCACCATCGGGCGCCACTCTCGACAACTCGGCAATGGCCTGAAGATGGTCCTCCCCCTGAACGAAGCGGCCAAAGACTTTGCAGCAGATCACGTCTGAGGCGGCGATCCCCGCGTGCACACATAGCGTCACGAATGCGTCACCGATGTCGCTCTCATCGTCCGCCAGGTCGCGAACCATCTCGGCAACGTCAAGAAACTGCACAGCCTTGCGAAAGCGCCGATCGGCGATCTCCTCATTGCACTTCTTGAAACGCGCCGTCATCGATCGTGATCGCCTCTGATCAAAGAGCGCAGAGTGCGACGCGAGCCGTGCAGCTCAAGCCCCTCCTCTATTGCCTCTTCGATGACTCCGCGCACCGCCTGATCTTGCAGGTCAACCTCGCCGTACTCGAGGACCCGTGCATCGTTGCCCGTCCATTCGGTCACGCTTTTCTCCAGGAGATTGAGCTGTTCTCGCCACTCGTCGAGGTCTTCCGGAGTACGCGTGGGCCGAATCACGAGTAGATCGACGTCGCTTAGAGGCCCGGCCTCTTTTCGAGCCACCGAACCGAAAACCATGATCAACCGGGGGAGGATGGCCCAAGCGGAGACCAATTCGCCTGCCTGCTGAAGAAGACGTGAGCGTAGGAACGCCAGACCTTCGATGTGGGGCGCGGCCAGATGCGATCGATTGAGCCGATAGAGGTTCGCGCGGCCGGCGGGGCGACTACTGACAACGCCTTGCTCGACCAGGCGCTCGGCCGCCCTGCGGATACCGTTTTCCGAGCCGCGCGCCACCAGCTCGTGAAGGCGGCGGCCACTGAACTCCTCATCGGCTCCAGCGAGGACGCTCAGGACGTCTCCGTCGAGCGTAGGCGTTACCACGGCAAAAGGGTGTTTGAAGTCCACGATCTATCCCCATAATAGTAGAGATATCCGCACAATTATGTGGATTGATGCAGCTACCCCTGGAGCGTGACGAAGCGCTCCTCGGTCAGCTCCAGGACCGCGAAGGCGGGGCCCTCGCGGGTGTTGCCGGACTCCTTGACGCCGCCGTAGGGCATCTGGTCGGCGCGGAAGGTCGGCACCTCGTTGATCAGCACGCCGCCGAACTCGAGCGTTTCGGCGGCCTCCAGCCCCCGCCCCATGTCGCGGGTGAAGACGCCCGCTTGGAGGCCGAACTTCGAGTCGTTGGCCATCCGCAGCGCCTCGCCGAACTCGCTGTAGCGATCGATCGTCGCGACCGGGCCGAAGATCTCCTCGCACCAGACCTTCGCCTCGTGCGGCGGCGCGCCAAGCAGGGTCGGGGCGAGGCAGCGACCGTCGTCGACCAGCTCGCCGCCGGTCAGCAGCTCGGCGCCGCCCGCGACCGCCTCGTCGATCCACCGCTTGACCCGGTCGCGGTCGCCGGGTGAGATCAGCGGCCCGACGTCGGTCTCCGGGTCGAGTGGATCGCCCACCCGCAGCCTCTCCGTGTTGGCGACGAGGCGCTCGGCGAAGGCGTCGGCGACGTCCTCGTGAACGAGGATGCGCTGGATCGAGATGCAGCTCTGGCCGGCGTGCGAGAAGGCGTGCAGCCTGGCCTTGTCGGCCGCGGTCTCCCAGTCGCCGTCGGCGTGGACGATCAAGGGCGCGTTCGAGCCGAGCTCGAGGTTGACCTTCTTGTGCGGGACGCTCGAGGCGATTCCCCAGCCGACCTCGGCCGAGCCGGTGAAGCTGAGCGCCCCGGTCAGCTCGTGCCGGGCGATCGCCTTGCCGACCTCCGAGCCCGGGCCGGGGACGACGCTGAGCCAGCCCTCGGGGAGGCCGGCATCGCTGAGGATCCGCGCCAGCTTCAGCGCCGAGATCGGCGTCTGCCCGGCGGGCTTGAGCACGACCGCGTTGCCGGCCGCGAGCGCCGGGCCGAGCTTGTGGGCGACGAGGTTGAGCGGGAAGTTGAACGGGCTGATCGCGCCGACGACGCCGTAGGGGACGCGCAGGATCACGCCGAGCTTGCCGGCGCCGGGCGCCGAGGCCGCCATCGGCACCGTGCCGCCGCTCAGCTTGCGCGCCTCGACCGCGGAGAAGACGAGCGTGTCGACGCAGCGCCCGGCCTCGGCTTCGGCGGTCTTCAGCGGCTTGCCGGCCTCGGCGGCGATCGCCAGCGCCAGCTCCTCGCGGCGCTCGGCGACCAGCTCGGCTGCCCGGTCGAGCGCCGCGGCGCGCTCGTGCTGGGGGAAGTCGCCCGACTCGAAGGCCTCGTGGGCGGCGCGGACACAGCGATCGACCAGGGCGGCGTCGCCGAGCGCCACGCGGCCGACGACGGCACCGTCGTAGGGGCTCTCGACCTCGCCCCACTCGCCCGTGGAGGTCCACTCGCCGGCGGCGAGGAGCTCGTGGTCCACCGCTTGCACCCGCCCAGCGTAGTGCAGGCCGAGACTCCTCCTGCTCGAACCTGTTTGCGCTGAGATGCCGCTTCGACGCACAATCCTCCTCACCGCGCTGCTGCTGGCGGCGCTGCTCGCGCCCAGCGCGCGGGCGAGCGTGCGCTGGGTGATCGCCGGGCACGGCTTCGGCCACGGCGTCGGGATGAGCCAGTACGGCGCCTACGGCTACGCCAAGCACGGCAAGGGCTACCGCTTCATCATCGGCCACTACTACCGGGGGACGACGATCGGCACGCTGCGCGGGCCGCGAATCGTGCGCGTGCTGCTCCAGGTCAGCCCCGGCGACGTGCGCTTCAGCGGGGCCACCAACGCCTGCGGGAAGGCGCTCGACCCGGGCCGCCCCTACCTCGCGCGGCGTGTCGGCCGCAGCGTCCGGCTGCGGGCCGGCAACGGCAGGGCGCTCACCAGCTGCGGCCGCAGGCTGCGCGCCGCCGGACGGGGTCGCCTCTCGATCGGCGGCAGCGAGTACCGCGGCGCGCTCGAGGTCGTGCCGACGGCGGAAGGCTCGGGTTCGCTGAACGCGGTCAACGCGGTCCCCGTCGACCAGTACGTCAAGGGCGTGATTCCCGAACGAGTCGCCGGCGTCCTGGCCGCTGGCGGCGCTCGAGGCGCAGGCGGTGGCGGCGCGCTCCTACGCCCTCGCCGACCAGGTCGGCGGCAACGGCTTCGACCTCTACGCCGACACCCGCAGCCAGGTCTACGGCGGCATCGAAAGCGAGGCGGCGCGCGGCAACAGGGCGGCGAGCCTGACCCGGGGTCAGGTCGCGATGTACGGGGGCAAGGTCGCCGAGACCTTCTTCTCGGCCTGCTCGGGCGGCCACACCGAGAGCGTCCAGAACGCCTTCTTCGGCCCGCCCGTCCCCTACCTGGTCGGCGTCCCCGACCCCTACGACGGCGCCTGCCCGCTGCACTCCTGGAAGCTGACTTTCAGCGGGCGCGAGATCAGCGCCAAGCTGGGCAGCTACCTGAAGGGACAGCTGAAGCGGGTCGTGGTGACCAAGCGCGGCGCCTCGCCGCGGATCGTCTGGGCGAAGCTCTACGGCAGCGGCGGCGTCTCCAAGATCCGCGGCGACCGGCTCCAGTCGGCGCTCGGCGCCTACGACCGCTGGATGGAATTCCGCAAGTTCGTCAACGGCAAGCTCGTCAGCCGTCCGGAAAAGGCTGGATCGGGATGCCGTGATCCGTCTCCCTCATGCCCAGCTCAAACGCCCCCCCAGCAGGGAGAGCCAGGCGGAGCGGCGGCCGGTCGGGCCGTTCCACGTTGAGCTCGAGGTCGGCGACCGAGCAGTTGATCGTGTGGTGCTCGGGGCCGTCCGGGTCGGCGTAGACCCAGCCGACGAAGTCCTTGCGCGGGGCGGAGAGCCGACCGCGGACGACGATCTCCTTGCCGGGGAGGACGAACGAGCACTCGCCGGCCGACGCCTCGACCCGCGCGCCGCGGACCTTGCCGAAGCCGCCGAGCCGGTGCGCCTCGCCTTCGAGCATCAGCATGCCCGCCGGCACCCAGGGCGTCGTCCACGGGCCGAGCTTGATCCGCGCCGCGCCGGCGTCGAAGTAGGTGCCGGGCGAGTCGGCGAAGCCGGTTCCCTCGAGCCAGACCCAGCGCTCGGCGTGCTCGGTGCCCCAGTTGTGGCCGATCATCCCCGGCCAGCCGGCGAGCTCGAGCTTCTCGCCGTCGATTTCGAGCCGGCCGTCGAAGCGGGCGTCGGGGTAGGGGGCGACGAACTTCGTCTTCGGCAGGCGGGTCTCGTAGAGGCGCTCGGAGGGCAGGTACCGGCAGGGCTCGGCGTCGCCGGAGAAGCGCAGGTCCCAGGCCGCGGTGAGGTTGTCGCCGCCGACCGCGCCGCGTGCCCGGCCCGGGCCGATCTCGGCGTCGGCGACGCGGATCCAGCCGTCGGCGGGGACGGAGAGCTCGCCCGCCGGCACGGTCGCCTTGGTCGCCCGCGGACGCATCCGCCTCGCGGTCGAAGAAGGTGAACCAGATCGAAGCATTGGGCTCGGCCCCCGGCCGCTTGTGCACCGTGTGCCGGATCCAGACCCCCTGCCCGCCCCCCGGCCGGCAGGCCTTGACGTAGAAGCTCTCGTAATGGCCGGCCTTGGCGGCGACCCGCGGAAAGCGCGCTCCCTGGTCCATTCCCCAACCCTAAAGGCGGGGGCCGGACCTTCAAACCTTGATCGTTATGACGTCTCCGTC
The DNA here is from genome assembly GCA_963727465.1 of uncultured Solirubrobacterales bacterium. GTDB lineage: Bacteria > Actinomycetota > Thermoleophilia > Solirubrobacterales > 70-9 > VRUE01. The sequence continues at coordinate 280,757 of CAVSGL010000003.1, read as the reverse complement.
CTGGACGACGTAATCCCTTCCCTCGATCCGCAGCAAACCCCGGTCGCGCGCCGGCGCGTAGCCGCCGCACTCGACCAGCTCGCGCCAGCCGATCGCCTCGGCTTTGACGAACGCTTCCTGGATCTCGGTGTGGATCGTGCCGGCCGCCTCGAGCGCGGTCGCGCCGCGTCGCAGTTCGCGCGCCACCGCTTCCTTGTCCTCGCCGGCGGTGAAGAAGGTGATCAGCTCGAGCAGGTCGTAGGCGGCGCGGACGAGCCGGTCGAGGCCGGAGCCCTCGACCCCGTAGGACTCGCGCATCTCCTCCGCTTCGGCGGGGTCGAGCTCAGCCAGCTCGCCCTCGATCCGGGCGCTGACCGCGACCACGCCGGCGCCGACCTCGCGCGCGTGAGCCGTGACCGCCTCCGGCGGCTCGGCGTCGCCCTCGTCGACGTTGGCGACGTAGAGGATCGGCTTCGAGGTGAGGGCCTGGAGGTTGGCCGGGCCGTGCTCGGCGCCCTCGGGCACCGTCACCGAGCGGGCCGGGCGGCCCGCGGCCAGCGCCTCGACGACCTGCTCCAGCCAGTCGCGCTCGGCGATCGCGTCGGCGTCGCCGGACTTGGCCCCCTTGCGCACCCGGTCGAGCCGGCGCTCGGCCTGCTCGTAGTCGGAGAGCACGAGCTCAGTCTCGATCGTCTCGATGTCGGCGAGCGGGTCGACCCGGCCGTCGGGGTGCGGCACGCCGCTGTCGGCGTGGCAGCGGACGACGTGGCAGATCGCGTCGGTCTCGCGGATCGAGGCGAGGAACTTGTTGCCCAGGCCCTCGCCCTCGGAGGCTCCCTTGACCAGGCCGGCGATGTCGTGGAAGAAGATCGTCGCCGGCACCAGCTCGGAGCTGCCGACCGTCTCGCCCACCTGGCGCAGGCGCTCGTCGGGCACCTGCGCGATCGCCACGTTGGGCTCGATCGTCGTGAACGGGTAGTCGCCGGTCTGGGCCCCGCCCTTGGTCAGCGCGTTGAACAGCGTCGACTTGCCCGCGTTGGGCAGGCCCACTATCCCCACCTTCATCGACGGCTCCTCATATGGAGAGGGGGACCAGGAGGCCGAGAATTACCCCGAGGATCGCTCCGACGAGCACATCGGACGGATAGTGCATCCCGAGGTAAGGACGCCCGATGGCGAGAACAAGAGCCAGGACGAACGCGAGCGCTCCCCAGGGCTCGACTCGAGTCATCGCGGTGGCGACGGCGAACGACGACGTCGCATGCGCCGACGGGAAGCTCAGAGAACTGGGGGCTCCGCCGAGCGGCGGCAACCCGGCCAACTCCGGGCGCGGACGCCGGACGATCAGCTTGACGACGTAGTTCAGGCCGATCGCCACCGGCCCCAGCACGGCACAGACCAGCCAGGCTTCCCGATTTGACCCATCCAACAACGCCAGCAGAACTCCAACCCCAAACCAGATCGCGCCATTGTTCCCGGCCCTTCCCAGCACCTTCGCAGCTCCCTCCAAACCGGGGGTGTGCCACTCGGTCCGCAAGAAGCGCAGCGTCCTTCGATCCAGATCCTTCATCGACCGCGCAGGATATGGGAGTCCGGGGTCCACCCGGGAGCGCCTCGCGAAGCGGCCCCGGCAGGGTGATCCTCGGCCGCGAAGCGGCACAGAATTTCACCGCCGAAGGCGGTGATGGGCGCCTCCCGGGTGGACCCCGGACTCCCCCACCCACCCGGTCGATCAGAATCAAGGTCAGGCCAATGCCCTTCGTCCCCGACTACACCCACACCCCCGGCCACCACTGCGGCTCGACCGCGCTGCGCAACCTGCTCGCCTACCACGGCGTCGAGATCAGCGAGGAGATGGCATTCGGGCTGGGGGCGGGCGCCTGCTTCTACTACGTGACGATCGAGGACGCCTCGCCGACGCGCTGGTTCAACGGGCGCACGGCGCGGCTCGAGGAGAACTTCGACGAGCTGACCGGTGGGGCGCTGGAGCTGCGCACCTTCCCGCCCGGCGACGAGGACGCCTGGGTGGCGGCGCGGGCCGAGGTCGACGGCGGCAACCCGGTGCTGCTGCTCACCGATCTCTACTACCTGGATCACTACGGCAACTCGGCCCACTTCCCCGGCCACGCCGTGGTGCTCGCCGGCTACGACGACGAGCACGCCCACCTCTCCGACACCGGCTTCGAGCAGTTGCAGACGACGCGGCTGGAGAGCCTCGACCGGGCGCGCCACAGCGAGCACCCCGCCTATCCGCTCGCCGGTCACATGTTCACCGTCTCCGGCGAGCCGCTCGATTCGCAGCGGCTGCGCGCGGCGATTCCGGCGGCGATCGAGCGGGCGGCGCGAGCGATGGTCGAGCCCGAGATCCCCGGCTTCTCCGGCCTCGACGCCGTGCGCCGCCTCGCCGCCGAGGCGGGGTCCTGGCCGGAAGCCGCGGAGGACTGGCAGTGGTGCGCCCGCTTCGGCTACCAGGTGATCGAGCGCCGCGGCACCGGCGGCGGCGCCTTCAGGTCGATGTACTCGCGCTTCCTCGCCGAGGCCGGCCGGCCCGAGGCGCCGCTCGCGGCCGAGGCCGGCGCCGCGTGGACGGCCCTGGCGGAGGGCTTCCGCGCCGCGAGCGAACATGACGATCCAGAACCCGGCCTCTGGCGCGAAATAGACACTTTGGCTAACCAAGTGGCCGTCGCGGAGGAGCATCTCTGGGCGTCGTTGGCCATTACGTAGTTATCCCCTATGGAGTTCGCAGGCTCCATGGTGTACCGTTTTCAACTGCGGGAGGCGGGTAGCGCTTTCTGGGAAAAACCCGTCTTGAGGAGAGTCTCGTATGAGAAGCAAGCGTGGCCCACTGGGGCTTCTCGTTCTTGCAACCGCATTTCTCGTTTTCGCGTTGGGAGCTTCAAGCGCTCAGGCCGAATTCGGCATCGCGCGCTGGGAAGCGCTGACGTGCAACACCGACGAAAGCGCACCCGGCGCTGGAAACTGGGCTGCGAACGGCAACCCATGCGTTGAAACTGATGAAGCGAGCCGTTTCTACACCCAGGCGGCCGGGCATCCTCCGTTTGGGATCAATGCCTTCCTGCTGAATCAGACCGAAACGCCGCCGCTCCCGGATGGGAATCTCGCGTATACGCGCACCGAACTCCCCGAGGGCCTTGGCATCAATCCCAACGCGACGCCGCAGTGCACCCCGCAGCAGGTCGCAATACCAACCTCCGCGACGCCGCCGATCAAAACCAAATGCCTCGAAGAAGTTCCCGGCGCAGTGATCGGCGTCGCCTACTTGACGACGCTTCTTCCAGCCGAAGCCACCATCCCAGCCTATGTCTACAACGTCGAAACGCCTGCCGATCCGGAATCCCCCTACTACGGGGCATCGTCACTGGCTGGATTCAACGCGGCTGGCGATCCAACGTACCTGGTCGCCGATCTCGACCCGAAAGACCAGCACATCTCCTTCACGTCGAAACCGGATCTCCACGCGCCGCCGCCCTACGTGATCGGCTTCCGGCTGGTCTTCAACGGGCGAGCTGGGAAAGGCTACATAACGGCCCCCAGCGAATGCAGGGCGACTAACCCCACTGACGACCCCCTTCAAAGCGGTCTCGCAGTCCGGCTGACGAAGACACCTCCAACGCAGTCTCGCCATACAGCGTCACCGGCTGCGACTGACAGTTCCGTTCAACCCGGGCATCGGCGCGGCCGGCGGCGACTGGACCGACTCTCCCAACCCGGCAATGGTCAACGTGACGATCCCGTTCAACCCCGACCCGGAAGGCCTGACCAACTCGCAGCTGCACGTCGCCAAGGTGATCCTGCCGGAGGGCGCGGGGATCAACCCGTCGGCCGGCAACAGCATCGAAGGCTGCACGGACGCGCAGTTCGCGCAGTTCACCAACAACCCGATCACCTGCCCGGAGAAGTCGAAGATCGGCTCGATCGAAGTCGACACGCCGTCGCTGCCGGTCACCCTCGGCGGCGAGGTCTACGTCGGTCAGCCGCTCAGCACCGACCCGAACACCGGCGAACATGTTCAGGATCTTCCTGCACGTGTTCTCCGAGCGCTTCGGCGTCAACGTGCGGCTGACCGGGAAGATCTTCCCCGATCCGGTGACCGGCCAGATCAAAGCGGTGGTCGCCGACAACCCGCAGGCGCCGTTCGAATCCCTTCAAATCGGGGTTCACATCGACGGCGGCGCGCACGGGGTGCTGACCAGCCCGGACGACCTGCGGGCCGCACACCCTCAACTCGGCGCTGACTCCGTTCTCAAGCGCCACCGACGCGACGCCGAGCGGCAGCTCCAGCCTGACCGAAATCGCCGGCGGCGGCAACTGCCCGGCGACGCTCGCCGAGCGGCCGTTCAACCCGTTCTATCATCGCCTCGCCGCAGAGCATCACCGCGGGCGAGTTCACCCCGTTCCAGGTCGACCTGATCCGCGATGACGGCAACCAGGAGGTCAAGCGGATCGATGTTCAGCTGCCGCCCGGGATGATGGCCAGGCTGAAGGGCGTCGAATACTGCCCGAGTCGGGCATCGCCGCCGCGGAGTCCGGCAGCGGCAAAGACCAGATGGCCAACCCGAGCTGCCCCGACAGCAGCCGTGTCGGCACGATCAGGACCGCCGCCGGCTCCGGGTCCGGACCCGTTCAACGCCGACGGCTCCGCCTATCTCGCCGGTTCCTACAAGGGAGCGCCGCTGAGCATGGTGTTCATCACGCCGGCGGTCGCCGGGCCGTATGACCTCGGCAACGTGGTCGTGCGGGCGGCGCTCAACGTCGATCCCGAAACGGTCCAGGTCGATGCGGTCTCGGACCCGATTCCCGAACGTGTTCGGCGGGGTGAAGCTCGACATCCGCAAGATCCACCTCGTCATCGACCGGGCGCAGTTCACGACCAACCCGACCACGTGCCGCGAACCGCTGCCGGTGAGCTCGAAGCTCTCCAGCGGCGGCGGCAACCCGGCGAACGAAGCCGAGTGGCAGACGAGCTCGAACGAAGACAAGACTTCCAGTTCGTCAGCTGCCGAGCGCTCAAGTTCAAGCCGAAGTTCTTCGCCCGGATCTTCGGCGGCAAGAACCAGATGAAGCGGGGGAAGAACCCGAAGTTCCGGGCGATCCTCGAAGCCCGCAATGGCGACGCCAACCTGCGACGGGCGGCGTTCATCCTGCCGCGGGCGACGATCCTCGATCAGAGTCACATCAAGACGATCTGCACGAGGGTCCAGCTGGCCGCCAGCAACTGCCCGAAGAACTCGATCTACGGGCACGCGCGGGCGACCTCGCCGCTGCTGGACGCACCGCTCAAGGGCCCGGTCTACCTGACCTCGTCGAGCAACGAACTGCCCGACCTGCTGGCCGACCTGCACGGCCAGGTACCGGTCCGGCTGCGCGGCGTGATCAGCGGCAAGAACGCCCGCCTGAAGACGGTGTTCAACGAAACGCCCGACGTCGCCGTGAGCAAGTTCATCCTGACGATGAAGGGCGGCAGCAAGGGCCTGCTGATCAACTCCCGGAACCTCTGCTCGAGGCAGACGACCGGCTTCCTCAACCTGCTGGCGCAGAACAGCCGGCGGATGAGGGACAGGAACCTGCGGCTCAACATCCCAGCCTGCCGCGGAGGCAACAGGAAGTAAGCACCTGCGGCGCAGGCGCCGGGGCGGGACCTCCCATCCGCCCCGGCGCCGTCCGCCGTCGCGGTTCGCGTCTAGGATTGCCGCATGACGATCGCAGCTGCAATCTTCCTCATCGCCGCCGGGGCGATTCTGCGCTACGCGACCGACCTCAACGTCGAAGGCGTCAGCATCGACACGGTCGGCCTGATCCTGATGATCGCCGGCGCCCTCGGCCTCGTCCTCTCCTTCGTCCAGGAAGCGGTCTGGTCGCGCCGCCGGAAACGGCTCGCGACCGAAGAACGGGAACAGGCCGAAAGGCAGCAGGCGGCCCAGGAACGCCGCGACCCCGGCGCGCCGCCGCGCTACTGAGACCCGCACTGTCAGGCGGCAGGCTGAAGCCAGGCGATCGAGCCGGGCTCAACCGGCGCGTCTTCGAGCAGAGCCTCAAGCGCCCTGACCAGACCCCCGATGTCGCTGTTGGGCAGCCGCCTCGTGTTGACCAGCACCAGGCCGTTGTGGACCTCGCTGCGCAACGATACGTCGCGGACCATCTCGATGAAATCGGCCACGTTGTATGTGACGATCGCGCGTTGCTCGGTTTGAGCGAAGTCAAATATTTCTCGGTCACTCATGCCACGGAGCGAGGGCGTCTCCGCCACCGCCGTCACGTCGTGTCCTCGATCGCGCAGCGACTCGGCCGCCTTGTAGGTGACCTGCTCATCGAGGAGCAGCTTCACATCAAGGCGGTCTGTTCGCGACGCCAGGCCGCTTCGGCCGCATCGGCTTCTACGCCGTTGCGCCGGATGCGGTCGTCGATCTCCTCGGGGTAGGCGCCGTAGTATCGAAGCGCGATCCGAACCTGCGCGGGATCGACTCCGAGAAGGTCCGCGACAGCGCCAACCGCGGAGTCCCCCTTGGCCGAAACGCCCTTCAAGGTCGAGATGACCTCCCAGACATCGGGGCCGTTTGCGAGAGCTGCCCGTCGGCCCGTCGGCCCGTTGCGGAACAAGACACCCGGATGCTCGTCGGTTCGCAGCCCCTCCTCTACGTACCGCTCCGCCAAGCGGGACTTCGTCGTGCCAATTGCAGCGCTGCGCTGCTCGAGGCCATCGATAACTCCCACTCGCCAGCGGGCCGAGAAAGCTTGCGTTGCCATGCAAGACAACGTAATGCGATGCAGGTATATGTCCAAATAGCCTTTAGAAGTTTGCTAGGGTTATAGGAACACTTATCGATAACGGGGAAAAGACGACATGGACAACTCTCTCTCAGCTCGGCTGAAAGCTCTCATCGACCGCACCGAAATCGACCGGGAGCCCCTGCTGGTGGCCGACGCGGCGCGCCTTCTCTCCGAGGTCCAACAGTGGGAGGAAAAGGGAAGTCGTCTCGGCAACAGGGTCGCGGCCCTGGAACAACACGGCCATTCCTCGACCGGGGCTGCGCAGGGAAAAAGCCTCGCTGACTGGGCCTACGAAGTGCTGACCGACAACGGAAGCGCGATGCCCTACCGCGAGGTTGCCGCGGTGATCAAATCGCGCGGATTCACCCACGCACGAGAGCCAAAGAACCCGGAAAAGCAGCTCGGGGACTCGGTCTGGAGCGCGATGTACGAAGACGACCGCTTCACCAAGGTCGGCCGCGGGATATTCGAGCTGACGGAGCGGCTCTAGCCGAGCCGGGCGAAGTAGCCGAGCCAGTTGCCCGAGTGGGCCTCCCAGGCGAGTCCGGTCGCGTCGGCCTGGCGCCGCAGGCTGGCCTGGGTCGTGAAGTGGGGATCGCCGAAGAGCTCGCCGACGACGAGGCGGCCGCCGGGCCGCAGCACGCGGCGGATCTCGCGCAGAGCGGCGAGCGTGTCGGGGATCTCACCGAGGACGGCGGTGAGGACGACGGCGTCGACCGAGTCGTCCTCGTAGGGCAGCGCCGTGGCGTCGCCCTGGGTCGGCGTGACGTTGCCGAGGCCGCGCTCGGCGGCCCGCCCCGCGACGTGATCGAGGAACTCCTGCTGGAGGTCGAAGATCTCGACGCCGCCGTCGGGTCCCACCCACTCGGCCATATCGAGCGTGTAGTAGCCGGTGCCCGGGCCGATCTCCAGCAGCCGCTCGCCGGGCTGCGGCGCGAGCACGGTGCGCAGGCGCGCGCGGCTGATGATCGGGTGCGGCGCTTCCACCCAGAACCGCTGCCCGTATGGACAGGCCGACGGATTCTTGCGCCACCACAGCGCGGCCCCTGCAACCCCGGCGGCGGCGACTCCTATCGCGGCCTTGAGACGCATCGGCTCAGAAGCCGACTTTTTGAGCGCCGGAGTTGATCCTCAGAAAGGCGACCTTGCCGACGTAGATCGAGAGCGTCCCGTCCTCGGTCTCGACGTCGTGCCAGCCGCCCTTCTCGACCTGCTTGCGCAGGTCCTTCAGCTCGTCCTCATCGAGCCGGACCGCGACCACCTGGCCGCCCTCGAAGCCGATCTCCACCTTCTGCGCCTCGGCCATCAGTGCTCCTCTCCACTCGCTTCGACGATCTCGGTCAGCACCCCGCCCGTGGAGCGCGGCTCGATGAAGGCAACGCGGCTGCCGCGGATGCCCGTCCGCGCCTGCTTGTCGATCAGCTCCAGCCCGGCTGCGGCGAGCTTCTCCAGGGTCGAGTCGATGTCGTCGACCGCGTAGGCGACGTGATGCAGCTTGGGGCCCTTGCGGGCGAGGAACTTGCCGACCGGCGAGTCCGGCGCGAGCGGGCGCATCAGCTCGACGTGGCCATCGCCGACGTCGAGCAGCACGGCCTCGACCCCCTGCGACTCGACCGTCTCGCGATGGGCGACGGTCATCTCGAAGGTCTGCTCGTAGAGCTCGAGCGCGGCGTCGATGTCCTCGACCGCGACGCCGATGTGATCGATCTTGCCGAACATCGGCGCGCAGTCTACGTGGCCGGAGGCGGCTCGCTCCCCGCGCCGATGTGGGTTAAAGCAATATTCAATATTGATATTGTCCAACGATGATTCGGCGCACGCTTCATGCGCACCTCGAGCGAGCCGCGGAGCGGTATCCGGTGGTCACCATGACCGGACCGCGGCAATCGGGAAAGACCACGCTCACCCGGATGGCTTTTCCCGGTCGTCCGTACGTCTCACTCGAGACCCCCTCGGAGCGGGAGTTCGCCGCGGAGGACCCAGTCGGCTTTCTCGCCCGATTCGAGTCGGGGGGAATCCTCGACGAGATTCAGCGGTCGCCGGAGCTGCTCTCCTACATGCAGGGCATGGTCGATGACGACCCCTCACCCGGTCGCTTCGTACTCACGGGGTCCCAGAACCTGCCGTTGCTCGAAGGGGTCAGCCAGTCCCTCGCGGGGAGGACGGCGCTGCTCGAGCTCCTGCCCCTGGCCCTGGAGGAGATCCGGCGCTTCGACCGCTCCGAAAACGACCTCGACACGGTGATCTGGCGCGGCGGCTATCCGCGGATCCACGATCGCGACCTCCCCGCCGCTGAGTGGCTGGCCGACTACACCGCGACCTATCTCGAGCGCGACGTGCGCAACCTGCTCGCCGTCGGCGATCTCGAGACCTTCCACACCTTCCTGAGGCTCTGCGCCGGGCGGGTGGGGCAGCTTCTGAACCTCGCGTCAATCGCCGCCGATTGCGGCGTCTCCCAGCCCACCGCACAGCGCTGGCTCTCGACCCTGGAGGCGAGCTTCATCGTCTTCCGGCTGCCTCCGTTCCATGCCAATCTGGGCAAGCGTCTCGTCAAGCGCCCGAAGCTGTACTTCTACGACCCTGGCCTCGCGGTGAGCCTGCTCGGAATCGACGCTCCCGGGCAGCTCGCCACCCATCCCCTGCGCGGCGCGATGTTCGAGGGCTGGCTGGTGTCGGAGGTGGTCAAGTGGCACCGGCACCGCGGTCGCCGGCCCCAAATCTCCTTTTTCCGCGAGCGCGACCGGCTCGAGATCGACCTGGTGGTCGAACGGGGCGCCGAGCTGACGCTGATCGAGGCGAAAGCCGGGCGGACGCCGTCAAGCGAGAACTTCGCGGCGTTCCCTGCCTTTGCGGAGCGGATCGCCGCGCGCGGGGATGAACGCTGGCGGGTGGTGCGGCGCATGGTCGTCTACGGCGGCGAGGAATCGCAATCGCGGAGCCAGGGAGAGCTCGTCAGCTGGAGGGATCTGCCGGCGATCGCCTTCGACCAGCGGTGACGCGCGCTACGTGGCGGGCGGCGGCTCGCTCGCGTCGGCCGCTTCGCCCTCGACGCGGAGGATCTCGGCCAGCGCGGCGACGCCGACCTGGAGCTGCTCCGGGGTCGGCTCCTTGGTCGCCAGGCGGCGCTGGATCTCGCGGCCGGGGGTGTGGAAGGCCTCGGCGAGCGGCGCGCCGTGGTGGCGGTCGCTCCAGGCGAACATCTCGACGGCGATCGAGGCGCCGGCGACGCCGACCAGCGCCCGGGCGGCCGGGCTCGGCCGTTCGACCAGGCGCTCCAGCGCCACGGTGCCGGTCGCCGAGAGCAGCATCATCGGTGCCAGCAGGTTGGAGCCGCAGCGGTCGTGCTCCTTCGGCACCGTCGCCGGGTCCTCCACGCCCTGCTCGTAGGCGGCGATCGCCTTGTGCTCGACCCCGTGGTAGGCGGCGAGGTCGCGGTCCGAGAGCGCCACCACGGCCGGCATCGCCCCCAGCACCTGCACGATTCCCTCGCGCAGGGCGCCGCCGCGCGCGCGGCGGCGCAGGGTGGAGGTGAGGACCAGGGTCGCCGCGGTCGCGGCGACGACCCGTCCGTCCTCGAACGGCAGCCGCGCCGCGGGCATCCGTCGCCGCACCAGCGGCAGCACGGCCATCGCCTCGAGCAGTTTCAGCGGCCCGCGCAGGCCGGGCACCTTGCCGGCGAGCTTCGGCGCCAGCTCCGGTTTGCGCTCCGAGGCGACTTCGACCTCGCCGTCCGGCTTGCGCACCGCCGCCGCCCAGTGCGTCGGCCCGTGGATCAGCAGGCCGTTGCGCAGGGCCATCCCGCCGAGCCTCAGCTTCTGCTCGCTCATCGATCAGACGATAGAGAGGTGGCGAGCCGGCCGGTCAGGCGCGCGTCGCCGGCACCCAGCCCGGCGGGAAGGCGCCGGCCGGCACGTCGCCGCTGCCGCGCTCGAACCAGGCGTCGACGATCGCCATCGCCGGCCGCCCTTCGATCATGGGGCGGACGTCGCCGATCTCGCAGAGCAGCCGCAGCGACGAGCCGAGCTGGAAGTCGAGCGCGGTCGGCTGCTCGCCGCCGGCGGCGCCGGCCTCGATCAGCGCGTCGACCGCGTCGAGCTGCGCCGGCAGCCCCTGGAGCGTCGCGTGGGCCCGCACTGCGCTGATCTCGAGATAGCGCCAGGTCGCCCGCATCGTCTTGATCGCGAAGTCGACGCCGGCCGGATCGAGCTGCTCACCGCCGGCAAACGTCGCCATCGACTCGGGCCGGAAGTGCAGAGCGCCGAAGACGAGCGTCCGGGCGCTCATCTGGAGGTCCTCGGCGATGCCCGCCTCGGCATCGCGGATCGCCTCGGCGCTCTCTTCCGGGTAGAGGCCGGCCTCGGGATGCAGCTCGCCGAGCCGGGCGAAGATCGTCGCGGTCCCGTGCACCGGCTCGTCGCCGACCAGCAGGCCGGGCACGGTCCGGCGCCCCTCGCCGTAGAGGCCTTCGATCTCGTCTCCGTGCCGTCCCGAGACGAGGGTCACGGTCTCGTACTCGCGGCCGAGCCGGTCGAGCGCGGTGCTGACCGCGAGACAGGGGTGCGAGAAGGGGACGACGTGGAGAACGAGCTGCTGCTCCTGTTGGGTGGCCATCGGCGCCAACCCTACCCCCACAGCGCTCGACGACCGCGGTGCGCGCGGTCGTCGAGTCCCCCCTGATTCCCCTGTTTGGTGCCGGCCGGAGACCCCCAGTCCAGGCCTCCGGCCGGTATGTCGGCTCTCCCTGGCTCTAGCTTGGAAAGCCGACCCTTGAAACACCGCCTCTCAGAGGAAGTTGCGCATGCGACTAATCCTTTGAAAGCCGCTTGCGAAGCGCCTGCAAACGGCGGCCGAGCTCGGCCTCGAAGCCGCGCTCGGTGGGCTCGTAGAACCGCCGTCCCTGGATCTCGGGCGGCAGCAGCGGCTGATCGCTGACGCCGCCGGGCTCGTCGTGCGCGTAGCGGTAGCCCTCGCCCCGGCCGAGCTTCGCCGCGCCGGGGTAGTGGGCGTCGCGCAGGTGGTCGGGCGGCGTCCTGGCGCCGTTCTCGCGCACCTCGCCGCGGGCGCGGCCGAGCGCCTTGTAGGAGGCGTTGGACTTCGGCGCGAGGGCGAGGTAGACAGCGGCCTGGGCGAGGTTGAGCGCGCACTCGGGGAGGCCGACCCGGTCGACCGCGCGCGCCGCGGCGTCGGCGACGAGCAGCGCCTGCGGGTCGGCGTTGCCGACGTCCTCGGAGGCGAGGATGACCATGCGGCGGGCGATGAAGCGCGGATCCTCGCCGCCCTCCAGCATCACCGCCAGGTAGTAGAGCGAGGCGTCGACGTCGGAGCCCCGCGTCGCCTTGATCCAGGCCGAGACGAAGTCGTAGTGACGGTCGCCCTCGCGGTCGTAGTCGAGCGCCTTGCGCTGTAGCGCGTCCTCGACCGCGGCGACATCGATCGCATCCAACTTTGACCCCACTCCAGTGTGGTCAACCTTGGATTCGCGCTCGGCCGCCCGCTCGAGCGCCGCGAGGGCGACCCGGGCGTCGCCGCCGCTGCGCTGCGCCAGCATCGCCAGCGCCGCGTCCTCGACCGGCGGCGGGTCGGCGAGGCCGCGCTCGGGGTCGCTCAGCGCCCGGCGCAGCAGCTGCTCCACCTGCTCGGCCGCGAGCGGCCGCAGCTCGTAGATCTGGCAGCGCGAGAGCAGTGCCGAGTTGACCTCGAAGTAGGGGTTCTCGGTGGTCGCCCCGATCAGCGTCAGCAGGCCGTCCTCGACCGCCGGCAGCAGCGCGTCCTGCTGGGCCTTGTTGAAGCGGTGGATCTCGTCGAGGAAGAGGATCGTCGGCCGGCCGCCCCCACCGCGGCGCTCTTTGGCCCGCTCGATCACGCCGCGGATCTCGGCTTTGCCCGCGTTGACCGCCGACTGCTCCTCGAAGGCCGCGTCGGCCCCGCTTGCGGCGATCCGCGCCAGCGTCGTCTTCCCCGCTCCGGGCGGCCCGTAGAGGATCGCGCTGTGCGGGTGCCCGGACTCGATCGCGGTGCGCAGCGCCGATCCCTGCCCGAGGACGTGCTCCTGGCCGACCAGCTCGTCCAGGGTCCGCGGCCGCATGCGCACGGGCAGCGGCGCGTCGGCGGCCGGCGCCTCAGCGGTGGTGTGAGCTTCCTCGCTTTCGAACAGGCGATCGGCCACTGCGGCGAGTATGAAGATGGAGGACGACCGCCCGGCGCGCGTCTTGCCCATCGGCGGCCACCGCGCGCGCCCGCACCAGCAGAACGTGGCCGCGGCGGCGCTCGAGCCGGCGCAGCGCCGCCGGTCGCAGCCGCACCGCCACGGTGCGCCTCCTGCCGCTCGCGATCGCATAGCGGGCGCGGCCGAAGAGGATTCCCCGCGCGAGCACGAGGAAGCCGCGGCAGACGTCACCGGCCGAGCCGCCGCGACACGCGAGCCTGACCTTCGCAGCGCGATGGACGACCCACGCGCGCCGGGCTCGGATCGCGATCGTCAGGGGAGCCGGCCGGGGTGCGGGCCGTTCGCCGGTCGGCCCCGGCGCCGCCGGTCCGGCGCCGCCGTCTCCGTTGCCTTCGGACGTGGGGGGACTCGGTTCCGATGGGGGCAGGCTCGGTTCGGACGGGGGCAGCGCCACGGTCAGGCTGACGGCGGCGGTCGCATGGTCTCCGGCGGTGTCGGTCACCCCGTAGGCGAAGGAGTCGGCACCGACGTAGCCGGGGGCCGGGGTATAGGTGAAGGAACCGTCGGCACCCAGGCTCAGGGAGCCGTGAGCGGGACCGCTGACGACGCTCGCGGAGAGCAGTTCGGCGCTCAGCGCGGCGCCGGAGAGAACCCCTGAGGCAGCGGGCACGACCAGCGTCCGGTCGGGTTCGGTCGTATAGCTGTGGCCGGCCGCGCCGATCGGGTTCGCATAGGCGACCGAGACCTGGCCGTCGCCGGCCCAGAGACCGCCGGTGAACGTGGCCGAGATTCCTTCGGCGGCGAAGCTGGACCCTCCGCCGCCGCCTCCGGAGCCGGCGCTGTCGCCGCATTCGTCCCGCGCGCCGCCGCCGCCCTGACCTCCCCCGAAGTAGCCGCCGCCCCCGCCGCCGCCGGCCCCGGGCGCGCTGCCGCCGCCGAGGAATTCCTCTCCGGCATCACCCGTGGCGCCCGCGGCGGCGCCGCCCGGGCAGGTGCTCGCGCCGCTCACCTCGCCGCCGGCGCCGCCGGCGCCGTCCCTGCCGGAGGCCTCGAAGCTGCCGCCCTGCGCGCCGCCCTTGCCCCCGGCGAGCGTGGCCCCGTACGCGTCGGTGGCAACGCCGTTGGCCCCATTGGTCCCGATCGAACCCCCGCGGCCGCCGCGGCCGCCGCGTCGTTCTTCTTCTTCCACCGAGTCGAAGCCGCCCAGGCCGTCGCCGCCGCCGCCGCCCGCGAGCAGCTTCAGGCTTCCTCCGATCGAGACCGAGCTGAACCCGCCGCCGCCACCGCCGAGCGTTCCGTCCCCGCCGCCGTTGAACCCGCCCGCGCCCCCCTCTGCGTAGGGCTCGCCGGCACCCCCGGCGCGCACCGCCACCTCCTCGCCGGCCGTCAATGAGCCGATCGTCGCCACGGCTCGGGCGCCGCGTCCGAAGAAGGTCACGAGGTCCCTGCCGCCTCCCCGAGCGCCCTCGACGGTGAGCTGGGCCGAGGCCACGCCGGCGGGAACGGTCCAGCTCGCTTCGCTGCCCGAGTACCGGTAGAGGACGGTGCAGGTGCCCGCTTCGCAGACGGGTCCGGCGACCTCCGGGACCGTCGCGGTTGCCGGTTCGGAGGCGGCGCTGCGGTTGCCGGTCGCGTCTTCGGCGTAGACGACGTATGCGTGTTCGCCGGCGGACACGAGGGAGTCCAGATAGGCCGGGTTCGCGGTCGTGCCGATCTGGTCGCCGTCACGGACGACGACGTAGCGGTCGACGCCGATGTTGTCGCTGCTGGCGCTCCACTCGAGCTGGGCGCCGTCGATCCCGATGCTCGCCGTCAAATCGGTCGGCGCGGTGGGCGGCTCTTCGTCGGGCACGACGGTCACCGTCGCCGGCGCCGAGGCGGCGCTGCGGTTGCCGGTCGCGTCTTCGGCGTAGACGACGTATTCGTGTTCGCCCAGGGCGACCGGAGAATCGAGGAACGCGGTGCTGGTGGTCACGCCGACCTGGGAGCCGTCGCGGAAGACGATGTAGCGGTCGACGCCGAAGTTGTCGCTGCTGGCGCTCCATTCCAGCTGCACCTCTTCGGCTCCGGCGGTTGCGATGACGCCGGTCGGCTCGGTGGGCGGCTCTTCGTCCACGTCGATGGACACCGTCGCGCCGCCCCCGCCCGCCGCCACGGTCCTGATCTGCACCGGTCCCCCGTCGAACGTCTCCCCCGCTTCGAGCGGCGCGTCCTGGAACGTCGTCGTCGCCGGGTTGGCGTCGAGCAGCAGCGTCTCCGGCGAGGAGCCGGCCGCGGTCGCCCGGATCGAGACGCCCGCCGTCGAGGCGTCGGCGACGTTCTCGAAGACTCCGCCGGTCTGCCGTATCTCGAGGTAGTACCAGGAGGCGACGGTGCCGTCGGGGCCCCTGACCCGCGGGACGCGCAACACGGTCGGTTCGGTCGTGGGGTGCAGCGCCGAGTGCAGCGTGTAGGTGCCGGAGGCTTCGACCGTCTCGACGTTTTCCGGGCCGAGGACGCCGAGCTTGGCGAGGCTCCAGCCGTTGTTGTGCCTATAGGCGATGTTGCCCATCGTGTCGAAGGGGTCGCCGTACTCGGCGATCGTGCATTCGTCGCTGATCTGCACCCGGACGCCGCCGGAGCTGCACGTCCAGCTGCCGGCATGGCGCAGGCCGAGGTTGTGGCCCAGCTCGTGCGCGGTCACCTGGCCCCGAAGGCCGAGGCCATAGATGTCTCCGTTGATCATCGCCCAGCTGCCGCCCAGGCTGGCGATGCCGAGCCAGGAGCAGCTGCTCTGGTAGGGAAACTCGTAGATGACGTCCTGGTAGCCGCTCAGGTCGACCCCGGCGCCGGTTGCAGCCTGTTCGGCCTTTTCCTTCCATTCCGTGTACGGACAGCCGCCGGTGGGGGCGCTGATGCCGTACCAGCCGAACACGTCCCCGTCGCTCCGCAGCTTCCCCGTCAGTGAGATTTCGCCGTAGGACTCCTCCTGGTAGAAGGCGCTGACGGAGTTGGCCGCGGTGAAGACCTCCGAGCGCGCTTCTTCCTTGGACCAGGGTTCGCCGCCGCCGAAGGTGAACAGGATCACGGCGGTCTTGCGCGGTCCCGGCGCGATCGTCGCCGACCCCGCGCTCGCATCCGTCGCTTCGACCGGCCCGACGAGCCGCCCGCCTCGCTTCGCTCCCGTCACGGTGACGCGATCGCCCGGTTCCGCCTCGAGCTCGGTCGGCGCCAGGGCGGTCTCCTGCTCGCCCGACCTCAGGTGGTAGGTGGTGACCGACCTGCCGCTGAGGAAGTCGTCGGCGACGGTCGCCTGTAGCTTCCCCGTGCGGGTGACGGCAGCGGACGCCGACTGAGCGAAGAAACCGGCCGCGGCGAGACACACAGCGCACACCAATGTCAGCGACTTTCGCATTCCCCTCCCACCGCGATCAGACAATTCGATTCTAACAGCCAGGGGCACTCCCGCCCGCTCTGACCGGCGTAGAATCGCGGTCATGGAGATCGCCACGCAGCCCCAATCCGCCCAGTCCACGCTCGAGTCCTTCAACCCCGCCACCGGCGAGCTCGTCGGCTCGGTCGCGACGATCACGCCCGACGAAGTCCAGGCCGTCGTCGACGACGTCGCCCGCATCCAGCCCGCCTGGGCGGAGCTGACGCCGAAGGACCGCGCCGCCTACATGCGCCGCGCCGCCGACGCGCTGCTCGACGACGTCGACGAGATCGCCGAGCTGCTGGTCAGCGAGCAGGGCAAGCCGCGGGCCGAGGCCTACACGATGGAGCTGCTGCCGACGATCGACGCGCTGCACTGGTGCGCCAAGGCGGGGCCGAAGATCCTCGCTGACGAGAAGGTGCGGATGACGCAGGCCTTCGCGCTGAGCAAGAAAGCGCGCTTCACCTACGAGCCGATCGGCGTCGTCGGCGTGATCGCGCCCTGGAACTACCCCTGGTCGATCCCCTTCGGCGAGGTCGCGATCGCGCTGATGGCCGGCAACGGCGTCGTGCTCAAGCCGGCCAGCCTGACGCCGCTGCTGGGCGAGGCGATCCGCCGCGTCTTCGAGAAGGGCGGGCTGCCGGAGGGCCTGGTCCGCGTCGTCCACGGCGGCGGCGCGGTCGGCGACGCGCTGGCCAAATCGAGCGCCGGCAAGATCTTCTTCACCGGCTCGGTCGAGGTCGGGCGCAAGGTCGGGCAGGTGTGCGCGGAGCGGCTCAAGGGCTCGGTGCTCGAGCTCGGCGGCAAGGACCCGATGATCGTCTGCGCCGACGCCGACCTCGACAACGCGGTCTCCGGCGCCGTCTGGGGCGGCTTCGCCAACGCCGGCCAGACCTGCTCGGGGATCGAGCGGGTCTACGTGATGCGCGAGGTCGCCGACCGCTTCGTCGAGGGCGTCGCCCGCGAGGCGCAGAAGCTGCGGCTCGGCAACCCGATCGAGTGGGAGACGGAGGTCGGCCCGATGACCTCCGACGGCCAGTACGAGATCGTCGTCGACCTGATCGAGGACGCGGTCGCCAGCGGCGCGACCAAGCTCTGCGGCGGCCCGACCGAGGTCGCCGGCCTCTCTGGCAAGTTCGTCGCGCCGACCGTGCTCACCGGGGTCACGCACGAGATGCGGATCATGAAGGAGGAGGTCTTCGGCCCGGTCCTGCCGATCGTCGTCGTCGACTCCGAGCAGGAGGCGATCGACCTCGCCAACGACTCCGAGTTCGGCCTCGGCGCCTCGGTCTGGACCAGGGACCGGCAGAAGGGCGCGCGGATCGCGCGGCGGATCGAGTCGGGCATGGTCTGGGTCAACGATCACTCGTTCAGTCACGGCACCTGCCAGTGCGCCTGGGGCGGCGTCAAGGACTCGGGCGTCGGCCGCTCGCACTCCAAATTCGGCTTCTACGAGTGCGTCAACATCAAGATGAACGCCTGGGAGTCGGGCATGGCCCGCGACTTCTGGTGGCACCCCTACGACCGCACCCTGGGCGAAGCCGTGCGCGCCTCGGCGAAGCTGCTGTACGGCAAGGGCGCGGCACGGACGCAGGCGCTGCGCGAGGGCGGCGGCGCGCTGCTCAAGGTCGGCGGCCGGAACCTGCGCAAGAAGCGCTAGCGACCTCGACTGAACCGTTTGCCACCGAATCCGGGGGTGAACCGTTCATCCGCGGGAGAATCCGGCGATGACCGAGGCGATCGAGCTGCGCGGGCTGCGGCGCGACTACGGCGAACGGCCGGCGCTTGCCGGGGTCGACGTCTCGCTCGAATGCGGCAAATCGCTGCTCGTCCTCGGCCCCAACGGCAGCGGCAAGACCACCCTGCTGAGGATCCTCGCGACGCTGCTGCGGCCGAGCGGCGGCGATGTGCGCGTCTTCGGCGCCTCCCTCCCCCGCGACGCCTGGAAGGTCCGCGGCCGGATCGGCCTGCTCGGCCATGACGCGCTCCTCTACCGCGACCTGAGCGGCCGCGAGAACCTGCGTTTCCACGCCCGGCTGCACGGGCTGCGCGGCGATGCCGCCGAGGCGCGGATCGCCGAGCTGCTCGCCGCGGTGGCGATGGAGCGGCGCGGCGACGATCGGGTCGCCGAGCTCTCCGCCGGCATGCGCCAGCGGATCGCCGCCTGCCGCTGCGTCCTGCACGAGCCCGACCTGCTGCTGCTCGACGAGCCCGACTCCAACCTCGACGCCGAGGGGCGCGAGCTGGTCGGGCGGCTGATCGGACCGGCGCCCGAGCGCACCCGGGTGCTCGTCAGCCACGACCCCGAGCGCCACCGCGGCGAGGCCGAGCGGGTGCTGGAGCTTGGCGTCGGCGGGACCGTCGCGGCTGCTGCGGGTGCGGCATGACGCCCTCCCGCGCCGCGTTCGCCGCAATCCTCGGCAAGGACCTGCGGGCGGAGCTGCGCACGCTTCAGTCGCTGCCGGCGATGGCGCTCTTCGCCGTCACCACCTTCGTCATCTTCCGCTTCGGCCTCGACCGCACCGAGCTCTCCGGCAGCCTCGCCGCCGGGGTGCTCTGGGTGACCGTGCTCTTCGCCGCGATCCTCGGCATCAACCGTCTCTTCGTCGCCGAGCGCGAGGAGGGCGGCTTCGACGCGATCCGGCTCGCGCCGATCGATCGCAGCGCGCTGTTCGCAGCCAAGGCGGCGGCGCTGATCGTCTATCTGGCGGCGGTCGAGCTCGTCGTCGTCCCCGTCTTCGCGATCTTCTTCCTCGACTCGGCGGCGGCGCTGCCGCCGCTCGCGCTCGTCCTCCTGCTCGCCGACCTCGGGCTCGCGGCAACGGGCACGCTGATCTCCTCGATGGCGGTCAACTCGCGCGCTCGCGACCTGCTCACGCCGCTCGTCCTGCTGCCGCTCGTCGTGCCGCTCTCGATCGCCGCGACGGGGGCGCTGGAGCCGCTGCTCGCGGTGGGCGGTCCCGGTTACCACCGCTTCGGCACCTGGCTTGCGGTGCTCGGCCTATACGATTTGATCTTCCTCCTCGTCGGATACGCGGTGTTCGACTTCCTGCTGGAGGACTGAGCTGCGCGGTCGAGCTTTTGACCGCTATGCGAGTAAAACCTCTACCGCGCCAGACGCATGTACGGCAAAGGCCTGAGACCCCTCTCGATCGCGACCGTCGCGGCGCTCGTCGCGGGCTTCTCGCTGGTCTTCTTCTACGCCCCGCTCGACGCCGACCAGGGCTTCGTCCAGAAGATCTTCTACCTGCACGTGCCGCTCTCGATCACGGCGCTGGTCGGCTTCGTCGTCGGCGGGGTCTTCGCGATCCTCCACCTGCGCAGCGGCGACTCGAAGTGGGACGCGTATTCGTACGTCTCGATCCACATGTCGGTGATCTTCGGCGTCGCCGTGCTGGCGACTGGCTCGATCTGGGCCAAGGCCTCGTGGGGGCACTGGTGGGTCTGGGACGAGCCGACCCTGGTCAGCTTCCTGATCGTCTTCCTCATGTACGCGACCTACTACCCGTTCCGCTACGCGATCGAGGACCGCGAGCGCCAGGGGCGCTACGCCTCGGTCTTCGCGATCGTCGCCGGCGCCTTCGTGCCGCTCAACTTCATGGCGGTGCGGATGGCGCAGAGCCTCGTCCACCCGCGCGTCTTCGCGACCACGAACGGCGGCCTGCCGGACTCGATGATGTTCACCTTTCTCGTCTGCCTGCTGGCGATCGGCCTGCTCTGGGTGACCCTGGTCAAGTTCGAGCTGACCGCGAAGAGCGCCTCCGGCCAGGTGAAGCGGCTGCGCCGGGCGCTCGACGCGCCGGCGCCGGGCGGGCGCTCGCGCGTCGCCCCGGAGGTGAGTTAGGTGCCGGAGCTGCTCGCCGCCGCGCCAGCGCTGCCGCTCGACGAGGCCGGCAAGTACGTCGCCGGCGCCTACGTCGTCTTCCTCGCGCTGCTGATCGTCTACGTGGCGATCATGGCGGCCAAACTTCAGCGGATCGAGCGTGAGCTGCGCGAGCTCGCCGGCTTCGCCGAGAGCCGCGCCAACGGCGAGCGCTCGCCGGAGCGCGAGGAGGTGAGCGCCTGATGTCGGAGCTCCTGGCGCTCGGCATCTCACACAAGACCGCGCCGCTGGAGCTGCGCGAGCGGCTCTCGCTGCCCGAGGGCCGCGCGGTCGGCGTCCTGCACGAGCTGACCGGGATCGAGCAGATCCACGAGGCGGCGGCGATCTCGACCTGCAACCGCACCGAGCTCTACCTCGTCGCCTCCGACCCGGTCGAGGCCGAGTCGACGGCGCTCGGCGTGCTCACCCGGCAGGCGGAGATCCGCCCGACCGAGCTGCTCGGCCACCTCTACTCGCTGCGCGCGGGCGAGGCCGCCCACCACCTCTTCCGCGTCACCGCCGGGCTCGACTCGATGATCGTCGGCGAGGCCGAGATCCAGGGCCAGGTCAAACGGGCCTACGAGCTGGCGCTGGTCGAGGGCGCGACCGGCCCGATCCTCAACCGCCTCTTCCGCGGCGCGCTGACCGCCGGCGGCCGCGTGCGCGAGGAGACGGCGGTCGGCGAGAAGGGCGTCTCGGTGCCCTCGGTCGCGGTCGAGCTGGCACGGCGCACGCTCGGCGACCTGGCCGACAAGCGGGTGCTGGTGATCGGCGCCGGCGAGACCGCCGAGCTGGTCGCCAAAGCGCTCGTCTCGCGCGGCGCCGCCGGAGTCTTCGTCGCCAACCGCCACTACGACAGGGCAATCGGCCTCGCCCAGCGCTTCGACGGCGAAGCGGTGCGCTTCGAGGAGCTGCCCGAGCAGCTCCAGGCGGCCGACATCGTCGTCTCGGCGACCACCTCGCCGCACCACATCGTCGAGCGCGACGGGCTCGAGCAGGTGATGCAGACACGCACCGGCCGGCCGCTACAGCTCGTCGACATCGCGGTCCCGCGCGACATCGAACCGGAGTGCCGCGAGGTCGTCGGCGTCAGCCTGCACGACATCGACGACGTACAGCAGATCGCCGAGCGCAACGCCGGCGACCGCGAGGGCGAGGCGAAGCGCGCCGAGCCGATCCTCGCCGCCGAACTCGACCGCTTCGAGCGCTGGCTCGCCTCGCTCTCGGTGGTGCCGACGATCGCGGCGCTGCGCGGGCGCGGCAACGAAGTGGTCGAGCGCTTGCTGGCCGAGAACGAGGGACGCTGGGAGAACCTCGGCGAGGCTGACCGCGAGCGTCTCACCGCGATGGCGAAGGCGATCGCCTCGCGGCTGCTGCACGAGCCGACGCTGCGGATGAAGCGAACCGCCGGCGAGGACGAGGCCTACCTGTACGTCAGCGCCCTGCGCGAGCTGTTCGGGCTGGACGCCGAGACGGAGCCGGAGGGTGTTGAAAAGGGGAAAGTGACGGAGCTTCGCCGGGGGGCCGATCCCGGTAGGGGTTCCACTTAACCTTTTTGAAGTTTCGGGGTTGAGCTGTCGCCCTATGCGCTCGACAAAAAGGTACAAGACGTTTCACCCCTACCGGGATCGGCCCTCATCGATGTCTTCGTCTACACGCTTTTTCTTCCACACCTCCTGATGATTCGGATCGCCACCCGCGGAAGCGCCCTTGCAAGAGCTCAGGCAGGTCAGGTCGCCGACCTCCTTGGCGGAGCTGAGTTGGTCGAGGTCTCTTCTGATGGAGAGGTTGGGGACAAGGCGCGGTTCGTGCGGGGGGTCGAGCGGGCGCTGCTGGCGGGTGAGGCGGAGATCGGGGTGCACTCGGCCAAGGATCTGCCGGCGGAGATGCCGGAGGGGCTGACGATCGCGGCGGTGCCGGCGCGCGAGGACCCGGCCGACGTCTGGATCGGGGCCGGCGAGTCGCTCGATGCGGTGCCGGAGGGCGCCCGGGTCGGGACCGCGAGCCTGCGCCGCCGGGCGCAGTTGCTCGCCGCGCGCCCCGACCTCGAGGTCGGCGAGCTGCACGGCAACGTCGATACGCGGCTGCGCAAGCTGGCCGAGGGCGAGCTCGACGCGATCGTGCTCGCGGCGGCGGGGCTGCGCCGGCTGGGCCGCGCGGACGAGGCCTCGTTCGCACTGCCGGCGGAGGCGATGATTCCCGCGGCGGGCCAAGGCGCGCTCGTCCTACAGGCACGCGAGGACGACGGCGAGGCGCCCGACGTCGCGGCGATCGGCGACGAGACGGCGCTGCGCGAGCTGACCGCCGAGCGCGCCGCGGTCGCCCTGCTCGACGCGACCTGCGCGACCCCGATCGGCGTGCACGCGCGCGCCGGGGACGACGCGCTCGCCGTCGAAGCCTTCGTCGGTCTCCCCGACGGCAGCGAGTGGATCCGCGACCGGGTCGAGGGCGACGCGGAGGCGCCTGCCGCCGCGGGCGCCCTGCTCGCCGAGCGCCTGCTCGCCGCCGGCGCCCGCGAGCTGCTCGACCGGGCAGAAGCCGGAGCCCTCCAATGACCATCGCGTGGTTCCTTGTTCGCGCTGTGCATCCGAAGGGAACCTCGCGATGAGTGCGCGCGAGGGAGTCGTCTACCTGGTCGGGGCCGGCCCGGGCGACCCCGGGCTGATGACGGCCCGCTCGCTGGAGCTGATCGCGTCCGCCGACACGATCTTCTACGACCGCCTGATCCCCCCCGGCGCCCTCGACGGCGCCCGTCCCGACGCCGAGCTCGTCTACGTCGGCAAGGCTCCGGGCAAGCCGTCGGTCCCTCAGGACGAGATCGGGGCGCGGCTGGTCGAGGCGGCGCAAGAGGGGAAGAGCGTCGTACGGCTGAAGGGCGGCGATCCGTTCGTCTTCGGGCGCGGCGGCGAGGAGGGCGAGGCGCTGCGCGGGGCTGGGGTCGAGTTCGAGGTCGTGCCCGGCGTAACGGCCGGGGTGGCGGCGAGCGCCTACGCGGGCATCCCGGTCACCCATCGCGACGACGCCTCGGCGGTTGCCTTCGTCACCGGACACGAGGATCCCGAGAAGGCGGAGACCGCGCTCGACTGGGAGGCGCTGGCTCGCTTCCCCGGCACGCTCGTCTTCTACATGGGGGTCAAACGGCTGCGCGACAACGCCGCGGCGCTGATCGCCGCGGGGCGGGACGCGGACGAGCCCGCGGCCGCGGTCGAGCGGGGGACGATGGAGGGCCAGCGGACCGTGGCGGCGACGCTGGCGACGCTCGCCGACGCGGTCGAGCGCGAGGGGGTCGGCGCCCCGGCGCTGATCGTGGTTGGGCCGGTGGTCGAGCGACGGGAGGCGCTCGCCTGGCTCGGGCGGCGGCCGCTGCACGGCAAACGCGTCGTCGTCACTCGCGCCCGCGCCCAGGCGAGCGGCCTGGCGGCGACGCTGCGGGGGCTCGGCGCCGAGGCGGTCGAGCTGCCGGCGATCCGGATCGACCCGCGGATCGGGAGCGCAGAGGTGCGCCAGGCGGTCGAGCGGATCGGCGCCGGCGAGTACTCGCTGGTCTGCCTGACGAGCCCCAACGGGGTGCGGCTGCTGTTCGAGGCGATGAAGGACGCGGGGCTCGACGCGCGGGCGCTGGGAAAGGGACCGGAACTGCAGCAGGCAGGAGAGGTGGGATCGGGCGGAAGCGGGGAGGGCCCGGCGGGAGCGACGATCGCCGCCATTGGCCCCGGCACGGCCCGTGCGCTCGCCGAGCACGGGATCTCTGCAGACATCGTGCCCGAGCGGTTCGTCGCCGAGGCGTTGGTCGAAGCCCTGGCGGACATCGACGTCGAGGGCAAGCGCGTGCTCGTAGCCCGCGCGGCCGAGGCTCGCGATGTCCTCCCCGACGCGCTGCGCGAGCGCGGCGCCGAGGTCGACGTCGTCGCCCTCTACGAGACCGTGCGCGAGGCGCCGAGCGACGAGGCCGTCGAGGCCGCGCAGTCGGCCGACTACGTCACCTTCACCTCGTCCTCGACCGTGCGCAACCTGACCGAGGCGCTCGGTGATCGCTTCCCGTCCGGCGCCCGCATCGTCTCGATCGGCCCGATCACCAGTGAGGCGGCCCGCGACGCCGGCCTCGAGGTTGCGGTCGAGGCCGAGCGCCACGACATCGACGGCCTGGTAGACGCCCTGCTGAAGGACTCGTCGTCATGAGACAGCATGCGCGTTCGCTGTTTGTCGCCCTGCGCCCGACAAACAGCGAACGCACTCGCTGAAGCTATGGCTTTTGGGCGGCCGCATCGGCACTATCGGCGCACCGATTCGACCAACGCGCGCGCGCGCGAGCTGGTCGAGGACGGGGCGCCGCACGGGACGGTCGTCACCGCCGCCGAGCAGACCGCCGGCCGCGGGCGCCAGGGCCGCAGCTGGACCGCGCCTCCCGGCAAGGCCCTGCTCTACTCCGCCGTCCTCCGCCCCCTCGGCCAGCGCCACCTCCTGCTGCCCCTTGCCGTCCCCCTCGCCGTCTGCGAAGCCGCCGAGTCGCTCGCCCCCGACATCGAGTGCAAGATCAAGTGGCCCAACGACATCTGGCTCGAAGGCCGCAAGCTCGCCGGCGTCCTGATCGAGGCCAAGCCCCAGGACGGCTGGGCCGTGATCGGCGTCGGCCTGAACCTCTCCATAGCTCCAGAGGAGTTCCCGCCCGAGCTTCAGGACGCAGCCGTCTCCCTCGTCGATCGTGGGCGCTCGGCGAGGCGACTCCCGACCGCCCGCGAGGCAACCGCAGTACTGAACCGCCAGCTCGACCGCTGGGTCGCCGCCGACCGCGACGAGATCCTCGCCGCCTGGCGCTCGCGCGACGCGCTGCGGGGGCGCGAGGTCGCCTGGGACGGCGGCAGCGGGGTCGCCGACGGGATCGCGGACTCGGGCGACCTACTCGTCGTCGTTGCCGGCGGCGACCGCGTCGTCCTCGGCGCGGGCGAGGTCCACCTCAGGCTCTGACCCGTTCGCGCCGCTCTGCTCTCCGGCGGCCCCGTTCGCCTGCTTCGCCGACGGCTTCGACCCGTTCGACCCGGCGCCGCCCTTCTCGCCCTTCTTCTTGCGCTTGCGCCGCCGCTTGCCGCCTTTGGGGAAGTTGCGCAGCAGTTCGCGCGCGGTCGCCGAGGGTTTGCGGGCCATCCGCATCCGCGCCCCGCGCAGCACCTCCTCGCCTTCGGGCGTGTGCGAGACCGCGCCGGCGAGCAGCGCCACCGCGAGGCGGCGGTCCTGTTTGCGCGCCGCGTGCACCAGCCGGCGCGCGTTGCGGCCGTGGGCGCGGCCGGAGGAGTTGACCAGCAGGCCGAGCAGCCGCTTCGTCTCCGGCCAGCGCTGCACGGCGTACTCTTCGTGCAGCTCGCGGGTGTAGGAGGCGAGCCGCCAGACCCACGCCTGCGCCTGGTCGCGGCGGCCGATCCGCTTGTCGACCAGCGCCTGAAGCAGTGTCTTCGTGCCGGCGCGCTTGTCGTCGCGGCTCCAGGTGCCGACGATGTCGATCGCGTCGTCGAAGGCCTCGGGGTCGCGCAGGTCGGCGATCTCGGCCAGCGCTTTCAGCCGCAGCTGCGAGTTGCGGTTGCGCTGCACGCAGGTCAGCAGGAAGCGGCGGCGCAGCTCCTTGGTGCGGTCGTTCTGGAGCATCGAGCGGGCGCGGCGCCAGTTCTGCGGGTTGACCCGCGCCCCGGCCAGCGCCGCCCAGGCGTGCTGCTCGGCGTGGTCGAGGTTCTCGACCGCGATCCGCCAGAGGTCGCGTTCGAGCACCTGGGTGCGCTTCTCGGACTCCGAGGAGACGGGGACGATGCGGCGCTCGACCCGCACCCGCCGGCCGCGGCCACGGCGCACCGGCCCGACGACGATCGCGCCGCCGCGGTAGACGTCGCGGTCGAGCAGGCTGTGCAGGGTGACGATCGTCTCGTCATGGGTCGTCGCCGGGTGGACGAAGTCGATCACCAGGCCCGCCTCCTTGCCCGGCGCGCGGCGGGTGACGCGGCCGACCCGCTGCTGGTAGATGCGGCGCGAGGCGGTCGGCGCGAGGTGCATGCAGATCGTCGCCCGCGGCGAGTTCCAGCCCTCGGCGAGCAGCATCGCGTTGCAGAGCACGTCGACCTCGCCGCGCTCGAAGGCGGCGAGGATCTCGGCCAGTTCGCGCTTCGGCGTCTCGCCGGAGACGGCGCGGGCGACGATCCCGGCGTCCTGGAAGGCTTTGGCGACGTTCTTCGCGTGCTGGACGCCGGCCGTGTAGAGGACGCCCGGCACCTTGCTGAAGCGGCTCCTGTAGAGGTCGGCGATCGCGACGTTGAAGGGCTCCTGGTCGAGCAGCGCGGCCAGCTCCTCCTGGTCGAAGTCCTGGTCGACCTCGCCCTTGCGCAGCGGCACCTTGGCGATCGTGCGCACGCCCGGGCCCGGCGGGATGCGGATGCAGCGCAGCGGCGCGATCACGCCGCGGCGCGCCGCCTGGGCGAGGTCGAAGCGCGAGGTCTGGGTCGGGAAGAGGTCGGCGACGTGGCGGGCGATCAGCGCCCCGGTCGCGGTCATGCCGATGAAGACGGGGCCGGTCCAGGCGCGGATGCAGGCGCTCGTTTTCTCGCCCAGGGCGGTGTGCGCCTCGTCGCAGATCACGATCGAGTAGGCGTCGGAGACCTGCTTGTGGTTGCGCACGAACCACTGGTAGGTCTCGACCGTGACCGGGCCTTCGGCGTCGTCGCGGTCGCCGAGCAGCGGCGGCCGCAGGCGCTCCTTGTAGCCGCGGTCGGAGATCTCGCCGATGAACTGTTCGACCAGGTTGCGGCGGTGGGTGAGGATCAGCACGCCTCCGGTGCGGGTGGCGTCGATGAAGCCGACCGCGGCGACCGTCTTGCCGGCGCCGGTCGCGTGCTCGAACCAGAAGCGGCGGGCGGCGCCGGGGTCGTCGGCGGCGGGCGCCTCCTCATCCTCCTCTTCTTCGGGCGAGGGCTCTTCCTCCCAGTCCTGCGGCTCCTCGTCGGGGGCGAGCTCCTCGTCCTCCTCCGCCTCCTCGTCCTCCTCGGCGTCCTCCGCGGCGCCATCGGCGCTCGACTCCGCCGGCAGCTCGGTCCCGGCCGGCGCGGAGCCGTTTTCGGCCGCGGTCTGCTGCTCGGACATCAGCTCGGTCAGCGTCCCCGAGAGGGCGTCCACCTGGTGCGGGTTGAGCTCGGCGCCGTCGCGCAGCTTCGGCGGCTCCTCGGCGAGCAGGCGCTCGAGCCCGAGCAGCAGCGAGAAGTCGCGTCGCCACTGGATCGAGGGCTCTTCCCGCCCTTCGCCGAGCTCCTTCAGCGCTCCGTCGAGGGCGCGGCGGCGGGCGGTGCCGGGGGCGAGCGCCTCGGGGCCCTCGCCGTCGAGCAGCAGCGGCTCGCGGGCAAACGCCGCCGCCCGCTCGATGTCGGCGCCTGAGGGAACTGCCGCCTGCGCGGCAACGTCGCTGGTCTTGGCCATGGAAAGGCTTGTGCGCTTTCGTTCCGGCAGCGCCACGTCGGCACGCGGCCGGAGACTTAGACGAGGAGGCCGAGAGGTTGGCTGTTCCATCCCCCCAGCGCACTCGGCGGTTCGCATACGGCGAACCGGACCTCCCTATTGTAAACAGAGAACCCTGATGGATGAATCGAAGTCGGGCAGGCGCAGACGATGACCCGGGCCCGGGTCGCGGTCGCGTTGCTGGCGGCACTCGCCGTCGCCGGCTGCGGTTCCTCGCAGAGCGGCGACTACGGTGGGCAGCACCCCGACTACGCCAAGGCGCTCGCCGGCTCGCCGCCCGCGCTGGCGGCCCTGCACCGCCAGGCGAACGACCTCCTGCCCGGCGGCGGGGACGCCTACAACGCGCGGCTGAAGAAGCTGCGCGGCTACCCGGTGGTGGTCAACGTCTGGGCCTCCTGGTGCGGGCCGTGCCGGTTCGAGTTCCCGCGCCTCCAGCGGGCGGCGGCCGACTACGGCAAGCGCGTCGCCTTCCTCGGCATCGACAGCGAGGACTCCGACAGCGCGGCGGCGACCTTCCTCGAAGAGGCTCCCGTCCCCTACCCCAGCTACACCGACCCAGACAAAGCCCTCGCCGAATCGATCGGCGCCTCGCACGGCTTCCCCGACACCGCCTTCTATGACGCCGGCGGCCGGCTCGTCTACCTCAAGCAGGGCCCCTACGTGAAGGAGTCCGAACTGCGGGCCGACATCGAGCGCTTCGCCCTCGGCGGCGGCGAAGGCGGATAATCGCCATATGGACATCTACGTCGTCGTCGCGCTGATCGGAGTCGTCCTGCTGGTGTCGGAGCTGCTGCTGCCGACCGGCGGCGTGCTCGCGGTGCTCGGCGCGCTCGGCCTCGTCGCCGCCGGCCTGATCGCGCTGACGGCGGAATCGGATTCGAGCGCCAGCGAGTGGGCCGGACCGGCGCTGATCACGCTCGGCGTCCTCTCGGTGATCAGCTTCTACGTCATCACCCGCAAGGTCCTCTCCGCGCACCGGGACGAGCCCGTGCGCGCCGGGCACGAGGAGCTGATCGGCGCCCCGGCCGAGGTCCGCACCTCGCTCGACCCCGAGGGTCAGGTGTGGATCGAGGGGGCGCTGTGGCGGGCGCGGCTCGCCGGCAACGGGGGGCCGGTGCGCCCGGGGGATAGAGTCACAGTCGAGGCGGTCGAGGGCCTTACCCTGAGGGTGCGGCCGGAACCGCCGTCCGAGTCTCCGTCCGAGGAAGGAGCAGGCTGATGGCAGCAGTGCTCGGAGTGTTGATCGTCCTGGTGATCTTCGGCGCGATCCTGCTCGGGTCCGCCGTGCGCGTGCTGCGCGAGTACGAGCGCGGGGTGATCTTCCGGCTCGGGCGGCTGATCGCGACCAAGGGGCCGGGGCTGATCCTGCTGATTCCGCTGATCGACCGGATGGAACGGGTCGATCTGCGCACGGTCACGCTCAACATCCCGCCGCAGGAGGTGATCACGCGCGACAACGTCCCGTCCAGCGTCAACGCGGTCGCCTACTTCCGCGTCGTCGACTCCAACCGGGCGATCGTCGAGGTCGAGAACTTCCTGCTGGCGACGTCGCAGATCGCGCAGACGGCGCTGCGCTCGGTGCTCGGCAAGGCCGAACTGGACCAGCTGCTGGCCGAGCGCGAGCGGCTCAACGAAGAGCTTCAGACGATCATCGACGAGTCGACCGAGCCCTGGGGGGTCAAGGTGACCGCGGTCGAGATCAAGGACGTCGAGATCCCCGAGCAGATGCAGCGGGCGATGGCGCGCCAGGCGGAGGCCGAGCGCGAGCGGCGGGCGAAGATCATCAACTCCGAGGGCGAGTACCAGGCGGCGCAGAAGCTCACCGACGCCGCCGACATCATCAGCACCAACCCGGCGTCGCTACAGCTGCGCTACCTACAGACGCTGCTCGAGATCGGCGGCAACCAGAACACGACGGTCGTCTTCCCCTTGCCGATGGACGTATTGCGGCCGTTCATCGAGGCCGCCGAAGGCGGCGAGCGGCCGCCTTCGCCGCCGCCGAGTTGAGCGCGCCCGAGCTCCGCATCGACCAGCTCAGCGGGCTGCCGGCGATCCTGGCGCCGGGACGCGCCGACCGCCCGCACGGGTTCGGCGGCCGGGCCGAGGACGAGAAGGGCGCCGAGGGCTGTCCCTTCTGCGAGGGCCGCGAGGGAAAGACGCCGCCGGAGGTCTACGCGGTGCGTCCGGGAGGCGGCGATGCGGACTCGCCCGGCTGGACGAGCCGCGTCGTGCCGAACCTCTACCCGGCGCTGGGCGAAGGCGGAGACGAGCCGCGGGCCGACAGCAACCCCGAACTCTTCGCCTCGCGGCCGGCGGTCGGCGCGCACGAGGTGCTGGTCAACGCGCCCGAGCACGTCACCGCGATGGCCGAGCTGAGCGAGGACCGCTTCGCCGGCGCGATCGCCACCTGGCGCGAGCGGATGCGCGCCCACGCCGACGCCGCCCACGTGCAGGTCGTCGTCAACGAGGGGGCGGGCGCCGGCGCCTCCCTCCCCCACACGCACGCGCAGCTCTACGCGCTGCCGTTCGTGCCGGCGGCGGTGGCGCGCGAGCGCGAGCGGGCCGGCGCCTACGCCGAACGCACCGCAGGGGGCGAGCTGCTCGGCGACATCCTGGTCGAGGAGGTGCGGCGCAGGGAGCGGCTGGTCGCGATCGACGACGAGGCGGCCCTGATCTGCCCCTGGGCCTCGCGCTCGCCGTACGAGCTGCGCGTGGTGCCGCGGCGGGCGGCCGCGAGCTTCGCGGAGGACGAGGGCGGCGCGGCGATGATCCGCACCGCGATGCGGCTGCTGGCCGAGCGCTTCGACGGGGCTCCTGAGCTGAACCTCTGGGTCGCCACCGCCCCGCGCGGCGCCGACAGCTTCTGCTGGCACGTCGACATCGCCCCGCGGCTGAGCGTCAAGGCCGGCTTCGAGCTCGGCACCGGCGTCGACATCAACATCTACCCGCCCGAGCGCGCGGCGGCCGACCTGAGGGAGTGCCTATGACCCCGAATCCGCGGCCGATCCCGCGCTTCGTCGCTGACTCGACCCAGGAGGGGATTCCGCACGGGCGCTTCGCCGAGCGGCTCGCGGGAGCGCTGCGCGGCGCCTGCGAGCGGATCGACGAGCTGCCCGAGGGAACCGCGATCCCC
This sequence comes from uncultured Solirubrobacterales bacterium, assembly GCA_963727465.1. Classification (GTDB taxonomy): domain Bacteria; phylum Actinomycetota; class Thermoleophilia; order Solirubrobacterales; family 70-9; genus VRUE01. The sequence goes on along the minus strand of CAVSGL010000003.1, from coordinate 249,931 downwards.
GACGAGTTCGAATGGTTCCCGGAGCGCGCCTGGGGCGGGCGGGTCTGGCTGCCGGCGACGGCGCGGGCCGAGGGGCCGGAGGGAACGCTGGAGCTGTTCGGCCACGTCTCCTACGTGCAGGAGGAGGACGGCGAGCAGTCCGATTTCCGCGCCAGCGCGGACTTCACCGACGTGCTCGCCGAGGACAACCCCGGCTGGCAGATCGACATCAACGACGACGTGATCGGTCGCTGGCGGGGCGAGAACGGCCGCGAGGGCTCGGTGACGCTGGTCTGGGGACGGCCGCTGCTCCGCGGCGCGGTCGCAGCGACGGCCGAGCTCGAGCTGGAGACGGTCGACCAGGAGGTGGTCACCGACGAGCGCTTCACCCTGATCGCGCTCGACGCGCTGAAGGGCTACGGCGACGACATCTTCCTCGAGGTCAAGCTCTGGAACCGTCGCGGGCAGACTCTGGCGACGGAGAGCCTCTACGCCTGATCGCAGTCGAAGAGGAGACCGATCGATCCCCTCGCTACCGCAATTTGCAGAAAAAGCGTCGCGATGAGACCGATCAGTCGCATCTGCACGAAATATGCCTCGGCGACCGGCAAATGAGACCGATCAGTCGCATCTATCGTATCCTGCCGACATGGAGCCGACCAATTCCCCTGCGAAGCTCGGTGAAGCGATCCGCAAGCGACGCAATCGTCTCGGGCTCACCCAGGACGATCTGGCCCTGTCGATCGGGGTCAACCGTAAGGTGATCGGGCAATTGGAGGGTGGCAAGGAGACCGTCCAGTTGGCGATCGCGCTCGACGCGGCGCGCGCGCTGGGGCTGGACGTGGGAGTCGAGGCGCGTGGCGAAGCCGACCCTTGAGGTCTACCTGGCAGACCGATTGGCGGGGACCTTGTCGCGCAAGGACAACGGCAACCTGCAGTTCCGCTACGACGGCGACTACATCGAGGCCAAGGGCCCGCCACTCTCGCTGAACTTGCCGCTGAGAGCCGAGGCCTACGCGCATCGCCACTGCCTCTCCTTCTTCGGCAACCTCCTTCCAGAGGAGGATGTGCGCGCTCAGATCGCGCTCGCCACCGGCATCTCCGCCGCGAACGACTACCGCCTGCTCGAGCGCTTCGGCGGCGATGTCGCCGGAGCCGTCACCCTCCTGCCCTCCGATCGGCCCGACGATGAGTCAGAGCCGGGCAGCCTCGAGTTTCTCTCGACGGCGCGGCTCGACGAGGTTCTCAGCGATCTCCCCCAACGACCGCTCGCGCTCGACGAAAAGGGCGAGGTGCGCATGTCCCTCGCAGGCGCCCAGAGCAAGCTCCCGGTGGTGGAGACCGACGAGGGCTTCGCGCTCCCGCACGGCTCCTCTCATCCCACCACCCACATCCTCAAGCCCGAGCCCGCCCGCTTCCCAGGTCTCGTCGACAACGAGTACTTCTGCATGCGACTCGCAGGCGAGGTCGGACTGCAGGTCGCCGAGGTTCGGCGCGACACGACCGAATCGGGTCTGCCGTTCCTGATCGTCACCCGATATGACCGCGACCTGACGCACGATCCGATCCGCCGGCTGCACCAAGAGGACATCTGCCAGGCCCTCGGCAAGCTTTACGTCGAGAAGTACCAGCACGAAGGGGGGCCCGGCGTCCGCGACTCGATGGAGCTGATCGACGGCACCGCCGTCCCCGCCCGCGATCGCGAGCAGTTCTGGATGGCGCTGGTCTTCAACATCCTGATCGGGAACTGCGACGCACATGGGAAGAACTACTCGCTGCTCTACTACTCGCCGGCGCCGAGCCTGGCGCCGCTCTACGATCTTCTCTCGACCGCGGTGTACGACGAACTGACCACGCGGCTGGCGATGTCGATCGACGGCGCGACCGAGCTGGAAGACGTCGGGGCGTCGGCGTGGGCGCAGCTGGGTGGCGAAGTCGGGTTCGCGCCGCGCTTCCAGGCCCAGCGCATGGAGCCATTCGTCGATCGTGTACGCGGCGTCGCCGAAAACGTCGCAGCCGAGCCAGACCACGCCGGTCCACTGGTCCCGGAGATCGTCGACGGCATCCGGGCTCGGGCGAAGCGCTTCAAGGCATAGGTCAAGCCTGACGGCGCTCAGGCTCCTCGCCCAGGGCCTCGCGCAATTCGCGCACCTGCGCGCGCAGCTCGCCGAGCTCGCGCTCGAGCCGGTCGATCCGGTCCTCGGATTCGACCGGAGGCAGGTCCGGCGCCGCGGCCTCGGGCTCCTCGCCGTTGCTGAGCAGGTGGTGGTAGCGCTCCTCCTTCTGCCCCGGCCGCCGCGGCAGCCGTTCGGCGTAGCCGCGCTCGATCAGCTGCTCCAGCGTCTCCTGCACGGCGGCGAGGTCGGCGAAGCGGTGCAGCCGGTCGCCGCGCTGCTTCAGCTCGCCCGGCGTCTGCGGCCCGCGCAGCATCAGCACCGCCAGCAGCGAGAGCTCGGCGTCGCCGGCGCCGAGCGCTTCGTCCATCAGGTGCCGGTACTTGCGCGCTCGGCTGCCGGCGCCACTCGCGAGCCGTGTCCAGCCCCTCAGCGCCGTGCGCCTCAACGCCTCGACCACCGTCGCCTCGTCGTACTCGACGACCGGGTCGCGGTTGGTCGACTGATTGCAGGCCAGCCGCAGCGCATTGAGCGACAGCGGATAGGCATCGGGCGTCGTCCGCTGCTTCTCCAGCAGGCACCCGACCACCCGGATCTCCACCGCGTCGGCGTCCACGGCCGCAATGCTACGACGCGCCCGCGCTCAGAAGACCTGCGCGTCGAGGAAGCCGGCGACCAGGACCAGCCAGCCGCCGATCTCGGCGACGATCAGGGTCGCCATGAACGGTCGCATCCCCGTGCCCGGCGGGTGGAACTGGTTCGTCGTGTCCCGGCGCCGGCCGTGCAGCGCATAGCCGCCGACCGCCGCGAAGAAGTAGAACGCCATCGCCCCGGCGGCGAGCAGGTTGACGAGCGCCCCCCAACCGCTCAGCTCGACGAAGACCGCGACGAGCAGCAGGGCGAAGCTGTACAGCAGCGCCGCCCGGTGGGCCGTGTCGACGTACGGATGCGCCAACCCATCTTCGGCCGCCAGCATCTGCCGGTACTTCCAGACGCCGAGCAGCAGAGCCCAGAGGAACATGACCGCCGCCAGCAGCAGGACCGCCTTCGTGTCGCCTCCCAACTCCACGGGACGATGCTATCCGGCGTACGATGACGTCTCAGTATGAAGCGCAACGAGAACACCGCAGCGGAGGCCGCCGAGGCCGTGCGAATCAGACGCCTCCGCGAAGACGCCCGCCGGCCGATCAGCGTGAACCTGGCCGAGGGCATCGCTCTTAGCCACCAGCTGATGCGGTTCACGGGCGCAGCTCGCCGCAGTTGACCGAGCCCGCCTTCGACCAGCTTCTCCGCCGACTCTCCGAAGCCGGCGTCGAATTCGTCCTGGTGGGCGGCCTCGCGGTGAATGCGTGGGGGGTGGTCCGCGGAACGAAGGATGTCGACATCGTCGTCGCGCCTAAACCGGACAATCTCAAGCGACTTGCGGATGTCGCCGTTGAAGCCCATGGCCACATCCAGAAAGGGGAGGCATTCCTCAGCACGCCATTCTCAATCGCGGCCGAGCTGGCGAGTGGAGAGCGCGTCGCGATCGATACCGCGCTCGGCCTCTTGGACATCGTCCAAGGGCTCGACGGGGTCCCCCCGTATGCCGACTTGCGGAAATCCGCTGTCGAGGCCGAAATTCTCGGCGTCAAAGTGGCGGTTTGCTCGATGGACGCCCTAAAGGCAATGAAGCGCGCCGCAGGACGCCCCCGCGATCACATCGACCTGGAAGATCTCGATTCAACGGGCAATTAGCTTCTACGATGAGCAATCCAGCCCCGATAGCTCAGCTGGATAGAGCGACTCCCTCCTAAGGAGTAGGCCGCAGGTTCGAATCCTGCTCGGGGCGTTAGAGAAAACGGCTTGACAGAGCCAAAGATTAGTTTCGGGAACAGATCGGGAGTAGGTCCTTAGCTCAAAGTGGGAACAAAAATGAGAACAATCGCGCTAAAATCCGTTCCCATCCATGAGCTCGGAAGCCAACGACAGACGCCTCGATCACCGCGGCCGGCCGTTGCCGCCTGGGGTCTATCCACAAGGGCAGCCCGGAGCGATCAGCGGCTACAAGGTGCGCTGGCGAGAGGAGGACGCCGACGGGGTACCTCGAAACGCCGCGAAGTCTTTCTCGGCGCGCAAGCTCGGCTCGCTGGATCGTGCGCTGGAGGCGGCGGTGGCATTTCGAGAGGAGGCGGTGAAGATCGCAGCCGCCGACGGAGACGTGCCGCGAGCCGACCCGGCCGCGAGCATGACGGTGGGCGAGCTGTTTCAGGAGTGGTGCCGGGGACGCGGCGCCGAAGTCTCGAAGCGCTACGCCGAGGACAGCGTGCGCCGTTGGGACCGCGAGGTGGCCTCGCGGTCGATCGCTCGCGTGCGGCTCGAGCGACTGTCGCGAGACCCGTCGATCATCACCCGGTTCCAGGACGAGCTGGCGGCCGATGGCGTCACGCCGTCCAACCGGGCGCAGGTGCTGAAGACGCTGCGGGCGGTCCTGCGCTGGGGCAGGCGGCGCCACCCCAACGCGCTGACAGTCGAGCTATCCGGGCTGTTCGAGATTCCTTCGCAGCAAGTCAGGCGCCTGGCCTACGCGGCGGACGCCTACGGATTGGAGCGGATTATCGAGGCGGTGCTACGACGCGAGGCGCGCAACGACCTGCTGCCACTGCGCGACGCTGCTTTCATCGCCGCCATGGGCTTCACCGTCGCCGCGCGACCGTCGGAGTGGCTGCACTCGGCCAGATGGAGCGACCTGCACGAGCACTCGGTCGAGCTCCAGCGTCCGCAGGTAAACGTAGAGGACGACATCGGCCTGAAGACGGGCGCGAGGGCGGCACTGCTGCTGCCGAATGCCGCCGAGCGGATCGACGCCTACCGCCGCAGGCTCGAGGCGGAGTTCGGGCCACAGCCGCAGGACGCACTGGTCTTCCAGTCGCTCGGCGGGGAGGGCCCTCTCTGGGTAGACCGAAGCGAGGGCGACCGGGCGCCGGCGCCGTGGAGCGACAACGAGTACAAACGCTGGACGGCGCGGATCTGGCGACCGGCCCGCGAGACGGCGGCGAAGGCGCCCGGGGCGCCGGCGGGGTTGGCCGGGATGCGCTTCTACGACTGCCGCCACACTGCGATCTCGCTGGCGCTGCACTCCACGTTGGTGGTCGGGCCCCATGGGATGAACCTGCACAACCTCGCGGCATGGGCCGGGCACGACGTGCAGACGCTGCAGCGCTACTACGCGCACGTGATCGCCCGCTACCAGGGCAGAGAGCCGATCGACCTCGAGCGCGAGTGCAGCGAAGCGAGATCGGCCATCGCCGCCGAGCCGTTCAAGCCGCCGGCGAAGAAGCGGACGAGGAAGCGGCTGCGCGGCGAGCGCGAGCCGCGCGGGCGGCGCGCAGCAGCGCGAGGTTCTCGGTGAGCGTACCGCCGCGCGACGGCGAGGGCCGGTGTGGCTGAGCGGACGCAGGCACCGACCCTGCGGGCGAGGCGGCCGGCTCGCGCATCAGCCAGTCCTGCAGGTCGGCGTAGCGGATTCGAACGGATCGGCCAGAGCCGTCGCGGTAGGCGAGCAGCGCGCCGCTGCCATAGGCGCGCCGGATGGTGCGGACGCTGCGACGCGCGAGAGCGGCGGCAGCGTCCGGCGTGAGCATGTCGTCGGGCCGATACCGGCGATATTGGGGCTCCGAACGCTTCTGCTGCATACCCCCAAGACGCAGCCGGGGGCCATTTCGTCCCACTTTGCGGATTGTGCTTCCGTCACTGGTCCCCAAGGCCGATCACGACGGGGCGGCGTACTCGGCGTCTGGGCGACCGCGCCGTTCGAGCTCTTCGCGGCCTTCGCGGACCAGCTCGGCGGCGTCCACAGTCTCGGACTGGGAGGCGCGGAGGGCGGCGGCGCGCCTCATCGTCTCGCGGTGGCGCTCCTCCCGCGAGGGGAAGGCGACCTTACCGGAGCCGGTGGGACGCGAGGTCCAGGCGATGCCGACGTAGAGCCTCTCGATCCGCACGCCGAGCGCGCCCGCGAGGCGGAAGGCGGCGTCGGCGCGGGGGACGCGCTCTCCGCGCTCTACCGCGCCGACCCCGCTGGGGCTGAGGGCCGCACTCTCGGCGAGCCGACGCTGAGTGAGGCCGCTGCGCTCGCGAAGCCGACGCACGTTTTCGCCGAAGCGAACGGCGAAGGTGACCTCTGGCGCGGCGCTCGCGGCGTCGAGGGGCGGCGCCATCACGAGGGCGAGTCGTCGTCCTCAAGGCAGATGCGCTCTTCCATCTCGTCGCGAACTTCGCGGATCAGGGCGGCGGCGTCGACCGGCCCGGTGCCCTCGCGGACTTCCGCGGCCCGTTTCATCGTCTCCCTATGCCACTCCTTGAGGGTCGTGATGACGAACTCGCCAGGCCCTCGCATCCCGGCAGCCAGGCGATGCAGAAGAAGAGCTTGTCGATGTTGACCCCGAGCGCCCCCGCGAGGCGGAAGGCGGCGTCGGCGCCGGGAACGCGCTCGCCGCGCTCCACCGCGCCGACCTCGGCGGGGCTGAGACCGGCGAGGTCGGCGAGCCGATGCTGGGTGAGGCCGATGTGGGTGCGCATCTCGCGCACGTTCGCGCCGAGGCGGGCGGCGAAGGTCATGGAGGGATCAGGCATCGGGTGGTGTGGCGACGAAGGCGCCGGGCTGGGCCATTCCCGGGGTCCACTCGATCCCGTCGAGCAGCTCTTCAAAGGTCGCATCCACCGCGCCGGCGAGTTTGATCGCCGTGTCGATGCGCGGGATGCGTTCGCCGCGCTCGAGCAGGCCGATCTCGGTGCGGTGCAGCGAGGCGCGGACGGCGGTCTCTTCCTGGGAGTAGCCCGAGCGCCTGCGCGCCGCGGCGAGGTTACGGCCGAAGGTCGCGGCGATGGGGCTCCTCGGCCTACCCATCGTCCGAGCCCAGACCCCTGCGGCCGGGCCGGTTGCCCGCTCGAGGGGAGAAGGAGAAGGTTCCGGGCGTCGTCGTCCTCGTGCTCGAGCTCCACTCGATGCCGTCGAAGAGCGAGCACTCGATGCGGAGGCCCAGGCCCGCGGCGAGCTTGAGTAGGGTGTCGATGCGGGGCACGTGCGCGCCACGCTCGAGCAGGCCGATCTCGGTGCGGTGCAGATCGGAGCGGAAGCCGAGCTCTTCCTGGCTGATCCCGGCCTCGCTGCGCCTGCGGCGCAGGTTGCGGCCGAAGTGGCGCGCGAGTTCCGCGGAGGCACTCATCTTCCGGCCTCCAGACGGGCGAAGGCAAGGGCGGCTCGGGTCGGGACGATTCGCAGGCCGTCGCTGGCGAGCAGGTCCGCGAGGGCGAGGTCGCGGACGGCCGAGGCGATCGCAAGCGCCTGCGCGAGATCGGCGGGGTCGGCCGAGAGCAGCACAGCGAGGGCGTCGAAGCCCAGCGGCACGGGGTGCGCCGCGAGGACGAGGTCGAGGACGCGGCGCTGCAGATCAAGGTCGCCCGCCGCCGAGGCCATGGGAGGTCGGCGCCGGCGGCGGGCGGGGCAAGGACGGATCATCGCTCACCGCCGAAGGCGGCGAGCAGGGCGTGCATTGCGTCGTGTTCGGCGGCGATCCGCTCGTACTCGGTTTCGCGGTCGTGGGCCTCGGCGGCGGCGCGCAGCACGCGCTCGGCCTGCGGATCCGGCACACGGAGGCCGTCGCCGTCGACCGCGGCGAGCAGGCGCTCGTAGGCCTCGGCTTCGGCGCGGGTTCGGTCGGGGTCCTCGAGCCGGTCGGGCTCGCGCAAGTCGGCTCTGAGGTCGGTCGCCCAGTTGGCCAGGTCGCGACGCAATATCGCGGCCTGCCCGGAGGGCAGATCGAGGGGCACGAGACGACTGTCGCCCCTAGGGTTGTCGGTAGCCATGAGGGAGCACTGCCTCCTTCGTGGTCAGGCGGCCCGTCGCGTTCGTAGCGCGGCGGGTCGCTGCATTGTTTAGTTGTGCTCGGAGCCTAGCAGGTTTGTCTAGGTGACATAGACAGACGCTATTTGCCGCTCAGGATCTGATCGACCCGGCTGCGATGCAGACCAACGACCTCGGCGATTTCCGCGAGGGTTAGGCCAGCGTCCCGGGCACGTTCGAACGTCTGCCTGCGAGCGGCGCTGACCTGCTCCCTGTGCTCATGTGCTCGCTCGAACTCGGCCTGGGCATCTCGGAGCTCTGCGCGAGCCTTCTGCTTGGGGTCAGCCATCTTGGGGTGGAGACTATTCGCCTGAACGCCGACATACACTCGCCGCACATTGGCCCGCAAGCGCGACACCAAGCAGTTCCGCCAAGCGTGCAAGGACCTGGCTTTCACCGACGAAGAGCGCTACGCGGCGCGCGATGCGCTGCATGCCGAGAAGCAAGCCGGCAGACCGCGGGCTCATATGAGCTATGGAGATCTGCTGGCCTGGCTGCGACAATGGAAGCAAGCCAATGGTGACTAGCGTTGCTCTCGACACTTCCCCCAGCACCATCCTGCGCTCGCTGCGCGGGCGGATCGTCGACGCGCGAATCGCCTACCCGCAGGTGCTTCACGTCGAAGTTCGGGACGAGGCGGGCGAGCTGTGGCGCTTCGCGACCCAGGATGCCGAGTTCACGCCGGCTGACCCAGTTCGCCTGACCGGCCATGTGCTCGAAGAGGCGAAGATCGATCCCATCACGGTCGAGTTGCGCTGTCGCCTTTCCGATGGCTCGCAGCTGGTGGTGGTGCCGGCCGCCGAGGAGGCGGCGGACGATCCTCCTAACTGGGAACTGATCACTCCGGATCACCTCACGCTGGAGTTCGGGCCGGGCCTGCGCTGGCAAGTCAGCGCAGCCGACACTGCGGCGCCGACGCCGCGCTGAACCGCAGCGATCTCAACCAGGAGGCGCTGGCCGTCAGCACCGGCGTGACTGCCAGCAGCTTCGGTCAGATCGAGCGCGGCCATGCCAGGCCGCGGTGGGACACGGTGAAGGTGAAGCTGATCGCCACGGAGCTGGGCGTGCCGATCAGCGAGCTGGCGAACCTGTCGGAGCGACTCGAGAAGTAGAGGGCTCAGCGAAGCGCCAGCACGAGCGCGAGCGCCTCGTCCACATCACGCATCTCCGTGGCGTCCAGGCGACCGGTGAGATCGCCGAGGCGGCCGACATCAAGCGCACGCAGCTGCTCGACCATGACCCGCGTGGGCTCGCCGCCAACCCGGACCTCGGGTCTGAAACTGGCGGCGAGGACGCTGCGCGAAGTGGGCGCGACGAGCGCAGTCGAGAGGCCGAGCAGGTCGTCGGCCTGCACGATCACCGCGTAGCGGGGACCGTGCTGCTCGCGCCCGCCCCGCTTTGGCAGGCGCACGCGGTAGACCTCGCCGCGGGTCACTCCGGCCAGTCGGCCGCGACGGCGTCCATGTCGGTGGCAACGCGCTCGCGGGCGTCCCGGTCGGCCGGATCGGCGGCGAGGCGGGCGACCTCGGCGGCGAGACCCGAACGTCGGCGCTCGCGCTCGGCGGTCTCGGCGATCGCCTGGCGTGCGGCCTCAGCGCGGGTGATGCCGCGCGTGCGGGCGATGTCCTCGAGGGCGCGCCGGCCCTCGTCGCCGAGGCGGAGCGAGAGCGGCTGAGAGGAGGCCGTGGTCGGACTCATAGCGTCAGTGTAGCGCGGGTTGCGCTACGTTTGGAATGTGGCGCACCACCAGCTTCGGCCAGTGGTGCTCGGCCGCCAGGCGCTCGAGCCGCCTGCGCGGCGCCTTCTCACAGAAGGCGATCACGGCGTCGTAGCGCGCCATGTGGGTCTCGAGGATCGCCCGGTCGCGCTCCTCGGATTGGGGGCGGAGCCTGACGAGGATCGCGTGGCGCTCGCGGCCGATCTCGACCACCGCGTTGGGGCGGTAGCCGCGCAGCCCCTGCTCGCGCACGATGCTGCGCCCGCAGACCCAGCGCGCCTTCGGCGCTCGGGCGGTGATGTGCAGGCGGACCTCGTTGACGGCCCGCATCCGCGCCATCGCGCCGACCTTGGGCAGCCGGTGATGGAGATCGGTGCCGGAGAGGCGAACGCCGCGCTGGGTCAGCCACAACCAGTGCGGCTCGTCATGGAGGTAGCGGCCGTAGTCGGCGAAGCCAGCCTTGAAGAGATGCTTCGCGACCCGCGCGGCCTGCTCTTGCTCACAGCCGATGAAGCGGGCCAGCTGGTCGAAGGGGATGCCCTGCTGTTCGGCGAGCAGCCGCAGGAGCTCGAACTCCCAGGGCTCGGGCCGGCGAAGCACCGGGCGCCTGCGCGCGCCCGGACCGCCGCCGAGCTTGCCCTCGCGCTTTCGCCCGATCGCGGGAATCGCCCGAGCCTCCGCGGAGGGCATCAGTCCTCCTCATCGAGGTAGGAGATCTCCTTCGGCGCCTCGACCGCGACGCGCTCCAGCGGCTCGTCGAGCTGTGCGGCCTCTGGCAATGCCACTCCGTCCGTAGCCGGCGCCTGCGCGATCGCCACCTTGGCCGCTCGGCCGCGGCGGATGACCCAGGCGCTGCCCACGGGCAGGGTGCGAACCTCGTCGGGATCGACCTTGAGGCGATGCTCGCGGCGGGCGTGGCCCTGGCGGGCATAGACGCCGTCTTCGTAGCGGTGGGTGAGCTCGACGACCTGCTTCGTGCCCCCCAGCTCGGCGAGCGAGCCGGGCTCGTTGAGCGCGTGGACGATCACCGTCTCGACCGAGCCGAGGATGCGGTCGCGCTGGGTGCGCGGCCCCATACCCGAGGGCGTCTGGGGCGCCAGCACGAGCGCGGCATTGAAGCCGCGCGCCTGCTCGACCTTCATCGCCACGTCGCTGGAGGCAGCGATCGCCGCAAACTCGTCGACGAAGAGCAGGCACGGCTCCTCGGGCGGCTTGCGCATCGCGAAGTAGTGGGCGAAGTCGGCGAAGAGCAGGCTCGCGGCGCCGGCCGTGTCCTCCCCCAGCGCCACTGAGTCGAGCAGCAGATAGGAGGCCTCGGCGTCCTCCCAGGCCCACTCGCCGTCCAGGGCGGCGCCGAGCTGGCCGAAGAACGCCTGGTAGCGCAGACGCACCTGGCCGACCTTGTCGCGCGGCAGCGCCAACACGGCGGAACTCGGTCCGTGGGCGTCGAGCAGGCGCTCGTAGTCGAGTCGGTGCAGCAGCTCGGCGCTCGAGCGCGGCGGCCCGTCGGGGTGCCGGCAGGCCAGCTGCAGGGCCGTCTTGGCGATGTCGCGGTAGTAGGCGGCCGGACCGACCTCGGCGAACGGGATCACCTCCAACAGCCGGTTGGCGATCCCGCGCCAGTCGCCGCACCAGGCGTCGAAGGGCTCGTTCGGGAAGACACGGGGGTGGCGCCCGGCTGCCCGCATCAGGGCGCAGAAGCGCTCAGCGTTCTGTCGGTCTCCCTTGGCGTCGAGGTAATGCACTGCGACGTTGCTCTTGCGAGCCGTCTCGTAGGCGATCCGCAGCGAGGTCTCGGTCTTGCCCGAGCCCGAGGCGCCGAGGATCACCGCGTGGCGGCGCATGTCCTCGAAGGGCCAAATCACGTCGGCGCCGTCCAGCGGCAGCGCTCGCTCGCCAGCGAGGCGGCGCCCGAGCAGCGCCCCGGCGGGCTGCGGCGCGGCGGGCACCTGCAGGGGTCGACGGCGCCCTAACACTGCTCCCCCTCCGGCACGCGGCGCACGACGAGCTTCGGCCAACGTCCCTCGGCCTGCACCCGCTTCAAGAGGTTGTACGGGAGGGGGCCGCAGAAGTAGAGGACCGCGTCGTAGCGGTTGCTGTGCTCGGCGACGATGCGGTGGATCTCGCGGTCGCGTTTGCTGGTCAGCTCGGCCTCGATCGCGTGCCGCTCGCCGTCGATCTCGAAGACCGCGTCGGGAAGGTGGTCCTCGGGGTCGCGCCGGCGAAGCACCGCGCGTTCGCAGACCCACCTTCCCTGGGGCGCCCGGCCGGCGAGGTGCAGGCGGACCTCGTTGATCGCACGGCGGTGGGCGAGCAGGGCGACGTCGGGCACCGTGTAGGGAAAGCCGGTGCCCGCCAGACGCGCGCCGCGGCGGCTCGGCCAAAGCCACGGGTAATCGCGCACGAGGAAGCGCCGCGACTCGGCCAACCCTGCCTCGTCGAGTCGCTGAGCGGTTCTCACAGCGCCCTCGAGGGGAATGCCGAGCAGACGGGCGAGCTGGTCGAGCGGGATCGCCGCCTGTTCGGAGAGCAGGCGCAGCGCCTCTTCGCGGCGCTCTTGCCCCGTTGCGTGGCTTGCCTTCGGCTGGGCGTGCATGGGGCGACGAACGCACGCCTCCGGCGTGCCACGCTGAGAGTCGCCGCACGCCCAGCGGCAAGCCCTCGTGGCGCAAATGCGCCGAGCGGACCTTCCTCATCCCTCGCCGGCTTGAACGGCCGCGAATGATCGCGCCGGCGGCGATCCCTGCAAGCCCGCTAAAAGCGGCGGGCTCCTCGCGGCCCTGCGGGTTCCGGGATCGCCTCATCCGGCGCATCGCGGCCTCCCTCAAGCCAGCGACGGAGGGAGGAGCCAGTGAGCGCGAGAGCGCACGCATCGACGCGCGAGCGCCCCTACGACCCGGCGGCGACAGCCGAGCGCCTCTTCGCCGAGAACCGCAGGCGCCTGCTCGCGATCGCGCGCGGGCACTGCTCGAGCCCGGACGATGCCGAAGAGGCCCTGCAGGACGCCCTGGTCCTGTTCATCGAGCACTTCGACCCCGCAGGCGGCTCGCCGCCACTGCCGTGGCTGATGCTGACCTTGAAGCGGCGCTGTTGGGCGATCTACGGGCGCAGGCGCCAGCTCGGCGAGCTGCTCGCCGCACTCGGCGAAGAAGCGGCGGTTGCGCGCGAGCGACGGACGGTCGAGGATCTCGCCGAGATCAACGAGCGCGCCCGGGCGCTCCGCCGCCGGATGCAGGCGCTCCCATTCGAGGAGCGGCGGGCGCTGACTCTGCTCGCAAGCGGTCACTCATACGCGGAGATCGCCGAGCGCTGCGGCTCCACGCCGAAGCGGATCGACCATGCCCTGCAGCGAGCGCGGGCGACGCTGCGAGAGTCGGGCGGCGGCCAGCCATCCCCCTCGGGTGCATGAGCGGCCCTCGCTCACATCGCGCAGCAGAGATTGCGGATCCCGACGTGCACGTGGTCGTAGTGATCGCCGCCGGTGTAGGTCTGCCAGAGCAGCTGGATGCGGTAGTGGCCGTGGTAGGCGTCGACGACTCCGGTGTGCGCGGGGAGGCCGAAGGTCGCCGCGACTTCGCTCGCGACCTGGTCGGCGGCGCCGCCGGGGAAGCTCAGGTCGCAGCCGCCGAGGTCCACCGCGTAGGAATGGGTCGCCCCTTCCCAGTGGTCGGAGACGTTGCCCGAGGTGGTCGTTTCGCTCGCCCGCTTGGCCGAGGTGACCGAGCAGCCGTGGCGGTGCGCTATCTGGACGGCGATCTCGGCGAACTTCTGCGAGCCGCCCCAGGTGCCGGAGGTGTCGTTCCAGTCGATCGCCCCGGGATCGACTGCTCCGCTGGATTCGCCACCGGGGCGGCAGACGAAGCCGCCGCGGTAGGACTCGGCGCGCGCGAGGACGTCGTCGACGTACCACTCGGCGTGGTTGTAGGAGAAGATCGCCGAGCGCCAGTCCCCCGGAGCGCCGGAGGCGCGCAGGTAGTTGGCGGCGGCGAAGATCGCGTCTTCGGGGTTGTTGGGGTCCTTGACCCCGTCGCCGTTGGCGTCGACTCCGTAGCCCGCCCAGGTTTCCGGCATGAACTGCATCCAGCCGACCGCCCCGGCGCTGGAGACGTTGAGGTTGGTGCCGAAGGCGGTCTCGATCTCGTTGATCGCGGCGAGGATCCCTGCACCCCGGGAGCCGAGCCGGTAGCGGGCGGCCGCTGCGGCGTAGATCGGCGCGAGCTTCGACGGCGGGCCGGCGCCTCTCGCCTCAACGACGCAACCCCCGGATGGGCGGGCGGAGCCGCCGGGGGCGGCTACGGCTCCGACGACCGTGAACAGCAGCACGGCCGCCAAGCTCGCGGCGGCGACGCCGATCGCGAGCTTGGCGGCGCCGAGTCCCGCGCCGACCCGGCCCACTGCCAGCGCCAACGCCAAGCCCCGGCGCTCGGGCGGGCGGTGGCGATCACTCGCCGGCGCCACTCGCCCTCCACCCCCTCGCGACGTGCAGGAAGCCGAAGGCGAGGCTCTCGCGCAGCGGGCCGCGCCGGGCGAGCCCTTCGATCAGGGCGCGGCGCGGATCGGCGGGGTCGATCCTCACCGCCAGGCTGCCGAGGCGAGCCGCTCGCAGCGGCGGCCCTCGGCGCCGCACCGGCGCGCCCAGCAGCGCCGCGGCGAAGCGGCGGGTCGCCGTCCACCGCAGCGCTCGGCGGACCGCGAAGCCGAGCTCGCCGGCCTCATAGCGCAGGTATGCGTCGAGGAAGCGGCGCGCGGAGCGGCGCAGGGAGCCCATCAGAGCCCGCGCGGGCGCCAACCCCGGGGCTCGCCCGCGAGCCTCGCGCCCGCCCGGCGGGTGCGCCGCGGGCTCCTGCGGCGCGGCAGAGCCGGCGAGCGCTGCCGCGGCGCCGATCAGCGCCACGACGGCGAACCCGAAGAGCAGCCGGCGCCAGCCGCTCCCGTCCGCCATCTTCAGGCCCCCCGCGAGAGGTTGCGGCGCAGGCCCTCGGGGGCGCCGCGGCGCTCGCGGCGCAACCGGCGCAGGTGCTCGCGCCGCAGGCCGGCGTCGCCGTCGAGGCGCTGGCGGGCGCCCTCGAGCGCCTGCCTGCCCCGCCCGACCACCCGGCCCGGGACCTCCGAGCTAACCTCGAGGCGCTGCAGGTCGCGCTTTCGCTCGGTCTCGATCCGCTCTGCCGCCCGCTCGCGCTCGGGCTCGGGCAGCGCCTCGAACTCGCCGCGGCTCATCTCGATCCGGTGAGTGTGATCGGCGGGGTCGCGCGAGGTGCGCAGCAGCTCGGCGTCCTCGGCGGAGAAGCGCCGCATCTCGCGCTCGCTCCAGCGCTCGCCGCCGCGGCGCTCACCGCGCTCGGCGCGGGTGAGCAGCTCGCGAGCGCCCTCGTAGCGCCGGCTCTCCTCGGCGCTCGGCACCGCTCGCCCGCCGGCCGGGGCCTGAGACTCGCGGCGGGGCTCCCCGGGGTCCGTCGCCGCTCGCCTCCCGACGCCCGGCGGTTGCTCGCCCCGATCGGCACGTCTTGGGGCGCCCGGGCGCCCGTAGCGCTCCTCGAAGCGCTCGACCGTGCGGCGCGCGTCGCGGTGGCGGGTCTCCGCCAAGGCGCGCGCCCGCCCGCCCAGCGACTCCCCCGCGGTCGCACGGGTGGCGGCGCCGCCCTCGAGGCGGCGGGCGCGCTGCCACGCGGCTCCGCGACGCCAGCCACCGGCGGCGGTGCCGGTCGCGGCGCGCGAGAGGCGCCGGCCGATCGTCAGCGCCGCGATCGTCGGCGCGATGCCGGCGTGAGCGTGCAGATCGGCCTCGCCGATCGAGAGCCAGCCGACGAGCTGGGTCCGCTTGAGGAAGACGGCCCAGCAGAACGCCGCCGCGAGCAGGAAGCCCGTGGCCGAGCCGTCCCCGCCGGCGCTCTTGCCGAGGATCGCGACGCCGAGCAGGACGACCGAGAGGAAGGCGGCGTAGATGACCTTGGCGAGCGTCGCGCCGATCAGCGCCAGCCCCCAGGTCTTGAAGGCACGGCGCCCGGAGTCCCCGAGCAGCGGGAAGAAGAGCGCGAACGGAGCGGCGAGCAGGAGCACGAAGGCGATCGCCGCCTGGGTGAACAAGCGGATCGCCAGCCAGGCCAAGAGCAGGATCGCGCCGAGCAGCCCGAGCGTGAAGAGGGCCAGCATCGAGAGCCGCGTGAGCACCCCGTCGCCGCCCTGGGCGGCGACCTTGGGCTTGTAGGTGTCGTCGTTGTCGAAGTAGTCCCACAGCGCCTGGCGCGCGGGGCTGCCGGGCGAGGAGCGCAGGTAGAGGTCGATCACGCGACGGGGCCGCCCGTAGCGCTTGCGGGCGAAGGCGCCGCAGGCTTCCTTTGCCTTGTCGTCGCCGAAATGCGCGAGGACGGCGAGCAGCGCCAGCGCGCCGACGTCCTCGCAGAACTTCTCGTCGGCCTTCTTCACCGCATCGGCCGGCGGCGGGCCGAGAGCCCAGCGCACGTCGGAGAAGTCGAGGCCCGCGAAGGGGACCTCGACCAGGCGCGCCCAGGCTCCCGACATCGCTTCCGCGTAGCTGCCGCTCGGTCGCGCCACCGAGCCCGACTGCGGCGCGCTGATCACCGCCAGCGCCATGTGGTCGGCGAGGCCGGCGAGGCGGCCGACCGAGGCGCGCGGCTGGTGGATCACCCAGAGGCCGAGGATCAGAAGCGCGACTGCGGCGAGGGTGCCGGCAACCGCCGCAGCGGCCTCGCGGCGCAGCAGGCCGCGATAGGCGAACCAGATGCCGCCACAGACGATCAGGGTCGAGAGCCACGGGTCGGTGACGCGCGAATACACCCGCCCGATCGCCGCCGATATCTCCGCCATCGTGCGCCCGGAGGCGAACGGGTTGAGGCCGAAGGCGAGGCCGAGCAGGCTGAAGATCAGCCGCAAGACGAAGATCAGCCCGAGCCAGATCCCGTTCAGCACGGTGGCGAAGGCGTAGGTGATGTCGCCGACCGGGTGGGTGACGCCGGTCGAGATGAAGATGTCGAAGCCGTAGTTCGACGCCGGGTAGTCGGCCTCCGGCGCCCCGCTTTCCTCGCAGGCAAGCCGGGTGCGACGGTCGCGGATCTCCGCGATGCGGTCGCAGACCGGGTTGCGCACGCCGAGCCCCGAGAGCGGGTCGACCTGGCCGGCGGCGCCGAAGTCGCGCGCCGCCGCCCCGGCCCCCACTTCGCCCGGCGAGGTGAGCTGGGCAGGCGGCGGCTTCGCCGCCGCCTGCCTGCCCGGCTTGGCGGTGCCCGCATGCGGGGCCGCCGTGCCTCCATGCCGATGCGCCGGCGCGCTCGCCGGCGCTGCGCTCGCTGGCCACAGCAGGGCGAGGGCCGCCAGCCCGAGCGGGGCGAGGCGGCGCGCCGCCCGCCTCCTAGGAGGGCGCGCCGGCCTGCGCATCGGCTTCCTCGCTGGGCGTCTGGCTGCGGCCGCCGGCCGCCGCCTTGCGGCGGGGCGTCGTGTCGAGCGCCCCCAGCAGCCACTCGGGCGGCTCGATCTGCACGGGCGCGACCTGCCCGTCGAAGTCGCGCAGGTAGCAGCGCCCGGCGCGGAAGCCGAGCAGGCGCTGGATCCCCTGCTCGTCGCCGGGGTCGAGCCGCAAGAGCTCCAGCGCCCTGCGCGCCTCCTCCTCGGTCTCCACGCCGAAGGCAAACAGCGCGCCAACGAGCGGCTCCAGCGCGGCGGCGTCGCCGAGCATCTGGGTGGCGAGGATCGGGGTGATGTTCTGCGAGCGCCCGAGGCGGCTGATCCGCTCGAGCAGCGCCCGGCCCTGGGCGTCTGAGGTGAGCGCCCAGGCCTCGTCCATCGCCAGCACCGAGTGGCGCGCGGTGTCGGTGGCGCAGAGGCGCAGCGCGTAGGCGGCGAGCAGCCGCAGGACGACGAGGCTCGCGCGCTCCTCCTCGGAGAGCTCGCCACGCGCGGTGCCAGGGAGCGGCAGCGAGAGGTTGCGGATCCGCAGGCTGACCAGCTGGGAGTCGCCGACCTCGGGCAGCGCGACCTCGGGCTCCCCGAGCGCGAGCCGCGCGATCCCCGCCGAGGCGTGGACCTGCACCGCCTTGGCCGCGGCGACCGCGTCCTCCTCGCCCGCCTCGGCGAGACGGGCGAGGACCTCGGCGGTGCTGCGCGCTCCCGCGGCTGCCGCCTCCGATACCGCGCGGCGCAGCTCGGTCTGCCACTCCGGCTTGACCGGCGCCGGCAGGATGCCGACGAGGAAGTTGTAGGTGAGGTCCTCGCGGGTCTCGGGTGTGCCGACCCGCATCGGGTCGAGAAGGCCGCGGTAGCGCTCCGATGCCGAGAGCTCGATCGACTCGACCCGGCCCTCGACGCCCGGCAGGCGGTCGATCCGGTGATCGCCCTTGGGGTCGATGTCGACGATCGGGCCCGAGCCCTGCAGGAAGGCCTGCCAGACCGCCAGCTCGAGGAAGATCGTCTTGCCCGAGCCGAGGCTGCCGGCCAAAAGGCAGGTCGGCGGGCGGTTTGCCTGGCAGGCCTCGGCGAGGTCGAACTGCACCGGGGCGCGCGAGCCGGTCAGGGTGTGGCCGATGTAGGGGCCGATGCGCGAGCCCGCGTGGGAGATCGCGTGCGGGACCATCGCCCCGAGCTGATCGGGCAGCAGGTGCTCGGCGTACTCGGGCAGCGGGAAGCGCGTCGCCGGCATCGTCGCCACCAGCAAGCGGTGCTGCTCGCCGCCGGGGCGGTGCAGCTGCACCCGCCCGTAGCTCTCGCGCAGGCGCTCGACCCGCTCCTCCAGCTGCTCCTCATCAGGCGCGGCGACGGCGAGCGTCAGCGCGCTGCGAAGCAGCGGCGGCCGATCGCCGCTGCCGAGCACCGCCTCGAGCTCGCGCGCGGCAGCCGGCCGCTCGGCGCCCTCGACCGAGGCGCCGTGGGAGCCGGCTTCCTCCTCGCGCGCGATCTGGTCGGCGTCGACTTTGCGCTTCGCCGCGAGGCGGCGCGCGTCGGCGTTGGCCAGGTAGGTGGCCGAGAGCGTCGCGTCGACCGGAAAGCCGAGCTCCAGCGGCGCGAACATCAGCTCGGCCGCGGCGCTCGGCACGACGGCCTCCTCGGGCATCGCCCCCATCACCAGCAATGCCTGATGCGCGCGACCGCGCTCGGAGTCGATCGCCAGCGAGCGGCGGCCGACCTCGACCCGGCTCTCGTGCAGGCGCAGCAGATCGAGCCCGTAGGGCTCAAAGCGCTCCTCGCCGTCGCCGTCCAGGAAGGCCACCGCCTGCGGCTTGAAGCCCTCGTCGACGTCGGGCTCGCCGAGCCCGCGGGTATAGGCGCGGCGGACGAGCGTCGCCAGCTCGCGCGCGCCGACCCGGCGCGCCGGGAGGTAGGCGAGTACCCGCTCGTGCGCTTTGCGCTCGGCGCGGCGCAGGGCGGCGAGCTGGGCGCTCGAGAGCCCGCGCTCGGCCTCAAGGCCGAAGCGAGAGGCGAGGCCCGAGAAGAGCTCGACGAGCCCGACCAGCGGGCCGGCGCCACCGCTCGCCTCCAGGCGCAGCGCCAGGTAGATCTCGGGCCGCAGCGCCTCGCGGCGCTCGAAGGCCTCGCGGTGCTCGGCGAGGTGGCGCGCGAAGCGGCGGCGGTGGCCGTGGCGGGGATCGAGGGTCGAGAGCGCGCGGCGCAGGTAGGCGTCGGCGTCGAAGCTGCGCGCGACGCGGAGGATCTGGAAGTCGGCCTCGAGCGCATAGGCCAGCGCCTCCAGCCGCTCGCCCACCTCGACCTTGCGGCGCTCCGACAGCCCGGGGTAGCTGTGGCCCTCGAGCTCATACACCGCCCAGGCGTCGGTGGGGGTGCGCAGGACGAGGTTGCCCCAGAAGAAGTGGTGCGGGGGCCTCACTCGGGGCCGCCCTCGAAGACGACGGTGCGCCCGGCGGGAATCTCGAGCACCTGACCGCTCTGCAGGGGCACCTCGCCGACCTGACTCACTCGCCAGCGCCGCGCCGCGGCCGAGCGCTCGGCCAGCCCGCTTCCCGCTCGGCTCGGCACCCGCTCCAACGCGACCCGGACCGGGTAGCGCAGCAGCACCGTGGCCGGTCCGTCAAGGCGCCCGCGCGGATAGCGGGCGGCGCCGAAGTCGGGGCCGAGCCGCAGCGGTGCGGGCGGCGCCAGCACCGTGCCGGGCCCGGGACAGCGCCGCAACCCGGCGAGGCTGCGCGGGCGCAGCCGCCACGCGACCAGCCCCGCGAGCGCGCGATGCGGGCTGCGACCGTCGATCTCAAGGCGCGAGAGCGCCCAGGCCCCGGCCAAGGGCAGGGCCACCAGCCGCAGCGAAGGCGGCAGGAGGCCCAGCAGCGCCCCGATCGCCGGCACCCGCGCGAGCAGGCCGAGCGCCGCCAGGCAGCAGAGCCAGTAGCCGATCGCGCGCAGCTCGATCCCGCCCGGCACCGGCACGCGCCAGCCCTGCACGCGAAAGATCCGCCAGCGCCGCCGGAAGACGACGCGATAGGAGCGCACGACCTTGCGCGAGCTCTGCTCGGACACAGGACCCTCCTAGAAGACGATGTTGGCGACGGCCTTGGCCGTCGATTCGATCGAGCTCGGCGAGAGCAGGAAGATCAGCCCGACCAAGACGACGGCGACGGTGCCGACCGCGGCGCCGAGGTTTCGCTGGGTGAGCGAGGCGACGAGCATCAGCCCGCCGAGGGCGATCAGCACCGGCGCCCCCCAGCTGCTCAGCAGGTCTCCCGCGCGCTGCCCGGCGCCGGCGGCGTTGCCGCCTCCGCCGCCCCCAGACAGCGACTTGGTCACCGCCGCTCCGGCGCCGGCGAGGTGGCCGAGCGGTGCCGGCAGGGGCCCGGCGGGGACGCTCGGCGCGAGCGCCGAGCAGCCGAGCAGGAGCGCCGCGGCGGCAAGCGTGGTTGCGATTCTGCGTTTCATCTCATACCTCTCTTTCGGGCCTCTCAGCCATCGGTTGGGATCACCTCGATGAAGTCGACGTAGGGGCGCTCGCGCCACTGGATGCCCAGTTCGTAGGCGAGCGTGTAGGTGGCGCCGCGGGTGTCGGACGCGGCGAGGGTCGCCAGCACGGCGCCCGAGCGCGGGTGGCCGATCCACTCCAGGCGCTCGATCCGCTGCACGACGAGAGCGAAGGTCGGCAAGGTCACGGCGGCGTCCGGAGCCAGGTCGGCGCGCAGGTTCGGCGCCGAGCCGGCGAGGTAGTTGCGAAGCGCTCGCGCGGCCACGGACGCCACCGCCGGCTCTTGGACCGGCTCGCCGCCCGCCGGCGCGGCGGCGGCGATCAGCGGCGCGCCGACGAAGCCCGGGTAACCGGTCAGCGCGAGCCCCTCTCCCTTCCGGTGGCGGATCGGGACCGCGAGGTAGACCGGTAGGGGGCGGGTCGAGAGTGCCGCCGCGACGGTGATCACCCGACCGCCCGCCAGAGCCGGCTGGTCGGAGGCGACCTCGGCCCAGCGCACCCGCTGAGAGCCCCCTGTGGCGAAGAAGCCGGCGCCGGAGTCGAGGCCACCCGAGAGGAAGGGCGTGAGCGCGCGGGCGCGGGCCTGGGGGTGTGCGGAGTCATAGCTCAGGTAAGCGCGGGCGAACTGCAGGGCGAAGTCCTCGCTCGGCGCGTCGGCACGAGCCGCGTACCTCGCCGCGCTCGGCTCCTCAGGCGCCCACAGCAGCGCCTTCAATCCGAGCGCCACCAGCAGCGCCAGGACCGCGAGCGCCAGATAGCGGGGCGCCGCCGCGCGCAGGCGGGCGCCGCGCACGTCGCGCCACTCCGCCCGCCATCTCGCCGGCGCCCACGCCCTTCCCTTTCCCGCGCTCGCCGCCATCGTCAGCGCTCGAAGCCGAACTCGGGACGGGGCGAGGACGGGGCATGGAGGGGCGGCGAGCTCTGCGCCGCGGGCGGCGCGGGTTCGGGTTCCGACGGCATCGGCGCCGCGGGGACCGGCGCCGGAGCCGGGCTCTCGGCCGGCGACGCCTGGGCGCCCGCAGCGCGCTCGGGGTGCGAGCCGCGGGCGTGCGTCCCAACTCTCCGCGGGTGGCGAGGACGGTCAACTGCTCGGTGAGGTCGCCGAGGCAACGGCATCTGCCGCTGCGGCCGAGACTGCCCTACCGTGGCCGACGCTGCGGGCGTCGCAGGCTGCGAGGCCTCGCGGGTCTCAGCCGAGCCTCCACTGGAGCGGGAGAGAGCCACGACGAGCAGGCCGCAGATCGCCACAGTCGCGGCGAGAAGCGCCGGGCGCAGCGCGATCCGGCGCCGCAGCCGGGGCGATCGGGGTCTCGGCGCCTGCTCGGGCGCGGCCGCGAACGGGTTCCGGTGCTCCTCCTCCTGCCTCGAGGACTCGGCCTCGCCGAGATGCTCGCCGACAGCGGACTCGGCGCGGATGATGAATACGTCGTCGCGTTTTCTCGCCATCGCCCCCATGACGGAGACGAGGGCCCAATCGATACCCCCCCAGGCGAATCAGCCGTGAAAGCCGACCGAGCCGGCGCCTTCGGAGGCGCCAGAACCGCTGCCGCTCGACGGGCTTTGCGCTTCGGCTCCGCTCGGCCGGCTCGCCGCGCTCGGCGCCTGTGGAGCTTCTTCGCCAGCGCTCCCTTCATCTGCGGAACCCGTTTCGGTCGGCTGGGAGCTCGAGGAGGAGCCCTCGATCCCGAACTCGCTCGGCGGCGAGCTCTGGGGTTCGGGGGCGGTTTCGGGCGCAGCGGTCGGCGCGCTCGGGCTGGGCTCGGCCGCATGCCCGCCGCCGCCGGAGGCGCCGGAGTCCCTGCCTTCGGCCGGGCTCGGCTCCGATTCTGCGCTCACCGGGTCGGGCGCTTGGACCGCTTCGGGCGCGGGGACGTCGGCCGATGAGAGCCGCTTCACCTTGGCAGCCGGGTGCCGAGGACGATCGGGGTGATGCGTAGTCGCCCCGATGCCGGGCCCGACGGCGCCGCTCAGCACGCAGGTGGCGGTCGCCGCGGCGCCGGCGCCGCAGACCGCCACGATCTTCTGTCCGGTCCCCATCACCGCGCCGGCCGGACCGTCGCCCGAGGAGAACGGCGCGACGCCGCGCAGCGCGAGGTGGCGCAGGCGCCCGACGCCGGCCTGGGCGGCGTCGGCTGCGCCGCCGGCCAGATGACCGAGCCGGTGCAGCAGGTCGACGTGTCCGGCGACGCGTTCGCCGCCGAGCAGGGCCGCGAGCGCGCCGGAGCCGAGCTCGTGCAGCTCGGCTCGCAGGCGCGTCAGATAGGAGCGGCAGGCGCCGCAGTGGGAGAAGTGCGCGTGCAGGGCCTCGCCTTCGGCTTCGAGGTCGATCCCAGCCACCTCGCGCTCGAAGGCGAAGCCGCGGGCGAGCTTTCGCATCTGCGGGCAGAACTCCTCGCCCTCGATCTGGGCCATGCGCTTTCGCACCTGGCGGCCCGCGCGCAGAACGCGCTTCTTGGCCGCCGTCTCGGAGATGCCGAAGTGCGCGGCGATCTCGGGCACGCTGAGCCCGAGGCCGAAGCGCAGCATGATCGTCTCCCGGTAGCCGTCGCGCATCCGCGCCAGGGCCTCCTGCAGGCGCACCACGTTGTCGCGGCTCTCGGCCCGCTCGGCGGGAGCCGAGGCCGCGGCCGGCACCCCGAGCGCGGCGTCGAGCGCCACGGTCTGCGGGCGTGCCGAGCGGGCGCGCAGCATGTCGATCGCGCCGTTGTGGACGCTGGTGAGGAAGAGCGCCCGCAGGTTCTCCGCCTCGATTCCGCGCCCGGCGCGCTCGTGCAGGCGGATCAGGACCTCGGCGACGACGTCCTCGGCGTCGGCGCGCGAGAGCTCGGGGCCGAAGCGCCGCAGCGCGTAGGCCTCCCCGAACGGGCGCAGGCGCTCGCACTCGCGCTCAAAGCGCCGCGCACGCAGGCGCCCGACGGCCGAAGCCGCCTCCATCAGCGTGCAGGCGAACGCCCCACAGCGCCACGACGCGCCACCGCGCGCCGGTCAATCATCTGCATGCCCTGCCTCCCATCTGCTCAGACAACCCACAGTCAGCGCGGAAGCTGCGAGACCCGCGCCGAGCGGGCCTCGCACATCCGGCTACCGACTACTCGTCGTCGCCCTCCTCTCCGCCCCCGCTGCGCCGTTTGCCGCCCGGCAGGAAGTCGACGCGGTCGGCCGCGATGCTGATTTCGCTGCGCTTGCCGCCGCTCTCCTCGTCCTCCCACTCGCGCATCCGCAGCCGGCCGCTGATCGCGACGTGGCGGCCCTTGGCGAGGTGTTTGGCACAGCTGCTCGCCTGGCGACCGAAGGCGGCGACGTTGACGAAGAGCTTCGACTCGCCGCCGTTCAGCTCGCCGAGCCGCATGCGGCAGACCTTGGTCTCACCGCCGCTCTTCAACTCCGGGTCTCTGACGAGGGTCCCGGTCATGCTCACCGTGTTCATCTGGCTACCTCTCCTTCCGGGCCCTGGTCGGACCCTCTCTCGAGCGGCCCCCGTTGGGCCGCAAGTCGCTCCCAGACCGGGACGACGCGAACGCGGGCGGCGCGCTCGTCCCCGGTGCGGTCGAAGCGGGCCACGACCGCTTCGCCGCGCCCGAGCCGCTGCAGCTCCGACGGATGGACCTCGAAGCGGTGCCCGCGCGTGCGGGTGCCCTCCTCGGTCGGCCATCCGAAGCGCCCGGTGCGCACCGTCGTCTCCCAGGTCGGCACCGTGCCGATCAGCTGTGCCGCCCACTCGGCGTCCTCCTGGCCGCCGAGGCGATGGCAGATCAGCGCCGAGGCGGTCGCCCCGATCCGCTCGCGCACGGTCTGCCCCGCCGCGCGCAGATCGGCGATCGTCTGGGTTCCGACTGCGACGCTGAAGCCGGCGGCGCGAGCCCTGGTGAAGAGGCGATCGAGCGCAGATGCCTCGAGCGCCCCGAACTCGTCGATCGCCACGAAGGTGCCGACGCCGCGTCCCTGCATCGCGCTCGCCGCCGCGCCGAGGTCGAGCAGCGCCATCTGCGCGATCGCCCGACCGACGTCGCCGGTGCGGTCGGTGTCCAGGCGGAAGTAGACGACCTCGCGGGCCGCGAGCGAGGCGCGGAGATCGACGGCGCGCTCGCCGAGTCGCTCGGGGTCGAGCCAGCGGGAAGCGAAGCGCGAGGTGGCGAGGTTGCGCAGGCGCGCGCGCATACCGGCGATCGCGCGACGCTCGTCGGCGAGCAGGCTCTCGGCCTCCTCGCGGACTTCGAGCGCGAGCGCCTCGGGGCACTCCTTGCTCGCCAGCCGCGCGACCTCCTTGGGCGAGAAGCGCGCCGCCAGACGCTGCAGGGAGAGGGGACCCGGCGCCGCGGCGTGCACTTCGAGCGCACGGCGCAGGAACGAGGCGGCGGCCTCGCGGTAAAACTGCGCGTCGGCGCCGCCCCAGCCCTGCGCGGCCAGCAACCGCTCGGAGCGCTCGTCTGCATCGCCCCGGGCAAGCGGGTCATAGCCGTCGGGACCCTCTGGAGAGACCATCCGAAAGCGCGCGCCGCGCAGCTCCGCCGCCTTCTCGGCTGCCTCGCGCAGGGCTTCGTCTGACTTGGCCTCGATCACGACGGAGCCGAAGCCGCTCCTCATGACGTAGTCGAAGAGCAGAGCCGCGAGCGAGGTCGTCTTGCCGGCGCCGGTGGCGCCGGGGATCAGCACGTGGGCGCCCTCGCGCGGCGTCCCGCGTGGGATGCCGACGAGCACCTCACGCTCGTTGCGGCCGACGTGAACGTCGGCCACGATCGACTTCCTCTCCTTGCGCCGGCGGATCGGCGAGCGCCGCCGCAGGCCGTCGAGGACGTGGCGGCGGCGGCGCGCGGCGACCTCGCGGTCAGCGCCGGTCCGGCGATCTTCGGAGCGCGACCAGACGCTCGTCCCCACTGCCCCGACAGCAAAGAAGGATGACGTCGCGAGGGCGGTGGCGCTGCCCCACCCGAACACCAGCGTGCCTTCGATCAGCAGCGAGAGGATCGCGAGGGGGCCGATCAGCGCGGGAAGACTCCAGGTCCAGGCGAGACGGTTACGGAGCCGGTAGGCGAGGTAACAGCCGAGCACGAAGGCCGCGAACGAGCCGACCACGAACGTTGCCGTCGGATCGGTCGAGTGACCGATGTCAGGCGCGTGCGCCGGCGGGCTTTCTCTGAAGATTTCGTGCCTCATCACCCCCATGACGGGCGTCAAGGCAAAAAGGGGACACCCCCGGAGCGATTAGTTCGCCCGCAGCGCCTCGGCGCGGCGCGCGAGGCGGCGCGCCTGCTCGCGCAGGGCCCAAAACGCCGCCGCCTCGAGCACCTCGCCATGACACGACTGGGGCGCGCACCAGCAGCCGAGCGTCTTGCCATGCAGCGAGGCGAGCTCGGCGAGGTCCACCTCTGCGGCCTTGATCCGATCCCAAAGCCAGCGCCGGTAGCGCTCGATCGCCTCCTCACGGCTCGCCACCATGGTCACGCCGGGAGCGCGGCTCGGGCGATGCGAGAACGGGTTGCCCCAGCGTCCGGGCTCGCCCGTGCGCGGGTCGGCGCCACGGCCGATGTAGATGTCGTAGGGGGCGCGCTTGCAGTGGACCACGCTCACCGCTGACTCCGATCGAGCTTCGCCTCCACCTGCTCGCGATGCTCCTCGCGCGCCAGATTCAACACTGGGATGCCACGCTGGGCGGCGAGCCGCAGAGCCTGGCCGGTTCCCCCCGACGCGCGCGAGGAGCCATCGAGCGAGCCATCTGGAGTCCAGCAGAGCACGAAGCGCACCGGGTCGTCCAGGTCCGGCCCGAGGATCTGATGAGAGTTCCTCGCGTGCAGGGCTCTGACTCGCGCCGAGCAGCGGGCCCACGCTGGATGCGTGCGCCTGGCCAGCTCGTACGCCGCAGGGCTGGGACCGCCCGGCGTCAGGTCTTCGAAGCCTCGGTAACCACCGTCGGGCAGATAGACCTCAAAGTCGCCGTCGGCGGCATGTGCGCCTCGCATGAAAGCCCGATCCGCGCCGGCCGCGCCTCCGCTCCGAAGCACCCATCGCTCGGCGACGAGGAATTCGGCGGCTCGGGCCATCAGCTGCTTGACATCCTCGGGCGTCGCGCGCGCCCCGATCCCCGCATATGCTCGCTCCGGCGGAATCGATCGCCCGGTATCGATCGACACCAGGCTCACCGCCACCGGGCCGAGGACCCGTAGCCGACGATCTCGGCGTCGCGCACCGAGGCGGCGTCGCCGCGCTCCGCCATCGCCCTGCTCACCTCGAGGCGCTCGACCCGACGCTCGGTGGCGCTGCTTCGGCTCCGGCCCTTCAGGCGGTCGATCGCCGCCGAGGCCTCCGACGCCGTCCGCGGATAGGCGAAGGACTCCCCGCGCTGCGCGGCCAGGTCTCGCAGGTAGCGCATCTGCCTGGCGCTCGGTGGCTTTTGGTCGTTCATCTCGTGCTCCTTTCGCTCCTCGTGCCGGCTTCGCTTGCGGAGCGACATAGGCCCCGCCGCGCAGCGCGGCGCACCGCAGGGGAAGGGGCGAAGCCCCTTGCGCCGCGCGAGCAGTGGGGCAAGATGGAGCGCAGTTGCGAAGCCGGCCCGGGGAGCCACAGGAGTCGAGAGCTCATGACCGACGCCGGGCCTCGGCGATCGCGAGGCGCAGGTGCTCGGCCATGCACAGCCCCGCCGCCTCGAGACTCTCGTGCGGACCGTCTTCGCCGTCGGCGTCGAGACCGTCGTAGGCATAGCCGTCGTGCTCGACGAACCAACCGAGCGGCTCGCCGTAGGACCAGCGGCAGGAGATCTGCCAGTGGCCGTCGCGGTCCTTTCGCACATCGCCGGCGAGCGCCGCGTAGTGCTCGGCCAAGAGCGCGGCGAGGATGCCGCGCGAGCGCACGATGCGCTCCACCTTCCCCGATCGGCTGAAGACGGCGACCTCGGGCGCGGCCCCTTCGCCGTGCAGGACCGCCGCGCCCAGATCGGCGAACACGGGACCGCGCCGGTGTCCTTCGCCACGCACTTCGAAGCCGGCGTCGACCGGGTGCACCTCCACCGTCGCCCACAGCGCCGGCGTTCTCGGACTCGCTCCCGTTGCCATATCTACAGCCCCTCCACGGCGACCTGAGCCTTCACGTCGGTGCGCTCCACGCCGCGCTCAACCAGCCGCCGGATGCGCGGCGGGCAGCGGTAGACGACGCGACTGAGCCGCCGGTCGATCACCGCCCAGCTCCAGGCATCCAGGAGCTTGTCGAGGCGATTCCTGCCCTTGGCCGTGAGCTCGACCTCGATCGCCTCCGGCGGCTCGCCGTCGGCGCCCATGCGCATCAGATCGGCGCGATGGAAGCGATCGTCCCCCAGCTCGGCGGAGAACATCCGCTCCTCGCTCTCGCGCTCGCGGGCGGCGATCTCGCGCTCTGACAGCGTGCGCTCTCCTTGGCGCTCCATCTGCGCGGCGAGCTCGGCGACCGCGACTTCATGGCGCACGGTCGCCAGCGAGAATCGCGCCGGTTGCAGCTCGCCCCGCCCGCACAGCACCAGGCCGGCGCGGGTCGCCGCCACCAGCCTGCCCTCGCCCCACACGCCGCGTTTGACCTCGACCAGGCCGGTCTCGCGAAGGCGGCGCTCGCGGGCAAAGGTGCACGTCTCGCCGGTGCCCGCCCAGACGGCGACGGCCTCCCGGGAGACGACCCCGAAGCGGGCGATGAACTCGAGCACCTCGAGGTCGCGCGTGCTGATCCGATCTGTCCTGCCGTTTGCCATCTCGCCTCCTTGACGAGTCGCCGCGAGAAAAGGGGACACCCCGAGAGGCCCGGCGTCTGCCGGGCCTCTCGGGAAAGCGGCGGCTCGCGCTACGCGGCCGCCTGTACCTGCTCCGCCTCGCCCTCGGGCTTGGGGTCCAGGAAGCGGACCTCGCGGGCCAGCACCGAGTGCTTGGAGCGCTTGGATCCGTTGGACTCCCACTCGCCGTAGCGCAGAGAGCCGCTGACCGCGACCTGCGAGCCCTTGGAGAGGTACTTGGCGCAGGCATCGGCCTGGCCCTTGAACGTCGCGATGTCGATGTAGACGGGGGGCGTGTCGCCCTGGCCGTTGACGGCGATCCGCAGATCGCAGACCTTGGTCTCGCCGCGCTCGGTGAGCTCGGGGTCCTTGGTCAGGCGGCCGACGAGGTTGACGTTGTTCATCTTTTCTGCTCCTTTCCGGCCCTCGGGGCCGGTGTTCGCTTGCGCAGCGAAGAAGCCCCGGCGCGAGCGGCGTGTCCGAGCGCCAGCGAGGCAAGGGAGCGCAGCGACCGTCGCCGGGAGTCGTTGGGGCAAAATCGAGCGGAGCAGCGAACACCGGCCCCGAGGGCCGGCAGGGCACGAACGAACGGCAACCCCGCAGGACCGCCCGCAGCTCCCCGATCCTCGTCGCCCCCGAGCGCCACCATCGTCAATCACCCTTCTCGGATTGACCGCGGCGCTCGACGAAATCGACCTGACGACCGATCACGGTGTGTACGAACAGCCGCCGCGGCGAGCGGCCTGGAAGCTCCTCGGAGCGCAGATGGCCGGTGACTCCGACCTGGTCTCCGCTGCGCAGGCGCTCAGCGCATTCCTCGGCCAGCCGCTTGAAGGTCACGACCTTGACGTTCAGCTTGTGACGCTCGGTCCGCGGCTGTACGCACAGCCAGAACTCGCAGACGTCGCGCCCGGGCATGCCGAGCAGCCGCGGCTCCTCTTCGATATGTCCGAAGAGCTGGATCGCGTTCATGAGGCCGCCCCCTCTCCGAGCAGGGGCGAGAGCTCGCCCATCTCGCTCTCGGCGAGCATCGCGCCGACCTCGGCGCCGCCCATCGGGCAGGCGTCGAGGCTCCTCGCCTGACGCAGGTAGTCGCCGAGGAACGCGGTCAGCTGCTCGGCGCAGCGAAAGCCGCGGTCGACGAGGTAGCCGCGCGAACCGGGCTCGACCGGAACGTCGCTCACCTCGATGCCCCCGGGCCGGCCCCAGGCCATCAGCACCCGCTCGCCGGCGGTGACCCGGTAGCGGGCCAGCTCGGCGCCCTGGGCGCCGATCGCCTCGAAGTCGATTCGTGTCGCAGACATTGCACACCTCCGTGTCGGTGGATCGATTTGGCGAGCGCGAGGCGGCGGTCAGGCGGGCGCGGAACCCGAGCCATAGGCGAGGGCCGACAGGAGGGCGCGCAGCGCCCTTGCAGCGCCCCCCGCCGCCGCTACGCTGCGCGAGCTTCGATCCACCGACCGGAAGGGCACCGACGAACGGCTCGCCTCACGGCACCTTCACCAGCCCGTCACCGGCGCCCGCTCACGCCCCGCACCTTCCGCACGGTCCCACCTCCGCGCCATGTCTACTCGGCTTCGAATTCCCACCGATCGCGTCGGCGACCTACCCGAAAACGAAACACCACTGTCGCCTCACGCAAACCACAACCAACCACCCACCCTCCTTCCAGCTTGCTCTATCCACCGTCCTGAAAACCCCCTTTGACCCCTCTTGCATCGCCTCATGCCTCCGCCGCCACCTCGCCCCCTTTCACTGTCCCCGTACGCCCAGCTGACTACGGACGCACACAATCGTGTGTGTGCGTAGTCAGCTGGGCGGGAGGGGCGCTATCCGCTCTGTGGGGCGAGGTGGCGGCGGAGGTCGATTCCGCACTTTTTGCCGCCCCTCTCGGAGCCTGCCGCCCCCTTCGCGAAGGCACTACGGCACGGCTTCTTCTCTGTCGCGACAGGCGCGAAGGGCGGCACGGCCCTCGGCGACGCAGCGGTTTACCTTGGTGTGGGTCCAGCGCTGGCGGGCCGCGATCTCGCGGTAGGAATAGCCGCAGCCGAGCAGCAGCAGAGCCGTGCGCTCGTCGGGCTTCAGCTCCTCCAGCGCGGCGAGGTCGCCAGCGAGTTCGGCGTGCTCGGCCGGACCGCGGCGCCAGCACCGAACACGCATCGGGCGTCTCTCCGGATCGAAGGCATCGGTAGTCGTGAGCTCCACCGGCGCTGTATGGCGGCGCGCAGTCGAGCGGCCGATCTCCCAAGCGCAGCGCTTCACGGTCGTCATCAGCCAGCGCGTCGCATCGGAGCCGGGCTCGCCCCGGTAGCGGCGCAGAAATCGCACGCAGGCCTCCTGCAGCGCGTCGTCGGCGTCATCAGGTCGCGAGGCGTGGCGAGCGGCCTGTCGTCGCAGCGCCAACTCAGAGTGAGCCAACACCTCGGCAAGGACGTTGGCGCCCCGCTCGCTTCCCTCTCGCAGTTCTGGCCGGGTCGCCATACCCGCCGCTCCGCACGCGCAGCGTGCGACTCTGAGGCGGTTGGCGATCCGGGCAGTCGCAGGCGATCGCGCGGCCCCTCGCAGCCCTCCCTTTTGCAGGTAGGAGGGCATGCGAGGAGGGCCGCGTCTGGGGGTCAGGGAGTTGACGAGAAGGACTTCGAGGGCTCAAAGCGCGGGGGTCCGACTGGAGCCGAGGCTCAGGCGGACGCGGGAGACAGCGGGTCCAGGCGAGAGGCGGCCGCGTCGACGCCGTCGAAGCCGAGCGCAAGGTCGATCTGTTCAACAAGATCCTGGAGGCGCTGCAGGTGGTCATAGAGCAGGCAGCGGCGCTGGTCGACGTGAGCTTCGACGGCGTCCTCGAGCCGGCGGGCGGAGAGCTCGGCAGGTCCGGCGCCGATCACGGCGCTCTCGGCGACGAGCAGCTCGTCGCTTCCCTCGCCGGCGAGATAGGCGCTGCGCAGCTCGATGCCCAGCTCGGCCGAGCAGCTGGTCAGGACGAGGACGTTGGCGCCGGCGTCGAGGTAGAGGGTCTCGCCGGCGACGGGCCGGTCATCGACGGAGAGGCGGATCGGGAGAGCGGCGCGGGCCACCCCTCCACGGTATCGCGGCGTCCCGGCGGTTCAATCGAGGTCGGCGAGACGCAGGGCGATCCACTCCACCTCGCCGTTGACGGTCGGCACCTCCTCGGGGTAGCGACCGGCCCAGATCGCGCGCTCGGTCCGGTCGAACTCAAAGCGCGCGGCCCGCAGGCGCTCTTCGGGGCGCATCCGGTCAAGGCGGGCGACGAAGACCTTGCGGCGCTCGGCGGCGCTGAGGCCGCCGGCGCCTTCGATCTGCTCGGGGCTACTTGCGCGCACGAGAGCGCCTCGGGCGCACGGACTTGATCTCGGGCGCGAGCAGCTTCTCGACCTCAAGACGGGCAAACGAGTGCCAGCCGATCCGCCGCGACTGCGCCAGCTCGCGATCGTCGGCGAGGACCGCTGCGACCATCGCGTCGGCGAGCAGCTCGAGCACCTCGTTTGCCGTGCGGGCCTCGGCGATGCGGTTGGCCAGGTAGACGCGGCACTCCTCTGCGTCGCGGTAGCTGACCCGTTCGCGCTCCTCGCCGGACGCCAGCTGTTTGGTCTCGACCTCCTGCAGCTGCGGCAGGGCCAGCCGCAGGCCGGCCGCGGCGAGTTGTCCGTTGTCGTGGAGCACCAGGGTCGCCAGCGCTCTGGCGCGGGCGAGGCTGTGCTCCTTGCGGCTCTTCGCGCCGCGGCGGGCGATCAGCCTGCGACCGAGGTCGAGGTTGAACGTGCGGGCCGCAGCCGCCTCGGCCTTCGCCCGTTGGCGCTCCTCGCGCCGGGCCTCCTTGGCCGCCTCGACAGAGCCCTCATCCTCGGTGCCTTGACCGCGCAGCTGCGCGCGCGAGCGCTCCGCCTCGGCCGCCTGCTTCTCGATCCGCTCGACCAGTCGCTCGGCCAGGTCGGCGGCGAGCTCGGCGTCGCAGACGTACGCGCTCGTCGACGACCAGCCGCCCTGATCGACCGTGTGCTCGAGCAGGCACCCCGCCGCCCTGGCGGCGTCGCGCTCCTGATCACCGAGCCGGATGGAGGGATCCTCGCTTCGCTGGTAGGAGGGAAGCGCCTGATTGAGACGCGCCGCGAGCTCGGCGTGCCGTTCGGGGTCGCCGACGAGGTCGCTGAGCCGTGCTCCCCGTGCATCGACCATCGTCGGCGCGCCCTCGAACTCGGCCTGCTCGAGCGTGCCGAGCACCTCATCGAAGCGGTCGAGCAGGTCCCTGCCCTCGAGCTCGCCGCGCCGCACGAGCTCGCAGAGGCCTTCGGCGACTGCGGGCGAGACCTTCGCGACCTTGCGCAGGTCGCGCTCGGCGGCGACGGGCACCGCTGCGGCGGCGATCTGGGTCTGGCATGCCTCGGGCAGAGCGAGCAGGCGCAGGCGCTCTGAGACGTGCGTCGGCGACTTGCCGATGCGAGCGGCGATCTGCTTGTGCGTGGTGAGCTTCTCGGTCTCGGCCAGGCGCTTCAGCGCTCGCGCCTCCTCGATCGGGTCGAGATCGGCCCGAATCAGGTTCTCCGCGATCGCCGCCGCCAGATCCCCGTTGCCGGCGCGGATCAGCGCCGGGACCTCTTTCAGGCCGGCTTGCTTGGCGGCCTTCAGGCGACGGGCGCCCGCGATCAGCACGTAGCCGCCTTTATCGTCGCTGCGCAGCGTGAGCGCGCTGAGGATGCCCTGCTCGCGAACGCTTGCGGTCAGCTCGGCGAGATCGCCGTCATCGAAGCGCTCGCGTGGGTTGAAGCCCTCCTCGATGGCGATCTTCTCTACAGCCACCATCGCGGTTGTCGGCTCGTTCATCTGATTCCTCCTTGGACGTGGCCCCGCCCGACGCGGGAGCCGCTGCCCCGCAGGCGCACGCGCAGCGTGCGAAGATCGGGGTGGCGGCGACCCGCGGCGGCAATCGCCTTTGTCGTGAAGAGAGCCGGGACGGCGACGCTCCCCTGCCTCCGCGGCCCGCTCACCCGCATGCGCGCAGCACCGCCGTGATCGGGACGAAGCCGCGCCCGTTGGGGACGAACATCGCCAGCTCCAGGTGGTCGGTGCTGAGGTCCTCGGCCTCAGACGGGATGCCCTGCCAGGGGGCGCCGATGTAGATGCAGTCGGGCTCCGTATCTCGGGCGGGATGCCCGAGCGTTCCGCGCACCGCCTCCCACGCCTCGTCGGGGCTCTCGGCCTCGAGCACGACGACGATCGCGTAACGGTCCCGACGGCGCCCGTCGGTGGGCGAAGCGGCGTTTGCTCCCGGCGGCGAGCCACCATCCGCACGGTCCGCGCACGTCTCGGGCTTGACCTGGCTAATCACGGTCCCTCTTTCTCAGCTGCAGCGCCTGGGCGACGTGCTCGCGCTCGATCTGGTCGGCGCCGACCAGATCGGCGACGGTCCGAGCCAGCCGCAGCACCCGGTCATGGGCGCGGCCGCTGAGCCGGTGGCGCTTGTAGGTCTCCGCCAGCAGCGCCGCCGCGGGCTCCTCCAGCGCGCACTCGCGTGCCTCCGCCGGGCTCATCTCGGCGTTGCAACGCCCGGCGCCGAGGCGCGCTTCCTGGCGCTCGCGCGCGGCGGTCACGCGCTCGCGCACAGCAACCGAGCGCTCGCCGGGCGGACCGCCGATCTCGGCCGCGCTCGGCTGGCGCACCGCGACGAGCAGATCGAGCCGGTCGGCGAGCGCCCCGCTGAGCCGCCTCTGGTAGCGGCGCACGGCCAGGGGCGCACAGATGCACTCGGGGTCCGCCTCCCCACGCCCGCAGGGGCAGGGGTTGGATGCGGCGACGAGCATCGTCCGGCAGGGCAGCGTCCGGCTGCCGCCGGCGCGGACGATCGCGACCCGGCCGGTCTCCAGCGACCCCCGCATCGCCTCCAGCGCGTCACGGCGGAACTCGCAGAGCTCGTCGAGGAAGAGGACGCCGCGATGGGCGCGGGTCAGCTCGCCCGGAGCGGCCATGGTCCCGCCGAGGAGACCGGCCGCGCTGATCGTGTGGTGCGGCGCGCGGAACGGCCGGCCGCCGGGGAAGCCCTCGCCGAGGCGCCCGCAGGCGCTGGCGATACGCGCGACCTCGAGCGCCTCCTCGGCGGCCAGCGGTGGCAGGATCGACGGCAGACGGCTGGCAGCGAGCGACTTGCCGGCCCCTGGCGGCCCGATCATCAGCAGGCTGTGTCCGCCCGCTGCCGCTACCTCGAGCGCATAGCGGAGGTGAGGCTGGCCGCGCAGATCGGCGAGATCGGGTGGATCGAGGCGAGAGGAAGCGAGCGACAGGGCCGGTGGCGGCTCCGGCGCCCAATCTCCCTTGGCCAGGCCGACGACCTGGGCAAGGCTTTCCAACGGCACCACCTCCACGCCCTCGACCAACGCCGCCTCGCGCCCATTTGCCGCCGGTACCAAGACCGCCTCCGCCCCACGCTCGCGAGCCGTCTCCGCGATGGGCAGGGCACCAGGGATCGGCCGCACCGTCCCATCCAATGCCAGCTCGCCGGCCATCGCCACGCGCGGCAGCCGCTCCCACTCGAGCTGTCCGGAGGCGGCGAGCAGTGCGACGGCGATCGGCAGGTCGAGGCCGGGCCCGGCCTTGCGCATGCTCGCTGGCGCCAGGTTGGCGGTGATCCGCATCATCGGAAAGTCGAAGCCGCAGTTGCAGAGCGCTGCCCGCACGCGCTCGCGCGTCTCGCGCACCACCGTGTCGGACAGGCCGACGACGTTGAAGGCGGGTAGGCCGCGGCGCACGTCGACCTCCACCCGCACGGGACGGGCCGAGATCCCATCGAGGACGAAGCCGCGGGCCGTGCTCAGCATCGGTGGGCTCGGGGGGTGAAGTTGGTCATCGGTTGCTCCTCTCGTAGTGACCCCGCCGGGCGCGGAGCCGTCGCCCCGGCGACGCACGCCCAAGGCGTGCGACCATGCCGGGGGCGGCTCCTGCCCGGCTGGCGCGTGCTCTGAAGAAGAGCGGCGAGGGAGGTGTTTTCCCGGGACCTCAGCCCCAGATGCCCTCATCGTCGGGCTGGTCGGGAATCCGGCGGCCGGTGCGGGACAGGAGGCGGCCCGCCATCTCGCCGAGGTCAGCCCCGTTGCACTCACCCGGTTCGTTCAGCTCCGCGGCCAGAGCCTCGAGCGCGTCAGCGTCGGACATCGGCTCGCTGCCATCGGGCACCTCCTGAGATCGCTCCACCGACCACTGGGCTCCCGGGAGCTCCGTCGCGCACTCCGCGCAGACCAGGCACACGTCATCGAGCGGCTGCGGGACCGTTGGGCCGGCGAGAATCAGGACGCCCTCGCGCAACTCGGCGACGCGGGCCACGAGGATTGCCTCACGCTCGCAGGCGATCTCGTGCGAGCCGCATTCGGGGCAGTGGAGCCCGGTGGCGCTTGCCGCGTGCTCAGCGCGACTAGATGGTTGATTCCACGCCCTCAGGCGACGTAGTCGACCAGGGCGCGGCTCGGACGACCGAGCCTGTGGTTGAGAGCGACGCACGCCGCCAGCGCCAGGAAGCGCTGAGCGATGCGAGCGCGCAGGTTGTGCAGGGTGCGAGCGCCGTGGCGCTCGAGGGTAAGGATGTCCTTGCAGGTCCAGAAGATCGACTCGATCCGCTGGCGGATCGGAGCGAGGTGCAGGGCGCTGTCGGGCTCGTCTTTGCGGGCCGGCCTGACGATCGTGGCCTCCAGCTCCCCGAGCGCCTCGGCGAACTCTCGTCCGGCATAGCCCTTGTCCCCGATGACGGTCTCCCCGCCGGCTCTGTTCGCCCGTTCGAGCAGCTCGACCCCGACCTCGCGCTCGTCGCGCTTGGGAGAGGCGAGCGTGAAGGCGCGGGGAGTGCCGTCGGGGGCGAAGAGGCCGTGCAGGCGAAAGCCCCAAAAGAAGCGGGAATGCGAGGCGCAGTAGCCGTAGTCGGCGGCATCGCCGAGCGCCGAGCGCCGTGTGGTCTCGACCGAGCGGGCGCACTCCACAGGGGTGGAGTCGATGAGCAGCATGTCGTCGTCGAAGCCCGGCGAGGAGGCGGCGAAAACGCCGATGAGCCACTCGATCGTCTCGGCCAGGCGCGCCCTGCGCTTGTGGAAGCCGGGCTGTTGGGGCAGCTCGGGGAAGAGGTGGCAAAGGCGCTTGCGGGCAACGGCGAGGAAGCGGCGATCGGAGGGGATGCCCATGATCGCCTGGGCGACGCAGAGGGTCGTGACCTCGGCGTCGGTGACTCGGCGGCGGGCGTTTCCGGGCTTCTCAGGCAGGAGATCGTCCGCCGTGCAATAAACGACGGTGCAGAGAGTGTCGAGGTCGGCGTGCATCGTGGCCTTTCGGTCGACGGTGACTTGAGTACCGCCGACTTCGGCCTCTCTGCATTGAAATCCTCGACTACGACGCCTGGGGCGGTTCCGCGGAACCGCCCTGCCGACCGGGGCGCCGTGGAATCAACCATCTAGGCCGGTTCATGCAGCACCTCGACATCGCTTGGCCTTGCCGAGTATCGAGCGCCAGGCCCGCCGTTGACGGAGGGAAAACAGTCCTCTTCGCCGGCCTCCGCTACCTCCCATTCGCAGCCATCGCCGTCGCGCACCGTCGCGCCGACCAAGGCGTCGGCGCGATCGAAGCACTGCGGGCAGCCGCGCGACGGGCTGCAGGTGCAGGGCGCCTCCTCGTAGACGGTGAGACCGATCTCCGCGTTCGCGGCGAGCCGGACCAGCTCGTCGAGCTGCTCGGGACGGTCGACTCGGACCTCGGCCGGCCAGCCGGTCCGGGCGTCGAGGTGCTGCGGGGAGACGGTGACCGATCCAGACTCGCTCGCCTCGGCGTCCGGGGCCTGACCCTCCTCCACTTCGCCGATCGTCACCAGCGCCTGCTCGCGATGGAAGAAGGCACCGCAGTTGCCGCACTCCATACGGGTGCCGCGATCGGTCAGCGCCGCCTCTTCGCTGCAGCAGTCCCGGCAGCGGAGGTTCAGGTTCGTCGGCGCCTCGCAAGCGGGAGACGACGACGGCCCTGTGGCCAGCTCGTTCGCCTCGGCGGTCAACTCATCGAGCAGGCGCAGGGTGAAGTCGACCGGGCCCTCGCCGTCCTGTTCGCGCAGCTTCAGCGGGTTGCCGAGAAGCGCCGGGCCAGGGCCGAGGCTGACCGCGACCTGGGGATCGGGTTCCGAGAGCGACATCGGGTAGATCGCGAAGAAGGCACCCGGGTCCTCGCGGGCGATGGCTTCGCTGGTCAGGGCGTCGTCGACGAGGTTGTTGAGCTCGTCGGCGTCCGAGTAGGCGTTGACGGGCCAGAGGGCGCCATCGGGGTCGGTGATCGAGCGCTCAGCCTTGACGCGGTCGAAGGTGAAGGGCTTCATGGTGTGTCTCCTCCTTTCTGGGGTCGCGCCTACGCGCCCGCCGGGGGTTCCAGGTCCGTGCGGGAGTAGACGCCGACCATCGAGCAGTCGACGTAGCCGAGCGACTCGAGGTCGGCGAGCGAGCCAGCGGCCTCGGGGCCGGACATCCCAAGCTCGGTGGCGACCTTGTCGCAGGTCTCATAGCCGAGTTCGACCGCCTCGAGGACGGCCCGCTGGTCTCGGTCGAGCCCGGGGCCGCAGCGCTCGATCCGGCGCGCCCCGGGGCCGAGCATCGCGTCGAGCACGTCCTGGGCGTCGCGGACCAGGCAGGCGCCGCCGGCGAGCAGCCCGTTGGGCCCCTTCGACACTCGGGAGCCGACCGGCCCGGGCACGGCGCCGAGAAGGCGGCCCAGATCCAAGGCCGTTTCCGCGGTCGCGAGCGAGCCTGAGCGCTCGGAGGCCTCGACGACGACGGTCATTCCCGCCAGCGCCGCGATGATTCGGTTCCGAGCCGAGAAGGTCCAGCGCCAGGCGCCGCAGCCGGGCGGCAGCTCGGCGAGCACCAGGCCGCTTTCGCCGATGCGACGCCAGAGTGAGCGGTGCGCGGCGGGATAGGCGACGTCGGCGCCGCAGCCGAGCACGGCGACGGTCAGCCCGGCTTCGAGCGCTCCCCGGTGGGCGCAGGCGTCGATGCCGAAGGCGAGGCCGCCGACGACCGGGAGGCCCGCCCGCGCGAGGTCGCGGCCGAGCTCGCGGGCGACCTCGCGGCCATAGGTCGTGGCCCGGCGGGCGCCGACGAGCGCGACCGCCTCGTCGGGCACGAGGCGGGCCAACAGGCCCACCTCTCCCCTGCCGATCAACGCCCAGGGAGCGTCCTCTGCATCGGCGAGTCCCGACGGGAAGAGGCCGTCGTGGCGACAGATCGCCCAGCAGCCGGCCTGGTCGAGCTCGGAGTGCATCTGCTGAGCGGACATCGATTCGACGTCCTCAAGGATCTGTGCGGTCGCATCAGGGGCGACGGTCTCGGCGAGTTCGCGGCAGCCCAGGCGCAGCAACTCGGGCGCGCGACGGGCCGGGGCACCGACGGCGGCTCGCTCGATGTAGGGGGCAAGGCGGCCTAGGAGCCAAGTGCGGCGCAGACAGACTGGACAGGCAAGAGGTTCGGGCATCGGAGTTCCTCCTTCGGTCGTGGCCCCGCCGGGCGCGGAGCCGCCGCCCCGCAGGCGCACGCCGCAGGCGTGCCAGGATCGGGGTGCGGCGCAGCGGCCGTGGGGTGGTCGAGGAGGTAGAGAGGCGGGGAGCGGTTTCCCCCGGCTCGGCGGAACCAAGGTCCCCGTCGTCAGTCGGGTACTGGGCAGTCTTGAAATTCAGCGGCAGGGGTGCACAATCGCGTTTACAGAACGTGGCTCCTGCCGAACTGCATCCTGAGCGCGAATGGATCCTGATTGGGATGGCGGAGTGCTGCGCTGGGCAGGGGGTGCAGCGCACGACGGTGGATGAGGTCTGTGCCGCCGCCGGGGTCTCGCGCGTGGACTTCGAGCGGGAGTTCGCCGGCCTGGACGAGTGCCTCGGGGCGGTGGTGGAGCGCGTCGTCGAGCTCGGCTGGCAGGCGCTCGACGGGGTCGTCTCACCCGACCGGCCGTGGGGGCCAATGCTGCGCGACGGCGCCGCGGCGCTGCTCGGAGTCATGGCCGAGCGGCCGGCCTTCGCGCAGCTGGCGATCGTCGAGGCGCCGCTGGCCGGAGGCCGGGCGGCGACCCTCCACGCGAGCGCGCGGGCGGCGCTGCTGGATTTCCTCGAGCAGGGTCGCGCATCGTCTGGCAGCGATGCGCCTTCGAGCGCGGCGCGCGGGGCGCTGGCGGGCGCCGAAGCGCTGATCGAGCGGACGATCCTGGCGGGCGAAGCGACGCGGCTGGAGAGCCTGCTGCCGGAAATCGTCTACATGCTCGCCGTCCCGTTCGTGGGGGTCGGCGAGGCGGGTCGCCTGGCAGACGAGGCGATCCGCCGCAGACACCTGCGGGCCGTCGCCTAGCCCGATTCCTTTCCGACTCTGCGCGCTTCATCGCTTCCAAGGTATGGCGTGAGCACGAACTGGATCGCCTCGGGGGCAAGAGGGGGCAGCAGAGCGGGCGCCGTGTCGAGGCGGGCGGCGATCAGGCTCGCGAGGCCGCCGACCATCGCCTTGTCGGTGACGGCGGGGAGATCGTGGCCGTGCGGCAGCTCGTCGCGTCCTGGGCGCAGCGCCACGGCGAAGTGGTCGAGCATGCGGTCGTAGCGCTCGAAGCCCGCCCTGCCGTGAGCCAGCGCGTCGTTGGTCAGCACACCGGCGTCGTCAGGATGGGCGGCGGCGAACTCGAGCGCGGCGCGGATGCCGGCCGCGACCCGGCCCGGCCAATCCGGCTCCGGCGCGCACGCTGTCTCGACACAGATCTGCAGCCGGGCAAAGGCGGACTGGAAGGCGTCGGTGAAGTCGTCGGGGAGCTGCTGTCTTTCGCTCATGTTGTGTGGAGAGACGGCGGGCCGGTTCTCCCGACCGTTTGAGGGAGGACCCTCCGGACGGCGACGCGAGCGGCCTCGGGGCCGATGTAGGGAAGGAGGGCGAATTCGGCGAGGCCCGGCGCCTCGGCCGGCAGGTCCGAGGAGCGCCCGGCGGTGAGGCGACGGGCGACGACGCCGGCGATGCCCCCGAGGATCGCCGTCTCGAGACTCGCGGGTCTGGCGGTTGCGAAGGCGCGACCGAGACGGAGCGCCGGAGCGAAGCGGGCGAGCAGCGCGTCTTCGACGTGGGCCATCCAGGGCCCCGCGACGAAGCCGTCTGCGAGGAGCAGGGAGGTTCGCTCGGGGGAGAAAGTGGCGTAGGAGAGGGCCGCAGAGACGGCACGGGCGACGCGCTCGGCCCACTCGTCCCCGCCATCAGCCGCGCAGACCCGCGCCGTGAGGAGTGCTAGGGCATCGTCGTGGGCATCGAGGTAGGCGTGCGCCTTGCCGTCGAAGAGCTCATAGAAGGTCCTGCGGGACACCCCGGCCGACTCGATCATCATTCGGACCGTCGCTCTCCCGTAGCCGTGGCGAGCGAACGCCCGGGCGGCGCCGGCGAGGATGCGGCGGCGCTGGTCGAGCGCGACCTGCTCCGGAGGCAGGCCCAGACCGGTCAGGCGCCGGCCCGAGCCGAGGCGGACCGATCCCAAGACGCTTGGATCCATGGCGATGCTGCGCTCCTCCCCAAAGGTGGCGTGGAGGCATCATAAACGCGAGTGTCTTTACGCGCGAGAGTCCGGTACGTCACCACACCGCCTCGGCCACAGTGGAGCCGGTCGGCCAGATCGCGGCGACAGCGCCGATCAGGAACTCCTCGGCCACGACGGGCAGGTCAGGCACGCTGGAAACCCGCTCGTGAGCCGTCGAAGCGCAACGCCGGGTCGATCGCGGCGCAGACGCGCGCTGGCCAGGGCCGCGGCTCCGCGCAGGCCCCTCCACCGCCGCGCGCAGGCGCGCGGCGGTGGCGTCGAAGGCCGCGCCGAAGTCGTCGGGTGGATACGGGGCATCTCCCATACCCACTTGAGGGATCCGGGGCCGAATTTCTCCCACCGGAGATAAAGCGGCATGTCCTCCGCTTCGCGTCCGGGCATGCCGGTGCGGTGCGAACCCTGAATTGTCGGCGGTGCTTGCCGCCCGGCCGCAAAGGAACCAGGCCGTGATGCGGCCGGGCTACGAAGTGACTCGGATTCGGTGAGCTGGAGGCCGACGGCGACGGGCATTGTCGCTAGCCCCATACCTGAGCGGAGTCCGCGTCGTAGAAGTTGGCGACGAGGGGAGATTTGGGCGAGCGCTGCGCGGCGATCATCTCGGCGCGCTGACGAATGGCTTCGTTGTCCTCGCTGTCGGGATCGCCGTGGAGGCTGACGAAGAGGGCGCTGAATTTGCCCTCTTCGCCGATCGCCCGGTATACGTGGGCGTCGTTCTCCGCGAGGGAGTGGCCGTGGACGAAAAGCGACCCTCCGCAGGCAGCAAGCGAGCGCAGACCTTTGGAGAGGTAGTCGTTGTGGCGGATGCAGGGCGTGCTTTTCGGCATTGGACCCCTCGGTGACGACGAGTGGGTAAGCCTCGCGCTCGAGCGCGTCGCGGATCTGGGTGATTAGCGCGACGCCGGTGCGGCTGAAGGTCAGCTTCTTCAGGGTCGGCCCCTTTTCGAAGAGATGCAGCCCGCCGTGCAGCAGGTAGTAGACGTTCTGGCGATAGGGCTTGTAGCTGTCTCAGGCGACCCACTCGGCGTCGGGATCGTCGGGATCGGCACGGAAGCCGTCATTCGGCGCGGATCGGCGGCTCCTCATCCTGCATCAGAGTCCAGTAGAGGAGGAGGTCGTAGTTGACGGTGAAGATGTGGCCGAAATGAGCGAGGAAGCGGCGTGCCGCACGGTACTGCTCGGTTTCGATCTCGCCGACGTCGTCGGGGTGGTTGCGGGCGAGCGTGGCGGCGAGGGTCTCCTTGAGGGCATCGGCATCCTCGAGCAGCCGAGCTGCAAGGTCGGGATCGCTGGTCTCGTAGAAGGCGGCCATCCGGGCCGCGACGCGGAGCGAGGCGATGATCTCCTCGAAGTCGGTCGTCTGCTCGGCGTCAAAGAGCGCCGGGCCATCGACCGAGAGGGCACCGAGGTCGGCTTCATCGAGAAGTCGCCCGTAGCTGAAGCACTCGGGGCGGCAGGCGATGCTGAAGCCGTTGCCAAGGAGGAGGTGACGATTTGAGCCGAACTCCTCGGACCTCTCGAGCGCCTTCCTGAAGACCAGAGCGTCAGCCATCTGCTCGCCGAACTGTCGGCCGGGAGCGGGTCAGCACTCTGGGAGCGCGAGGAGGTTGTTCTGGGTCGAGCCGTCCGGTTCGGTCGTCAGATACGTGTGACCGTTGTGGACGCCAATCGTGAGCCAGACACTGCTGCCCGGGGCCGAGACGTAGTAGGCCCGGGGGGAGGCTTCGACGTTTTCGATTCCCTGCTGCTGGGTGTGGCGCCAGCCGACGCCGCCGATGTGGTTGATCCGTTCGTGGGGGTCGTAGTGGTCCCCGCGCTTGTTGATGCAGGTCACCTCAAGCGACATCCGTCACCTCTCCTCTGCCGTTGACCGGTGTGGAACGAGACTGATTGCACAGTATATGTCGGTCGCTCAGGCAACACAGAGATCGATCGGCGGCAGGACGAGCGTCTCTAAGATCGTCGAGATGAACGAGGAGATCGGCGGAGCAGGCGACAGCGGGACAACACCGCTTCCCAGCTGGAAAGAGATTCTGGACGCAGCAGTCAGAGCGCTGCGGAATGCGGGTGCGCGCTTCTCGCAATGGGTCGCCGACCACAGCGAGGAGATCGAAGAAGTCCTCGGAGGGATCGCGATCATGGTGACGGTGCAGCCAAGGCTGCAGCAGCTGTGGGAGCGTTGGGGAAGCGATCCAGAGTGGGCTTTTCTCGTCTCGAGACTGGACTTCGTAAACGGCCTGGCGCTGATGGTCCTGCTCGACGAGGGCGCCGAGGACGATGTGATCGCGTTTATCGAGTCCTCGCTCGCCGATCCGGCGTTCATCGAGAGGTTGCGGGGCGAGATGGAAGAGGCACCGCTGGCCGCCCACCATCGCAAGCAGCTGGCGGCGGGCTTGGACCACGTCGCCCAGCAGGAGTACGAGGTGGCCGTCCCGCTGCTGATCATCGCTCTCGAGGGTGCTTTCGTCGAAGAGGCCGAGCGGAGAGATCTCGTCGAGCGGGCGAAGACCAAGCTGCGTTTCACCGAGGCGAGCGGAAAGAGGGGCAACGTGGGCAGCGTCGAGGCGATCTTGAAGCCGCTCGGGCTGGACGACGCGCTTGACGGCTTCATGCGCCGCCAGGTGTACGGCGGTCGGGGCGATGGATTCCGGCACGGAACCGCCAGGGACGGCTGGCGCCCGAAAGCCCTCTCGTTGACGATCGCCCTGTGCGCGTGCTTGGACCTGGTCTCCGAAAGCGAGGAGACGCTGCTGATCGAGGCCTTCTCCGCACGCGCGGAGGGTGTGGAGATCGCGCAGCGCCTCGTACTGGCCACCCTGCCCAATCTCGGAGCGCAAGCACAGGCCAGCGCCGCCGAGACTTTGACGGGAGCCGAGGCAGCTTAGGCATGAAGGTCGCGAAAGCCTGAGCGCCCAAGGAGGGGCACCTTGGCCGACATCGTCGAACGACTGGAAAGACGCGTACGCCGACACATCGCAGAAGCGATGCCGGCTAAACCCGGCTACATCGAAGGACAGGGTCTCAGCGGCCTACTGATCGATTATCGCGTTTGGCGGGGGCGCTTCGTCCATCCGCTTCCACGCAGGGTCCATCGCTCGGCGGAGCTGGAAGGTAGCTCGAAGTCAGAAGAGCACGCTGCGGCGCTGGCTGTGATCGAGGCGAAGGTTGCCCAAGGTGACGATCTGAATCCCCACCTCAGCAGCCGGATCGTGCTGCCGGTGGGAGGCAAGGACTCCGATCCGTTACCCAAGCGCAGCGACCGCGATCTCCTGCTCGCCGAGTGGGGCATCCATCACCTTCATCTCTCCACGGAGATGGGCAGAGGTGAATTCACCCGGCGGACCGGTGATGTCCTCTTCGCCGTGTTCAAGGACTCCGACGCCTACCTGCTCGGCGTCTTCGATCACCCCTCGCACACGAACTGGGCGGCCGAGGAGATTTTCGCGGTGATGGTGCGCAACTGGCCACAGGCGGGCCTGGTGATGGAGGCGAAAGGCATCATCGGACTGTCCCAGAAGTACTCGGACGAGGACCGACTGAAGCTGCGAAAGTCGGGTGTGATGAACACGCTGGAGGTCGATGGCAAGGTCCACTCCCCGGCCGGGGTGGGGCTGACGACCGCCGGCACGCCGATGGCGGCGACGCGGGAGGCCGACAGGCTGATGTGGGAGCTGAACGGCTGGCGCGAAGATCCCTACGGGCGACTGAGAGACGTGGAGGGTGTCCCCCGCTCCGCCTATATTGGCTCCCGGCGCTGCACCTGCCAGAGCCCGGCTTCGAGGAGTACTGCGGGTTTGCGACCGGGGCGAGGTT
Organism: uncultured Solirubrobacterales bacterium; assembly: GCA_963727465.1. Classification (GTDB taxonomy): domain Bacteria; phylum Actinomycetota; class Thermoleophilia; order Solirubrobacterales; family 70-9; genus VRUE01. Next base: position 205,222 of record CAVSGL010000003.1, on the reverse strand, counting down.
CCTGCCCGTGGGGCGGTTGTGCTGAGGGCCAGCCCGACGACAACAACCTAGCCCCTTTTCAACGAGTCGATGTCCTCGGTCATCGGTGGCAGTGGCGAGTAACCCGCATACCCCGGATACCCTGGGTAACCGGGATAGCCTGGGTAGCCCGGATAACCAGGGTAGCCGCGATACCGCTGATCGGCGCGCCGGTAGAAACGATTGCCAGAGAAGATCGTGCCCAGGTAATCACCGTCGGTATCGACGACATCGGCATCGCCCCAGGGAAGCCAGCCGATCCAGTCGGCATCTACGTCGTAGACGAACCTACCGATCCGAAAGGCGATCCAGTCGCCGGAGGAGTCATAGAGGTATTGCAGACGCTCGGCCACCAGTTTCAGCTGGAAGGGGCCGCCTGGGTGTAGCGCCCACCGATCATGAGGATGTCCGTACTTTCAAGTATCAGGAACAAATCAGGCAGTTTGCGCACCGTACGATCTTTTTCGCGCAGCCAGAGGCTTCCGCCGACAGGGCTGAAGAGCAGGATCTCTCGTGGCTCGTCCGCGTCCGGCGTATAGGCGACGACGATTCCGGCCACCGCCCTGCCGTCGCGCAGCTCGACGGTGACGTATGCACCGTGCTTTTCGGGCAGCATGCGGTGAAACGCCGCGTACCAGGCGGTCTCGCCGGGGCTGATCGTGGGCGCGCCGCGATGGATCAGCCGCGTCGTGAGCAGCCAGACGGTCCCGTAGCTGAGCGCGAGCACGACGGTGAGCGCCAGAAGCACGCGCAGGGGCTCCTCAAGGACGTAGGCGGTTGCGTCGCGTCGCAGGGCATCGGCATCGAGGAGGCCGATCGCGTCGCCTACGCCCAGGGTGAGGAGGATTGCCAAAGCACTGGAGAGGGCGCCGAAGACGACGAACTCGGCCGCCTCCTCAAGCGTGGTGCGCTCATAGCGCGGCTCGCGGGCGCGCGAGAGGCGAACGTACAGATAGCCGGGGCCAGCGGCTGCAGAGAAGACGACCAGGCCAAGCAGGGTGTCCGGGAACACGGCCCGCTAATCGCCAGGAGAAGCGTCAGTGTCGCTCGAACCTTGATCGGCCGAGGCATCGGCCGAACCCGCGCCGGAGGCACCCGCTCCGTTGGGACTCGCCGGAGCAAGGCCACCGATCGGCGGCCCCTCGGGCTGCAGCACAGCCGTCGGCGCGAACGCCATCGACTTGCCCTCGGAAAGACCGAGGTCGACCGGGCGCACCTGGCGCTCGGCTGCCGGTTGGTTCGTTGACCGCTCCTTACCCATCAAGGACAGGATAGCGGTTGACCCGGCGCACCACGGGCATTTTCCGCCTCACTTCGATCAACCGGTGTGGGCGGAGTGGGTGGACGCCCGCTTTGCCAATGCACGCGGCGATCGGAGGTCGCGTTTATGCGGCCGTGGTCGCGTTGCGGCGGGCGTGGGCGTAGAGGGTCTCTGGCGCGATATCTGCCTGGACGGACGAGACGCCCTCGAACTGCTCTCCCTCAGGCACCCCGGGATTCTGAGGCCAGTAGATCGTCTGTCCCCCGGTATAGACGCGGAGGGTGCGGAAGAACTCCGGGTCGCGCAGCGGCTCGAAGACGCCGCCGTAGTCGAGCAGGTAGGAAAGGTCGACCTCAGCGGCAGTGCCGTCCTCGAAACAGACGTGGACGGTGTAGCCGTCGGTCGGCTTCGCTTCGAGCAGTCGCGGCGTTCCTCGCATCGACTTCATGGTAGTGGGTCGATCTTCTGCAGCGGCCGGTGTTCACGTGCGAAGGACCAGTTGTCGCGCAACTCGTCGCGGTGCAGCGCGGCCCACTCGACGACGAGCCTGCGGGCGCGTGCGGGCAAGCGGCCGGCGATCTGCTCCAGCGTATCGATGTCGAAGGACGCTTCGTCCTCGCCGTATTCGGCGTGGAAGTGAGCCCGTCCGGGATGAGGACCCTCTTCGTGGTACATGTAGATGACGATTCCGTAGAAGCTGCATATGCGCGGCACGCGGTCGTTCTCCTCTCGCTCGGATGTTGCGGGCGTTCGCCTGGAGAGGCGCCCGCTACATCCGAGACGGACGGGAGGTGCGAAGGGGGACAGGCGGTGGCCAGCCGGGTTGGAACGCCTACGAGAACTTGCGCTCGGGCTCGCTCGGCGACTCGAAGCCGAGCAGGGACGGTCATCGCGACCGGCTGCTCGCCGGTGGAGTCGGGCAGCTGCTCGAACGTTCGGCGGAGATGACCGCCGAAGCGGCACCGGCGGGCCCTCGATGTGGATCGTGTTGGCGAGGACCTTGCCCGGTCGCCGTCAGGGTGCGATCCCGTCGCGCAGGAACCTGGTCGCCGCGGCGACCGGGACCGCGCGCGGCAGGTCGGGGTTGTCCAGCCACCAGAGGGCGAGGCCAGTGGTCGCGGCGCGGATCAGCTCCGCGGTCGGCTCGAGCTCGCGCTCGGGGATCCCGAGTCCCGGCTCGTTCGCGATCAGCGCCGCGGTGAGCCGGCGGGCGCTCGCCTGCAGCTCGCGGTGGAAGGCCTCGATCTCGGGGTCGCCGGTGGTGTCGCGGAAGAGCATCCGCCAGGCGTAGGGATGGCGCTCGACGTAGGCGAACCAGGCGTCGAGGATGAGCGGCAGGCGCTCGGCCGGCGGCCCCTCCCCCGCCGCGCTGCGCGCCAGCTCGGCGAGCAGGCCGTCGCGGTGCTCGGCGAGCAGCGACATGTGCAGGTCCTTCTTGCCGGCGAAGTGGCGGTAGAGGACGGGCTTGGTCACTCCCGCCCGCGCGGCGATCTGCTCCAGGGTGGCGCCCGCGTAGCCATGCTCGGCGAACAGCTCGGCCGCCGCGGCTTCGATCAGCGCCCGGCGCTCGCCGGGCGGGAGTCGTCTGCCGGAGCTGCTCGCCATCGTTACCGCAGAGTAGCTTCCGCTGATAAGTTACCGGTCGGTAGCCAACTTGAGGAGGAGCGATGGCAGAGACAGTCTTTGACCCCAACCGCCGCCAGCACTACCGCTTCAGCCGCGCGGGCGAGGACCTGGTCGTCGACATCCGGGTCGCCCCCGGCGGCGACGGGCCACCGCACCTCCATCCCGCGGTGGAGGAGCGCTGGACGGTCCTCTCGGGCCGGGTGCGGTTCAAGGTCGGGAGGAAGAAGACGATCCCGGAGCCGGGCGCCGAGCTGGTGGTCGACCCCGGCGTGCGGCACTCGTTCAAGAACGTCGGCGAGGGCGAGGCGCATATCCGCGCGGCGGTCCATCCGGCATCGGCGGGGGCGGCAGGGCGGCATGAGCCGCGGCTGACCAGCCGCGAGAGGAAGCTGACCCTGATCCGCAAGCGCACCGTATGCCGCAAGCTCTACCCGGAGGGCGGGACGAGCTGCTCAAGGCCAAGGACGGTGACGAGCGCCGCCTCGACCTCGGCCAGCGTGCCGCCGCTCGCCTCGCCGAGGCGGCGAAGCAGCCGAGAGCGCGCAACGCCGCGGATCGCGCGGCAGACCGCGGCGCTGTCGTTGTCGATCCCGCTGCCGGGCTTGACCGGCGGGCGCAGGCGCGAGGGAGCGACGGAACTCGATAGCGGCACGACGACGACCAGCTCGTGCTCGGCAACGCCGAGCAGCTCGTCGACGGAGACGACGAGCGCCGGGCGGTTCTTCCCCGGCTCGCCGCGACGGGCGGCGCCGAACGACGCCAGCCAGATCTCGCCGCGTCGCGGCTCAGTCGAATCCGTCACCGACCGTCGCCTCCCACAAGCCGTACTCGGCGCGGGCCTCGGGGTCGGCCAGGTCGGCGCGGGTCGCCTCGCGCTCGGAGCGAAGCGCCTCGGACCGCTCGGCACGTCGGGCGAACTCGGTCAGCAGGGAGGACAGCGAGACGCCGCGCTCCCGGGCGCGGGCAGCGAGGCTGTCGCGGGTCTCGCGGGGCACACGGATGGTGGCGGTGACGGTCATAGTGGACGGATTGTAGCGCTATGGCATGGCGACGCTAAGTCCACATCAACGGCGCCGGCTTCAGTTGGTGACGGTTTCGTCGTCAGCCCGTCGCGCTTCTTCGCGGTCATGAAGCGGCGGATCTCCTCCCGCAGGCCGGTGCCGAAGACGACCTTCGCCCGCGCGCCCAGCTCGAGCCGCCCCTCGAGCGTCGCCGTCTTGATCTCCTCGTTCCAGCGCGGCCACGCCCCGACGTCGGCGTAGGCCCGCTCCCAGCAGACCGCAAAGGCGCCCTTGAGCGCCGCTACGGCGCCAGCACCAGCCTGTTGCCGCCGGTGGTCTCGACCTTGCTCGTGCCGACCATCGATGCCGGGGTGCCGAGGACGATCAGGTCGCTGCCGGCTTCGCTGAATTCGATCTCGTTGGCGCTGTTTTGCGTGCCGGTCACCGTGCCTTTGAAGTTGAAGGAGGTGCCGCCGAACGGGCAGCTTCCTTTTTCACCGTTTTTCAGCAGCAAGGAGATCAGGATTTCGCCTTCGGACGGGCTCAGTTTCAACTCGGTTTTGCCTTCGGCTTCGAGCGCTTCGGCATCGAATCCGAATTCGGAATCGGCCCGGCGCTGCAATGAGCCGGGTTCGACGGCGCCACCCACGGTGCAGTCTTCGAGCTCTGAGCGACCCTGCGAGCGTTCCGGCCGCTTCTTCGGCCGGGTTTTCGGCCGTGGTTTCTTTGCTCGCCTGCGTTTCGCAGTCCACTTCGATCTGGACGCCCGAGACTTTCCAGCTGAGAACGAAGTCGGAGATCCCGCTCACATCGGCGGCCTGGGAGAAGACGTATTCGAAGTCCGTAGGAGCCTTCGCCGCCTTCGGTCTCATCGCTGCAGGCGGGGTCGATCGAACTGTTCTTCGCCGCCTTCGTAGCTGCACTTGTGCCAGTGTCGGGTGCCCGCTTCGGCTTCTGCCGTTTCAGCCGTGAAGGCCTTTCCGCTCCGAGAACGGGCCTTCGGCGCTTTCGGTGACGAAGCCGGAAGTGGTAGGTCGTGCTTGGCGTGAGTCCGCTCAGAGCGTGACTCACGGAGACGTCTTCGGCGCCAGAGCCGAGCGCCTGCGGCGAGAGCGGGAGTTTGGTCCCGTAGGAGGTGCTGGTGCCGTATTCGAACCAGTAGCTCGTCGGGGCGCCCTGCGGGTTGGCGTGCCGCGCAGGGTGGCGCTGCTCGCGCTGACGCTCGATGGCCGCCTTGGTCGTCGCGGTGGGCGGCAGCGTCCCGTAGCGCTCGGCCAGGGTCGCGTATTCGCCCGCTTTCGGTATGTCGTAGCCGACCGCCGTGCAGCGGGTCGCCGCCGCGCAGTCGATGCCGTTCAGCCGGGTCGCGCTCGCTTCCGGGCCGGGAGGCTGGCGAGCTATCCATTCGTCGCCGTCCCAGCGCTCGGCCAGGGCCACGGTCTTGCCCGCTTCGTCCTTGAAGAAGCCGGAGGCCATGCAGGAGGCGGCCGCGGCGCAAGAGACGTCATAGAGCTTCACCGTGCTGCCGCCGGCGGGGGCCGGGGCGGCGGCGAGGACCCACTGCGAGCCGTCCCAGACCTGCGCCTGGGGGGAGTTGCCCGAGACGGCCAGGCAGGCGTCGGCGGAGACGCAGGAGACGTCGGCGACCCCGGCGCTCATTTCCACCGGCGCGCCCAGAGCGCTCCATTCTTCGCCGTCCCAGCGCACCGCGCCCAGCACGCCGGACGACCCAGTGCCGAGCCGGCTGACCGCAGTGCAGGAGCTCGTCGAGGTGCAGGAGACACCGGGGAGGAAGCCGCCCGCTTCGAAGGCGTCGGGCAAAAGCGTCCATTCGCTGCCGTCCCAGCTCTCGGCGAGCGGACGGGGGACGCCGGCCGTCATGTAGAGGCCGACGGCGATGCAGCTCGTCGTCGAAGCGCAGGAGACGCCGTAGAAGCCCGTGTTCGAGGATTCGGGCGGCGCGGGCGCGGTCGTGGTGGTCCATGTGCTGCCGTTCCAGCGCTGGACGGAAAGAGTGGTGGTCGAAACCGCGAGGCAGAAGCTGCTCGAAACGCAGGAGATGTCGCTCAGAGCTTTGCCCCCGCCAGGAGTCGACGTCGAATTCCATGCGGCGGCGCTCCAGCCTTTGCTCGCATCCCAGCGGGCGCCGAAGGGAGCCCCCCCTTCCTGGCCGACCGCGACGCATTCCTTGGCCGAGGCGCAGGAGACGGCGTTGAGGCGGGCGTTCGTGCCCGGGCTGGGAGTGGACTGCAGGGTCCATTCGGGCGTGGTCGTGAAGGTCCGGTCTTCGCCGTAATCGGTGCCGGCTTCATTGGACGCGACCAGGCGGAAGTGGTAGGTCGTGTTCGGTTCAAATCCGCTCACCGCCCCGCTCACGGCGACGTTCGAGGTGCCCGAGCCGGCATCTTCGGATTCGCCCGGGACTTTGCTCCCGTAAGCGGTCGTTGTGCCGTATTCGAACTGGTAGCTCGTCTCGTAGCCTTCGGGGTTGACGGTGCCGCGCAGGGTCGCCCCTTCGGCATCGACGCCCGTGGCGCCATCCGTAGCTGCCCGCGGCGAGTTTCTGAGCCGCTCCGCCAAGGGCAGGACTTCAGCTTCGCCCAGGCTCGCCAGATCTTCTCCGACAAACGTGCACCTCGCCGGCCCTACGCACGACACCCCCTGCGGCCGGGCCCCTCCAAGTTCAGGGCCGCCATCTGGAATTGAGGCAGACTGGAGCGCCCATTCTTCGCCGTTCCACCGAAGAACCCTTGGAACATACGCGCCGTACTTGTATCCGCTGGAGACCGCTATGCAGAAATCCACGCTGGAGCAGGACACCGCGCGCGGGAGGCCCACGTCGCCTTCTGGCAGAGCCTGGAGAGTCCATTCGCTCCCGTCCCAGCTCGCAAGGAGCGGCGCGATGGTGTACGGGCCGGTGTAGTATTCGCCGACGGCCTCACACGATTCCGGGCTCACACATGACACGCCACGCAGTCTCAGCGAGTACCCGCCGGATGGAGGGTCGACTTCATGGTAGGTGAAGTCTAGCCCGTCCCACTCTACGCTTCCCCCCTTACCACCCAGCACGCAGTTGGTCGGCCACATGCATGAAACGGACAGGAGCTCCGTGATCGGCAACTGCGCCAAGCCGGAGAGCTCAGACCATGCTTCTCCGTCCCATAGCGCGGCGACCGGAGCTTCCGCGTTTCCGATCGCCATACACCAGTCCGATGAGACGCATGAGACCGCTTTAAGGATACCCGTACCGCTTTCAGACAGGCTCGGCGCGGCCTGCACCGCCCAGTCGCTCCCGTTCCAGCGCTCGATCAGCGGAAAGCGTTTCGCTTGTCCTTCTTCTTCTTCCTTGTAGTAGCCGACCGCGGTGCACGAAGTCGAGCTGGTGCAGGAGACGTCGTTGAAGATCTTTCCGACCTGCGTGCCCGGTTTGGGCTCCGCTGCCGGAACGGCTTCCCAGTGGCTTCCGTCCCAGCGCTCCGCGAGGAGGTATTCGGAGACGGTATACAAAACACCGGAGGGTCCATCGTATCCACCCACCGCCATGCAACCGTCGCCAGACCAGCAAGACACTCCCATGAACGCAGCGATAGTCGAGGTGCTTTCTTCGACCGTGGGGACAGGCGGAGACTGCAGCGCCCAGGCGGCGGCCGGAGTCGTAAATGTCTCGTCTTCGCCTTTGGACGTGCCGGCCACATTCGTCGCCACGATCCTGAAGTGGTAGGTCGTTCCGCCATTGAGCCCGGCGATGCCCACGTTTGCCGTGAAGTCGGTGAGGCCTGATCCCGCCTGCCCGGGTTGCGGTGCGGGCTTAGCGCTCCCATAGGATGCGGTGGTTCCATATTCGAAGCGATAGGTCGTGGGAAGGCCTTCGGGATTGAACACGGCACGAAGGCGCGCGGAGTTGGCATCCACTTGGTAGGCTTCCTCGGAGGTCACGTCTGGTGGAGTGGTTCCGAAGAGGCGGTCCGCCCCGTAGAAGGTGCCGGCGGAGTTGACGGCGACGACCCGGTAGTGGTAGACGTGCTGGCCTTCGAGGCCTTCTATCCCCGCTTCGACGGTCGAGTATTCGCCACCCGAGCCCGCGCTTTGCGCGGAGGCGGGGGCTTTGCTCCCGTATTCGGCCGTGTCCCCGTATTCGAAGAAGTATTCGGTTTCCAGGCCGCCCGGGTTGACTTCGCCCCGCAGCGAGGCTTCCGTCGTCGAGAGAACCTCGGGAGCCACAGTGACCGCCACCTGGTCGGCGGGGTCGAAGGCCGCTTCGTCACTTACGTCGAGCAGCGGCTCCTGCGTCCCGTCTTCTGAGGTGTCTTCCCAGGCCTGGCTGCCCTCTTCTTCGATCGTCGCGCGGATCGCTTCGACGTCTTCGAGGTCTTCGGGGTTTTCCGCGCTCGCCAGGAGCGCGGCGGCGCCGGCTACGTGGGGAGCGGCCATCGAAGTGCCGCTCTTGTAGCCGTATCCCCCCCCGGGGACGGTCGAGCGGATGCAGACCCCCGGGGCGGCGACGTTCACCTTTTCGCCGAAGTTGCTGAAACCGGCGAGGGCGTCGTCGGGGCCCCAGTTTTCCTCGCTCACTTCGTCGCAGGTATTGTACTTCAGGGGTTCCGCTTCGCCGCCCGCTTTGCCGTCGTAGTCGGCGAGCGCCGAGACGGTGATCGCGTCGGGATTGCCGGCGGGGCTGTAGCCGCTCGTGTCCGCGGTGCTGTTGCCGGCGGCGATCGCGTAGACGACGCCGGCTTCGGCCGAGGCTTCGATCGCTTCGGCCACGGCCTGGTTGGACCCTTTCCGACCGAGGCTCATGTTCGCCGCCTCGATCTGGGCGGCATGGGCGGTGACCCATTCGACCGCGGAGATGATCCAGGAGTCCCATCCTATGCCGTTGGCGTTGAGGACTTTGACCGCCCAAAGGCGCGCGCCCGGGGCGACGCCGACGACGCCTTCGCCGTTGTCGAGCGCCCCGATCGTGCCGGCGACGTGGGTGCCATGGCCGTTCGCGTCGAACCCAGCGTCATCGGTGCATTCCTGGGTTTCCGGATCTTCGCTCGCGGGCACGCAGTCGGTGCGCGCGACGACGTTGAGGTCGGGGTGTTCGAAGTCGATCCCGGTGTCGATCACGGCGACGTCGGCGTTGACGCGCAGGTCGTTGGCTTCGTCGATCCGCAGGCCTTCGTTGGCGCTCGCGCCGATCCGCTCGATCCCGGTCGGCGTTTCCTGGGAGGCGATTTCGACCTTGCGGTCGGCCGTCACGTACTTGACGTTCGGCTCGCGCCGCAGCGCCGCGACTTCGTCCTTGGGCAGGATCGCCGCATAGCCCCTGAGCACCCGGTGGTAGACGAGATTTACTTCCCCGTCGCGCCGCCGGGCTTGCGCGTGGGCGACCCTCGCCGGATGGTCGACCGAGTCCTCGAGGACGACGATGTAGCGGCCCTCGTCGGAGTCTGGAGAGGCGCCAAGGGACGTATAGGGGAGCTCTCCTTCTGAGGCGGGTTCTTCTTCGAGCGGCGCTTCGAAGATGGAGTCGACATCCGCCGCCGAGGCCGCCGGCGCCGAAAGCAAGAGGATGAAGGCGAACAGCGCCATGAGGGTCGCCCCCAGCGCGCCCATTGCCGCGTGCCGAAAAGCCAAACGAGACCCACCCTGCGACATCTGCTCCTCCTCACAGCGACGGCTCCCGACCGTCGCCTTGGCTGGACTGGGATTGAAATTCGCAGTCCGGGAGCAAATCGGGGGTAGTCAATGTGGGTAGTCGGACCCAGCGGATCTACCCGCTTTTGACTCAGGCAGAGCCTGTACCCGCTCCATCCGCAGGGCCAGGTCCAGCTCTGCCGCACAGAGATTGACCGGGCGGCCGAGGCGGCGCTCCGCCGTTCGCAGGCGGCCGGCGATGGACTTGCGCGTCAGGCCGAGCGCGGCGGCCGCCGAGGAGACGTTGCGCTCGGCGGCGAAGTAGGCGCGCAGGGTTTCGCACAGGGCCGCGCCGCCGTCGCGCTCGCCTTCCAGCGGCCGCAGGTAGAGCTGGCGCAGCGAGGTGGCCAGCAGCTCGTCCTGGAGGACCGAGGCGAGCAGGGCGACATCGGCGTAGCGAACAGCAGTGTCGGGGCCGCGCTCCGCCACCGCCAGGGCCGCCGCGGCCTGGCGGTGGGTGAGGCGCCAGCCGGCAAGGCCCACGGCGGGCTCGCCGAGGGCCAGCGCCGGGTCCTCGGGGGCGGTGTCGCCGCGTTGCGCGGCGTAGGCGCCCAAGACCTGCTCGGGCTCGAGCGCCTCGCGGCCGCCGAGCCAGGCCCAGGCGGTGTCGCGGTCGGGGCACACGACCAGCAGCGCGCGGTCGAGGGAGCGGGCGAGCTCGCGCAGGGGCGTCGCCGGGTCGGGGCCGCGGGCGAGCAGGCCGAGGTGGTGGGCGTCGAGGTCATAGCCCAGCCGGGAGGGCTCGACCGGCTCGCCGCCGAGCAGGCGCCTGACCGCCTCCAGGTGGCGGCGCTCGGAGGTCCCGGCGCGATCCTCGGCCGGCTCGCGGCCGTGCTCGGCGGCGACCTGGGCCAGCAGGCGGTCGAAGTGGCCGGCCTGGCGGGCGGTGAGGCGCTGCAGCTCGGCGCCGTCCATCAGGCCTTCGCGGCTCGCCTCCTCGATCGTGAAGAAGCCGAGCAGGCTGTAGCCGGCGAAGTAGCGGCGCAGGACGGTGTCGAGCGGGATCCGGTTGCGGGCCGCGAGGCGGGCCTGGCCGAGCAGCTCGATCGGGATCGGCGGCTCGCGAGCCTCGCCGCCCTCGATCAGCTCGAGGCCGAAGCCGATCGCGGCCGCCACCGCCCGCCGCAGGCCCTCCGCGTACTCGGGATCGCCGGCGGCGGGAAGCTCGGAGACCGACCTGACGCGGTCGAGCGTCGCCTGCTCGATCTCGCCTCGGCGCGAGCGCAGCCGGGCGGCCAGCCCGGCGGCGTCGCCTCGGCCGCGGCTCGTCCGCCCCACCGGCGCCGCCCTGCTTTGCGCCCCGCTCCTAACGGGCCCTGCGGTGGCGCTTGTGCTTCTTCGCCTTGCGCTTGTGGCACTGGGCCCGCACCGGCGGCTTGAAGTTGCGCGGCGCCCCGTTCTGGCCGGTGAAGCGCGCGATTGCCCGGTTTCGCTTCGGCTTGAAGCAGAGGTTGCGGCTGTTCACGACCAGGCCCTTCTTGCCGCCCTGCATACGCAGGAGGAAGCGCGAGACCGGCGCGTCGGGGACGGTTTCGAAGGAGCTGCGGATGCCGCCCTTGAAGGAGTCGATGCGGCCGACGATGTCGACGTCGACGATCCCGTGCAGGGCGGCGACGAGGTCGGGCAGCTTGTGGTTTGAGGAGCGCAGGTAGACCGGACCCTGGACCGGTTCGTCCAACAGAGGCGTCCAGGCCTTGGCATAGCCGTATTGCGCCGCCTTCGGACAGCCGCCTCCCGAGCCGCCCTTGGCCGCGTACTGCACCCGGGTGCAGATCGTGCGGATGTGGGCCTGGTCGAGGAAGGCCGACCTGGGCAGGGTGACCACGGCGCCGCCGATGTTGGCGTCGTGGGGGCGCGCCTTGACGACTGCCCGCAGCGCCGGGTGGGCGCCCCTTCGCGTGCCGCCCCGCAGCAGGATCTTCAGCTGGGGCTTGAAGGGAAGCGAGGCGCAGCTCGCCGCCTGGTAGCGGGTCGAGAGGTGCATCGGGACGTCGTCGAGGGAGCTGAAGACGTTTTGGCCCGAGCCGAACAGGGTCGCCCTGGCGCTCGATTCCTCGCAACTCGTCGGGTTGAGGATGAAGTCGGGGCGGTCGACGTCGACCCGCAGGTCCCTGACCTTGAGCACGATCCCTTTGAGGATGTGGGGGATCGGGTCCGAGTTGGCGCCGTCGACTTCGACTTCGGCGGTCACCGGGTTGAGCGTCAAGGCCTCCCTGACGACCACGGTGCCTGCGTCGAAGGGGCCGGCGAGGGCCGGGGTGATCGCGACTACCGAAAGGGGGTCGCCTTTATAGGGGCCGGCCAGGTAGAGGCTGCCCTTGACGTAGGTGAGCGAGTCGCCCACCCCCGCTCCGGCGATCGTCTGGCCGATCTGCGAGTTTGCCGGACAGCTCGGGCTTGCCTTCTCCTGGCGGCCGGTCTTGGCGCTTGCGGCGGCGATGTCTGCGTCGGAGCATTTGCCCACGCCGGCCAGCCTGCCGAGCACGCCGGGAGGCAGTACGGTCGAGAACTTGGTCATGTCCTGCTCGCCGTCGTGGCGGATCAGGCGCATGTCGAAGGGCGAGTAGGACTTGGCGTTGTTGTTGACCGAGCCCGCCTGGAATTCGGGGTTGAACGGCGGCACGCCCCCCGAGGGGCAGGGGCCGCCGTTGACGCCCGAGCTGACCTTGAAGTCCGAGGTCACGACCTTGGGGTTGGTCGGATCCGAAGATGGATAGAACTTCGCGACCGTGGTGTAGGTGCCGCAGGTCGAGGGCGTGATCAGCGCCGCCCTTGCCCCTTCGCGGAAGCGGAAGCTGAAGCGACTGAAGGGCAGCTGCGGGATATCTTCCAGGGTCGCCACCAGCTGGCCGGTATCGCGGTCGGGTTCCACTTTCAGCGCCTGCTTGACGAGAATCCCCAATCGCTTGTTCCTCATCACCAGATACAGGGCGATGTCGGTGTCGAAGGGGTTCTCGGCCCCGTGCTGGGGCGTCGTCGGGTCGTCCTGTTGGGCGAGGTAGACCGAGCCGTCGACCGCTTCGTCGACCAACGGCGTGGTCAAGTGCAACGCGCCGACCTTGGAGTCTGACGGGCAGCCCTCGCCTTCAACGGAGAAAGCCGTCTCTCGGTCGTACTGGCCCGGCGTGCAGTAGCCAAGGCCTTCGCCGACCGAGGGATTGATCGTGACCCCCTCGGGCAGGGTGACGACGGCCTTCTCGGTGACCGATTCGCTCAGCGCGCCGTAGTCGTCGAGCCCGTTGTTGGGGAAGTCGACGTTGTATTCGAGACCCGTGCCGGTCCCGGCCTGTTCGGTGGAGGGGATCGATTCGGCGGAGGGGTCATAGGAGAGCTTGTCGCATTCGCCGACACCGACCGGGTTGCCGAAGGCGTCTTCGGTCTGAGCGCTCGCGGTGACGAAGTCCCCCGGGTGCTGCCAGGAGTTGGCCCTGATCGTGCTCACCAGCGGCCCCTGGCAGGCGCTCGGCATCGTGATCAACGGCGCGGGCGCCGGGGGCACCGGGCAAGATTTGCCATTGTGGACGTTGGTGATAGTGCTGATGCAGTTGCCGCGCTGGCGGTCGTGGCTCGGGTCTGACGGATCGCCCCAGAATTCCAGCGTCGCGCCTGAGATCGAGCCGAACCCGGGGGTGTCACGGATATCTGCGCCAAGGCCGTAGTCGCCGTCGGAGCGCACGTGGCCGAGCAGGTGGATGTAGAAGCCTAAGCCGGTCGCGTTGAAGGCGAACTCAGCCGGGCTGCCGGCCGGCGGGACCATGTTGTAGATCGGTTCGTCGCGCGTCATCCCGAGGTACGAGAAAGGGGCGATGGTGAGGCGGACCACCCCGATCGCGGCGGCGTCGGGGCATTCGTTTTCGGCATTTTTATTGAGCGCCTCCAACTGCACCTCGGTGCAGCGCACGGGCGTGGCGCGGGGGTTGAGCACGAGGCCCGCCGGCAGCTCGCCGACAATGAGCCGAGGACTCTCGGCCGGCACGTTCCGGCCATTGGCGCGAACCGTGTTGAACTGGGCGCCGATCCCCAAGCGGTAGGGGTGCGAGCCCGCGCGGGTCTCTGCGCCGCCACCGGAGTCCAGCAGGGCGCCCGAGAAGCGGCTGAGGCCGAAGGGGGCCGGCTGGGAGCCGATCGTCGTCTGCACGCTGTCGGAGGCCGCGGCGGCGCCGCCGCCGGCGACGGAGACCTGGTTGAGGACGCTCGGCGGGGCGCCGGAGTCGACGTCGACCGGGACCCAGACGCGCAGCGCGTCGCCCGGTTGCAGCACCTGGTTCACCGTGCAGGTGGCCGGCGGACCGGCTTCGCAGGGGAATCCATTTTCCCCCGGGTCAAAGCCGTTGAACGGGTGGGGGACGCCCGATGGGCTCGGGTTGACCGTCAGGCCGGCGGGCAGATGGTCGGTGATCGTCACCGCGCTGCCGTCGGTGGGCTTGGAGCCGACGTTGGTCGCAACCAGAAGGTATTCCCCGGTGCTCACGCCGGGGGCGAAGTTGGTCGGGGCGACCGCCGCCACGCTGATATCCCAGGCGGGGGCGGCGGTAGCAGCCGCAGAGGTGGCCGGCACGCTCGCCAGAGGCAGTGCCGCCAAGGCGAGGCCGAGAAGTACGCGCTTTGCCGAAATCACTTGGAACCTCCGCGGTTGTCGTTTGCTCTCCCCTGGCTGCCGGAGCCGGCGCCGCGCAATCGCTTGCGGCAGCGCTTGGCACGGCTGCTGCGCCGGTGTGCGCCCTTGGCGAGGCGGTGGGCCTTGCTGCGCAGCCGCTTCGCCCAGGCGCTGTTTTGTGTTCTGCTTGCCCGCCGGCGCAGGACCCTGGCGCGCCGGCTGAGCTTGCGCGCCTGGCGCGAGGCCGCCTGGCAGCGGTTCGCTCCCGGCCGCGCCGCGCTCAGGTTGCCCGGTCCCCTGAAGGAGGACGAGGCGGTGCTGGGCGCCGGCGGCGGGGCGGGATTTGCCTGGCAGGAGGTGCCCGAGCAGGTTGGCGGGCTCAGCGCGTGCTGGGAGGCGACGCCGCCGTCGACGGCGGCGTCGTAGATGTCGATCAGCTCGTCTTCATCGCTTGGCACCAGGGCCTGGGGGGTAAAAAAGAAGACGTGGTCGCCGTCGGCGGAGGCATCGGCGAAGTAGGAGGGCCTGGAGCTGCGACCGCTCGAGATCAGGTAGAGGCATCCGCCGCCCTGCGCCTCCGACTCGCAGGAGCCCGAGCCCTTCGCCTCCCACTCATAGACGTCGCTGACCCCGTTGGTGTCGCTGTTCAGCAGCGCGCCGCTGGTCTCGAAGAAGGCCCTGTCACCGTCGGCGGAGAGGTTGCGGGTGAGGATCTTGGGGCTGAGCACAACGTTGGCTCCGCTGCCGTGGTCGCCGCTTGCCACGTAAGCCGCGCTCGACGGCAGGCCGGCCGGGGCGCAGGAGACGCAGTCGAGCCTCCCAGCCGTGGCGCTGTAGCGGTAGAGCTCAGTCGCGCGGCTGAACAGGACAGCTGAGCCGTCGGCCGAGACGCGGCCGCTGTTCGGTTCCCCGAGGGCGTCGGGCCGGGGCGCCCAGTCCAAGTGATCGCTCTCCGCCTGCAGTCTAGCGATGAACGTCGTCGTTCCGCCCTGGGCGAGGTAGAGGTTGCAGCCGCCCCTCGGGATGCCCCGGATCGTGCAGTCACCGGGCGTCGCGCCCGGGGCGAGCACCCCGTCGGCGACGAAGTAGACGCGGGAGCCGTCCTCGGAAGCGCCGACGACGCCCTGCACCCCGGCCCCCCGTTCATCGCCGGCTTCGTGGTCGACGGTGAGGTCGGTGAGGTCGCCCGTGGCGGTCTCATAGGAGTAGAGGTCCGATCCCTGGGCGTCGTGGCCGGAGCTTTCGCCGTTGCATTCGCTCGCCGCGGTGGATACAGCGGTCGAGTCGTCGGTTAGCTTCTCGCAACTGGCGAAAAAGACGGTCGAGCCGTCCGGCGTGGCGGCCATGAAGGCGACCGGCTTCTCCCCGTTGGGATCCGGCGCGCCGCGCTGGGAAGCCGAGACCCAGGTCGTCTTCGCGCCGCGTTCGCGCATATACAGGCGGCCGCTGCCCGCGGCGGTGAAGAAGGCCTTCGAGCCGTCGCGCGAGAGCGTGTTCTGGGTGTAGAGGCCGGCCCGGGCGCCGCCTGTGTCGTCGGGAGTGCCGGACTTCCAGTAATAGGGACCGGCGAAGGAGCCTTCCGGGGCCGGTTCGCAGCTCGGCCCCGCTTCGTCGTCGCAGCTGGTCGCCGAGCCGGCGGGGACGCGGGCGAGCAGGCTGAGCGCGCCGTGGTCGAGGCCATAGAGGTTGTCCTTGCCCGCCACGGCGTCGGGGGTGAGCGCCGGCCCTTCGCTCTCGAAGATCAGCTGTTGGGAAGAGTCAGCGAAGCCGGCGAGAGCGATTTCGCCGAGCGAAGGGAAAGCGGGGCCGCTCTGCACGAAGGCGCCGGTGAGAGAGTCGCGCAGGTAGAGCGCTTCATCGCTTTCTCCGGCCGCGGGCGCCCGGCTGAGGGAGGCCGACATGTCCGCGCTCCAGCCGAAGACATTTGCCAGCTTGCCGGAGCTGGTCGGCGGCAGCAGGCCGTCGCTGCTCCAGCCGCCGGGCCCCCGCGAGGCAAGGTAGGGCGCGATCACCGAGCTGCCGCCGCTGCTCGCCAGGCCGCCGAGCAGCAGGAAGTCGACGTGGTCGCCCTTGCTGGAGGCCTGGATGTTCGAGTAGTCGCCCTGGACGTTCGCCCCGTGCTTGTCGATCGGCGTCGCCTGCTCGTAGGCGCGGCAGTCGGGCAGGTGGGCGCCGAAGCCGCTGCGGTAGGAGTCGTTGGCGCAGGGGCCGAAGCTCGACGCCTCGCCGTAGGTGGCAAACGTCGCGTCGGCGCCTTCGCCGGTTCCGCCGGGGTTGGTCGCGATGAAGCGGAAGTGGTAGACCGTGGCCGAGTCGAGACCGGTGATGTGGGCGCTGACGGTGTGCGGGCTTTCGTCGCCGTCGAAGCCGAACGCGAGTGTCGCGGTGCTCTGCCCGTAGACGGAGGTCGTGCCGTACTCGACCCGGTAGGCGCCCGCTTCCCCGGCGGGGCTGATCTTGGCGCTCACCGTCGCATCGGAGGTCCCCACCGCTTCCACCGCCTCTTCCCTGACCTGCGGGCCGTGGGTGGTGAGGGTCTGGTTCGGGCCCTGGGCGGCGAAGCCTTCGGCGCTTTCGGCGACGATGCGGAAGTGGTAGACGCTGCCGCCGCCCAGGCCGCTGATGTCGGCATGCACGGCGACATCGCCCGAGCCCGAGCCCGGGTCAGGTTCGCAGGGGTGTTCCTCCTCGGGATCGACGCTTTCAAAGCCGTCTTCTTCGAACTGGGAGCTGGGTACCAGCTCGAAGTGGCAGTCGGTGACTTCGATGCCCTCGGGGTCGACTTTTGCGTTGAGAGTCGCCGCGGTGCCGGTGATAGCGCTAGCTCCGCCCTGGGTGACAGTGGGCGCGCGCTGGACGAGGCCGGGGGTGAAGACATGGACTTTGCGGTTTTCTCTGTCGGCGACGTAGATGTAGTGGGTTGTGGGGTCGACGGCGATGCCCGCGAAGTTGGAGCCGGCGATATCTCCGCCGAAGTCATAGAGGTGGCTGCCGGAGGAAGAAAATGCCTCGATCGGAAAGGCTTCTCCGTTCCGGATGACAAAGAAGTCGCCACTGGAGAGGTCGACGGCGAGCTGGGGAATGGGATTGAGACCGGTCGCCAGCTGGGTCGCCGAAGCGGGCGAGTAGCCCGACGCGGCGGTGAGCTTCCAGACGGCTTCACTGCCTATGGCCGCGTAGAGGTCATCGGCGGAGTCGAAGGCGATTGAGGCGGCGTAGCCTCCGGGGGTCAGCGAGGAGATGTCGATCGAATCCTGGAAGACGCCCGCGGAGCTGTAGTGGAGGATGTACTTGGTCGAAAAGTCGGAGACCCAGAGGCCGCCAGCGGAGTCGACGGCGAGGCCCAACGGAAAGTGGGGGGAGCCAACGGTGCCACCGGGGTTGGTGGCGGTGTCGATCGGGAAGTTGCCACCGAGCGGCGCGCCGCTTGAGTCGAAGCCGTAGACGAGGCCGGTACCCCCACCGACCGGGCGGCTGGAGTAGTAGACGTTGCCGTCCGAGCCGAGCCCACTGTTGTCGACCGCGAGTCGAGGCTGGCTGCCGCCGTACGCGGCTGGGAGGGGATTGAATGCGCCAACAGGCGTGAAGGTCGGCGGGCTTGAGGCGTCGAAGCCATAGAGTCCGGGGACGCTGTTGTCGTTGACGTAGAGGCGATCGTTGGCCGTACCGAAGGCTAGCGCTCTTGGCGCTGCGCTACCGAAGCTGCTTCCTTCGGTCCCGTCGGGCCCGAAGCTGGTGAGTTCTTCCGGCGCATGGGCAGCGAACGGCGGCGGCGTCACCGTCTGGTCGTCGCCGAAAGATTCGCCGTGGGCGCTGGTCGAGACCACGAGGCGGTAGTGGTAGGTCGCGCCCGGGACGAGGTTGTTGAGCAGAGCACTGACATCGGCCGGTTCGGTGAAGGAGCTGCCCTGATCGCAGGGAACCGAGCCGCCCGTATAAGAGGTGTCGGTGCCCCAGTCGAACTGGCAGTTGGTGATTTCGGGGTCCCCGAAGGGGTCGAGGTGACCGTGCAGGACCACGTCGGTGTGGTGCAGGTCGGTCGCCGCTTCGGTTTCGGCGAAGGAGAGGAACTCGAACTGATCGGCGGGAGGGTTCGCCGGCGAGGTGCCCGAGGGGGTGGTGACGGTGATGTCGACCGTGCCAGCGGCATGGGCCGAGGTCGTCGCCTTGATTTCGGTCGGCCCTTCGACCGAGAACGAGGCGGCCGGAGTCGAGCCGAATTCGACGTCGGTGGCGGCGGTGAAGTCCGTGCCGGTGATCGTCGCTTCGGTGCCGCCCGACTGCGGGCCCGCATTGGGGTTGACGGCGGTCACCGTCGGCGGAGGTGCTGCTGCGAACTTGGCCTTCACGACGGTGGCGTCTCCGAAGCCCCAGCCGCCGATTTCGCAGGGGTTGGCGGTCGGGGTTTCGTTGCAGACACTGAATTCGACCGCTTCGCCTTCGACGTCCATTCGAGGAAGTCAGCCCCTTCTTCGCCGGTCGCTTCGAATTTCGAGTTCTTCGAAGGCCTGCGACGTCGCTGGTGCATTCGCCGCGTGGCGGTTTCGCCTTCGATGTGGCAGTTGAGCGGTGCTTCGGTGGCGCCGGTGCCGGTGACCGTGCCTTCGCCGTGGAGCCCGGCGCGGCTTCGATCGTCAGTTCGGGACGCCGTCGGTTCTTCGAACTGAGCGGTCAGGGTGGTGGGCGTGCCGCCGAAGCCCCAGCCGCCTGTGCAGGGGTTGGTGGTCGGGGTTTCGTTGCAGCACGCTGGACGCGAGTTCTCCGTCGGCGCTCCATTCGAGGAAGCTGGCCCCTTCGCCGGTCGCTTCGAAGGAGAGTTCTTCGAAGGGTTCGACGTCGCTGGTGCATTCGCCGGTGGCGGTTTCGCCGACGATGTGGCAGTTGATCGGGCTGTTCGGCGCCGGTGCCGGTGACCGTGCCTTCGCCGGTGGAGCCGGGCGCCGCTTCGATCGTCAGTTCGGGAGCCGAGGCTTCTTCGAACTTAGCGGTCAGGGTGGTGGGCGTGCCGCCGAAGCCCCAGCCGCCGGTGCAGGGGTTGGCGGTCGGGGTTTCGTTGCAGACGCTGAATTCGAGTTCTCCGTCGGCGCTCCATTCGACGAATTGGCCCCGTTTTCGCCGGTCGCTTCGAATTTGAGTTCTTCGAAGGCTGCGAGGTCGCTGGTGCAGTCGCCGCTGGCCGTTTCGCCGACGATGTGGCAGTTGTTCAGGGTGTTCGGCGGCCGGCGCCGTTGACCGTGCCTTCGCCGGTGGAGCCGGGCGCCGCTTCGATCGTCAGTTCGGGCGCCGTGGGTTCTTCGAACTCAGCGGTCAGGGTGGTGGGCGTGCCGCCGAAGCCCCAGCCGCCGGTGCAGGGGTTGGCGGTCGGGGTTTCGTTGCAGACGCTGAATTCGAGTTCGCCGTCGGCGGTCCATTGGACGAATCCAGCCCCGTTTTCGCCGGTCGCTTCGAATGTGAGTTCTTCGAAGGCCGCGGCGTCGCTGGTGCAGTCGCCGCTGGCCGTTTCGCCTACGATGTGGCAGTTGTGCAGCGGGCTTCGGCGGCCTGGCCCCAGTGACCGTGCCTTCCCCGGTGGAGCCGGGCGCCGCTTCGATCGTCAGTTCGGGCGCCGACGGTTCGTGAACTCAGCGGTCAGGGTGGTGGGCGTGCCGCCGAAGCCCCAGCCGCCGGTGCAGGGGTTGGTGGTCCGGGGTTTCGTTGCAGACGCTGAATTCGAGTTCTCCGTCGGCGGTCCATTCGACGAATTCGCCCCGTTTTCGCCGGTCGCTTCGAATTTGAGTTCTTCGAAGGCTGCGACGTCGCTGGTGCATTCGCCGCTGGCCGTTTCGCCTACGATGTGGCAGTTGTGGCCCAGGGTGTTCGGCGGCCGGTGCCAGTGACCGTGCCTTCGCCGGTGGAGCCGGGCGCCGCTTCGATCGTCAGTTCGGGCGCCGTCGGTTCGTCGAACTCAGCGGTCAGGGTGGTGGGCGTGCCGCCGAAGCCCCAGCCGCCGGTGCAGGGGTTGGTGGTCGGGGTTTCGTTGCAGACGCTGAATTCGAGTTCTCCGTCGGCGCTCCACTCGACGAATTCGCCCCGTTTTCGCCGGTCGCTTCGAATTTGAGTTCTTCGAAGGCTGCGACGTCGCTGGTGCATTCGCCGCTGGCCGTTTCGCCGACGATGTTGCAGTTGTGGCTCAGGGTGTTCGGCGGCCTGGTCCCGGTGACCGTGCCTTCGCCGGTGGAGCCGGGCGCCGCTTCGATCGTCAGTTCGGGAGCCGAGGCTTCTTCGAACTTAGCGGTCAGGGTGGTGGGCGTGCCGCCGAAGCCCCAGCCGCCGGTGCAGGGGTTGGTGGTCGGGGTTTCGTTGCAGACGCTGAATTCGAGTTCTCCGTCGGCGCTCCATTCGACGAATCTGGCCCCTTCGCCGGTCGCTTCGAATGTGAGTTCTTCGAAGGCCGCGACGTCGCTGGTGCATTCGCCGCTGGCCGTTTCGCCTACGATGTGGCAGTTGATCGGGCTGTTGGCGCCGGTGCCGGTGACCGTGCCTTCGCCGGTGGAGCCGGGGGCCGCTTCGATCGTCAGTTCGGAGGCGGCGGCCGCGAGAGCGGAGGCGACAAGGAGGATGAACGCTGCGGCCAGCGCTGCGAAGAGTGCGAGGCGAGGACGGCTGATTCCGACTGAAGGCGCACCACTCCCGTCGCCGCTGGGCGAGGCGGCACGGGGAGCGACAGAACGGCGTCCGAGGACGGAACCGAGGAACCCGGAACCGTCGCGGCCGGCAGCGGACGAGTGCTTCTTCGCCTGTTCGCTCAACTTGCTCCTTCTGGGGATTGGCGTAGCGACGGAAACCGCGCTCGCCGGTTGGCACTGTGTGGTGGAAGCTTGTGATGTGGATCTGGCTCGTCATGACGTCAGCTGCCTCGGTTGATGCCGGCAACCTTCCAGTCGCCGCCTTCGTGTTGCATCGGGGTCGCGTATTCGGCCGCCGCGGAAAGGCTGTAGATCGCCTGGCCTTCCTTGCCTTCGACGCGCACTGCGCTGACTTCGGCCTTAGCGAGGTCCGATCGTTCGGCGGACGAAAGCTCCTCGGTGGCGGCGGCGATGAGGCCGGCGCAGCCCTTGCCCTTGACCTGCTGGGTCCCTGCCGCGATGCGGCCGAGTTCGTGGCGTTTGGCCTTCGCCACGTAACTGCAGGCGGTGCTCCATTCGCCGGCAGCGCGGGCGTCGACGTAGCCGGTCAGGTCGGCTTCGACCTCTTCGACTGAGAGGCGGAGGCTTCGTGGCCGAAGTCGCGGATGCGGGCCTGGGCAGCGTGCTCGGCCTTGCTCGTCTCCTTCGTTGCGCCCTTGGAGGTGTTGCTCGAGGACCCAGAGGAGGTGTTGCCGGCGCTGCTCGAGGAGGAGCGCGGAGCTGCCCCCGCCGCAGGCGGAGAGGGCGAGGGCAGGGCAGAAGGAAGAGCAGGGCGGCGGTGGGGGCACTCAAGCGGTGGAGGTGATCATGCCGGTGCTCCGGGGGTGGGGGCGGTCGTCCGTGAGGCGATCGCGGGGGTCGGAGCGCTTACTGCGACACCGGCATGTAGGTCGGCAGGGCGAGTTGCGCCGGTGGCGGTGAGGTGGTCGGTGGGGAGCGCGTGAGCTGCTCGCCCTGCCGACCTAGTCAGATTGTGGGCCGCGCCGCCGTCAAGGCGATCGGCGTTGCCTCGGCCTCGACCTGCGGTCGCCCTGCGGGTGACTGCGCCGCGGCTATCGCTGCGAGTCCCGGCCTCGCGGCTGCGGGCGTGGCGGGGGGTCGAGCAGGGTACGGCGATCCGAGCGGCGTCGCTGCACTCGTCGGCGGCGGCCGGGAGCTCGGCGGCCTCTCGCCCGGAGGGGAGGCCGGTGAGCGGACGGGCGGCGGGGACGATCAGCGTAAGACGCGAAGGCTTTGGCGAGGCCCCGGGCGCGAGGCCGGGACTCGAGGCGACGCCCTCATTGCCCACGCTCTCTGCAGGTAGGTGGGCAATGCGGGCTGCGGCGATGCTGAAGGTGGTGGTGGCCTCGGCGGCGGGGCGGCGGCGAGCGGCCCGGGGCTGACCCTCGGGCGGGACGAGATTGCCGGAGGGACCGGGCCGCTCGCGCCGTTGGGTGTCGGAGCGCCGACGGGGAGGGCCGCGCTCCCGGCGCCGCCGCCAGGGAAAGCAGGCGGCGGCGGTGGAGGTCTGGGCGCCGCGCGGCGCCGCGCGGCGTACCCCTGTGCAGCTCGCCGTGGTGCTCGTCACTGCGATACCTCTCCCTTTCCTCTGGCGGCCGCTCCCTGGCGGCCCGTCCCTGCTGCTTTCCGCGTGCTGTGGTGGTTCGCTGCCCGTCCTGAGGGGCGTGATGCTGATCGGGGCGGCGGGTGCACCGCCCGGTTGTCGGCGGGGCATACAACCGCGTTTACTGATCGCCTCTGGATTTGAACACACGAGTGTCTGGATGTCAAGGGTGCGTCTGGTTTGTCCCTGCAAATTGGCGGTTTTAAGATTCAAACCAGACAGTGACGTTTCTGGACAAGGTTATCTGAGCGGTGTCGGCGAGGCGGCGAGCGAGCGGGTCCGAAGGTGCGGATATCGCGTGCGCGGGCAGCGTGTGCCGATATCAGCCACGGATTGTCTGCTTAGAAGACTCGACCTCAGGTTGAGGCTTCCCCCTGATACCACCCCCGCCCGTCGGAGGGTCGCTGGGGCGCCAGGCGCTCCCAGTCGATCCGCTTGCCATCGTCGAGCCTGGTCGCGAGCAGCCGGCGCATCGGCGCCCAGACCCCGGCCCGTTCCCAGCGACGGAGGCGTTCCCAACAGGTGATCCCCGAGCCATAGCCGAGCTCGTGAGGCAGCTTGTCCCAGGCAACGCGGTGACGGGCAACGTAGACGATGCCGCTGAGGGCGGTGCGGTCCGGCATCCGCCGTCCTCCCCAGCTGTCATCCGGATCGAGGTCGGGGGGAATCAGCGATGCGACGTCGGCCCACAGGCGGTCGTCGACCTCCGAGCGCTGCGGGTCATCCGCCGGCTGCCAGAAGAGCTTGCGCGAGCCCGGCGATGCGGAGCGGCCAGGATGACCAGCTTCGAGAGCTTGCGCAACGGCCGCGAGCTCACCCGTGCAGTGGCTCCAGCGCGTCCGCGAGGACATCCTCGGCTCGGCACCGAGCAACGGCAGCTCGCGGATCAGGAGCTTGGGCCAGTGGTTCTCGGACGCGAGCCGCTCGAAGTAGCGCCGCGCCTTCGCGGTGCAGAAGCAGATCACGACGTCGTAGTTCGCGCAACGGTGGTCGACCATCCGGGCGGCCTCCTCTTTTGTCTTGCGGCGAGTCAGCTCCACCTCGATCGCGTGGCGCTCGCCGCCGATCTCCACCACTGCATTGGGGATCTGCCCGGCGCCGCGCAGCTCGCGCCGCAGCGTGCGCCAGCCGACCCAGTGCGCCTGCGGGGCGCTGCCTTCGATTCGCAGGCGAACCTCGTTGATCGCGCGCAGTCGCGCCAGCGCACCCGGCGCCGGCAGATAGGACTTGAAGCCCGCTCGAGAGAGCCGGGTACCGCCCTCGGTCAGCCAGATCCACTCGGGCTCTCCGGCGAGGAGCGGGGCTCGCCTGGCGTACTTGGCATCGCAGAGGTGGTTGGCCAGGAGCGCCGCGCGATCCGAATCAGAGCAGACGAAGCGCGCCAACTGATCGAGTGGGAGCGCACCCTGCTCGCAGATCAGGGCCAGCAGGTCGCGCTCCCACTCGGCCGGCTGCCGTGGCAGCTTGCGCCGCCGGGCCCAGCGAACGTGAGTGGGCCGGCGACCCTCGCGTAACTGCACGCCGAAACCCTTGCTGCGGGTCGCCAGGATCTCGCCGAGGTCCGGAACGTCGCGGACGAGCAGCTTCGGCCAGCTCTCGCGCTCGCGGGTGCGGTCGAGTAGACCGCGGCTCTGCGGACTGCAGAAATAGACGACCGCGTCGTAGCGGTCGCTGTGGGAGGCAATCACGGTCCGCAGGGCAGGGGTGGACTTGGGGCTGAGCTCCACCTCGATCGCGTGGCGCTCGCCGCCGATCTCGAAGACGGCGTCGGGTTTCGGCGTCTGTGGGTCGAGCCGACGTTCCAGCTCGCGCTCGCAGATCCAACGCCCCTCGGGCTCCCGGCGGCGCAGATACAGGCGCACCTCATTGACCGCGCGGCGGTGGGTCAGCCAACGCACCGCCGGAGCCTGGAAGGCGAACCCGGTGCCGGAGAGACGAGCGCCGCGGCGCGTGGGCCAGACCCAGGCCGCTTCGCCACCAAGAAAGCGACGCTGGGCGATGCGGCCCGTCGCCTGCAACCTCTCGACCACCTCCTCCACCTCCGAACGGGCGCAGCCCATGAAGCGGGAAAGCTGGTCGAGGGGGATCGCGACCTGCTCGGAGAGCACTCGCAGGGTGGCGAGCTCTTCCGCGTCCGGTTCGCGATGACGATGAGCCGCAGCTGCCTTGGAGGCGGGGCCGGGAGATCCGGTAGGTCGCGCCTGGGTGTGCATGGGCGAGCAAGAGCACGCTCGCGTGCCAGGATGCGAGTCCTGCGCGCCCAGGCGAGACGGCGGCGCCACCGCCACAGTAGCCTTGGACGGACGCCCGTGTTTTTCGATCCTGCCGACTACCTCGAGGCCGATCCGGCGCAGGCCGAGTCGGAGCGCCGCGCGGAACGGCTGCGCCGCGAGGCGGAGCAGCGGGCGAGGCTCTGCGAGGCGACCGCGCGGCTGGCGGCCGAACGGGGCCTGGAGGCGGCGACGATCCAGCAGGCGGCGAGACGCGCCGGGGTCGGGCAGGGGACCTACTACAAGCTCTACGACTCAAGGGAGGCCTGCCTGCAGGAAGCCTTCGAGCGCTGCGCGGCCACGACGCTGGCCCGGGTCGAGGCCGCGGCGGCCCGGAGAGGAGGCGACTTCGCCGGCCGCCTGGAGGGAGGGCTACGCGAGCTGTTGGGGCTGCTCGAAGCCCATCCCGAGGTGGCGCGCGTGCTGCTGGTGGAGATCCGGGCCGGCGACGACAGGTGTCGCGAGGCGCAACAGCGTTGGCTGGGACGTTTCGCGGGCCTGCTCGCCGCCGGACGGAGCCTCGAGGACCCACCGCGAGTGGGAAGCACGGTCTGGATGGCGGCTGCGGCGTTGGCAAGCGTGCTGGCGCTGCGTCTCGAGAACGACGAGCAGCTATCGGAGCTGGTCGGCGAGCTGATCCCCATCGGGTCGTGGCCACGGCTCGCTGCGGTGGTCGAGGGCTCGGCGCAAACGACGGAGCCAACCGACGAAGTGCCGGAGCCGGTTGAGACGGTGTCGAGAAGCGGCCGGGCGAGGCGCCTCACGCAGGCGAGGAAGGATCAACGCGAGCGCATCGTGGCGGCGATGATCGAGCTGACCGGGACGAACGGGTACGAGAACGCGCACGTCGCGGAGATCGGAAAGCGCGCCGAAGTCTCGAGGCCGGTCTTCTATGCGCACTTCCGCAGCAAGGAGGAATGCTTGCTGGCCGCTTTCGGGGCGGTGGTCGACCCGGCCCTGGAGCAGGTCGAGCGGACTGTGGACGGCATCGGGACCTGTACGGAGCGGGCGGTGGCCGGGCTGCGGGCGCTGGTCGAGTCGCTCGCCGGGGACCCACAGGCGGCGCGGCTCGCGACGATCGAGGTCAGGGCTGCCGGGTGGGGAGGCGAGCAGCGCTACGAGCAGGCGCTGCTCAGCTTCGCGAGGCTAATCGGAGGTGGCGAGACGGACGAGGTGACGCGGATGACGGCGAGCGCGACTGCGGAGATGATCGCCAGCGAGGTGAACAAGGGCCGAACTGCCGAGCTCGCAGACTTGATGCCCGAGTTGGTGTTCGCCGCGCTGGCCCCATATGTGGGCGGGAAGCGAGCAGCGAAGCAGGCGGACATCGTGAGGATCGGTCAGGTGCGTTGATCGGCAATCAACCCGCCCAGGCTGCCGTGTCGCGGCAGGTGGATCCAGCCCTCAACTCGAGCAAGCTCGCCGTCCCCGGCCGAGGGCTCCTCGGTGAGGCCGAGCGCGGCGGCGCGCGCGATCAGGGCGCAGAGCACGGCGTCGAGGGCGTCGTCGCTCTCGAGGCAGCTCTCGCGGGCGCCCTCTTCCCAGAGGAGCCAGGGCGCGGCGTTCTCGAGTGCCGCGAGCAGCTCCTCGCGGGCGTCGGAGTCCGACTTGTAGCCTTCGCGGGGCAGGTCCCAGAGCAGCAGTGCCGCCGCGGGGTAAGCCTCGACCACGCGGTCTGCGCCAGCGCGGTCGAAGCGGATTCCGGAGCGCTCGTAGGCCATCTCGCGCAAGCCGGCGAGTCGCCAGACGGCGAGCGAGATGCGGTCGGTCGAGGGGCTGAGCGGCCAGAGCTTGTGCCCGGTCTGGTCGAGAACGCGGTCGTGGACGTACAAGTCGGTTCGACGCAAGCGGAAGCGCTGTTTGTCGGGCGCCGGCCAGCGTCCCTCCGCCGAGTAGGCGTGGACGGCGGCGACCATCGGCTCGGGCCAGCCGAAGGGCGCGTCGATCGCCGTCCACTCCGCCTCGGCGAGCAGCTCGATCAGCTCGGCGTCAGCGAGGCCGAGCGAGGGTGCAGCCACCCTCGCTCGGTCCTCGGAGCCTCCCTCCCACTCGATCGTCGCCGCGGCGGTGCCTTTCTCGGACGCCGAGAGGTCGACGCCGGCCGTCCGCATCAGCCAGCCCTCCCGTGTGGGTGGCGACCGCGCCGCGCGTGGCGCCGTCTGTGCGCTTGGGCGCAGAGCCGGTGGGCACGGCGGCGCAGGCCCCTCGTCGTCGGGCGGCGGTGAAGCGCGCGGCGGGCCCTGGCGCACCGCTTGGCGGGGCTCGCATGGTGTCTGAGGCAGCGAGCCTTGCCGTGACCCTTGACGAGGCGCTTGCCCTTGGGGCAGCGCTGCCGCTTGGCCTTCGGCAGCACCTTGAGCGCGATCGGGTCCGAGTCTCCCTCGAGGTAGGGATAGCCGCCAGATTCGCGCACCTGGGCGCGGAATTCGTAGGTGGTCGGGTGGGTCGTTCGGTGGAACGGGTAGGCGGCTTCGTAGTGACCGCCCCCGCGGGTGCGGTAGCGGCGGAAGGCGAGCCAGCCCTTGCCCTGGCGCACCTGGATGACGATCACGACGTCGTCGTTGCGCGGGCCGGGGATCTGGCCTTCGAGGTGTGCCACCTGGCCGTTGTGGATCACCGACTTGCGGGCGCGCAGAGTCGGATGGACCTGCGTCTTCGTGTTCGCCTGAGCGACCAGGCGGCGGTTGCCAGGGCGGTAGACGGCCCTGAGCGTGCGGTTTGGGCCGGGCGAGACCGCGAAGCGGTAGCGCCCGGCCGCGTCGGTGTAGGCGAGGCCGAGATAGCGCCGGTGCGGGTCGCCTTCGACCTGCTCGAAGACGCAGAGCGAGGCGCCCGCCGTCGGAGCGCCCGAGCTCTCGCGCAGGGCGCCGACGAGGGCCACATCTTGGCCTTCGGAGACCGTGTCGGCCGAGGGCAACGCCGTCAAGGTCGCCCCGCCGCCGACCGGCGAGCGGCCGCATTCATAAGAGAGCGGGACGCTCGCGGGGGCGCCCCTGTTGCCCTCTTCGTCAGAGAGCCACAGCTTCAGGGTGTAGCTGCCGGCACCATCGGGAACCTGGATGTCGGCGATCGTCGTGACGTCACTGCGGCGCTCACTCTGCTCGGGCACGACGACATGTCCCGAGCCGTCGAGCACCTCGTAGTGGGCCGCGTCGATCGGCGAGCCGTCGTCGCCGAGGTTGCTCCAGTGCAGGTCGAAGCCGTCGCTCGAGCGCGACGTGTCGGGGGCGGCGACCTGCAGACCCTGCGGCGCTGCCGGCGGCGTCGTGTCGATCGGCAGCCGGATGGTCGACGGGGCACCGACGTTGCCCTCGCCGTCCCGCAGCCACACGCGCACCGAGCAGGCGCAGCGCTGCGCGGGTGCGTCGATGCCGTCGATCGCCTCCGGGTTGTCGGCGCTGAGGGTGTGGGCGCCTCCCATTGCATTGCCGGAGGCGTCGATCAGCTGGTAACCGGCGACGTCGATCGGGGAGCCGGCGTCGACGATGTTGCGCCAGCGCAGGTTGAGCTTGTCGAGCCAGTGGGTTCCCGAGCCGGCGACCCGTAGTTCCTGGGGAGCGGCCGGCGGCGTCGTGTCGTGGGGGATCGCGACTTCCGCGGGCTGGCCGACGAAGCCGACCGAGTCCTCGAGCCATAGCTGGAGGTGGTAGGCGCGCGCCTCGGCCGGCGCTTCGATGTTCGCGACTTCGGTCGGGTTGGTCGCCGAGACGGTCTTTTCGGAGACGACGACTTCGTTCGCCGCGTTCAGGATCCGGTAGTGGACCTTGGCGATCGGGCTGCCGGGGTCTGGCGGCAGCGAGAAGGTGGCGCCGAAGTGGTCGAGATAGCGGGCCGGATTGGAGCTGCGGATCGCGAGCGCCGCCGGCTTGCCCGGCGCGGTGTTGTCGGTGTGAATCGTGCGGCCATCGCACGATTCAGATGCCGAGCCGCCGAGGTGCTGGTATTGCGCGAAGTCCTGTACGCAGGTCTGCAGCTGGTGCTGGCCGTCTGAGAACCATTCGGTCCGCAACGGGTAATAGCGCAGGTAGGGACCCTGGGTGCAAGGGGTGAAGTCGCGGGCGAACTCACTGTTTGCGTCGGAGCGCCCGGTCCTGCAGCCGCCGTTTGCCTGGTAGTCGATCGTGCCGTCTGAGAGCGTCGAGCCGTCGACCTTCAAGCGCGAGAAGCGCAGGCCCGATCCTTGGTCGGATTCGCGCCAGGCGATCGCGTTGTTGCCTTTGACCCAGTCCCCGGCGAAGACATGGGAGTCCCCTTCGAAGTTGATGTGCGGCGCCTCCTTGTCGTTGAGGGTGATCGCGATCGAGTTGGCGTCGGCTGCGTTCCAGCCTTCGCGCGAGCAGCCCGCCGGGCGGTAGCAGGTCATCGCGAAGACGAGGCGCTTGTAGTCGCCGTAGCCGCCAAAGGGCCAGGCGTGGTAGACGAAGTTGGAGGTCGCGGGCGCGTAGATGCCGTCATAGGCAAGGCCCGAGCCCTGC
Source organism: uncultured Solirubrobacterales bacterium (assembly GCA_963727465.1). GTDB lineage: Bacteria > Actinomycetota > Thermoleophilia > Solirubrobacterales > 70-9 > VRUE01. The sequence goes on along the minus strand of CAVSGL010000003.1, from coordinate 176,024 downwards.
ATCAGGACGTTGTATTCGCCGCCGTCATAGCCTTCGCCCCAGAAGCGCTGCCGCCAGCCCGAGTTGAAGTAGCCGGGCACGCGGGTGTAGACGGAGACGGCGGCTATCGAGACGCCAGATGGTGGCCACCATGAGTAGCTGGCCTCGTCGGTGTTGCCCGCCGTGCCGGTCGTGTTCTCCTCCAGGCGCAGGAAGCCGCCGGTCCCCGCGGGGTCGCCGTAGGCGGTGCCGCAGTCGTCGGTGAAGTCGAAGAAGCCGGGGCGAGCGCCGAGGACGGGGTTGCCCGAGCCGTCTGCGGCTCCGCAGTAGAGGGTCTTGTAGTAGGCCCCGTGGGCCGTTGCGGTCCAGGCGATCGCAAACACGAACGCGATCGCGAAAAGGCATAGGGCTATCAGCACCGGTCGGTTGACCGGCTGGCTCGGTCGGAAATGCATACCGCTCTCCTTGTGTTCTGTGGTGGTGCCCTGTCGCGGGCGGCGGGCCGAACCTTTCGGCCCCTCACCCACCTGACGGACGAGCGGGGCGAATCGATACCCCCCTACGGTGAGAATCGCGACTGGCGCTTCTATGTATGTGCGGGGTACAACAAACCGGCGTGTGTTTGGTTGCGAGGTGTTGTCTCGTCCATTCGTCGAGATTTCGATGTAGCGCTCAAGTTCTCTACCGCCGCCAGACGCCTGGAGCCATACACTCGTCCAGCACGGTGGCCACGTCGACGCAGCGGTCGGCGTCGGCGGAGAGCGAGGCGAGCAGACCGAGTTCGCGGCACTCGCGCTCCAGTTCATAGGTCGTGCGGCGAGCGCCCTGCTGCACGCCGGCGGCGGAGAGCAGCAGGTAGCCGGCGAGGGTGCGGGCGCGCGATGGGGCGAGTCGCCCGTCTGCGACCGCTTCGGCGATGCGCTCGACGAGCGAAGCTCCCGGCGCGAGGCGAATGCCGCCAGCAGCCTGCCAGAGCGCCGCGAAGCGGCGGGCGAAGAGATCGCGCAGCTCGGCCGGGCCCAGGACCTCGGGGGCGGGGCGGCGCTCGCGGGGGAAGCGCCACTGGGCCTCGAAGCGCAGGTGGCGGCCGGGGGCTTCGTTGCCTTGGGCGCCCTTGTCGTAGAGGCGGGCGAGGGTACGGCGGGCGCGGGTCTTGAGCAGGACCGACTCGGTGCGGCGCTTGGCGCGGTAGGCGGCGAGCTTGCCGGCGCCGAAGGGCGCGGCGCCGACGCACTCCAGCAGTGCCAGGCCCTCGGTTGCCGAGTCGGTGCGCAGATCCGCAGCGACATCGAGGCGCCGCAGGCCCGCGCAGCGGCCGGGGGCGGCGCGGATGCCGAGCTCGCCGAGGGCCAGGCAGAGACGCTCGAGCGCAGTCGGGACCTGGGCGGCGGGGAGCAGCGTCTCGCCGCCGGCGCGACCCTCGGCGAAGACGAGGCGCGGCTCTGGGAACCAGCCGACGCGGTGGCCGGCAAGCGAGTCGGGCAGAAGCCGCGCCCGGCCGGTGGTCTCGGTGGCGAGGGCGTCAAGGGCCCGCGCCAGCGCAGAACCGGGCTCGGCGTACCAGCAGGGCGACCAGGTGTCGATGCCGGCCGCGAAGACGCGGTCCTCGGAGGGAACCGGGCGCAGGGCAGCGCGAGAGCGCGGGCCGCAGGCGTCGGCCTCCGCTTCTTTCCCGCCCCGCTCGCCGGGCGCGGGACTCAGGTTGCCATCGCAATCGCGGCGCAGCAGCTCCTGGGCACGACGCCAGCGGGCGCCGCGCTCGCGCTCGGCGCGAGCGGTCTCACTGCGCTCCCAGAGCGCGAGCAGCTCGGCCTCGCTCGGCGGGTCGCGCTCGCGCGCCGCGGGTGCGAAGTCGGCGGGTGGACGCAGGGCCATGGCGAAAAGAGCGACGAAGCGGCAGAACTCCCCCTTCCCCTCGGCAGGCATGCAATCAACGAGTCCTTTGCCGTCGGGCTAGGATCGTCGTGGATGCGCGCTTCCTACATCCCGGCCGCAGCACTGATCTCACTCGCGGCGTTCGCTGCGCCGACTGTCGCGGCAGATGGCTCCACGACCGAGCCGCAGGTGATCTGCATCGCCCCTTCGAGCCCCGTGGAGAGCCCGGTCGGCTTTTACGCGAAGCGGCCGCACGCCTGCAACTTCCACGAGCGCGGGCAGCCGGCTGCCTACGCCTTCCTGCTGGAGATGCGCCGCATCCACTGGCTCCACTGGGGCGCGGGGCTCGCTGTCGGCAAGGGCAAGGCGCTAGCCAACATGGTCGGACCCGTTGCCGCCAGGGTGCGACTGAGCGCGCCGCGCGCGGTCTGCGGACACCGAGTGTTCACGATCGCGCGGTTCAGGTTCAGGCACGGCGGCTTCGGCGAGGGAATGCAGCTCGACCGGCGTTTCTCCGGCTGCGGGTGAGCGGCCCGTCGGTTCGAACCCTCCGGTTCTCGCCATTGCTAGCTGAAGAACTGACCGTGTAGCCTGCGCGTCCATGCCCATCTTGCCGAGAGAGGTCACGGTGAGAAAACACCTGGTGTCTCTGCTCGCCGGCGCGGCACTCGCGGCATTCGGCTTCACCGGCGGCGCGGCGGGGAATGAGCCGGTCGCCAGCGCCTCGAAGGCGTGCTCAGCAGCGGCGAGGGAACACGGCGACGTCACGGCACGGACGCCAGGCGGCGTGAAATGTCTCGGCGCGGGCGAGTACTGCTCACACAAGCGCGGCTATGCGAAGGCGTACAGGCAAGCCGGGTTCCGGTGCAACCGCAAGGGTCGGCTGGAACGGATCTAAGACGCGCCGATGCCCAGAGGTTGGATCCACACGGTCTACCGCGGCGGCCACTGGCTGAACGAGGTCGAGGGCGGCGAGCTGCTCTCGCGCCATTGGACGAAGACAGAAGCGGTCGAGGCGGGGCGAGAAGAGGCGCGCAGCCGCGACGCCGAGCACGTGATTCACCAGGTCGACGGGACGATCTCCGCACGCAACAGCTACGGGAGCGATCCTTTCCCGCCGCGAGGGTGAACGGTGGTGGGCGCGCTGATCGGCCTGGTCCTCCAGCTGGCTCTGTCGGCGATCGGGTTGCTGATCACGCTGGTGGCCTGGACGACGCGATTTGTGGTCATGCTGGTGCTCGCGATTGCGGGCGGGGTCTCTTCGAGGGTGCGCTGAAACGTGCCCCTCCTCTTCGCCACCCAGGCGGCGCGGCTGCGCGAGCATGCTCGGGAACGGCGCCACCAGGGCTACAGTGAGACTGCCGAGCAGGCAATCGAGTGGGCACAGCGGGCGGTCGCTGCTTGCGGCGCGATCACGATCGCCGCGGTGTGGTGGATGCCACTCCGGTGAGCAGATCGGGCGATGCGAAGGCCCGACTCGGCGAGGTGGCAAGACGCGGTCCGGCCGGTGGCCGTGAGTGCTGCGGGCGACACTCTCTCCCTCGCTGCGCTGCTGCTCTTTCCCTAGCCAGGCCAGCGCACTGCGGCCTGAGCGACCGTCAGGGTAGCGGCCGATCGGAGATTGCGCAACCGGGCTCAGCCAGCGGTGAGGCGCTCGATGCGGTGGGCGACCGGCGGGTGCTCGGAGCGACTGAGGAGGAAGCGGCGCTGCGGCGGGTCGAACGGAAGCTCGTTGTCGGCGAGGTGGCGGGCGAGATCCTCGCCCTGGCCGAGTTTCGCCGCATTGGCGTCGGCGGCGTACTCGCGACTGCGCCAGTAGGCCGCCCAGAGCGGTCGCAGCAGAGCCTCGGCGCAGCCGCCGCCAGCGAGGCAGATCAGCCAACGCAAACAGCCGAGCAGGATGCCGCGTGGGTGCTCGTCATCGGGATCGACTTCCTCGGGCCCCTGGCGGGTATCGAGCGGACCGAGCGGGTCGCCCCACAGTTCGAGGCGGTCGAGCGCCTCAGTGAGGCGGGCGTCGAGGGAGCGGAGGTGGCCGAGCTCATGGGCGTAGACCGCCGCGGCGTCGGCCGTCTCGAGCAGGCCGCGCGTGAGCAGGAGCGCCCTGCCACGAGCGGCGCCGGCCGGCAGTGGATCGTCGAGCACGTAGGTCGGCGGCAGAGGAAGCGAGGGGTCGATGGCGCGCATGAGGCCATCGGCGTCCTCGATTGCCCGGGCCTCATCGTCGCTCGGCCGACGTGCGCCAAGGCGACGGCTCCAGAGCCGTCCGCGCCCGGGGACCAGCAGGGCCACGACCGACCAGGCAAGCGGGGCGAGGGCGACGATGCATGCCACCCGGCCGGTGCTCAGCCCGAGAGGGACGATCGCCCCCACGGTCGCGGCAAGCGGCCAGGCGAGAAGCCAGCGGGCGCCGGCTCCGAGCATCCCCTCCCCGAGGAAGGTCAGTAGGTACAGCAGCAAGCCGATAGCGGCGGAGAGCGCCGCAGTCGGGTCCCTGCCCTCGCTGCGATCGCTCTCCGCCTGGGTGTGCATGGGCGAGCAAAGGCACGCTCGCGTGCGACGATGCGAGTCCTGCGCGCCCAGGCGGGGGCGTCAGCGGCCCACGCAGCCCGCACCGGCGAGAGCAGGTCGCGCAAGAGCAAAAGTGGGAACAAAGTGGGAACAAAACCTGTTCCCAAACGTCTTCTTGTGTCTTCTAGTGTCTATTCAAAATATCCGTGATTTCCAGGGATTTAGCTCTCGGAGGCCCTTCGCCAATCGTTGATGTGAATTGCTCCTAAGGAGTAGGCCCCAGGTTCGAATCCTGGTCGGGGCGTTGCGAGAGTTCCGCGGTTCAGTCGGCGAGCATCTGCTCGACCGCAGCGAGGAAGTCGCCAGCTCCCTCGACATAGCGTTCGGCTTCGTCCTGGCTCGGCGTGACGGCTTGGTAGTCGCCGCCCTCACGGGCCACCTGGGCGTGCTGGGCGAGAGTGAAGAGGGCGGCGTCGAAGGCGTCGGCGGTCACGTATTTGATCCGGAAGAGGTTCCACATCCCGCGGTGGGTGCGGGCGTTCTCGTCATCCTCGGAGAGGGTCGCGCGGGCGGCGTAGAGCATCGAGTAGTAGGCAGCGCTGACGGCGCCCTCTCGATGACCCGCACCGAGAACTTCGCGCGCCATCGCGAGCCGATCGCGCGCCTGCTCAATGAACTCCTCCGAGCGCGGGCTCACGCACCCGCCTCCTCACGCACGCTGAGATCGTCCAGTCCCTTTCCGTAGAGCACGACCTTGTCGCGATCGACCTCCTGAATGAAGAACGAGCGGATTTCACGACGTCCGCGCAGCCAGTCGGTGTCGAAAACGCGCAGGGAGTAATAGACGGGGCTGTCGCCGATGGCATCGGCCTCCTCTTCGACCATCGGAAGAGCCCACCAGCCTGCCTCTCGGGCATCGCGGGAAGGAGAGACGATCGCGAGCAGGTCGACGTCAGACCGCCGATCGGGATCGGTCTCCATTGGGTCTGCCTCACCGCGTGCGCGCGACCCATACAGCCACACAGCGAGGAGATCGTCACCCAGCTCTTTCCGAAGGCGCTCGAGGATGCGCTTCAAGACACGACGCTCGGTGCGAGCGAGAGCGACTCCGCCGGAAACGCTGTCGGATCGTGCAGCCACCTATCCAAGGATAGGCGGCTGCACGGCAAATTCCCGTTCGAGAGCTACCGCCGAGACCGCTTGTGATGCCGCTTGTGCTTCTTCTTGGCCGCCCTGCCGCAGTCGTTGCGCACGATCGGGTGCAGCTGGGAGACCTTGCCGTTCTGGCCGCTGAGGCGCACGTTGGCGCGGCTGTTGCGCTTGCTCTGCCGGCACAGGTTGCGGGAGTTGACGACGAGGCCGCGCTTGCCGCCGAAGAGCACCAGGCGCGCCTTGTCGAACGGGGCGTCGGGGACTCCTTCGAAGGTGTTTCTGAGGGCCCCCTTGACCGAGTCGGTTTTGCCGGCGAGCTCGACCGCGATCGGCTGCGAGGCCGGGCCGTGGATCGCCAGCACGAGGTCGGGCAGCTTGTGGTTTGAGCTGCGCAGGTAGGCGTTGCCACTGAGCCAGTAGTCAAACAGCGGGCTCTTGACCCAGGCGCGGCCGTAGATCGAGCCCTTGGGGCACCTTTCGCCGTTGCCTCCGCCGGCGGCGAACTGCACCCTGGTGCAGACGGTGCGGATGTGGGCCTGATCGAGGAAGGCGCTTCTGGGCAGCTTGGTCTGGATCCGCGCCAGGTTGGCGACGCCGATGCCCTTGGAGAAGACCTCGGCGATCAGCTTCGGGTGCGCGGTGCGCTTGGTGCCGCCCTTCAGGGTCAGCCGCATGTGGGGCTTGAAGTCAAGGCCCTTGCAGCCGCCGACCTGGAAGCGGTTCTCAGGCGATGCGCTGGCGCCGTTGGAGCTGCCCAGGGAGGCGGTGATCTTCATCGCCTCGCAGTTGGTCGGGTTGAGCGAGAAATCGCCCTTGTCGATCTTGATCGCGACTTCTCTCAGCTTCAGCGGGATCCCCTTGAGGATCGTCGGGATCGGGTCCGAGTCGGCGCTGACCTGGGCGGTGACCGGGTCGATCGAGAGCGGGGTGCGGATGACGACGTTGCCGAGGTCGAAGGGGCCGGCGACGGCCGGGGTGATCACCACCGCGGAGAGCGGCGCGCCCTTGTAGGGGCCGGCGAGGTAGATCGTGCCGGGGGCGTGGAAGGGCTCGCCTCCGACGCCGGCCGCGGCGTCGGTGGTGCCGAGCTTGGCTGCGTCGGGGCAGCTCGGCGAGCTCTGCTCGTCCTTGCCCGACTTGCCCTGGGCCGCGGCGATGTCTGCGTCGGAGCAGTAGGGGACTCCTGCCAGCTTGGCGGCGAAGCCCGGCGGCATCGTGAAGTCGAGGCGGTTCAGTTCCTGTTCTCCGTCTGAGCGGGAGACCTTGACCACCAGCGGGCTGAAGCCGCCGGCGACGGTCGAGGTCGAGCCCGCTTCGAAGGAGGGGTTGAAGGGACGGGCGCCGGCAGAGGAGGCGCAGTTGGATGAGACGTTGAACGAATCCGAGGTCTGCGCGCTGGGTCCCGACTGCGGCGCCGACCACGGTTCCCACTCGCCCGTGGTCGAGTAGCGCCCGCAGACTTCGGGGGTGGCCAGGGTCGAGCGCGGGCCGCCGCCCCTGAAGCGCAGCGTCAGGTCTTCGACCGGCTGCTGGGGGACGTAGTCGAAGGTCGCGGTCATCTGGCCCGTGCCGGGGTCGAGGTCGACCTTGCCCGGCAGCTTCAGGGTGATGCCGAACCTTGGGCTTTCGATCACCAAATACAGGCCGATCAGGCTGTTGAACGGGTTGTCGTTCTGCTTGGCCAGGTAGATCGTGCCCTTCAGCGGTTCTTCGAGCAACGGCGTGGTCGCTTCGACCGTGCCGAGCTTGGAGGCGTCGGGGCAGGTCACGGGGTTTTCGTTGAACCGCGTCGGGTTGGGCAGATCGCCCGATCCCACGTAGCCGACCTGGGCCTCCGAGCAGGCCGCGAGGCCGTTTGCCTGCGAGGGGTTGACGCTGAGGCCGGCCGGCAGCTTGACGACCGAGCGCTTCAGGTCGGGCGTGCCGAGCTTTTCGGGGTCGGTCAGGCCGCTCTGGTCGATGTGCAGGTGGGCGTCGGCGCCGGTGCCCGAGGAGCCGTCGGCGTTCGTCGGCTGGAAGCTGAACTGCGGTTCGAAGTGCAGTTTGTCGCAGCCGGTGACGGGGGGTAGGGGAACGTCAACCTGGTCAAATCGCTCCGGCTGTTGCCAGGTGGAGTCAGCGATCCGCACCACGGGCGCCTCGCGCGCCTGTTCGGCGCAGTCGGTGGAGTTCGTGAAGAACGCCTTGCCTTTGGCGGCTTCGGGGAAGCCTTCGAACATCGTGTAGACGCTCGAAACGCCCAGAAAGGTCGCGATGCTCGGCGCCGTGACCCGCACCCCGAAGTCATCGGCGGAGCGGACCGAGCCGATCAGACCCTGCACGGGGCTGAACACTTTGCTGCTGAACTCCGCCGCCGTACCCGGCGCCGGCACGTCGTTCATCAGGTCTAGGCCTGCACCAGACAGAGCGAAGCTCGTCTGCGGGTAGAGTATTCCGAGCGAGCTATTTTTCGCGTTGCACTTCGAATATTCGTAGGTACCAAAGCCGCCGGTGAGCAGGCTCTGCGGGCAACGATCGGTGACGAGCGGGTTGCCGATGAGGCCGGCAGGCAGGTCAGCCCTGACCTCCTTCGGATCGCCCACCGCCCTAAGGTTGCCGTTGACCCGGTGCAGATTGAACACAAGGTAGTTCGCCACCATGGCCGGATGGCCCCCGGCACGCGTCGCGGGCGTTCCGTCGGCGTCGAACACCCCGAAGAAGGCAGCGGCGATCCCCGCGTCCGCGGGCTCGTAGGAGACCACGAGCGGCATCTGGTATGAGGCTGCACCACCACCACCGCCCGAAACGGTGACGGGCACCGTTGAGGTGAACGGTGCGGTTGCGGTGACTTCCATCGGCACCCGGACCTGAAAGCTCGGTTCAAGGGCTTTGGCAACCCGCATCGTGGTGCAGGTCGCCGTGGCTCCGGGTGCCGCTGCGCTACACGTCCATTCGCTGTTTTCTGACGATTCTGGAATCGACACACCGACGGGCAACGGACCGATTTCGACGGTTAGTTCGCCGCTGGTGTCTTCGCTCCCGACGTTGATGGGGAAGACGCCGATTTCGCCGGTGCCGTTGCCTCCGGATACAGTGGTGTACACATGCACGTACTTGTGGGCGCCTTCGAGCCCTTCGATGCCCGTGCTGAACGGCTTCTGGTCCTTCAGCGCGGCTTCGCCCGCGAAGGTCACGAAATAGGGGTGTTCGGCGTCGCCGCCGGGGCCGCCGCTGACCTGGAAGGCGCCGGGGCCGAAGCCGGGCATGCCGGCTTCCAGGGCGGCCTGGAGTTCTTCCGCGGAGGCGTCGTAGGGGATCGGGGCGGTTTCCTGGCCGGCAGACAGGGCGACGGTGCCGGCTTTGGTCGGGTAGTTGGAGAGCGTCAGGGTCCCCGCGCCAACTGCTTCCACGGTCGTCGAGGCGGGGATCCCTTCTCCGGTGATTTCTTCGCCGACGTTGAAGGCGCCGGTGACCGAGGTTACTTCCTTGGAGCCGAAGGAGATGTAATTCTTGGTTTCCCCGGTCGTCGGCTGGGAGAGGGTGATCGTCTTGCCGTCGGGGGAAACGGTTTCGATCGTGGTGCCGGCGGCTATTCCGCTGCCGGAGGTGACTTTCTGGCCGACCTCGAATTCCCCGGTGACCGGGATGAAGCCCGAGCAGGTGAGTTCGGTGGCCCCCGCCGCGACGCCGGGGAAGATGTAGCAGCGGCCGTAGCTGAGATGGCCTTCGCCTTCGCTTACCTGCGCGAGCGTGAAATCGCCGCCTTCGGCTTCAACGGTGATCCGCTGGGTCTCCGACTGCACGGGGGGCAGGTGGGTGGGGCCGGTGGCGGCGATGACCTTCCAGGCCGGCGCAGGCGTCACTTCCGCCTGTGCCGCGGCGCTCGTCGCGAACAGCCCGGTGAGGGCGAGCGTGAGGCCGATGAGCGATCGACGGATCTTCATGGCTTTGCCTTTCGTCTCGGTCGCGGTCCTCACTTGCCTGCCCTCCCGTCGTTGCCGGCTCGCAGCCGCTTGCGGCAGCGCTTGGCCTGGTTGCTGTGGCTCCTGGCACGCTTTGCCAGGTTGCGCGCCTTGCGGTTTAGCTTCATCGCGCGGGCGCGGTGGCCGTTGCGGTTCACCCTGCGCGCGTTGCGGCGCAGCTTCTTGGCCCTGGCGCTGAGGCGCTGGGCCTGGCGGGCCGCACTCGTGCAGCGGCTGGCTCCATTGCCCGTTTCCTTGACGTTGCCCTGACCCTGGAAGTTCCTGCTCGCCGCCGAGGGGTTGGAGGGATTGCCCGAGCCCTGGCCCTGGCAGGCGCCTTCGCTGGTCGGGTCGCACGGTTCGGGGGATGGCGGTTCGGGGAAGCCGCCGCCGACCCGGGCGTCCCAGGTCGCATACCGTTCGTCGGGATTTTCCCAGTTGAGCGCCTTCGCATCGAAGAAGTACAGGTCGGTGCCGTCGGCGCTGGCGCCGACGAATGACACTTCATGCCCTGGTGCTTCCCCTTCGTCGCCGGTACCCGGTTCGGTCGCGATGTGGAACACCTGGTCGTGCGACCACTCGTAGAGATTCCATTCGTTCTGAACGGCACCGTGCGCCAGCGCCTCGATCGACACGAAGAACACGAGCGGCTCGCCGTCGCGTATCACCAGCGACTGAGGGACGGCAAGTCTTTCGCTGGGGCCGCTCCGTGCAAGCACGGTTTCCAAATCTGGATGCCCCGGCGCCTGGCCGTCCTGGCGACACGACACGCACTTGATAGGTGTGCTCGTGTCCCGTGAGTCATAGAGGTAGGCCTCGCGCCTGCCGTCGCTGTCATAGCCGGCGAAATCCACTGCCGATTCGAACAGCAGATACCGGCCATCCGGGCTGACTCGCGCCGTTCGGTTCGCGAATTCGGCAGTGGTGTTGTACAGCAGTCCGTCCACCACGCCCACGAAGCGAAGCGAAGCACCCGAGGAGTCATATACGGAGAACGTGCCTGAAGCTTGATTCTCCGCGGTCGTCGGCCCACGGCCCGGCAGCAGCTGCGTCCTGGTTACGAAGTAGACATGCGATCCGTCATCGGCCACGCCGACCAGCCCGGCCGCGTCCGCGTCACCGGCCGGGAAGACGGAGAGGTCACGCAGCTCTTCGGCTTCCAGGTCATATTCGTAGAGGTCGGTGCCCGAGGCGCTCGTTTCGGCGGTCAAACCGGCGTTGGCGGTGAAGTAGACGCGAGAGCCGTCTGGCGTCGCGCCGACGTAGCTCGCGCCGGTGTTCGGCGTGCCGGTCTCGCTGGCCGAGACGTCGCGGCTTTCGCCGTTCTCGCGGACGAAGACCCCGACCTTTCCAACTTCGCCGCCGACTTTGCCGCTGAGGCGTTTGGCCTGAAAGAAGGCCCGGGAGCCGTCATCGGACACCGAGTTCATGCTGCCGGCGCCGGCCGTCGGGGCGAGCGCTTCTTCGCCGCCCCCGCTGGGAACGTAGGCAGCGTTCTTGAGGCCGCCGGCCTCGGTCCATTCGTAGAGGTCGGAGTCACCCAAGCCGGGGAAGCGCAAGTGACTGGTGAACAGAACGCGCTTGCAGTCCGCCGAGAGGCCGTAGGCGATGTAGTTGTTGTATCCCGCAAACACTTCCGGGTTCGTCGGCGGGTATTCGCTCACCAAGTCGTACGTGCCGTCCGGATTTCGCACATAGAGGTTGCGGCCACCGAGTTCGACCATGGTCTTCGCGACGGGATCGTCAGTGAGGAGTTGGTTGCTGACCAGCAGGCCGCAGTCCAGGTCGTCGGATAGAGCGAGGTTTTCGCTCGGAATGGCATTGTTGCGGTTGATCCGATTTTCGGTCTCCAGTCCTGGGCTCATCTGCTTCGAGGTCCAGCCATCGGGACCGCGTACGCTCTTGTAGAGGACTTCGGCGCTGCGGGTGGCGTCAGGTAGGCCTGCTTCGATCGTGTAGCCGACAGCGCCCGGGACATCGCTTGCCTGCCTGTGCAGTTCGCGACTTGCCAGGAAGCGCCCCGGGGCGGCGACCGGCCCCAGATCCTTCGGCGAAACCATCTCCAGGCAGCGCCCATCGGGCAGGTTGCAGGAGTTGAGCGTTTCGAGCGTCTGGTCGGCGCTCGCGACCGTGGTCGTGCCCCCGAGCGTGCTGGAGGCGACGACTCGGTAGTGGTAGACGGAAGCCGCCGAGAGGCCGCTGAGCTCCGCGGTGACTCGGACCGGCTCGTTTCCGGAGCCGATGAACGGTTCGAAGCTCGCCGGGACCCTGGTGCCGTAGGAGTCGGTCGGGCCCCACTCGAAGCGGTAGGAGGTGCCGAAGCCCGAGGGGTCGATCTTGGCTTCCAGGGTGACCGAGTCCTGCGTGGCGTCGACGGCGCGGACTTCGGCGATCTGGGGCGGGCCGGTGGTGGTGAAGCTGAGCGTGTCCCCGTAGCGGGTGACTTCTTCGCTCCCTTCCTGCACGGTCGCCTTGAGGCGGAAGACGTAGGTCGCGTTGGGCTGTAGTTCGGAGAGCTGGGCGCTGACCTGGTGGGTCGTGAAGTCCGCTTCGATTTCCGAAGCGTTCGGATCGCAGGGGACTTCGGTGAGTTCGAAGTCGGTGGAGCGCTTGTATTCGAGCTGGCAGTCGAGGACTTCGGAGCCTTCCGGGCCGACGGAGCCATTGAGGGTGGCCGCGGTCGTGCCGACGCCGGTCGCGGGCTCGGTGATGACGGTGCCCGCGGTGGTCATGGTCTTGTCGTCGCTTTGAGCGGTGCCGAATTCGTTCACCGCCACGACCCGGTAGTGGTAGGTGGCGCCGTTGGGGGTGAGGCCGCTGACCTTGAGGCTCACCGGGTGCGGGGAGGCGTCGGGGGGGACTTCGCCTTCGCAGGCTTCTTTGTGGCCGTAGGCGGTGGTCGCGCCCCATTCGATGAAGCATTCTTCGACCGGCGTGCCTTCGGCGTTGACCGAGCCGTTCAGGGTCGCTTTGGTGCCGGCGACTTCGGTGGCCGCGGTAGCCTTGACCGTGGGGACGACCACGGCGGCGCCGTAGACGCGGACCACGCCGCCGCCTTCTCTTGCCCCGTCGGCCGCGTAGATGCGCCCCGTGGATTCGTCGACCGCGACACTGCCGTTGACTTGCCCCGCTCCGAATTCGCTGATGATTCCGCCGCTCGCGATGTCGTACTCGACGATGCGCCGTTCGGGCTGGTAATAGGCGGCATAGACGTGGTTGTGTTCGCGGTCGACCGCGACGCCGAGGGCGTAGGTTTCGGGGCCGAAGTGCGTGCAGCCTTCGGCGGTCAGTTCATCCGAGCCGTTGGGGACACACTTGTAGATGCCGGTGTTCGACGCGGGGTATACATTCCCGGCGCTGTCTACGGCTACTTGATTTATGAATTTTATGGAGCCGACATCGTATTTGGCAACAGTTCCTGAGGTGTCGACTTTGTAGATTGCTTTGGCAAAGGCTGATCCAACCCATAGGTTGCCGTCTTTGTCAATCCCCGCGCTAGGCCCTTCGTCGACTCCCGGAAGTTCGGGTTCGTTGCCGGCGCCCGTCTGCAGGACGAAGGTTTCGGTGCCTGCGTCCAGCATGTACTCCTTGAGGCGCTCGTCAGCCTCGGAAGTCTTGTCGTAGACGTAGAGCGTCCCGTGCTTGGGGCTGGCTTCCACGTTGTCGTAGGCCACAGCGTAGGTCGTGTTGCCGGAGAATTCCAAGCCGCCGATCGCGTAGGGGGAGGCGACTTCTTCGGGCAGCCCTCCTTCGCCGCCGAGGATGGCGAGTTCGGTGCCAATGTATTCGCCCGGGCCGCCGCCGGGACCTGGATTGGGGACGAAGACGTTGCCGGTTTCTTCGTCGATGCTTATGGACCAGAGTTCGTTGAGCGACACGCCGGTAGCGCTGCCGTCGATCGGCGAGAATCCTTCCTCTTCGTGGGTGACGGTCGCCGAGGCGCTCGCGGCGCAGAGGGCGAGCAGAGCGACCACGGCAGCGAGCGCCAGGGCGAGGGTCCCGAGGCGACCTGAAGGCGCACCACTCCCTTTGGTGCCAGGCGCTGCCGCACGGCCGGCGAGGACTCCACGGAAGATACGGCCGAGGCTGCCCGCCTGGCGCTGGTCGGGTCCCGTAGGGGTTGCCTTCGCGTGCGTACTCACGTAGCTGTCTCCTTGTCCCTCGAGCCCCTCTGCCGGCCGCATCCCTGCGCGGCCCTCCCGGGCTCTGGTTTCCCTGTGGTGCGTCCCTGCCCGTCTCAAAGAACGAGCGGGAAAACTGTAAACAGTGACCTTTTTATTGTCAAGGACAATGTTTCTGAGAGAAAGCGCGCTGTTTCAGGCGGTGCTACGGCAGAGCGGGATCCCGCTCTGCGATGCGGCTTTCAGCGGGAACGTCAGGGGTATACGGCGTTTATTCGAACGCGGCGGCGGGCCCGGGCCTCAGCCCCGGTCGGGGCGGTCCGGGTAGATCTCGTCGATCGTGACGAGCGCCCGGTAGGGGGCGGCGGCCGCGGTTTCGATCGCCTCGCCGCCGCCCGCGAGGCGATCGACGACGGCGACCACGGCGACGGGCTCGAGGCCCTGCTCGCGGATCCGTTCGATCGCCTTCACGGTCGAGCCGCCGGTGGTGACGGTGTCCTCGACGACGAGCACCCTGTCACCCTCGGCGACCGGGCCCTCGACCCAGCGCTGGAGCCCGTGCTGCTTGCGCTCGCCGCGGACGAAGAAGCCGACGAGGTGCTCGCCGGCGGGCACGGCGAGGGCGGCGCAGCTCGGCGGGATCGCCGCGGTCGCGGGACCGCCGACCGCGTCCGCCTCGGCCTCGACCGCGGCCGCCGCGACCAGCTCGCCCGCGGCGCGGAACCCGGCCGGGCGCAGCAGCGCTCGCCGCGCGTCGACGTAGTACTGCGCCGTCGCCCCGCTGGAGAGCGTCACCTCGCCGACCACCAGCGAGTGCTCGCGCAGCTCGGCGAGAAGCGTGCGTTTGGCGGCGTCAAGGTCCGGCATCGCGCGCATCCTATGGCCGGTGCTCAAACCTCGGTTCCCTCGTTGAGGATGTCCATGTACTCGCCGTAGACGTAGGTCTTGCCACGCGCTCGGCCGGTGACCTCGCGCAGGATCCCGGCGTCTTCGAGTCTCGAGATCGCTGCGTAGACCGGCGGCTCGGAGAGGCCAAGCGAGTCGGCAGCCCGGGGGGGTTTCACGACCACCCGCCTGACAGCCAGTTCATGCACCCGGAGCGCGGTTGCCGCACCGCGGCCGAGCTGATGGATGCGGCTCCGGTCACGCTCGATCATCTCGACTATCCCGCGAGTCGTCGTCGCGGTCGATTCGGCGACGTCGACGACGCCCTCTAGGAAGAAGCGCAGCCACTCCTCCCAGGCGCCCTCGGTGCGGACACGCTGTAGGTATTCGTAGTAGGCGTCGCGGTTGCGCTTCAGGTGGAGGCTCAGGTACAGCAGCGGCCTCGTGAGCACGCCCTGGTCCACCAGCAGCAACGTGATCAACAGCCGACCGACACGACCGTTGCCGTCGAGGAACGGATGGACGGTCTCGAACTGGACGTGGGCCAGTGCCGCCTTGATCAGCACCGGCGAGGGCTCGGGTTCGTCGTGCAGGAAACGCTCCAGGCCGGACATCGCGGGTTCGACCTCCTCCCATGGAGGCGGGACATAGCGGGCGTTTCCGGGCCGCGTCCCTCCAAGCCAGTTCTGCGAGCGGCGGAACTCACCGGGGGTCTTGTCGGCTCCGCGCCCAGACCGAAGCAGCAGTGCATGGACCTCGCGCAGCAGTCGGTTGCAGAGCGGCAGCCGGCCAGAGGCGATCGATTGAACGCCGTGGTCCATCGCGGCGATGTAGTTGGACGTCTCCTCGAGATCTTCGATCGGCACGCCTGGAGCCGCCTCGTTCTCGAAGAGCAGCAGGTCGGAGAGAGACGAGACCGTCCCCTCGATCTGCGATGAGAGCACCGCCTCTTTGCGGATGAAGGTGTAGAGGAACTGGCTCGGGTCCGGCAGGAGGAGCGTGATTCCGTCGAGCCGCCCGAGGGCCTGATTGGCCCGGTCGAGCAACCGGTGCAGCTCCACGTCGAGCGCCAGCGGAGGATCGGGTGGCAACAGCGCGGGATGGAAGGCGAGGTAGCTCGCCGGCCCATCTCGAACCTCCCGGAAGCTTCCAGCGCGCTCAGACACCGCACCCCTCCGCCTGGCGGCTTTCGAAGCGATCGCTCATTTGGCGATGAGCTTACTAAAGGAAACTGCCATATCGCTTACTAAGCTCTCAGCGTCCTAAGCGAGACCTTTCGACTCAGAAGACGAAGATGCTCTCGCCGAAGTTGATCCGCTCGTAGATCTCGGGCTGGTCGGCGATGAAGGTGCGGATGCAGCCGTGGCTGGCGGGGTAGTCGGGCACCGATTCGTAGCCGTGCACGGCGTAGCCGCCGTAGAAGTAGAACGAGTAGTACATGCCGTGCGAGTTGTAGCCGGGTTCGGTGCGGATGAAGTGGAAGTGGCCGGTGACCGTGGGGGTCGAGGACTTGCCGGAGGACACCGGGTAGACCGCGAACGGCCTGCCGCCCTTGGCGAAGACGAGGACCTGCTTGTCGAGCGGCGCCTCGAGGTGTTCGCCGGCGCCGGGGTGGCGCACCCTGTAGGCGCCGCGGCCGGCGAAGACGCGCTTGACCAGGCCGGCGCCGGCGCGCTCGCTACGGCTCATGCCGTTGACTTTGCGGTAGGCGAGCACGCCGCGGCCGGTCTTGCCGCCGAAGCAGCGGCCGCTGTTGACGACGTAGCCGAGCTTGCGCATCGCCTTCTTGAAGCCGACGACGACGTCGCCGCACTGGCCGCTGTGCAGGGCGGGGAAGCTGACCTTCCAGCTCTTGCGCACCGTGCGGTCGCCGCCCAGGGCGGCAGTCGCGACGTGCTTGGCGCTGACCGCGTACCTGCCCGCCTCGCGAACGCGGACCTTCGCCCGGAAGACCCCGGCGCCGCCCTTGCCCTTGCGCAGCTTCACCTTCTGGTGCTGGATCCGGCGCCCGTTGAGGTAGAAGCTGACGTCGACCCTCTGGCCGGCGACGAACGGCTTCACCGTGCCGATCGCCGGCACCGTGCTGTAGATCTGCGCGCGGCCGCCGCTGAGGTGCCCGATGCGGACGATCTTCACCACGGCATCGAGCGGACCCTGCGACTGCGGCGCCTTGCCTGCGGCTCCGCCGGTGCCGCCCGGCTGCTTTGCCGGCGCGGCCAGGGCGGCGCTCGGCAGCGCCAAAAGGGCAGCGAGGACGAGAGCGCAGGCGACGTGGCGAATCACGGGAGCGGGATTCTTGCGGATGCCCCCGGCGGCCGGTTTGTCACGGCTTCGTAACAGCTCTGTCACGGCTCAGTCAACTGTCTGAAAAATTTGTGAAACATGGCTTGAAATAGCGGATTTCTCGGCTACGTTCGGGGCAGCGGAGGGTGACGCCGGTAGGTGCCGGCAAATGATTGACAACCATGAGTTCGAGCTTGCTCTCGGATGGGGTTCGAGTCCCCCGCCCTCCGCTAATTGAAGTGTTGAGCGCGAAGTTCAGGCGAGGTGCAAATGTCAGGCGGCCTGCGGTGTAGCTCCCGCTCTACGTCCCGAACTCCGCAGCTCAACGGCTTGCTTGGAGAGATGTCGGCCGTGATACCGTGACGGTGGTTGTCAATCACTTGCCGCCACCTCACCGTGGCTTCACCCGGCCCGCTTTACGCGGGCCGTTTTTTTGGCCCCCACCCCTACTGCCCGATCAGCGCCACGGAGTTGTTCAGCATGTGCAGGAGGATCCCCGGCAGGATCGAGCCGGTGCGCTCGTAGAGCAGGGCGAGGACGAAGCCGAAGAAGATCAGCGGCGGCACGGCGCTGATCCCGGTGAGCGCGTGCAGGGCGCCGAAGATCAGGGCGCTGACGAAGGCGGCGGCGAGCCGGGGCATGCGCGTGCGCAGGCCGCCGAAGAGCATGCCGCGGAAGCAGACCTCCTCGCTGACCGGAGCGGCGATCGCGATCAGCAGGATCTGCACCGGCACGGTGCCGAACGATTCGGCGATGTCCTCCTGTTCGGGCGCGCCGAAGATCGCCGTGTAGACGCCGGCGAAGAGCAGGTAGGCGCCGACAGCGGCCAGCATCCACCTGACGTCGCCGAGGCGGAAGCGCCGCACCCCAAGTCGCTGCAACGCCCCCCACAGCGAGACCGACCCCCAGCCGCTCGCCACCGCGAGCGGCACGAGCAGGAAGCCGAGCGCGGTCGCAAGCTGCACGACCACGTTGGCGCCCGTGCTGAGGTTGCCTTCGCTCGGGTTGTCGACGATCACCGCCGGGATGCCGAGCACGATTCCCAGGCCGAGCGCGATCAGCACCCCGCCGATTGCCATGTGCGCGCCCCAGGTCGCGTAGGGGAAGCGGACCTCCATCAGGCCGGGGAGTGTCACAGGTCGCGCCCGCCGCCGAGTACCCTCAGACTCGATGACGCAGCGCAACCGCCGTCGCCAGCGGCACCGGGGAGGGGCCGGCGGCAAGATCCTCCTGGTCGGCCTGGGCGCCGCGGCCCTGCTCGCGATCGCCGCGGTCGGGGTCGTCTCCTGGGTGCTCGACGTCGCCGCCAAGGCGCCCTCGCTCGCCGCCTGCAAGCCGATCGAGAAGGGCGGCAACTCGGTCCTCTACGCGGCCGACGGCAGCCGGCTGGGGATCGTCGCCTCCGACCAGGCGCGGGCGCCGGTGGCGATCCGCCGCATCCCGAAGACGATGCGGCTCGCCACGGTGGCGATCGAGGACGAGCGCTTCTACGAACACGGCGGCGTCGATCCCGAGGGCATCGTGCGCGCCGCGCTGAAGAACCTCGAAGCGGGCAAGACGGTCGAGGGCGGCTCGACGATCACCCAGCAGCTCGTGCGCAACCTCTGCATCCAGAACCCCGCGCGCACGCTCGAACGCAAGATCATCGAGGCGAAGCTGGCGATCGAGTACGCCGAACGGCACTCGCGCCGCGAAATCCTCAGCCAGTACCTCAACACCGCCTCCTACGGAACGATCAAGGGGGCGACGGCGATCGGGGTCGGCGCGGCGGCGAAGATCTATTTCTCCAGGCCGGTCTGGAAGCTCAACCTGCGCCAGGCGGCGCTGCTCGCCGGCCTGCCGCAGGCGCCGACCGATTACAACCCGGTGCTCAACCCGGAAGGGGCGCGCGAGCGGCGCAACGCGGTGCTGGCGAAGATGGCCAAGCTCGGCTACATCAGCCGCCGGCAGGCGCACACCGCGCAGGGACGCGGGCTCGGCCTCGACCTCGACCGCGGCTACTTCGACAAGCGCCAGCCCTACTTCTTCGACTACGTCGAGGACAAGCTGATCGCGGCCTACGGGGTGAACACGGTGCGCAGGGGCGGGCTCGAGGTGCACACGACGATCGAGCCGCGGTTGCAGGAAGTCGGGCTGGAAGCGATGCGCTCGGCGCTGCCCTACCCGGAAGACCCCGCGTCGGCGCTGGTCTCGATCGACCCGCGCAACGGCCGGATCGAGGCGATGGTGTCGAGCTCCAGCTACGAGCGCAGCGAGTTCAACCTCGCCGCTCAGGGGCACCGCCAGCCCGGCTCGACCTTCAAGAGCTTCGTCCTCACCACCGCGATCAAGCAGGGGATCGACCCCTACTCGACCTATTACATGTCCAAGCACCTCGACCTGAACCTGCCCCGGTGGGGGCACTGGGAAGTCAGCACCGCGGACGAGGGCTACCTGGGGCGGGTCAACCTGAAGCAGGCGACGGTCGCCTCCGACAACACCGTCTTCGCCCAGCTCGACCTCGACGTCGGCCCGCGCGCGGTCAAGGCGACGGCGAAGTCGATGGGGATCGAGAGCCCGCTCGACGGGATCCCGGCAGAGGGAATCGGCGGCCTGCGGATCGGCGTCTCGCCGCTGGAGATGGCCGACGCCTACGCGACGCTGGCGGCGGGCGGCATCCACCGCAACCCGATCGCGATCAAGCGCGTCGTCTTCCCCGGCGGGCGGGTCGACCGGCCGGAACGTCCCGAACCGCGGCGGGTCGTCTCCGAACCGGTCGCCTACGAGGTCTGGCGCCTGCTGCACGACAACATCACCGAAGGCACGGGCACCGCCGCCTACACCGGCTGTCCCGGGCAGGGCGGCAAGACGGGGACGACGGACAACTTCACCGACGCCTGGTTCGCCGGCATCCAGCCCAACCTGGCGACCGTCGTCTGGGTCGGCTACCCGCAGTCGAACGGGATCGAAATGACCAGCGTGCACGGCCAGACCGTCTACGGCGGCACCTTCCCGGCCGAGATCTGGAACTCGCTCTACAGCGGCGCCGAGATCCCCTGCGAGGAATTCGAGAAGCCGAGCACGCCGATCAGCTGGGCGCCGTTCTACGGCAGCCACACGGCCACCGCCCCGAACAGCGGCGGGTCCGACTTCACGGCCAAGGAAAACGGGGGAGAAAGCGAAGCCGAACGGCTGGGCAAGGAAGCGACCGGCGGCTATGACCCCAACGCCTACGCGCCGGGGGTCGGCCAGGAACCGACGCACGTGCCGCCGCCTCCGCCCGAATACGGGAGCGGGGGAGGCGCCGGAGTGGGCGAAGGGAACGCCACCGGCGGCGCCGGGGCGGAATAGCCGGGACAGCTGCCGGCGTGTCCGACGATCGCAAGTGGCGCCTGCTCTGGGCGGCGATCCTCGTTCTCGTCGCGGCATTCGCCCTCGCCCCGGTCCTCCTCTCGCACGACGTCTACAGCTACGTCGACTACGCCCGGCTGAGCGTCCTCCACGGCCTCAACCCCTACGTCCACCCGCCGGCCGCCGAACCGTTCGACCCGGCCTACGCCCGGGTCACCTGGATCGACACGACCAGCGCCTACGGCCCGCTCTTCACCCTGCTGACCTACCCGCTGGCCTGGTTGCCGCCCTGGCTGGCGGTGGCGGCGCTGAAGGCGACCGCGGCGCTCGCGGTGCTCGCGATCGCCCTGCTCCTGGCCCGCGTCGCTCCGTCCCGCGGCGTCTCCCCGATCGGCGCGGCCGCCTTCGTCGCCCTCAACCCGCTCGTCCTCATCCACGTCGTCGGCGGCGCCCACAACGACGGCCTGGCGATGCTCGCCGCGACCCTCGGCGTCGCCGCGACGCTCTCGGCCGCCGAGACGTCGGCCGGCGCCGCCTACGTCGCCGCCTTCGCGATCAAGGCCCCCGCCGCGCTGGCGGCCCCTTTCGCCCTGGTCGGCGCGGCGAAAATGAAGCCTTTGCCCCCCTATAGGGGAAACAAGGCTTCATCTGGGTCCGTGGGGTGGGTGGCCGGTGGGGCGGTTGGGGCGCTCGTGCTCGGGGTCGCCGCATATGGGGCATTCGGCTGGCACTGGCTGCACGCGGTGGAGCTGCTCGGCCGCCACGAGCATGAGTCCACCCACATGAGCATCCCCGCCACCTTCGCCCGCCTCACCGGCCTCGACGAGACCGCGGTCCGCGCCACGGCCCTCGCCCTCTTCGCCCTCGCCTTCGCCTACCTTCTCTGGCGAACCTGGCGCGGCGCCGACTGGCTCCGCTGCGCCGCCTGGGCGTCCTTCGCCCTCCTCGTGGCCACCGCCTGGCTCCTTCCCTGGTACCTGATCTGGGCGCTACCGCTGGTGGCCCTGTCGCGAGATCGTCCCTTGCAGCTCCTAACCCTGGCGCTGACCGCCTATCAGCTCCCCGCCCGGATGCCGCTCTGACCGCCGCTGCGGACCTTTGCCGTGCTGGAGCAAGGAAAAACTCAACAGCGATGAGTTCTGTGACGGTTTCTGGTGTCCTGGCGCTCCGGATACGGGCGCAGCTAGAGAATCTCCGGCGCGTGGATATCGGCCTCGCGCTCGGCGCCCGCCGCCTCCTCCTCTGGGGAGGGGTGGATGACACCCGTATGGACCGACCAGCCCTCGCGCCGGCCGAGCGCGGTGACCAGGCCGACGTAGACCAGCTCGACCACCGTCATCACGCCGCGCACCGCGATCGCGATCAGCGAGCCGAGGGCGAAGCTGCCGCCGGGCACGGCGCCCTTCACGGCCCAGGCGAACGCCGCGTCGCGGATGCCCAGCCCCGCCGGAGCGACCAGCGTGACCAGCGCCGCCACGTAGCCGACCGCCTGCGCCGAGCCGACGGTGAGCACTTCGCTCAGCGGCACGCTCGTCACCGAGCGCGCCACGCAGTAGATCCCGACCGAGACGACGCCCCAGACGAGGACGTAGAAGAGGATCAGGGTGAGCACGCCTCGCAGCGGGATCACCGAGGGCAGCGGCTCGCGCCCGAAGGCGCGCAGGGCGCGGTTGGCGAGCGGGCCGAAGACGCGGGGGTGGAGGATCGCGATCGCGACCGGGATCACCAGCAGCACGGCCCAGCGCAGCGGCTGCCCCTGGAGGTCGGGGTGGCTGATGATGAAGTAGGCGGCGAAGGCGACGCCGGAGGTCGCCGAGATCGCCTGCTCGTAGACGATGCTGGCGATCGTCAGCCGGCGCGGCACCCCGGCCCGCTCGGAGAGCAGCACGCGGCCAAGCACATAGAGGACGCTGCCCGGCACGTAGCGGGCGAGCAGCGGCTGGCCCCAGGCGACCTGGGCCCGGCCGACTCCGATCGGGTGGCGGAGGAAGCGCAGGATCAGGTCCCAGCCGAGCGCGCTCATGACATAGAACAACGGCAGCGCCGCGAAGCCCGCGATCAGCCAGCCGAGGTGGAAGTGGACGCCCTTGTCCTTGATCTCCGACCACTGGTTGATGACGGTGAGGACGAGGAAGCCGAAGATGACGATCGCGATGCCGAGCTGGATCGCCAGCCGGACGCGCTTGCTGCGCGGGGGGCGGGTGCCGACGCGGGCGCCGGCGTCGCCGAGCTTGTGCAGAAACGGTTGATCCTCTGACACGCTTTGCAGCACCTTAGTCCGATCGGGGGCTATCACCGGCGCCCCGCAGCGGCGAGAATGACCGCATGGGCGAGTTCGAGCTGCTCGAGTCGATCAGGGAGCGGCTGCCGCCGCCCGGCTCACGGGTGAAGCTCGGCAGCGGCGACGACGCGGCGATCGTCGTGCCGGAGGGCGCCACGGCGACCTCCGTGGACGCGCTGATCGACGGCGTCCACTTCCGGCGCGAGTGGAGCGGCCTGCGGCAGATCGGCCACAAGGCGCTGGCCGTCGCGCTCTCCGACCTGGCGGCGATGGCCGCCGAGCCGGGCGAGGCCTACGTCGTCCTCGGCGTCCCGCCCGACCTCGACGAGGACGGGTGCTTGGAGCTGCTCGACGGGATGGCGGCGCTCGCCGCCGACACCGGGACGACGCTGGCCGGCGGCGACGTCACCCGCGCCCCCGTCCTCACCCTGGCGCTGACCGTCGTCGGCCACGCCGCCGAGGCGACCGACTTCGTCACCCGCGGCGGCGCCCGCCCCGGCGACACTCTCGTCGTCACCGGCGAGCTCGGCGGCGCCGCCGCGGGCCTGCTGCTGCTCGAATCCGAAGCCGGCGCGCCCCTCCTCGAAGGTCCCAAATCGTCACACCCACCCGAGGCGCGGTCGAGGTTATCGCCGGATAGCGATGAAAAGCTCGACCGCGGGCGGCTGTTGTTGGCGCGGCAGCTCGAACCCTCGCCACGGCTGGACGAGGGGCGGGCGCTGGGGCAGGCCGGCGCGGCGGCGATGATCGACCTCAGCGACGGGCTTGGCGGGGACGCGGGGCACGTCGCGGCGGCGAGCGGCGTTCGCCTACGAATCGACGCCGGCGCGCTGCCGCTGGCGCCGGGCGTGGCCGAGGCGGCGGACGCCGCCGGGCGCGATCCGCTCGAGCTGGCCGCGTCCGGCGGCGAAGACTACGAGCTGCTCGCGGCGCTGCCGGCGGTGCGCCTGGAGGAGGCGAGAGCAGCGGTCGAAACGGCTGGAGCGAAGTTGACCCGGATCGGCGAGGTCGCGCCCGGCGAGGGGGTCGAGATCAGGCTGCCTGGCGGCGGGAGTCTGTCCCCGCGGGGATTCGATCAGCTGAGCTGAGCGGAGCGCCGGTGAGCAGCGCCCGCACCCCGCGGCGGCGCAGCATCGCCTGCGCGACCAGCTCCGGCTCGGGCCGGTAGCTGCCGCTCTCGACGAGGCTCTTCAGCTGCTGTTGCTGCATCTCTCTGCTCCTATCGACGCCTGTCGAGCGAACCTTAGTTCTTGGTACTCGCACATACGTCCAAGAGTGATCCGGGCTGCTCTCAGCTTGTTCGCAACGTGCGCGGATTACCCTTTAGGGCATGCCCAACGGGTCAACTCGGATTCTGCTCGTCGACGACGAGCAATCGGTGCAGACCCTGCTCAGCTACCCCCTGCGCAAGGACGGCTACCACGTCACCTCCGCGCTGGATGGCCGCGAGGCGCTGGAGCGCTTCGACGAGGCCCGCTACGACCTCGTCGTCCTCGACCTGATGCTGCCGAAGCTCGACGGGGTCGAAGTCTGCCGCCAGCTGCGGCGCCGCAGCCAGGTGCCGATCATCATGCTGACCGCCAAGGACAACGAGATGGACAAGGTCGCCGGGCTCGAGGTCGGCGCCGACGACTACATCACCAAGCCGTTCTCGATGCGCGAGTTCCGCAGCCGGGTCAAGGCCGCGCTGCGCCGCTCGCGCATGGCGGTCGAGGCGCCCGACGAAGAGCCGATCGAGCACGGCGAGCTGAAGATCGACCCCGAGCGCCGCTCGGTGACCCTGAACGGCGACGAGGTCAGCGCGACCTACGTCGAGTTCGAGATCCTCAGCGCGCTCGCCCGCTCGCCGGGCAAGGTGCTGAGCCGCGAGACCCTGCTCGAGCACGTCTGGGGCGACTCCGACTACCGCGACCCGCGCACCGTCGACGTCCACATCCGCCACCTGCGGGAGAAGATCGAGGCCGACCCCAAGCAGCCCGAGTACCTGTTCACGGTGCGCGGGGTCGGCTACCGATTCCGCGAATGAAGCGGCTCCGCCTCACCCCGCTCGGCAACAGAATCACGACCACCGCCGTCGCGCTCGCCGCCGGCACGGCGGCCTTCATCTACCTCTGGGTGGTCGTCGTCGGCGGCCACGCGGATGCCGCCGGCCCGATTCTCATCGGTGGCGGGATCGCCTGCCTGATCGCGCTCGCCACCGGCTTCTACTCGGCCAAGCTCGTCACCCGTCGCGTCAGCCGCATCGAGGACGCCGCCCGCAAGGTCGCCGATGGCGACTTCGCCACCCGCATCCCCGTCGATTCCTCCGGCCAGCTCGGCCAGCTGGCCCGCACCTTCAACGAGATGCAGCGCCGCCTGGCCGAGCTCGACAGCGCCCGCAAGCAGTTCATCGCCAACGCCTCGCACGAGCTGCGCACGCCCATATTCAGCCTCGGCGGCTTCGTCGAGCTGCTCGAAGAGGACGACCCCGGTCCGGAGGACCGGGCCGAGTTCGTGCGCACGATGCGCCAGCAGATCGAGCGGCTGACCAAGCTCACCGCCGACCTGCTCAACCTCTCCCAGCTCGACGCCGGGGGGATCGTGATGACGCTCGGCAGGGTCGACCTGCGCTCGCTGGGGCGCGACGTGGTGCGCGAGTTCGGCGCCCGGGCCGAACTGCGCGACTCGCGCCTGGAGCTGCGCACCCCCGACCGGCCGGTGGTCGCCGTCGCCGACCCCGAGAGGGTGCGGCAGGTCATCCGTATCCTGCTCGACAACGCCCTCACCCACACGCCCGAGGGCACGAGCGTCACCGTGACCATCTACTCCGTCGACCAACGCGCCGAGCTGACCGTCTCCGACGACGGCGCCGGCATCCCGCAGCGCGTCCAGAAGCGCATCTTCGAGCGCTTCTACACCGCCGACTCGGCCGGCGGCTCCGGCCTCGGGCTGGCGATCGCGCGCGAGCTCGCGCAGCGCATGGAGGGGCGCATCGCGATCTCGTCCAGCCGCCGCTTCACGGCCTTCACGCTCGACCTGCCGCTGGCGCGTCCGGGCGCGGAGGCGACCGCGCCGGCCGCCCCGGCGAAGGCGCCCGCGTGAGCCGGGCGCTTTACTGACGGTATGCGCAAGCAAGGCGCCCCACTCGCGATCGTCCTGCTCGCCCTCGCCCTGCTCGCGGGGTGCGGGGGCGGCGGCGAAGGCGGCTCGGGCAGCGGCGGCAACGCGACCAAGACGACGACCGAGGTCGTCGTCCAGACGGCGACCGAGGGCTTCGACGCGGCCAAGGTCTACCGCGAAGCCTCGCCCGGCGTGGTCACGATCCGCTCGATCTTCGAGCAGGGCGCCGCCGAAGGCTCCGGCTTCGTGCTCGACAGGAGCGGCCGGATCGTCACCAACGCGCACGTGGTGACCGACGGCGAAGGCAGCGACCGCAGGGAGGCCAAGGCCGTCTTCGTCGAGTTCCCCGACCGCAACGTCGTCGCGGCGAAGATCGTCGGCTACGACCCCTTTGCCGACGTCGCCCTGCTGGAGGTGAAGCCCGACGGCTTCGACCTGCATCCGCTGGAGCTCGGCGACGACAGCGAGCTGGTCGTCGGCCAGCCGGTCGCCGCGATCGGCAGCCCGTTCGGCGAGCAGCAGTCGCTCTCGCTCGGCATCGTCTCGGCCACCGACCGCTCGGTCGGCTCGCTGACCCAGTTCCAGATCGAGGGCGCGATCCAGACCGACGCCTCGATCAACCCCGGCAACTCGGGCGGGCCGCTGCTCGACGCCGGCGCCAGGGTGATCGGGATCAACCAGCAGATCGAGACCAACTCGGGCGCCAACGACGGCGTCGGCTTCGCGGTGCCGGTCTCGGCGATCAGGCGCTCGGTCGCTCAGCTCGAGCGCAGGGGCAGCGTCGAATACGCCTACATCGGCGTCTCGACCCAGGCGCTCTATCCGCAGCTCGCCAAGAAGCTCGGCCTCGACACCGACCACGGCGGCCTGCTGGCCGAAGTCGTGCCGGGCGGGCCGGCTGAGGAAGCGGGCCTCCAGGGCGGCGACGAAAAACTTCGTTTCCAGGGGATTCCCTACGAAGCCGGCGGCGACACGATCATCGCGGTCGACGGCAGGCAGGTGGTCCAACCAGATGACCTGGCTCGCTACATCTCCGCCCACCGGCCCGGCGACGAGGTGACGCTCGAAGTCCTGCGCAAGGACGGGGAACGCGAAAAGGTCAAGGTGACCTTGAGCAAGCGGCCGGTCGGCGAATCCGGCGGCTGAGCGGCCTGCGCGTCGTCCAGCCGCTTTTGCCTGTAGAAAACGGCGATGCTTCAGGAAGTCGCCCTCGGCCAGAAGGCCCTCGCCGATTACACGCACATCGCCGGCAAGGAGCTGAGCGAGCGCATCCGCGAGCTCGCCGAGCCGCTGAAAGGACAGCGCGTGCTCCACGTCAGCGCGACCGCGTTCGGCGGCGGCGTCTCGGAGATCCTCTACACGATCGTGCCGCTGATGCGCGACGTCGGGGTCGACGCCCACTGGCACGTGATCTTCGGCAAAGAAGAGTTCTTCAACGCGACCAAGCTGCTGCACAACTCGCTCCAGGGCGCCGAGGAGACGCTGAGCGACGAGCAGTGGGCGGTCTTCGACGAGATCAACGCGGCGAACGCCAGGGACCTGCATGGCGAGTGGGACACGGTCATCGTTCACGATCCGCAGCCGATCGGGCTGCGACGCGGCGCGGGGGCGAAGAGCCGCAACTGGATCTGGCGCTGCCACATCGACCTCTCCGAGCCCAACCCGGCGCCGATCGCCCGGCTCCAGCCGCTGATCGAGGAGTACGACGCGACCGTCTGGCACATGCCCGCCTACGTGCCGGGCGGCATCGACGGCGACGACGGCATCCGCATCATTCCGCCGGCGATCGACCCGCTCTCGCCGAAGAACATGGCGTTCTCCCCCGATGACGCGGCCTTCGTCTGCCACCAGTTCGGCATCGACGTCGACCGGCCGCTGATCACGCAGGTCTCCCGCTTCGACCCGTGGAAGGACCCGATCGGCGTGATCGACGCCTACCGCGACCTGACCGCCGAGCTGCCGGAGGCGCAGCTCGCGCTGGTCGGCTCGATGGCGACCGACGACCCCGAGGGCTGGGACTTCTTCCAGCAGACGGTCGAATACGCCGACGGCGACGACGACATCAAGATCCTCAACAACCTCAACAACGTCGGCGCGATCGAGGTCAACGCCTTCCAGTCGCAGTCCGACGTCTGCCTTCAGAAGTCGATTCGCGAGGGCTTCGGGCTGACCGTCACCGAGGCGCTCTGGAAGGGGCGGCCGACGGTGGCCGGCAACGTCGGCGGCATCCCGCTCCAGATCGAAGACGGGATCAGCGGCTTCCTCGTCGACTCGCCGGCCGAGTGCGCGCAGCGCTGCCTCGAGATCCTCCGCGATCCCGGCCTCGGCAAGAGCCTCGGCCGGCAGGGCAAGGAACACGCCCGCCGCGAGTTCCTCTCGCCGCGCCTGCTGCGCGACTGGCTGGAGCTGATCGGCGAGCTGGAGTAGATCGCGGGCGGCCCCGGGTAGGCTGAGGGCCGATGCCCGAGTCCGATCCGTTGATAATCGTCTCGAACAGGGGCCCGGCCCAGTACGAGCGCGACGAGAGCGGCGAGCGGACCGTGCAACGCGGCGGCGGCGGCCTGGTCACCGCGCTCTCGGGCCTCGTCTCCCACCGCGAGGCGCTGTGGATCGCCTCGGCGATGACCGACGAGGACGTCGCGGTCTCCGAAGAGCGCGGCGGCCCGGTCGAGCTGGAGATCGACGGGATCGAGTACCGGGTGCTGCTCGTCGGCAGCGACCCGGGCGCCTACGACGGCTTCTACAACGTGATCGCCAACCCGATCCTCTGGTTCATCCAGCACTACCTCTGGGACCTCTCCAACGCGCCCGACATCCGCCAGGAGGAGCTCGACGCCTGGGACTACGGCTACCAGGCGGTCAATCGCGACATCGCCCGCGCGGTGCTCGGCCAGATCGAGGGGCGCGAGCGACCGCTGGTGATGCTGCACGACTACCACCTGTACACGGCGCCGGGGATGATCCGCGCCGAGCGCCCCGACGCCTTCCTGCACCACTTCGTCCACATCCCCTGGTCGCAGCCCGACAGCTGGCGGATCCTGCCGGGGCGGATCCGCGAGGCGATCTTCCGCGGCATGCTCGCCAACGACCTGATCGGGTTCCACACCCACTCCTACTGCCTCAACTTCATCCGCTGCTGCGACGAACTGCTCGAGGTCGAGGTCGACTACGACCAATCCCTGGTGCGCCACGCCGGCGGCGAGACCCGCGCCCGCGCCTACCCGCTGTCGATCGACGCCGAGCGGCTGCGGCGGGCGGCCGACTCGTCCGAAGTGGCCAAGTACGAGCGTGAGGTCGTCGAGCGGCGGCGCGAGCACCTGATCATCCGCGTCGACCGCGCCGACCTCTCGAAGAACGTGCTGCGCGGCTTCACCGCCTTCGACGTCTTCCTCGCCCAGCACCCCGAGTTCCACGAGAAGGTCACCTTCATCGCCCACCTACAGCCCTCGCGCCAGGACGTGCCCGAGTACGCCGAGTACCTGGAGAAAATCGAAGCCCTGGTCGCGGTGGTCAACCACCGCCACGGCACGACCGACTGGATGCCGATCGACCTGAAGATCTACGAGAACTTCCCCGAGGCGGTCGCCCGCTACAAGCACTTCGACCTGCTGATGGTCAACTCGATCTTCGACGGGATGAACCTGGTCGCCAAGGAGGCGCCGGCGGTCAATACCCGCAACGGCGTGCTGATGCTCTCCGAGAACACCGGCTCGCACGAGGAGCTGGCCGACTGCGTGCTCTCGGTCAACCCGTTCGACATCCAGGAGCAGGCCGACGCGATCCACCGGGCGCTGACGATGGAGCCGGAGGAGCGCAAGCTGCGGGCCGAGCACCTCAAGGAGATCATCTACTCGCGCAATCCCGGAGATTGGGTGGACGAGCAGCTGCGCGACATCGCCGCGCTGCGCGAGGCGGTGGCGTAGGGAGGTCGGGGGTCGCCCCGGGAGTGCCCAAATCCCGCCTGCGGCGGGATTGATCTTGTGCCGCTTCGCGGCGAACACCACTCCGCGGTGCCGGGGGGAGGCACTCCCGAGACGACCCCCAACCTCCTTCCCCGACGACTCCCCCGCAGCCGCTCCAGCCAACCGCGGCTCCCTCATTGCGAAGTCCCGGGGGCGAGTTTCCGGAGCTGAGCCCTTAGAAGCTTGTGAGATTGCGCGTTCGGTGGGAGCTTGTGGTCAAAGGGGGTGGCGTGCTGGTGGCTGCGCTGGTGGTCTTGCAGCTCATCCCGAGCTTGCTCCAGCCTCCGCCGCCGGAGCCGTTGCCGCCGGATGTGGGGCTGCCGCGGGTACAGGCGCAACCGCGCGAGCTTCCGACGCGTCAGGCGAGTCGGCATCTCGGGCGGGTGGTGCGGGGTGGGGGTGTCCGGAGGGCGCGGCGTCCTGTTTTTCGCCCCAGCGAGGATCTCGGACGGGCGCGACCTCGGGGGCGAAAAACCCAGCGCCGTCCGGACACCCCCACCCCGCGACAGGACCCGCCCGCCGAGCCCGTGGTCCCTGCGCCAGAACCTCCGCCGGAAACGCCCGAACCCGCGCCGGCCGAACCGCCGCCGCCGCCGGCGCCGCCGAGTGACGGCTCGGCCGAGTTCGCGCCGCATTGAGCGACCTGGCTATCATGCGACGCCGTTTTGGCCGCAGCACGCGAATACGAGCTGGTCCTGATGCTTGACCCGGGGCAGGACGCCCCGGCGCGCGATGCTGTCGCGAACGAGGCGAAGAAGCAGATCGAGGCCGACGGGACGCTCAAGCACGAGAACGTCTGGGGGCTGCGCAAGCTCGCCTACGAGATCAAGCGGCGCAACGAGGCCGACTACCGGTGGTTCCGCTTCGAGGGGCCGGCGACGCTGCTCGAGCAGCTCGATCACAACCTCAAGATCGCCGATGGCGTGCTGCGCTTTCGCATCTTCAAAGTCGACGCCGACACCCCGCTGATGGTCCCGCCCGCGACCAGCGCTCCCGGACCGGGAGCATCCCGCGAGCGCCCCGCCGAGGCTCCCCCGGCTCCCGCCGAGGGAGCACCCGCCGAAGAGGCGCCCGCCGCCGCGGAGCCCGAGACGGCCACGGCCGTCGCCGAGCCTCCCGCCGAGCCGGCTGCGGAGGCCGAGCCCGCGCCGGAGCCCCCGGTCGAGCCCGAGGCGCCGGCCGAGGGCGAGCCGGGCGAGCCCGCCGCCTAGCTCTTCTTTTCGCCCAGATTCCGGCTTCAAGGGGGAGAGTCGCGCCGGTCGCGCTCTTAGACTGGGGTCTCGATAAACGATCTTGAGGAGTGAGAGCCGTGGCGGCTTCGAACATCAACGTGGTGGTCATCACCGGCAACCTGACCAAGGACCCCGAACTGCGCAGCACCGGTGGCGGCACGACGGTCTGCGAGCTGCGCGTGGCCGTGAACAGCCGGCGCAAGGACGGTCAGACCGGCGAATGGGTCGACAAGCCCAACTTCTTCAACGTCGTCGTCTTCGGCGCCCAGGGCGACAACTGCGCCAACTACCTCTCCAAGGGCCGCCCGGTGGCGATCGAAGGCCGGCTCGACTGGCGCGAGTGGGAGGCCAAAGACGGCAGCGGCAAACGTCAGGCGGTGCAGATCATCGCCAACTCGGTCCAGTTCCTCGGCTCGCGCGACGGAGGCGGAGGCGGCAACGGCAACGGCTTCACCCCGCAGAGCGACACGCCCGCCGACACCTCCGACTACGACGCCGCCCCGGCCGGCGCCGGAGCGGGCGAAGGCGGCGGCGGCGGGGACGACGACATTCCCTTCTGAGCAATCCGAGGGCGGCCGGGCTCCCGGCCGCCCTCAGTCCCGTGTCTGTAGCATTGCGGGCCGCTCATGGCTCGAGTACGAGAGAACGGATCGGCGGCACCGCGCCGCGGGCGGCGTGGCGCCGACCGCGTCAAACCGCGTAAATACACGCGGATCAACTCCGCTGCGGTCGATTACAAGGACCTCAACCTGCTGCGGCGCTTCCTCTCCGACAAGGGGAAGACGCGCGGGCGCCGGGTGACCGGACTTTCGCGCAAGCACCAGCGGCAGCTCTCGGTGGCGGTCAAGCGGGCGCGTGAGATCGCCCTGCTGCCCTACGTCGGAGAGCGCTAGGCCGATGACGCAGGCGATCCTGCTCGAGGACGTCGAGAGCCTCGGCCAGCGCGGCGAACCCGTCGACGTCGCCCCCGGCTATCTACGCAACTACCTGATCCCACGCAAGCTCGCGGCACCCGCAACCCCGGGCGCGCTCGAGCAGGCGCAGCAGCGCCAGGCCGCGACCGAACGCGCGGAGAAACTGCGCGCCGAACGCGAAGAGCAGGCGGCCTCGCTGCTCTCGAAGACCGTGCTGACGATCCAGCAGCGCGCCGACGACGGCGGCCGGCTGTTCGGCTCGGTCGGCGCCAAGGAGATCGTCGACGCGATCCGCGAGGCTCGCGATCTGCGGATCGACAAACGCAAAGTCCGCCTCGAGCAGCCGATCCGCGAGATCGGCACCCACATGGTGGAGATCGAGCTCGCCGACGGCAGCGTCGCCGCGGTGAAGACGATCGTCGCCGAGGAGAGCTGAGGATCAACCGCCTGAGCCGTCGCCTCAGGGCACGGACGCGGTTCGGATGGGCCCGCTCCGAGCGGGCGACGCTGGGACTGGCGGCCATTGCGCTGGGCGGCGCGGGCGCGGCGCTCGCCGGCCAGTTCGGGCGCATGCTGCGACAGCGCGCCCACGAGCGCGAGGACCACGAACCGCTGGTCGAGGCGGCTCCGGCCGCCGCGCTCGACACCGTCGGCGTCGCGGTCAGCGGCTACGAGGCGGCGCCGCGCAGCGAGCTGGTGCTGTTCAACCTGCTTGCCGGGTTCCTCGGCTCCTTTGCCCTGGTGCGGGTCTCGACCTGGGGCATCCGCGACCGCTGGTGGCCGTTCGACAACGTCCGCGTCGGCGGTCGCCACATACATCACTTCGTCCCCGGCATCGTCCTCGCCTTCGGCTCCGGCACCGCGGCGCTGCTGACCGACGACGAGCAGCTCGAAGACCGGCTGGCGCTCTCGATGGGCGTCGGCATGGGGCTCACCTTCGACGAGGCGGCGCTGTTGCTCGACCTGCGCGACGTCTACTGGACCCGCGAGGGCCTGCTCAGCGTGCAGCTCAGCCTCGGCGCCACGGCAATCCTCAGCATCGCGATCCTCACCCGCCGCATCCTGCGCCGCGGCGAACGACGCCAGGGGACCGCGGGGCAGATCCCGCTCGCCGACTCCTGACTCCTAGATCTGCGTCACGATCAGCCCGACGATCGCGGCGAGCATCAGGCCGCAGAACCCCATCATCATCCGATACGTGTCGAGCAGGCGCTGGTCCATGCTCTCGAAGCGAGAGTCGATCTTCGCGAAGCCCTGACGCATCTCAGCCCGCACGGCGGCGAATTCCGCTTTCATCTCGGCTCTGACCGCGGCGAATTCTTCCTTGACCTCGGCTCGCACGGCCGCGAACTCGGTCCGGGTTTCGAGTCGAAACGCATCGACCTTGCCGTTCAGGTCGTCGAGGCGATCGTCGGTCCAGCTCTCTCTCATCGCGTCCATGATTGCACCGTAAAGGTTCCGGACGCGCGAATGGCGCGCACGATGCAAATTTTCTGCGACGCCTCGGTCACAACTTCCGCCAGGGCGGGGCGCGCACTCTTTACGCGGTGCTTGCGGGGAGGACGCGGATGGCGGGCGGGCGGCTCTGGTTTGCTTGTCATCCTGGGCCCCGGGGGAGGATTCCGCCGCCCTCGGGCCTTAACTAAGTGTCGATGCCGCAGCCTTCCGCCACCCACGTCCCGCCGCAGAACATCGAGGCCGAGGAATCGGTGCTCGGCGCGATGCTCGTCGCCGAGCCGTCGATCACGCGGGTGATCGACGAGGTCAAGCTCAACGCCGAGGACTTCTACCTCGAAAAGCACGCGGCGATCTTCCGCGCGGTCTACGACCTCTACGCCGCCTCGAAGCCGGTCGACGAGCTCAGCGTCGCCGAGGCGCTCGTGCAGCGCAACGAGATCGACGAGGCGGGCGGGCGGAACTACGTCGCCGAGCTGGCGGCGAAGGTGCCGGCGGCCGGCAACGCCAAGCACTACGCCGAGATCGTCCAGCAGAACTCGCTGCTGCGGCGGCTGCTCGGCGCCGGCCAGGAGATCCAGGGCTGGGTGCACGAGCGCGAGGGCGAGCCGCGCGAGCTCTCCGAGCGGGCCGAGCGGCTGCTCTTCGAAGTCGCCCACAAAGAGCAGGCGAGCGACTTCCGCATGCTCTCGGAGATCCTCCACGACGAGGTCGACCGGCTGGAGAAGCTCTCGACCGGCGAGAGCGAGATGACCGGGACGCCCTCCGGCTTCCGCGACATCGACTCGATCACGGGGGGTTTCCAGCCCGGGAACCTGATCATCGTCGCTGCAAGACCGGCGATGGGAAAGTGTATTAATCAGGGATCGTTGGTGTATGATCCTACCACTGGCAGGCGACGTCGCGCGGACGCACTCTGCCGATCTCATGAAAAGGGCGAGGACGTATGGGTAGCTTCGCTCGCGCCTGACCTGACGATGAAACAGGCCAAGGTTGCCGCGATCGAGCCCAATGGCCGCAAGCACGTCTACCGAATGACGACCCGCCTTGGTCGCAAGCTCGAAGCGACCTCGAATCACCCAGTGCTAACCAGTCTGGGGTGGGAGGAGCTGGGCAAGCTCACAGCGGGCACACGGGTTGCGGTACCACGGCGCCTGCCCTCGGTGGGCGAACCGAAATCGCTGCCGGATCACGAGATCGTGATGCTCGGAGCTTTGATTGCGGACGGGTCCTTAGGAGGGCCGACACCGTGCTTCTGCTTTGGCAAAGCGTCGAAGGTTCTACCTGAAGTCGAGAAGGCAGCCCGAGCCTTTGGCGTACGGGTCGGGCGTGCCGGCAGACGCGCACACGGAACCGCGACTATCAGCGCCGGACGCGGGTCGGGGCCAAACCCGGTCACGGCGATGTTGAGAAAGCACGGCGTGATGGGTCTGCGCTCGGGACAGAAGTTCGTTCCCGATGGAATCTTTGAACTCGACGACGAGCAGCTTGCCCGCTTTCTCGGCGTCATGTACGCCTGCGACGGCCATGTCTATTGCAGCGACCGCCTAGCTCAGATCGGCTATACGACGATCAGCGAGCGGCTGGCGCGCGACGTTCAGCACCTGCTTCTCCGCCTCGGCATCGTGGCGACGATCCGCACCCTGAAGCGCGAGGTCTACGAGGGCGCCGACGAGATCGCCAGAGAGGTGCGCATCACGTCACAGGAGGGGATGCGGCGGTTCTGCGAGCTGATCCGCGTGCCGGGCAAGGAAGAGCAGCAGGAGCGAGTGCTGGGGCGCCTCGACGACGCGCCGCGCATGACCAACACCGACACCGTCCCGTCCGAGGTCTGGGAAGACGTCCTGCTCGGCAAGGGCGAGCGCTCGTGGGCCGACATCAGCGAGGTCACGGGGCGACGGCGCAACCACAACTGGCATGTCGGCAAGCGCAGCCCGTCGCGCGGCCTGCTTACCGAACTGGCCGAGGCAACTAGGTCTCCCGCGCTCGAGGAGCTTGCCGACTCTGACATCTGGTGGGACGAGGTCGCCTCCGTCGAGTACGTCGGCGAAGAGGAGACCTACGACATCGACGTGCCGGCTCATCGCAACTTCGTCGCCGACGATGTCATCGTCCACAACAGCGCGATCGTCGCCAACATCGCCGAGAACGTAGCGGTCAAGCGCAAGCTGCCGGTCGCCTTCTTCTCGCTCGAGATGTCGGAGGTCGAGCTGGCGCAGCGCTTCATCGCCTGCCGGGCACGGATCTCGGGCGACAAGCTGCGCAAGGGTCAGGTCGCGCAGAAAGACTGGCCGAAGGTCGTGCGCGCCTGCAACGAGCTCGAGGAGGCCCCGCTGTGGTTCGACGACTCATCCGACCTCGGCCTGCTCGACCTGCGGGCGAAGGCACGGCGACTGCACGCGCAGGTCCAGGACCAGGGCGGCCTCGGGCTGGTGATCGTCGACTACCTACAGCTGATGCGCGCCGACGACCTGCGCGCCAACCGGGTCGAGCAGGTCGGCCAGATGAGCCGCGGCCTGAAGATCCTCGCCCGCGAGCTGGAGGTGCCGGTGCTGGCGATCTCGCAGCTCTCGCGCGCCCCCGAGCAGCGCCACCCGCCGAAGCCCATGCTCTCCGACCTCAGGGAGTCGGGCTCGATCGAGCAGGACGCCGACCTGGTCGCATTCCTCTACCGCGAGGACTACTACCGCGATCCCGACGACGAGCCCGACGGGCTGGCCGAGGTGATCGTCGCCAAGCACAGGAACGGGCCGATCGGCTCGCCGAAGCTCGTCTTCCTCGATCGCTTCCCCAAATTCGCCGACTACAGCGGCCACGAGGCGCCGGTCGAGCAGCCCGCCGGCGAGGGGCCGCCGCTGGAAGACACCGCCTCCGCGGGGCCTGAGTTCTGATGGCCGCGCGGCCGCGATCGCAGCCCTTCGCCGAGCGCGCCTGCCCGCTCGGCGTCTGCGACGGGTCGGGCTGGGTGCTCGGCCCCGAGGACGTCGCCCGCCCCTGCGAGTGCCGGGCCGAGCGGCTCAAGCGCGGCCGGGTGCGGGGCGTCGCCTCGGCGATCCCGCCGCGCTACCGCGGCGTCTCCTTCGACCGCCCCCCGGTCAGCGACATGGCGCGCGACATGGGCACCCGCCACGTGGTCAACGCGGTGCAGGCGTTCGTCGACGAGCTCGACGCGAACCTCGAGGCCGGGCGCGGGATGTGGCTGATGGGCAACACCGGCACCGGCAAGACGACGCTCGGCATGCTGGTCGCCAAGGCCGCGCTGGCCGCCGGCCGCACGGTCGCCGTCTACTTCACGCCGAAGCTGCTGACCCAGATCCGCCAGACCTACCAGGCGACCGAGTCCGAGGACGCCTACGACGCCTTCTTCCGCCGGCTCACGTCCGTCGACCTGCTCTACATCGACGACCTCGGCTCCGAGCGCCACACCGACTGGGTGGTCGAGCAGCTCTACGCGCTGGTCAACGAGCGCTACGAGAACCAGCGCTCGATGCTGGTCACCAGCAACGCCCGCTCCGACGTCGAGGAAGGCCGCAAGCAGCTCGAGGACCAGATCGGCTCACGCACCGTCTCCCGCCTGATCGAGATCTGCGACGACCCGCTGCCGCTGTTCGGGCCCGACCGGCGCGAGCAGGCGCGCGCGGTCGGCGCCTAGAACCAGTCACAATCTCCGGTCGCTATGCCGGGCAAAGTCATAGTCGGCGCCCAGTGGGGCGACGAGGGCAAGGGCAAGGTCGTCGACCTGCTTGCCGAGCGCGCCGATGCGGTCGTGCGCTTTCAGGGCGGCAACAACGCCGGCCACACGATCGTCCGCGACGGCGAGGAGTTCAAGTTCCACCTGATCCCCTCCGGGATCCTCTACCCCGACAAGCTCTGCATCATCGGCAACGGGGTGGTGCTCGATCCGCGCATCCTGCTCGGCGAGATCGACGGGCTGAAGCGGCGCGGCGTCGACGTCTCCAACCTGCGCATCTCCGCCAACGCGCACCTGATAATGCCCTACCACGTGCTGCTCGACACGGCCGGCGAGGTGAAGCTGGGCAAGCTCTCGATCGGCACCACTCGGCGCGGGATCGGCCCCTGCTACGCCGACAAGGCGCTGCGGCTGGGGATCCGCGTCCAGGACCTGCTCGACGAGAAGATCCTGCGCAAGAAGATCATGGCGGCGCTGGAGCCGAAGCAGCAGGCGCTGCGCGAACTCTCCGTGCAGCGGCGCAAACTGCGCAAGGAGGCCGGCGAGGGTTCGCGCCAGGGCGCCGACCAGAGCGTCGCCGAGGCGCCCGACCCGCGCCTCGACCTGCACGCGATGAGCGAGGAGTTCGCCGGCTACGGCCACCGGCTCGAGCCCCACATCGCCGACACCGCGCGGCTCTGCTGGGAAGAGCTCGACAACGGCCGCACGGTGCTCTTCGAGGGCGCGCAGGCGACGCTGCTCGACCTCGACCACGGCACCTATCCCTTCGTCACCTCGTCCAACCCGATCGCCGGGGCGGCCACGGTGGGGGCCGGCGTCGGCCCGCAGGACATCGACGGGGTCTGGGGGGTGGCCAAGGCCTACGCGACCCGGGTCGGCGCCGGCCCCTTCCCGACCGAGCTCACCGACGCGACCGGGCGCCACATGCTCGAACGGGGCCACGAGTACGGGACGACGACCGGGCGCGAGCGGCGCTGCGGCTGGATCGACCTGGTGGCCCTGCGCTACGCCGTGCGGCTCAACCGGATGAGCGCGCTGACGATCACCAAGCTCGACGTGCTCAGCGGCCTCGACCCGCTGCGCGTCGCCGTGCGCTACCGCTCGCGCGAGGGGGCGATCTTCGACGAGTTCCCCTACCACCAGTCGATCCTGCACTCGGCGACGGCGGAGTACGAGGAGCTGCCGGGCTTCGAAGAG
Organism: uncultured Solirubrobacterales bacterium; assembly: GCA_963727465.1. Classification (GTDB taxonomy): domain Bacteria; phylum Actinomycetota; class Thermoleophilia; order Solirubrobacterales; family 70-9; genus VRUE01. Next base: position 138,116 of record CAVSGL010000003.1, on the reverse strand, counting down.
GACCTGAGCGAGTGCCGCGACGAGGCCGATCTGCCGTCCGCCGCTCGGGCCTACCTCGACTTCATCGCCGACTTCGCCGGCGTCCCGATCCGCCTCGTCGGCGTCGGCCCCGGGCGCGAGCAGGTGGTCTGGATTGGCGGAAACCCCGGCGTGGTCTAAAGTCTGCTTGTGGCTTCCGGAAGACGCACCGCCAGCGAGCGGCTGCCCCGGGGTCGTCACGGGCTACCGCGGGAGGCGGTGACGGAGTCCCAGCGGCGGCGAATCCTGCAAGCGATGATCGAAGTCGTCGCCGAGCGCGGCTACCCGGAGACGCGCGTGGTCGACGTGATCGGCGTCGCCGGCGTGTCGAGAAAGACGTTCTATGAGCTCTTCTCCAGCAAGGAGGATTGCTTCCTCGCCGCCTACGACGTGCTGCTCGGCAACCTGCTCGGCGACACCGCGCGGGGCTTCGAGTCGAAGCCCGGGGCGCCCTGGGCCGAGCGGGTCGCGGCGGGGCTCGGCGAGCTGCTCAAACACCTGGCCGAGCATCCCGACGAGGGGCGCTTCGCGATCGTCGAGGTGCTCGCCGCCGGGCCCAAGGCGCTGGCGCGCCGCGACGCCGCCGTGCGCCAGTTCACCGGCTTCCTCGACGCCGGCCGGGCGGAGACCTCGGTCGAGCTGCCGGGGATCACCTCGCTCTCGCTTGCCGGCGGCGTCAACGAGCTGCTCTACAGCGAGATCCTGCACGGCGCTTCCGCGCGTCTGCCCAGCCGGCTTCCCGACCTGATGTTCTGGATCACGCTGCCGTTCCTCGGGCCCGACGGCGCCGCCGAGGAGCGCGAGCGGGCACGCCTGACGATGCTCGAGGGGTAAGCGCACGGCGCGGCGGTCGCCGCTCTTTTCCGGCCCCTGGCGGGTTTAGGTAACACCGGGACGGGCAGTCTCGTCACCGGAGGGATTTTCCAAGGCTTCGACCGGCCGTGCCCGGGACCGGGCGCGGCCACGCAAAGGAGAGAGAAACCGATATGCGCAGGAAAGTGATGATCGTGCTCGCCCTCAGCGCGATGCTGGCGCTCGGCGTCGCAGCGATCGCAGGCGCGGCGAGCACCAGGATCCGAGCGGGCAATCTCGTCCTCACCTTCGGTGGCACGAGCATCCCGAAGAAGCTGCCGCGGCGCCACTACGCCCCGGCGAAGACGCTGATCTTCGGCAAGATCGCGACGTCGGACGGCACCCACCCGTCCGCCCTGCGCGAATCGGTCGTCAACATCGACAAGGACGTGCGGGTCGACCCGCGCGGCCTGCCGGTCTGCAAGCCCGGCCAGCTCGAGGCCCGCGACACGCGCGCCGCCAAGCGCGTCTGCGGCAAGACGACGATCGGCACGGGCGTCGCCCACGCCGAGATCGCCTTCCCCGAACAGGCGCCGATCAAGGTGACCAGCCCGATCACGGTCTTCAACGGCGGCGGCAACGCGCGGCGCTCGAAGATCCTGATCCACACCTTCCTGACCGTGCCGGTGCCGGCCGCGATCGTCACCCAGGTGACGATCAAGAAGAAGGGCAGCGGCGTGAACGCGACCGCCAAGATCCCGGTGATCGCCGGCGGCAGCGGCTCGGTGCTGGACTTCCGCTTCAAGCTCGGCCGCACCTTCCGCTTCCGCGGCCAGAAGAAGTCCTGGGCGATGGCGCGCTGCCCCGACGGCGTGTTCAAGGTGAAGACGCCGAAGACCGTGTTCAAGAACGAAGCGCGGACCCCGGGCGTCGGCGCGCAGACGGTGCTGCGCGGCGGCCTCGCCGTTCCCTGCAAGCCTGGGCGCGGCTAGGCAGGAAGGGGCGGCCACCGGCCGCCCCTTCTTCTTTCCTTCATCCACCTAAATCGTTCGCGATGCTAGCTTTGACGCGGGATTAACATGGCTTTTCGACGGCCGCGGCTCGAATGGGCAGGGCCATAAAGGAGAGAAGAGAATGCGAAGGAAGCTGATGCTGGGCTTGGCCGTGACCGCGGTCGCGTCCCTGGCCGTTGCCGCGGTAGCTGCCGGCAAGATAACCACGACCACGCTGAGGGCCGGCAATCTGATCGCCACCTTCGGCGGCGGCACCTCGCCGGAAAAGCTGCCGAAGAAGAAGTACACGCCGATCGTCACGACGATCGTCGGCAAGATCAAGACCAGCGACGGGACCCATCCGTCGGCGCTGCGCGAAGCGGTCGTCGACATCGACAAGGACGTGAAGTTCAACAACAAGGGCTTCCCCGTCTGCAAGCCCGGCCAGCTCGAGGCGCGCGACACCACGGCGGCGCGCAAGGTCTGCGGCAAGACGACGATCGGCACGGGCGTCGCCCACGCCGAGATCGCCTTCCCCGAACAGAAGCCGATCGTGGTGAAGAGCCCGATCACCGTCTTCAACGGTGGCGGCAACGCACGCAAGACCAAGCTGCTGATCCACACCTTCCTGACCGTGCCGGTCCCGGCCGCGATCGTCACCCAGGTGAACATCACCAAGAAGGGCGGCGGGATCCACTCGATCTCGAAGATCCCGGTGATCGCCGGCGGCAGCGGCTCGGTGCTGGACTTCAAGTTCCAGCTCGGCAAGACCTACAACTACAAGGGCAAGAAGGTCGGCTACTTCGAAGCCAAATGCCCGGACGGCGTCTTCAAGGTCAAGACCCCGAAGATCCTGTTCAAGAACGAAGCGCGCGAAGCGGGCGCCGCCGCCCAGACCACTCTCAAGGGCGGCCTCGCGGTTCCCTGCAAGCCGAAGGGCTAGCAACAGCCGACAGGCAGCGCCCGCGCCAGAGCGGGCACGGAAAGGGCGGCCGCAGGGCCGCCCTTTCTTAATGCTCAAACAATCGACGCTGGGTACCCACGGGGTACGGTCGTGGTGTGAATAGAAACCTCCGGGCTCAACTACGGGCCCGGATGGAACCTGGAGAGGAAGGGGACCCCGATGCGCAGGAAGCTGACCTTCGCGCTCACCGCAGTCGCCGTCGTGTCGCTCGGCGTCGCGGCGATGGCGGGAGCCGCCAAGCTGGTGACCACGACCATTCGCGGCGGCAACCTGATCGCCACCTTCGGCGGCGGCACGTCGCCGGAAGAGCTGCCGAAGAACAGATACACGCCGGTGACGGCGCAATTCGTCGGCAAGATCAAAACCAGCGACGGAACCCACCCGTCGGCGTTCAGGGAAATCGCCTTCGGCATCGACAAGGACGTGAAAATAAACGTCAAGGGCTACCCGACCTGCAAGGCGGGGCAGCTGGAGGCGCGCGACACCAAGGCGGCCAAGAAGGTCTGCGGCAAGGCGATACTCGGCCAGGGCCGCGCCGACGCCGAGATCGCCTTCCCCGAACAGAAGCCGATCAAGGTGCCGAGCCCGCTGCTGGTCTTCAACGCAGGCGAAAAGGGCGGCAAGGTCAAGCTGCTGATCCACACCTTCATCACGGTGCCGGTGCCGGCCGCGATCGTCACCGACGTGACGATCAAGCGCAAGGGCAGCGGGATCGCGTCCGTCGCCAAGATCCCGGTGATCGCCGGCGGCAGCGGCTCCGCACTCGACTTCAACTTCAAGGTCGGCAAGACCTACACGTACAAGGGCAGGAAGGTCGGCTATTCCGAAGCCAAATGCCCCGACGGGGTCTTCAAGGTCAACGTGGCGAAGGCCGTCTTCAAGAACGAAGCGCGTGAACCCGGCGCCGCGGCGCAGACCGTGCTCAAGGGCAAGGTCGCGATTCCCTGCAAGCCCAAGGGTTAGCGCAGACAGTCCAGCCGAAGAGTTGAAGGGCAACGGGGCGGCCTCACGCGGCCGCCCCTTTTCGTGCGCCTATTCGCGCGGCTGTTCGAACGTGTGCTGGTAGGTGGTCGCCGGCTGGCCGTTGCCGTCGATCGGTTCCAGCGGAGCCTGGGGGTTGCAGCCCGGGGCCGGCAGCGCCGCCGAGTCTTCCTGTTCGGCAAACGCGTATTTCTTCAGCCGTTCGAAGAAGTTGGTCGCCTTTTTCACGTCGCCTTCGGTCCTCTCGTTGAAAGCGGACTCGTTCGGCGTTTCGGGATCGAGATGGGCGGTGATTCCGGAGCTGCACTGGGAAGTGTGGAAGTTGAGCAGGCCCTTCGCCAGCCGTTCGGCGTAGCGCGGGCGGCTGTAGGCGCTGTTGCGGTTGGTCGTCGTACGGGTGGGGTAGTTCGCAAGCGATTCCGGACCGAGCGGGCCGAGCAGCCGCAGGTAATGGATCTGCTCGCCCTGAGAACTGAGGTGGACCGCGTTGCTCGCCGCGGCGACGTTGCCGAGCAGCGAGCTGACCTCGTTCTTGTAGAGGCCGAGGCCGGTGAGGATCGGGTTGAGGTTGCGCAGGAAGGGATCGAGCGAGCGCAGCAGGACGGGGAAGTCGCCGCGCAGGAACCTGCGGAACGAGCCGAGGCCGTTCGGCGCCCTGTCGATCACCGTTTCCAGCCCTTCGAACAGGCCCTTCGCCTGCGGCGCCAGGCGCGAGAAGGCGATCAGGGTCGGCGAGAGCTGCTTGGCCGCCGGCACGAGCTGGCGGAACAGCGGGTCGGCGTTGACGGCAAAGGTCCTGAGCCGGTCGAAGGTCGCCCTTTGCTCGTCCTCGAAGGTCGGGAAGGCGCGGAAGAGCGCTTCGATGTCGCGGTTGCGGGCCGCGGTCGTGCTGAACACGGCGTTCGAGCTGCGGATCAGGCTGGCGAGCTGGCCTTCGCGCCCGCGCAGGGCGCGGAAGGTCGTGGCGCCGTTGCTGAACAGCTGCTTGACCGCCAGCCGCTGCGTGTCGAGCAGGCGGAAGAGCCGGTCGAATTCGCCGAAGAAGGGTTCGAGTTCGCCCAGGGCGTTGGAGAAGGACTGGCCGCGCCCGGCGATCGAGACCGCCCCTTCCTGCATCCACGTCTGGAAGGCGGCGCGGGTCGGCTTGTCGAAGGTGCGGAAGATCTCGTCGAGCTGCACCGATTCGGCGACGCTGGGCCTGGGCAGCGTCGCCCCGTCGTGCAGCATCGGTCCCCTGGAGTCGCCCGGGGTGAGTTCGACGTAGGTCTCGCCGAGCAGGGTCTTGGTGCGCAGGATCGCCCGCGTGTCGGCGGGCAGCGGCGCGTACCTGTCTTCGATGTCGAGCGTCGCCTGGGCCTGCTTGCCGTCGGGAGACTCTTCGATGTTCTGCACCTTGCCGACGGAGACGCCCGAGATCCGCACGTCGGACTGCTGGGCGAGCTGGGTCGCCTCCTTGAACGGGATCTTCAGCTCGTACGGCTTCGCTTTGAACGGCGTCGGCCCGCCGAAGGTGATCCAGAGGAAGAGCAGGATGCCGAAGCACGACAGCGCGAAGGCCGCGATCACGAGCAGCTGCGTGGTGCTTGGGGCTTTCTTGCTCATTTTTCCTTGTATTCGCAGTGGCCGGTCGGGTTTTCCGGAACCGGGATCTGTTCGGGGCTGGGGATGCGCGTGCCTTCGAGCAGCGTGCGCAGGTATGGCTTCAGCGATTCGACGCTGCCGTCCGGCCGCGTGAACGGGACCGTGAGTTTGTAGGCGAGGTCGGAGCCGTTGCAGGTGAGCATCGCCGCACCGCGCGCGATCGGTCCGCCGGCATCGGTCAGGTTGAAGGTCGAGTTGACGTTGTGGTTGACCCAGGGCAGGTAGAAGAGGTAGCTCTGCCTGCTGCCCTTCGGCTTGTAGGCGAGCTCGTTGAGGAAGCTGTTGAGGGCGCCGAGCGAGGTGCCGAATTCGCTGATCGAGGTGTCAGCGCCGGGCGCGCCTTCGTTGAGGTGGGTCAGCACGGGGCGGATCTGACGGGTGAACGGGCGGATCTGGTCGCGGATCGGCGCCGTCGTCTGCCTGAACAGGCGCTCGTTCGCCTTGAACGCCGGCACAGATGCCTGCGCCTGCGGGATCAGCCCCAGCAGAGCCGGGCGTGCGGCTTCGGAGAAGCGGTTGGAGGCGGTGAGGGCGCCGCGCAGCGCGGTCAGCGTCGAGGGGAACTCGATCAGCGATTCCTGGATCGCCTGTTGCTGGTTGGCGAAATTGCCGAGCGCGTCCTTGGAGGAGGTGACGAAGCGTTCGAGCTCGGAGTCGTGCCTGGCCAGTTCGGTGGTCAGCAGGCCGAAGTCGTGGATCACCCTGGCCAGCGCCGTGCGCCGCTGCGCCACCGCTCGGTTGAGGTCGGCGATGTAGTGCGAGAAGGGCTCCAGGCGCCGGAACGCGTTGCCGAGCTGGCGGCCCCGCCCGCCGATCCCCTGCGCGCCGCCGGCAACGAGCAGCTGGAGGTAGCGCTGCGTGTCGGTGTCGAGGGTCGAGAGGAAGGCCTCGAACTGGATGCTCGGTTCGGTCTGCGAGAGCGGGAAGCGGTAGCCGCTGTCGACGTGCCCCTTCTCGGTGCCCGGCGTGATCTCGACCGTCATGTCGTTGAGGTTGGTTTTCGGCCGCAGCAGCAGGGTCGAGTCGCTGTCGATCAGGTCGATGTACTTGGACTCGATGTCCATGCCGACCACGGCGTGGCCGTCTTCGAGGTCGACCGAGCTGATCTTGCCGACCTGGATGCCGGAGATCACCACCGCCTGGCCCTGCCCGGGCGTCACCGCCTGCGCGTCGCTGAAGTCCGCGCTGAGGGAGACGAAGTCTTCGCCGACGAACGGCGCCCAGGACGGCAGCGCGGCTTTCTGCTGGGTGAAGATCCACAGCGTCATCGCGATCGCCGCGACCGTCAGAACCGCGATCGCGATCGTGTCTTTGCCGCGCCCGCGCGCCTGCCGCGAGAGCGACGCGCGGAAATGCCGCCAGCGGCTCACCTTGGGAGCTTCGCCGCTCACGGGCTCACCGCCTCCAGTTGCGGGGCGGCGACCTGTCCGAGCCTGCCGTTGACGTCGGGCACCGGCTGCGTCGCGCAGCGCACGTCCGGCTTCTTCGGCGGCCGGCCGCCGAGCTGCGGCTGTAGGCCGGCGGGCGCTTCGACCAGGTGCGCCCAACCCTGCTTGTCGGTGCTCAGGTTGCCGTTCGGATTTTCGATCTTCGCCAGGGTGTCGCCGCCGCCCGCCTGGACCCGCAGGTACGGGCCGTTGCCGTCGAAGTTCTGCTGCCCTCCGGCGAAATCGGCCAGGTAGTAGAAGAACTCGCGGTAGTTGGGCCCGGTTTCGAAACCGTCGTGGATCGTCTGGTTGCCGGTCGGCACGAAGACCCTGCTGGTGCAGAGGCTGATCCGGTTGATCTGCGGGATCGTGCTCGCCTTGCCGGCGTGCGCGGCGCCCGACAACGGCGGCGCCGATTCCTGCAACAGCCTGGCGACGCCGCCGGCCTCGCGGCCGGAGAGCAGCGGCCGCGCCTGCGCCAGCCACGGTTCCGCCGCCGAGATCAGTGCCGGCAGCTCGGCCACCGCGGGCCGGAACTCGATCGCCCAGGCGCGCAGCGGCGGCAGCGTGCGGTTCAGGTTGACCAGCGACTTGCGGCCGATTTGCAGCGTCGGCGCCAGGCGCTGCACGGTGGTTGAGAGGTTCTGCGACTGGTTCGCGAGCGCCCCGGTGAACGTGTCGAAGTTGACGATCAGGCCCTTCAGGTCGGCCTCGCGCCGCACCAGCGCGCCGAACGCGCTGCCGGCGCTGGCGACCAGCCGCGAGAGGTCGCCGGGGCTCGTCCCGCGCAGCGCGTTGGTCACCTGGGCGCTGTAGCGGCCGGCGTCGCCACCGTACTTGAAGGCGCCGTTGAGCCCTTCGGCGCCGCTCTTGCCTTTCACCTCGGCAGTCTGGTCGGCGTCTTCGGCGGCGGTCGGCTTGTGCGTCAGCGCAGTGCCGAAGCTCTCCAGCAGGCGGCTGAGGTCGGCCCGCACGGGCGACTGGAGCGCGGTGAAGATCTCGTCGAGCTGCACGGCCGTCGAGGTGTGGCTGACCGGGATCGTGCCGCCGCTGTCGAGTTCCGGCGCGCTCGGGCTGCCCGGTTTGAGGTCGATGAAGAAGTTGCCCTCGAGGAAGATCCGCGGCCGGATCTCGGCGGAGGCGTCGTCGTGGATCGGCCGGCCCTTGCCGTCGACCGTGAAGGTGACCCGGGTGTTGTTGCCGTCGCGCGAGGCCGAGATCACTTTGCCGACGTCGACGCCGGCTATCCGCACCGGCGAGTTGGTCGAGATGTTGACGCCGTTGGAGAAGGTCGCGTCGACCGTGTAGCCGTAGCCGGTGAACGGCACGTGTTTGGTGAAGGCCAGGTAGGGCCCGACCGTGAAGACGAGGATGAAGATCACCGCGATCATCGCGTTGCTCGGCCGCCACCTGAAGCGGCCATTGGTCGCGCCGACCCTGGTGTCGCGCTCGGGCAGCCGGCTCATTCGCCCTCACCGCCCTGGGTGCTCTTGCCCCACAGTTCGGGGGCGTGGCCGATCACGGTCTTGCCCGCCGTGTAGCGCTCGTTGCCCGCTTCGCAAACGCCGTCCTGCCCGGTGCGCGGATACGGGTTGAAGTGCAGGTGGTTCTTGCCCGCTGACCCATTGGCCGGAGCCGAGGACGGCGTCGACTCGGCATTCGGTCCGTACGGGGCCTCGAAGGTGATCGCCCCCAGCCAGTTCGCCTTGCCGTTCGATTCGCTGAACGAGTTGGCGAGGTTCCGCGCGAGGATGCTGAGGTAGTTGCAGGTGACCTGCGCCGGCGCGATGTGCCTGATCGCCGGCTTCAGCACTTCGTTCGTGTCGATCAGCAGATCGAGCCCGTTGAAGACGCCGGGCTCGGCCTGGAAGTCGAGCAGCGCTTCCGCCGTCGGGTTCAGCTGCGCGAAGAGGACCGGCGAGCGGTTGAGCGCCGGGATGCCGGCGCGCAGGGCGGCGTCGATCGTCGGCGAGGTTTCGCCCAGCGCCTTCGCGCCCGGCTTCAAGGCGGTGAAGAAGCGGCCCGAGTCGCGGAGGAACGGCCGCAGCGCCGGCAGGTCGGCGGTCACCGATTCGAGCGTCGGCGGCCCTTTGACGATCGTTTCCTGGATGTACGGGCGGGAGACGCGGGCGAAGGCCGCGAAGGTGCGGTCGAGGGCGACGAACATGCTCGCCTGCTGCTCGGCGACCGGCGCGACGGTGGCCGAGAGGTTCTCCAGCGCTTCCCAGAAGCCGCCGAAGTTGGTGCTCGGCGCGACCAGCGTCCGCAGCACCGGCTGGCCGTGTTCGGCGAGGCTGCGCAGGGCGCCGAGCGCGGCGTTGATCTGCGGCCCGCGTCCGGCCAGGGCGTTGCCGAAGCCGGCGTTGTTCTGCTTGATCGCCTCGCGGGTTCTTTCGTCGAACATGTCGAAGAACTGGTCGATGTCGACCGGTTCGGGGTGGGCAGCGGTGAGCGGCAGCGTTTCCCCGGCTTCCAGCCCCCGTGACGAGTCGCCGGGGACGATCTGGAGGTACTTGAGGCCGAGCGGCGATTTCGGCCGGATGATGATCGTCGAGTTGGCGGGGATCGGCTCGGCGCTCTTGTTGAGGCTCAGGTCGAGCTCGGCGGCGACGCCGCCGTCGCCGGTCTGCACCGGCGTGACCGACTTGACCACGCCGACCCGTGAGCCGCCGATCCGCACCTCGTTGCCCTTGACCAGCGCGGTCGCGTTCGGCACCCGCGCCTTGATGTCGTAGGTGGAGACGAAGGGCAGGCCGTTGTTGGCGTTGTAGGCGAGGAAGACGGCGACGATGATCACCAGCACGGTGACCGCCCCGACGATCACCGGGCTGCTCGCTGCTCCCTGTATGCCGCGGCGTCCTCTCATGGCCCCAGCAGGTAGTCGAGGAGGGCGCGTTGCGGGGCGGCGGGCTTCGTCTTCACACCGAGTTCTTCGCCTTCGCCCAGTTCCGGCGAGGGCGTGTCGGGCGCGGGCTTGGCCTGGCTCGGCGCCACCGCGCGCGGCTGCACCGGCGCCAGTTCGCTCGAGGTGCCGCCCGCGGCTCCGCTATAGCGTTCCTGTAGACGCTGGTAGAGGCGCAGAGCGGAGCTCGACGACGCGCTGCCCGAGCTCGACCCCGGGCCGTTGAAGTTGGCCGAGCAGCCCGACTGCGGCGCGACGACGTAGTCGATGCAGTTGGTCAGCGCCGTCAGGCTGCGGGTGAAGTGGCCGTACTTGTCGAATTCGTTGGTCGCGCCGGCGCTGTTGTAGATCAGGTCGGCGAGCCCGTCGAAGCCGCCGTTCTTGCGCGTGCTGACGAGGAATTCGGCCAGTTCGGCGGTCGGGGCGGCGCCGCTGAGGCCGAGGTCGCGGATCGTCTTGACGACCGGATCGGCGGCGCGGATCTTCGGCCCGGCGACTTCCCCGGTCGCACCGAGCGACTTCAGCGAGACCGTCGAGGCGGCGGAGAACGGCGTCAGCGCCCGGGTCGCCTGGGTCAGCGACGGCGCCGCCCTGGCCAGCGATTCGGACACCGGCGTGCCCGCCTTGGCGAAGTATTCGAGGCTGCCCATCGTCTGCCGCAGCTCGCGCAGGAAGGCCGGCAGCTTCCGCAGCGAGGCTTCCAGCGAGGCGCCCTTTTCGGCGCTCGCCTGGCCGGCGGCGCCGGCGTTGGAGAAGAAGCCGGCGACGCTGCTGCGCTCGCGTGAGAGCGGACCGAGGATCTGCTCGGAGTCGGCGGCGAGCTTGGCCAGCCGATCGCGCTGGGAGTTGAGGATGCCGAAGACGCGGTTGACGTCGCGCAGCACCGGGTTGGCGCGCTTGACGACCTCCTCGACGTCTTCGCCGCGGCCGGCGAAGCTGGCGCCGAGTTCGTTGAGGATCAGGCGGAAGCGCTGCGCGTAGGTGAGCTGGTTGATGTTGTTGATCAGGTCGGGGTCGACGCTGGTGCTGTTGTTCTCGACCGGCAGCAGGTACTGGCCGGCGCCCGGTTCGCCGTCGGGAATCTGCTTCAGCGGCGGCGCCGGTTCGGAGCCGGGCGCGCGCGGCAGGGTCGGGCGGCAGTCGACGAACTTCTCGCCGATCAGCGACTGCGGCCGGATCAGGCAGCTTGCGTCGCGGCGGAAGTCCTGGAAGCCCGGATCGTCGATCTTCATCGCGATCACGGCCTTGCCCGGCACCGCCTGCGGCTTGCCGTTCTCGTAGCTGTCGATCTCGCCCGGCATCGTCACGCCGACCGATTCGATTTCGCCGACGTTCGCCCCGGCGACGCGCACTTCCTCGCCGGCGACCATGAAGCCGCCGCTGTCGAAGATCGCGCGGACGACGTAGCCGTTGCCGCCGCTCCCGCCCGAGAGCAGCGCGATCACGACCACGATCGCGGCGACCAGCCCCCCGGTTATCAGCCATTTCCTCATGGGCCCCCCGGGGGCGCGGAGCCCGTGTCGCATTCGGAGCTGCTCACGCTCGAGCCCTTGAAGCGCGAGGTGATGAACGGGTTCGACCCGTCGGCCGCCGATTGGGTGGCGCCGCCGGGGCAGGATCGCCGCACCCCGGCCGAGCCGCCGAAGAACTCGTACTGTTCGCTCGGGCTGATCGGTTCCAGCTCGCCGCCTTCTTCGTTGCGCTTGAACAGGTTGAGCGCGATCTGGGCCCGCGCGTAGTGCCCGTTGCCGTCGTAGTAGCCGGTGAGCTGGCCGAGTTTGCCGAAGCCGTTGAAGATGTCGGGCGTGTAGGCGCGGGCGAAGTCGAGCGTCGGCTGGAAGGCTTCGATCCCCTGTTCGGCGTGCGGGAAGGCCCGCGAGGCGCGTTCCTGCACCGCCGGCAGGAAGCCGAGCGTTTCGGCGGTGTCGTTGGCGAAGCCCTTGCGCCTGGCGCTGAGGCGGAGGTTCTTGAAGACCGGGACCGCCTTCGAGAGCACCGGACGCAGTTCGCTGAGGAAGGGCGCCAGGTTCTTCGTCGCCGGCTTCGCCGTTTCGACCAGCGGATCGAGATCGTCGAGCGCCGCGCGCAGGTTGACGAAGGTGGTGTTGGCCTGGCGCATGAACGGAGGCAGTTCGCGCAGCGTCGTGTCCAGCGCTTCGTTCTGGCTGGCGATCGCGCCGAAGGCGGTGCTGGCGTTGGCGATCGCGCTGGAGAGCTCGTTGCCGCGCTGGGCGACCGCGGTCGAGAGCTTGCTCGAGCTGACGACGAAGCGTTCGAGCAGGCGTTCGTCGGAGTTCAGCTCGCGCACGAAGGCGTTGGTCCGGTTCAGCGCCGGGCCGAAGAACTTGTAGGTCCGGTTCGCGTCCTCGCCGCGGTTGCGCACGACGTCGGCGCTGCCGCGGACGAACTGGCCGAGCGCCCGGCGGACCGGTTTCGGGAAGGTGTTGATGAACTGATCGAGGTCGACCTCGGTCGTGGTCGAGCCGAGCCCGAGCGTGGCGCCGTCCGCGAGCGCCGGATTGCTGTTCGGGCCGGGGCTGATCGAGATGTAGTGGTTGGCGACGCCGGAGAGCGAGGTGGCGCGGATCACCGCGGTCGAGCCCTCGTGCAGCTCCTGTTCGACGCTGATTCCGACTTCGGCCAGGTTGTCGTCGGTCAGCTCGATGCTTTCGACCGAGCCGACCGGCTGACCGCCGATCAGCACCTGGTTGTCGGGCACGAGCTGGGCGGCGTTCTGGAAGACGAGCTTGTACTTGTGTTCGCCGTCGCCGCTGAGGACGATCACGGCGAGGGCGATGACGACGATCGCGAGGCCGGCGATCGCGGCAATGCGCGCGGGCGTGACTCCCCGGGCTTTCGCCGGTCCGCTCTCCTCGCCTGATGGGTTAGCAGCCACGGAATCGTCGCTTGCGGTTCCCCCGCCTCCATACAGAGGAACTAGCCGGCGAATCGTATCCGAGCGGTCAGCCGCAACGCGCCCGGCCCGTCTGGCTTAACTGGAAGTCAACGCGCTGCAAACCGCGCTCTCCGCCGGCTCAGACGTTGAGCCGCGGCAGCAGCCGCGCGAGCGGCCGCGGCAGCCACCAGACGCGCTCGCCGAGCAGCAGCATCAGCGCCGGCAGGAGAACGATGCGGACGACGGTCGCGTCGAGCAGGACGGCGACGGTCAGACCGACCCCGAGCTGGCTGATCGTCGCGATCGAGGCGCCGGCGAAGGCGACGAAGACGGCCATCATGATCGCCGCCGCGCCGGTGATCACCCGCGCCGTGCGCTCGAGCCCGAACATCACCGCGGCGGCGTTGTCGCCGTGACGGTCGTAGTGCTCGCGCATGCGCACGAGCAGAAAGACCGCGTAGTCGATCGAGAGGCCGAAGACGACGCCGAAGATCGCCGTCGCCCCGACCGCGTCGACGTATTCGTGCCCGCCGAGCGGCCAGCCCGACGGCAGTTGGCCGAGCAGCGTGAGGATGCCGAAGGCGACCCCGACGGTCGCCAGGTTGAGCCCCACGGCGATCGCCGCCAGCGGCAGCGCCCGCAGGACCAGGACGAGGACGAGGAAGGTCGCGAGGGTGATCGCAGCGACCACCAGCGGGATCCGCTCCCGGGTGACGCGGCTGTAGTCGTTCAGGGTCGCCGGACCGCCGGCGACAGCGGTCTTCAGGCCCGCTTCGCGACCGAGCGCCGCGGCCTCCGCGTCGAGCCGCTTGTTGAGCGCGATCGAGCCCGGCGAGTTGAAGGTGTAGCGCGAGATCACGAGGATCTTCGCCGCCTGCCCGCCGCCGCCCAGGTCGACGACTTCGGCGGCCTGCTGGCGGGTCCGCGGGCGGGCGCCGTCGAGCGCCGAGAGGACGAAGTAGCCGGAGTCGAAGATGCCGGGCGTGGCGCGCTGGAAGCGGCGCGCTTTGCGTTTCAGCGAGGCGGCGTTGGAGAGCACCTGCACGGTCGCGCGCCGCAGGCCCGCCTGTAGCGGATAGGACTGATCGAAGCCGCGGGCGAGGTTTTCTTCCAGCGCCGCCGCCCCGTCGCGCAACTGTGCGATCCCCCCGGCCAGGGCCTCGGCGCCGGCGCCGAGCCGCGCCACCCCGTCCTCCAGGCCGCTCGCCGCCCGGGCGAGCCTGGCCGAACCGTGGGCGAGCTTTTTCCCCGCTCCCTCCAGCTTCTGTAGCCCGTCGGAGAGCTGCGTCGCTCCCTTGCTCAATTTCTTCACCAGGATGAGGCCGGAGACGAGCCAGTCGGTGACCTGCTTCGCTTCTTCGGCGTCTTCGACCAGGGTCGATTCGAGCGCGGCCAGTTCGCCCGGCAACCCGCTCGCCGCGCTCAGCGCCCGCTGCACGGCTTCCAGCGCCGGCCCGTAGTTGGGGTCGCTCTTGCCCGTCGTCATCCCTTCCAGCTGGGCCAGCGCCTCCTTCAGCTGCGCTTCGGTCTCTTCGGCCGGCGGGCGCAGCCCCGGCACGGTCTGTTTCGAGACTTCGTTGAGCGACTTCTGTAGGCGGCGCGAGCGATCGAGCGCGTTGCGGCGCAGGTTGGGAACGAGGCTCTGGAGGGCGAACTTCACGTTGAGGCCGGCGATCGAGGCTTTGTGCTGGGCGCCGGCGAGGCGACGCGTGCCGTCGGCGAAGGTGCGCAGCGCGGCGACGGCCCGCTCGCTGCCCGCTTCGGCCTGCGCCAGCCCGCCGGCGAGCGCCTGCGCACCCTCCTGCGCCCGTCCCGAGCCCTGCGCCAGCAGGCCGGCGCCGTAGCTCGCTTGGGCGATCCCGCCGCGCAGTTGCGCGACCCCCGAGGCGGCGCGGCCGAGGTTGCGGCCGAGGCGCCCGAGCTGCGCCAGGGGGCCGGTTCTCCCCCCGGTCGCAAGCAGCGCGCCGGCCTGCCGCAGGGGCGCCACGGCGCGCGAGATCTGCGCTGGGCCGGCCACCGCCTGGACCCCCGGCTGGGCCGCGATCCGGTGCTGCCAGCGGCTCAGCGCCGCGAGCCGGCGCGGTTCGGCGATCGTGCCGTTTTCGGCGCTGGCGACGACCACAAACGGCGCGTCGTAGCCGGGCCCGATCGAGCGCTCGATCAGTTCGAAGTCCTCGCGGGCGGAATCGTCGTGGGCCAGCTGGGCCTGGCTCGGCGGTCCCGTCTGGAGGCCGAGCGCCGGCGCCGCGAGCAGCAGCACGACCGCCCCGATCGCGAGCGCGGCCGGGGCGGGGCGCCGCAACGCCGCCGAGACCAGCGTCATCAGCCGCGAGCGAGCGGCGCCGGGCGCCGGACCGATCCGCCAGCGATCGACGTTCGGGCCGAGCAGGGTGAGCAGCGCCGGACCGGCGACGGTCGCGACGAAGACGCTGAGCGCGACGACGAGCAGCAGCGTCGCCGCCAGCGAGCCCAGCAGCGAGCCGGGGACGATGAAGAAGGCGACCAGCATCGAGAGCATCAGCGTGCTGCCGGCGAAGACCGTCGTCCGCCCGGCCGTGCGCCGCGTCGCCCGCGCCGCATCGCGCGGCGGCGCGCCGGAGGCCAGCTCTTCGCGGAAGCGCGAGACCATCAGCAGGGCGTAGTCGACGCCCAGCGCCAGGCCCATCATCGTGCAGACGACGAGCGCGAAGGCGTCGACGGCGAACCAGTTGGTGGCGATCGCCAGCAAGCCGCGCGAGGCGATCACCGTGACCGCGCCGAAGCCGAGCGGGATCGCCGCCGCGACCGGCGAGCGGAAGACCAGCAGCAGCACGATCAGCAGGATCGGAAGCGCGATCAGCTCGCCCCGCTCGGTCGCCGCAATCGAGTCGTCCTGGATCGCCCGCGAGAGCGTCGCGTAACCGGTCTGGGTCCAGCGAACGGGCGGCTGGATCGTCGCCGCCAGCAGTTCGTTCAGTTCGGGAACCGTCTCGTTGACCGCCTCGTCGACGCCGACGTGGAAGTCGGCGATGACGATCGCCCGGCGCGGGCCGGGGCGCAGGCGCTGCACCGAGCCGCGGTCCCAGGGGGAGAGCGTGGTGACCGCGGGGCTGCTGCGGCGCAGGACGCGGATCAGCCGTGGGCCCTGTCGGTCGAGCTGCTTCGCCGGTCCGCGCAGGAGGATCACGAACGGCGCGCTGTCGCCGAAGTGCTGGCGCAGCATGCGGTTCGCGCGGGCCGAGGAGGTGCCGGGGATTTCGAGGCTGGTCGGGCTGAGCTTGCTCTCTATGCCGATGCCGAGAGCGCCGAGGCCGAGCAGCACGATCGCCACCAGCGCGAGCACGCGTCGCTCGCCGCGTCCCTTTCCCCTGCTCCTCCACAAGGCCACCGTGCTAGTTTGGCGGTCGGGGACTACGGAGAGGTCTGAAGATGCGGAAGAGTGTGTTAAGAACGCTGGTCGTGGTGCTGGCGCTGGCCTTGGTGGGCGCCGGAGCGGCGGAGGCGATCAAGCTGCGGATCGGCAACATCGTGATCGTCGGCGACGGCGGCTTTTCGCCGCGGACGCTGCCGAAGAAGCGCAACGCGCCGATCAAACTGTTCGGCCACGCGACCTTCAAGACCGTTGACGGAACCCGTCCCTCGCCGCTGCGCACGCTGACGCTCGAATTCGACAAGCACGGCGCGGTCGAGACCCGCGGCCTGCCGAAATGCTCGATGCGCAAACTGATCGCGACGACGACGAAGCAGGCGCGCAAGCTGTGCCCGGGCGCGATCGTCGGCAAGGGCTTCGGCACCGCCCTGATCGAGCTGCCCGAACAGCGCGGGATCAAGGCCTCCTCGCCGCTGACCCTGTTCAACGGCCCGGTCAAGCACGGCAACCCGACCGTGCTCGGCCACGCGCATATCGACTATCCGGGGCCGACGACCTACGTGATCTCGATCGAGATCCAGAAGGTGCGCCACGGCCGCTACGGATTCAAGACGGTCGCCAACTTCCCCCGCATAGTCAACGACTACGGCTCGCCGATCTCCGGGCGCCTGACGATCGGGCGGGAATGGATGTGGCACGGCAAGCGGCTCAGCTACGCCAACGCCCACTGCGCCGACGGCCGGCTCCAGGCGAAGGCGGAGTTCAGCTTCAAGGACGGAAGCTTCGTCCAGGGCACCGTGTTCAAACCCTGCAAGGTGCGCAAGTAGGAGCTCGCGCCCCGAGGCGCTACCCTGGTCGGTACGGGGGTGTTTAAGTGGTGATGAGGGGAAAGTTCCTGGTGTCGGCCGGCGCGCTGTTGGCGGTGGCCATTGCGCTGCTCGCGGGCGGCGCCGGTGCGGCGACCGTGCGCGTCGGGACCCTCGTCCTGCACGCCGACGGCGGATTTGAGCCGCGAGTGCTGCCGAAGCATCGCTTTGCTCCGATCCGCTTCCAGGGCTACGGCCAGATCAAGACGACGGACGGCTCCACGCCGCCGCCGCTGGAGCACGTGAAGGTCGAATTCGACCGCGACGGACACCTCACCACGGCCGGCCTGCCCGTCTGTGGCATGGGCAAGCTCCAGGGCGCGACGACAAAGCAGGCGCGGCGGCGCTGCTCCAAAGCGATCGTCGGCAGCGGCCACGTGGCGGCCGTCGTCAACCTGGTCGGCCTGGCGCAGATCAGGCTGCGCGTGCCGCTGACGCTCTTCAACGGACCGCGTCGCGGCGGCAACCCGACCGTGCTCGGACACGCGCGGGCGCCATTCCCGATCTCGGAGACCTACGTGATCGTCGCCCCGATCGAACGGCGGCGCGGCAGCATCTACGGCTACCGCAGCGAATTCGACATCCCGCCGATCGCCGGCGGGCTCGGCTCGCTGACCCGCATCGACGCCAGGATCGGCCGCCGCTACCGCGCCCACGGCAGGCGGCTCAGCTTCGTCTCCGCCCGCTGCTCCGACTACATCCTCCAGACTCGCGGCTTCTTCTCCTTCGCCGACGGCACGGTGATCTACGGCGACGCCTTCAAGTCCTGCACGCCCCGCTCCTGAAGCGAGCACCGGAGCTTCCTATACTTGCCCGTCCCGGGCCGTTAGCTCAGTTGGTAGAGCAGGAGACTCTTAATCTCAAGGTCGAAGGTTCGAATCCTTCACGGCCCATCAGCAAAGCCGCCGCAAACCGCGGGTTTCGCATTCGATCAACAGCGAGCAGTCGCTCGCAACTGCAAACGGATCGCAAACGCGGCGCGGAAACTCGCTTCAAGACATCGCCGAGCAGCTGAGGCGAGAGGCGTCTTAGGTCGCGTCGAGGCGTGGCGCAGATCGCGATCCCGGCAGTCAATGAAACGAGTCCACGCGGGAGGCGCTCGATGCCGCATTCGACGGCGAGCAGCCCGACAATGTCCGAACCCTGCCGACTGCGGCGGGAGCAAACAAGTGACCCCGCGCCGTTTGCGGCGACGCGGGGCCGTACACGGGAGGTATGTCCCATGCATGACCACAGTACCCAGCGCGATCCAGCGGATGAGGACGCGAAGTTCCAGCGCCTCGTCCTTGAGCTGCTGCTTGAAGTCCACCCGACGCAACTGACCGAAGCCGAACTGATCCGCGAGGCGACGGACGACCCTGAGAGCTTCACTCAGCGCGACGGGACCACGCGGGCGATCCGCGACCTGGCGAGGGTTGGGGTCCTGAACCGCAACGGCGATTTCGTGTTGCCGACCCGAACGACGCTCCACATCAACGGGCTTTGGGGCGTGATCGCGTGACGGCTGCGAGAAGTAGGTCGGAGGCCGCGCGCCAGTTCGGAAGCAACCTCAGATACTGCCGCAAGCGATCCAGCATATCTCAGGAAGCTCTTGGCTTCCTCGCCTCCCTTCACCGAACCGAGATTGGCCTACTGGAGCGGGGCGAACGGACGCCGAGGATCGACACTCTCGTCACGCTCGCCCGCAGTCTCGACGTCCCACCGGAAGAACTCCTTGATGGAATCGAGTGGTCGCCTGGCAGCACTGTCGCAGTGGCCGGCAGCTTCACGATCAGCGCGGAGCACGATGACTGAGAAGGCCGTCCAAAAGAATGTCGGGCGAGACGTCAAGCGCGGCCAGAAGGCGCACCAGCGTGGTCAGCCGAATCTCGCGTACTCCGCGCTCGATGCGAGACACCTGCACGGTGGCGAGGCCGGACTCATGGGCCAGTTCTTCCTGCGTCCAGCCCTTCGCCTTTCGCGCTACCCGGACGTTGGCGCCGAAGCTCGTGACCGCTTGATCCATGAACCGGATCGTCTGTGGGGATAACCAAAACGTCTAGAACCAACGCGGTAAGCTGCGACACCGCGTACCGCGATGCAACCGCAAAAGGAGCAAGGCGATGGAAAACATGAAGCAACTTAGGCGCATCATTGGGACGTGGAAGCTGGTGCTGCTTGTTGGCGTGGTGGCCACTGCGCTGGCGGTCGCGGGCTGTGGCTCCGGCGAGACTACGACCGTCACGGAGACGGTTGGCGCAGCGGCAGCCGCTTCACCCGAACCGCCTGAAACGAGCGACACCCCTACCGCAACCACGATCCCAGACGGTACGTGGAAGCGGGGAGCGGAGTATCAACCTGGCACGTACCGAGCGCCCGGCGGCGAACGATGCTGGTGGGAGCAGCGCCAGCGCCCCGGTGGAGAAGCGGGCGGGGAAGGATTCAACTCGAACTACGGATCAGAAGAACGCAACATTCTGCTCGAAATCGACTCGCCGTACTTCAAGACTGAACACTGTGGCGCGTGGGAGCGGGTCGATGAATAGTCGGAGCCTTCTGCGAGGTACCAGGCGCGCGCTCCCTGTCTCTTTAGCGGCGGCGCTGCTGACCCTCGGCCTGAGTCTGCCAGCCGCCAGTCATGCCGGAGTCTTCGTCGAACAAACCAGGTGGAGCGAGACTTTTATAGTGACGCCGAGCAAAGCCGCCGAAGCTGTCTGTATGCGCCCGGCAGAATTGTACGTGCACCCTAGCTGCGAAGCAGTTCTGACGATTCACCAGTCAGGGGAAACCCTGTTTGAACGTAAAATATTCTGGTCTGAATATGGGTCTGAATATGAAACGCGCCTAGATTACGGCCTTTCTTGCGCCCATACTGGAAAGCTTCGCTGGCGTCTCCTTGTCACGGCACAGGAAGGCTCTGGTTGGAGCCAGGAAGTCAGCGGCGGTTTCGGCGTGCCTGGGTGTGTCAGGGAACACAGGACGTACATGCTGCCCGGGCGGGCACGCCAGGCCACGCTGAGGATGCTCAGGGGAGAATACGTGAGTTCCGTCCGGTGCAAAGGCTGGTCGCGGCGATGGGGCATAAAGCGCTGCGTTGCGGTCTACAGCCGCTCCTATAGAACGTGCGTTGGTGTGTTCCATACCAGGGAATATGAATGGGGGGAATTTGGCAACTTCTATTCCAGGCGCACCGCTAGGTTGAACAAGCGGCGATGCTTTTATTGATCGGCTCACTCGCAGCGGGCGGCTGCGGTAGCGAAGACAGCGTGGGGAAGCAGGCTGAGGAAGCTCGGCGGGCAGTACTAGGACACAGGTAGCGGAAAGGTGCAAAGCAGCCAGACGACACATGTAAGGAGCGACTGCCTTTATGGGACGAGAGCCCACGATCTATGAGGAACAACTGGAGGCCCAGAAGAAGGCGCAGGAACAGTTGGAGAAACGGCAGCGCCTAGAATCCTTCGGTGAGGGGATGGAAGCAGTAGGGTCAGCATTTCTCTGGCTCGGTATCGGCGTCGTCGTTATCGGACTGGTGTTGATACCTATTCTCCTCTCGTGAAGTCTGGCTGACGCCCTCGCGAAGGTCTGAGCGTGCGGCTGCAATATCGACGGCTGAGGCAGGGTCGGTTATCTCCCCAACGGCTTCTGCTTGTCTCAGGTAGTGCGCAAGCACCTGGCCCATTGGCTGCGTCGTCGGCACCCCAAGGTCAGCGAGAAAACGAATGAGGATTTCGCTCAGGAGCTTGGCCTGCTCCTCGGCAAGCGTCTTCTGGCGGCGTTCGAGCCTAGCCGAGGCCTCCTCCATCACGCCGGACTTGTCAGTCAAGATCGCCATCGTCAATGCGGCCCGCTGCGCATCGGCGGGGCGATCTTCTGCGATGAGTTGCCGTACTTTCGCGAGCGCCTGCTGAGCCGCGTCCCACGCCTCCCGCGCCCCACGATCCTTCGACGCCGCCCACTCGCCGATGTCAGCGCCTCGCGGCGGCTCAACGCGCCCATCCTCGTGCCGCCATCGCCTGATCGTCCCGACCGGGACGCCTAGCTCTCGCGATGCCTCGGTCGGGCTCCTGAGGTCCGATAGCTCCAGCGCGCGGGCACGGGTCGCCGGGTCGTGGGTACGCGAGCGATCACTCCATCCTTGCGGCGCTCGCTCCCTCATTTACGCGCTCGATCTGCCGTTTGCATTGCGTTTGCAGAGGGCGAGCAATGCCACTGTTCATGCGGAGTGCAACGTTGCCTTCGGATACATGGTCCGAAGGTCGGGCGCACGGGCGTCGTCACGTCGCCCTTTTTGCCGAGCGCCGCCGACGATGCGGTACGCCGCCGACTCACGTACATGCAACGTCCCATCGCATAGGCCGCCGTGCGGGTTGCATCCTCGACGTGCACCGACGCTTCCACCGTCACCCCCGCAGGGTGCAGGTCAGTCATCCGATCCATCGCCAGAACGTCGCCTTGCCTCTTGAGGTAGCGGCTTTCTCAACTTTGCCTTCGCCGGCGAGAACATCCAGCAGGGATGCGATGCGCTGCCTGGACCGCTTCCCGCCCATCTGGTCTTCCACTCGCTTCTTGATCTCGGAGGTCGAAAGTGGTTCATCTGCATCCGCCAGCGCGGAAGTGATTACCGGCAGCGTCGTGTTAGCTACCCCCTTAACCCTGAGACTCCCTGCCACCCGCATATCGTGGGGCTGCTCCGGGTCA
The DNA here is from genome assembly GCA_963727465.1 of uncultured Solirubrobacterales bacterium. Taxonomy (GTDB): domain Bacteria; phylum Actinomycetota; class Thermoleophilia; order Solirubrobacterales; family 70-9; genus VRUE01. The sequence continues at coordinate 116,611 of CAVSGL010000003.1, read as the reverse complement.
TAGGCGATTTCAAGATTCCCGTCATAGTCTGTCGGCCTCACGAGTCTCTGCCGTCGAGGTACATCTCAAGTCGTCCGTCGCTCACCTTCTTGAGGACCGCCATCAGATCGACCTCGCCTGCGATTCGTGAAGTTCCTCGGATGGCGTCCATCGTGGGGCCAGTGTCCTTCCGCGAATGGTGGACTACGACAACCGCAGCTCCGGTTGATCTTGCTAGCTCATGTATGGCGTCCCAAGCCGGGCCGCTGTCGGATGCGTCGTTCTCCTTCACGCCCGGGGTGACTCGCTGGTAGGGATCGAGAAGGATCAGACGTGCGCGGCGCTCAATCACCTGCGCCGAAAGCTCCTCCAAGTGTTCGCCGTTCAGCAAGGAGAGGCCGGGGCGATGCGCGTAGTAAAAGGGCGCGGAGTTGCTGCCGTCAAACGTCGAGACAAGACGCTTGGCCCACCGCTGAGGGTTGCCCTCCTCTTGAACGTAGATGACTGGCTGCGGTCCCGAGGCTTTCCATGACTCCTCACCGAGAACGGCCTCTCCCAGAGCGACAGCCCGGCCAAGGTGGAGCGCGAACCACGTCTTGAAGGACTTTGGCGGCCCTGCGATGACGATCTTCTCCCCGGCGGCAACGAGGTCGGGCACGATCCAGTCGATGGGTTTCGCTGCAACAGCCTCAGCGTCGCGGAGCGACCGCATCTCAAACCGAGCGGCTGCACCACCCTTGGACTTCTCCTCGAGCCTCAGCGAAGGCGGATCGCTCGCCGCAAGATCAGCAACGAGTTTCTCGACATCCACGTGCGTCCAAGGCTCCTGAGGCTCCTGATTCGAGCGCTCCAGCGCGTCGAACACCTGATCCACGATGTCCTCGGTGCTGCGTCCCTCGTTGAGCAGGGCGCGCGTGACGCGCAGGGCGCATTCTCGCTGTTCGCCCATCGGCCAGTCGCCGTCCTTAAGCAGCGCCAGGACCTCGGAGGACGGCTCGCGTCCCGACGGTTCCCATTCGCTGTCTCGCTCGGTAACACCCTTGACGCACAGGGCGAGCAACCAGGCTGGGGGGTTCACCACCTCGAAGTCGTCGGGCGAGTTGATCCACGAATAGCGCTTGCCCGATTTATGGACGCTTGGAGGAGCGACCACGTAGCCGCCGTTGCCCCTCACATCGAGACCGTGGGCGAGGCGCCCTGCTGAGCTTCCCACGTCGCCCGGATTCTTGAAGAAGATGTGTTCGCCGCCCCCTCCAGTCCGAGCGCGGACGGTCTGTGGGAGTGGTCCGTTTACCTGTTCAAGTGCTCGCAGCGACTCATCGCCGCCATGACGAGGATCGACATCAAGGACAAGTAGGTTTGCCTCGCCCGTGGCTATCCCGAGGTTGGCGCGGCGGGAGCCGCGAAAGGTCGCCCTGATGCGGTGCGGGTCGGTCGTCGCATCCTTGAATCCGTTAGAGGCAGCTGGCCTCTTTCCGTTGAGCTTGACAACCGGCCAGCCCAGTTCGGCATAGCTGAGAGCCGCGTCGAGCAACGGGGGGCTCATCGTCGGGATGCGCGAAGCATCTCTTCGATTGCAGAGCGCGGCACGCGGAGAATCCGGCCGATCCGCACGGTGGGTAGCTCGCCCGTTCGCGCAGCCTCGTAGGCGGATGAGCGGCCGATGCGAAGAACCCTTGCTGCTTCCTCGACCGTTAGGACGAGCGGCAGATCGGTCACGCTGTCGGGAGCGCCATTCATGACGGTGCTCCTGCCACGAAGGCCGAGGGAGGACCTGGATCGGGATCACCGTCATCAACCTGAGTGGACGCACGGTTCGAGCGCGACCGCTTGTGGGAGGCACGCTGACGCCTACTGCGGCTGCATCTGCGACCGGCTGGGTTGCTCGCCAGAACAAACCGAATCCTCACTCCGCAGGTCCGGCGTTCGACATGTGGCCTGACAATGCGGCCTCGATCCCTCCCCGCCCGAGGTCGGCCAGATTCGCGCTCGCTGCGGCTGACCAACTCATCCCTCCACGGAGTTTGATTCTGAAATGAGTCTATTTTGTTCATGTCCGTTGACGATTACGACGCACACATGTACGGGGCGACACACGATATCAGGCGATGCACCATCGCTCAGCACGCGCTCAGGCGCTATGATATGATGCGGTTATCGACTCACCTTGCGACAACACGCCAGAAGCGATCTTCGCCCGCCGCCTCAAGGAGGCGCGCGAAGCGCGGCGCATGAGCCAACGACGCCTCGTCGCTCGCCTCGATGAACTCGGGCACCCCTTGAATCAGTCCGCGATCACGCGGATCGAGCGGGGCACGCGGAAGGTCGCGTTGGACGAGGCCATCCTGCTAGCGGTAGCGCTCGACGTGTCTCCAGTCCACTTGTTCCTGCCGATCGACAACGCGGGACGAGTCGCGCTGACACCAAGCACGGAGGTGACTGCACTTGTCGCGCGCCAGTGGGCACTAGGGCTTCGCCCGCTCGACCCTGCCAACACTCGCTTCTACGCCGCCCAGTCGCCTGAGGTGCCGGACTGGGATGAAATCCAGGTTCAGCGGCAGGAGGAAGGTCTGCCGTCCTCTGGCCCAGAGGCGGAATCATGAGGGGGCACGTCCGCAAGCGCGGGTCCAAGTGGGTCGTGGTGGTCGATATAGGCCGCGACGAGAACGGCAAACGCAAGCAGAAATGGCATTCGGGCTTCGAGCGTCGTCGGGACGCCGAGGCGGCGCTGAACGAGATCGTCGGACGAGTTGAGAAGGGCAGCTACGTCGAGTCGTCAAAGATCACGGTTGGCGAATACCTGACCGAGCGTTGGCTCCCGGCAATCAAGACGCGGGTCCGACGCTCGACTCACGACAGTTACCGCCGCAACGTTCAGCGCCATCTTGTGAAGCGGATCGGGAAGCTCCGGCTGCAACAGCTATCAGGCGACGCCTTAAACGCCATGTACGCCGAGTGCATCGAGAAAGGGCGGCGTGACGGCAAAGGGCTCTCGCCGCGCACCGTCCGCTATCTCCACGCGATCATGCACCGGGCGCTCGCCGATGCGATGCGCTGGCGGCTCGTGACGCGCAACGTTGCCGAGCAGGCCGATCCACCCCGGCAGCGTCGAAACAGGGCCGCAATCGCTACCTGGACGGCACCGCAGCTGCGAGCGTTCCTCGAACACGTCCGCGAGGATCGCCTGTACGCGCTCTGGCATCTGCTCGCCTCGACGGGGATGCGTCGCGGCGAGGCGCTTGGGCTCGCGCTCGATTCCGTTGACCTCGATGCGCAACGCCTGGCGGTGACGCGGGCGCTCATCGCTATCGGCTACGAGATCGAGTTCTCAGAACCGAAGACGGAGCGAGGAAGACGCAACGTCGCCCTCGACCCGCAGACGGTAACCGCGCTGCGCGCTCATCGCAAGGATCAGATCGCTGAGCAGCTTGCCCTTGGCCCAGCCTACGAGGATCGCGGCCTCGTCTTCTGTTGCGAGGACGGGACGCCGATCCATCCGGATCGCGCCTCCAAGCTATTCGCGCAGCGCGTCAAGGCGGCGGGCCTTCCGCGCATCCGCCTTCATGACCTGCGCCATACGCACGCCACGCTCGCGCTCGCCGCCGGAGTGCATCCCAAGGTCGTCTCCGAACGGCTCGGGCACTCGTCAATCGCTATCACGCTCGACACTTACTCGCACGCGATCCCGGCCTTGCAAGAGGAGGCGGCGTCGGCAGTCGCCGCGTTGATCCAATGAGCGACCAGCCTCGCAAACGCGCTGCAAACGAACTGCCCGTGACGCTGCACTACGCGCCAGCACGTCGCGCAGACTCGATGCCTAGAACGTCCTGCAAAACTCGCCATTCGTCGGACGCGACGCCACTCGGCATCATGGCGGCTATCGAACTCTTAATCTCAAGGTCGTAGGTTCGATCCCTACACGGCCCACTCGCATTCGGCTCTGGAGAGCCGGCTGAGCGGCTTGCGCCCCCGTCCGAATTGGCTCAGGTCAACGTCCAGGTCAACAGAGGTCGAACCCGGCGCATAGACGCTACTCATCTTGTTCGCCGCCACCCTCCGTGTCCTCTGGGACCTTGCCCTTCAGGAAGTAGCGCGTACCTCTCCGCTCCCCCTGGCTTTCGATGCTCTCGCCCAGCAGAGGGCGGCTCAATCTGATGATTGACTATCGCCTGGACTCCCACTCCCTTGCTCCTCGTCCTCGGGAGCGCCGAACTGCTGCTCCATCAATCGGCTTAGCTCACTCTTGAGGCTCGTGAAATCCGTGTATTGGAGGCGGTCAATTCCGCCAAGGTCCGACGGAACGTCCGTCTGGTCACGCTCCGGGTTGAACAGGATGTAGTAATCCTCATTGAGGCCAACGGCGATCCCAAGCTCAAGCGCGACGTTTGCGTTCCAGCCCGTTATGTCGAAGATGCTGAACGTAGCCTCTTCGATCATGCCTTTAATCTTGTCGAGTATTTGCTTATTCGTGATTTCCTCGTCGGCGTAAAGGAACGTGACGCCGAACTCGTCGCCTACCTCGGAAAACGAGTTGCGGTAGTCCTCTTTGGCGAAGTCCGCCGGGCGGCGCCGGTATTCTCGGCAATATGCCGCTTCTGCCGCGATCCAAATCCAGCCGAGTCCTAGACAAGCTGAGTCGGCTTGAAGACCAGATGCTCAGGATGCGCGACGACTTCGACGCGAGGCTCGACTCGATGATGGAAGTCTTCGAGTCGCGCCGTGCCGACGACGAAGTCGAGGCGGTGGCGGCGGAGCGGATCAGGAGCGGGGCGGCGGAGCGCACGCAGGACGGCGCCGAGGCTCTGCGCGAGATCGGCATCCGAGTCCGCTGACCGGTGGCTGAGTCCAGTGACGGCGTGCAAGTCGTCACCGCAGAAGGAGTCAAGGAGGAGATCGCAGAACTGACGGCTGTCTCTGAGGACGACGATTCGACTCGGCAAGCGGAGATCGAGGCGCTGAAGCGTCGCATCGCCGAGCTGTTCTTGGAGTGCGAGGGCAACCCCTACGCGGGCGAGCTGATGGGGAGAGGGCTCCACTCCGAGCTTGCTGGCTGCCGGCGCATCCGCTTCGACGTTCCGGCCTACAAAGGCAAGCCGCGATTCCGCCTTATCTATCGCAACGTGCCCACGGATGGCGCTCCGGCGCAATGCCGGTGGCTCGCAGTCGGACCCCGTGCGGGACTTCGCACGCATCGCAAAGCGCAGCAGCGCTTGCGATCCGACTGACGCTCAGCCGCTCTACTTCTCCAGCTTTTCGGCGAGCCTTCCGAGCTCGCCCATCGGCGCTTCAAGCGCGGTGGCGATCCTGCGCACGGTGCCCCAGGTCGGGTTGGCGCGACCGCGCTCGATCACAGAGAGCGTGCTCAACGTGATGCCAGCCTTGGACGCCAGGGCTTCCTGGGTGTCGCCGCGCCTCTCACGGAGCTGACGGATGGCTGCTCCGAGAGCGTGCTGCGGTTGCGTCGTCGGAGCCATTGACCTGCACAGTTTCAAACACGCGCGCCGTGCGCCACATGCTATTCGCCCAATGACATGTCACGGATCTATGCTAGGCTCGTCCCAACATAAGTGGGGCCGCGTGCGTGAACACCGGCCCCGTGGCGACCGGCTCAGTTCCCACCGAGGCCGGCCGCAGCGGGAACGGTACCGACGTGCCGGCTTGCTCCACTGCGAGATGGGCTTTGTCCTGCCAACCCGCGCAGCGCTTCAATTCGCGCGTCTGGACTCGCCGGCATGAACCTCGCGAAGCGGCAAAACGCCCAACGAGCGGCAGGGGTCTGCCGAACACCCTTCGTAGGGGGAGAACCTGAAGCGTCTGGGAACTTGGGGAGACTAAGAACCAATGACGCTTGACCTTGTCTCAGACAGAGAGGCGACGATTCTCGTCCGCGCAGATGAGCGACGAGAGCGCATGAGTCTTGCCCTCGATGAAGGCAACCGCTCCGGTCTTGGGCAATTCTTCACGCCAAGCGAGGTCGCGACCCTGATGGCGAGCATGGTCGACCCCGTTCCGGGCAGCTCGCTTCGCATCTTGGACCCAGGTGCCGGATCGGGCGCCCTCACCTCAGCTCTCGTCAGGTCCATCTGCGAATGGCCGGCGCCGCCCGCCAGGCTCGACGTGACCGCCATTGATGTCGATCCGCGCTTGGAGCCGGCGCTGCAGGAAACGCTCGCCGACTGCGAGTCGCTTTGCGCAGAGCAAGGGATCGCGTTCGAAGGGGCCGTCCGGATCGAAGACTTCCTGAAGTCGACGGCGCTCGAAATGAGCTCCGGCGAACGGGGAGGCTTCGACCTTGCGATCCTCAACCCGCCATATCGGAAGATTCGGAGCGATTCCGAGGCGAGAACATGGTCACGTGCATTCGGGGCCGAGGTTCCGAATCTCTACGCCGCGTTCCTCGCTGGAGCGATCGTCTCTCTTGCGCCAACCGGCCAGATGGTCGGGATCACCCCCCGGAGCTTCACCAACGGAACTTACTTCCGCCACTTCCGGCGCTTCCTCCTCGAGCGGATGGCCATCAGGAAGCTTCACGTCTTTGACTCGCGCGATCTTGCCTTCCGTCACGACGGAGTGCTTCAGGAGAACTTGATCATGCACTTGGATCGCCGAGATGGCGATGGCCAAGAGCCGGTGCTCGTATCGGCGAGCGACGGGCCGAGGGGCACGATTCGAACTCGGACAGTCGCGGCGAACGCCGTGGTCGACAGCGGCGATTCCGAGAGATTCATCCGACTTCCCGTCGATCGGGATCACGCTGAGACAGCCAACGTCATGGCCGCACTGCCCGCTCGGCTCGCCGATCTCAGCGTGGCGGTTTCGACTGGACCGGTCGTCGACTTCAGACTTCGCGATCACCTCAGAAGGAAGGCCGACACCGGCAATGACGTGCCGCTTCTCCACCCGGCCAATGTCCGCGCATCCGAGGTCACCTGGCCCGCCAACGAAACGCGCAAGCCATGCGCGATCTCCCGTGCCGCTCGCAAATGGCTGGTTCCGGATGGAAATTACGTCTTGGTCCGGCGGCTCACCGCCAAAGAGGAGAGCAAGCGTGTCGTCGCTGCGCTTCTACAGGAGGGCCAGCTTGGCTTCGACGAACTGGGGCTGGAGAACCATCTGAACTACTTTCACCGGGATGGGAGCGGACTCGATCGCTCGCTTGGCCTGGGCCTGACCAGATACCTCAACTCGTCGTTCGTCGACAGGTACATCCGGCTGTTCAGCGGCCACACCCAGATCAACGCATCGGACCTCCGAGCACTGCGGTACCCCTCCGTGGAGCAGCTCCTTGAGTTGGCCGCAGCTAAGTCCGATGCGGATGTCGATGCTCTGGTCGTCGCGTTCTCCGGATCGAACGCCTAGGAATAGAGTGCCGGCCAAGCGGCTTGCTGCAGCTTTTCGATCTCGTCGTTGAGGTCCACGACGGCGAGGTGGCTCGCCAGCTCGCCGATCGGGCGGAACGCATCCACGTTGAAGTACGCGGCGGGGCGGTTCTCGCGTGGGCGCTGCCGGGTCTCCACGAATGCGCCGCGAAGGGCAAGGTACTCGGCCCACCAGAGGCCGGTGGCCGCGTGCCGCACGGTCGGCGGTTCGGCTCGGTCGATGACCTGGGCGTGAAAGACGTACGGAACGACCGCGGCAGCCTGAGCGGCGTCACGAATGTCGTCGCAGTCGGATACATCAAGTTGAAACCTCCCGATCCGCGTACCGATTCCAGTGCCGCCGATCTCGCCGCGGCCCGTCTTCAGCTCGATTCCGACCAGATCCTTTCCCTCTTGCGACACCAGGAAGTCCAAGCTCGCCGTCTTCGTCCCGGCCGTCAGGTTGGGGCGACGCAACCGCGGTGGGTCGACGGGCCGGAGCTTCCAACCGCCGCCTGCATTCCTCGTCCAGCTGCCCGCCACCTCTCGCTCGGCCTCGATGCTCCTCCCGATCGATCGGGCGACCCGCTCACAGACTGCGCAGAGAAACCACTGCCTGAGCCGAACCTCCTTGCGCACGTTGCACGCCAGGCAGTGGCCGGTCACCTTCTCGCCCTCCCACTCCGGGGCGGCGCCCGCAAAAGCCCCATTGACCCATTCATCGGCGCAGCTCTGGCAGAGGAAGAAGCTGGTCAGGCCGGCGTCGCCGGCCGGCTGTCCGTGGCGAGCGCAGATATAGCGGCCGAACGGGTCCCTGACCAGGCTCAGGCCGGCGTCGCCCAGCGCCGCTTCGATCACATCCACCGTCTTGCGGCCGATGCCTGGTATCTGGAGCAGCTCGCGGTCGCACAGCGCCGCGAGCTCGTCGGGTGACCTCAGCCCCGCGTCTTGCAGTCGCCGGACCAGAGCTGGACTGAGAGCGAGCTTGTCGAGGCCGCTATTCGCCAAGCGGGGCGGTGCTGCCGCCGAGCCCGCCGGTCAGCGGGTTTTCGAGCCGTTCTTTGCCGGCCTGCTTTTCGAATTTGGCCGCTTCCTTCTTCTGTTTTGCGAAGGCCTTGGTGTTTTTGCGGAATTCCGCGAGCTGTTTTTCGATGTTCTTCGCTTCCGCCTTGGAGCTCGCTTCGGCGGCGGCGCGCTTGGCGGTCCTGTCGCCGGCGGCGTATTCGCCGTTGTAGTACTGGTAGATCGCCAGGTTGCTGAGCGAGCCCAGGGTCGGCTGCTGTTCCGCCGCGATCTTCTGTGCCTTGGTGCCTTTGGCGACGTATTCGACGGCTTCGGGGATCGACGTGCTGGATTCGGCGAGAACGAAGTACGTCGACCCGAGCAGCTGCGCGGCCGAGGCGCTCGGGCTTTCGCTCTGCTTCAGGTAGCGCGCCCAGGCTTCCGAAGCCGCTTCGAAATCTTCCTTTGCTTCTTTGTCGACCGTCGGCGCCGCGGCTTCGCCGGCGCGTTCGACCTGCGCGTTGCCGGCGTTGATCCGGGCCCGGGTCAGGGTCAGCAGAAGCTGTTCGTCGTTCGGGTTCTGCGCCAGCCTGCGTTCGACCCTTTCGGCCTGTTCGTGGAACACGGTGGCGGCGCTGCCGCTCGAGCTCGAAGTTGCCGATCAGCGCCCCGATGTTGACCGGACCGACGACGAGGAAGAGGCTGGCGCCCATCAACAGCGCGAGGATCGCGTAGACGACACGGATAACGTGTTTGCGTTTGCCGCGCGTATCGAAGAGCAGTCGTCGCTCGCCGCCGGATGCCATTGCTTCCTATCTCTCCTGCGTTGAGGGTTCCGCCGTGCCTCCCGTCGCCTTCGGCCTGCCGAAGGCGCGTGCAAGCAAGATACTCAACTCGTACAGAGCGAGCAGAGGGACCATCTCGATCAGCATCGAGATCGGGTCGACGCCGGGCAGCGCGGCGGCGACGATCGCGATCACGAGGTAGGCGTAGCGGCGGTTGGAGCGCAGCTGGTCGATGCTGACGATGCCGAGGCGGGTGACCGCGAGAATCGCCAGCGGCAGCTGGAAGACGATCCCGCCGGCGAGCATCGTGGTCGAGAAGAAGCTGTAGTAGTCGCGGGCGCGAACCTGCACGTTGAACTGGCTGTTGTTGAAGTTGAGCAGGAACTTGACCGCGGCCGGCATGACGACGAAGTACGCAAAGGCGACGCCGGCGAGGAAGAGCACCGGCGCCAGCAGCATGATCGGCAGCGCGATCCGGCGCTCGGTGTCGCTGAAGGCCGGCAGCACGTAGGCGTAGGCCTGGTAGAGGACGACCGGCAGGGCGAGGATGATCGCGCCGTAGGCGGCGACGACGAGCGTCGTCGTGAAGGGCTCGGTCACGCCGAACGTGATCAGCTGCTTATGGCCGCTCGGCAGCGGCCCGGAGGCGATTTCGAGCAGCAGGTGGTTCTGCCAGAAGCAGAGCGCCAGCGCGACCCCGAAGGCCGCGGCGGAGACGATCAGCCGGTGGCGGAGCTCGTCGAGGTGCTCGACGAGGCTGAGCCGATCCTCGTGCGAGACCGGCCTAACGCGGCGGGGCATCCACCTGTTTTGGCGGCTCCTCGTCGTCCGTCTCGCCGGTCACCGAGCCTTTGAACTCGCGGATGCCCTTGCCGAGCGAGCGACCGAGCTCCGGCAGCCGTTTGGGGCCGAAGACGATCAAAGCGATGATCAGGACGACCATGATCTCTAGGGGACCGATGTTTCCAAGCATCGCTCCATGGTAACGGGCGCGGTGCGCGACCGGATCACCGCGAATCGGGGAGGGCTCGCCTACCCGGTTCTGGGGTTTTCTTGGATCTTCACGGAAAAGTGCGGATACAAACGCACTTTGGCGTGTTCGATAGTCAGAGCATGCATCACGCGAGCCGCACAACGACGAAGACTGAGGCTGGCCTTCACGTCTGTCCCGAGTGCGGCTCCACGCTCGTGCAGCCGACCCGCTGGGAGCAGACCGCCAAGCGCGGGCACTGGCACCTCTGGCGGCGCTGCCCGGAATGCGAGTGGCGTTGCGACGGGATTCACGGCGAGCGCGAGATCGACGCCTTCGACGAGGCGCTCGACGACGGCGCCGAGGCGCTGGCGCTCGAACTCCAGGAGCTCGAACGCGAAGGCATGCGGGAAATCGCCGACGTCTTCGCGCAGGCGCTGGCCGCGGACCTGATCACCGCCGACGACTTCGCCCGGCCCTGAGCTCTCAGCTGTAGCGCTGCACGACGCCGTCGGCGACCAGGTCGAAGAGCTTGCGCCGCTCGGCGTCGAAACCGGCGGCGCCGAGCCGGCGCTTCCCTTCGGCGACCAGCTCGAGCGCCCGCGAGCGGACCTGGCGCAGCGCCCCGGTCGCCTCGATCCGGTCGCAAAGCCGTGCCGCCTCGGCGGCGTTGAGCGAACGCAGGTCCGCGGCGCCGATCTGCGGGTCGCGCTCGGCGGCGAGGATCAGCGGCAGGGTGACCGTGCCGTCGAGCAGATCCGTCCCCCGCGCCTTGCCGGTTCGCTCCGCCGGCCCCGAGACGTCGAGCACGTCGTCGAGCAGCTGAAAGGCGAGCCCGATCGAGGCGCCGAAGGCGCCCAGCGCCGGCTCGTCGCGGCCGAGCAGGCAGGCGCACTCGAACAGCGCGGCCGTCTTCAGCCGGCAGCGCTCCAGGTAACGCCGCTCGGCGATCGTCGTGTCGTAGGCGTCCTGGCGCTGCGCCAGCTCCCCACGCGCAAGCGCCGCCGAGGCCGCCGAGAGCAGCGCGACCGAACGCCCGTCCCCGGCCGCCGCCAGGAGGGCGAAGGCGCGCGAGAAGAGCAGGTCGCCGGTCGCGGTCGCCCGGCCGCGACCGGATGTGGCCGCCACGGTGGGACGGCCGCGGCGCAGCGGCGCGTCGTCGAGCACGTCGTCGTGGACCAGCGTCGCCATGTGGATCAGCTCGATCGCCGTCGCCGCCCGGATCGCCTCCTCTCCGCCCTCTTCGCCGGCGCTGAGCAGCACCAGCATCGGCCGCAGGCGCTTGCCGCCGGCCTCCAGCGTCATCGCCGCGTCGGCCTCCAGGTCCGCGCCGTAGCCGGCCGCCTGCTCGCGCAGCATCTGCTCGACCCGCCCCAGCCGCGCCGGCAGCCAGCGGCTCGAGGCGTCGAGCACCGCCGTCACCGGCGGCGGCACGGCCGAGTGCCGGGTCACTCCCCTGCGGCGGCGACGCCGCTGTGGATCGCGATGATCCCGCCGGCGAGGACGGTCCAGCGAATGCGCCCGAAGCCGGCGGCGTCCATCTTCTCGGCGAGGCCGCGCGGGCTCGGAAAGCTGCGAACGGATTCGGGCAGGTAGCTGTAGGCGGCGGAATCGCCGGCGATCCGGCCGAGGACCGGGACGATGCGGTCGAACCAGAGCGAGTAGAAAGTGGAGAGGGGCGGACGCGTCGGCTGGGTGATCTCGAGGATGACCAGGCGGCCGCCGGGGCGGAGCACCCGCCGCATCTCGGCCAGGCCGCGATCGAGGTCGGAGAGGTTGCGGACGCCGAAGCCGACCGTCACGGCGTCGAAACGGTCCTCGTCATACGGAAGTCGCAGGGCGTCCGCCCACTCGAAGCGGACCGGGGCGTCCCTGCCGGCAGCCTTCTCCCGCGCCAGGTCGAGCATCGGCTCCGAGAAGTCGCTGCCGACGACGCGGCCGTTGGGGGCGACGCGCCCCGCCAGCTCAAAGGCGAGGTCTCCGGTGCCGCAACAGACATCCAGAACGGAATCGCCGGGTTCGACTTCAGCCCGATCGGCCGCCCGCTCCCGCCAGGCATGGTGCAGGCCGGCGGTCATCACCGAGTTGAGCAGGTCGTAGCGACCGGCGATGCGGTCGAACATGCCCTGCACCTGCTCGGAGAACTGGGCCGATTCCCGCTGCGGCTGCGCGGTGTCCGTCATCGGACCAAGTCTGGCAACTCAGTCCAGGGAGGACAGAAAGTCGGCCAGCTCGTTGAGCTTTTTCGGCGGCAGGTCGCGGAACGACGGCATGATGCCGGGACCGATCTCGACCGAGCGGATGATCGCCTCGCGCGGGATGCGCTGGGCGATGTGGGTGAGCTCGGGACCGGGCCCGTTGTTGCCGTTCTCGCCCAGCTTGTGGCAGGCAAGGCAGCCCGAGCCGGCGACCACCTCCTTGCCGGCCTCGTACTGGGGCGCGACTTCCATGTCGATCTCCGTGGGCGAGCCGGCGACCGCGCCCGCGTAGGTCAGGTAGGACATCGCGGCGATCGTCAGCAGCCCGGCGGTGGTCGCGATCGGGCGCCGCGCCGGGTTGCGCTCCGGGCCGCGGTCGTAGAACGGCAGCAGGAGCAGCAGCACCATGCAGATCGTCGGGATGCCGATCGTCGCGATCGGGACCAGCTCCGGCGGTTTGAGCACGCGCAGGAGCTCGAAGAGGAAGAAGAAGTACCACTCCGGACGCGGCACGTAGGTGGTCGTCGTCGGGTCGGCCTTCGGCCCCTGCTCGGCGCCGAAGATGATCGACATCGCGATGATCACGCCGACGACGAGCAGCGCCATCGCCGTGTCCTTCAGCACCGCGTAGGGGAAGAAGGGCTTGCCCTTCTTCTTCAGCAGCTCGTACTCCTCGAGGTAGGCCTGCTTGTCGGAGGCTTTCATGCCGCCGGCCCCCCTCCGTTGCCGTTGCCCTCGACCCCCGCCTGTAGGGGCGCCACCGGCTCGGCGACCTTGGGCTTCTTCGCGTGCAGCCACGGCGGCGCGGTGGTGCCGAGCTTGACCACGAGGTACATGTGGGCGCCGATCAGGGCGATGATCGCCCCGGGCACGAGCAGCATGTGGATCGCGTAGAAGCGCGAGAGCGTCGTCGCCCCCAGCTCCGGGCCGGCGCGCAGGAAGTCGCTCAGGTAGGGACCGAGCACCGGACCGGTGCCGTTGATGTTGATGCCGACGACCGAGGCCCAGAAGGAACGCTGGTCGAACGGCAGCAGGTAGCCGGTGAAGGCCATCGTCATCGTCAGGATCAGCAGCACGACCCCGATCACCCAGTTGAGCTCGCGCGGGTACTTGTAAGCGCCGAAGAAGAAGGTGCGGCCCATGTGGAGGAAGATCAGGATCACCATCACGCTCGAGCCCCACTTGTGCATGCCGTGCACGAACTGGCCGAGGAAGACGTCGTTGTTGATGTGGGCGATCGAGGCGTAGGCCTGGGTCGTCGAGGGCGTGTAGAACATCGCCAGGAAGACGCCCGTGGTGGCCTGCACGATGAAGGCGAAGAGGGTCGCCGAGCCCAGGGTGTAGAACCAGTTGGTCCCCTTCGGCACCTTGCGGTAGAGCATCCCGGTGAGGAATCCGCTCGCCGCCGTGCGCTGGTCGACCCAGGCGAGGACGTCGGATGGCGCTTCCTTCGCCCGCCCGCCCAGCCGGGCGGCGTCCGAGGGTCGTTCGGGCGGCGAGGTCTTGAGGTCGGCCGGGGCCGGGCCCCTGGCGCCGTTGCCCTCTCCGGGCTTGGCCGGTTTGCGCAGCGGGGCGGGTATCAGCGAGTCCAGTTTCATCTAGCTAGCCCCCGCTCGGCGGCGGGAAGGTCGACGGGCGCGGCGGGTACAGATATTCCCAGACGCCGCCGGTGAACTCGCCCGGGTCGCGGGCGCGGACCGGTTCGAGCTGCGAGGTGACGCTGTAGCGCGGCCCGAGTTCGACCTGGCCGTTGCGGATCCGCGTCTGAAACTGGTCGAGCGGCCGCACGGGCGGGCCGCCGATCCGCTTGCCCTCGAAGTCGTAGACGCCGCCGTGGCAGGGGCAGATGAAGTTGCCGGCAGCCTCGACGAAGCGCACCGGGCAACCGAGGTGGGCGCAGCGGTTGGAGACGGCGACGATCTGCTTCGGGTTCTCGCCGAGCTGCTTGGAGCCCTTGCGCACGTAGGCGGTGACCTTGCCGGCGTCGCCGATTCCCTCGGTTTCGGTGAAGACCACCTGGCGGTAGGTGTCCTCGACGAAGTCGCCGACCGGCCCGACCGCCTCCCAGCGCTCCTTGCCGCGGTGGAAGATCGGCGCCACGGCGAAACCCACTGCGGGCAGGACGATCGCCGCGCCGGCGACGCCGCCGAGGCCCTGGACCGCGACCGTGAAGGCGCGGCGACGGGTCATCGACTCGCCCTCGAAGTAGCCGGGAGGGTCGGGCGTCGCCCGCTCGGCCGGGCTCGCGCCCTCGGCCCCGTTTCGCTTGTCTGCCTCGTCAGCCACAGTCCGCCAAGTGCAAGGGCCGGGGAGTTTATTGGCTCGGCGGCGAGACCGAAGTTGAGGGTCCGTTGGCCGTGCTCCGGAGACGCAGGTTTGTGTACAAAAGATTAATCCCCGGACCAGGGGACGCGTCTGGGATGCTATAAGCGCCAAGCGTGTTTACTCGCCGATCGGGACGGGAGGAGAGGCGACTGCCGCTTTCGTTGCGGCGGCCTTGGGCTGTCCTCCTGGCGGCCCTGGCGCTGATCGCGGTGCTCGCCCTGGTCGGCCGGGGAGTCGAGGACCAGCTGCGGCCGACTTCGCTCAGCGTGCCCGGCACCGACTCGGGCGAGGCGAGCAAGCTCGTGCACCGCTACTTCGGCGACAGCGCGCCGTTCGCGATCCTGCTCCAGGGCCCGCCGGCCGAACTCGACCGCCAGGGCCCGGCGCTGATCCGCAAGCTGCGCGCCGATCCCGCGGTATCCACGGTCTCCCCCTGGGACAAGGGCAGCGTCGACAACCTGCGCCCGAGCCCGCGCAAGGCGCTGATCCTCGTCGATTTCCACGTCAGCGCCGACGACGCGGTCAAGCACACGGTGCCCTATCTGGACAGGACGCTCGAAGAGCAGATCAGGCCGCCGGTCACCGCGGCGGAGAGCGGCTACGCGAGCCTCTCGCGGGCGATCATCGACGAATCGGTCCACTCCACCGACAGGGCCGAGCTGATCGCGATCCCCTTCCTGCTGCTGGTGCTGCTGCTCGTCTTCCGCTCGCCGATCGCCGCCGCGATCCCGCTCGCCTTCGGCGGGATCGCCGTCGTCGCCTCGCGCGGCGTGCTGGCGATCGCCGCCAACTGGATCGCGATCGACGGCTTCGCGCTCACCGTCTGCTCGATGATGGGCCTGGCGCTCGGCGTCGACTACGCGCTGCTGATGGTCTCGCGCTTCCGCGAGGAGCTCGGAGCCGGCGCGGCGCCGCTCGAGGCGGCGCGGATGACGCGGCGCACCGCCGGGCGCACGACCGCCTTCGCCGGCTCGACGCTCTTCCTGGCGATGCTGGTGACGCTCTTCGTCATGCCCGGGAACCTGCTGCTGTCCCTGGCCGGCACGGCGATCGTCGTCACCGCGATCAGCGTCCTCGTCGCCGCCCTGATCGGCCCCGCGCTGCTGCTGCTGACCGGCCACCGGGTCAATCGCTGGCGGATCGGCGGCAACGGGGGCGGCGAAGGGGTGATGACGCTGGTGCGCGGCGCGCTCAGCCGGCCTCTCTTCGCGGCGATCCTGATCGGCCTCGTCGTGCTCGCCCTGGCGGCGCCTGTGCTGGCCCTGAAGACGGGGCCGCCGAGCGCCGAGCAGCTACCGTCCTCCAACCAGGCGCGCCAGGACGCGGAACTGATCGCAGACTCGATCGGGCCCGGCTGGGAAGCCCCCTTCGTCGTGGTCGCGGTCTCCAACGACGGACCGATCACCGACCGCAACAGCCTCGCCGCGCTGACTCGCTGGCAGCGCCGGATCGCCTCGGACCCCGGTGTGCAGGCGGTGATCGGTCCGGGTCAGATCCGCAAACAGGTCAAACCGCTCCAGAGGACGGGCAACGACCTGCTCGCCGGGCGGGGGGAAGCCGACCCCGGACAGCTGACCGAACTGGGCGACGAACTGGGCGCCGCGGCGAAGGCGGTGCGCAAGCTGCGCTCGGGGATCTCGAAGGCGAGCTACGGCGCCGGCCTGCTCGCGAACGGGACCGGCCAGGCCGGCGCCGGAGCGCAGCAGCTCGAAGGCGGCATCTCGAAGCTCGCCTCGGGCGCCGGCCAGGCGGCGGGCGCGGTCGAACGCCTCGCCAAGGGTTCCGGCAAGCTCGAGGAAGGCCAGCGCACCGCCGAGGTCGGGGCCTACTCGGTGCAGGGCGGCTCCGAAGACCTGAAGAGCACGGTCGAGAATCGCGGACTCGAAGGCGCGCGGACGCTGCGGGCCGAACTGAAGCAGAAGGCAGCCGCCGATCCGAGCCTGGAGCCGCAGTTGCGCGAAGCCGAACGCCTGGTGGAAGCGATGGCGATCGCCCGCAACGAAGCGCAGCGGCTGAGCAGCCAGGCCACCCGCCTGCACGACGGGCAGGAAAAGCTCGTCGACGGCACGGCGAAACTGCACAGGGGAGCGCAGAAGCTCGCCGACGCCACCGGCGAATTGCCGGGCTCCCTGGGCAGGCTGGAAGGCGGCGCCTCGCAGCTCGTCGACGGCCTCGGCCAGCTCCAGGGGGGAGCGGACACGCTCGAAGAACGGCTCAGCGAAGGCTTCCAGCGCTCGCGCCCGCTGGAGACGAACCTCCAGCAGGGACACGTCGAAGTCTCGGTGCGGGCGCGCAAGGTGAACGGCAAGGTCGACCGGCTGCGGCGCAACTCCCCGGGGATCTTCAACTCCGGCTACTTCGTCCTCTCCAGCCTCGACGGTGCTCCCCCGCGGGAACGCAAGCGGGTCTCGGGCATCGTCGACCTGGAAAACGGCCAGGCGGCGCAGATGATCGTCATCCCCCGCTACACCTTCAACACGGCCGGCTCGGCGGCGCTGAACGAACGGCTGAAGAAGGACGCGAACGGCCTCGCCGCGGCAACCGGCGCGACGACCGGGGTGACCGGCGCTGCCGCCGAACTGATCGATTTCACCAACGTGATCTCCGAACGGGTGCCGCTGCTGGTTGCGGTGATCGCCCTCGCGACCTTCCTGATCATGGTCGTGATCCTGCGGGCCGTGCTGCTGGCCGCGATCGCGGTGCTGCTGAACCTGGTCACCGTGGCGGTCGCCTTCGGGGTGCTGACGCTGCTCTTCGACGTGCCGGCGGGGTGGCCGCTGGGCGGGCATACCTACGTCGACTCGATCGGCGCCGTGGGGATCTTCGGCATCACCTTCGGCCTCTCGATCGACTACGCGGTGTTCCTGCTGATGCGGATGCGGGAGCACTACGAGAACAACGCCTCCAGCGAGGAGGCGATCGTCTTCGGCCTCTCGAAGACCGCGCGGGTGATCACCGGCGCGGCGGCGATCATGACGGCCGTCTTCGTCGCCTTCGCCGGCGCCGACATCGCCTCGGTGAGCCAGCTCGGCACCGGCCTCGCGGTCGCGGTCCTGCTCGACGCCACGGTGGTGCGGATCGTGCTGCTGCCGGCGCTGATGCTGCTGCTCGGCGACCGGGTCTGGTGGCTGCCGCGGCCGTTGGAGAAAGTCCTGCCGGAAATCGATCTTCACGGCTCCCGCGCGGGTTAGGAGGGGAGGGCCCAATCGGGACTCCTGTATTTTTGACCTCAGGGACTACGTAGACGGGAGGATTCGGAAGTGAAAAGCTCGGTGCCAGTGTCGTCTTTGCCCAGACTCTGCCTGGCAGTTGTGGTTGCGCTGCTGGTCGTCGTGCCTGTCGCGCTTGGCGCCGAAGAACTGACGCGTGACGAATACGTCGCCAAGCTCGAGCCGGTCTGCGCCGCCAACAGCAAGGCGAACTCACGGATCCTCAAGGGCGTCAAAGGCCAGGTCAACCACGGCAAGCTCGGCCCCGCCGGCCGGCGCTTCATCCGCGCCTCCGCGGCGCTCGGCCGCAGCGTGCGCCAGATGGCGACGGTGCCGAAACCGGCCGCCGACCAGACCAAGCTGACGAAGTGGTTCGGCTATCTGAAGCATGAGCAGCGCTACCTACAGCTGATCGGCAAGGCGCTCAGGTCGGGCAACAAGTACAGGGCCTCGAAGCTCGCCTCGCAGCTCAACCGCAACAACAACAAGGCCAACAACACGGTCATCGCCTTCGGCTTCAAGGAATGCCGGATCGATTCGTCGAGGTTCATCTGAGTTGAAGCTCGCCGGGCTGATCGCGCTGGCGCTGCTCGCCGGGCTGAGCGCGGTCGCCGCCGCGCAGGCCGAGAAGCAGGTCGACGGCAATCTCGTCGTCAGCTTCGACGGCGGGATCAGCCCGCACGCGCTCCCGCGCGCCGGCACGGCCCCGGTGTCGGTCACAGTCGACAGCGGCTTCGCGACGACCGACGGCAGCGACCCGCCGCCGCAGCTGCGCAAGATCTCGATCGGGATCAACCGCGGCGGCGAGATCTACGACCGCGGCCTGCCGACCTGCCAGGTGCGCAGGATCCAGCCCTCGACGATCGCGGCGGCGCGGCGGATCTGCGGCGGCGCGATCGTCGGCAACGGCCACGTCCAGGTGCGGGTCGAGCTGCCCAACCAGCCCCCGTTCACCTTCAAGGGGCCGATGCTCGTCTTCCACGGGAAGCGCGGCGGCGGCAATCGCCGGCTGCTCGCCCAGGTCTACGGCCGCAAGCCCCCCTCGGCCTTCGTCCTCACCTTCAAGATCGTGAAGCGCAGGGGCACCTACGGCAACCTGATCTCGACCACGCTGCCGAAGCCCGCCCGCAAGTGGGCCTACGTCACGCACTTCGACATGAAGCTGCGCCGCACCTACACCTACCGCGGAGAACGGCACAGCTTCATCAGCGCGAGCTGTGCCGCGCCGGCCGGTTTCCCCGGCGCGGTCTATCCCTTTGCCAAGGCAAAGTTCGGCTTCGCCGGGGGGCGGCAGGTTACGAGCACGCTGGTGCGCGACTGCAAGGTGCGGTAGCGAGGCGAGGGTCTGGGTAGGGGCTCCACTTAACCTTTTCGAAGGTTTGGGGTTAGCTGTCGCCCGGGGCAGTCGACGAAAAGGTACAAGACGTTTCGCCCCTACCCAGACCCTCGCTCACGGATCGCTTGCTCAGTCTCCTGCCAGCGGGCCGGGAGTTCAGCCTCCCGGCCTTCGGTGTGGAGCTGGGCGGAGGTGCTGATCAGGTTGGCGAGGAGCAGGACGGTGTCGGTGTCGCCGAGCTGGGCGAGGCGCTCGATGCCGAGGGCGTAGAGGTAGTCGCCGGCGAGCAGGGCGAGGTCGGCGTCGTGGCCGGCGAGCAGGCGCGGCTCGCCGTAGTGGAGGAGGTGGCCCTCGCGCACCGCCTCGAATACGTAGCCGTGGTCGGCTGGAAGCTCGGACGACGGCTCCCTCGGTTCGACGACGTGTGGCGAGATCGGGGTGTCCTCCTCGCGCAGCTGCTCGGCGAGGCGGCGGAAGGCGCCGGTCATACGAGCGCCTCCTCCAGAGACTCCTCGGCCGCCGTGAGCGTACGGTCGATCGCGTCCTCGTCGTGGACCAGGGAGACGAACCAGGCCTCGAACTGCGACGGCGGCGGGTAGACGCCGCGCGCGAGCATCGCCCGGCAGAAGCCGGCGTGGGCGTCGAGGTCGCAGGCCGCGGCGGCGGCGAAATCGCCGACCGGCTCCGGGCCGAAGAAGAGCGTGACCAGGCCCGGCGCCGCGGCGACCTGAAGCGGGCGGTCGGCGGCGAGCTCGCGCAGGCCGGCGGCGAGCTGGTCGGTCAGCACCGCCAGCCGGTCGTAAGCGGCCTCGTCGAGCTGGCGCAGCGTCGCCAGTCCGGCGGCGACCGCGAGCGGGTTGCCGGACAACGTGCCCGCCTGGTAGACGTCGCCCGCCGGCGCGATCCGCTCCATCGCCT
This sequence comes from uncultured Solirubrobacterales bacterium, assembly GCA_963727465.1. Taxonomy (GTDB): domain Bacteria; phylum Actinomycetota; class Thermoleophilia; order Solirubrobacterales; family 70-9; genus VRUE01. The sequence goes on along the minus strand of CAVSGL010000003.1, from coordinate 96,531 downwards.
CCGCCGGTCCGCCGAAGGCGGCGGCGGGCAGGCCGCCGCCCAGCACCTTGCCGATCACGGTCAGGTCGGGCTCGACCCCGTAGAGCTGCTGGGCGCCGCCCCGCGCGACGCGGAAGCCGCTGATCACCTCGTCGAAGACGAGCAGGGCGCCAGCGTCGCGGGTCGCCTCGCGCAGGAACTCGAGAAAGCCCGGCTCGGCCGGGACGACGCCCATGTTGGCCGGCAGCGGCTCGGCCAGCAGCGCCGCGACCGGGTGCTCGGCCAGGGCGCGGCTGACCGCGTCGCGGTCGTTCCAGGGCACGACCACCGTGCCCGCCGTCTGCGCCGCCGTCACCCCCGGGCTGCCGGGGATCGCCAGCGTCGCCAGGCCGGAGCCGGCGTCGGCGAGCAGCCCGTCGGAGTGGCCGTGGTAGGCGCCGGCGAACTTGACGACGACCTCGCGCCCGGTCGCGGCGCGGGCGAGCCGCACCGCGCTCATCGCGGCCTCGGTGCCGGAGCTGGTCATCCGCAGCATCTCCACCGAGGGCACCCGCTCGGCGACCTGCTCGGCCAGCTCGACCTCGGCCTCGGTGGCGGCGCCGTAGCTCGTCCCGCGCGCGGCGGCGGCGCTCACCGCGGCCACCACCTCCGGGTCGGCGTGGCCGAGGATCAGCGGGCCCCAGGAGCAGACCCAGTCCGTGTAGCGGTTGCCGTCGACGTCGACCAGCTCGCAGCCCTCGCCGCGCGCGACGAAGATCGGGTCACGGTCGATCTGGCGCATCGCCCGCACCGGCGAGTTGACGCCGCCCGGCAGCACCCGCGCGGCGCGTCGGTACAGCTCGGCGGAGCGCTCGTAGCTAGGAGTGCTCAGCTTCCCACCGCGCGTAGTCGTCGGTGAAGTAATGGAGCCGAATCTTCTTGTACTCGGTCGACGAGTAGAGGGTGGCGCGGTCCTCCGGGCCGATCCCGCACTCGGCGGCGATCGAGTCGAGGATCGCGTCGCACTCCTGCTTCGAGCGGCCGTGGGCCATCGTGAAGACGCTGTAGGGCCAGTCCTCGTAGGTCGGCCGCTGGTAGCAGTGCGAGATGCCGCGGAAGGCGGCCATCCGCCGGCCGGTCGCGAGGATCTCGTCCTCGGGGACCTTCCAGACGCCCATCCCGTTGGCCGAGAAGCCGGCGCGGCGGTGAAAGAGGATCGCGGCGACGCGGCGCAGCAGCTTGCGCCCGACCATCCCGCGCAGCCGCTCGAGCAGCTCCTCGGTGGAGATCCCCAGCTCGCCCGCCGCCGCGTCGTAGGGCCGCTCGACCGCCGCCATCGGGCCCTGTAGGGCGCGGATCGTGGCGATGTCCTCGTCGTCGTAGGGCTGCGGCTCGAGCTCGCGTGGCGGCGCCGCCTCGACCGCGGCGGCCAGCGCGTCGGTGCCCTTCTCCATCTCCAGGTTCATGTTGATCTTGAACAGGGTCAGGGTCGGGAGCTGGCGCATCGAGGTCGCGCCGGTCTCGCGCATCAGCGCCTCCAGCGTGCCCTCCATGCCGAGCTCGGAGTCGGGCGGCACGGCGATCGTGAACCAGAGGTTGAAGTCGTGCGTGCGCAGGTAGTTGTGGGAGACGCCGGGATGCGCGTTGACGGCGGCCGCCGGGCGCTGCGGGTTCTCGGCGTCGACTTTGGCCGCGACCAGCATCGACTCGTAGCCGAGCGCGCGGGTGTCGAAGATCGGGGTGATCTCGCGGATGATCCGGTTCTCCAGCAGGCGCCTGGTGCGGGCGAGCACGTCGTCGGTATCGAGCTCGGCCTCGGAGGCGACGAGCGCGAACGGCTCGGGGTCGAGCGGGAAGCTCGACTGGAGCAGGTTCATCAGCCGCTTGTCGGTCTCGTCGAGCGGGATCGCGGCGCCGTCCTTGCGGCTGCGCGCCTTCGACTGTGGAACCTTCACCGGAGCCATTCAGCGGCCTCCTTCGCGTAATAGGTGACGATCGCGTCGGCGCCGGCGCGGCGGATCGAGGTCAGGGTCTCGAGCACCGCGGGGCGCTCGTCGATCCAGCCGTTGGCGGCGGCCGCCTTCAGCATCGAGTACTCGCCCGAGACATGGTAGGCGGCGAGCGGCGCCCCGGTCTCCTGCTTCACCCGGCGCACCACGTCCAGGTACGGGATCGCCGGCTTGACCATCAGCATGTCGGCGCCCTCGTCGAGGTCGAGCCGCGCCTCGCGCACCGCCTCCGCCGCGTTCGCCGGGTCCATCTGGTAGCCGCGGCGGTCGCCGAACTCCGGCGTCGACTCGGCGGCGTCGCGGAACGGCCCGTAGAAGGCCGAGGCGTACTTGGCGCTGTAGGCGACGATCGGCGTGCCGGCGTGGCCCTCCTCGTCGAGCTGGTGGCGGATCGTGCCGACCCGCCCGTCCATCATGTCGCTGGGGGCGACCGCGTCGGCGCCGGCCTCGGCGTGCGAGATCGCCGTTTTCGCCAGCAGCTCCAGGGTCAGGTCGTTGTCGACCGCGCCGTCGCGGACGAAGCCGCAGTGGCCGTGCGAGGTGTACTCGCAGAGGCAGACGTCGGTGATCACGGTCAGCTCGGGGTGGGCCTCCTTCAGCGCGCGCACCGCCATCTGCACGACGCCCTCCTCGTCGTAGGCGCCGGAGCCGGTCTCGTCCTTGGCGGCCGGGATGCCGAAGAGCAGGATCGCGCCGATCCCGGCAGTGGCGACCTCCGTCGCCTCGGCGACGAGCTCGGAGATCGAGAAGCGCTCGATCCCCGGCATCGAGGGAACCTCCTCGCGCACGCCCTCGCCGGCGACGACGAAGGCGGGCTGGATCAGCCGGCTCGGCGAGAGGTCGGTCTCGCGGACCAGGCCGCGCAGCGTCTCGGTGCGGCGCAGGCGGCGCATGCGGGTGCTCGGGAACTGCATCGGGGCGATTCTAGGGGAGGGCGGGTAGCGTTCCCCGCCGTGCAGGCGAGGGGGTTGGTCAAGCGGTTCGGTGAGCGCGAGGCGCTGAAGGGCGTCGATTTCGCCGCCGAGCCCGGAGAGTTGGTCGCGATCATCGGGCCCAATGGGGCCGGCAAGACGACCCTGCTCTCGATCCTGGCCGGGACGCTGAAACCCGACGCGGGCCGGGTCGAGTCCCCGAACGGAGAGGTCGGCTGGGTGCCGCAGCAGGCGGCCCTGTACCGGCGTCTGACCGTAGAGGAGAACCTGCTGCTCTTCGCGCGGCTGGAGAAGCGCCGGGACCCGCGCGCCGCGGTCGAGGAGATGCTCGAGCTGACCGGCCTGCGCGAGCGGCGCGGCGATCTGGTCGCCCGCCTCTCGGGCGGCAACCAGCAGCGGATCAACATCGCGATCGGGCTGCTCTCGCGGCCGGCGGTGCTGCTGCTCGACGAGCCGAGCGTCGGCCTGGACCCGCGGCAGCGGGCGCGGCTCTGGGAGTTCATCGCCGCCCTCGCCGGCGGCGGCGCCAGCGTCGTCTTCTCCACGCACGACATCCAGGAGGCCGAGCGCTACGGGCAGCGGCTGCTCGTCCTCGCCGACGGCGAGGGCCTCTTCGACGGCTCGCCTGGGGAGCTGCTCGATCTGGCGCGCGGCGGCGCGCCCGCCGCCGGCGACAGCGATTTCGAGACCGCCTTCGTCGCCTTCCTCGCACAGCGGGGGCATTGATGCGCTGGCTGCTGCTCAAGGACCTACAGCTCCTGCGCCGCTCGCCGCTCCAGGCGGTGCTGCTCGTCGCCTATCCGATCCTGATCGCGCTGCTGATCGGCTTCGCGATCTCGCGCGAACCGGGCAAGCCGCGCGTCGCCTTCCTCAACGAAATCCCATCGGGGGCGCGGATCGCCGCCGGCGACGGCAAGCTGCCCGCGGTCGGGGTCAACGAGCGGATCTGCAGCCAGGTCGAGTGCGTCGACGTCGCCGACCGCGCCGCGGCGGAAGCCAGGGTGCGCGACGGCGACGTGCTCGCGGCGCTGATCCTCCCCGCCGACCTGATCGACCGGCTCAACTCGCTCGGCACGCTCAATCCCGAAACGCCGGAAGTCGAGGTGATCGTCAACGAGGAAAACCCGCTCAAGGCGCAGGCCGTCGACGACCGGATCGCCGCCCTGCTCTCGCAGGCCAACCTCTTCATCGCCCGCCAGATCGCTTCCGAAGGCGGTCGCTACCTGAACCTGGTCGTCGACGGCGGCGACTTCGACGTGCTCGGGCAATCGGTCGAGATACTCGGGCTGCGGGCGGCGGCCTCGATCCTGAAGGCGCTGCGGCCGGCGGTGCCGGAAGGGCAGCGCGCCGAGCTGGACCGGGTGATCCGCTTCGCGACGCTCGCCCGCGACAACCTCGACGTCGCCGAACCGCTGATCGACCGCCTGGCGCAGCCGATTGCGGTCGACAAGCAATCGATCAGCGCCCCGACCCCGCCGCTGGAAATCTTCGCGATCGCCGCGGCGGCGGCGCTGACCCTGACCTTCGTCACCCTGCTGCTCGTCGCCGGCTCATTGGCGCTGGAGCGCGAGGAGAACACCTTCGCGCGACTGACCGGCGGTCTCGTCTCGCGCGGCGCGCTGCTCGCCGAGAAGATCGGCCTGGGGATCGCGGTGGGCCTGGCGGTGACCCTGCTGATGCTGGCCGGCCTGGAGCTCTTCGTCGACCTCGAATGGGGTCGCTTCGGCCTCTGGCTGGCGGCGATCCTGCTCGCCGCGGCGGGCTTCGCCTGCGCCGGGGCGGCGCTCGGAGCCGGGGCGCGAGACGTGCGCGCGGTCTCGCTGCTCGCCTTCATGGTCTCGCTGCCGATCGCGCTGCTCTCGCTCGTCCCGTCCGGCGCCGTCGGCGCCGGCCTCTACGACGCGATCCGCGTGCTCACCGCGCTCTTCCCCTTCAAGCCGGCGCTGGAAGCGCTGACGGCGGCGCTCGACCCGGCCGGCTCGGGCATCGGCGGTCCACTGCTGCACCTGGCGATCCTCGCCGTCGTCTACGCCGTCCTCGCGCGGCTCGCGCTGCGCCGCTTCGCCACGACCTGACCGCCCTCCTCAGAGCGCGGTCGAGGTTTTGATCGCTATCCGGCGAAAAGCTCGACCGCGGTGGGGATAGGGTCTGCGCATGAGGGTGCTCTTCATCGGCGACGTGGTCGGCGGTCCCGGCCGGCGCGGGCTGAAGGCGGCGATGCCGGAGCTCCGCGAGCGCCACTCCCCCGACCTCGTGATCGTCAACGGCGAGAACTCGGCCGGCGGGATGGGGATCACCGAGAAGACGGCCAGGGGACTGTTCGACGCCGGCTGCGACGTGATCACCACCGGCAACCACGTCTACCGCCACCGCGAGGCCTACGAGTTCCTCGACCGCGCCGAGCGGGTGATCCGGCCGGCCAACTACCCGCACGCCAACCCCGGCAGGGGCCACGTCGTGGTCGAGGCCGGCGGGATGCGGGTCGGCGTGATCAACCTCAGCGGCGCGGTCGGCCTCCAGGTCGCGCGGCTGCCGTTCCAGGAGGTGGACAGCATCCTCGAGCGGATCGAGGCCGACGCCGTCGTCGTCGACTTCCACGCCGAAGTTAGCAGCGAGAAGGTCGCGATCGGCTGGCACCTCGACGGCCGCGTCGGCGCCGTCTTCGGCACCCACACCCACGTCCCCACCGCCGACGGCCGGGTCCTCCCCGGCGGCACCGCCTTCATCTCCGACGTCGGCATGACCGGGTCGCGCACGAGCGTCCTCGGGGTCAAGCCCGAGCTGATCCTGAAGGCGATGACGACTCAGATGCCGGTCAAGTTCGAGACGGCCGACGAGGACGTGTGGGTGATGGGCGCGGCGGTCGAGCTGAATGCCCGCGGACTGGCTGACTCGATCGAGCAGGTGATGGTCCCGGCCCCTGTTGACTCGTAGAGCGGCGCCGGGGTCAGGCCCGTGAGTGCCTGGATTCGCTCGCTGCGCTCGCTCATGATGTTGGTGCCGCTTCGCGGCTGGAATCTCTCGCCGGTGCGCCGCTTCGCGAGGCACTCCCGGACCTGACCCCGGCGCCGTTTGCCGGATCGCCAGAGGCCGCAAGCGCCACCAGCAGCAGCGGGTAGAACCAGACTATGTAGAGGTAGAACCAGTGCTGGGCGGTGAGCTGGAGCAGGATCAGGAGGGTGGCGGCCAGGGCTGCGACCTGCTGGAGGGACTTGTGGCGGGGCCAGGCTGCGAAGGTCAGCGCCAATATGCCGGTGCCGGCCAGGATTGCGATGCGCAGGGGCTCCAGGCCCGAGGTCTGGCCCCAGATGCTGAAGGGGGAGCTGCGGTCGGCCTGGTAGGCGATCGTGCGGTCGTAGAAGGTGTGCAGGCCGGGATCCATCGCCGGCCAGGCCAGCAGCGCTGCGCCCGTGAGCAGGAAGGCGAACGCGAACCTGAGCCGGCCCGCGGACCGATAGGTGAGCAGCAGCGGCGCGAGGACGAGCGGGGCGAACTTGGTCAGGGCGGCGAGGGCAGCGAAGACGCCCCGAGCGACGGGCCTGGCGAGGGCGAGGAGCACGGCGACCAGGAGCGCCGCGACCAGCGTGTCGTTCGAGTTCGACTCGAGGGCGTAGGCGGTGTACGGGTAGGCGGCCCAGGCGAAGGCGAGGGTGGCGGCCAGCTCGAGGCCGCCCGGTCCTGGGCGGATGCGGATGCCGAGCCAGAGCAGCAGGGCGAAGGTGAGCAGGTCGAAGCCGACAGCGGCGCCGTGGGCGGCGGGCAGGTCGTCCCAGCTGCCGCTCCAGGGCCAGATCGCCTCGAAGGGGACGTAGGCGAGGTAGTTGACCGGGCCGTAGGTGTCGCCCTGCGAGACGTCGGACGGGAAGTTGTCGTAGAGCGGTTCGCCGTGGACGATCCGGTCGGCGCCGACGACCCCGGCGTAGCCGACGTCGATCGCGCCCGAGTCGGCCATGTTGAGCCCGACCCGGAAGCCCATCAGGAAGAGCGCGGCGACGAGCAGCCAGCTCGCCGGCCAGACCGGGCGCAGCCCCTCCCCCCCGCCGCGCAAACCGATCCACAGCGCCCGCCCGAGCAGGTACAGCAGCACGGGATAGACCAGGGGAACCGAGACCCCGATGTCCGCCCGGTTGAAGAAGTAATTGGAGACGCCGAAGCCGAGCAGCACCAGCAGGTCGAGCGTCGCCACCCGCCAGGGCCGCCGCCAGTCGACCAGGCCGGCGAGGAACAGCGCGCACAGGGGCAGGAACACGTACGGGGCGTTGAGCTTGTGCCCGAACGAGCCCGAGTAGCCCCGCGCCATCTTCCACAGCACCTGGTAGCCCGTCCACGACTCGGTCACCTCGCCGCTCCGCGGATCGACCAGCACCAGCGCGACCTCGTCTCCGCCGGCGAAGTAGGCGACCTCCCAGTGGCCTTCGACTTCGGAGACGCTGTGCGTGAGCTCGCCGTTCTTCGCGCGCTGGTCGAGGACCTTGGCGTCGCGATTGGCGATCTCGACCGCCTTCTCTCTGCCCGACTTCGGCTGCCCGGGCGCTTCCCGCCACCAGCAGGAGCGCTGCGGCGAAGGCGAGGAGGAATCTCACTCCAGACCGAAGTGTTCGAGGATCACCGGCGCGACGTCGCGAAGCGTCCATTGCGGACGAGATTGCGCGTCGGGCGGGCCGCAGCCGACGAAGAGCAGCGGCCCGAGCGAGTCGCCGGCGTGCAGCGAGCCGTGGCTGCCGCCGCCGGCGTGGGTCACGCCGCCCCAGTCGACCGCCTCGTAGCCCGGCGACAGGGAGACGACGAAGTCGCCGGCGTGCGGAGCGGTGACCGCGGCGAAGACGCGGGCGAGAGCGTCGGGGTACTCGTCGCTGCGAAACGTGCCCGCTTCGACGGACGCCTCGAGGACGGCGAGCTCGCCGGCGACGTGCCAGCGCTCGCCGCGGCGGTTCGCGGTCTCTCCGCCGGGCCGGAAGCGCAGCGCCTCGCCGTGCCGTTCGACCACCGCGTCCGCGCCGTCGCGGCGGCAGACGAGCTCGACGCCCTCGATCTCCCCCAGCCGCATGCGGACCGCGGCGGGATCCGCCCGCTCTCCCTCGCCCGGCAGCAGGTAGACGTGGCCGGCGCGGCCGGTGGGGCTGACCGCGAGCTGTGCGAGCTCGGGCCTGTCCTCGGAGGGGGCGAGCACCGTCCAGTCGCGGGCGAGCACGTCGGCGAGCGGCAGGCCACGGTCGACGGGCGTCTGCGCGTGGTCGGCGAGCAGGATCAGCGCGTGGTCGGCGAGGAACTCGTCGAGGCCGCCGCCCGCCTCGACGAGCTTGGCGAAGCAATGGTCCGCCTTGGCGATCGACTCGACGCTCGCCTCCGGGCCGTGACGGTGCGAGTAGTTGTCGTTGTCGGGCAGCGAGAAGAGCAGGAAGTCGTACCCGTCGGCGCGCTCGAGCTCGGCCGCGCAACAGGCCGAGTAGCCGTCGCGCGCTCCCGGGATCGAGGTCGATTTGCAGGGCACCTCACGGCTCGCGTAGAGGTCCCCGTAGAAGAGCTCCGCCGGCCCCCAGGTGTGGTGGCGGAACTTGAGCCGGGTGGTCTCGACCGCGCGCCGCATCAGGCCGTCGAGCGAGACTTCGTGACGGTGGCGGCCACGGTAGATCAGGAACGGCGTGCAGGCGGTGCGCACGCCGGCGTCGTCGAGCCGCTCGAACAGCGTCTCCACCTCCGGGCTGAGGTGGGCGAGGTTCATGTTGTAGACGAGGTCGTAGAGGGCGCGGAAGATTCCCACCGTACGGCTCGCCTCGAGCGACGAGCCGTACTCGACGTAGCGTCGCTCGAGCCGGTGAAACCAGTTCATGCCGGTGATCCAGTGGCGATCGGCGGCCACCCCGGTGACGATCTCGGCGCAGGCGACCGGCGTCACCGAGGGAAAGCTGGAGACGCAGTCGGGAACGAGGACGCCGCGCTCGAGCAGCGCCCCGAAGGTCGGGGCGCTGCCCTCGGCGACCGCGCGTTCGAGCATGTCGGTGCGCAGCGAATCGACGTAGGTCAGCACCAGCTTCTTCGGCCTCTCCGTCACGGGCATCCCCCGCGCATGATGAAGACCGGCGCCGGCCGGTCCATCGGCCTCAGCGCAGGACGCGCAGGCCGGCGTGCTTGCGCTGCGCGCGGCGGTGGCGTGAGACGCCGAGCCAGACCAGGGCGATTATCACCAGCAGGGTGAGCACCGGCAGCAGCAGGGCCGCGGCGACGACCACCAGGGCCGCGAGCGAGACGATGAAGCCGAGCGCGCCCGAGCCGCCGCTCTCGCGGCGGCTGGCGCCGAACACCACGTCGCTGATCACGATGCACCCGAGCGCCGCGCCGAGCGCGCCGAAGACCGCCCCGGCGAGGCCGCCGAGGTCGGCGGCGCCGGCGAGCAGGAAGCCGACGACCAGGCCGATCACGGCGGCGAGCAGGGTCATCCGCCCACGGGCCGAACCGTGCGTGCCGGTGGTGCCGGCGAGCATGCCGATCGCGATGCCGATGCCGAGCTCGAGCCCGGCTCCTTCGAGGAAGCTCACGCGGAAAACCTACACTCCAGGGATGGAAGAGACGCCCCACCGGCGCCGCGCCCACACCAGCAGCCGCGATCTGGAGCGCTACGCGGGCCTCTTCGCGGCGCGCACGGGGGTGATGCGCTCCTCGGCGATGCGGGACCTGATGGCGGTCACGGCGCGGCCCGAGGTGATCTCGCTGGCCGGCGGCCTGCCGGACACCTCGACCTTCCCCGCCGGCACCTTCGCCGCGCAGATGACCCGGATCGCCCAGGAGTCGACCGCCGAGGCGCTCCAGTACGGGCCGACGGAGGGCTTCGCCGAGACGGTCGACTGCATCCTCGAGGTGATGGGCGCCGAGGGAATGCTGCCCGACCCCGACGACGTGATCGTGACCACCGGCGGCCAGCAGGCGATCGACCTCGTCTGCAAGACGGTCGTCGACCCTGGCGACGTCGTGATCTGCGAGGCGCCCACCTATCCCGGCGCCGTCCCGGTCTTCTGTAGCTACCAGGCGGAGACGATCCAGATCGACTGCGACGCCGAGGGGATGGACGTGGCCGAGCTCGAGCGCGTGCTCGGCCGGCTCGACGGGCAGGGGCGGCGCCCGAAACTGATCTACTCGGTGCCGAGCTTCCAGAACCCGGCCGGGGTGACGATGTCGCTCGAGCGGCGGCGGCGCCTGGTCGAGCTCGCCCGGCAGCGCGAGCTGCTCGTCGTCGAGGACAACCCCTACGGCCTGCTGCGCTTCGGCGGCGAGCCGCTGCCGCCGCTCTACCAGCTCGACGGCGGCGACTTCGTGATCTACATCGGCACCTTCTCCAAGATCCTCTCCCCGGGGATCCGGCTCGGCTGGGCGGTCGCGCCGCCGCCGGTGATGGAGAAGATCGTCCTCGGCAAGCAGGCCTCGGACCTCTGCACCTCGACCCTGACCCAGCACTTCGTCCGCGAGTACTTCGGCGAAGGCAACTGGCGCGCCTACATCGACAGCCTGGTCGAGATCTACCGCGGTCGCCGCGACACGATGGTCGACGCCCTGCGCGAGCACTTCCCGGCGCAGGCGACCTGGACCGAGCCTGAAGGCGGGCTCTTCATCTGGGCGACGCTGCCCGACTACATCGACACCGGCGACCTGCTCGCCAAGGCGCTGCGCGAGGACGTCGCCTTCGTCCCCGGCCAGTCGGCCTTCGTCGACGAAAGCCGCGGCCGCAGCTCGATGCGGCTCAACTTCTCCGGCGTCAGCGACGACGAGATCCGCGAGGGCGTGCGGCGGATCGGCAAGGCGGTCGCCGAGCAGGTCGAGCTGTACGGGGCGCTGACAGGCGAACAGGAGGCGGCGCCGGAGCCCGAGTCCAAACCGGCCCCGGCCCAGGAGAGCGCCGCCGACGTGCTGCCCTTCCGCAAGACCGGCGAGGGGTCGGCTTGAAGGTCGCGGTGCTGAAGGGCGGGCGGTCGTTGGAGCGCGGTGTCTCGCTGCGCTCGGGCGCCCGGGTCGAGGACGCGCTGGAGCGGCTCGGGCACGAGGTCCGGTCGATCGACGCCGGCGGCGACCTGGTCAAGCTGCTCGGCGCCGAGCGGCCCGACGTCGTCTTCGTCGCCATGCACGGGCTCGGCGGCGAGGACGGGACCGTGCAGGAGCTGCTCGAAATCCTCGGCATCCCGTTCACGGGGCCCGGCGTGGCCGCCTGCGGGCGCTGCATGGACAAGGTCCTCGCCAAGCACGAGCTGCGCGGCGGCGGCGTCCCCACGCCGGACTGGTTCGCGTTCAACCAGACCGCGTTCCGCGAGCTCGGCGCCGCCGATGCGCTGGGTGAGCTCGAGCAGCGCCTCGGCTTCCCGCTGGTGATCAAGCCGAGCCGCGGCGGCTCGGCCCTCGGCGTGAAGTTCGCGGCGAGCTGGTACGAGGTCCCGGAGGCGCTGGTCTCGGCCTTCAGTTACGACGAACGGGTGCTGCTCGAGCGCTTCGTCGAGGGCCGCGAGCTGGCGGTCAGCGTGCTCGGCGGCGAGCCGTTGCCGGTGGTCGAGGCGATCCCGGGCGACGGCGACCGCTACGACTTCGAGGCCCGCTACGAGATCGGCCGCACGGAGTTCGTCTGCCCGGCCGGGCTGAGCGAGGACGAGGCGGCGTCGGTGAGGTCGGCGGCGCTCGGCGCCTGGGAGGCGCTCGGCTGCTCGGGCTTCTCCCGCGTCGACCTGATCCTCGGCGAGGACGGGCCGCAGGTGCTCGAGGTCAACGCGATCCCCGGGCTGACCGACACCAGCCTGCTGCCCCAGGCGGCAGAGGCGGCGGGGATGTCGTTCGAGCAGCTGGTCGGAAGAATCCTCGAGCTTGCGCTCGAGCAGGCGCCGGTTTAGGAGCTTCCTTCCGCAAAGTCATCCGGGGTGACCTCGTCGAGGAACTCCTTGAATTTGTCGACGACCTCCTCGGTGTCCTCGACCTCGTGCTCGAACTCGATCGCCGACTCCTCGATCACCTCCTCGGCCGCGAAGATCGGCGCCGAGACGCGCACGGCCAGCGCGAGGGCGTCGGAGGGGCGCGAATCGATCTCCAGCTCCGAGCCGTCGATCGAGACAGTGATCGAGGCGTAGAAGGTGTTGTCGCGCAGCTCGGTCACCGCGACCCGCTCGCACTTGGCGTCGAGCTGCTCGAGCAGGTCGGAGAGCAGGTCGTGGGTCATCGGCCGCGGCGTCGAGGCGCCCTGGAGCTTCATCAGGATCGCGGCCGCCTCGGGGTGACCGATCCAGATCGGCAGGAACTGATTGCCGTCAACAGTCTTCAGCAAAACGATCGGCTGCTTGCCGACCATGTCGAAGCTGACCCCGTAGATCTGCATCTGCTGCAAAATTCGCTCCGAGCCGAGGTGGATCGCTCATTATAGGTACGACTAAACGCCGCTCCGCCATGCGGCTACCCGCCTCGCCGAGTCGCCACGCCGCGACATCGCGGCAGTGGGCGATCCTGGATTCGAACCAGGGACCTCGTCCTTATCAGAGACGCGCTCTAACCAACTGAGCTAATCGCCCGAGCCGCGGCCGATGATAGCGGCCAGGGCCAGAGCCTCGTCCAGGTCGGCGAGGCGGATCTCGACCGCGACCTCCTCCCCACGCGGGCGCACCCGGACCTCGTGGCCGGTCGCCCGCTCGAGCCGGTCGGCCGCGTCGCGCATCGCCGCCGCCTCCTCGGCGCTGAGCCCGCCCTTCGCCTTCCTGCGTTGTTTTGGCTGGCCAGCCAGCTTAACCCTGTTCTCCAGTTCGCGAACCGACCAGCCGCCGCGGGCCGCGTCACGAGCGAGGCGGCGGCGAGCGTCGTTGCCGGGAACGCCGAGCAGCGCCCGGCCGTGGCCCTCGCTGAGCTCACCGGACTCGAGCAGCGCGAGCGTCTCGTCGGGCAGGTCGAGCAGGCGGATCAGGTTGGACACCGCGGGGCGGCTGCGGCCGATCCGGCGGGCGAGGTCTTCTTTCGACAGCCCGAGATCCTCGACCAGGGCGGCGCAGGCGCGGGCCTCCTCGACCGGGTTGAGGTCCTCGCGGACCATGTTCTCGATCAGCGCCACCTCCAGCCGCTCGGCCTGCTCGGAGTCGCGCACCACCGCCGGCACCTTCTCCAGGCCCGCCTCCTGCGCCGCCCGCCAGCGGCGCTCGCCGGCGATCAGCTCGTAGCCGCCGTCGCGCAGGGGGCGGACCAGCAGCGGCTGGACGACGCCGCTGCTCTCGATCGAGGCGGCCAAACCGGCGAGCGCCTCGGGGTCGAACTTGGTGCGCGGCTGGTTCGGATTGGGCTTGATCAGGCCAACCGGGAGCTCGCGCAGCTCGCCGACGTCGCCGGCGGGCGCGCTCTCCGGCAGGATCGCCGACAGCCCGCGGCCCATGCCGCGTTTGGCCCTGCCCTTCTTGGCGGCGCTAGCCACGCCTGGTCAGCTCCCTGGCGAGCGCCTCGTAGGCCCCGGCGCCGCGCGAAGCGGGGGCGTGCTCGGTCACCGGAATGCCGTAGCTGGGCGCCTCGGCGACCCTGACGCTGCGCGGTATGACCGTCTCGAAGACCATCTCGGGGAAATGCTCGCGCAGCTCCCGCTCGACGTCCTGGGCGAGGCGCGTGCGCTCATCGTGCATGGTGATCAACAGACCCGACACGTTCAGCGCCGGGTTGAGCTCGCCGCGGATCATCCCCAGCGTGTCGAGGAACTGGATCAGCCCCTCGAGCGCCAAATACTCGGCCTGCACCGGCACGATCACCCGGTCGGCGGCGACCAGCGCGTTGACGCTGACGGGGCCCAGCGAGGGCGGGCAGTCGAGCAGCGTGAAGGCGAAGCGCTCGCGCACCGGGCCGAGCCGTTCGCGCAGCCGCGTCTCCGAGCCCTCCAGCCGCGGCAGCTCGACCGCGGCGCCGGCGAGGTCGCGGTTGGCGGCGACGAGCCAGAGGTTGTCGGGGCCGGCGGGACGCGCCGCCTCGGCAACCGAGACGTCGCCGATCAGACAGTCGTATGAGGAGGGATGCGCGTCGCGGTCGCCGCCCAGCGCGACGGTCGCATTGCACTGCGGGTCGAGGTCGACGAGGAGGGTCTGCGAGCCGGCGGCAGCGACGCAGGCGGTCAGGTTGACCGCGGTCGTCGTCTTGCCGACACCGCCCTTCTGGTTTGCGACCGCGTAGACCAGGCCCATTCGCCCAGGAGCCTAGTGGGGGTTCATCCTCGGGGGCGCTTCTTGGCCATGCCGGGACGACGCGGGAGGTCGCGTGGCGTCGGGGCAAGCTTGCGAATCACGTGTAGATGGCGGTGCTTGCTGCCGGCGCGGTCGCCCACGTCGAGGATCCGCTCGGGGTGCATCGCGAGCTGCCGGGCTGCGCGCTCGAGCTGGTCCTCCTCGTCTTCGTCCCGCTTGCCCTTCCAGGCGACGAGGACGCCGCCCTCGCGCAGCAGCGGCGACGCCAGCTCGGCCAGGGTCGAGAGGCGGCCGACGGCGCGGGCCGTGATCGCGTCGTAGGTCTCACGCCGGGATTCCCCGGCGAGCTCCTCGGAGCGGCCGTTGAGCACGGTCGCGTTCTCGATCCCGGCGGCCGCGATCGCGCGTTCGATGAACTCGCACTTGCGGCCCACCGACTCGACCAAGTCGACGTGGGCCTCGGCTAGGGCGACAGCCAGCACAAGTCCCGGAAACCCAGCCCCAGAGCCGATATCGCCGATCCGGCGAGCCTCTGTCAGCTCTGGCACCTCGAGCCCGGTGAGGCTGTCCTCGACATGCACACGCCACGCGCGCGCAGGATCGGTGACGGAGCTGACAGACGCTCGCTCTTCCCTCAACAGCTCCAAGACCTGCGTGATCGTCTGCCGTTGCGCCCGATCGAGCGGGGGTCCCGGCAGGCGCGGAACGTCTTGTACTTTTTCGTCGTCAGCCATCGGGCGCCAGCTATCGGCGCGGCTTCGAAAAAGTTACTACTCCGGACACTAAATAGCCGTCACGCTGCTTTGGCATAGGCGACGTGCTCCTCGTCGAAGTAGCCGGCGACGATGTGAGGTCGGCGCTGCCTGGAGCGCAGATAGGAACGTGTGTCGTCGATCAGCTCGTCCTGGTCGCGGGGGCGACGGCGGCCGATCGCGTTGGTCTTCACGTCCTGGTTGAGCAGCTCGGTGGGGTTGAGCTCGGGGCTGTAGCCGGGGAGGAACTGGAGCTCGATCAGCTCGGCGTGCTGCTCGACCCAGCGGCGGACCTTCTTCGCGCGGTGGACGGGATGGCCGTCGCAGATCAGGATCACCTTCTGGCCGTCCGCCTGGCGGGTCAGGCGCCGTAGGAAGTCGGTGAAGACCGGCACGGTGAAGCGCTGCTTGAAGACCCCGAACTGCAGGTGTCCCTGATTGGAGATCGCCGCGATCACGTTGGCGCCGAAGCGCTGGCCCGTGCCCTCGACGATTGGGGTCTCGCCCTCCGGGGACCACGAGCGCCCGGCGGTGTGGTCGGAGCGCAGCCCCATCTCGTCGGCCCACAGGATCCGTGCCCGCTCGCGGCGGGCTCGCTTCTCGATTTCGGGGTAGCGCTCAGACAGCCAGCGCTCGACCAGCTCGGGGTTGCGCTCCAGGGCGCGACGGGCCGGCTTTTGCGGGGTGAGTGGAGGGCCTGCCGGGACCCTCGCCCTACTCAGACACCAAAGGCGCGACGACCACGCAACGCCGCGGCTCGTCCCCTTCGCTGAAGGTCTCGACCCCCGAGCGCTCTTTCAGGTGTTCGTGCACGACGCGCCGTTCCTGGGCGCTCATCGGATCCATCTCGACGCTGACGTTGCGGTCGAGCGCCTGCTCGGCCGCCCGGTCGGCGCGCGCCGTCAGGACCTCCCGGCGCCGGTCCCGGTAGCCGGCGGCGTCGAGAACCACCCGCTTGCGGTCGCGCAATCCGCGGAAGGCAGCCTGAAAGCAGAGCAACTGGAGCGCATCGATCGTCTGGCCGCGTTTGCCGATCAGCAGCCCGTAGTCGTCCTCGCCGACCACCGTGGCCTCGATCCGCTCGTCGTCCTCCTCGATCTCAACCTCTCCTTCAAGGTCAAGCTCGTCGAGAACGCCCTCAATCAGCTCCCGAACCCGCTCCGCAGGCTCCTCCGGCCATTTCCCGTCACCACTCACAAGCGGCACCCTATTCGAGCTTGGGTATCCCGTGGGCCTTGGGTGGTCCCGGCCGAAGCTTCAACCTCGTGAGCTGGCGGCTGGGTGCGAGAGGTGGGAGGGAGTTCCATCGGAGTGCCTCGCGAAGCGGCGCACCGGCGAGAGATTCTGGCCCGCGAAGCGGGCAGCAACATCATGAGCGAGCGCAGCGAGCGAATCTGGGCACTCCGAGGGGACTCCCTCCCACCTCCCGGAGGTTGGCGCTAGCGCCGCCGCTTCTTCTTTTTCGGCGGTTTCGGCGGCGGCTTGGCCGCTGCGGCCTCGGCCGGCGTGGGGACCTGGGGGGCCGGGATCAGTTTCTGGATCGTGTACTGCTGGCCGATCGTCCAGATGTTGGTCGTGATCCAGTAGAGGACGAGGCCGGCGGGGAAGCTGATCACGAAGGGGACGAAGATGAAGGGCAGGACGAACATCATCGTCCGCTGGCTTTTGTCCGCCGTCACCGACATCACCAGGCCCGAGATCAGCTGCGTGCCGACGTAGAGCACGAGCAGGACGATCAGTTCGGCGCCATGCGCCTTCGCCGTTAGGTCGTTGATGAAGAGGAAGGACGCTTCGCTGCCGCATTCGCCCGCCTTGCAGCCGATGTCGGCCGGGAGCTCGTGGCGCAGCACGTAGAAGAGCGTGATGAAGACCGGAAGCTGCGCGATCAGCGGGATGCAGGAGGCGAACGGGTTGACTTTGTTCTCTTTGTAGAACGCCATCATCTCCTGCTGCATGCGCTGCTGGTCGTTCTTGTACTTCTCTTTGATCTCCTTGAGCTGCGGCTGTAGCGCCTGTAGCGCCCGCATGCCTTTCAGCGATTTGTAGGTGAGCGGGATCAGCAGCGCACGCGTGCAGATCGTCAGCGCGATGATCGACATCCCCCAGCTGAGGCCGGCGCTGTCGTGGAAGAACTGGAGGACCGAGTTGGCGACGTCGATCAGCGGCTGGAGGATGTTTGCCGCCGGCATCAGCTATGTGCTCCGTGATGGCGGTGGTACTCGGCGGGGTCGACCGGGCCGACGCGCAGCGTGAAGCGGTCGGGGACCGGATCGAAGCCGCCGTGGCTGAACGGATTGCAGCGCAGCAGGCGCCAGGCGGCGAGCAGGACGCCGCGCAACCCGAAGCGGCGAATCGAGTCCGTCGCGTACTGCGAGCAGGTCGGCTCGTAGCGGCAGCGGCGCGGCAGCGACGGCGAGACCCAGCGCCGGTAGGCGGCGATCGGAGCCAGCAGCAACCGTTTCACGTGGAACGCTCCCCCGGCAGCGTGTGCGCCAGTGCTTCTTCGAGGCTGCTGCGCACGCCCGCGGTGCCCTCCCGCTCGACCAGGCTCCCGATCTCGGGGCGGGCGACGACGACGAAATCGTGCCTGTCCGGCAACCGATCCGAGAGCTCCCAGAACGCCTCGCGCAGCGTGCGCTTCACCTTGTTGCGATCGACCGCGCCGCCGACCTTGCGGCTCACCGAGACGCCCAGCCGCACGTCGTCGGCGTCTTCGTCGTTCTTGCGGGGGAAGCTGTAGAGCACGAGGTAACGGGTCGCGTGCGAAGAGCCGTCGCGGTAGACGCGGTCGAACTCGCCGCTGCGCGAGAGACGGCGTCGCTTCGCCATCCCTAGGGCGTCAGCCGCTTTCGGCCTTTGCTGCGCCGTCGCTTCAAGATCGCACGGCCGCTGCGCGTACGCATCCGCGCCCGAAAGCCGTGCGTCTTGGCTCGCTTTCGTCTCTTCGGCTGGTAGGTGCGCTTCATTGGCCGTCGCAGTATACGGACGCGCGAGGGAGACCGAGCCGACGCGCGAGAAATCATTTCTCCGGCATTTGCGAGCAGGCGCGGCTCGTGCTCGGCGGGCGCCGCTATGGTCGCTCAGCGGTGCCCGCGGACCCCTCGGAACAGAACCTCGAAGCCCTCTGGAAAGAGGTCCGCAACCACCTGAGAGCGTCGGTCCCGCGCTCGACCTTCGAGATCTGGCTGGAGCCGTTGCGGCCGGTCGGGCAACAGGGCGCGACGCTCTATCTGAGCGCCCCGGACGGCATCCGCACCTGGGTCGAGCGCCGCTACGGCTCACTGCTACAGGAAGCGCTGGGCGCCGCCGGCGCCGCCGCGACCGAGGTCGCGTTCGCGAGCGGCGAGAGCGAGCCCACAGGCCCCGATCGGGCGCCGGCCGTCGAGCTGAACCCCAATTACACATTCGACCGCTTCGTGATCGGCGAGGGCAATCGCGCTGCGCACGCCGCCGCCCTGGCCGTGGCCGAGACGCCGTCGGAGGCCTACAACCCGCTCTTCCTGCACGGCCCCCCAGGGCTCGGCAAGACGCATCTGCTGGGCGCGGTCGCCAACTACCTCAGCGTCAACGCCCCCGGCCTCAGCGTCCGCTATACGACCGCGGAGAGCTTCACCAACGAGTTCGTCGGCGCCCTGCGCACCAGCGGCGCCGAGCAGTTCAAGAACCGCTACCGCGACCTCGACGTCCTGCTCGTCGACGACGTCCAGTTCCTCCAGGGCAAGCAGCACACCGAAGAGGAGTTCTTCCATACCTTCAACGCCCTCTACGAGGGCGGCAGCCAGCTCGTCCTCTCCGCCGACCGCCTGCCCAGCGAGCTCTCGACGCTCGAGGCCCGCCTGCGCGACAGGTTCGAGTGGGGGCTGGCGATCCCCGTCGAACCACCCGACCTCGCCACCCGCCTGACCGTGCTCCAGCGCCTGGCCCGCGAGGCCGGGATCGAGACCGAGGATCAGGACGCGCTCTCCGAGCTCGCTCGCCGCATCGACGCCAACGTGCGGCGCCTGCACGGCGCCCTGACGAGGGTGATCGCACACGCATCGCTCACCGCCAAGCCGCTCAGCGCCGAGCTGATCGCCGAGTTGATCCCCAACCGATCCCAGCCGAGCGAGCCGACCACCGTCGAGCAGATTCAGCAGCGCGTCGCATCGGTCTTCGGCATCTCACGCGCCGAGCTGGTTGGCACCAGCCGCGCCGCCACCCCACTGCGAGCGCGGCAAATAGCGATCCTCCTCACCCGCGAGGCGACCGACCTCTCGCTCCCCCAGATCGGCCGCCTCTACGGCGGCCGCGATCACACCACCGTGCTCAACTCGCTGCGCCGCGCCGAAGCGACCCTCGCCGGCGACGCCGACCTCGCGCGTCAGGTCAGCGAGTTGCGCTCGGCTATCCACAGCCCCCGGCGCGGCGCGCGTTGACCGCCGATCCCCGTGCCAGAATCGATACTTTCCCCAACCTCGTCCACAAGCTGAAAATCGCATGAACACGCCGGATCGCGATGAGCCTGGCAGTTTCCACAAGCACTAATCCAACTCAAGAGGACAGCACTCATTTGAAGCTGATCACCAAACGCACCGAGCTCGTCTCCAAGCTCTCGATCGTCTCGCGCGCCGTCTCCACCCGGGCCGCGACGCAGGCGCTCTCGGGCATCCTCATCGGCGCTTCCGAGAACGGCGTCACGCTGACCGCCACCGACGGCGAGCTGGGCCTGCGGACGGCGCTCGGCGCCGAGGTCTCCAGCGGCGGCTCCGTCCTGCTCCCGGGCCGGCTGCTCGCCGAGCTCGCCCGCTCGCTGGGTGACGAGAGTGTCGAGATCGAGCTGCGCGAGTCCGAGCGAGACGTCGAGATACGCAGCGGCGGCTCTAGCTTTCACCTGCGCATCCTGCCGGCCGAGGATTTCCCCGCCCTGCCCGACGAGGGCGACGAGCCGCTGAAGATTCCCGCCCAGGCGCTTGCCGAGACGGTGGATCTGGTCGCGCGAGCGGCGTCCCGCGACGACATGCGGCCGGTTCTGACGGGGGTGCTGGTCAGCGCCTCCGGCCAGGAGATGACGATGGTCGCGACCGATTCCTACCGCCTCGCGGTGAAGCGAACCGAGCTCCAGGGCACGGTCGGCGGCGAGCTCGAAGCCAACATCCCGGCCAAGGCGCTGCGCGAGCTCGCCCGCCTCGTCGGCGGCGACGGCGTCGACGAGGTCGCGGTCAGCCTGCTGCCCAACCAGGCCGTGTTCAAGGCAGGGTCGATCCTCCTCAA
Organism: uncultured Solirubrobacterales bacterium; assembly: GCA_963727465.1. GTDB lineage: Bacteria > Actinomycetota > Thermoleophilia > Solirubrobacterales > 70-9 > VRUE01. The sequence goes on along the minus strand of CAVSGL010000003.1, from coordinate 76,462 downwards.
CACGAGGCTGATCGACGGCCAGTTCCCCAGCTTTCGACAGCTCCTGCCGGAGTCCTACGAGCACGACGTGCGTTTGCCGCGCCCGGAATTCCTCGATGTCGCCCGCCGCGTGAGCCAACTGGCCCAGCGCAACGCGCCGCTGCGGCTTTCCTTCGCGCCGGGCGAGCTGAAGATCTCGGCGTCGACGCCCGACATCGGCGACGCCGAAGAGACGATGCCGGCGGCCTTCGAGGGCGAGCCGCTGGAGATCGGCTTCAATCCCGAGTTCCTCCGCGACGGGATCGAAAGCGTCGAGGGCGACGAGGTGATGCTGCGGCTGATCTCGCCGCTGCGGCCCGGCCTGCTTCAGCCCGTCGACAACGAAGACTTCCGCTACCTCGTGATGCCGATCCGCCTCAACGTCTGAGGGCGCCCTCCCGGTGCTGGTTGCCGCCGTCGAAGCGAGGCCGCTGCGCAGCCTGACCGATGTGCGGATCGAGCTGGGCGAGGGGATCGTCAGCCTGATCGGGCCCAATGGCGCCGGCAAGACGAACCTGCTGGAGGCCCTCTACTTCGCCCTCACCGGCCGTTCGTTCAGGACCTCTGACCGGCGTGAGCTGATCCCCTTCGGCGCGCCCTTCGCTCGCGCGGAGGCGACGCTGCGCGACGGTGACGGGATCGAGCACCGGCTGCTCGCGTCGGTCAGCCGCGGCGAAGGCAGGCGGCATCTGCTCGACGGCAGCCCGGCCGAGCCGGCGGAGATCGCCCGCCAGCGCCCGCCGGTCGCCGTCTTCTCGCCGGACCGGCTGACGCTGGTCAAGGGACCGCCGGCCGAGCGCCGCGCCCATATCGACCGCTACGTCGCGGCGCGCTGGCCGCGGCGGTCGCCGCTGCGCCAACGCTACGGCCAGGCGCTGGCGCAGCGCAACGCGCTGCTCGGCGGCCTCGCCTCCGGGCGGGCTGCCGGCGACATCGAGGTCTGGGACAGATCGCTGGCCGAGGCGGCCGAGGCGCTGATCGCCGCCCGCGCGGAGGCGGTCGCCGAGCTCGCTCCTCCGTTCGCCGCCGCCGCGGCGGATCTCGGGCTCGCCGGCGAGGCACGGCTCGAGTACGCGCCGCGAGCCGAGGGCTCGGCAGACGAGATCTGTGCCGGTCTCGTGGAGCGCCGCGACGCGGATCTGCGCCTCGGGCGAACCTCCTGGGGCCCGCACCTGGACGAGCTGAAGCTGATTGTCGCCGACAAGTCCCTGCGCCGCTACGGGTCGCAGGGCCAGCAGCGCGCCGCCCTCCTCGCCCTGTTGTTCGCCGAGCGCGAGGCTCTGCTCGCCGCCCGCCGCGTCGCCCCGCTGCTCCTGCTCGACGACGTGATGAGCGAGCTCGACCCGCAGCGGCGCGATCTCCTCGTCGCGCGCCTGGCCGGCGGCGGCCAGGCGCTGGTCACGGCGGCGGCCGAGGAGTCGGTGCCCGCGGCGGCCCGGCGCCGTGTGGTGCGGGCGCCGTTCGAGGCATCCGAGGCCGCGGCCGCATGAGCCGGCGCCGCATGCCCCGGCCGGCCGCGAGCGCCTTCCAGAGTGCGCGCAGGCAGGCGGCGCCGAAAACCGGCCTCGCCGCGGTGCAGGCTGTCTGGAGGGAGGCCGTCGGCGAGCGGATCGCCGCGGTCGCGCGCCCCGTCGCCGAGCGCGGCGGCGTGGTCACCGTCGCCTGTTCGGACCCGGTCTGGGCGGAGGAGCTCGACCTGATGCAGGGGCGCCTTCAGGAGAACCTCGAGCAGCGTCTCGGGTCGACCGCGCCGCGCGCTTTGCACTTTCGTGTCGAAACTGCCGGGGATTAGGCACGTTTTATGTAAATTTGCAGGGATTTTTTTAGGTCCGGCCTGCGGTTCCAGGGACCCGAACTGGTATCCTTATGTCAACTCGATCTATGCCCCGACCAGGCGCGCGTCAAGCGCCAGGCGGTCGGGGTTTTGTCTGAAATGCGGAAGGGACCAGTTGGCTGAGAAAAAAGAGAAGGCCGCTGCCGGCAAGGCGAAAAAAGGCGACTCCTACGGCGCCGAGGACATCACCGTCCTCGAGGGCCTGGAAGCGGTTCGCAAGCGGCCCGGCATGTACATCGGCTCAACCGGGCCGCGCGGACTCCATCACCTCGTCTACGAGGTCGTCGACAACTCGGTCGACGAGGCCCTGGCCGGGCACTGCGACCTCGTGCGCGTCGTCCTCCATCCGGACAACAGCTGCACTGTCACCGACGACGGCCGCGGCATCCCGGTCGGCACGATGGAGAAGGAGGGCCGTCCGGCGGCCGAGATCGTCCTCACCGTCCTGCACGCCGGCGGCAAGTTCGGCGACGGCGGCGGCTACAAGGTGTCCGGCGGCCTGCACGGCGTCGGCGTCTCCGTCGTCAACGCGCTCTCCGAGCGCCTGCACCTCGAAATCCAAACCGACGGCCATGTCTGGACCCAGGACTACGAACGCGGCAAACCGCAGGCCGACCTCGCCAAGGGGGCGGCTAGCAAGGACCACGGCACGACAATCACCTTCCAGCCCGACCCCGAGGTCTTCGAGGAGGTCGAGTTCGACTTCCAGACGCTGGCCGAGCGGCTGCGCGAGACCGCGTTCCTGACCCGCGGCCTGAAGATCGAACTGGTCGATGAGCGCGGCCAGACCAACACCGTCACCTTTCAGTACGACGGCGGCATCGAGGACTTCGTCCGTCACCTCAACGAGAACAAGGACACGCTGCACCGCAAGACGATCTTCTTCGACGGCGAGGAGGACGAGGGCCAGGTCGAGGTGGCGATGCAGTGGAACACCTCCTACCAGGAGTCGATCTTCAGCTTCGCCAACAACATCAACACCCACGAGGGCGGCTCCCACCTCTCGGGCTTCCGCGCCGCGCTGACCCGCACCCTCAACGCCTATGCCCGCAACAAAGGGCTGCTCAAAGAGAAGGACGGCAACCTCGGCGGGGAGGACGTGCGCGAGGGCCTGACCGCGGTGATCTCGGTCAAGCTGCACGACCCGCAGTTCGAGGGCCAGACCAAGACCAAACTCGGCAACCCGCCGATTCGCGGCCTGGTCGAGGAGACGGTCAACCGCAAGCTCGCCGAGTTCCTCGAGGAGAATCCCGGCGATGCGCGGCGGATCATCACCAAGGCGATCGACGCCTCGCGCGCCCGCGACGCGGCGCGCAAAGCGCGCGACCTGACCCGGCGCAAGTCGGCGCTGGAGAACTCGACCCTGCCGGGCAAGCTCGCCGACTGCACGGTCAAGGATCCGCGCGACGCCGAGCTCTTCGTGGTCGAGGGCGACTCGGCCGGCGGCTCGGCCAAGCAGGCCCGCGACCGCTCCACCCAGGCGGTGCTGCCGCTGCGCGGCAAGATCATCAACGTCGAGAAGAGCCGCATCGACAAGGTGCTCGCCAACAACGAGGTGCAGGCGCTGATCACCGCGATCGGCACCGGCGTGCACGAGGAGTTCAACCTCGAGGACGCGAGGTACCACAAAATCGTCATGGCGACCGACGCCGACGTCGACGGGGCGCACATCCGCACCCTGGTGCTCACCTTCCTCTACCGGCAGATGCCGGAGCTGATCGACGCCGGCTACGTCTACATCGCCAAACCGCCGCTCTACCGGGTCAAACAGGGCAACCAGGAGACCTACCTCGAGCGCGAGGCCGAACTCGAGGAGCTGCTGCTGCGCGACAAGCTCGAGCAGATCGAGGTCGCGGCGGCGGGCGGCAAGCCGACGAAGCTGAGCAAGAGCCGCTGGCAGTCCTACACCCGGCGGGCGAAAGAGTACGAGGGCTGGAGCTCATCGCTACAGGCCGAGTTCGGGCACGAGACGGTGCGCTTCCTCGAGGAGTCGAGCCTGCTCGACGAGGAAGTGGCGACGGTGGCCGGAGCCCGCAGGGTGCTCGGCGCCAAGGCGAAGGAGGGAGAGCCGTTCGAGACCGAGCTGGTCGAGGATTCCGAGGACGTGCTCGTGGTCAAGGCGGTCGAACGCAAGACCGGCCTGGCGCGGACCCTGCGCCTGCCGAAGGAGCTGTTCGAGCACCACGACTACCGCCGCTTCGCCGACGTCCATGCGGCGCTGCTCAAGCAGGTCGGCCGGCCACCCTTCGACGTGCGTTTCGGCGGTCGCAGCAAAGAGGCGCTCTCCTTCCAGGCGCTGCGCCCGGCGGTGCTCGAGCTCGCCCGCCACGGCGTGCAGCTGACCCGCTTCAAGGGGCTCGGCGAGATGAACGCCGACCAGCTGCGCGAGACGACGATGGACCCGGCCACGCGCACGCTCGCCCGCGTCACGCTCGAGGACGCCACCGCCGCCGATCAGATCTTCTCGATGCTGATGGGCGACCAGGTGGGTCCGCGCCGGGACTTCATCGAGTCGAACGCAAAGGACGTGAAATTCCTCGATGTGTGATCTGACCGGGTACCGGAGAGGGGGCGGGTAGATGGCGCTGGAGGCCCTGACCGGGCGGATCGAGGAGCGCGAGCTCGAGAAAGAGATGCGCTCGTCCTACCTCGATTACGCGATGAGCGTGATCGTCGGCCGGGCGCTGCCGGACGTGCGCGACGGGCTCAAGCCGGTCCACCGGCGGGTGCTCTACGCGATGCACGATGTCGGCCTCCAGCCGACCAGGCCCTACCGCAAGTCCTCGACGATCGTCGGCGAGGTGATGGGGAAGTACCACCCCCACGGCGACTCGGCGATCTACGACACCCTGGTCCGCATGGCGCAGGAGTTCTCCCTGCGCTACCCGCTGGTCGACGGCCAGGGCAACTTCGGCTCGATCGACGACGACCCGGCGGCCGCGATGCGCTATTGCGTGACCGGCGACACGCGGGTCGCGACCACCGAAGGCACGGTTCGGATCGATTCCCTGGTTCCCGACGCGCGACCAAACTCCGACGCCGATGTCGACTTCGAGGTGCTCGATCGCCTCGGCCGACCCGTGCGCGCTTCGAAGCTCTTTCACTCCGGCGACCATCCCACGCTTCGCCTCCGCACTTCGCAGGGCCATGAGCTGACCGGTACGCACAACCACCCGGTCCTCTGCCTCGTTGACATGGCGGGGGTGCCGCTCCTCCTGTGGAAGCTGCTGGATGAGATAAAGCCGGGCGACCGGGTGCTTCAACTTCGCTCACAGCTCGAGTCAATGCCCGAGCAGGACCCGAACGACCTCATGGGCGCGTACTTGGAGTCGGAAGGAGAACCGCCGCTCACTTGGTCACCGCAATCCCTGGGCGGCACGGCGATCATGGAGCGGATCGCGTCGCCGGAGGTTCGGGAGGTGGTCGAGCCGCTGGTTACCGGCGATTACTTCTACGCCGAGGTGAAGTCGGTCGAAGACGCGGGTGTTCAACCGGTGTTCTCGATTCGGGTCGACAGCGACGACCACTCGTTCCTCACCAACGGCTTCGTCAGCCACAACACCGAGGCGCGGCTGGCGCGGCTGGCGACGGAGCTGCTGCGCGACATCGACGCGGACACGGTCGAGTTCGGGCCCAACTACGACGAATCGATCCAGGAACCGCAGGTCCTGCCCGCGCGCTTCCCCAATCTGCTGGTCAACGGCTCGTCGGGGATCGCGGTCGGGATGGCGACCAACATTCCGCCGCACAACCTGCGTGAGGTCGCGGGCGCGGTCGCCGCCTACATCGATGACCCCGCGATCGACTTGGCCGGCCTGATGACGCACGTCAAGGGCCCCGACTTCCCCGGCGGCGGCATCATGAGCCTGGAGGGGATCCGCGACGCCTACGCCTCCGGCCGCGGCTCGGTCAAGGTGCGCGCCCGGGCGCACGTCGAGCCGCTCAAGGGCGGCAAGGACGCGATCGTCGTCACCGAGCTCCCCTTCACCGTCAAGAAGGGCGGCGACAACGGCCTGATCACGAAGATCGCCGACCTCGTCCGCGACAAGAAACTGGAGGGCATCTCCGACCTGCGCGACGAGACCGACCGCTCCGGCATGCGCCTGGTGATCGAGCTCAAGCGCGGCGGCCAGCCGGCCAAGGTCGTGCTCAACAACCTCTACAAGAAAACCGCGATGCAGACCAGCTTCGGCATCAACATGGTCGCGCTGGTCGACGGCGTGCCGCGCACGCTGGGCCTGCTCGAGCTGGTCAAGTACTACGTCGACCACCAGCGCGAGGTCGTCACCCGCCGCACCCAGTACGAACTGCGCCGCGCCGAGGCCCGCGCTCACATCCTCGAGGGGCTGCTGATCGCGCTCGACAACCTCGACGCGGTGATCAAACTGATCCGCGGCTCGAAGGACCCGGACGCGGCGCGCGAAGGGCTGATCTCCCAGTTCGAGCTCTCGCGTGAGCAGGCGCAGGCGATCCTCGACATGCGCCTACAGCGGCTGACCGCTCTGGAGGCCGACAAAGTCCGCGCCGAGCACGCCGACCTGATCGAGCGGATCGGCGAGCTGCGGGCGATCCTCGGCGACGAGGCCAGGGTCCTGGGCCTGGTCAAGGACGAGCTCGCGGAGATCACGGGCTCCTATGGCGACGAGCGGCGCACCGAGATCGCCCACTTCGAGGGCGACGTCGGGATCGAGGACATGATCGCCGACCAGCAGATGGTGATCTCGCTGACCGCCTCGGGCTACGTCAAGCGGCTGCCGCTCGCGACCTACCGCCAGCAGCGCCGCGGCGGCGTCGGGGTGATGGGGATGAACCTCAAAGACGACGACTACATCGCCCACCTGCACATCTGCTCGACCCACGACTACCTGCTCTTCTTCACCAACCGCGGCAAGGTCTACCGGCTCAAGGTCTACGAGCTGCCGGAGGGCTCGCGCACCTCGAAAGGCAGCTCGCTCAACAACCTGCTGCCGCTGACCGAAGGCGAGCGCGTGATGGCGGTGATCCCGACGCGCGACTTCAAGGAGAACAGGTACCTCGCCTTCGCCACCGCCAAGGGCCAGATCAAGAAAACCGAGTTCCTCGACTACAACACGCCGATCCGCGCCGACGGGATCATCGCGATCAAGATTCGCGACGGCGACGAGCTGGTCGGCGTGCGGCTGACCTCCGGCGAAGACGACCTGCTGATGGTCTCGAAGTCGGGCCACGCGGTGCGGTTCGCCGAGAGCGCCGCGCGGTCGATGGGCCGGGTCGCCTCCGGCGTCAAGGGAATGAACGTCGCCGGCAAGGTCGACGGCGAGCAGAACCGGGTGCTGGCGATGGACGTCGCCCGCGACGACACCGAGCTCTTCGTCGTCACCGAGAACGGCTACGGCAAGCGCACCTCGATCGCCGAGTACCCGGTCAAGGGACGCGGCGGCAAAGGCGTGCTGACGGCGAAGTTGACCGAGAAGAAGGGCGGCCTCGCCGGCGCGATGGTCGTGCGCGAGCACCAGGACCTGCTCTTCATCTCCCAGCAGGGCATGGTGCAGCGCACCGAAGCCGGCGGCATCTCGCAGATGGGCCGCGCGACCCAGGGCGTCCGCGTGATGAACATGAAGGAGGACGACCGCGTCAGCGCCGTCGCGCTGGTGGTCGAGTCCGAGGAGGACGCGCCGACGGAGGACGCCTCTCAGCAGGAGAAGCTGCCGGGCTGAAGTCAGCCGACGTGTGAGCGCTTGAGGTGGATTTCGACGATCTTGCGGGATTTGCGCAGGGCGACGAAGTCCAGCGCGCTGTTCTTGCCGCGGAGCGTGTAGGTGATCAGTTCGTTTTCGTTGGCGGCCCCTCTTTCGCCGCCGGGGTACTTCCGAACCACGCGTTTCAGGGGCGAGCCGATGCCGATGCCCTCGCGGGTCTTGATCCTGGTCAGCGGCGGCGCGACGCTGGGGATGTAGTGGTAGTGGTAGGTCGGTCCGTGCGCGTAACGCGACGAGAGCGAGACGGCTTCGACCCTGCCGGCCGCCGCGGTGCTGACCAGCAGCTGTCCGGTGCTTTCCACGTCGCCCCAGGTGCAGCTCGCGTAGGCGTCCTGGGGACAGTTCCCGGGATCGCTCAGTAGCCGCCGGACGGCGGCGGTCGTCATCCCCAGCCGGACGCCGGCGAGCTGGGTCGGCACGATCACCTTCGGCGCTTTGTGGAAGACGGGCAGAGGGGGCAACACGGCGCCGGCGCCCGCGGGCGCGAGCAGCATGGCGGCGAGGACGGGCAGGACGAGGACCGACACCTTTCTCTTCATGGCCGCGAGCCTAGTGCAGGATGAACGGATCGCCGGAGCGGCATGGGCCGAACGGCCCAGGGCCGCGAAGACGCGGATATCGCCCGGTCAGGCCGCCACGGGCAGGTACTGCTGCCAGGCCGGCGGGATGTTCGGGCTGGCGACCTGGATGAAGATGCTCGGCCCGGGCGCCTTGGGCGACTTCTTCGGGTGCATCTGGATCTCGTGCGGCAGGCGGTTGCCCTTGCGCCGGTTGCAGCTCGCGCAGGCGGCGACGATGTTGCCCCAGACCGACTTGCCGCCGCGGCTGCGCGGGATCACGTGGTCGACGGTCAGGCCGGACTTGGTCGAGCCGCAGTACTGGCAGGTCCAGGAGTCGCGGGCGAGCACCGCGCGCCGGGTGATCTTGCGCCGGTGGGCCTCGCGCGGGACCTTGACGTAGCTGACGAGGCGGATCACGTCGGGCCGCTCCATCGTCATGTGCTCGGAGTGGATCGCCCCCTCGCGCCGCTCCAGCAGCTCCGCTTTCTCCTTGAGCAGCAGCACAGCTGCCCTCCTCAACGTGCAGACGTTGATCGGCTCATACGTTGCATTGAGCACAAGAACCCGTGCCATCTTGTTCGGGAATTCTACGCATGCGCGAAAAGGGGATAGGGATGTCTCCCGAACGGGCGGATACTCAGAGCGAGCGAAGCGAGCGAGTCCGGGCGGGAGACATCCCTATCCCCTCGGGTATGAGCCGAGGATCCGGACCGACTCGGCCTTGCCGCGCAGGGCCTCCAGCGCGGCGCCGACCGGCTCGTCCCCCACGCCTCCTTCGAGGTCGCAGAAGAACATGTAGCGACCGAGCCCGCGGCGCAGCGGGCGCGACTCGATCCGGCTGAGGTTGACGCCGCGGTCGGAGAACTCCTTCAGGGCCTCGACCAGGGCCCCGGGGTGGTCGGCGCCGAGCTCGGAGAAGACCAGCGAGGTCCGCTGCGGCCCGGCCCCGCCGCTCGGCCCGGCCCCGGCCGGGGCGATCCAGACGAAGCGGGTGACGTTGTCGGCCTCGTCCTCGATCCCCTCGCACAGCACGACGCAGCCGTAGAGGTCGGCGGCCGCCCGCGCCCCGATCGCCGCCCAGGGCCGCACCGACTCGCCGACCATGCGCACCGCCTCGGCCGTGCTGCTGACGCTGCGCCGTTCGACGCCGGGCAGCTGCTCGCGCAGGAAGCCCGCGCACTGGGCGAGCGGCTGCGGATGCGAGAGCACGGCGGCGATGTCGCTCAGATCGACCCCCTCGCGCGCGATCAGGTGGGCGTGCACGCGGAAGTCGTGCTCGCCGACGATCGTCGCCGCGTCGGTCTCGAAGGCGAGCGTGTCGAGCGTGCTGCGCACCGATCCCTCGATCGAGTTCTCGAAGGGCACGAAGGCGCGCTCGCTCTCGCCCCGCTCGACCGCGAGGATCGCGTCGTGGACGGTCGGCATCCGCGCCAGCTCGATGTCCTCGCCAGCCGGCGCCGCCTCGCGCAGGGCGTCTTCGGTGAACGTCCCCGCCGGCCCGAGGAAGGAGACCCGCATCTAGGGCCGCCTCATTCGAAGACGACGGTGTAGCTGGCTTCGTTGTTTTCGGAGATTTCCTCGCCCGGCACCGGTTCGACTTCGACTTCCAGCGTCGCTTCGCCCTTCGGCGCCGGCGTCAGCGGGATCGTCGCGGTTTCTTCGGCGCCCGCTTCGAGCGTGCTGATGTCTCCGGTCAGCGTGTTGCCGTTGACCGTCACCTTGACGGTGACCCCGTTCTCGGTCGAGTCGCCCTGGTTCTGCACCCGCACTTCGACTTCCGGCGTTTCTTCGGCTTCGACGCCGGTCGTTTCTTCGCTCGAGAGTTCGGTGCCGTTGACGCTGGTCCCGAGCAGGCCGAGCCCGTGCACGCCCGGGGTCGCCGTGCCGCTGGAGCCGCTGACCGAGCCGAGCGCCGAGCTGACCGCGCTTTCTTCCAGCCACTTGGTCCCTTCGGGGACGAATTCGCTCTTCGGCACGTCGTCGCCGTCGATCCCGTTGTCGGCCAGGACCCCGTTGATTTCCGGCCGCGCGACCTGGCCGAAGACGACGTCGCTCGCCGCCAGCACGCCCATCTGCTTGGTGATCGCTTCGGTCGCCTTCTTCGCCCCGACGTCGCCCAGCGCCGTGCTCATCCTGTCGGCGATTTCGGTCATCGCCGCGCCGCGCAGCTCGTAGACCAGCTCGAGCGAGCGCTGGGCGCTGCTCATGTCGCCGGGCGTGTCGAGCGAGTCGATCCGCGAGACGTAGTTGTCCATCGCGCTGCGGTCGGCGTTGACCTCGGCGACGAACTCGGTGACCGAGAGTTCGCCCGGGTCGGAGAGCTTGCCGAAGAACGACTTGCTCGTCTGCTTGGTCTCGTCGAGGATCTGGGTGACGTTGCGCGAGTAGTCGCTCAGCGCTCGGTGCTTGCGGGCGTTGAGGCAGCCGCGCACGCCGAGCACGATCAGGATCAGGATCAGCAGGCCGGCGCCGAGCGCGAGTCCGCGGCGCAGCAGGATCTGCTGCCGCTCGGGGCGGCGTGGCGGGCGCGCGCGGCGCCCCGGCTGGGTTGCGGGCGAATCCTCCAAGTAGCAGGGAGTATGTCGCAGGAGGAAGCGGAATCGCGGCGAACTCGAAGGAGTCTTGGTCGGTTCCCTCGTTCTCAACCGCTTTCTGATCGAGCGCCGCATCGGCAGCGGCGGCTTCGGCGTCGTCTACGAGGCCTGGGACGGCCGGCTCGAGCGCACGGTGGCGGTCAAGGCGATCGAGTCGCGCGGCGAGGCCGGCAGGCGGGTCATGCGCGAGGCGCAGGCGTCGGCGCGGCTCAACCATCCCGGCATCGTCACGCTCTACGAGATGGGGGAGGAGGACGGCAACGCCCTGCTCGTCACCGAGCTGGTCGAGGGCTCGACCCTGGATCGGCTGAGCGCCGAAGGCTCGCTCAGCGACCGCGAAATCGGCGAGCTCGGCGCCGACCTCTGCGAGGCGCTCGACCACGCCCACGCGCGCGGCGTCGTCCACCGCGACATCAAGCCGCACAACGTCCTCGTCGCGCCCGAGGGGGAGTTCCGCGCCAAGCTGATGGACTTCGGCATCGCCCGCCTCGCCGACGGGGCCTCGCTGACCGCCCCCGGCGACGTCGTCGGCACCCTCGCCTACATGGCGCCCGAGCAGGCCGAAGGCCGCGAGGCGGGCGCCGAGGCCGACGTCTACTCGCTCGCGCTGACGCTCTACGAGTGCTGGGCGGGCGAGAACCCGAACCGCCGTGCGACCCCGGCCGCCACCGCGCGCGCGATCGGCGCCCGGCCGCGGCCGCTGCGCCGCCTGCGGCCGGATCTGCCGCGCGAGCTCAGCGACACGATCGACGCGGCGCTCCAGGCGCGGCCCTCGCGCCGGCCGACGCTGGAGCAGCTCGGCGAGGCGCTGGAGGGCTCGCTCGACTCGCTCGCCGACGACCTGCGCGAGGCCCGCACCGCGTTCGGCCTGCGCGCCGGGGCGCTCGCCGCCGCCGCGATGCTCGGCGCCTGGCTCGCCCTCGGCCACGGCGTCGTCTTCCCATGACGACCATGCGCGGTCGAGGTTTTACCCGCATAGCGACGATAAACTCGACCGCGCCCGGTTTGGCGCCTCTCTAGGATTTCCCGATCGGCGTTCTGCGCAACCTCGAGAGTCGGATCGAAGGCCTGGTCGAGGGGGTGTTCAGTCGCGCCTTCAGCTCCGAGGTGCAGCCGGTCGAACTGGCCCGCAAGCTGGCCAAGGAGATGGACGCGCACAAGACCGCCGGGGTCGCCCGCGTCTACGTCCCCAACGAGTACACGGTCTACCTCTCGCCCAAGGACCGCAGCCGTCTGGAGGGCTACGAGCGCTCGCTCGAGCAGGAGCTCGCCGGCTACCTGCTCGAGCACGCCCGCCGCCGCAGCTACGACCTGCTGACCCGCCCGACCGTCGCCTTCGAGACCGACGAGCGCCTGCGGCTCGGCGAGTTCGGGATCCAGCCGCGCATGGTCAAGCCGCCGGCGCACGAGGGCGAGGCGCCGAGCCAGGGGGAGGAGGGGCACACGATGGTCTACTCGGCGGTGCGCGAGAAGCCGTCCGCGGAGCCGGAGGCGCCCTCGCGCCGCCCCGCCGTGACGACGCGGGCGATCGTCACCGTCGACGACCGCCGCTACGTGCTCGACGGCGAGCGCTCGACGATCGGCCGCTCGCGCGACGCCGACTGCGTCCTGCGCGACCCCAACGTCTCCCGCCACCACGCCGAGCTGCGCCGCTCGCCGCGCGGCGAGTGGACGATCGCCGACCTCGGCTCGACCAACGGGATCAAGGTCAACGGGCGGCGCGTCGGCTCGACCCGGCTCAAATCCGGCGACCAGGTCACCCTGGGGACCACGACCTTCAAATTCGACATCGAGCCGTGAGCGCGGAGCGAGCAAACGTCATTATCTGATTCTTCGTGCGGCGAGCGAAGCGCGAAAAGTAATTGCTGCCTCAGTTGGCTCTAGTGTGCTGACCGCGTGGACTACGAACCGATCAGTGTCGCCTTGAAGTTCGGCTTCCTCGCCGTCCTCTACCTGTTCCTGCTCTGGATCGCGCGCAGCGCGCTCAAGGACCTGCGGGGGACGGTGGCCCCTGCCCCCGATGCGACCGGTTTCCACCCGGTTCCCGCCTACGAGGGCGCGGCGGCGGGGGGCGACGCCTGGCTGGTCGCGCTGCGCGGCGGCGGCCTGCGCGAGGGCGAGCGCTTCGACCTGATCGGCGGCCTCTCGATCGGCCGCTCCCAGGAAGCCGATTTGCAGATCGACGACCGCTACGCCTCCGGCCTGCACGCGCGGGTGTTCACGCGCGAAGGGCGCGCCTACGTCGAAGACATGCGCTCGACCAACGGCACCCTGCTCAACGACGCCGAGCTGCACGGCGAGGCGGAGCTGATCGACGGCGACGTGGTGCGGATCGGCGACACCGAGTTCAAGTTCGAGGCAGGGGGAGGCTAGGTGCTGCGCGTCGACGACCAGGCCTTCCGCACCGACACCGGCCGGCAGCGCAGCGAGAATGAGGACTCGCTCTTCGTCCGCGCGCCGATCTTCGTCGTCGCCGACGGCATGGGCGGCGCCCAGGCGGGAGAGGTCGCCTCGAAAGCCGCCGCCGACGCCTTCGACCGCGACCTGCCCGAGGGCCCGCCGGAGGGCTTCCTGCGCGAGACGATCGAAGCCGCCAACCGGCGCATCCACGAACTCGCCCGCGCCGACGCCTCGCGCGCGGGGATGGGGACGACGATCACCGCGGCGATCCTCGATCCGGCCGCCGAAGAGGTCGCGATCGGCCACGTCGGCGACAGCCGTGCCTACCGCCTGCGGCGCGGCAAGCTCGAACAGCTCACGCGCGACCACTCGCTGGTCGAGGAGATGCGGCGCAAGGGCCAGATCACCGACGCCCAGGCGGAGGACCACCCGCAGCGCTCGATCATCACCCGCGCGCTCGGTCCCGAGCCCCAGGTCGAGGTCGACGTGCAGACCGTGCCGGCCTCGCCGGGCGACCTCTTCCTGCTCTGCTCGGACGGGCTGACGACGATGGTCAGCGAGCAGCGGATCGCCGCCGTGCTCGCCGCGGCGGGCTCGATGCGCGAGGCGGTGCGGACGCTGGTCGACGAGGCCAACGGGGCGGGCGGGCGCGACAACATCACGGCGCTCGCCTTCCGCCTCGGCGACGCCGCCGCGCCCCTGGGGGAGCGGCCCGAGGAGGCGACGCTGATCGGCAGCGCCGCCGAGCAGGCCGGCCTGACCGCGACCGAGGTGCGCCGCCGGGCGGCCGCGGAGGCCGCGCAGAAACGGCGCGAGCAGCTCGCCGCGAAGCGGCCCCGCCGCGGCCTGCGCACGGCGGCCAAGCTGCTCGCCGTGGCCGCGATCCTCGCCGCGATCGGCTTCGGCGCCTGGTACGGCAACCGCCAGGCCTGGTTCCTCGGCACCGACGACGGCGGCCGCGTCGCCCTCTACCGTGGGCTGCCCTACGAGCTCCCCTTCGGCATCTCCCTCTACGAAGAGCAGTACGCCAGCCCGGTGCAGAGCGGGTCGCTCGGCCGCAAGCGCCGCGACGCGGTCGCCGGCCACGACGTGCGCTCGCGCGCCGACGCGGTCTCGCTGATCGAAGACATCGAACGCAGCCAGGGGATTCCTTGAGCGCGGAGCGCGATTCCCGATGTCGGCGCTGAGGTCCTCCGCGCGCAACCGCGAGCTGCTCGCCCTGATTCCCGTGGCGCTGCTGCTCAGCGCCGGGTTCGCCGCCGTCTTCGCCCAGGAGAACGCCCGCGTCGGCAACCTCAGCCTCGTCTACGGCGCCTACTTCCTCGCCGTCTGCCTCGCCACCCACGTCTACCTGCGCCTGCGCCTGCCGAACGCCGACCCGTACCTCTTCCCGCTCGTCGCCCTGCTGACCGCCTTCGGGCTGGTGATGATCTACCGCATCGACGACGGCCTCGCCCGCGACCAGGCCAACTGGTTCGTCCTCGGCCTCGTCCTCTTCGCGCTGACGATCCACTTCCTGCGCGACTACGACGTGCTCGAGCGCTACCGCTACACGATCGCCGGCGCCGGCCTGCTGCTGCTGCTGGCGCCGCGCCTGCCGGGGATCGGCCAGCAGGTCAACGGCGCCTACCTCGGGGTGAAGATCGGCCCGCTCGCCTTCCAGCCGGCCGAGTTCTCGAAGATCTGCATCGTCGTCTTCCTCGCCAGCTACCTGCGCGAGCACCGCGAGGTGCTGATCGTCGGCGCGCGCCGGGTGCTCGGGGTTACCCTGCCGCCGCTCAAGCACCTCGGGCCGCTGCTGGTCGTCTGGGGAGCCTCGATGTTCATGCTCGTCTTCATCCGCGACCTCGGCAGCTCGCTGATGTTCTTCGCCGCCTTCCTCGCCCTGCTCTACGTCGCCACCGGGCGCTTCTCCTTCGTCGTCATCGGCATGGCGCTGTTCCTGCTCGGCGCCTGGTTCTTCGCCGCGACCGTGCCCCACGTCCACGACCGGGTCGAGATCTGGCTCAACCCCTACAACGACCCGAGCGAACACGGGTACCAGATCCTCCAATCGATCTTCGCCCAGGCCGACGGCGGGCTCTTCGGCAAGGGTTTCGGCCAGGCGCTGATCACGATCCCCGGGACCCACCAGGCGCTGCTGCCGGCGGCGCAGACCGACACGATCTACTCGCTGATCGTCAACGAGGTCGGCCTCTTCGGCGCCTGCGCGGTGATCCTGATCTACCTGCTGATAGCGGCCCGCGGCTTCAAGATCGCCCTGCTCGCCGACGACGGCTTCTCGAAGCTGCTCGCCACCGGCCTCACCGCCGTCTTCGCGATCCAGGCCTTCGTGATCGTCGGCGGCGTCACCCGGGCGATCCCGCTGACCGGCGTCACCCTGCCCTTCATCAGCTACGGCGGCAGCTCGATCGTCGCCAACTTCGTCCTGCTCGCGCTGCTGCTGCTGATCTCCGACCGCGCGAGACGCGAGGCCGTCCGGTGAACCGGCAGATCGTCAAGCTCTTCGGCCTCGTCGTCGTCCTCTTCGCGGTGCTGATCGGCTTCACCTCCTACTGGGCGGTCTTCGACGCGCAGGCGCTGAAGGACAAGAGCGTCAACGCGCGGCCGCTGCTCGAGCAGCAGCAGATCAGGCGCGGCCGCATCCTCGCCGCCGACGGCACGGTGCTCGCCAAGTCGGTCGCCAAGGGAAAGGGCGCGAACAGGCGCTACGTGCGCCGCTACCCGCAGGGCTCGCTCTACGGCCACCCGATCGGCTACAGCTTCGTGCGCCAGGGCGACAGCGAGTTCGAGCGCTACCACAACGACGAACTGGTCGGCGAAGAATCGGAATTCGGCTCGATCCTCGACGAGCTGCGCGGGCGCAGCCAGGAAGGCAACGACGTCGTCACCAACATCGACCCGGCGGCGCAGCGGGTCGCGCTCGAAGACCTGCGGGCGGCGGGCTTCGGCGCGGTCGTCGCGCTCGAGCCGGCCAGCGGCCGGGTCAAGGTGCTCGCCTCGAACCCGCCGTACGACCCCAACCGCGTGCCCTACGAACTCTCGAAGCTGAACCGCAATACGTTCGAAACGCCGCTGCTCGACCGCGCCACCCAGGGCCTCTACCCGCCCGGCTCGACCTTCAAGGTCGTGACCGCGGCGGCGGGCCTCGACAGCGGCAGGATCACGCCGCAGACGACGATCGACGCGCCCGGCGAACTCGAAATCCAGGGCCAGCCCCTCCAGAACGACTTCACCGAGAACTTCGGCCCGATCGCGCTCGACACGGCGCTGACCAACTCGGTCAACACCTGGTTCGCGCAGCTCGGCGAACGGCTCGGCGCCGACACGCTGTTCGAATACATGGACGCCTTCGGCTTCAACTCGCGCCCGGCGATCGACCTGCCCGCCGATCAGGTCTACGAGAGCGGCGTCTACTCCGAAGGCGCGCTGCTCGGCCGCGGCGATCCGGTCGACGTCGCCAGGATCGCGATCGGTCAGGAGCGGCTCGCGGTGACGCCGCTGCAGATGGCCGAGGTGGCTGCGGCGGTCGCCAACAGGGGCCGGCTGATGCGGCCGCAGATCTGGAGCCGCGTGGTCGATCCGGACGGCCGCGTGAGCAGGCGCCTCGACCCCTCCGAGTACAGCCGGCCGATCGACGCGCAGACCGCGGCGGAGCTGACCACGGCGATGGAAGGGGTCGTCAGCGAAGGCACCGGCGCCAACGCGGCGATCCCCGGGGTCGCCGTGGCGGGCAAGACGGGCACGGCGGAAACGCCGTTCAACGATTCCTGCGGGGGCGGTACGGAAGAGAACCAGGCATGGTTCATCGGCTTCGCCCCCGCCGACGAACCGCGGATCGCGATCGCGGCGACGGTCGAGTGCACGACCGCCTTCGGCAACGACGTCGCCGCGCCGATCTTCCGCGACGTCGCCGAAACCATCATCAACGAGGAAGGGAGCTGAGGTGTCGGCCGAAGTCGGCGAAGGGAGCGTCATCGACGGGAGGTACCGGCTGCTGCGCCGGATTGGCTCGGGCGGCATGGCTGACGTCTGGCTGGCCGAGGACCCGCACCTACAGCGCCGCGTCGCGCTCAAGGTCCTGCACAAGCGCTTCGCCCAGGACCGCGAGTTCGTCGAGCGCTTCCGCCGCGAGGCCGAGGCCGCCGCCGGCCTCTCGCACCCGAACATCGTCGCCGTCTACGACCGCGGCGACGTCGACGGCACCTACTACATCGCGATGCAGCTGCTCGAGGGCCGCTCGCTGAAGGAGCTGATCGAGCAGGGCCTGACCCCGGAGCAGTCGGTCGGCCTGATCCGCCAGGTGCTCGAGGGCGCCGGCTACGCCCACCGCCACGGCGTCGTCCACCGCGACCTGAAGCCGCAGAACGTGATCGTCGACGAGGACGGCAAGGTGACCGTCACCGACTTCGGCATCGCCCGCGCCGGCGCCTCGGAAATCACCCAGGCCGGCTCGGTGATGGGCACGCCGCACTACCTCTCGCCCGAGCAGGCCCAGGGGCAGGCGGTGACAGCGGTCTCCGACCTCTACTCGATCGGCGTGATGCTCTACGAGGCGCTCGCCGGGCGGATCCCGTTCGAGGCGGACTCGGCGGTGGCGATCGCGATGAAGCAGGTCTCGCACACACCGCAGCGGCCGAGCTCGATCGCGCCGGCGGTCTCGCCGGCGCTCGACGCGGTCGTCATGCGGGCGCTTGAAAAGGACCCCGGCCAGCGCTTCCAGAGCGCCGAGGCGTTCATCGCGGCGCTCGACGCCGCCGCGCGCGAACCGGGCGGGGGAGGCGGCACCGCCGCGTTTGCGCCGCTGCCGCCGCCGGTCGCCGGCCCCGAGCAGGCGCTCGCGGCCGAGGACGAGGACGAGCGCCGCCGCCGGCGCCGCCGGACCTGGTGGATGCTGGCCGCGGTCGCCGTCCTGATCGGGGCGTTGATCGGCTTCGGCCTGACCCGCGACTCGAAGACCGAGGTGCCGGCGGTGACCGGCAACCAGCTCGGCGTCGCGATCGCGCTGCTCGAACAGAACGGGTTCAAGGTCGGCGACATCGCCCGCGTGCGCCGCGACGTCGCGGCGAACACGGTGCTCGAGCAGGACCCGCCGGCGGGTCCTGCGTCGCAGGACTGCTTCCTCGGTTTCTTCTGCTCGAAGCCGAAGGTGGGGCTGACGGTCAGCTCCGGCCCGGGCAGCGGCAAGGTGCCGGGCGCCCTCGCCGGGACGAGCCAGGAAGAAGCGGTCGAACAGGTCGAAGAAGCCGGCTTCGTCGCCCAGGTCGAAAAGGCGAACTCCGACCAGGTCGAAGCGGGGCAGGTGATCCGCACGAAGCCCTCGGGCGGGACCGTCGCGACGCGCGGCTCGACCGTGGTGCTCGTCGTCTCCAAGGGCCAGAAGCTGGCCAAGGTGCCGGTCCTCGTCGGCACGCAGCGCTCGGTCGCGGTGCAGCAGATCCGCGGCCGCGGCTTCAGCCCCAGCGTCGAAGAAGAAGAAAGCGCCAAGCCGGCGGGCGAGGTGATCCGCCAGTCGCCGAGCGCCGGCGCCCAGCTGCCGGCGGGCTCGACGGTTTCGATCGTCGTCTCCAAGGGCGTGAAGGAAGCGAAGGTGCCGAACGTGATCGGCGCCGAACGGCGCGAAGCGGTGGAAGCGCTGCGCGAAGCCGGGCTCGAACCGGACGTGCGCGAAGAAGAAACCGAAGTGACGCAGCAGATCGGGCGGGTGCTCGACCAGTTCCCGCCGCCGGGCTCCGAAGTCGAACCCGGGTCGGCGGTGACGATCACGGTCGGCAAGCGGGCGAGCGAAGAAGCGGGCGAATGAAGGTCGCGGTCCTCTGCGGCGGCCGTTCCTCCGAGCACGACGTCTCGCTGCGCTCGGGGGAGGCGGTGGCGCGCGGGCTCGAGCAGGCCGGGCACGAGGCGCTACAGGTGACGATCGCCCGCGACGGCAGCTGGAGCTTCCGCGGCGCCCCGGTCGAGCTGGTCCCCGCGGCGGGGCTGTTCGGCGCCGACGCCGCCTTCCCGGCGCTGCACGGCCCGTTCGGCGAGGACGGCAGCGTGCAGGGCGTGCTCGAGTGGCTCGACCTGCCCTACGTCGGCTCCGACGTGCTCGCCTCGGCCGTCTGCATGGACAAGCTGACGCTGAAGCGGCTCTTCGCCCAGCACGGCCTGCCGCAGGTCGAGTTCGCCGGGGTCGGCGAGCCGGGCTGGCGCGAGCGCTGCGAGGCGATGGGGCTGCCGCTCTGGGTCAAGCCCTCGCGGCTCGGCTCCAGCGTCGGCATCAGCCGGGTCGGCGACCTGCGCGAGCTCGACCCGGCGGTCGACCTGGCGCTGCGCCACGACCCGCGGGTGATCGTCGAGGCCTCGGCCCACGGCCGCGAGGTCGAGTGCTCGCTGCTCGGCAACGAGGACGTCGAGGCCTCGCTGCCGGGCGAGGTCATCGCCCACGGCGACTGGTACGACTACGAGACCAAGTACAGCGACGGCGGCATGGAGCTGATCGCGCCGGCGCCGCTCGACGCCGAGAGCACGGCCCGGCTGCGCGACCTGGCGCTGGAAGCCTTCCGCCTCGGCGGCTGCGCCGGCCTCGCCCGCTGCGACTTCTTCGTCGAGCCCGACGGCGAGATCCTCGTCAACGAGCTCAACACGATGCCCGGCTTCACCGAGACCAGCGTCTACGCCAAGCTCTGGGAGGCCACCGGCCTCCCCTACCCGGACCTCTGCAACCGCCTGCTCGAGCTGGCCATAGAGCGCCACACCAAGGCCCGCTCCCACGAGTTCTGAGGCTCCGCGCACGAAAAGAAAGAAAGACCCCCGAAGCGGGCCGCCCATCCAACATTGACCACACCAGGATGGGGTCAATGTTGGATGGGCGAACTGCACGCGAGGCGGAGCGCCTGCTGAGACGGTGTCCGTCAAGCCCGGTCCGGCTTGCTACCGAACGCGCCAGGCCGGGCCCTGCATGCTGGGCGAGCGCGGGGCCCGGGCGCCGCCGAGGGTCGCGACCCGACGGCGGTCCCTGACCCGGAACACCTGGAGGTTCGAGGACGATCCAAACGGCGGCGTGCGCGCGGCCACGACGAATCTGCCGTCGGGGGAGTAGGAGGGGCTCGAAAAACCGCCGACCGGGCGGTTCGCCCTCCCCGTCAGACGGCGCCACCCCCTGCCGTTCGGCCGCATCGTGAAGAGGTCGGCGATGCGCGCGCCGGGATAGCCGCGCACGAAGACGATCCGGTTTCCGGAGGGGCTGAAGTCGGGCTGCGACGACCAGGTGCCGAGGTTGGGCGTGGTGTCGCGGGCCCGAGACCCGTTCGCGCGCATCGTGTAGACGTGCGGCTCCACCCCGGTCACCCTGAGCGCCGTTACGCGTTCGAAGGCGATGATCCGGCCGTTCGGCGAGACGGCCGGGTTCCGGTCGCTGAAGTTGCCGGAGGTGAGGCGGCGCAGGCCGCCGCCGTCGCGGCGGACGCTGAAGATGTGTTCGACGTCGAAAGCCTTTTCCTCGTCGGAGGCCCTGACGAAGCGGGAGAAGAGGATCCGGCGACCGGAGCGGGAGAAGCACGGCGTTCGGTCGAACACGGGGCCCGTCGTCACCTCGCTGACTCCGCTGCCGTCGGCGCGGGCGACGAAGACGTGCCGTGCCGAGGTGCCGCCGACGTCAACCGAGCGGGCGAAGACGATCCAGCGGCCGTCGGCGGAGGTCTGGACTTCGGAATCGCTCGAATCGGCGGTCAGCTGCCGCAGTCGCCTCCCGTTCGGCATGCTCGACCAGAGCCCGCTTCCGGATTCGAGCTCTTCGCCGCCGGCAAAGACGATCGGGCCGTTCCTCCCCGGCCAGGCAGCGCTCGCCGATCCGGCTCCCATGCACAGCACCGCAACCCCGGTCAGGATCGCCAGTGCCGCCAGACGATTGATTCGGCCGATCGTCACGCCCGCCATCCCGCTCGTTGTCGGCAGCGAGGCGGGCCGGCTTTAGGCGTGGTACCGCTTTGCTACCGTTATGGGATGAG
This sequence comes from uncultured Solirubrobacterales bacterium, assembly GCA_963727465.1. Taxonomy (GTDB): domain Bacteria; phylum Actinomycetota; class Thermoleophilia; order Solirubrobacterales; family 70-9; genus VRUE01. Next base: position 55,327 of record CAVSGL010000003.1, on the reverse strand, counting down.
CAAGCAGATCGCCGTTCGGCTTCCCGAGGAGCTCGTCGACTTCGTCGACGCAGTCGTCGATTCCGGCGGCGGCCGCAGCCGGGCCGCGGTAGTCACTCATGCGCTCGAGCGCGAGCGCCGGCGGGCGCTCGCCGAACGCGATGCGCAGATCCTTGCTCGCACCGGTCCGGACCCCGAGCTCGCGCGTCTCGCTGAGCACTCCGCCGGCCTTCCTCTTGACCTCGCCTGATGCGGCCCATCCACGTCGCGCAGCTCGACAAGGCCCGCCCCGTGCTGATCCTTACGCGTGAGCTCGTGCGGCCACATCTCAAGACGGTCACGGTCGCCCCGATCACCACAACCATCCGCGGTCTCTCCACCGAGGTGAGCGTCAACGCCACGAATGGCCTTGCGGAGCCCTCCGTCGTGAGCTGCGACAACGTCACCACCATCCCCGCCGACTCCTTGGGAGAACAGATCGGCACGCTGCTGGACCGCCAAGAGCCGGCCCTCAGCAACGCAATCGCGGCCGCCTTCGATCTCGACTGATCGTTCCGCAGCGGCGGCCCTCCCGTTGCCGGCGGGCGAGAACCTTCCGCCACCGCGACATGTACGGTGCAACCACATAAGTGGGGCCGCGTGCGATCAACACCGGCCCCGTGGCGACCGGCATAGCACTCAACCAGGCCGATCGCGCGGGCAAGCGTAGCGACGCAGCGACCCCAGAAAGCGGCCCCCGGCGGGCGCGACCACGCCAGCCGGGAGCCTGACCAGAAGGAGAGATTCCTCCAAATGGCTGAGATCAAGACTATGGATCGCCTCGAGTTCGAGCGCGATCCGCTGCCCGCAGAGCAGGACGCCCAGGTCGAACGCGTGGTTCTGGCCTTCCTGCTCGACGAACACCCGACCCAGCTGACGATCCCCGAGGTCGCGCGGGCACTGAACGCCGGCGTCGACTTCGCCGCCGGGGACGCGGTCGAGCGAGCAATTCGCGACCTCGACGGCGCCGGCCTGCTGCACTGCGAGGGCGGCTTCGCCGTCCCGACCAGGGCCGCGCTCCGCTGCGCGCACCTCTGGGACGCCTGCTGAGCACCGGATGAGTGGCGGCCTCGCACCCTGCCGAGGCCGCCACCATGTGCGCGCTTACAAGCATGTAACGGACATATAAGTACGCTACGCTGCCATGTATGGGCGCGATCCAGCAGCTGGCCGGGGACCTGAATGCGGATGAGCGCACGCTGCGCCGGGCGGTGGCGCAGGGCACCGTTCGCTGCCATCGTCCCGGTCCCCGCAGGGTCAGGCTTTCGCCTGGAGAGGCGGAGTATCTGCACGATCACTGGGGGCTTCTCTCCTGCCTGAAGAGGGCACTGCGCACGGAGCGCGATGTTCGACTCGCAGTGCTCTACGGATCGATCGCGCGCGGCGACGCCGACGGCGGCTCCGATCTCGACCTGCTCGTCGCTCTCTCAGGCGACGACCCCCTGGTGGCCACGCGACTCGCAAGGCGGTTGGGTACCTGCGCCGGCCGCGAGATCGATGTGGCGCATCTGAATCGGATCGAGCCGAACGCACCGCTCCTCTTGGCCCGAGTGCTGGATGAGGGACGGGTGATCGTCGACCGGGACGAGCTCTGGCCGAACCTCCTGAGTCGCAGGCGCGCGATTCGCGCCCGCGCCCAGCGCTCGTATCGGCGTCAGATGGACGAAGCAGGACAGGCCATCGCGGAGCTGACCCGGTGACCCGCGAGCTCAAGACTCAGATCAGCACGAAAGCCAGACAAGCGGAGGAAGCGCGGCTGGCGCGACTCTGCAAGTCGATTCACAAGCACAAGGTCGGACTTGACTTCGCGGTCGAGGAGAGCTTCGGGGGCAAGCTCGATCGCAAGGACTGGCGCAGGGCGTTCGAGTCCTCCGACCCCCACGACACGATCCGGACGATGGCAGTGACAGGCAGTTACTCGGCCATCGTGAATGCCAGCGTCGAGATCCTCAAGGCCGCGGCGGGCACACGGCTGGTCGGCCTCCTACCCCATCGCCGCCCTCACGCCGACCAGGTCTTCGCTGCGGTGCGGAGCGATGGCGGACTTACGCAGAAGCAGCTCGAGCTGCTGAACCACTGCTACGTCCTCGAGGGCCGCCTCGAGCACGCCTCTCCCGATGTGTCCCCCGAAGAGGTCCGGGAAACCGTAGAAAGACTGCGCGCCGGACTCCCCGAGTTGATCACCAGCGTCATCTCATGGCTGGAGTCATATGGCGTTTCGTTCGACGATGGATGATGCCCACCCCCCTTTCACGCGGAAGGAGCACTGACGCTGGCCGACCGTGGCGCTGAGAGGAGCCGACAAGAGGTCGAACGGTGAGCAAGCCGTGCTTACCGAAGCCGGTTACCGACTCGCACTGCCATTCATACGGGGTGTCCACCGAAGGCGTCAGCAAGCTGCGGGGACGCAGTGGACTGGACCGACTGTTGGACCCTAACCGCTACGAAACGCCAAGCAAGCGGCCTCTCGAGGAGGGGCGCGCGTGGTCGCCGCTGCTGCCGATGGCGCCACTATCGTGGGCAAAATGGGAAGGGTGCTCAACCTCGTGGGAGTCGTGTCAGGGCCGCTTTTTCTTCTTACGCTGGCCCAGGCTGTAAATTTGTCGTATAGCGGTGGAAGTCACGAAGCCCTGACGTATCTGGTGTGGTGGTCGGTTACTGGGGCGCTACTGGTCGTCGCTGCCCTGTATTGGTTTTGGGGACGCAAGCATCTAGATCCGCACCGAGCTGTAACCGGCGATAGCGGGTCCGGGGGCGGACATGGCGGCGACGCGAGTTCAGCTGAGGATTCATCCGCCGCCTCCACGGGCGGGTCCGCGATCTCGAACCCCCAGGTGGGCAGAGACCTTCAGGTCGGGAATAGGTACGTAATTTCGCCCGAGGCGCAAACAGGCAAAGAGACCTCGTGGGATCGTGCGCTCGCCAACGCGATTACTGAGCTTGAAGCGAACCGCAAGCTCTTTCAGCATGCCGAGGAAACGAAGCACTTCCCGAGGGGTCCTGCATCGGCCAAATACAGCCCCTTGGCGGATCAGCTGACGGACCGGGCCATGCACAAGTCACGGGAGATTCTGGACGACGCATACGGCGAGTGCAGTGCTGTCTGGACCCGCTACAAAGAGCTCCCCCGTTTTGAGGGGCCGATGGCGGAAATGATCACCCGAAAAGTCGATGAGAGCGTTCGGCTCCCTGCTGCGATCTCCGTTCTGGATCGCGCGCTTGCCCACCTGCGAGGCTTGCAGCAGAACTCGCCGGACGCGCCCAAGTTGTCGTTCGGTAGGGCGGAGATCTCGACTTATCCCGACGTGGCAACGCCGCTAGGACATGGCCGTACTATTCGCGTCCCGGTGATTAACGCTCAGGGGGCAGCGGCGGCCAAAGACGTTCACGCCTCGATCGACTACCTGCCCGATGACCGAGACGGCTCCTTCTCGCCTCGTGACCCGTTGCAGGGAGTATGGACCGATGACGAGCGCTCCTCGATACATATGCCAGGAAACGGACAAGCCCATCGCCTTGATGTCGCACTCGTGATCAAGACGGACGTTTTCGGGTGGGATAGACGGATGGCCGCCGACCCTCAGGATCAGAGCCGCCTCTTGAATTTGGCAGTCGAGAGCTGGCCGGCCCATATCAAAATCCAAGTCAGAGGTAGCGGACCTACCGGCAGCGCGCCGACGCTCATTGACACGCTTGAAGTTGACGCTCGTCAAGGACTCATTAAAGCTGACTGGGCTAGTGCCGGGTGGGACGAGGGAACCAACTCCATCATCAAGCGCGAGGAGATTTGAGATTCACTTGCCACTCAGCGTGGGTACATAGCGCTACGTTTCGCAGCGTATGAAAAGTGGAGATCTAGTCTGCTCGTGTGGTCGTGTCGCCGGCGGTCTCTGCGCTGAATGCCGGACGCCGATTTGCTATTGGCCATTTAGCTGGGATCACGAGAGCAGTTGCGGGCGCATGCACGGAGGCAGGCTCCTCTGCCCTGCGCATCGCGAGGCAGAGATCAACGCCGAGCAACAATCGATCAGCGACGCCAAAGAGGCTGAGCACATGGCATGGATGGAGCGGGTCAAAACGGCTGCGCAGAGAGCGGCTCAAGCCTTGAAGAGCAGCAGCCGGCCTGTCGTACTCCTTGCCGTGACTGAGGAGAAGGTAAAGGTCAAGACGTCTGCGCGCGGCCAGGTGTACTCAAGGAACACCTGGCGAGAGGCCAAGGAGACGATCGGCTACGGGTGGGTCCTATTCACGGCTACTCACGACCAACTGGAGGGGGACACGACCAGAGCGACTGTGGCGCTGACCGAAGATGGCGATCTGTTCTGGGCCATCGAGGAGAAAGAGGTCGAGCTTGGACGCAAACGACTGCTCAGTGGCCCGCAAGTAACTGCCCTGCCGGTTCATGAGGCGCTGGATCTGCGCAGCGAGGAGATCTGGAGCCCAGCGCGCAAGGTCGCGCTCCGCCAGTTGGAGGATGAGTTGACCAGGCTGAACACGTAGTCGAGGCGTCCGCGGCGACGTGGCCGTCTGCCACGCTCGATACGGGACACGACCGGCGGGGGCGGGCAGCGGACCACAAGGCCGACTCTCGCTTTGGGCGATCAGCCGCGCTGCGGCGGCACTGCCGGAGACCTAAAAGGAGTTGCCAATGGTGATCGCGCCGCGCTCCTTGAAGGCCAGCTTCCAACTTCGCGAGCATCTCGCGCAAAGTGACGGGGCATCCCCCCACGGCTTTTTGTACTTAATTATCGGTAGAGACGTATTCTGGTGCAAGAAACGGCGGGGCAAGGGGGGTCGGGGTTTGTGATGACCTTATGGAGTGCTTTCGGTTGATCCATCGACCCCTTATGCCTACGTCGTGCTCGCGGTCATGGTCGTTGCCCAAATCCCGTGGTGGGTGAGGTCAGTCGTCAAGACGCTAGAAGCCGTCGACAAATATCGGTCAGGGCGGTCGAGGCGATAGCGAGCACCGCTGGACCGCTACTCGCATCGCCCTTGGAAGTGCTTCCAGCATGCAGGCCGGCCAGGGGCAGATTCCCTCGCGCCAGGCGCAGATCAAGGGCGGCGTCCCCAAGGAGGTCCCCTCGGAGACCGTGAACAAGGTCTGCGCCTCCGGCATGCGCTCGCTCGGCCTCGCCGACATGGCGATCCGCGCCGGCGACACCGAGGTTGCCGTGACCGGCGGCATGGAGTCGATGAGCGGCGCGCCGCACCTGCTGCCGGGCGCCCGCTTCGGCTACCGCATGGGCCACGTCGAGACGATCGACGCGATGGTCCACGACGGCCTGATCAACCCGTTCACCGAAAAGCAGATGATCAACGAGGCGAGCGAGGTCTCCAACGAGCTCGAGATCACCCGCGCCGACATGGATAGCTTCGGTGGGCGGGGGCGCCTCGGCGGAGTGAGGTCGAGTGCGAAGGACGCACGCCGCTTGCCTGCGTGCTGTCCTACGGCACCGTCGTCGACGAGTTCCCCTACCTAGCGAAGACGCCCGCCAAGCAGGCACTGGAGAAGATCGGCAAGAGCCCCGAGGACGTCAACGTCTGGGAGATCAACGAGGTCTTCGCCTCGGTTGCCCCCAACTTGATGCGGACGCTCGGCGTCGACGAGGACAGGGTCAACGGCAAGGGCGGCGCGATCACGCTACCGGTTTGCGCGACGTTCGAGCGCGTCATCTGCCGGTCGTGGACGCCCTCTTCATGAACGATTCTGGTTAGGTCGCGCTCGGTTCCTTCGGCCGCCAGCCGATCTCAGACCAGTAGGCAGGTTCGTTGGTGGCCGGATTCAAGTACCAACCAGGCGGGTTATCCGGGCTGAACCAACGGGGAAGGTTGTCCGGCTGCGCCGTGATCGGTTGTGACGCGTACTTTGCCTCCAATCCCTGTCGCCGACGCTCTTGCGCCCGCAGAGTGTTGTTCCTGAAGAAGGCGAGCAGCACCCACGCAACGCTCATTACGAGCCAGAGCGTGCCGGTGCCGTATTTGGCTTCAGCGAGTGCCCAGATGCCGAGATGCGAAGGCCGCGGAAAGAACGAGTCCCCCGATGCGGAACTGGCGCGGAGTCATGCTTCGATGGTACTTCTGATCCGCGGCGCTCTCAAACCCTTGAAACCTTGGGGAGGCGCCTGGTGGATCAAGAGAGGCGAGGTGGGGCGTGGTTGGCGAAAATTCGAGGTCGAGCGGGAACCGGTCCACCGTTGCCGCGTTGCGCGAAACGGGGTACGGCCTCGAATTCAATCCGGCGGCCGTCCCTACGTCGCGAATGGATCTTCGCCGGCTGCATCAAAGGCAGCCTGGGCATAGGCCGCCATCTTGAATTTTCCGTCCGAATCGTGATATCCGAACTCAAGCTCACCGACTAGGACTTGCCGCAAGCAGTTCCTCATAGCGCTTTCACTAGCGCTGTCCGGCGCGGGAAGAGACTCAATGTACGCCTTTGCCGCAGCCGGGTATGACCCGCGTTGTCCTTCAGCAATCAGCCGATTTACGTTTGCCTGGTACCAGGCTCGGACTGCAGCGTACGCGTCTTTGACGCTGATACCGTCCGGGAGCTGATCGTCAGTGTCAAGGGCCACCGTTACCTCCTAGTGTTGGTGAGACAATTTGCTAAATCATAGATGATTGGAGCAATAATTTGCCAAGCCAAAGTCCGAATCGCTGGCTCCCGCTTCGCGCGAAAAGCGAAAGACCCGCCGGGGCGGGCCTTTCGGGCGATTGGTCAGGTTGCTGAGGATGCACTTGAGAAGCCGCCCTAACTTAACATATTGTCTGAGTCACCCCAGCAGCTTGATGTCGCTGATCTCGACCTGGTAGCGGCCTTCCTGGTCGCGGGCGGGGGAGGCCTTGGTGAACCAGAGCAGGAAGTAGGTGGAGGGCTGGCGGACGGTCAGGTCGATCTCCTGGGTCGAGGAGGCGTCTTCGACTTCGCCGACCGGGTCGTCCCAGCCTGAGAGGTCCGAGGGGGGGCCGGCGGGGGCGGCGAAGACCTGGGCGTTCCAGCCCGGGGTGGGGGTGCGGACGATCATCTTTTTCGGCGTCGCCGGCTCGGTGGCGGTCACGTAGACGCCGACGCCGGGGTCGGGTCCGGTCTTGGTCCCTTCGAACGTTTCCGAGTCGTAGTGCTCGGTTTCCCAGGCGGTTCCGGTCGGGTCGCCGTCGACCGCCAGTTCGACCTTGCTGCCGATCTCTTCGCCGTCGCCCTGCGGGTCGTAGTCGGTCGCGCCGGAGATCGTCACGTTGCCGCCCTTGCCCTCGTTCGCGCCCCCGCCCCCGACGCCGCCGCTGGAGATCAGCTGCACCGCGAGCAGCGCGCCGCCGCCGACCACCAGCAGGACGACGATCGCCGCCCAGGACCAGCGCGCCCGCCCGGAGAGCTTGCGCTGCGGCGGCGGCACGGCGTCGAGGACGCTGGTCGCCTCGCCGGTGGTCGTCCCGGCCCGCGCCGCCTCGACCTCCAGCGCGGTCTCAAGGTCGTCGATCATCTCGGCGACCGTCTGGTAGCGCTCCTCGGGGTTCTTCGCCGTCGCCCGCTCGACCACCAGCGCCACCGCGGCCGAGGCCTCGGGCCGGCGGCGCTGCACGTCGGGCAGTTCCTCGTTGACGTGTTTCATCGCCACGCCGACCTGGCTGTCGGCGTGGAAGGGAACCTGACCGATCAGCATCTCGTAGAGGACGACGCCCAGGGAGTAGACGTCCGAGCGGGGATCGACGCCCTTGCCCATCGCCTGCTCGGGGGCGACGTAGTCGGTCGTTCCGAGCACGCGGCCGGTCGCGGTGACGCCGTCCTGTTCGAGCTGGCGCGAGATGCCGAAGTCGGTCAGCTTGGCCCGGCCCTCCTCGTCGATCAGCACGTTCTGCGGCTTGATGTCGCGGTGGACCATGTTGCGCGCGTGGGCGACGCTGAGCCCGCGCGCGACCTCGATCGCGTAGGCGATCGCCTCCTGGGTGTCGAGCGCGCCGACGCGGGCGATCCGCTGCTTCAACGTCTCGCCCTTGACGTATTCGAAGACGATGTAGGGGTGGCCGCCGTCCTCGCCGGCGTCGATCACCGCGACGACGTTCGGGTGGGTCAGCTTGGCGACCGCGCGCGCCTCCTGGCGGAAGCGCTGAAGCTGGTCCTCCTGCTCGGACATCTCACGGTGCATCACCTTGACCGCGACCGGCCGGTCGAGCGTCTCGTCCCGCGCCAGGTAGACGGTCGACATTCCGCCGCTGCCGAGCTTCGCCTCCAGCCGGTAGCGGCCGGAGAGCACGGTTCCGATCATCGAGCTTGAGGGCCGGGTACTCATCTACGTGGGGCCATTGTCGGGTACGCCGCCGATGGCCGTTCTCTACCAGGCCGCCAGCAGCTCGTCGGGGCCGAACGTTGCATCGGCGCCGAGGCCCTTTTCGAAGCCTCCGCGGCTGACGGCGACGAGCTTGGCGCCCTCGGCTCCCGGCACCGCGGCGCGGCTCGCGCCGAGCTGTTCGAGGTCGGTTGCCGAGAAGCGCCCCCGCTCGCGCCACTTGACCGAGCCGACGAATCCGATGCGGGTCGGGTCGGGCCGGTCGCCGCCGACCAGGTCGACCTCGATCGAGTGATCCCGCCGCCACCAGGCGCCGACGTAGCGCGAGCCGCCGAGGCCCTCAGAGGTCGCCGGCTCGTCGAGCAGGCGCTCGAGGGCGACGCGCACCAGCGGCTCCACCGCCCGACCTCGGTATGTCGCCCAATCGCGCTCGATCCGCTCGATTGCGAAGTCGGGACGCCCACGCGCAATCTCATCGAGATGAGGTCCGACGAAGCGGAGCCAGAAACGAAGGTATGGGTCAGCTACGACGTATCGTGGGGCCTTCTTGCCGGGAGGAACCGCGTAGGGAAGCTCGCGGGCGACCAGGCCCTTCTGCTCCGCGAGAACCTCGAGCGCCTCGTTGAGCGTGTTTCCTTTGACGCCGCTACGCGCTTGGATGCGACTGTAGGAGCTTTCGCCGTGCCCGATCGCTTCGACTACGTTTCGTATCTGTAGCTCTCGCGGGAACTCGGAGATCAGAATCTGGCTTGCTGCTGCGACAAGTGGCGTTCGATCATGGGCGAGCGCCTTTCTCAGGAAGGCTTTCCGCCCGATTCCCCTGGGCCACGACGACGCAAGCTCGGGGAAGCCCCCGACGATCAGATAGCGGTCGAATGCGGCGGCAGAGTCAGGGGCATCGGTGAGGCGGGCCACCACAGCCGGATCCAGCGGCGCAACCCGAAGCTCCACGGTCGGCCGTCCGTACAGTGGAGCCCGCTCGGCGAGCAGGCTCTCCATCATCCTCACGTCGGAGCCGATGCAAATCAGAAGCAACGGCACTTTCTCCAGTATGCGATCCCAGGCGAGCTGGAGGTCCGCAGTGACGTCGGGGTCGCGCTCCGTCAGATAGGGGAGCTCGTCGATCACCAGGATCGCCGGGCGTGCGGGATCGATTCCCTGCACGGCCGCTCGGATCGCCGCGGGCCAGGAGTCGTACGAAGCGCCGTCGAACGTTGCGGCGGCTGGAAGGGACGACCGGGCGATGGCATCTACGAACGCCGCGAGCGCCACACGCATCTCCCGGCGGGGCGCCTGGTAGAACGCGTAAGGGGCGCCAATTTGATCGCAGAATTCCTGAACGAGCCGGGACTTCCCCACCCTCCTACGGCCACGAAGCCAGGCAAAGCCGCCCTGGCGGCCCGCCTTGACGCGGTCGTATTCGGCTTTCAGCGCCGCCATCTCCGTGTCGCGGCCGACGAACTCCACGACTAGACACTACCAAACTAGACACTACCTACCTAGTGTCTAGTCAACTAGAGTTAGCTATCGCGCGTTGCCTGCCCGATTCGCTTCGCCGCCGGATAGTGCCCCCGCAGCAGCTCCACGGCGGCGCTCTCGTCCGCCGCCGCGACCACGCAGCAGAAGCCGCAGCCCATGTTGAAGACCTCGTGCATCTCTTCGTCGGAGACGCCGGCGCGCTGCTCGATCAGGCCGAAGATCGGTGGGACCGGCAGCGGGTCGTCGATCTCGTAGGCGACCTCGGCGGCTAGGCGGTCGAGGTTTTTCAGGCCGCCGGAGGTGATGTGGGCGAGGCCGCGCACGTCGACGTCGGAGCGCAGCAGCTCGAGCACCGGCTTGACGTAGATCTCGGTCGGCTCGAGCAGGACCTCGCCGAGCGGCCGGCCGAGGCGGCCCTCGGGGTCCTCGTCGAGCGGCAGGCCGTCGAGCGCCGAGCGGGCGAGCGTGTAGCCGTTGGAGTGGATGCCGGAGGAGGGGAGGCCGACGATCGCGTCGCCCGGCTGCACCGCCGAGCCGTCGACGATCGCGTCGAGGGCTACCGTGCCGAAGCAGGCGCCGGCGACGTCGAAGCCGCGCACCAGGTCGCCGAGCTGCGCCAGCTCGCCGCCGGGGATCTCGACCCCGGCCAGCTCCGCCCCGCGCGCCAGGCCGACGCCGATCTGCTCGCACACCTCCGGGTCGGCCCGCTCGATCGCGATGTAGTCGAGCATCGCCAGCGGCTCGGCGCCGACGCAGATCACGTCGTTGACGTTCATCGCCACGCAGTCGATCCCGACCGTGTCGAAGCGGCCGAGCTGCTCGGCGACCAGCAGCTTGGTGCCGACGCCGTCGGTCGAGAGCGCGATCCCGAGCCGCTCGTCGATCCGGATCACGCTGGCGTAGTGGCCGGGCAGCGGCACCTGCCGCGACGGCCGCCCCAGCTCGATCGCCCCCAGCGCCCGCACCAGCCCGGCGACCGCCGAATCGGCGGCCCCCTGGTCGACCCCGGCCTGCGCGTAGGCGTCGTCGCTCATTTTGGACTCATTTCTCTGGGATTTGCAGGGAACTCCAAATCAACTCCAAATTCATCCAAAATTTGGAGTTAGCAGCGTCGCAGTTTGAACAGCACGGCGGCGGCGAGCCCCGCTCGGTAGGCCGCGTAGGGCCAGAGCGCCCGGTCGCGCTCGACCAGGCGGATCAGGCGCTGCGAGGCGAGGGTCGAGGCGAAGGAGGCGGCGACGCCGATCGCCAGCGAGCGGCGCAGCTCGGGCGGGGCGCCGCGGCGGCGCAGGCGCTCGGCCTTGAGCGCGGTGGCGCCGACGATGATCGGCAGCGCGATCGTGCGCGAGAGCAGGTTCGCCTGGTCGCGCGAGAAGCGCCGCCAGCGCGCGGCCGCCAGGGTGACGCCGTTGCGGGAGACGCCGGGAGCGAGGGCCGCGGCCTGGGCGACGCCGAGCGCCAGCCCGTCGGCCGGGGTGGCGTCGCCGCGGCCGCGCTCCTGCGGCCGCGTGTCGGCGGCCAGCATCGCCGCCGCGCCCGCGAGCAACCCGAACGCGGTCGCCCGCGGTCCGCCCAGGCGCCGCTCGATCGGCCGCTCCAGCGTGTAGCCGACGATCGCCGCCGGCAGGAAGGAGAGGCCGAGCACGAGCGCCCGCCGCCCGTCGAAGGAGCGCAGCTCCTCGGCGATCGTCCGGCGCTGGCCGATCAGCAGAGCCGCCGCGGCGCCGCCGTGGACGGCGACCTCGAAGCTCTTGCGCACCTCCGGGTCGAGCCGCTCCCAGTCCCAGCCGGCGAGCCAGGGGACGAGGACGATGTGGGCCGAGGAGGAGACCGGCAGCAGCTCCGCCGGGCCCTGGACGATTCCCAGCGCCAGCGCGCGGGCGGCGGCGATCCCCACTTGGCCGGAGTCGCTCAGGGCGACTCCGGGGCGCCCTCGGGCTCGCCGCGGCGGCGGCGGATCACCAGGTAGACGATGCCGGCGACGATCGCCGCGAGCACGACGTAGTCGAGGTAGCCGAGGTTGTGCCGCCACTGCTCCCAGTTGTCGCCGACGGCGCGGCCGACCAGCGCCAGCATCAGCACCCAGGGAACGCAGCCGGCGAGGGTGAATGCCGTGAAGCGCCAGAACGGCATCTTCGCCACGCCGGCGGGCAGCGAGATGAAGGTGCGGATGATCGGCAGCATGCGGGTGAAGAAGACGGTCGCGTCGCCGTAGCGCTTGAACCAGTCGTCGGCCCATTTGAGGTGCTTGGGACTGATGTGGATCAGGCGGTTGCGTTCGAGCAGGTCGAGCCGGGCGAAGTAGCCGACCGCGTAGGCGATCCAGGACCCGGCCAGGTTGCCGAGCACGCCCGCGGCGACGATCCCGAACAGGGTCAGTTCGCCTTTCGAGACGCTGAAGCCGGCGAAGAGCATGATCGCCTCGCTCGGCACCGGGATGCAGGCGGACTCGAGCGTCATCAGCACGAAGACGCCGACGACGCCGGCCGAGCCGATGAAGTCGGTGGCGACGTTGACGATCGGGTCGACGATCTTGTCGGAGATGCTGGCGAGGACTAGGAAGGTCTGCATGCGCGAAGCGGGGATTGTAGGGAGCCCGGCGTACACCATCTAAACTCGGCCACGCTGTGATGCGCCGCTTGAACCACCCGGTCTATCGCAACAGGGTCCTCCAGGCGGCGGCCGACGCACTGCTGGTCGCGCTCGCCTACTACCTGGCATTCCGCCTGCGCTTCCTCGACGAAGGGCTGCCGCACCGCTACACGGTGCTGTTCGCGCAGTCGGTCGCCTTCGTCGCGCTCGGCAAGGTGACCGTCTTCGCCGCCTTCGGCCTCTACGAGAAGTGGTGGCGCTACGTCAGCGGCCGCGACTTCCTGACGATCGTCCGCGCGGTCGCGGTGGCCAGCGCGATCCTGGTCGTCGTCTTCACCGTGATCCAGCCGTTCGCGACGGGCCTGCCGCGCTCGGTCGCGGTGATGGACTTCATGCTGACGCTCTTCCTCGTCGCCGGCGCCCGCCTCGCCGTGCGGCTGATCGTCGAGCGCCCGGGGCGCGGCCACCGGCTGCCCAAGCACGAGGTGCTGGTGATCGGCGCCGGCTCGGGCGGCCAGATGGTCGTTCGCGAGATGCACCTCAACCCCAACCTGGGCGCGACCGCGATCGGCTTCGTCGACGACGACGCGCGCAAACGCGGCATGCGCATGCTCGGCCTCAAGGTGCTGGGGACGACGAAGGAGATCGAGACGATCCTCGACGAGACCGAGCCCGACGAGGTCGTGATCGCGATCCCCTCGGCGCCGGGCACGCTGCGCGCCAAGGTCGTCGCCGCCTGCCGCGAGCGCGAGATCCGCGTGCGCACGCTGCCGACCGTGTTCGAGCTGCTGCGCGGCGGCGTGCAGCTCAACAAGCAGCTGCGCGAGGTCCAGGTCGAGGACGTGCTCGGCCGCGACCCGATCGTGGTCGAGCTCGACCGCGTCGGCGCCTACCTGCGCGACCGGATCGTCCTCGTCACCGGCGCCGGCGGCTCGATCGGCTCCGAGCTCTGCCGCCAGATCGCCCGCGTCGGCCCGCGCCTGCTGGTGATGGTCGACCACGCCGAGGACAACCTCTTCGAGATCGAGCGCGAGATGCTCGACGAGCGCCACTTCTCCAACATCGAGGCGGTGCTCGCCGACTGCAAGGAGCCGCACCGGATGCTGGAGGCGATGCAGCGCTTCAAGCCCAGCGTCGTCTTCCACGCCGCCGCCTACAAGCACGTGCCGCTGATGGAGGCCAACCCGCTGGAGGCGGTGCGCAACAACGCGCTGGCGACGCGGATCACGGCGGAGACCGCCGCCGCCTCGGAGGTCGAGCGCTTCGTCCTGATCTCGACCGACAAGGCGGTCAACCCGCAGACCGTGATGGGCGCCTCGAAGGCGATGGCCGAGTGGATCGTCGAGGCCGCCGGCCACAAGCACCCGGGCACGCGCTTCGCCAGCGTCCGCTTCGGCAACGTGCTCGCCTCCTCGGGCAGCGTCGTGCCGATCTTCCGCAGCCAGATCGAGCGCGGCGGCCCGGTGACGGTCACCCACCCGGAGATGACGCGCTACTTCATGACGATCCCCGAGGCGGTGCAGCTGGTGATCCGCGCCGGCGACATCGGCGCCGGCCGCGGCGAGGTCTTCGTGCTCGACATGGGCGAGCCGGTGAGGATCGTCGACCTCGCCAACAACATGATCCGCCTGGCGGGCTACGAGCCCGGCGCCGAGATCGCGGTCGAGTTCACCCAGCCGCGCCCCGGCGAGAAGCTGCACGAGGAGCTCTTCTCCCGCGGCGAGGAGCTGCGCCCGACCGCGGCCAAACGCATCCACCGCGCGGTGCGCGAGACAGAGCTCGACACCGAGTGGGTCGAATCGACCCTGAACTCGCTCGAGCACCTGGTCATGGCCGGCGACGAGGCTAACCTGGCCGAGCGGGTCGTCGCTCTCATAACCAGTCCCGGCGGGGACACGGCGGCGGTCGGCTACGACGGATAGCCTCTCGCAGCCAACTTGGAGCTGATCAAAGAAATCGGGGCCTACGCCGGCCTGGTCGCGTTCCTGGGCCTGGCAGTGCTCGCCCTCTTGTCGTTCGCGCAGGGGCGGGACATCCGGCGCCTGCGCGAGTGGGCGGGCTCGGCGCCGGAGCGCGATACCGAGCGCAAGGAGTCGACCTCCGCCGCGGCCGCCGAGCGGGCGGCGGAGATGCGCAAGCTGGAAGAGGCGCGCGAGGTCGAGCGCCACGCCGCCGACCTGCGCGAGAAGCGGCGCGAGCGGCGCGAGGCGGGCCTGCCCGAACTGACCCGCACGGAGCGGCTGCGCGAGCGCTTCGGCGGCGGCGAGGGCGACGTCGGCGACGGCGGCCTGCGCTCGCGCCTCGGCGACCCGCGCTACCTGGTCGGGGCCTTCGTCGTCCTCGTCCTGATCGCCGGCGGCGTCGCCTACGCGGTCACGCAGGGCGGTGGCGAAGGCGGCGGCAACGGCGGCAAGTCGGCCAAGCGCTCGGCCAAGGCGCTGAAGCCGAGCGAAATCGAGGTGACGGTGCTCAACGGCACCGCGGTCGATGGCCTCGCCGGGACCTACGGCGACAAGGTCGAGCGCCGCGGCTTCCAGCTCGGCGCGGTCGGCAACAGCCGCTCGAGCTTCGCCGACAGCGTCGTGATGTTCAAAGCGGGCGAAGGGCGGGCGGCCCACCGTGTCGCCGACACGCTGGAAATCTCGCGCGTGCGACCGATGACCGGTGAGATCTCCTCGCTCTCCGCCGGCGCCCCGGTCGCGGTGGTGATCGGCGAGGACAATGCGTCCTCGGCGGGCTAGCTCCGCGGCGATCGTCTTCGCCCTGCTCGTCCTCGCCACGATCGCCGCCTTCGCCTGGTCGCAGCGCCTCAAGCGCGACCCGCTGGTGCTCGACCGGGTCAGCTTCCGCGCGGTCCCGCGCCTGCACCCGGAGGCGCCGCCGCCCCGGGCCTTCACGCCGAACCGCGACTGCCGCTACGACCGCATCCGCATCCGCTTCCGCACGACGATCTCCGACCGCGGCGACGTGCAGGTGGTGAAGCCGGGCGGCGGCCTGGTCGTCACGCTCGCCCGCGACGCCTACCTGAAGCGCTACCGCTTCCACACCTTCTACTGGGACGGGCGCACCCGCAGCGACGGCATCGCCCCGCCCGGCCGCTACAAGCTGCGGGTGAAACTGCACGGCGAGGGCCGGACGCTCGTGCCGGGCGGCGTCATGCGCCTGCACCGGGCGCCGCGCGATCCACGGGCCGGGTGCAAGCGTTGATCCTCTCGGCGCTCGGAGTCCTGATCGCGTCCGCCGCGGCAGCAGCGGCGATCCTGCTGCCCCCCGGCCGCCGCCGCGCCGCGGTCATGCTCCTCGCCCTCGCCCTCTTCCCGGCCCTGATCCTCGGCGACCAGTGGAACTCGACCCAGATCGCCGACCTCCGCCACCCGGCCAGCCACCTGATCGCGCTCGGCCTTGTTGCCCTGGCAGCGGCCGTCGTGCTGGCGTTCGTCTTCCGCCGCTGGCCCATCCTCCTGCCGCTCGCGATAGTGGCGGCGCTGCCCTTCCGTGTCCCGCTCCACGCCGGCGGCGACACGGCCAACCTCCTGGTGCCGCTGTACCTGGTGATAGCCGGCGGCGTTCTCGCTTCCGTCTACCGCAGCTGGGTACCCAAGGCAGCTCGCGCGGGTGGCGGGGCAGGGGGGACCGGCCCTGAGGACGCTTCAGCGACCGGAGGGGCCGGTGGGTCCCCTGCCCCGACAGGACCCGCGCGCCACCTGCCCTGGGTCCTGGCCGCAGTGGTTGTGCTGTACGCGTTGCAGACGCTCTACTCGCCGGACTTCTCGAAATCCCTCCAGAACGTCTGCTTTTTCTTCGTCCCGTTTTCCCTTGTCTATGCGTTGCTGGGGGACGTGCGCTGGGACAAGAAGCTTCTGAGTCTCGTCCTCTGGGTCATAGCTGTGGAGGCCGTGGCATTCGTAGTTGTCGGCAGCGTGGAGTACGTCAGCCGCGAGCTGTTCTGGAACGACCAGGTGATCAGGTCGAACGAATTCCACACCTATTTCCGGGTCAACTCGATCTTCTGGGACCCGAACATCTACGGGCGGTACCTGGCGCTGGTGATCGTCGTCGCGATGTCAGCGCTGTTGTGGGCGAAGGAGCACAGGACGCTGGCGCTGTTGACGACGCTGATCGCGGTGCTCTGGTTCGGCCTGGTGCTGACCTTCTCGCAGTCGAGCTTCGCTGCCCTGCTCGCCGGGCTCGCAGTGCTGGCGGCGCTGCGCTGGAGTTGGCGTTGGACGTTGGCCGCCGCCGGCGCCGGCGCGGTGCTGGCGGTCGTGATCGTCCTTTTCGCCGGCGGTGTCTCGAAGCTCAGTCCCGATCGGCTCAACGTCGACACCGGTGGCCGCAGCAACCTCGTCTCCGGCGGCGTCACCATGTTCGGCCAGCGCCCGCTCTGGGGCTACGGCGCCGGCAGTTTCCCCAAGGCCTACCGCGACCACATCGCCACCAAGAAGACCCCCGTCTCGGTCTCCCACACCGAGCCGATCACTGTGGCCGCGGAGCAGGGCATCATCGGCCTGGCCGCCTACGCCGCTCTCCTCGTGACCGCCCTGTGGACCATGTCGTCGGGCTTGATGGCGTCTCGCGCGCGCCGACACCTCATCGCCCGCGCCGCGATCCTCGCAGCGTTCGTCGCCCTCCTGGTCCACACGATGGCGTATGCCGGGTTCTACGAGGACCCGATCACCTGGGTCCTGCTGGCCGCCGCCGCATCGCTCGCCGGCGCCTCGACCGCGTTCGCTCCTGGTAGGTCTGTGGCCGACAAAGAGCGAACGCCCGGCTAGGGTCAACGCGTGTCGGGCTACCTTCGCCGCCTCGCGACGACCGGCGCCGCCTACACGGCGGCGAGCATCCTCTCGAAGCTGATCGCGGTCGCGCTGCTGCCGCTCTACACGCGCTACCTGACCAAGGCCGACTACGGCGCCGCCGAGGTGATCTTCGCCGCCGTCGTCTCGGCCAGCATCGTGATCCGCTTCGGCCTGATCGAGGCGGTGCTGCGCTACTACTACAAGGACGACGAGGATCCGGCCCGCGTCGTCGCCGGCTCCTTCGCGGCGCTCTTCTGGCTCTCGACCGTCGCGGCGCTGATCGCGCTTCCGTTCGCCGGGCCGATCGCCGAAGCGCTGCTCACCGGCGAAGCCGCCGAGGTGGCCTCGCCCGCCGAGCTCGGCCGGATCGCGATCGGCGGGCTCTGGGTGCTGACGATGGTCGAGTACCTGCTGACCCTGTTCCGGCTCGAGGAGCGCGCCCGTGCCTACTTCGTCACCACGCTGCTCAACGTGATCGCGGCGATCGGCCTCACGGTAGTGCTCGTCGTCGCTCGCGGCGAGGGCGCCCGCGGGCTGCTGCTCGGCAGCTACGTCAGCGGCGCCGCCGTCGCCCTGGTGCTGATCGCCCTCCAGTGGCGGCGCCTCTCGCTGCGCATCGATCCGCCGCTGCTGCGGCGGATGACCCGCTTCGGCCTGCCGACGATGCCGGCCGAGCTCTCGCTCTACCTGCTCAACTTCGTCGACCGGATCGTGATCGTCCGCTCGCTGGGCCTCGCCGAGGCGGGGCTCTACTCGCTCGCGGTCAAGTTCGCCCAGGCGGTCAACGTGCTCGTCCGCGGCTTCCAGCTTGCCTGGCCGCCGCTCGCCTACTCGATCCGCGACGACGGCGAGGCGCGCCGCGCCTACGCCGCGATCGTCACCTGGTTCGTCGCCGGCTGCGCCTTCGTCGTCACCGGCATGTGGCTGTTCTCGCGCTGGATCGTCCGCATCCTCGCGGCGCCGGAATTCTTCGACTCCTACGAAGCGATCGGCCTGATCGCCACCGGCGTCACCCTCTATGCCCTCTACATGGTGCTCGTCGTGATCCTCGGCCGCACCGGGCGCACCGAGTTCAACTTCCCGGCCACGATCGCCGCCCTCGTCGCCAACGTCGCGCTCAACGTCGCCCTCGTGCCGCCGCTCGGCCTCGTCGGCGCCGGCCTCGCCCTGGTTGCCTCCTACCTCGTCGTCGTCGGCCTGATGTACGTGTTCACGCAGCGCCTCTTCCCGGTGCCCTACGAATGGGCCCGCCTCGCCCGCGTCCTCATCGTATCCGCCTCCCTCGTCCTGCTCGGCGAACTCCTGCTCCCCACCAGCGGCGCCCCCGGCCTCGTCCTCCGCGTCCTCTTTTGGCTCCTGTACCCAGCTCTCCTCTTCGCCAGCGGCTTCTTCACCGCCGAAGAGCGCGGCTGGCTGGCGCACCTGCGCCACCCGGGCGAGCTGCTGGCGAGCTTTCGCGCAGCCCAGGAACGCCCCGCCGCGGTTGACGGCCAGATCCCCGAGGTCTACGAGGCTGAGCGCATCGACGAGGATTCGCGCCTATAGACGGGCGCGGTCGCGGAGGCTCTCGCCCCCGCGGGGTGACAGCGCCTGCCGCGCGTGCGCCCACATGATCCGCGGCGAACGTCCCGGTGTGACAACCGCGCCGACAGCCCGCAGGGCATACGCCCAGGCGGTCAATACGCGCACTGAAAATGCCGCTGCCCTCCCACCGTGCTTGCGCATGTAGAGGTCGCGGTTGCGGTGGAATTCGACGATCCGGGGGAGGCCGGCGGCGAGGTCGGTCGAGAGCTGGTCGTGGTGGATCGCGCGGGCGGACGGGACGAAGAGCGTGCGCCAGCCGGCGGCGGCGAGGCGCTTGCAGAAGTCGCACTCGTCGTAGTAGACGAAGAAGGCCGGGTCGAGGTAACCGACCTGCTGAGCAGCGTCGCGCCGCACCATCAGCGCGCTCGACTGCGCCCAGTCGACCGCACGCGTCTCGCCCCCCTTGCTCTGCACGGTGAGCAGCCGGTGCAGGAAGAGCGCGCCGGCGAGCGCCGTGCCGACGCCGGGGAAGCGCCAGGCGCAGGGGACGGGCGCGCCGGCGGAGTCGAGCAGCTGCGCGCCGGCGGCGCCCGCCCGCGGCTCGGCGTCGAGCGCCGCGATCAGCGCCTCCGTCGCGCCGGGCTCCAGCTCGGAGTCCTCGTTGAGCAGCAGGCAGTAGCGCCCCCGGGCCTCGCGCAGCAGGCGCGAGTCGTTGGCCGCCTTGCCCTCGCGCCGCTCGAGCGCGATCAGACGGATTTCGCCGCCCCGTTCCCGCACCGCCGCGGCCGAGCCGTCGTCGGAGGCGTTGTCGAGGACGAGGACCTCACGCTCGACCCCGGCCGGGTGCGTGCGCTCGATCGCGTCGAGGCAGGCGAGCAGGTCCTCGCGGCCGTTCGTGTTCACGATGCAATAGGAGAGCGCGGGCGCCACGCAGGCCACGATAATCGCCCGCTATGCAGGACGGAATGCGTGTGCAGCTCGTCGACCCCTCGGCCTTCACGCCGCCCTACGACCGCGCCCTCGCGGCGGCGCTCGCCCGGGGCGGCGCCGAGGTCGAGCTGCTCACCAGCCGCTTTCTCTACGGACCGGTGCCCGCGCCCGAGGGCTACGCGGTGCGCGAGTGCTTCTACCGCCGCAGCTCCGCCCGCGGCCTCGACGCCCCGGCGCGCCGCGCCTTCAAGCTCGCCGAGCACCTGCCGGACATGCTGCGCCTGCGCCGCGAGCTTGACGCCGACGTCGTCCATTACCAGTGGCTCACCCTGCCGGCCCTGGACGCGGCGCTGCTGCCGCCGCAGCGCCCGCGGGTGATGACCGCGCACTACGTGCTGCCGCCGCGCCCCGGTCGCCGCCAGCTCGCCGCCGCGCGCCGCGCGTTCGGCGCGATGGACGCGGTCGTCGCCCACTCCGAGCACGGTGCGCGGCGGTTGCGCGAGACGGTCGGCATCCCGGCCGAGCGCGTGCGCGTCATCCACCACGGCGCCTTCGACTACCTGACCCGGCTCCCCGACGAGCGCCCGCTGCCGCCCGAGCTCGCCGATGCCGAGGGGCCGGTGATCCTCTTCTTCGGCCTGCTGCGCCCCTACAAGGGAGTCGACACCCTGCTCGAAGCCTTCCGCCGCCTCGACGGCGCGGAGCTCTGGATCGCCGGCAACCCGCGCATGGAGCTCGAGCCGCTGCGCCGGCTCGCCGCCGAGGCGCCCGGCCGCGTCCGCTTCCTCAGCCGCTTCGTCGAGGACGCCGAGATCCCGGCGCTGATGCGCCGCGCCGACGTCGTCGTCCTGCCCTACCGCGACGCCGAGCACTCCGGCGTGCTCTACGCCGCGCTCGCCTTCGGCAAGCCGCTCGTGCTCAGCGCCGTCGGCGGCTTCCCCGAGGTCGCCGAGGGCGGCGCCGCGCGCCTCGTCCCGCCCGAGGACCCGGCGGCGCTGGCCGCCGAGCTCGCCGAGCTCGTCGGCGACGAGGCGGCCCGCGCCGAGCTCGGCCGTGCGGCCGCGTCCGCCGCGCAGGGCTCCTACTCCTGGGACGAGGCCGCCCGCCGGACGCTCGACCTCTATGCGGAGCTGCTGGAGGCGCACCGGTGATCGCCGTCGCCGTCGTCTTCTGGCTCGCTGCCGGGTCGATCGTCTACACCCACCTCGGCTACCCATTGGTTCTTCTGGTGCTGACCCGGCTGCGGCACATGCCCGGCAGGGCGGACGCGGGAGCCCGGTCGGATCCATCTCTGACTCTTTCCGACCGGGCGGGAGCAGAGCACCTGCCGGTTGTTTCTCTGATCGTCGCCGCATACGACGAGCAGGAGGTGATCGCGGCCAAGGTCGCGAACGCGCTCGCGCTCGACTACCCGCGCGCGCGGCTGGAGCTGATCGTCGCCTCCGACGGCTCCGCCGACGCCACGGCCGAGCGCGCTCGCGCGGCCGGCGCCGACCTCGTGCTCGACCTGCCGCGCGGGGGCAAGGTCGCCGCCCAGAACGCCGCCGCCGAGCGCGCCTCGGGTGAGATCCTCGCCTTCTCCGACGCCAACAGCGTCTGGGCGCCGGACGCCCTGCGCCACCTGGTCGAGCCCTTCGCCGATCCCGCCGTCGGCTACGCCTGCGGCCAGGTCCGCTTCCTCGATCCCGGCGGCGACAACCTCGAGGGCGCCTACTGGCGCTACGAGATGGCGGTGCGCGAGCTCGAGTCGGGCCTCGCCGGGGTCACCGCCGGCAACGGCGCGATCTACGCCGTGCGCCGCGCCGACTACGTTCCCCTGCCGCCCGCCGGCAGCCACGACCTCTCGCTCCCATTCCGGCTGGCCAAGCGCGGCCGCCGCTCGCTCTACGTCCCCTGGGCCGGCGCCGAGGAGAAGATGGTGCCGACGCTGGAGGGCGAGCTGGCCCGCAAGCGGCGGATGATGATCGGCGTCTGGGACATCGTCGTCGGCGAAGGGATGCTGCGCCCCGGCGGCTACCCGCCGCTCTACGCGTTCGAGATCGCCTCGCACCGGCTGCTGCGCTACGCCAGCCCCTTCCTCCACCTGATCGCGCTGGCGGCGAACGTCGCCCTGCTCGGCCGGGGCTGGGTCTACACGGTCACGCTCGCGGCGCAGGCCGCCCTGCTCGCCGCCGCCCTGCTCGGCCGCTTGCTGCCGCTGGCGCCGCTGCGGGCCGCCCGCTACTACGTCCAGACCACCGCCTCGATCGCGCTCGGGCTCTGGGACCGCCTGCGCGGCGGGCGGCCGGTAGGCGCCTGGGACAAGGCGGAAGGAACCCGCTGATGCCGCGCGCGCTCGACGTCCTCATCGCCCTCGTCGCGCTGATCGTCCTCTCGCCGGTTCTCCTCGCCGCGGCGGTCGCGATCAAGCTCGGCAGCCGCGGACCGGTGCTCTACCGGCAGCGGCGGGTCGGCCTCGACGGGCGCGAGTTCGAGCTGCTCAAGCTGCGCACGATGGAGCTCGGTTCCGACCCGGTCGGCGTCGGCACGGTGGTCGCCCGCGACGACCCCCGCGTGACCGCGGCCGGGCGCTTCCTGCGCCGCACTTCGCTCGACGAGATCCCCAACCTGGTCAATGTCCTGCGCGGCGAGATGGCGATCGTCGGGCCGCGGCCGACGATCCCGGCCCAGGTGAAGGACTACACGCCGTTCCAGCACCGCCGCCACGAGGTGCGCCCCGGCCTCACCGGCTGGGCCCAGGTGCAGGGCCGCGCCGGCATCCCCTGGGAGCAGCGGATCGAGCTCGACGTCGAGTACGTCGACCGCCGCAGCCCCGCCCTGGACCTCCGCATCCTCGCCCGGACCGCCTGGCTCCTAATCACCGCCCACGGCCTGGCCCCCGACTGACCCAGACGCCCAGATGAAGGGTTGTGGCCCTCATGAGGGCCACAACCCTTCAATCGAAGCCGTAGGGTTTCGGCGTGGCCGAGCGACCCGAGGTCAGCCTGCGCCCGTTCGAGCCCGGCGACGCCGCGGCGGTGCACCGCTGGTTCAACAACCCGGAGGCGACGAAGACGCTGATGGAGCAGCGCGAGGGCTTCTCGCTCGCCGAAGCCGAAGCCTGGGTGGGGCGGGCGATGGACGCCTCCGGCGAGGACCGCAAGTACGCGATCGTGGTCGAGGGGTACGACGAGCCGGTCGGCTTCACCGCGCTCTACGGCCTCTTCCGCCAGACCGCGCCGGAGCTGGGCGCGCTGATCGGCGACGACGTGCGCGGCACGGGCGTCGGTCGCCGCGCCGAGGCGTTGACGATCGCCAGAGCCTTCGACGAGTTCGGCGCCCACCGCGTCTACGGTCGCATCCCGGCCCGCAACGAGGTCGCCAAGAAGACGGTGGCGGGGCTCGGTTGGAAGCACGAGGGAACGATGCGCGGCCACCTCGCGCGTCCCGACGGCACGGACGACTGCGAGGTCTGGGGCGTCCTGCCGGACGAGTTCCGCGCCGCCGCCGCGGACCTCCTGCCGTGACCCCGAGGGCCGAGCTGCTCGCCGACGACGGCGCCGCCGCGGCGAGCGAGGAGTTCTTCCGCTCCCGTCCGTTCCTCGGCGCCGAGGGCGTCACCCACACGCTGCGAATCGAGACCGGCGAGGGCGCCCTGGTCGCGCCGCTGATCGTCCGCGACATCCCCGGCACTGACGAGCGCGACGCGATTTCCCCCTACGGTTACCCCGGCCTCGCCTCGCCCCCCGACCGTGGTCGAGGTTTTGACCGCATAGCGGGGAAAACCTCGACCACGCTTTCGGGGGGGCAGGTCGACCCGGCGGAAATCGACTTTTCCGCGACCGGTCTTGTCTCGATCTTCCTCCGCCACACGCTCGCCGAGCCGCTGCCGCTCGCGGGCGCCGCCGCGCGCAACGTCGTCCAGATCGCCGACCCGGAGCTGCCCCGCAAGAGCCGCGGCAGCGACCGCAACCGGATCAACAAGAACCGCCGCGCCGGCTACCGGCTGGAGCTGGTCGCCGGCCCCGACGCCACGGCCGAGCAGCGCGCCGGCTTCCACGCCGCCTACCGGCAGACGATGGACCGCACCGAGGCCGCCGAGCGCTACTTCTTTCCGCCCGCCTACTTCGACCGCCTGCTGGAGTCGGGCCGGACCTGGCTCGCCCTCGCCCGCGCGCCCGGCGGCGATGTCGCCGCCGCCTCATTGACCGTGCGCAGCGACGGCTTCCTCCACTACTACCTCAGCGGCACCGCCGACGCCCATCTGCGCGACTCGCCGATGAAGAACGTCGTCGCGGCGCTGGTCGAGCTCGCCGACGAGCAGGGCCTGCCGCTCAACCTGGGCGGCGGTCTGTCGCCCGGCGACCCGCTCGAGGAATTCAAGCGCGGCTTCGCCAACCGCGAGCAGGCCTGGCACGTCTCCGAGCTCATCTGCGACAGCGAGGCCTACGATCGCCTCTCCGCGGACAGGGTGGGCAATGGATTCTTCCCCACCTATCGGGCTGCGTGACGCTCAGCTGGCCGGGGCAGGTTCGACTGGGGTCGGCCCTTTGATGTTGAAGCCGTTGACCGGCTCGCCGCCGTATTTGCCCCAGGTCGCCATGCCGAAATCGCGGATCGCGTCGAGCGTGATGTCGCCCTTGTATTCGGGACAGCCCAGCAGTTTGGTCCAGGCCGTCGCGGCAACCGCGTAGCTCATGGTTTCGTTGGGGAAGAGCAGCGCCCCCCCGTACATCGTGTCGTAGAGCCCCTTCAGCGCCAGCTGGTCTTCGTCGGGCAGTTCCGGGCTGTACTGGATCTGGAGCCGGCCGTGCTCGAGCGAGTGGACCATGAAGATTTCCCGCGGCATTTCGCTGTAGGCGCCGTCGGCCTGCTGGTAGGGAGCTTCGGCGTGCGGGCCGGAGGTTGGCGGGCTGGTCTTGTAGTCCGGGGTTTCGGCGTTCGGCGCGATGTGCGTGTGCCCCTCGTCCTTGAGCTTCAGGCGCAGCGTGCAGCCGGCCTGCTTCGCAGCCTGCTTCAGGTTCGTCACCTGCACTTCCGGCGGCGCGGTGCCGCTGCGGCTGTCGGGCTTGTACCCGTTGGTCGAGCCGCTTTCCTGGTTGATGTGCGATTCCCCGCCGCCGTTGCCGCCGCCGGAGGAGGCGACCGCGGCGACGATGCCGACGACGATCAGCAGGCCGACCAGGCCGGCGCCACCGTAGACGTAGAGCAGCCGGCGCCGGTCCGACTTGGCCTGGCTGGACTCGCGTTCCTGCCGGGCCTGACGGAGGCGCTCCCGCTCTTCCTCCCTGCGGTTGGCCACGTTCGGCTCCTATCCTGCCACAGGCGCGGCGCTGTGGCCGCGGCCGTTGGCTCCGGGGGGTGGGACGTCCGGCTGCGCCCAGACCCGGTCGAGGAAACGCGCCAGCTCGTCGTTCAGCCGTTGCGGCCGGGTGCGCCACTCGAGGATCGAGTTGGCCTCGACCAGCTCCGCCCCGGGCAGCTCCTCGACCAGCATGCCCGAGTCGCTGAACGGGTGCAGCGGGTCGCGCGGATGGCCGACGACCAGCGCCGGGCTCTCGATCAGCCGCCGCCGCTCGCGCCCCGGCGCGGTCTCGCCGAGCAGCAGTCCCTCGAGCACCGCGATCGAGGGGCCGGGACGGCGCCGCACCCAGTCGAGTCCGATGTCGATGAGGAAGTTCGTGCGCGGGATCAGCGAGGCGAGCCGCGAGCTGAGCTCGATCGCCGGTTTGCCGACCCGCAGCCCGAGCAGGATCGGGGCGAAGATCGCGGCGACGGCGGCCAGCGCGTTGTCGAGCACCGGCATCTCGATGAACAGGCCCTCGACCCGCTCCGGGTGGCGGGCGGCGAGCTCGAGCGCGACGTTGGCGCCGAGCGAGGTGCCGCCGACCACCGCCCGCTCCAGGCCCAGGTGGTCGAGCAGCCCGCCCACCTGCTCGCCGAAGAGCGGCATCGAGTAGAGCCGCAGGTCGTCGGGCTGGTCGGAGCGGCCGTGGCCGAGCAGATCGACGCAGATCGCCCGGTTGCCGCGCTCGGCGAGTGCCGGGCCGAGCTGCGCGAACATCGTGCGGCTCATCAGCAGCCCGTGGATGAGGACGATCGGCCGCTCGCCCTCGCCGTACTCGTCGAACCCGATCCGGTAGCCCTGGTAGCTGAACTCCCCCATCGTGGCCAACCAGTCTAGGGGGCTTGATCGCCTAACGCGCCTCGCCCACCGGGTCGGCCGGCGTTCCCCGGGTGCGCTCCCAGGGCCGCGAGGCGCGCAGGGCGCCGAGCACGGCGCGCGTCGCCGGCGCCCGGTTGAGCGCGTAGAAGTGGATCCCCGGGGCGCCGGCGATCAGCAGCTCCGCGCACTGCTGCGCGGCGTAAGCGACGCCGAGCTCGAACTCCGCGGTCTCGTCGCCGTCGACCGCGGCGAACGCGGCCTCCAGGCGCGGCGGAATCGAGGCGTCGCAGAGCTCGCAGATGCGCTTGGTCTGGGCGAAGCTCGCGACCGGGATCACGCCGGCGATGATCGGCGCCTCGATCCCCTTGGCGCGCGCCGCGGCGACGAAGTCGAAGTAGACCTGGTTGTCGAAGAAGAGCTGCGTGATCAGGAAGGAGGCGCCGGCCTCGACCTTGCTCTTCAGGTACTCGAGGTCGGTGTCGAGGTCGGGCGCCTCCGGGTGCACCTCGGGGAAGCAGGCGCCGCCGACGGTGAAGTCCCAGCGCCCGTCGATGAAGGCGGCGAGCTCGGCGGCGCTGCCCAGGCCCCCCTCGGGCTGGACGAAGTCCGGTTCGCCCCGCGGCGGGTCGCCGCGCAGGGCGAAGACGTTGTCGATCCCCGCCGCGGCGATCCGGTCGAGCGTCGTCGCCAGCCCCTCGGCCGTCTCGCCGACGCAGCTCAGGTGGGCCATCGTCTCCAGGCCGAGGTCGTCCTTGAGGGCGCGGGTGATCTCGACCGTGCCGTCGCGGGTCGAGCCGCCGGCGCCGTAGGTGACCGAGACGAAGTCCGGCTCGAGCTCGCGCAGCGAGCGGGCCGTGGCGAAGAGCTGCTCCGTCGCCTGCTCGGTCTTCGGCGGGAAGAACTCGACCGAGAAGAGCGGTCGCTTGGAATCCAGTATCTGGTCTATGTGCATTCGAGCAGCGTAGTAATTGCCCCCGCAACGCGCCTTTTCTCGGAGTTTGCGGGCTGGTCCGCCGCACCCCCCTGGACGCCGCCGGGACGGCGAGCTAAGTTGATCGTGCGACTGGGAAAGACAGGCCTCGCGGAAGCCAGCGGGACACCGTCTTGAAGGTGGCGCAAAGAGCTTCTGCGCGCGAAGGCTACGCGCGGGCAGGCTTTAGGCGCGACCCCCAGTTGCGTTTTGCGTTCTGGGGAATCTTTCTCGTCCGAGCGCCTCTCTAGCGTGGCCAGCGGTCGTCGGCGCCTGCCCCGATGACCGCGGCGCACCGGGGCGCACCCGGGAGCTGGGCGTCGCCGGCGAGACCCGGAGGTACGCCGCGACTAGCCCGCCCACTCCCTACCCTTGTCGGCGATGGGCGACGAATTGCGTTACGAGCGGGTCGGCGCGGCGGCGGTGCTGACGATCGACCGGCCGGCGCGGCGCAACGCGATCGACGCCGCGGCGGCCGCTGCCTTCCGCCAGGCGCTGAAGGACTTCGAGGCCGACGAGGGGGCGCGCGTGCTGGTCCTCACCGGCGCCGGCGGCGAGGCCTTCTGCGCCGGCGCCGACCTGAAGGCGATGGACCTCGACGTCGACCACCCCGACGGCCCGATGGGCCCGACCCGCCTGACGCCGGCCAAGCCGGCGATCGCGGCGATCGACGGCTGGTGCCTGGCCGGCGGGGTCGAGCTGGCGCTCTGGTGCGACCTGCGGATCGCCACGCCCGGCTCCACCCTGGGCCTCTTCGAGCGTCGCTGGGGGGTGCCGCTGGTCGACGGCGGCACGCAGCGGCTGCCGCGCATCGTCGGCCTCGGCCGCGCCCTGGAGCTGATCCTCACCGGCCGCCCGGTCGCCGCCGATGAGGCGCACCGGATCGGCCTGGTCAACGAGGTCGTCGACCCGGGCGCCCACCTCGACCGCGCGCTCGAGCTGGCCGAGAAGATCGCGGGCTTCCCGCAGGAGACGATGCTCGCCGACCGCCGCGCCGCGATCGAGGGCTTCGGCCTGCCGCTGGCCGAGGGCATCGCCCTCGAGCACAAGCTCGGCCGCGAGACCCTCCACGTCGCCGCCGAGGGCGCCTCCCGCTTCGCCTCGGGCGAGGGCCGCCACGGCGAGGGCGTCTAGCGGCCCTGCGCCTATCGCGAGCGCAAGCGCCGAGCCAGCCTCTTCACCTGCTCGATCTCTCGCCGCTCGCGCGCCAGACGCGACGCCTCGGGACCGGTAGCAGCTCGATACTTTGCTTCGGTGCGCGTGTACGGGCTCTTCGTGGGACCCGGAAGCTCGTGTACAGCAAGCTGGGCGATTCGCACGCCTGGGTATAGGCAGATCGGACTGTCGCCCTCGTTCACGAGCTCGAGGGTGAGCGTGCCGGTGTATCCAGGCTGAACCATCACCGCCGTCGCGACGATCAGGCCAACTCGTCCCCAGCTCGATCTGCCCAGTACGTAAGCCCCCAAGTGGGGTGGCATCCGCAGGAACTCGAGCGTAGACCCCAGGACAAACTGGCCTGGATGGAGCCAGAGCGAGTCTCCGAGCTGGACGCGGGTTCGCTCCTGTCCGCGTTCCATCGCCGTTTGAGGCCGGTTGGGGTCGAGTCCCGCCTCCAAGGTCCTGCGCAAGAGCAAGAAGCTCGTACCGAGGCGCAGGTCTATCGACGCCGGTCCAATCTGTTTCCGCGGTGACAGCAGAGGCGTTACGACCAAACGCTGGTCGAGGTCCGGCTCGTTCAATGCCGATCGCAGCGCCTCCTTGTGCAGCAACGTCATAGGCCCTTCCAGGTCTCCAGGACGGTGCTCATCTCCATCGCCGTTCCGAGAAAGTCCTGAAACTCGTCATTCGCGGTTCCCAGCGCAACGCTGGGCGGAGAATCGTCGTAGAGGTCGAATACCTGCAACCACCCCGCCAGGAAGATCGTGCGCCGATCGACCGGGCGCTCATTCATCAGCTGGGCGGGGAGGATCTGACGCGAGAGAAGCTCGCCAACCTCTTGGCTGACCGGGTCGAAGTCGTTGGGCGTGTAGACGTGAGAGCCAAGCCTGGCCACCGCGGTCGCGCGGACATCTTTCGCAAGCCTCTGCGACCAGTCAATCAGGAACTTCTCGAGGCGTACGGATGGTCGATGGGTGAGCCCCCCGACTCCCTCGAGCCATCTCAGCGTCTCTGGAATGGTCGATTGGAGATGCGGCTCCCAGCCGCGTTCGCGCAGCTGACCAAGCATGGCTCCGATCCTAAGAGTGGTCGGCGGGTGGCTGTGGTTGGGCTCGCTCCAGCTGGCGGAGAGCACGACGGCGGCGAACGCCAGCGGATAGGTCGGTCCCATGTACTCGGTCGCGATCGCATCGCAGAGCAGCTCGGTGACCCACGACGCGAGGCTCTTGGTGAGTTCTATCTCCGCTTCGGTCGTATCGAGCTTGCGGTTTCGCGCCAGCCATTTCACCGCGGCGGCAAAGTCGGTCTTGAAGCGTTGCTCAGACAGATGCGCACCCAGCACGTCGTCCACGAGCTCGTGCTCGATGACCGCTGAATGGGCAAGCTCGTGAGTGAACAACGAATGGAGCAGAACCGTCTTCGTCTCCTGCGGAGGAAAGAACACGATCACCGGCCGCGACGCTGCCGCCGGCTTGCGTTTCAGTCGAGCAAGGATTCGGGTGAACGGCCAGCTTACGGTCGCGTACTGGTAGCCCGCATCGCCGACTGGAACCACGTCGGCATCGACGCCGATGATGGCGTTCGCGGCTTCGTCGAGGAAGTAGAGAATTCCTATGTGGAGGCCCGGCTCGTCGACGGCGTTGAGCCAGGCAGCGGCTTCGTGCATGCTCGTGACGTTGCGGTTGAGCAAGCGCATGCTGTCAATCAGCGACAGTCGTTCTACGTCTTCTCTCGCGGACTTGAAGCGGGCCTCCGAAGCGTCAACCCGATCGGTGATTGCATCGAGGGTCTCATCGATGTGTTCGCGCAGGCCGCCACCACGGCTCGCACTCGGCGCGGCATGGCTTGCAGTGCAATCTCGAAGCTGGGAGATCGAACGGCGAACAGTCGCGGCTAGGAATTCAAAATCGCGGCCGAGGTCCATCCGAGCTTCTCTTGGGGAGACCGGGTGAGGCGATTCGCGCGCGAAAGCGTCAGATGGCCGACAGCCGCAAACAGATCTCTTACCTCGGTCAGCTCGACTTGCTGGATGACGGGGTCCTTCCCGCCCTCGAGAACCTCAGCCAATGCTCCATCGAGACGTTTGACGTAGCTCTTGACGTCTGCTTTCGGGTCTTTCGTGAGCACGGCTCTGATCGTGTCCAACGTGCCTTCCGGTTCGGATAGCTGGCTCAGGCTCGGTGCGGCATCGTCCTGAGCCGAGCCGGCGACGGACTTGAGGAGCTCCCGCCCTTCCTCGATGACCTGGATGCCCTCTTGGCCGGGCCTTGCCTTGTCACGGAGCAGATTGCTGATGACGAAGACCATTTCCTCGGCAAGGAGTCCGGTCGAGGTCGCGCTCGCCAATTCGGTCAGGTGTGGGTTGTCGCGCAACGAGATCTACCTCCTTCGCCTACGCTAGCGCCAAACGGCAGGCGATGGGTCAAAAGGACGAAAAAATGACGCTTTCGACACATTTTCGTCATTGTTTCGCGCATGGCGGACAGCATTCGGGGAGTTCGAGCGGCGGAGCTCAGCCGGATAACGGGCGTATCTCGCTCGACTCGCGCGTCGTGGGTCAAGAAGAAGGCGATCGAGGACCCCGGAGGCGGAAGCTATGAAGAGAGACATGTGGTGGAGACCGTCGTCTTCGCGCGTCTGGCGGCGAAGGTCGAGACGAGTCTGGCCGAAGCCGCATGGCTCGATGCGCGGGGCAAGGTCCTCGACGCCGCCCTGCGAGGCACCCCGGGCAAGCACCCACGGTTTGACCTGCTGGTCAATCTCCAGACCGCTGAGCTCGTTGTGGTCGGTAGCGATGACGAGATCGGGCGAATTCTTCTGCGGAACTCGGGGGAGCCGCATGCTGTCATCCCGCTGGCTCGTTCGCTGAACGGGGCCAGGGAAGGATTCTGGAGGTACGCTCGCCTTGGCGCTGGCAGCAAGCGAGCCCGGCAATCTGAGAAGGACGGGCGGAAAAGGCGAGCGAAATCAGCCAGATAGTGGGCGTTTAGCCCTCGCGCGTCACCCGGCGCATCTCGTCTTCCGCGTCTTCCGGTCCGAGGTAGGGCATCAGCACGGCGAAGACCAGGTCGGGGAGGATCCGCTTCAGCTCCGGTCCGCGGCCGGCGCGGATCTCGTCGAAGATCATCGAGGTGGCGCCGCCGATCGCGAAGCGGGCGGTGTCGGCGGGCAGCTCTTCGCCCTGGCCGGAGTACGTGCGGCCGCGCTCGAGGAAGGGCGTGAAGCGGGTCAGCATCGCCCGGTAGCGCTCGCGCGCGTCGTCGCCCGCCGCGGTCACCTCGACCATCGCCAGGCGGGCGATGTCGGCCTCCATCGAGAGCAGCTCGACCAGCGCCCGCAGGCCGGCGGCGATCTGCTCCGGCCAGGGCTCGTCGGCGGCCGCCTCGAAGCCCGCCGTCACGTGCGCCAGCAGGACGTCGAAGACGGCGTCGTAGGCCTCCAGGAAGCAGGCCTCCTTGCTCTCGAACATCTGCTCGAAGGCGTCCGGCGAGACGTCGGCGAACTCGACCACGTCGGCGACCGTGGTCGCCTCGTAGCCTTTCGCCGCCGCCATTTTCACCATCGCCTCCAGCACTCGCTCGCGCTCGGAGCGGACCGCGTAGGCACGGGGCAGCTGAGGCGATTCCATCGACGCTCAATGTAGGGCAGGATCAGCCGGCTGTCCAACGCCCGCCGGCAGACAGAAGGCCTAGGCGCGCGCGGCCTGCATCTCCGCGCTGGCCGCCTCGGCGCCGAAATAGGGCAGCACGGCGAAGTACATGAACTCCGGCAGCAGCCCGCGAAAACCGTTGGTAGCGCCCGTGGAGAGCCGTGAATGGACGATCGCGTGGATGCCGGCGACGATTCCCTCCGGGGCGATCTGCGGCGGCGACTCGAGCTCGTCCGCTTCGTCCCTGGCCAGATCGATGAAATCGGCCGCTCTTTTCATCGCTTCGGCGCGTCGCTCCAGAGCCTCGGGCCCGGCGGCGTGGACCTCGACGATCACGCCGCGGCCGAAGTCGGGCTCGGCGTCGAGCCGGTCGAGCAGCGCGCCGATGCCGCCGCGCAGCCTGCCGCGCCAGGTCACCTCGCCCGCCGCGCCGTGCGCCATCGTCGCTTCCAGCCGCGCGATCCCCAGCTCGAGCGCCGCCAGGTAGCAGGCGTCCTTGTCGGCGAAGTTGTCGTAGAAAGCCTGCCTGTAGAGCCCCGTACGGTCGAGAACCGTGCGTACGGAGGTGGCGTCATAGCCCTCGGCGCCGACCGCCTCGAGCATTCCCTCGAGGATTCTTTCGCGCTTGGAGGAATTCACAAGCTCGAGCTTGGGGGAGTGCGGGAGTGCTTCCACTGCCCTGATAGCGCCGGTCCCCTCAGCCCCTGCCTGGACGTTGGTTGCGGCCTGCTTCCCCATCGCTTGCCCTCCTCCATGATCGAGGGAACAGGTTGTCTGGACTCCGGTACCTTAGCGGTATGTCGCCTATAAGTCCAGCTTGAATCTCCGCCCGCGATTAGTAACTTGGATCACGTGGCTGATCGCGTTCCCTCTGCAACGAGGATGCCCCCCGGACGGCACCCGCTTCCGCGCGAGTTCATCACCCAGCACCAGCGCGCCCGGATCATCGCCGCCCTCGCCGAGGAGACCGTCGACAAGGGCTACCGCGCCGTCACCGTGGCCGACATCGTCAGCCGCGCCGGGATCGCCCGCAACACCTTCTACGAGAACTTCTCGTCCAAGGAAGACTGCTTCCTCGCCGCCTCGGAGTTCGCGGTCAAAGAGGCGCTGCGCCGCGTCGTCGACGCCGCCAGCCGCGTCGACGCCTGGCCCGCCCGGGTCAACGCCGGCCTCGCCGCCTTCCTCCACTACGTCGCCAGCGAGCCGGCGCTGGCCCGCACCTGCATCGTCGAGGCGCTCTCTGCCGGCCCGGCCGCGGTCGAGCGCTACGAACGCTCGATCCAGGCCTTCGTGCCGCTCTTCCGCATGGGCCGCAAGGTCGCGCCGAAGGGCGAGGACCTGCCGGGCACACTCGAGGAGACGATCGTCGGCGGGATCTTCTGGATCATCTACCAGCGGATCGTGATGGGGCAGGTCGAGGAGATCGAGCAGCTGCTGCCGGAGCTGGTCGAGTTCTCGCTGACGCCGTACGTCGGCCCCGAGAGCGCCAAGCGCGCCGCGGCCGAACCGCCGGTGCAGCCCGAGAAATCCGACAGGTAGCCAGGGTGGGGATCGGGGGTCCCATGCGCTAGTGCTCAACACCGAGGCCCCGCCCCGCACGGGCGGCTCGGAGCGCGCGCGGATCGTCGCCGCGCTGATCGAGATCGCCGCCGAGCGCGGTTACGGGGAGACGACGATCGAGGCGGTGCTGGAGAGGGCCGAGCTCGACCGACCGGCGTTCGACCGCCACTTCCGCGGCAAGTACGACCTCTTCCTCTCCGCCTGGCAGGAGCTCAACGAGGAGTGCCTGGAGACGATGGTGCGCGCCTACGAAAGCCGCGAGGAGTGGCCCGACCGGCTGCGCGCGGTCGCCTACCAGGTGATCGCGGGCCTGAGCAGCGACCCGAGCCGCGCCCACTTCGGCGTCGAGGTCCTCGCCGCCGGCGACGCCGCCCGCGCCCGCCGCGACATGACGATGCGGGTGATCGCCTCGCTGATCGACGCCGGCCGGCAGGAGATGGAGGACCCCGAAGCGGTCCCCCACACGACCGCCGAGGCGCTCGCCGGCTCGGCCTACGGCCAGATCTACTCGCGCGTCGTGCGCGGCTCCGTCGACGAGCTGCCCGACCTGGTGCCCCAGCTGATGTCGGCGGCGGTGATGCCGTATTTGGGTATCGACGCGGCTATGGCCGAGCTGGCGAGGGAATCCGCCGCTTCAGACGGATATGCTCGCGATATGGCATCGAAACGCAAACGGGGCGAAGGCTCCGAAGAGCCGCCCGCCGGCGCCGAGGACTACCCGCCGGAGCTGGCCCGCCTGCCCCCCGGCCGGCACGGCCTGCCGCGCGAGTTCGTCACGCACAACCAGCGCGAGCGGCTGATCGCCGGGATCGCCGAGGCGATCGCCGAAAACGGCTACTCGGGGACGACGATCGCCCACATCACCAAGTCCGCCGCGGTCTCGCGCCGCACCTTCTACGAGCACTTCGGCAGCAAGGACGAGTGCTTCGTCGCCGCCTACGACACGGTGATGAAGGACCTCCAGGAGCGCGTCACCGAGGCCTTCGAGGGCGAGGACGAATGGCCGCTCGCGATCAAGGCCGGGATCGCGGCGATGCTCGAGTTCCTCGCCTCGGAGCCCAATCTCGCCCGCCTCTGCATGGTCGAGGCGCTGGTCGCCGGCCCGGCCGTGGTCGAGCGCTACGACGCGGCGATCCAGAGCTTCGTCCCCTACTTCCAGCAGGGTCGCGAGGGCCGCCCGAAGGAGGTCCTCGACCGTCTCTCCTCGACCACCGAGGAAGCGCTGGTCGGCGGCATGGTCTCGCTGATCTCACGCCGGATCATCGCCGGCAAGGTCGAGGAGCTCGGCGAGCTGCTCCCCGACCTGGTCGAGTTCACGCTGACGCCCTACCTCGGCAGCGCCGAGGCGGCCGAAATCGCCAACGAGGACTGACGCTCAGACCACCCACTCGGGCCGCTGTTCGACTTCGTCGGGCAGCGGCAGGGCGCTCGCCTGGGGTCCGGGAGAGGGCGCGGCCTCGCGGGCGCTTTCCGAGGCGGCGCTGGCGCCGGGCGGCAGTTCGGTGATCGCCGCGGCGATCTCCTCGTCGAGCGCCGCGCCCCAGACCGGCTGCTGGAGTTTCGACGCCACCGCGGCCAGCGCCCCGAGGATGCCTTTCCAGGTGACCCCGATCGCGGTCGCGACGCTGACCAGCCCGGCGACCGTCGCGCCCGCCCCTTCGTCCTTGACCAGCAGCCAGCTTCCCGCTCCCAGCAGCACGAGGACGATCAGCAGCAGGAACCACATCTTGCCGACCAGGCGCGCGCCGTTTTTCAGCGCCCGCCCGCCGGTGCGCACGTAGTCGTGCAGCTCGAGCGTCGCGGTCCCCGACTTTTCGCCGGAGAGCAGCGCCCGCCAGACCTCCCCCTGACGGGCGAGCGCGCGGCGCACCTCGGTCCAGTCCTGCTCCGGCTCGAGAAAATGCGGGTCATCGGTCCAGCGCCGCCACTCGGCGCAGGAGAGGCGCACCGCCCTGCTCGAGTGATCGGGGAAGAGCGAGGCCAGGTCGGCGAGCCACTCGCCGAGCCGGGCGGTCCGGTACGGGTTGAGCTCTTCCTTCAGCGACGCGAGGTCATCCGGGCAGTAGCAGGTCGCCGCCAGCGCCACCCCGAGGTGGTAGGCCTTCGCCAGGCGGCTGTCCGCGGCGCTCAGCGCCCGCGCGAGCGCCAGGTGCGCCTCCCGGAGGTCCCCTTGCAGGCTGCCGGCGAGCTGCCAGTTGGGCCCCTGCGGGATCAGCCCGCCGATCTTTTCCGCCGCGCCCGACAGCAGCTCGTCGCCGGCGGCAAGCTCGCCGTCGAAATGGTCGATCGTGTTCCTCACCTGCCCGAGGCGGATCACGGATCGCTCGCCCGGGGTGAAGCGGGCGGGGGAGGGCAGCCGGTCCGGCGGCGGCGACGCGGTTCCCCAGCTCGGGGCGCTGCCCGATAGATAGATGGCGCAGACGTTCCAGCCCAGGCTGAAGGCCTGGCTGACCGGAATCCGCGGTCGCTCGACCCCGTTCGCCTCGACTCCGCCGGCATGCTGCGCCGGCTGAGCTGCCGCTGGCGTCGCCGTCATCGGCGCCAATCTCTCACAGCCCCCGCCGCATTGCAAGAGTTTTTCCTACTATTGCGAACCGGCCCGTTTTCCCGCAGCCTTTCCGCCGCTCCCCCCGCTACCTGCGGTCCACCAAAAAACGCCCCCGCGCTGCGCAAACAGCCGGGGGCCCGACACAGGAGGTCAGAGCTCCCATGCAAGGCAAGAGTAATCCAGCGCGCCCTGCGCGCATCCACGCCCCCGACGTCCGCGAGCAGGCGGTCGTCCTCAGCTTCGTCCTCGACCGCGAGCCCGGACGGCTGACGATCCCCGACCTGGCTCGCACCCTGCACGCCGAGCCCGGCGACTTCGAGCGCTTCGACGCGGTCGAGCGCGCCGTGCGCGACCTCACCGGCGTCGGCCTGACCGCGATCGAGCGCGGCCTGGTCCGGCCCACGCCGGCCGCGGTCCGCTGCCTCGAGATCCTCGAAAGCGGCGTGTAGGCGTCAGGCCGCGGCGCGGATCTCGTCGTCGAGCTTCCGCGCCGCGGCCTCGGCCGCCGCGGCGAAGTCCTCGCCCGCCGAGGCGTGGGCGATCGAGCGCGAGGCGGCGATCAGGTAGGCGTCGCTGCCCGCCTCGCGGTTGGCGGCGACGACCGCACCCGGGTCGCCGCCCTGGGCGCCGACGCCGGGGATCAGGATCGGCATCGCGGGCGGCACGTCCTCGCGCACCGCGCGCAGCTCGTCCGGATAGGTGGCGCCGACGACGAGCCCGCAGTTGCCGGCGCCGTTCCACTCGCGCGCGACCGCGCGGGCGACGTGGCGGTAGAGCGGCGCCCGGTCGGCGACCAGGTCCTGGAACTCGCCCGCGCCCGGGTTCGAGGTGCGGGCGAGGACGAAGACGAGCTTCTCCGCCCGTTCGAGGAACGGCGCCAGCGCCTCGCCGCCGAGGTAGGGGTGGACGGTGATCGCGTCGGCGCCGAGCCGGTCGAAGGCGGCGGCGGCGTAGCCGGCGTTGGTCGAGCCGATGTCGGCCCGCTTCGCGTCGAGGATCACCGCCGCGTCCGGCGCCTCGGCGCGGATCGCGGCGATCGTCTCCGCCAGCGCCCGGAAGCCGTCCGCCCCGAGCGCCTCGTAGAAGGCCGAGTTGGGCTTGTAGGCAGCGGCGACCTCCGCGGTCGCGGCGACGAGCGCCCGGTTGAACTCGACCACCCGCTCGGCCGGCTCCGCCCCCGGCGCGACCGCGTCCGGGATCCGCGCCGGATCGGTGTCCAGCCCCACCGCCAGGTGCCGCCCCGCCGCAAAGTGCCCGGCCAGCAGCTCGGCACAGGTCCCCGGTCGGCTCATGGCCGCCAGACTATCTGTCGCCCGGCCGCGCTCGCCGACACCCAACGTCGCCGACGCCCAACGTCGCCGACCCTCGACGTCAGTATGCTCTTTCGATCTTCGTCAACCGGACAGATGAGCTGAGGCGGCTCGAGCACTGGTGGGAGTCGCCCACCGCGGCCATCGCGGTCGTCTGGGGCCGCCGCCGGGTCGGCAAGACGGCGCTGATCCAGCACTTCGCGGCCGAGCTGCCGGCGCTCTTCCACACCGGCGGCGGGCGGCCGGCGAAGGCCGAGCTCGCCGCGCTCAGCCGCGCCGCCGAGCCGCTGCTCGGCGGCGGCGTCCGCGACCTCGCGGCGCGCCCCTTCGCCGACTGGGACGACGCGATCGAGACCCTTGCCGTGGCCGCCCGCGACCGTCCCCTGCTGCTCGTCCTCGACGAGTTCCCCTCGCTGGTCGAGAGCTCGCCCGAACTGCCGACCCTGCTCCGCGCCGCCTGGGACAGGCTGCGCTCGCGCACCAGACTCAAGCTCCTGCTCTGCGGGTCGGCGGTGCGGACGATGGAGGCGATGCAGGAGGAGCGCGCCCCGCTCTACGGCCGCCTCGACCTGGCGCTCCTGCTGCACCCGTTCCGCCCCCACGAGGCGGCGCAGATGCTCTCCGGGCTGCGCCCGGCGGAGCGGGCGCTGGTCTGGGGGCTGGTCGGCGGCATGCCGCTCTACCTGCGCTGGTGGGACCAGCGCGCCAGCGTCCGCGTCAACCTCGCCCGCCTCGCCTGCACGCCGGGCGGGCAGCTGCTGACCGAGGGCCAGCTCGTCCTCGCCACCGAGGCCGAGGGCGGCGAGCTCGCCCGCCAGGTCCTCTACGCGGTCGCCACGGGGCGGACGCGCTTCAACGAGATCGAGCAGGCGGTGCGGGCCGACCCGGCGCGCACCCTCGACCGCCTCGTCTCCCTGCGCCTGGTCGAGCGCGTCGTCCCGGTGACCGAGGACCCGCGCCGCACCCGCCGCCGCGTCTACCGGATCGCCGACAACTTCCTCGCCTTCTGGCTCGGCGTTCTCGACCGCTACCGGCCGGAGATCGAGCGCGGCCTGGGCCAGAGCATCCTGCCGGTCCTGCTGCGCTCGCTCGACGACCACATGGGCGTCCCCTGGGAGGTCGCCTTCCGCGACCACCTGCGCCGGCTCGCCGCGGAGGGGGAGCTGGGCAAGGAGGTCGTCGCCGTCGGCCCCTTCTGGACCAGCGCCGAGGACCCGGCGGAGATCGACGCCGTCGCCCTCGCCGGCCGCCGCCGCGAGGCGGTCCTGCTCGGCGAGGCGAAGTGGGCCAAACGCGTCAACGCCGCCCACCTGCGCGGCGAGCTCGAGCGCAAGGCCGGGGCGCTCCCCCGCCTCGCCGCCGAGCCCCGCTACGCGATCTGCGCCCGCGAGCGCGTCGACGCCGCCGAGGGCGTCCTCGCAATCACCGCGACTGAGATCTTCTGAATGGCCCGCGGCCGCACCTCGCGAGAATGCCGCTAAAGTAAACAACGGATGTTCCGTTGTAAACTTTACTGGCTTTTGACATAGTTCTGGAGCGCATGGACTTCGTCGGACGTGAGCGCGAGCTGGAGCTGCTTCGCAAGCGGCTCGACGCCGTGCGCGAGAGCAGCCGGGGCTCGTTCATCGCGATGCGTGGCCGCAGGCGGGTGGGCAAGTCGCGCCTCGCGCAGGAGTTCGCGGCAGAGGCCGGCTGCCCCGTCGTCTATTACACCGCCGTGCAGCAGGGGGGCGAAGCCGAGCTGGGCCGCTTCGTCGAATCTCTGGAGGCTTCCGATGCGCCCGCCGCCGACGCGATTCGCTCGGGCCTGCGGCCCGAAAGCTGGGAGGCGGCGCTGACGCTCGCCGCCGAAGGGGCTTCGCCGGCGCGGCCACTGGTGATCGTGCTCGACGAGTTCCCCTGCCTCGCCGCGAAGGAACCGAGCATCGAGGCGGTGCTACAGAAGGTCTGGGATCACAGTTGGCAGTCGAGGCCCGTCCTGGTCGTGCTGATCGGTTCCGACGAGGCGATGATGCGCGCCCTGACGGAGCAGAGCCGGCCGCTCTACGACCGCTTGCGCGAAATGGCGATCAGGCCACTCAGCCCGGCTGAGGTCGGGCGCCTGCTCGACCTTCCGCCGGCCGACGCGCTCGACGCCCACCTGGTCATCGGCGGCTTTCCGGTCCTCGCCACGGAGTGGGGCGCCGGCCGCACGCTGCGCGCGTATCTCGGCGACGCGCTCACCGATCCGACGTCCTTTCTCGTCGTCAGCGGCGAGCGGACCCTGGCTGCCGAGTTCCCGTCCGCGGCGCCGCGGACGGTCCTCACCGCCATGGGCAGGGGGGCGCGAGGCCACTCGGCCATCGTCAGTCGCACCGGCCTGAGCGCGACCACGGTCAACGACACGCTCGAGCTTCTGAGGACCCGCGGCGTCGTCCGCCGCCGCAGCCCGTACTCGGCCCGCGCGACGCGGAGGATCGCGGTATGGGAGGTCGTCGATCCCTACATGCGCTTCTGGCTGGCCTTCGTCGACCAGGGAATCGACCTGATCGAACGCAACCGGGGGTCCCTGCTCGTCGAACGCTTCGAGCAGCGCTGGCCCGCCTATCGCGGCCGGGCGATCGAGCCTCTGGTGCGCGAATCGCTGGAGCGCGCTCTACCCGACCCCGAGCGGTTTGGCGATGCACGCTACGTGGGCGGCTACTGGAACAGAACCGGCTCGGTCGAGGTTGACCTGGTCGGCGGCGATGCGAGTCCGGTCGCAAGGCGGATTGCCTTCGCCGGCTCGGTCAAATGGCGGGAGCGACGGCCATTCGGTCGCGCGGATGGCCTCGAGCTCGCGTCGGCACGCGGGCAAATCCCCGGCGCCGGGCCGGAGACGCGCCTGGTCGGCGTCAGCTCCCGTGGCTTCGACGACGATGCGCCGCTCGACCTGACGCTCGGCCCCGAGGACCTGATCGACGCCTGGGGCTGAACGCCGCCTACACCTCGCCGAAGAGCTGTAGGAAGGCGAGGTGGGTGAGGTCGGGAAGCAGGCGCTCGATCTCGGCGGCACGGCCGGCGGCGAGCTCGATCGCGACCGATTCCTCGATCGCGCCGGCGATGAAGCCAGCGGTCATCGGGCTGGCGTCGGCGCGGGCGCCGGGCTGGTCGCGGGCGGTCTCGAGGGCGGCGGTGACGCGCTCGACCATCTCCTGGTGTGTGACCCAGGCCTGCCCGCGCGCCGCCCGCACCTCGAGCAGCAGCGCCTTCGCCTGGAGCGGCTGCTCGCTGACGAAGCGCAGCAGCTCCGCCAGGCCGGCGCGGAAGGCGCCGCGCCAGGAGTCGGCGCCCTCGCAGGCCTCGACCACCTGGCGGGAGAGCCGCTCGATCGCTCCCCGGTAGGCGCGCGCAAAGCACTCCTCCTTGCTGCCGAGCCGGCGGTGGAAGCGGTCCTCGTTGATTCGCGCCCGCTCGGCGACCTCGCGCACGGTCGTCTTCGCGTAGCCCCTCTCGCCGACCGTCAGCAGCATCGCCTCGAGCACGTCCTCGTCGCCGGCAGGGTCGGGCGCCACCTCCTCCCAGGACCTGACTGCGCGTAGCGGACCCGGTGCTTCCATTCGGGATACCATAGCTTATGTTTGGGAACTTTCTCTATCCCAAGTACCAGTTTCGTACCAATGGGAACTAGCGCTATCCTGACCCTGTGCGAGCCCTGCCCGGAAGAGAGAGCCGGCAGCCGCCCGGGCGCGGACCGGTGAGCCGCGGCGCCGCCGCCGCCGACCAGCGGCGCCGCATCCTCGACGCGACCGCGGCGCTGATCGCCTCCCAGGGCTACCAGGAGACGACGATGGAGGAGATCGTCCGCCGGGCGAAGGTCGGCTACGCGACCTTCTACAAGCACTTCCCCGACAAGGAGGCGGCCTTCCTGGCGCTGCTCGACGCTGC
Source organism: uncultured Solirubrobacterales bacterium (assembly GCA_963727465.1). Taxonomy (GTDB): domain Bacteria; phylum Actinomycetota; class Thermoleophilia; order Solirubrobacterales; family 70-9; genus VRUE01. The sequence continues at coordinate 14,454 of CAVSGL010000003.1, read as the reverse complement.
CACCGAGCACACGGTCGAGCGGGTCGAAGCCGCCTACAAGCGCGAAGAAGGCCCCTGGGCGGACCGGGTCGGCGCTGCGCTCGGGGTGCTCTTCGAGGACGTCGCCGCGCATCCCGAGGCGGCCCGCTGCGTGCTGGTCGAGGCGGTCGCCGCCGGCTCCGACGCCGCCGCCAAGCACGAGGCGGCGCTGAAGCGCCTGGCCCCGCTGCTGCGCCCGGGCCGCGAGCTCAACCCGCGCCGCGACCGCCTGCCGGAGAGCCTCGAGGAGACGCTCTGCGGCGGCGTCGTCTGGGTGCTCGGCCAGCGCCTCATGGGGGGCGAAGCGGACAAGCTGCGCGCCCTCCTCCCCGAGACCCTCGAGTTCCTCCTGCGCCCCTACGTCGGCGAGGAGGAGGCGGCGCGGGAGGCCGGCGAGGTCGCCGACGCGATCTCCGCCTAGCCCGCCGCGCCCGAGCCGCCGATGCCCGCCGAAGAGCTCGGCCCGCTGCCCGCCGGTCGTCACGGCTACAGCCGTGAGCAGGTCGCCCACCACCAGCGTGAGCGGCTGATCGCCGGGCTCGCCGAGGCGGTCGCCGAGAAGGGCTACGCAGAGGTGACGCTGAGCGACGTCGTCCGCCACGCCAAGGTCAGCCGCCGCGTCTTCTACGCCAACTTCGAGAGCAAGGAGCAGTGCTTCCTCGCCGCCTTCGAGGTCGTCGTCGACCACCTGCGCGAGCTGGTCGCCGCGGCGGCGGCCGCCGAGGACGAGTGGCCCCAGCAGGCGATCGCCGCCCTGCGCGCCGCACTCGCCTTCCTCGCCTCCGAGCCCGACCTCGCCCGCCTCTGCCTGCTCGAATCGCGCGCCGCCGGCCCGGCCGTCATCGCCCGCTTCAACGCGGCCGTCGCCGAGGCGGTCCCGGCCCTCGCCCGCGGCCGCGACGCCCGCCCCGAGGGCGCCCGCCTCCCCGCTTCGACCGAGGACTCGACCCTCGGCTCGCTCGTCTCCCTCGCCCAGCGCAAGGTCGCCGCCGGCGAGGCCGCCCAGCTGGAGGACCTGCTCCCCGACTGCGCCGAGCTCGTCCTCCTGCCCTACCTGGGCCCCGCGGTTCTGGGAACGCTTCCCACCCGCTAGGAACTCTCGCTTGACAAACTCCCGTGTGTCCGGCTACCCTTGTGCCGCTCGCGGGTACGAGTAGAACCCATCGGGAACTACTCGCACCCACTGAGCGGGAACAGGGAAACCAGAGCCCGGGAGGGCCGCACAGGGAAGCGGCCGGCAGAGGGGCTCGAGGGACAAGGAGAGCACTACGTGAGTTCGCACGCGAAGGCTTCGACCGCGGGATCGACCCAGCGCCAGGCCACCGGCCTCGGCCGCCTCTTCCGTGGAGCCGTCGCCACCCGTGCGTCTTCGTTTGGCCGCAACGGGAGAGGTACGTCCTCGGGCCGCCTCGGCGTGTTCGGCGCGACTTTCCTCGCCGTCGCCGCCCTTCTCGCCCTTTCGGCCGCCACCGCCTCCGCCACGATCACCCACACCCCCGAATCCTTCTCGCCGATCACCGGCTCGGGGTCTGGCGTGACGATCGACTCCCCGTCCGGCATCGCGGTCGACGAAGCGAGCGGAAACGTCTTCCTCAGCTCGAACCACGAACTCCTGATCCTCGGTAGCGAAGGGGGCGCGCCCGCGGAACTCGCCGCACCGTTCTCGCTCAGCGGCTTCAATTACGGGTCTAACACCTACGTTGGTCTTGCATTCGACAATGTCGCAAGCAGTCCCAACTTCGGCACTCTCTACTCCTACGAACGTACTAAAGAAGAAATCGGCGCATACGTTCGCAACGGCACGACCGAACAATACGAACATGAACCATCTCTCGATATTCCAGTCCCAGAATTCAATGATCCAGCGGGAGCCGGTATAGACTCGGAAGGCGACCTGTACCTAGGGGGATACAAAGGCGACTTTGTCACCGGCTTCACCTATCTCGTCGACAAGTTCGATACGTCAGGGACGAAAATCGCTGAATACGACGTTGGTTCCTGTCTTCACAACGGGACGCCTGGGCAGATCGCTGTCGATAACGCGGGGGACATTTTCGTTCAAGTGCCGGTAGGCGGCGTCTACAAGTTTCCCGCCGACGGCTTCGGCGAAATCGACCCGGCTGACTGTGAACCGATTGTCATCGGGCGAACGGGTGGTGTCGCATATGACCCGGCCAGCAACCACGTCTACATCGTCACCACCGAAGACTCAACTGCTGAATATCCAAGTAGCGTCCTCGAGTATGACGCGACGACCCTAGCCAAGGTCAGCGAATTCGGCGGAGAAGACCTTGGATACCGGGCCGAACGCGTTGCGCTCAATCTGGCGACGCAGCGGATCTACGTCGCGGATTTCGCTCTCGACAGAGTCGATGTTTTTGGTCCCGCAGTGATCGTCCCGACTACCGGCGCCTACGCAGCCTCTGAAATCACCGGCACCAAGGCGACCCTGAACGGCGGGGTCAATCCCGAAGGCATCGAAGTCACCGAATGCTTCTTCGAATACGGCGCGACCACCAGCTATGGCCACACCGCGCCGTGCGAAGGCGCTATTCCGACCGACGAAGAAGCGCATCCGGTCAGTGCCAAGATCGGTGGGCTCACGCCAAACGGCGCGACCTACCACTACCGCCTGGTGGCGGAAAACGAAAACGGCCCGTCGAAGAGCGCCGACAAGACGCTCGTGACGGCCAGCACGGTGACGACCGCCGCTGCTACCGACATCGAACCCACTGCGGCGACCCTGCACGGCTTCGTGCGGCCGGAAGGCGACCAGTACACCGAATGCGCGTTCGAAATCAAAGCGAAGGCCAGTGCGAGCTTCGAAGAGGTCGTTTGCGAACCCGAAGCCGGCGAAATCGACCCGGACTTCTCCGAACATGCGGTCAGCGCCCAGCTCGCGGAATTGCAGTCCAACGCGACCTACGAAGTGCGCCTGAAGGCGACGAACTCCGAAGCGACTCGCTACGGCGACGTGCTGTCCTTCACCACCACCGGGCCGCCGCAGATCTCCGAAATCCGCGCCCGCGAGGCGACCCAGGGATCGGTCGTCCTGGAAGCGAAGATCAACCCCCGCGGCTTCGGAACGTCCTACCACTTCGAGTGGGGCCCGACTGCGAGCTATGGCACCAGCATTCCCGCCGGCTTCGAATCGTTCATCGGTTCGGGCGAAACGCCAGTGCTGGTCACCGCGAAAATCAGCGGCCTAACAGCGGGAACCGCCTATCACTATCGGGTTGTCGCCAACAACACCGCGGAAATCGCCAGCACCACCGTCAGCCCCGATCAGACCTTTGAAACGCTCAACTCGTGCGGGTTGCCGGAGGCGAGGTGCCTGGAGCTGGTCTCCCCGCGCGATCCGGGACCGATCTTCGCCCCGGCCCGCGCCGGTGGAGGAGAACTCCAGTTCAGCGCCGGGGAAACCCCAGGGAAGTTTGTCTACGAGGCGGGATTCGGACTCCCCGACGCCACGCGCGGCGCCGAAGTGGTCTACCTGGGATCGCGCGACTCGGGTGGCTGGTCCTCCACGCAGTATGCGCCGGGGATCAGCGAGCGCAATGAACGGAATGGTGGTTCGCGGCCGAGCTACTTCCTTGGCACCTCGGCGGACTTGAGCTGCGCGGTGCTGGCGAGCCCACAGCCGCTGACCGCGGGACCCGCGGGGCGTCTGACCATCGAAGCCGGCGGCGCGAACCTCTACCGGCGGAACTCCGACGGCTCCTACACCCTGCTCACGCCATACCCGCCGGAAGATTTCGAAAATGTGGTCGGCGGCCTCTTCCTGCAATACGAACTGATCGGGATGTCGCGGGATTGTGATCGCATCGTCTTCGCGACCGATTACCACTACACGGGCATCCCGGGCGCCGGCGAAAAGCGCCTCTACGAATGGGACGAAGGAACCCTTCGCAACGTCGGCTGGGTGCCGACCGAAGGCGGCGGCGAAGAAGTGGCGGACGCGACCGGCGGCAGCCCCAAAGGCAGCGACCTCTTCAACGCGGTCTCCGAAGACGGGTCGCGCGTCTTCTTCAGCGCCAAACGGCAGACCGGCAACAATCCCGAAGAAGTCGGCAAGACCGGCGTGTTCGCACGGATCGACGGCACCCAGACCATCGATGTCTCGCTGTCTCAGACCGCCACGCCGAACGTCGGCTTCGAAATCGACAGCTTTCACGTAGACGCGACTTTCCAGGGGGCTACTCCCGATGGGAAGCGGGTCTTCTTCGTCTCCAACGCCGGGCTGACGGCGGAAACGAGCGAATACGAAGGAACGCCGGAAGGCTGGGACCTCTACGAATACGACCTCGAAAGCGAAACGCTGCGCGATCTCTCGATTTCCCATGAGGCCGGTGGGGCCCAGGTCGGGGGCAGGACGGCAGCCGCCGACTTCGGCGCCCTGGTCGGGCTGGCCGCCGACGGCTCGCACGTCTACTTCATCGCACGGGGCCGGCTGGTGCCGGGAAGGGGCAAGAGCCTCGCCCAGAACCTGGTCGACGACACCTTCTCGCTCTATGAGGAGTCGGCGGGTTCCGTCCACTTCGTCGCCACCGTTGGCGGATCGACCTCTGAGGTGCAGCGGCTCACGCTTGGCAGGCAAGCCCGATATACGTCGAGAACCAGCAAAGACGGCCGCTATCTGCTGTTCGAAACCGGCGAGAAGGTCACCGAATATGACGGCGGCGGCGCCCCGGAGGCCTACCTTTACGACGCCGCGGCCAGCCGCGGCAGCGAAGCCGTGGTGTGTCTCTCCTGTCGCCAGGACGGCAAACCGTCGGTCAACGCGGCAGAAGGGTCCCGCGTCTATCCCTTGGCCAGCTCCACCAGGAGCCAGCAGCGATCGTTGGTGGTGCGCGAAGGCCGGCCGCTGGTCTTCTTCCTCTCCCCCGACGGGCTCGCACCCGGAGGCGAGGTGGGCGAATGGGCGCTCTATGAGTGGTCTCACGGCCAGGTCTTCCACATCGCGACCGAAAGGCCGAACACCTCGTCTCCGCCCAACCAGGGCACCCTGTACTTCGGCGGAGCCAGCGCCGACGGCACGGACCTCTACTTCTCCGACCCCGCGGCGCTCAACTGGGAAAACCCCGAAGGCCGCAACGCGGCCTGGGACGCCCGCATCGCGGGCGGCTTCCCCGAACCGCCGAAACCCGCCCAGCCCTGCGACCCGACCGACGAAGGCTCCTGCCAGGGTTCCTCCTCTGAGGCGGGATCGAGCCCGAAGGCCGCCAGCAAGGACCTACAGGGCGCCGGCAACGTCAAAGAAGCCGCCAAGGGCGCAGGAGCGAACTCCTGCGCGAGGACGGCCCGCCAGGCGAAGCGCCTCAGCCTGAGGGCGAAGAAGCTGCGCCAAAACGCCCGCAAGCTCGCCCAAAACGGCCACGGCGCCAAGGCAGGGAAGCTGGCCCGAAAGGCAAGGCGGGTCGCAAGGCGCGCCAAGGCCACCAGCAAGCACGCCAAGCGCTGCCGCGCCAGGCGCCTCAGCAAGGCGAACAAGCGAACCGACAACCACCGGAGGGCAGGCAAGTGAGCACCGCGACCGAGACGAAAGGCAAAGCCATGAAGACCCGCCGCTACCTCACCGCGCTCGCTCTCTCCCTGACCGGGCTGTTTGCCACGGCCGCCGTCGCACAGGCCGAAGCGACCTCGCAGCCGGCCTGGAAGGTGCTGGCTGCCAGCGGCCCGACGCACCTGCCGCCCAGGCAGTCCGAGGTGCAGCGTGTCACGGTGCAGGCTGCTGGCGGAACCTTCACCCTCTCGGGCAAGGCCGGCGAAGGAACCGGCACTCCGGTAACCACCGAAGGCCACCTCACCTACAGCGAAGGGAACACGACGGCGACGATCGAAAGCGTCGAAGCGGGTGCCTCCTTCGAAGTCGGCTTGCGGCTACAGGGCTCGCGCATCCCCTCGGGCACGACGATCGTCTCCTGCTCTGCCGACTGCGAAACGCCGGGCACGACGGTCGAGCTCTCAGACGCCCCGACCGGCAACAAAACGAACCAGAAAATCACGATCTTCACCCGTGAACTGTCGGGGGTATCGGGTGAATTCTTCGTCGGCGACGAAATCGCCTCCGGATACCTCGATCCCGGCGCTGTGGTCGAAGCGGTCTCCGGCGCCACGATCACCCTTTCCCAACCGACCAACAGCTCCTACTTCACCTTCTACGGCGCGATCTCGCTGAGCGCCACCGAGCCGACCGCGCCGATCCCCTACAGCGCGTCCGGCGGGGAAGTGCAGGAAGCGTTGGAATCGATGCCGTACTTCCAGCCCCCCGAACCGGGCCGCTACACCGTCACCGGCGGTCCCGGCGGGGACGCCGCCACCCCCTACTACATCCACTACGGGGCGGCGCTGGCCGGCGAAGAAGTCGAAGAGCTCGGCCTCGACGGCTCGGGCCTCAGCGGCGAAGGCGCCTACGCGCGGAGCTTCACCACGGTGCCCGGCGGCCCGGGCACCGGAACGATCTGGGTCGCCCCGGTCAACATCGGCGGCGCGCCCACCGGTGGGGCAATCACCCTGCACCTCGGTCCGCTGCCGGCGGGCGTCGTCATCGACGGCGCAGTCGAAACCACCGAACCCGAAGCGAGCGGCTGGTCGTGCACGACCGAACCGAGCGAAGCGACCTGCACGACCTCGGAAACGATCAAGAAGATCTCTCCGGGGCCGCAGATCAAAGTGCCCGTGAAGGTCGAACCGACGGTTGCTTCCTCCTCCCAGGCGACCGTGACCGTCTCCGGCGGCGGCGCCGCCGGAGAAGCCTCCTACGCCCTGCCGATAGTCATCTCCTCCGAACCCGCCCAGGCGGGGGTCGCCGCCTTCCTCTCGGGTTCCTTCGAAGCCGACGGCACCCCCTCGACCCAGGCCGGCGGCCACCCCTACAGCCAGTTCACGGCCGTGGTGTTCAACACGGTGCGCTCGGGATTGGGGTGGATCAATCCGGCCGGGGATCTACGGGACCTGAACGTCGATCTGCCGCCGGGCTTCCTCGGGGACCCGCTCGTCACCGACCGTTGTCCACAGGGCTATCTGGTTCCCGAAACGGGTGGCGCAGGCCCCGCCTGCAACACCGAAGGTCAGTTCACGGTCGGCACGAGCTACGTTGGTCCCCGCCGTTTCGGCTCTGTGGCGCGGACCGAAGGCAGCGGGAAATTCTCGATCGTCAATGATGTTCCAGCGGGCGGCACCGCGGCGCAGTTCAGCACGCGATTTGTCGTGCCGGTCGTCACCCTGCTCGGCTCGGTGCGCTCCGAAGAGGACTTCGGGGTGCGAATCGCCTCCCCGAACTCGCCGACGTCGGAAACCGTCTATTCGGCCTTTACCTTCTTCCAAGGCGAGCCCGAAGGAGCCGAAGGCAAGGCCTTCCTGCGCAACGCAACCGACTGCGCCGAGCAGGCGCGGCGGACTCCGGCTGTCGACATCGCCGTCAACAGCTGGCAGAACCCGTCGCAGTTCGACCACGCCAGCTCTCCTCAGCCCCCGGTGACCGGCTGCGACAAACTGAAATTCGAACCGCAGTTCAGCTTCCAGCCGACGAACACCGACGGCTCCTCGGGAACCGGAGCAACCGCCCACCTGCACATCGACCAGTCGGGCCTGACCGATCCCGAAAGGCTCCGCACGCCCGACCTCAAGCAGTCGGTCGTGAAGCTGCCCGAGGGTCTCAACGTCAACCCCTCCCAGGCAAACGGCCTTCAGGCATGTTCTGAGGCCCAGGTGGGATACAAGGGCGCGGGCGATCTGCCCAACCCGACCCGCTTCAACAACGACCCCGTCAGCTGCCCCGATGCCTCCAAGCTCGGCACGGTCGAAGCGACCACGCCATTGCTCGAAGAACCGCTCAAGGGCACGATCTACCTCGCCGCCCAGGAAGAAAACCCCTTCGACAGCCTGATCGGCCTCTATCTGGTGATCGAAAGCCCAAGGTTCGGGATCACCCTAAAGCTCCCCGGCAAGGTCGACGTCGATCCCGACACCGGGCAGCTGACCGCGACCTTCGACTACGTGCCCCAGCAGCCGGTCGAAGACCTCACCCTGACGTTCAGGGGCGGCGGCCCGCGCTCGACCCTCGCCACCCCCGAAGTCTGCGGCACCTACGCGACCAAGGGCGCCTGGACCCCGTGGTCCGCGCCCGAATCGGGACCTGCCGCCCAGACCTCCAATTCCTTCAACGTCTCCAACAACTGCGCCTCCTCCTCTGGCGCCCGTCCCTTCAACCCCTCCTTCGAAGCGGGCTCCACCGACCCGATCGCCGGCGGCTACTCCCCGCTGGTGGTCAAGGTCGACAGAGCTGACGGAGAACAGGAGCTGAGAAGCCTCGACTTCACGATGCCCCCCGGACTCGCCGCAAAGCTCGCCGGCGTCCCCTACTGCTCTGACGCAGACATCGCCGCCGCGCAGGGGAAGTCCGGCAAGGACGAGCAGTCCTCCCCGAGCTGTCCCGAGGCATCGAAGCTCGGCACGATCGACGCCGCGGCAGGAGTCGGCTCTGAGCCGGTCCACGTGGGGGGCAGCCTCTACCTCGCCGGCCCCTACAAGGGCGCCCCGCTCTCCGCAGTGGCGATCACCCCCGCGGTCGCCGGTCCCTTCGACCTCGGCGACGTCGTTATCCGCACGCCGCTTCGGATCGACCCCGTCACCGCCCAGGTGACGGCCAGCTCGGACGAGTTCCCGACCGCCCTCAGAGGCATCCCGCTGAAGCTGCGCTCGGTCGCGATCAAGATCGACAAGGGCCAGTTCGCGCTCAACCCGACCAACTGCGAAGCGATGAAGATCACCGCCTCCCTGGGCAGCTCCAACGGAGCCACCGCCTCGCCTGAGAACCGCTTCCAGGTCGGCGGCTGCAAGGAACTGGACTTCAAGCCGCACATGCGGCTGACCCTGAAGGGCGGCACCAAGCGCACCGCGCACCCGAAGCTGATCGCCGATGTCTTCTCCAAGGGCATCGGCGTCGCCGGCCTGGCACGGATCCAGACCAAGCTGCCCAGAAGCGCCTTCCTCGACAACGCCCACATCAAAACGATCTGCACCAGGGTCCAGTTCGCGGCCGGCAACGGCAACGGCGAAAAGTGCCCCAAGGGCTCCGTCTACGGCAAGGCCTGGGTCAAGAGCCCGCTGTTCGACTACTGGCTCTCTGGCAACGTCTACCTGCGCAGCTCTAACCACAAGCTGCCCGACCTGGTCCTGGCGATCCAGGGACCGGCCTCCCAGCCGATCGCAGTAGAGCTTGCGGGCAAAACCGACTCCGTCAGGGGCGCCCTCAGGAACACCTTCGAAGGAGTCCCCGACGCCCCGTTCACCAAGGCCCGCCTGGTGCTCTTCGGCGGCAAGCGCGGCCTCGTCGTCAACTCGCGCAACCTGTGCAGGCAGAGCAAGCGAGACAGCCGCGCCAACGTGCGCCTCAGCGGCCAGAACGGCAAGGTCTCCCAGCTGCACCCGATCGTGCGCAACGACTGCGGCAAGGCGGCCAAGAAGAAGCACAAGCGGCACCATCGGAGGCATAACGGCTGAGGATCGAGAGCGGCGGCTTCCGCCGGGGTCCCACGGGATCCCGGCGGAGCTCGTCGCCCGCAACCAGCGCGAACGGCTGGTTGCGGCGATCGCCGAGGAGTGCGCGGAGGCCGGCTACGCCGAGGCCACCGTGTCGGCGGTGGCCAAGCGGGCCGGGGTCTCCTCGCTCACCTTCTACAGGCAGTTCGAGGGCAAGCGCGAGTGCATGCTCGCGGCGCACGGGGAGCTGCTCGGGCGGCTGCTCGAGGCGATCGATCGGGCCGCTGCCGGTGGGGATGGGCCCGGTCCCCGTGCCGCCCTGCGGACCGCGCTGGCGATCTTCGCCGCCGACCCGCCCTCGGCGCGGCTGCTGACGGTCGAGATCCTCGCCGCAGGTCCGCAGGGCGTCGAGCGCCACGACGCGATGGTTGCCGCCTTCGCCGAGCGCCTCGGCTGCGGCTGGGTCCCCGCCGCCGGCGTGCTCGCCCTGGTCGGCAGGCTCGCGGTCGCCGGCGAAGCGGAGCGCCTGCCCGAGCTCGAGGACGAGCTCGCCGTCACGCTTTCGTCACAGAGCTGAGTCAGAAGATTTCATCGATGCGCAACATCTGTGCGACGAATTGTCTTAGCGTCTGTCACCATGTACAAGATGAGAGAGAGTTGGACAGATGAGCGGTTGGATGACTTTCGGGATGAGGTCAACCGACGCTTCGACAAGGTCGACCATGAGCTCGACCGGATCAACGACCGCCTCGACGGACTCCACAAGATGCTCGTCTACTCCGTCCTCACGCTGGGGTCGTCGACGGTCGCCGGCTGGGCGGCGGTGATCGTCTTCGTCGTCACCCGAACCTAAAGCCGGCGCAGCTACATCCCGAACTCGACCCAGAGCGGGTAGTGGTCGGAGATGTGCCAGGAGGCCTCCTGGGGATCCATCTTCGTCAGCAGGTGCTTGGTCCACTCGAAGCGGCCGGCGTGGCCGGCGCCGGGCTCGAAGTCGAGCGTCAGTCGTGCCTTCTTGCCCTTCGTGAACCAGGCGATCTGGTCGTAGTAGTGCGGTTTGCCGGGTTTGTCGAAGACGGTGCGCGAGATGCCTTCGTTCAACTCGGCTGGCGCTTCGAGGCCGGTTGAGGTGAACGCCTTGAAGTTCGGGTCGTCCTTGCGGTCGATGTTGAAGTCGCCGAGGCAGATCAGGTTCTGGTTGTAGTCCTCGGTCCGTTGTGCCCAGTCGCGGAGCCATTCGGCGATCCCCTTCAGCTCGCCCGTCCTCCCCGCGGCGTCGTCGCCGTACTTGACGTGCAGGGTGATCAGGATGAAGGTCTGGTCGGCGCTCCTGAAGCTGACCGCGTATGGGGTGCGGACGAACTGCTCCTGCAACGCTCCCTCCGCGATCTTGCCTTCCTTCAGCTCGTCTTCGGGCTCAACCAGCTCCGCCGCCAGCCCGGACGGGCGCACCCGGCGCGTGTCGAAGAGGAAGGCGAGCCGCTCGCCGTTGCCGGCGGGCGGCGGGTTGACGTCGGTGAGGATCAGGCCCCAGTCCGGCCCGAGGGCTTTGATCACATTGCGCAGCGCCTTCAGGTTCGCCCGCGCCTCCTGCACGGCGACGACGTCGAAGCGCGAGAGGATCTCGGCGATCGCCAGGGCGTCGGAGCGGTTGCGTTTCGGGCTGTCGCCCTTGCCGCGTTTCCAGCTGTCGGACATGTCGCCGAAGGCGCGGATGTTCCAGGTGCCGACGAGCAGGTTGCGGTCGAGCACCTTGTCGGGCAGCTCGGCGTCGAGCGCCGCGGCGAGCGGCTCGATTTCGGCCAGCGTCTCCGCCGGCGGCCTGAGGATCGGGGAGAGGTCTTCGGCGACGGCGGGCATCGCTCAGCGGTAGGTCAGCAGCCGCAGCCGGTCGAAGGCGAGCGCCTTCACCGCCGCTCCGTCGGGGCCGCAGGCGAGCACGTCGACCGCGGCTTTGCGCTTGCCGCCCTCGGCCAGGCGCCTGACCGCGTCGGTCACGGTCACGACCTCGGCCTCGGGCTCGAGGTGGTGGGGGAGCCGCAGGTCGAAGGGGTCGCGATCCTCCGGCACCTCGCAGTGGCCCTCCTCGCCGTAGCAGCGGTCGTGGCCGAAGACGAAGAAGGAGCCGGCGTAGGCCGGGTGGTCGGCGCCCGCGCCGCCCGCCAGCCCGCGCGGGGCGCCGATGAAGACCCGCGCCTCGTAGGTGGCGCTGGAGTGGTCGACGTCGTAGAAGGCGAGGTCGACGCGGTCGAAGCCGTGCTCGGGGTCCGGCAGCTCCAGCGCTTTGCTGCGGAAGCGCTCAACCACGGCGCGGTCCCGGGACGGCGGCGGTGCCCGCCGCGTAGTCGTAGCCGAGCGCGGTCACGTCGAGCGTCTCGCGCACGGTCATCTCGAACGGCGGCAGGGCGAGGTCGAGGTAGCGGGCGGGCAGCCGCGCGCCGGGGTGGTCGAGCTGCCAGAGGTACCAGAGGCGGTCGATCATGCAGTGGTGCGCCCAGAAGATCGGGTCGTAGGCGGAGGTCGCGACCGAGGCCATCGTCCCGCCGACGAATCCGTGGACGCCGTTGTGCAGGCTCTCGAGCTGGCTCTGGAAGGTGAAGAAGTCGCGGTTCGCCCGCACCTGCGCCACCTGGGCGGCGCTCGGCAGCCAGCTCGGGTCGCCCGGTTCGCGCCAGGTCCGTTTCTCGTTCGGCTGCCGCCTGCCGCTGGGCTGGATCGGCGAGGAGTGGAGCGGGTTGGCCTTGTTGCCGGGAGTGCGGGCGCGGGCGTAGGCGGCGGGCAGCGCTTCGCTGTGGTCGCGCCAGTCCCACCAGGGCAGGGTCACGCCGGGGACCCGGTCCTGTAGCGCCTTCTCGAGGAAGTAGAGGTAGGCGCGGTGCCAGGGAAGGAAGAGCTGGGTGCCGTGCTGGCAGTAGACCGGCAGCGGCAGGCCGTGGACGCCGGCCCAGTACTGGTAGCCGCGGTCGTCGCCGATCCTCTGCGCCCTGGAGATCGCCTGGCGCAGCTCGGCGAGCTGGCCTTTGCTGAGGCGACGGGCGCTGCGCCGGTGGCGCAGGCGCAGCGGTGCGCGGGTGGCTGAAGCGGCGGCGACGCTCATGCACGCCTCCCATGTCTCGTGCCGTGGGGTCGCCGCCGCCGCGGCCGGCGCTGACTTGCCAGGCGGCGCAAACGAGCGCTCGCCAGGCCGGCGGCGGCGAAGGCCATCGGCGCAAAGCCGAGGGCCGTCTCCTCCACCGGTGCTCCCGCGATATGAGCCAGCATCGGCGCCGACCCTCTCACAGTCCCATGATTGGTGCAACTAATTTAAGTAAACATCGCAGTTCATAGACTCAGACTCCGTCATCCGGCCACCGCACCTGCCGGCTCCCCGCCCCGGGGCGGCGGGCGGAACCTTTCGTAGCTTGAATCCACCGACACTCATGCGAACATACGTTCGCATGACTGTCTTTCTCTCCGAGCTTTCGGTCGCGGTCCTCAAGGACCGCCTCGGGCTGCCGGAGCGTGAGGCGGTCGACCTGGTCGCGACCTTGGAGCGGCTGGGAGTCGGGACGCTGGGCGAGCTGGCACGGCTCTCCCCGGGCCACGTCGCCGACCGTTTCGGTCTCCCCGGCCTGCGCGCGCTGCGGATCGCCCGCGGCGAGGACGAGCTGCTCGTCCTCGGCCTCCACGGCGCCTGGGAGGAGCTGGTCGAGGAGATCGAGCTTCCCGAGGGGACGGCCGGCAGCCAGCTGGAGCGGGCGCTGGAGCTGCTGGTCGATCGACTGCTCGCCGCGCCGCGGCGTCAGGGGCGCACGTTGCTGGGGTTGCGCCTCGGCGCCGTCCTCGGTGGCGGCGGCAGCTGGAGCGTCGCGCAGGGTCTCGGCCGGCCGACGGCGTCGGCCCGAGCCCTGCGCGCCGTGCTCCTGCCGCGCCTGGATGAGCTGCCGGCGCCCGCGGTCGCGCTCTCGCTGCGCGCCGTCGGCCTCGGCCCGCCCGCCGCCGAGCAGCTCGAGCTCGCCCGCCCCGGCGAGGACTCGCGCCGCCACCGCCTCGGCGCCGCCCTGCGCGAGGTCCGCGCCGCCCAGGGAGCCGAGTCGCTGCTCAAGGTCCTGCCGGTCGACGGCGACTCCCGCGTCCCCGAGCGCCGCGACCTGCTCACGCCGTATCCGGTGCCCGCGCCGTGAGCGCGGCGCGGGCAGCCTCGCGATGACCCCCGGGATCCGGCGGCTGTATGCGCCGCGGCGGGTCGCGGTCGAGGTCGGCCCCGAGGGGGTGCCGCTGAAGGTCGGCGGGGTCGAGGTGGCGGCGGTGCGCGAGGAGTGGCTGGTCGAGGACCGCTGGTGGACGTTGCGGCGACTGTGGCGGCACTACTTCGAGCTCGCTCTCGCCGACGGCAGCGACACCGTCGTCTTCCGCACCAACCGCGGGCGCTGGTACCGGCAGCGCGCCTGAGGCACCGGTGTGAGCGCTCCGTATATAGAGCTGCACGCCCACTCGGCCTTCTCCTTCCTCGACGGCGCCTCGACGCCGACCGAGCTCGCCGCCGCAGCGGCCGAAGCCGGCTACCCGGCCTTCGCCCTCACCGACCACGACGGCATCTGGGGCTCGATCGAGTTCGCCCGCGCCTGCAAGGGCTTCGGCGTGCGCCCGATCACCGGCGCCGAGCTGACCGTCACCAGCCACCCCCGACCGCGGTCGAGGTTTTCACCGGATAGCGACGAAAACCTCGACCGCGGTCCATTGCATTTGACGCTGCTGGTCGAGGACGCGGTCGGGTACCGCAACCTCTGCCGGCTGCTGAGCGAGGCCCACTCGCACACCCGCGACAACACAGGCCGCACGGCGGGTCAGCCCTCGGTGACCCTGGAGCAGGTCGAGGCGCGGGCCGAGGGGCTGGTGTGTCTGTCGGGATGCGCGGGGGAGGGCGCGGTGGCGGGGACCTGGGCAGGCGGCGACGCGGCGGGAGCGGCGGTC
>CAVSGL010000002.1:0-37482 GCA_963727465.1 uncultured Solirubrobacterales bacterium | reverse complement strand
GGCCGCCGCATTCAACCGCTCTGCCACCCCTCCGGGGGTCAGACGATATGTCGATGCTAGCTGTCAGTTTATGGACGAAAAGGCATGAAGTAAAAAGAGCAGACGGTGGTTCTATAACTGTGATGCGTCGTTTGCTCATCCTCGCCTCCGCGATGGTCTTCTTCGACGTCGCCTTCTACGCGGCGATTGCGCCGCTGCTGCCCGACTATGTCGCCGAGTTCGGGCTGAGCAAGGCGGAGGCTGGGATCCTCGCCGCCGCCTATGCTGCCGGCACGCTGGCCGCCTCGCTGCCGGCCGGGTTGGTGGCGACCCGGATGGGGCCGCGGCGCACCGTAATCGGCGGGCTCCTGCTGCTGGGCGGCTCCAGCCTCGTCTTCGGCCTCGCCAACGAGATGGTCCTGCTCGACGCCGCCCGCTTCACCCAGGGCGTCTCCGGGGCGCTGATCTGGTCCGGAGCGCTGACCTGGCTGATCACGACCGCTCCACCCGAGCGTCGCGGCTCGATCATCGGGACGGCCCTCGGCACCGCGGTCGCCGGGGCGCTGGTCGGCCCGCTGCTTGGGGCGGCCGCGGCCGAGATCGGTACCGGCGTCGTCTTCGGTTCCGTGCTGGGCGTGGCGCTGGTGCTCGCCGCCGCCGCGGCGCGCCTGCCGGAAGCCGGCCCGCCCGAGCGCCAGCCGCTGCGCGAGGTCGCGACGATCATCCGCAGCCGCCCGATCCTCACTGCGACCGCCTTCGTGACGGTTCCCTCGGTGATGTTCGGCGCGGTCGAGGTCCTCGTGCCCCTGCGGATCGACGAACTCGGCGGCGGGCACGTCGCGATCGCCGGCGGTTTCATCTTCGGCGCCGGGCTGGAGGCCGTGCTCTCGCCCGTCGTCGGCCGCTACTCCGACCGCGTCGGCCGGCGCATCCCGTTCGTGATCGGGATCGGCATCTGCGCTTGTGCGATGGTCGGGATCGCGGCCGCTCAGGCGCTCGGGCCGGTGCTCGCGGCGCTGATCCTCGGCTCGCTCGGAGCCGGCATCTGCTTCGCGCCGGCGCTGACCACGCTCTCGGAGGCGGCCGACCACAGCAGGCTCCACCAGGGCTTCGCCGCTGGGCTGTCCAACATGGCCTGGGCCGCGGGGCAGGCGGTGGGGGCGGTGGCCGGGGGCGGCGTCGCCAGCGCCACCGGCTACGTCCTTCCCAGCCTTGCGGTGGCTGCGCTGCTGCTGCTGACCGCCGCCTACGCCTACCGCTCGCTCGCGCCGCCGATGGTGCAGCCGGCGGAGACGTAGCGGAGCGGACGCACTAGCTTTACGGAGTGTCCACGACCTGGCGCAACTGGACGGGGGACCAGCAGTGCACGCCCGCTGAGGTGCTGCGACCGCGCAGCCGCGACGAGCTCGCGGGGGCCCTGGTCGCCGCCGCCGGGGCTGGGCGCAAGGTCAGCGTCGCCGGCAGCGGCCACTCCTTCACCGAGGCGGCGCTGACCGACGGCACGTTGATCGACATCGGCGTGCTCGGCGGCGTGATCGACGCCGACCCGGCGTCGGGCCTGGTCAAGGTCGGCGCGGGCACCGTCCTGGCCACGCTCAACGAGGAGTTGCACGGGCTCGGGCTGGCGATGGAGAACCTCGGCGACATCGACCGGCAGACGATCGCCGGCGCGATCTCCACCGGCACCCATGGCACCGGAGCGAAGCTGCGCAACATCTCCGCCCAGGTCGAGGCGATCGAGCTCGTTGCGGCCGACGGCAGCGTGCGCGAGCTCGACGGCTCCGAGCCGGATCTGCTGCGTGCGGCGCGGGTCAGCGTCGGCGCCCTGGGCGCGATCTCGGCCGTGACGCTGCGCTGCGTGCCCGCCTTCGTGCTCGAGCGGATCGATGCCCCGCAGCCGCGCGCCGAGGTGTTCGACTCGTTCGAGCAGCGGGCTGCGGCCAACGACCACTTCGAGCTCTTCACCTTTCCCTACGCCGACTCGGCGCTGGTGCTGGAGCGCAACCGGGTTGAGGGGCCGCCGCGGCCCCGCGGCCGGGCCGCCGCCTACCTCAACGACATCGTCCTGGAGAACTGGGCGCTCGAGGCCCTCTCCGCCGCGGGGCGCGTTCTGCCCAGGGCGATCCCCGCCCTCTCGCGGCTGGCCGCCGCGCTCGCTTCCGGCGGCAGGACGGTCGACCGCAGCGACCGGGTCTTCGCCAGCGAGCGCCGCGTCCGCTTCACCGAGATGGAGTACGGGGTTCCGCGCGAGCACGGACCGGAGGCGGCGCGGCGGGTGATCGAGTGGGTGCGCGCCAACCGCTACCCGGTCTTCTTCCCGATCGAGATGCGGGTGGCCGCCGGCGACGATGCCCTGCTCAGCCCCTCGCACGAGTGCGACACCGCCTACATCGCCGTTCACCAGTACCGGGGCATGCGCTGGCGTCCCTACTTCGAGGCGGTCGAGGCGATCATGCGCGAGTTCGGCGGCCGCCCCCACTGGGGCAAGCGCCACTTCCAGACGGCCGCCACCCTGGCGCCGCTCTATCCGCGGTGGGACGCGTTCCAGGCGGCGCGCGACGAGCTCGATCCGGGACGCGTCTTCGCCAACGAGTACGCGGCGCGCGTGCTCGGCGAGTGACGTGTGCTCCATTAGCCCCCTTGTAGGTGGTCAACGGAGCACTCGTCAGAGGAACGACTTGCCCTCGCCCCTGTAGGTGGGAACGATGTCGACGATCTCGCCGCCCTCGACCAGGTGTAGGACGTCGAAGCGCTCGCACAGCTCGCCTGCCTTGGCGTGGCGCATGTAGACGCGATCGCCGATCGAGAGTTCGGCCGCGGGCGCGCCGAGCAGCGGCGTCTGCACCTCGCCGGCGCCCTCCTCGGGGTCGAGGCGCAGGCCGGCCGGGAGCCAGGGGACCGGCAGTCGCGCCGGGTCGCCGCCGCCCGAGGCGAGGTAGCCGCCGCCCAGCGCCGTCGCCACGCTCGGCGCCGGCTTGCGCACGATCGGCAGCGCGAAGCCGGCCGCCGGGGTGAGCGAGAAGCGGCTGTAGTGGTCGAAGAGGGCGGGGGCGTAGAAGCCGGAGCCGGCCGTGACCTCCGTCACCGCGTCCTCGGCGCCGGTCAGCTCGAGGCTGCCGGTGCCGCCGCCGTTGACGATCGGCAGCTCGGCAAACTCGCGGATCGCACCGACGACCGCGGCGCGTCGCTGCGCCAGCTCGGCCGCCGAGCGGCGCTGCATGAAGCGGATCGCGGCGCTCCGCATCCGCCGTCCCGGCGGCCGGTCGCCGACACCGGCGATCTGACCCTCGTAGGCCATCAGCGCCGCCAGGGTCAGCTGCGGCCGCCGCTCGATCACCCGCGCGAGGGCGACGGCCTGCTCGACCGTGTGCACCGGCGAGCGCTTCGGCCCGACCTTGACCCTGCCGCCGAGCCACCACCAGCTCGCGTCGAGGTCGACGCAGACGCGCACCGGCGCGGCGCCGGCGCCGAGCACCGACTCGATCGCGTCGAGGTGCTCGACGCAGTCGACCATCACGATCGGCGCGCCGTCCGGGTTCGCGACCGAGCGCAGCGCCAGCTCGCTCAGCGCGCCGGTGTCCGCGGTCGGGTAGGCGAGCAGCAGGTTCTCGAACCCGTTTTCGGCCAGCCACAGCGTCTCCGGCAGGGTGAAGGTCATCAGCCCCTCGAAGCCCGGGCCGCTGGGGAGGATGCGCTCCAGCAGCGCCCGGCAGCGCAGCGACTTGCTCGCCACCCGGATCGGCTTGCCGCCGGCCCGTCCCAGCATCTCCGCGGAGTTGGCCGCGAGCGCGTCGAGGTCGACGAAGGCGAACGGCGCCTCGACCTCGGCGAAGATCGACTCGTACTCGTCATACGTCGGCATTTGCCCAGCGAGCCTAACCCGGCAGGGCGGACGCGGAGCGGAGCACCTGCCGGCGGTGGAGCGCGCGGAAAGCGGAGAGGGAGGGATTCGAACCCTCGAAGGATCTTGCGACCCTTACTCGCTTAGCAGGCGAGTGCCTTCAGCCACTCGGCCACCTCTCCGGGTCCCGAAAACCATAGCGCCGCCCCGGCGGCCGGCGCGGCCTGTCAGCGGCGCGAGCGGATGACGACGCGGGCGCCGCGCGAGGGGATCATCGTCACGTTGCGGTGCACGGCGCGCTCGGGCGCGGGGTCGTCGGCCTCGAGGTCGAGGCGGCGCGCCATCGCCTCGAGCACGACCCGCTGCTCGGCCATAGCCAGCGCGGCGCCGAGGCAGCGGCGGATGCCGCCGCCGAAGGGGATCCACTCGTAGGTGCCGGGCTTGCGCCCCCCGAGCCAGCGCTCTGGACGGAACTCGAACGGCTCCGGGTAGAGGTCCTCGCGGTGGTGGACGAGCAGGATGCTCATCGTCACCGGGCTGTTCGCCGGCACCGCATAGGGCCCGAGCCGCCAGGGGACTTCGACGCGGCGACCGATGATCGGGATCACCGGCCGCGAGCGCATTCCCTCGACGATCGTCGCCTCGACTTGCTCGGCCGGGTCGCCCTCGCCGCGCACCGCGTCGAGCAGGGCGTCGTGGGCGGCCGGGTTGCGGACCAGGCGCTCCCACGTCCAGGCGAGCGAGTTGGCGGTCGTCTCATGGCCGGCGAGGACCAGGGTGAGCAGCTCGTCGCGCAGTTCTTTGTCGCTCAGCGCCTCGCCCTCCTCGGTGCGCGCCTGGAGCAGCAGCGAGAGGATGTCGCGGCGCTCGCCGAGGTCCTCGGCGCGGCGGCGCTGCTCGATCACGGCATAGGTGGCGCGGTCGAGCACGCCGAGGCCGAGCTTCATCGTCCCGACCGGCTCGTCGCGGTTGAGGTTGATCAGTTCGGCGACGTTCGACAGCGGCCAGGTCGAGGCGTTGACCAGGTGCCTGGTCACCTGTCGCAGCCGGTGCTCGGGCGTGCCCCGCTCCGGCGCTCCCTCGATGCCGAAGATCCCGGCCATGATCACGTCGAGCGTGATCGCCTGCATCCGCGGCGCCAGGGCGAGCGGCTGGCCGACCGGCCAGCGGTCGATCTCGCGCTCGGCCGCGTCGGCGATCATCTGCGTGTACTGCTCGATCGCCTCGCCGTGGAAGGCCGGCAGCAGCAGCTTGCGCTGGCGCATGTGGCGCGGGCCGACCGCGGTGAGGACCGAGTTCGGCCCGACGATCGGTCGCAGCGGCGACTCGCCGGTCAGCGACGGCGCCTGCTCGGGCTTGGCCGTGAACAGTGAGCGGACGTGGTCGGGATGGCTGGTGATCGTCGTCGCCTCGGGAACGATCCCCTGCATGCGGAAGACCTCGCCCAGCTCGCGCCGGGCGCGGAAGACGAACTGGATCTGGCGCTGGTTGAAGCGCAGCGTCTGCAACAGGCGCGGCGCGGCGACGAGCGGCGGCTCGGGCAGCCCCGGCGCCTCGGCGGGCTCGAGCGGGCCGGCGGGCGAGGAAGGCGCCTCGCCGATCAGGTCGCCGGCAACCGGGGTCTCGGGCGGAGCGGCTTGCTCGGCCAGCTGGGTCACGCGACCATTGTTACACGGATCGATGTCATGTCAGGCACGCTCTACAGTCATGTGACGTATGCACGGCAGGCGCACCAAGATCATCGCAACCGTCGGTCCGGCCAGCTGGGACGACGCCGTCCTGGCGCAGCTGGTCGAGGCCGGCGCCGACGTCTTCCGGCTCAACTTCTCCCATGCCGATCGCGAGCGGCACGCGGGCACGATCGAGTCGATCCGCGCCGCCGCCGAGCGGGCCGGCCGCGAGGTTGCGATCCTCGGCGACCTGCCGGGACCCAAGCTGCGGATCGGCGAGCTGCGCGACGACGTCGCCGAGCTCGAGACGGGCATGCACGTGAAGCTCACCCCGCGGCAGATCGAGGGCGACCGGGAGACGATCCCGGTCGACTGGCCGGGCGTCGCCAAGCTGCGCGAAGACGAACTCGTCTACCTGGCCGACGGCTCGATCCGCCTGCGTGTGCGCGAGCCCGAAGACGGAGGGGTGGATGCCGAGGTCGAGGTGGGCGGGACGCTCTCCTCGCACAAGGGGATGAACATCCCCGGCGCCACCGTGCGCGCGGCGACAGAGGGCGACCTCGGCTGGGTCGAGTTCGCGGTCGAGCAGGGACTCGACCTGATCGCGATGTCCTTCGTCTCGACCGCCGCAGACCTCGAGCCGGTGGCCGGGCGGCTCGACTCGCTCGGCTCCGACATCCCGCTGATCGCGAAGATCGAGAAGCAGCAGGCGGCGGAGAACGCCGACGAGATCGTGAACGCGGCGAGCGGCGGGATCATGGTCGCCCGCGGCGACCTCGGGATCGAGCTGCCGCTGGCGCAGGTGCCGGTCGTGCAGAAGCGGCTGATCCGCGCCGCGGGGCTGCGCTCCAAGCCGGCGATCACGGCGACGCAGATGCTGGCCTCGATGGTCACCGAGCGCCGCCCGACCCGGGCCGAGGTGACCGACGTCGCCAACGCGATCTTCGACGGCACCGACGCCGTGATGCTCTCCGAGGAGACGGCGGTCGGCCGCCACCCGGCCGAGGCGGTGCGGGTGATGGACAGGATCGCGCGGGCGACCGAGCCCGACCTGCCCTACGGCGACTGGCTGTTCAACCGCACCGACCAGGCGACCCAGGACGTCGCCGACTCGGTCGCCCAGAGCGCCGTCGGCG
Source organism: uncultured Solirubrobacterales bacterium (assembly GCA_963727465.1). GTDB lineage: Bacteria > Actinomycetota > Thermoleophilia > Solirubrobacterales > 70-9 > VRUE01. The sequence goes on along the minus strand of CAVSGL010000002.1, from coordinate 30,856 downwards.
CCGTCTACCGGCTCGGGCTGGCGGCGCTGGTCGTGCCGACGACGAGCGGCCGCACGGCGCGGCTCGTCTCCGCCCACCGGCCGAACGTGCCGGTGCTGGCGATCTCGCCGCGGCCGGAGGCGGTGCGCCGGCTCAACCTCCTCTTCGGGGTCCAGGCGGTCCTCAGCGAACACGAGGACGACGTCCGCGACCTGCTCGACGACTGCGCCAGCCTCGCGGTCCTCCACGGCGTCGCCCGCTCCGGCGATCTGATCGCGATCGTCGCCGGGATGCGCGATCAGGAGCTGGGGACGAACCTCTTCGAGGTCCACCGCGTGCCCTGAGACGCCCCGGTATCGGCGCGCTACGGCGTCATCGGTCGCCGAAAGGCAATTGCCTTCCGGCTCCCTCTTCCTTGTATCGCTTGATTCCGGAACGTCTCAGGGCTCGTCAGCTACGCCCTGCGCACCTCGATGTTGAACTGGGGGCCGCCGAGCGCGCCCATCAGCCGCAACCACAGCGGCAGGTACATCTCGGTTCCGCGCGCGGCCTCGATCCCGCCGAGGTCGATCACCCGTTCGGGCGGCCAGCCGAAGGCGGTGAGCAGCTCGAGCGTCTCCGCCTTGGCGCCGGCGTCCTCGCCGCAGACGAAGACGTTGTGGTCGCCGGGCACGCCCGCGGGCGCGACCATGACCGCGGCGTTGACGGTGTTGAGCGCCTTGACGACCTTCGCCTCGGGAAAGGCGGCCTGGATCCGCTCGCCGAGGCTGTCGTCGTTGCAGACGCCGAGGGTCGGCGGCATGCCCCGCGAGAAGTCGAGCGGGTTGGCGACGTCGACCAGCGTCTTGCCGGCGAGCTTGTCGGTCCCGGCGGCCTCGAGCGCCTCCAGCGAGGCCTCGCCGGCGGTGCAGTTGAAGACCAGCTCGCCGGCCGCGGCGGCGTCGGCGAAGCTGCCGCCATGGGCGTCCGCGCCGGCCTCGTTCACCCAGGCCCGCAGCGCCTCGCCGTCGGGCGAGCGCGAGCCCATCGTCACCTCGTGGCCGAGCTCGATCAGCTTCGAGCCGATCGTCCTGCCGACCGTTCCCGTTCCCAGCACCCCGATCTTCACCGCTTCCTCCTTTTGCTCGACCTCTCTATTGTCGCTCCAAAGACCCGAAAGGTGGAGCAGTGACCGATTTCGATGCGATAGCCCAGGGGATGACGCAGGCCGTGCCCTTCGCCGGGCATCTCGGGCTGGAGATCACCGAGATCGAGCCGGGTGGCGCCACCGTGCGCCTGCCCGAGCGTGACGAGCTGAACAACCACGTCGGCTCGCAGCACGCCGGGGCGCTGTTCACGGCCGCCGAGGCGGCGTCGGGCGGCGCCTTCGTCGGCGCCTTCGCCGAGCGCATGGGCGAGGTGACGCCGTTGGCGCGCAGCGCCGAGATCTCCTACGAGAAGATCGCCAAGGGGCCGATCGAGGCGCGGGCGAAGCTGGGCGTTCCGGCCGAGCAGGCGCTGGCGACGCTCGACGCCGAGGGCAAGGTCCAGTTCCCCTGCGAGATCGAGCTCTTCGACGGCGAGGGCAACCAGGTCGCGAGCGCGACCGTGCAGTGGCACGTGCGGCTGAACCGGGCCGAGGCGCCTGCGGCATGAGCCTGGTCAAGCTCGAGCGAGACGAGGCCGGACTCGCGGTCGCCAGCCTCGACAGCCCGCCGCTCAACCTCTTCAACCGGCAGCTGTTCGAAGACCTGGAGGCGGCGGTCGCCGCGGTCGAGGCCGACCCGCCGCGGGCGCTGCTCTTCCGCGCCGAGGGCCGCGCCGTCTCGGGCGGGGTCGACGTGCACGAGTTCGAGGGGCTGACGCCGGAGCAGGGCAGCGCCCTCTGGGACGAGCTGATCGGCACGGTCGAACGGGTGGAAGCGCTGCCGCTGCCGGTGCTCTTCGCCGCCCACGCGCTGACCCTGACCGCGGCCTTCGAGCTGGCGCTCGGCTGCGACCTGATCCTCGCCGCGCGCTCGGCCCAGTTCGGCCTGGTCGAGACGGTGGTCGGCCTGACGCCCTCGATGGGCGGCACCCAGCGCCTCGCCGAGCGCGCCGGCAGCGGGCGCGCCCGCCACTTCGTGATGAGCGGCGGGCTCTTCGGTGCCGAGCAGATGGAGCGCTGGGGCGTCGTCAACCTGCTCTGGGATGACGATGGCTTCGACGAGCGCGCCCGCGCCTACGCCGCCGAGCTCGCCGCCGGCCCGACCAGGGCGCACGCGATGACCAAGCACATCCTGCGCCGCTTCCGCGAAGGCGGCATCCCCGCCGCCGACCGCGCCGTGCGCGAGGACGCCGCCGACCTCTTCGCCAGCGAGGACCTCCAGAACGCCGTCAGGACCTTCCTCGAGCAGGGTCCCGGCCACGCCGAGTTTCAGGGGCGCTGAGCCGCCGGCTCGTCCGCCGCCGTCAGCGCGATCCCCGAGCGGCGCAGGTTCAGCAGCGTGGCGAGGACGAGGAAGGCGCCGAGCGCGAGCATCGCCGCCGCGCCGTTGCCGTCGTCCAGCGCTTGGCCGACGAGCGGGACGGCGAAGATCGGCGGGACCAGCGCCGCCACGGTCATCAGCGCCAGCGGCTCCGACGGCGCCGAGGGGAACAGCTGCTGCGCCTCGGTCATCATCGTCGCGTAGGGGATCGCGAAGCCGATGCCCATCGCGATCACCGCGAGCAGGGCGACCGGGGCAGCCGGATCGGCCGCCAGCAGGACCAGGCCGAGCCCCGAGAACCCGAGCGACCCCGCGAGCACGAGGTGACGGACGCCGCGCTGCTGCAGCTGGGCGCCGGTGAGGCGCATCGCCGCCGCGAGGCCGAACAGCAGGAAGGAGAGGGCCCCGGCGATCCCCGTCTTCAGGTCGCCGTCGTCGACGAGGTACTGGACCAGCCAGGCCGAGAGGGTCAGCGGCACGCCATAGACGGAGACGAAGAGCAGCGACAGGCGCCAGGCGCGCGCGTGGGTCAGGGCGGCGCGCAAGAAGCCCGGCTGGCGTTTCGGCAGGGCCGAGCCCGGCGTCTCGGTCCGCGGCAGCGACAGCAGGGCGACGACGCCGAGCAGGGCGCTGATCGCGAAGCCGACCCGCCAGTCGGCGCCGAGGTCGACGAGCACGCTGCCGACGACCAGGGCGCCGGCGATGCCGAGCTGGATCGCGGCGCCGAAGACGCCGATCAGCCGCACGCCGCCGGCCTGGCGCGCGTAGACGCCGCCGAGGGTGTTGATCAGGGCGAAGGCGAGGCCGGGGAAGAGGCGGGCGACCGCGAGGCCGGCAAAGTCGGGGCTGAGCGCGAAGATCGCGTTGCCGAGGATCAGCCCGAGACAGGAGAGCCGCAGCCCCCGGAGCAGCCCCGTCCGGTCGCCGACCTGCGCGGCGAAGACCAGCCCGGCCACCACCGCCCCCATGAAGATCGTTCCGGAGAGCAGCCCGACCGCGGCCAGCGAGACGTCGAACTCATCGCTGATCTGCGAGGCGACGGGCCCCACGTTGCCTCCATTCCAGGCGCCGCTGAGGCCGACGAGCGCGACTGCGGCGACAACGCGCGGCGCGGGCCGACCCCCAACGGATGCAGCTTCCGTCGCCATTCCCCTGCTGGCGAGCATATAGCCCGTTCCAAAGCCCTAGAATCCCCAATCCCGCGCCTCAGGCTCTCCCGAGAGCCGCCGTGGCGTGCGCGAGCGCCCGTAGCTCAGTTGGATAGAGCGTCGGTCTACGAAACCGAAGGTCACAGGTTCGAATCCTGTCGGGCGCGTTCCGCTTCGTTCCGCCGAGCGCCGCGTATTTCCTATTGCAGAGCCGTTTGCGCGGCTTCGAGTTGAATCGACGTTCCGCGCGCCTCCGGGCGATTCCGGGGCGTTCCGCGAGGCCGTGGTCACATTTTGGTCGCATTTTCACCAGCGGCGGACCTGTCTGCGCGCTTGGCGAGATCGTCCATTGAGACGCCGAGGGCGTCCGCGATTCCCTTGACGGTGCCCCAGGTGGGGTTTGCTTCCCCGCGCTCGATGACCCCGAGCGTGCCCCAGGTAACGCCCGCGAGCGGAGCAAGCTCTTTCAGCGTCTTGCCCTGTCTCCGGCGCAGCTCGCGAATCGCAGCCCCGAGTGCGGGTTGAGGCTGGTCGCGATGCGCTCGGCTGCGTTTACGGTTCACCATATATTCGTGCTAGGCTGCTGAGGCAAACATAAGTGGGGCCGCGTGCTGATGACACCGGCCCCGTGGCGACCGGCATAGGAAACCCAGGCCGGCCGCAGCGGGAACGGTATCGACGTACCGGCTCCAGGAAAGCGGCCCCCGGCGGCGCGTGTACGCCAACCGAGGACCTGACCACAAGGAGCGTGTACTCCCAATGGCTGATGAGAACACTACGGATTGCGCCGAGCGCATTCCTCTCCCCGCCGACGAAGACGCCAAGACCGAGACGGCGGTCCTGGCCTTCGTCCTTGACGAGCACCCGACCCAGCTGACCATCCCCGAGCTCTCACGAGCCCTGAACACCGGTTCGGAGGACTTCGGCGCCTTCGACTCCGTCGAGCGCGCGATCCGCCAGCTGGACGGCGCAGGGCTCCTGAACTGCAAGGGAGGCTTGGCCGTCCCGAGCAGAGCCGCGCTTTACTTCGCGCGGATCTGGGGCGTCTGATGGCGGGCGGGTCCGACCTCGCCCGTCGCTTTGGCAAGAACCTCGCCCTCGCCCGCAAAGATGCCGGTCTCTCTCAGGAAGAGGCCGGCATCCGCGCGTCGTTGCACAGGACCGAGATCGGCCTCTTGGAGCGCGGCGAACGCATCCCGAGGATCGACACGATGGTCAAGGTCGCCGGGGCGGTCGGCGTGAAGATCGCCTGTCCGTTGTTCGAGGGGATCGGATGGGACTCGGGCTTCGCCCGGCCGGGCACGTTCGTAGTCGACGGGCGCGGCGAGGGCGGAGGCGGGGCGGCGGATGGGTCGGGCGGGTGAGGCGGCGAAATTGGTCTCATCTATTCAAAGACCAAAGGCAAGAACCAAGACCAAGAATGAGACCAAGACCAACGTCGAACTCCGTCCAGCTACCGAGTCGGCTGTTCTCGTAGAGGCTTCGAGCTTCCCCGCGAGTCCAGCCGAGCAGCCATCCAAGCCTCCCCCAGCTACCAACCCCGAACACCCGACACACTATGAACTGGGTGGGAGAGTCCCCTCAGGCGCGGTGGAAAGCACGTCCACCGACCGGCCTAGCGTCCTCGGCGCGACGGGCTGACCCAACATTATGCCGTCGCCTTTTTGAGGCTGGCCGAGGTTCGGTCGTGTCGCCCGTCGCGCCCAAGGACCGCCGGCGTGACCCAATAGGAGCGTGCTCAGCGCAAACCCAGTTACGTCCGCCGTCGATCCGTGACCGAGGACAACGCCAAGCATAAGGAGACGCACCGAAGTGATCACGATCGGAATCGACCCCCACAAGCAGTCCCATACCGCCGTTGCGGTGACGCCGCTCGGAGAGCTGCTCGCCGAGATCACGGTCCCGGCCGATAGGGCTGGCCACGAGGAGTTGCGCAGCTGGGCCCACCGGCTCGCCAAAGACGAGGGGATGCGCTTTGCCCTGGAGGACGTGCGCAATGTCAATGGCCGCCTCGAGCGCGCGCTGATGGCCGCCTCAGAGCGGGTGGTGCGGGTGCCGCCCAAGCTGATGGCCGAAGCCCGCAAGGGCGGGCGCCACTACGGCAAGTCAGACGGAATCGACGCCCTGGCGATCGCCCGCGCGGCCCTGCGCGAGCCAGAAGGGGTGCACGAGGCCCACGCCGACCCCCAGGCGCGCGAGTTGAAGCATCTGGTCGACCACCGCGAGAACCTTGTCCGCGAGCGCACCATCCTCACCTCGCGCCTGCGCTGGCATATGCATGACATCGACGCCGGGCTTGAGCCCGACGTCCGCACCTTGGTACGCGACCACGTCCGTCGCGGCCTTGCCCAGCGCCTCGCTCGCCGCGAGCAGTGCGCCCAGGTGCGCATCTGCCGTGACCTGCTGGGCAGGATCGGCGAGATCACCCGCCACGAGCGCGAGTTGGCCACCGAGATCGAGGTGCTGGTACGGGCATACGCCCCGCAACTGCTGGAGCTCCCCGGCTGTGGCGTTCTCGGGGCCGCCAAGTTGATCGGCGAGATCGGCGGCATCGGGCGCTTTGCCACCGACGCCAAGCTCGCCCGGCATGCCGGCTGCGCGCCGCTGCCGGCCTCCTCGGGGCGGGTACGCCGCCACCGCCTCTCACGGCGCGGCAACCGCCAGCTGAACGTCGCCTTCTACCGGATCGCCGTCACCCAGGCCCGGGTTCATCCCGAGGCCCGCGCCTACCTGGCCCGCAAGCGCGCCGAGGGCAAGTCGACCAAGGAGGCGTTTCGCTGTCTCAAGCGTCACCTGGTCCGGGTCGTCTGGCGAGCCCTGCAGACGCCTGCGCAGACCCAGTTTTCCTCTTGTTCATCTTGATGGGGATTCCCGATCTCCCGTTCTCTCTCAGAGGTGTTACTTGACATAGGAGCGACTGTTCCGTGCCTGGGCCGCACCTTCTTGATCGAGAAGGTCAGCAAGTAGATCGGTGCCGGGTCCCTCCGGGCGGCCGGCGGCCAATTGTGGCACGGCTGCGCCGTGCGGACGGCCGCGCGTATGGCCGCCCGGAGGGGTCTGACCTTCGGTCTTTCGGGGCACTCTCGACGGATGTTCTGACGAACTCGGTGGGGCACTTCGCCCCTTTTTCGGACAGAGAGAGCATGGGGGAGAACTCAGCCCAGATCGAGCCCTTCTTCACCGAGCGAACCCTCGCCGCATACCTCGCGGTTTCGGACCGCACGATCCGCAACTGGATCAGGCGCGGCGAGCTGCCCAGCTACAAGCTCGGAGCCTCGCGGCGGATCGACCCCGCCGATGTCGATGCCTTCCTCGCCGAGCGTCGGGACGAAGCCGCATGAGGCGCGAGTCGCCCGTCAAGCGCCGCAACCCCTCCGGCAAGGTGGTCTGGGTCGCCCGCTACACCGGCCGCGACGGCAAGCACCACATCGCGAAGCCGGCCTGGAACCGCGGCAAGGGCACCTTCACGCGCAGGCAGGAAGCCCAGCAAGCGATAGACGAGGCGTACGGCCTCGCGGATCGCCCCGACACCCTCGGCGAGTACGCGGAGACGTGGACCGAGCGCCACCCACGAGCCGAGCGCACCAACGCTACCAACGACCACCGCATCGGCCGCGTGCTCGACGTGGAGATCGAGGGCATCGCCTTGAAGGACTGGCCACTGCGCGAGCTGCGCCGCCGCCACACCCTCGCCCTGGTCGACCACATGCTCAGGACCGAAGGCCGAGCGACCACGGGAGCCGTAAACATCCTGCGAGCCCTTTCGGCAATGGCCGAGGACGCGATCACCGACGAAGTAGCCGACTTCAACCCCTTCAAGGGCGTCCGCATCCGCGCTGGCGACCCGAGGGCGAAGAAGAAGCGCCGCCCGATCCGCGTCTTCAGCTTCGAGCAGATGCACCGCTTCGCGAAGGCGGCCGGGGACTACGAGGCGATGGTCCGCGTCTTCACCGACACCGGCATGAGGCTTGGCGAGGTCTTGCCGCTCAAACGCGAGGACTTCGACGGCGAAACCATCAAAGTCCGCCGCACCGCCCACGAAGGCGCGATCCTCGACGGCACCAAGACCGATCACGGCGAGCAGGACGCCGGCCGCGTTGTCCCCATCCCCGCGACCCTCGCCTGGATGCTCGAAGCCCAGATCCAGACCAATGACCCCGACAGCGATCTCCTCTTCACGACCCCAACCGGCCGCATGTGGCGCGAGCGCAACTTCTACCGCGACCTCTGGAAGCCCGCCCAGGAGCGCTCAGGTATCGACATCCGCCCCCACGAGTGCCGCCACTCCTACGTCACCCACCTCCGCGCCGCCGGCATCAACGATGCCGACCTAGCCGAGATCGCAGGGCATCGGGTTGAGACGATGCTGGCGCGTTACACGCACGCAGTGGGCAACGGGTTTGAGGAGATCAAGACCGTGATCCGGTAGCTGCGTCCGACGACCGAAATGTCTCGCGAGTGGCGGGCACTCGGACGCACCGAAATAGATACGGTTGCTGCCGATGAGGGGGAGCCATGCGGCAGATAGGTGCAGCTGGGTCAGTGTTTGCTCCCGTTCTCGGGGACGTCCGTGACCTTCCCTCCGGGCAGAGAGACCTACCGCGTGGATAGCGAGCCTGTCAATGCCCGCGGCGTTCAGTTTGACGACGATGATCTCGCCGACTCCAGTCCTGTTCTCGCCGCAACCCTTTGGGATCGTGGCGGGAAGGAGGAGCTAGGCGAGCTTCTTTCCTCCCTCGCGACCACCGAGTTCGAGCAGGCTGGCGTCGAAGGGATCCTCAGCTCTGACGAGGTTGATGTTGAGCAGTGGCGCGTGGGGGAGGCTGCGGCTCAGGCCCACCTTGAGGCAAATGTGGCCTGCCATTTTCCATGGAGTTCGCGCCGTGATTTGAAGAATCCTGCCGCGAGCTCCGCCGGGGCAGAGCTCGTCGGTTTCGACGTTGCCCGCGACCCCGCTCGCCTTGCCATCGGCGAGGTCAAGACCTCCGACCAAGCCCATGCCCCGCCCAGCGTCGTACATGGAGATCTTGGCCTGATCGGCCAGCTCGCCGCAGCTCGCGATCAGGAGGAGATTGCGAAGAATCTCATGCGCTGGCTCGGCTTCCGGTCGCTCGACGCCGACTGGCGCCAGCAATACTGCGAGTCTGCTGCTCGAATTCTCGCCAACCCCAAGGACATCTCTCTATTTGGCGTACTAGTTCGCACGGTTGATCCTGACCCTGACGATCTCCGCTCTGCCGCAGCCACCCTTGCTACCGATACCGCTGATCCGACGACTATTGCCCTGGAAGCCCTGTATGTCTCCGCCGAGTGGCTTGCTGACGTTTACGAGGCAGCGGGAGGCGACGACTAGCTAGATGGTCACTAAGCAGGCATTGTCAGAAGTGGATCGGCATTGGGCTGTCGCTGCTACCGGCGATGATCGTCAGCTGGCTCTTCGCCTTGCTTCCGATGTTCATGTGGGTCGCTCTCTCGCCGGGATTCTTGACAACCATCCGCCGCTCTCTGCTGCGCAGGTTTCGCTCATGCAGCGCGTCGCGACGGCCTATGAGCTGGCGGCGGTCGAGGATCTGCCCGTTCTTCTTCAGCCCTATGTACCCGAGCAGGATCGCGAGTCGGCCGCACGAGCTCGTGCCGGCGCTCATCGAGCCTTTGAGCTATTTCGAGCTCTCCCAATAGACGAGAATCCTCGCGCTCGCGTTTTCTCCGTTCTCCACGTTCTTGCGCTGGCATACGCAGGAGATCGATGGACCGACGCACGTCGCTGGCTCAACGAGCTTGTGCCAGAACCCCCGGACCCCGGTGAGGAGGGCGATTGGGATCAGCGCATCCTGTCTGCGCTTTACGGCTTTTGGATTGCACTCGTCAAGAAGGACGGCTGGGACCAGTTGACTGCGATCGAGGAGGGCGTCACTCGACTTCGTGCGGAACAGGCGGACTTTGAGCCCCGTCTATTTGAGGCGAACGACGCGGCGGGCGCCAAGAGTAAAGCCCTGATCCTTATCGCCCTTTACCACTGGGCGCGCGCAACCGAGCTGCTAGGTGCCTTCCTTGCCACGGGCGTTCCTGCCCCGGCTGCAATAGCAGCGAGCCTGGATCAGCATTTTGAGCCCGCAACCTCCGCTGCTGCTAAGGCTGGTGATCCTCTCTTCGAGGTTCTCTTGCGTTGGCTGCACGTCGCAGCTCGTCAGATGGCGGCTGGAGCGATCTGGGGTGCCGCTGACGGAGATCCTCGCGTAAATGAGTTCATCGAACATCTCACCAAATCGCAGAGCGTTTTCGAGTTTCTGCCTCCTCAGCGCGCGGCCCTCCAAGAACAAGGCCTTCTTGACGCTGCGAAACGAGCCGTTGTTGTTGATCTGCCCACTTCGGGCGGCAAGACTGCTCTAGCGGAGTTTCGAATGCTCCAAGCGTTGAACCAGTTTCAGGCCCGGGATGGCTGGGTTGCGTACGTGGCGCCGACCCGGGCACTTGTTTCTCAGATAGCGCGCCGCTTGCGCTCTGATTTCGTATCTCTCGATGTCGAGGTAGAGGCACTAACTTCTGCCGTCGAGGTCGATAGCTTCGAGAGCCGTCTGCTTGGTGCCCCCGCAGGAGAGCCGTCCTTCGACATCCTCGTTCTTACGCCAGAGAAGCTAGACATGGTTATACGCAATAGCCAAGTCGACCGGCCATTGGCCCTCGCCGTCATCGATGAGGCGCAAAACATCGAGAACGAGGATCGGGGACTCACGATTGAGCTTCTTCTCGCAACGATCAAGCGTGACATCCCGGAAGCTCACTTCTTGCTCTTGATGCCGTATGTCCCGAACGCGTCTGACCTCGCCCTATGGCTCTCCCCAGACACCGGGGTGTCCATCAGTTTCGGTGCTGGTGCATGGCAGCCAAACGAGTTACTCCTAGGAACCTACGCCGCCCAAGAAGAGCCGGGAGTTGGCGATTGGAGCCTCACCTTCGACAGCCTTCTAACTACGGCTCGCGAATCAGTTCAGTTGGAGGGTTCGCAGAAGATTGGCGAGGTCAGGCCTGTCGGAAAGTCGTGGTCCGATGCCCGCAACAGCCTTACGACGCTGACCGCAGGGATTGCCCTCAGCTTCTCTGATCGCGGTACGGCCGTGGGGATCGCGCGGCGTATACCCGATACCTGGTCGATGGCTCGCCTTATCGCTGCAAGTGCTCCGACCGACGAGGTCCCAGATTCCGTCCGTCTAGTTCAGCGCTTTCTCGCCACCGAGATTAGTGCCGAGTTCGAGCTCATCGATCTACTTGAGAAGCGGATTGCCGTCCATCACGCCGGTCTCTCGGATGACGCGCGAACTCTAATTGAGTGGCTCGCCGAATGTGGCGATTTACGGGTGCTTTGTGCGACGACCACCCTTGCCCAGGGCATCGACTTCCCTGTTTCATCTCTGTTTCTGGCTTCACGCAGTGTTCCGAGCCGTCCCCCGCGCGATATGACCGCACGCGAGTTTTGGAATCTCGCTGGCCGCGCCGGGCGCATTCGCCACGACTCCCTTGGTGTGGTTGGCTTGGCCAATGCACCTGCGTCTGCGGCATCAACTGCCCAGGACATTGCGAGATACGTTCGCGATGTCGCGGACGACCTCATCTCTCGGCTCGACCGGATGTTGGATGAGCTGTGGGAGTCGGGTGAACTGAATCGCTTGTCCGCCGTAATCCACCGCGAGCAGTGGGCTAGCTTCCGAAGCTATGTGGCGCATCTATGGGCCGAGAAACAGGACCTCGACGCCGTTTTGGCTGAAACGGAGGGATTGCTTCGAAACACGCTCGGCTACAGCTCAATGCGAGCGGCTGACAGCGAGGCCAAGCAACAGCAGGCCGCAGCCTTGCTTGATGCAACGAAAGAGTACGCTCACCAGCTTGCCGAGCATCCCGAGAACGCGCTGCTTGCTGACTCGACGGGATTCTCACCCGAGGGTGTTCGAAGCGCTCTCTTGGGCCTCCGCGATACGGACGGTGTCCCAAGTTCATTCGAGGATTGGCAGCCTGCTCAGTTGTTAACCGGCGGGGCACCGAACCACCTCGCAGGGCTTGTTGGGGTGATGCTGAATGTTCCCGAGCTCAATGGCCTTGACGAGATCGCATCGTCCGGTCTCGGTCGGACTGAGATTGCCCGTATCGCCCGGTCCTGGGTTGCTGGAGCAACCATTGAGGACATAGCGCGTCAGTACTTCGCCAGCGGTGAGGACCCAGACCTCACCGATGCCATCACGACCACCTGTCGCGCCCTGTATCGGACGCTCGCCACTTTCGGCTCTTGGGGCGTCTCGGCCCTCAGCAAGATGCCTACCTCTGGCATCGATCACGAGCAGCTCACCGAGGAGCAACTTGCTTCCCTCAACAGTCTGCCAGCAATGATCTATCACGGGGTGTCAACTGAGAGCGGTGTACTTATGCGCATGAATAGTGCCCCGCGTAGCGTTGCGGACAACCTCGGCGGGCGCTTCGAGCAGGAGCTTGGGCAGCCAGCGAGCCAAACCTCCGCACGCGAGGCTCGCCAGTTCTTAAGCAACCTGCAAGACGGCGATTGGGGGGCAGCTGCCCCGGAGGGGGCTGCTCTCAGCGGATCCGACTACCGGGATGTGTGGAAGCTGCTCACCGGACAGAGTTAAGCCCCCGAACTGACGGGCCGGTCACAAACGTTCCGGCGTCAGTGCGTTTCGCGTGAGCGTCGCACGGCATCCGCGACGTCCGGCATCGGCTCGCCGGTCAGCGTCTCTTTCTCCCAGGAGAATCCGGCCGCCGTCTCTCGCTCGTCGAGTCGTCGCAGCATTGGTTCCGAGCCGCGCGCGGTGAACTCGTCGAGGTCGCCCCAGTCGCCGGTGACTTGGTCGCCCCCACCCGTGTCCTTGTCCTCCCGTCGGCGCTGGCGCTTGGCGGTCTCCTTTGCCTTGGCTCGCGTCATCCATGCGCCGCCACCGTTCTTGGCGCCGGTGTGCTCTGGCTTGATCCGCTCGTGGCCCATGTCCGCATGATACGAACTGTCCGCGCTGCACCAAGGGGGCGCTGAGGACGCCCGAGCGCATCTCACCCCATACGATGCGTCGTGATGGTCGGACGAGCAGATCCCTTCAAGCCGCCCGCCGACGCCGTCTACACGAAGGGCGAGGTGAACCGGGCGGGCGAGCTTCTACGCAGTTTCTATCTGCGCCCGCTGCCGAAGGAAGGGGAGGACGACTACGCCGGCTTCGATGTTGACGAGCTCGTCGACGGAATGATCGCTGTCACCTGGTGGCGCGGGCTACATGCTCGACCGCTCTCGAAGGTCGCGGCGAACCTGCGCTACCACGTGGGCGCTGAGGATGCTGAGGTTGGCGGCCGAGTCGATGTAACCCAGCGCCTCAAGCGTCGTCCGACGATCTTCGACAAGCTCGACCGAGAGCCGACGATGCAGCTGACCCAGATGTGGGACATCGGCGGCGTTCGAGCCCGCCTGCCTTCTCTCCGCCATCTCCGGGCGGTCAGCCGACGGCTCAAGAAGAGTTGGACCATCGTGCGGACCAAGGATTACATCGAGAAGCCACGTTCATCTGGCTATCGGGCGGTGCATCACATCGTCAAGCGCGACGGCCGGCTGATCGAGGTGCAGCTACGCACCGTTCTCCAGGACGCGTGGGCAAATCAGGTCGAGGAAGACAGCCGGCGCCTCTCGGTTGGCTACAAGTTTGGCCGCGGCGACGAGGATGTGCATGGCTATTACCGCGTCGTCTCGGATGCCTTTGCGGCTCTCGACGGCGACGAGGAATTGAGCGATGAGTTGATCGCTGCTATCAATGAGAGCTACGCACGCGCTGCCGGCAGGCTTCAGCGCCCGCCGCTCGAAGAGGACAGCTGAGATGACCGAGGCCGATATCCAGCACTTCCTGATCGTCTACGACATCCCTTCGGGGAAGGCCCAGGTGCGCGACTTCGGTACCGACTACGAGGCGGCGCTTGAGGCTTATGCCGAGATCGAGGGCGAGATGCGCGAGCGCGACGATCTGGACATCGTTCTCGTCGGCGCCGACTCGCTTGAGACGGTCAAGCGGACGCACTCAAGCTACTTCGGCGACACGGCAGAGACGTTTGAGTCGCTGCTGCCGGCTGGCGTTCTCGCTCGCTGAGCAAGCGCGCGCGTCGCGTTGTCCGCGCGTCCGGGACTTGGCGTAGCCTCGCATTCATGACGACGCTAGAGAACGACATCCCACGATCCTCGGCGTCACCGCGATACGTGCTGGGATGCCACGGCCAGGCTTTTTCAACTCGCGCGAGAGCGGAGGAGATTCGGGCTGAGATCAAGCAGCTCGTCGCGGACGGTCGCGATGTCCTGATCGACTTCGAGGGCGTGCGCTCGGTGAGCTACTCGTTTGTCGACGAGCTGATCGGCGTATTCGCGTCTCGCTACGAGGCGGACAACCAAGCCCTGCGCCCTGTTGTCATCGGCCTCTCGGCGCAGGCCCAGCGAGTCTTGCTCGGCAGCTTGGAGCAGCGCGGTCTCTCCGATGAGGTCTCGCGCGAGCTGGTCTCGCATTAGCTGTCGTCGCCGAGTCCGATAGGGCAAAGAAAATGGGGCCGGCGAGCTTGCGCTCTAAGCGTCGGTGGAAGCGACGCACCGGACCCCAAATCCACGCTCAAGGATAGCACCGCCAGCACTACCGGCCCTTTCGGGTCTCATGGACCGCGGCGATCCAGTTGGGGACGGGCGTTCCGTCCTCGAAGGTCCGCCAGCTCTCGGGCAGCTCGGCTATCTCCGGTTCCTCGCCCTCCTCATGCCGCACCTCGATCAGCTTGACGACCTCGTCAAGCTCGGCATCGGACAGCTCGTCCAGAAGCGTGTGGGCTTTCTCCCGAGTGGTCATTGATCAATCGCACCGGTGTCAGTGGGATTCCCGTGAGCGCCGCACTGCGTCTGCGACGTCCGGCATCGGCTCCCCAGTCAGCGTCTGTTTCTCCCAGGAGAATCCAGCCGCCGCCTCTTGCTCGTCAAGTTGTCGCAGCGTCGGTTCTGAGCCGCGCGCGCTGAACTCGTCGAGGTCGCCCCAGTCGTCGGCGGCTTGGTCGCCCCCGCCCGTGTCCTTGTCCTCCTGCCGGCGCTGGCGCTTGGCGGCTTCCTTCGCCTCGACTCGCGTCATCCATGCGCCGCCGCCGTTCTTGGCTCCGCTGTGCTCTGGCTTGATCCGCTTGAAGCCCATGCCTGCATGATACGGATTGTCGGCGTGCGGTTTCTTGATCCTCGACCTCTTAGCCCGGGTTCATCTGGCGGTTACGGTTGGTACCGTGCAATCTTATGTCGGAGAAGGTCGGAAGGGGGACGACGACTGACGGCGTAAACTTTCCGTAGTCTGATGGAGCCGGTCGCCGCAAAAGGAAAGCTTTCCGAGGACGAGCGCGAGCGCATTTTGGAGCGGGCTCGTCGCGAACTACCCGAGCTTGACCGTCGCTACAAGAAGGCGATCAGCAACTTGGATCGCATCTCCCGCGGCCTTCGCCCAAAGACCTGATCTACCCGGCGGCGCGAACGCCAAAGTCCGTCGGCAAGCTTCACGCCGTGCGCCTCGACCACCCGGAGCGCGACGGTGGCCTGCGGGTCATTCCATCGCGGCGCTTGCCGAAGAAGCTTCTCCTTGGCGGTCATCCCCAGAGAGTACGCGGGCTCCCCAAGCAACCTTTTCTTGTTGGCGAGCCAACCCAAGGAAAACGCCTAAACCTTTGGTAACTTGAGGTTATCCAAGGCTAGCGAGGGAAGAACTTGGCGGCAATTGACGAAAAGACCCGTGCCGGTGGGCGAGCCGGCGAATTTGTCGATGTCGCTTCGGATCGCGGCAGCTACGCGATGTTCATGCCCAAACCGCTGCCGCCAGATCCCCCGCTTGAGATCGGCGAGATGCTTCAGCGGCTCTTGGACAAAGCCAACCAGGCCCTCGGTCGCCTCGATGGCATCACCCTGCTCCTGCCCGATCCCGACCAGTTCCTCTACAGCTACATACGGAAGGAGGCCGTGCTCTCCTCGCAGATCGAGGGCACGCAGTCCTCGCTTTCCGACCTCCTGCTGTTCGAGCACGATGTCGCGCCGGGCGTGCCGATCGAGGACGTCCGGGAGACGACCAACTACATCGCGGCGCTCAACCTCGGCATTGCCAGCATGCGGGAGGGGTTGCCGTTGAGTCTCCGAGTGCTGAAGGACGCCCATGGCGAGTTGCTTCGGGGAGCGCGCGGCAGCGAGACCGGCAGAGGTGAATTCCGCCGCGTGCAAAACTGGCTCGGCGGATCGTCGCCCGAGTCGGCACGCTACGTCCCCCCGCCGCCAAACGAGGTTCCGGATGCGATGGCGGCCCTCGAGAAGTTCTTGCACGGCGACCCCGTGGCAACGCCCATCTTGATTCGCGCCGCACTGGCGCACGCCCAATTCGAGACGATTCACCCCTTCCTCGACGGCAACGGCAGGCTCGGTCGCCTGCTCGTCACGCTCCTTCTTTGCACGGAGACCGGAGACGGGGGAGAGCGTGTCTTGACGCGGCCGCTGCTCTACCTGAGCCTGCACCTGAAGCAGCATCGAGACAGCTATTACGACCGCCTCCAGGCGATCCGGACGGACGGAGATTGGGAGGGTTGGCTTCGATTTTTCCTGGAGGGGGTGATTTCAGTTGCCACCCTCGCCACGGAGACGACCAAGCGCATCGTTCAACTGATCGAGCGGGATCGTCAACGCATCCACGAACTTGGACGGGCAGCGGGGTCGGCCTTGCTGGTCTTTGATCAGGCGGTCAAGGAGGTCGTCCTGCGGATCCCCTCGACCGCGCAACGCCTGCCGATCAGTGAGCCGACCGTGGCGACCGCCACCAACCACCTGGAGAAACTCGGCATCCTGCGCGAGATCACCGGCAAGCCGCGGAACAAGATCTTTGCCTATGACCAGTACCTAGCGATCTTGAGCGAGGGCACCGAGCCGCTGTAGCGAGCCGACTCTGACCTTCGGTCGAACGACCGCACCGGACAAGTCGCATTTCGGTCGCATAAGCGCCGCAAACGGCTCTGGCAAGCGGGGGCTCTCCGGTCTACGAAACCGAAGGTCACAAGTTCGAATCCTGTCGGGCGCGTTTTCCAGCTTTTCGCGAGTGGTCACGGCTGAGAAGGTATCGGCCAGTCTGCTCGGAGCGCTGAAGTTGCGGACTCGCGCGCTATTCTGGCTCTGTGAGTCATCCGATCCCGAGCACGACTCCCACTGCGGAGAAGCCGGCGCTAAGCGAGGAGAAGCGCGCTGAGCGGCTGCGCATGCTGGCCAAGCGTCTGCAAAGCCCGGACGGGTTGGACCGCGGCGTGCTCAAGCGGATCGAGCAGCTGACCGACCACGAGCAGTAGCGGTGCCGTGAACGCCTCGGAGTTGCTGCGCAGCGAGGCGCCCTTTGTCGCCGACACCTCGGCGTGGTGGCGTATCGCCTCGCTTCCCGGTGAGCTCCGCTCGCTCGTGGACGACGCAATCCTTGCCGACCGCCTCTGGATCACACCGATCGTGCGGATGGAGGTCCTCTACTCGGCGCGCAGTAGCTCCGAGTACCTCGAACTCGAGGGCGAGCTCGACGCGCTGCGAATCCTTCGCAACGATCGTGCCGTGACCGACGCGGCGATGGCCGCTGTCGGCGAGTTGGCCGAGCGCGGCGACGGGCATCACCGGGTGCCAATTACGGATGCGCTCATCGCCGCTGCGGGGGCCGAGCACGGCGGGGTCGCTGTTCTGCACCGCGACACGCACTTCGACAAGCTCGCCGAGGTTCTCGCCTTCGAGGGTGTCCAGCTCCCCGGATCATGACCCGAATTGGCCTCCTGGGGCAACAATTGGGGCAACATGCCCCACGGATTCCAGCCGATCTCCACGTAGTTCGATCCGCCGGAAACCGCTTGAAATTGGGCTCCACGTAGTCCAGCGGGTCTGCGGGGTCAGGCTACGAAACCGAAGGTCACAGGTTCGAATCCAACCAGGCGCGTTTTGCGCCGTCCTCTTGTTTCATGTATCGAAACATGAAACAATGGGTCCATGCTCAGAGGCCAAGACGTGGTTCTGCTGCTCAAGCTGCTCGGTTCGGCTGAGCCCATGCCCGTGCGTGATCTAGCGGCTGAGCTCAGTTTCGATGTAGCCGGGACGCACCGTGGGTTGCGTCGCCTCGGCGAAGCCGGCCTGTATTCGGCTAAGCGCAGGCGTGTTTTCCGCGGTCCCGCGGAAGAGTTCCTCGTGCATGCCGTCAAGTTCTTGTTTCCAGCGCGGTGGGGGACTGAAACGCGCGGGATCCCTACCGCTTGGGCCGCCGAGCCCCTGAAGGCGGAGCTTGCCGACTCGAATGAGTTGCCGCCTGTCTGGCCGTACTTCAGGGGTGAGGCGCGTGGCTTGGCCTTCGAGCCGGTTCACCCGATAGCCCTGGATGCGGCGATGGCTGACGCTGAGCTCGCGCAACGGCTTGCGTTGGTGGATGCCCTGCGAAGCGACGAGAGCCCGCGCGTGGTCCCACTCGCGGCAAAGCTGTTGAAGGAAAGGATTGACCAGTGAGCGTCGTGATGCTCGAGCGGGCGGCCCGCGAGCTGGAGCCATTTCTCGATGAACTGGCCTTCGTCGGTGGCGCCACGATCGCGCTCTGGATCACCGACCCAGGCGCGCCCGAGCCGCGGGTCACCAAGGACGTGGACGTGGTTGTCGAGGTCACGTCGCGGCTTGCCTGGTACCGCTTCGAGGAGCGCCTCCGCGATCACGGACTCCGCCAGGATTCCTCGAGTCCCGTCATATGTCGGTGGAGAGTTGGTGCGCCAGAAGACGAGCTCTTGCTTGATCTCATGCCAGACAACGCAACGATCCTCGGCTTCGAGAACCGATGGCAGCGGCCGGCGCTCGATCGCGCGAAGGTGGTGCTGCTCTCCTCTGGTCGGGAGCTCCGCGCCATCCCGCCGCCGTACCTGCTCGCCACGAAGCTGGAGGCCTGGAAGGGCCGCGGCGGGGGCGATCATCTGCGAAGCCACGACCTCGAGGACGTGATCAAGCTGGTCGACGGCCGGGCCGAGGTCGTGGAAGAAGTCGGCGGCGCTCCTGACGACCTTCAGGCATTTATAGCCGAGGAGCTTGAATCCCTACTGACCCAGCCACGCTTCGTGGATGCCACATCAGGCCTCTAGGGTTCAGCACTGCACGGTCGGTCTACGAACCGAAGGTCACAGGCTCGAATCCTGTCGGGCGCGTTTGGTGTGAGGCGGGGCTACGCCAGCCGGACCGGCAGGGATTTCAGCTGGTTGAGGAAGCCGGACTCGACGAAGACGGGCTTGCCGGCGAACTCCATCTCGGGGTAGCGGGCGAGGGTCTCTTCGAGCAGGATCTTGAGCTCGAGGCGGGCCAGGGAGGCGCCGAGGCAGAAGTGGCGGCCGCCGGCGCCGAAGGCCTGGTGGTCGGGGTTGCGGAGGACGTCGAAGCGGTCGGGGTCCTCGTAGCGCGACTCGTCGCGGTTGGAGGAGGCGTACCACATGACCACCTTCTCGCCCTCCTTGATCTGCTGGCCGGCGAGCTCGGTGTCCTTGGTCGCCGTGCGGCGGAAATGGGCGAAGGCGGGGAACATGCGCAGCGCCTCCTCGACCGCCCCGGGGATCAGGGAGGGGTCCTCGACCAGCTTCTGCCGCTGGTCGGGGTGTTCGATCAGCGCTCGCATCGCGCTCGAGTAGGTGGAACGGGTGCTGTCGTTGCCGGCGGCGACGAGCAGGAAGAAGCCCATCACGATCTCGTGCTCCTCGATCTGCTCGCCTTCCACCTCGGCGTGGACGAGGACGCTGGTCAGGTCGTCGGTCGGGTTCTCACGCCGCTCGGCGATCATCGAGCTACAGCGGGCGAAGATCTGCTGAAGCGCCCCCTGGATCGTCGCCTCGACGTCGTCGATGTCCGGGCTGTAATCGGGGTCGTTGGCCGCCAGCGCCGTGTTCATCAGGTCGGCCCAGACCTTGTCGTCCTCCTCGGGGATGCCCATGAAGCTGCCGATCACCCGCGAGACGGCGGGCTGGGCGACGTCGGTGACCAGGTCGCAGGTCTCGCGGCCCTCCAGCCGGTCGAGCACGCCGACGACGATCTCGCGGATCGCGTCCTCGTGGGCGGCGATCCGCCGCGGCGTGAAGCCGGCCTGGAACAACGCCTTCAGCCGGTCGTGCTTGGGAGGGTCCATGCCGATGAACATCGCCCGCGCGAGCTCGATCGGGAAGACCTCGTCGACCACGACCACGCCGCCCAGTTCCGACGAGTAGGTCTGCCAGTCGCGGCTCACCGCGTGCACGTCGTCAGCCCTGGTCACCGACCAGAAGCCCTTCGCCTGCGGCAGCTCGGTTATCTCCGCGGTCCAGTGGATCGGGCACTCGCTGCGCATCCGCTTGAACAGCTCAAGCGGCGGGCCGTCCTCCCAGTGCACGCGCTCCAGCACGAGCGCGTCCTCGACGTCGCCCTTTCCGGCAGCGATCTCGCTCTGGTCGGCCACGCCCCGCGCATCATAGCGACCGACTGGCTGGCTGGCCAGTTTTGGGATCAGAGCCCGCCGTGCCGGCGACGCTCGGGGTTGCCGCGCTCCCACCAGTCGATCGTCTCGCCGCGCTCCTGCATCTCTTCGAGCGTCCGGGCGATGAAGCTGGCGCTGACTCCCCCGGTCATGTCGGCGCAGAACTTCCACAGCTCCCGCGCCGCCTTCTTGTAGCGGTGGATCAGCTCATCCAGCTCGAAGGCGTCCAGCTCACCGGAGTCGTAGCGCTCGAAGCCCTCCCGGACTCGCTCAAGCAGATCGGCGAGCCGAGCCTCGTGATAGCCGACCACGAGCGCTTCATCGGCCCGGCGCTCCGCCTTCGAGGGCTTGGCAGGATCGGCACTCACGCTGACGGGATTATCGCGCCCCGATGACGTGGCTGCCCCGCACCACGATCTCCGACTCGGGCGGCTGGTTGGCGGTGAAGATGACGAGATTCGAACCGTCGCTGTCGCGAACGGAGGGGATGCGTAGTCCGTCGTGCCCGAGCCACGCGACCGCGCCGCCGACCCGCTGGCACGGCTCCCAGGGAATCGACTCGAAGTCCTCCTCGGTGATCCCTTGCGATCACGTGGTCCCCCTCGGCCTTCGCGGTCGTCTCGGCGAGGCTTGTGTAGAGCGCCGGCGTTCCCGGCGGATTCCACCGCGCCCCGCGCTCGTTGACAAGCTCGGGTGGTGCCGAGCCGAGCATATGCCGGTAGACGCGACCCTGCCAAGGCTCGGTGTCGAAGCGCTCCAGTGCGTCGAGCAGCGCCGGGTCGTGGATCACGACGACTGCGCCCTATGCGTAACTGCCGTCTCGAAGCTGGGCGATCAGAGCGAGTACATCGTCGACGCGATCTTCCTCGATGCGGTCGGCCGGACGCTGCCCCTCCAACAACCGGTGAGGGGAGAAGAGCCACAGCCGGGCCTCATCGGGCGGGTAGAACTCCGCCAGCTCCTCGGCGAGCCAAGCCAGCGTGAGCAGCCGATCGAGGCTGCGCCGCTGCGGCTCAGCCTTTCCCGTCCGCCAGCGCGAGACGGTCTGCGGGGTGGTGCCGAGCAGTTGCGCGATCTCCCGCCCCTGCACGCCGACCTCGTCTCGGATCGAGTCGAGCTTGCGAGCGAGCGCGCCAGCGCCGGTTTTTGCTGCGGCTTCCATGGATTTATCTCATATCGATAAACGTAGTGATGAACACTTCAATCGACTAACGGATGACCAAAATAACAGCTACAACCCGATCAATTTCCCCAAGATCTCCTTCATCACCTCGTCCGTGCCGCCGCCGATCGGGCCGAGGCGGGCGTCGCGGACGGCTCGCTCGATGCCGTACTCGCGCATGTAGCCGTAGCCGCCGTGGATCTGCAGGGACTCGTCGGCGATCTCGAGCACGGCGCGCTGGCTGACGAGCTTCGCCATCGTCACCTCCTTGATGCAGTCCTCGCCTTCGTGGAAGCGGCGCAGGGCGTCGTAGGTGAGGGCGCGCGAGGCCTCGGCCTGGGTCGCCATCTCGGCGACCTTGTGGCGGATCGCTTGGAACTTGCCGATCGGGCGGCCGAACGCTTCGCGGTCCAGGGCGTAGGCGACGGTCGTCTCGATCAGCCGCTGCATCGCGCCGACCGCGCCGATCGCCATCAGCAGCCGCTCCCAGGCGAAGTTGAACATGATCAGCTTGAAGCCCTCGTTTTCCTCGCCGAGCAGGTTCTCCTCGGGCACCTCGACGTCGGTGAAGGCGAGCTCGCCGGTGTCGGAGGAGTGCCAGCCCATCTTCTCCAGCTTCTGCGCCACCTCGTAGCCGGGCATCTCGCGCTCGAGCACGAGGAAGGAGATGCCGTGGTGGCCGCCCTCCTGGGTCGTCTTGCAGGCGCAGACGAGGAAGTCGGCGCGGACGCCGTTGGTGATGAAGGTCTTGGCGCCGTTGACGACGTAGCCGCCCTCGACCCGCTTGGCGGAGGTGGAGATGCCGGCGACGTCGGAGCCCGCGCCCGGCTCGGTGATCCCCAGCGCGCCGATCTTCTCGCCGGCGATCCCCGGCGCCAGCCAGCGCTGCTTCTGCTCCTCAGTGCCGAAGTTGAAGATCGGCGGCATCGCGATCGAGGTGTGGGCGTTGAGCCCGGCGGCGACGCCGCCGGAGCCGCCCGAGCGCGCCAGCTCCTCGACCCAGACCGCGTCGTGCAGATGGGTGCCGCCCTGGCCCCCGTAGGCCTCGGGGAACTTCAGCCCGAGCAAGCCGAGCTCGGCGCAGCGCCCGTAGAGCTCGCGGGGGAATTCGCGCGCCGCCTCCCACTCGTCGACGTTGGGCGCGATCTCCTTGGCGACGAAGCGGCTGACCGTCCCGCGCAGCTCCTCGTGCTCCTCGCCGAACGGCGGCAGCGTCGCCCGCGCGCCGCTGTCCTTGATCACGCTCACCGGCGGGACGGTAGCCGAGTCGGGCAAATTGAAGGGTTGATGCCCCTATGGGGGTCACGATGCCCCATCTGGGCATCGAGTGGCGGGCGGTACCATCGGCCGATGGGTCTGCCGGTGATTCTCGCCGTCGATGCGGACCCCGACTGTCTCGTCCGCGTCGAGGATCAGTTGCGACGCCGCTACGGCGGCGACTACGACGTGCGCGCCGTCGCCACCGCCGACGCCGCCCACGGCAGTCTCCGCGAGCTGCGCGACGCCGGCCAGCCGCTCGCCCTCGTGCTCGCCGACCAGTGGCTCGGCGAGACGACCGGGGCCGAGCTGCTCGCCCAGGTGAAAGCGCTGCACCCGAGCGCCAAGCGGGGCCTGCTGATCGAGTGGGGGGCGTGGGGGGACGCCGACACCTCGACGGCGATCTTCGAGGCGATGGCGCTCGGCCGCATCGACTACTACGTGCTGAAGCCCGAGGGCACGCCCGACGAGCTCTTTCACCGCACCGTCGCCGAGTTCCTCTTCGAGTGGGCGCGGACCGAGTCCTCGGTCCAGGGGGAGATCGAGCTGGTCGCCGAGCCGGCGTCCCGCCGCACGCACGAGCTGCACGACCTGCTTGGCCGCAACGGCGTGCCCTACGCCTGCCACACGCCCGACTCGCAGGCCGGCCGGGCGCTGCTCGCCGAGGCCGGGCGCGAGGACGCCTCGGTCCCCGTTGCCCGCGTCCGCAACGGCCGGCTGCTCGTCGACCCGACCAACGTCGATCTCGCCGCCGCCTTCGGGGTCAGCACCGAGCTCGGCGCCGAGCGCGAGTTCGACGTCGTCGTCATCGGCGCCGGCCCGGCCGGGCTCGCCGCCGCCGTCTACGCCTCCTCGGAGGGGATGCGGGCGCTGGTGATCGAGCGCGAAGCGATCGGCGGCCAGGCCGGCTCCAGCTCGCTGATCCGCAACTACCTCGGCTTCTCGCGCGGGATCGGCGGCGCCGAGCTGGCCCAGCGCGCCTACCAGCAGGCCTGGGTCTTCGGCACCTCCTTCCTCTTGATGCGGGAAGCGCTCGCGCTCTTCCCCGAAGAGCGCGGGCACCGGATCAGGGTCTCCGGCGATCTCGAGGTGAAGGCGCGCGCGGTCGTCCTCGCCTGCGGCGTCTCCTACCGGCGACTGGGGATCGAGACGCTGGCAGAGCTGGAGGGCAGCGGCGTCTTCTACGGGGCCTCGGCGGCGGAGGCGAAAGCGCTCGCCGGGCGCCGCGTCTTCGTCGTCGGCGGCGGCAACTCGGCCGGCCAGGCGGCGATGCACCTCGCCCGCTACGCCGAGAGCGTGACCCTCGTCGTGCGCCGCGCCTCGCTCGCCGAGAGCATGTCCAGCTACCTGCGCGAGACGATCGCCGCGGCGGACAACATCGAGGTCGTGCTCGGGACGGAGATCGCCGGCGGCGCCGGCGAGGGCCGCCTCGAGAGCCTCACCCTGCGCGAGCGCGCCTCGGGTGAGACCCGCACCGTCCCCGCCGACGCGCTCTTCGTGATGATCGGCGCCCGGCCCGGCACGGATTGGCTGCCGCCCAAGGTCGAGCGCGACGAGTGGGGCTACGTGCTGACCGGGCAGGACGCCGCCGAGGGGCGCACGATGCACGAGACCAGCGTGCCCGGCGTGTTCGCCGTCGGCGACGTCCGCCACGGCGCCGTCAAGCGCGTCGCCTCCGCCGTCGGCGAGGGCTCGATCGTGATCCAGCAGGTCCACCGCCGCCTCGAAGAAGTGTCAAGCGCACTGGAAATGCCGGGATTGCATCAATAGGATCGTCTAAATGGCCCTCACGATCTATGAGCGCGTGGGCGGCTTCGCGTCGGTGCGCAAAGTCGTCTCGTCCTTCTACGACAAGGCACTCGAATCGGAGCTGATCGCGCACCATTTCGAGCAGATCGAGATGCCGAAGCTGATCGACCACCAGACCCGTTTCATCTCCTTCCTGATGGGCGGCCCGGCGAGCTACACCGACGAGCACATCGAGCACGTCCACGCCCGCCTCGGCATCACCCTGGAGGAGTTCGACGAGATGGTGGAGCTGCTGACCGAGACGCTCGAGGACTTCGACTTCGGCTCCGACGACATCGCCAAGATCGGGGGGGAGCTGCGCCGGCGTGAGCCCGTCATCGTCTCCGCTCGTTGAGTCAGAGTTCCTCCAGGAACTGCTGAAGACGCTCAGCCTCGGCGTCGCCGTCGCCGACCCCGAGAGCTGGGAGATCCTGTTCGAGAACGCCCAGTTCTTCAACTGGTTCGGCCCCGACGAGGAGGTCGATGCCGGGCTCGACCACCGCCTCCCCGGCCTCGACACCGAGCGCGCCGCCGCCCGCCTGGAGAAAGGCCGCGCCTACAAGTTCGAAGCCGAGTCGGGCGAGGGCGCGCGCAAGGTCCCGATCGAGATCGCCCTGACGAGCTGCTCCTTCGGCAACCGCGACCTGGCCGTCGTCGAGTGCCGCGACATCGCCAAACGCAAAGAGGCCGAGTACATGCTCGACTCGCACACGCGGATGGTCGAGAAGTACACCCGCGACCTCAAGCGGGAGAAAGAGCGGGCGCAGAAACTGCTGCTCAACATCATGCCGCGGGCGGTCTACGAGGAGATGAAAGATTTCGGCTCGGTTACGCCGCAGCGCTACGAGTCGGCGACGATCCTGATGCTCGACTTCGTCGGCTTCACCGACATGGCGGTCTCGCGCGATCCGGGCAGCATCGTCTCCGAGCTGAACGACATCTTCTCCGCCTTCGACCGCATCGTCGAGCTCTTCAACTGCGAGCGGATGAAGACGATCGGCGACGCCTACATGGCGGTCGCCGGCATCCCCGAGGAGAGCGGCGACCACGCCCAGAGCATCGCCCGCGTCGCCCTGCGCATGCGCCGCTACCTGGAGCGCCGCAACACCTCCCACCGCGAAGCCTGGCAGGGGCGGATCGGCATCCACACCGGCCCCGTGGTCGGCTCGATCGTCGGCGTGCAGCGCTACGTCTACGACATCTTCGGTCCCGGGGTGAATCTCGCCTCGCGCATGGAGACCCTGGCCGAGCCGATGGAGATCGCGATCACCGAGCAGACCCACGAGCTGATCCGCGAGGAGTTCATCTGTAGCGAGCGCGGCGAGGAGGAGGTCAAGGGCTTCGGCACCCAGCGGGTCTTCACGCTCGATGGCGAACTCGAGCCGCGCTGAGGCCGACCCGGCGCCGGCCCTCTTCCTCTGCCTGTTCGCCGTGCAGGCGGCGGTGATCGCGCTCTCGCCGGTGCTGGCCGAGGTCGCCGCCGACTTCGACGTCTCGACCGCGACCGCCGGCCAACTGCGCTCGGTCTCCGGCCTCGTCGCCGGCCTCACCGCGGTGGCGATGGGGCGGCTCTCGCGCAGGCTCGGCCTGCGCGAGCTGCTGCTCGCCGGCCTCGCCGTGCTCGCCGCCGGCTCGCTGCTCAGCGCCGCCGCGCCGGTCTTCGCCGTCCTCGCGGCCGCACAGGTCGCCGTCGGGGCCGGGATCGCGATGGTCCTCTCGGGCGGGCTGGCGGCGGCGGCCGAGTGGAGCGCTCCGCAGCAGCGCGCCCGCGTCCTCTCCTGGGCGCTGCTCGGTCAGCCGTTCGCCTGGATCGTCGGCATGCCCGCGATCGGCCTGCTCGGCGGGCTCAACTGGCGCTGGGGCTGGCTCGCCGTGCCCTTCCTCGCCAGCGCGGCCGCCTTCGCCGCGGTCGCCGTGCGCCGCGGCGACGAGAGCCGCGAGCCGCCGGTCGGCGCCTGGCGCCTGCTGCGCCGCGACCGCGTCGTCGCCGGCTGGGCGCTCGGCGAGCTCTTCGCCTGGTCGGCCTGGGCGGGGACGCTGGTCTTCGCCGGCGCCCTCTTCGTCGAGTCCTACGGCGCCTCGACCGCGACCGCCGGCTTCCTGCTCGGCCTCGCCGCGGTCGCCTACCTGCCCGGCAACCTGCTCGCCCGCCGCCACGTCGAGAGCTCGGCGCGGCTGCTGGTCGCCGCCGTGCCGCCCCTCGCCGCCGCGATCGTCCTGCTCTTCGGCGCCTGGCGGCCGGCGCTCGGCCTCAGCGCCGCCCTGCTCGCGCTGCTCGCCTTCGTCGCCGCGGCGCGGACGATCGCCGGCAGCGCCCTCGGCCTCGAGGTCTGCTCGCAGCGCCGCGTGTTCGCGATGCGGATCCGCACCGCCGCGACCCAGTTCGGCTACCTGCTCGGCTCGGCGCTCGGCGGGATCGCCCTTGCGGCCGGCGGCTACGCGGCGCTCGGCGCGGTCTTCGCTGTCATGTTTCTGCTCGCCGCCGCACCCCACCTGGCGGCGCTCTCCCCATGGACGCGACGACGCTCAGCCTGATCACGATCCCGCTGTTCACCGGCGCGATCGGCTACGTCACCAACTGGACCGGCGTCTGGATGCTCTTCTACCCGGTGCGCTTCGCCGGCTTCCGCCTGCCGGGGCTCGCCGCCTTCGCCAACTTCCTGCCGCGCCGGATCCGCCAGATCCCCGGCATCGGCCAGGGCGGGATCGGCTGGCAGGGGATCATCCCCTCGCGCGCCGCGAAGATGGGCTCGATCGCGGTCGACAAGGGGATCGCCAAGCTCGGCGGCGCCACCGACTTCTACCGGCAGCTCGACCCCGAGGCGATCGCCGAGCACATCCTCGCCACCGCCCGCGGCGAGATCCACGAGGTGGTCGAGCGGATCATGGAGCGCGAGCGGCCCCGGTTCTGGCACGACCTGCCGCCGCGCGTGCGCGCCGCCGTCCACGCCCGGGTCGAGGAGCAGCTGCCGCAGATCGTGCGCTCGGTGACCGAGGAAATCGGCACCCACGCCGACCAGATCGTCGACCTGAAGCTGATGGTGATCCACCGGATCGAGGCCCAGCCCGAGCTCGCCAACCGGATCTTCCTCGAGGTCGGCAGCAAGGAGCTGCGCTTCATCGTCAACTTCGGCTTCTTCTTCGGCTTCGCGCTCGGCGTCCCGACCGCCTTCCTGACCGAGTTCGTGCTCACCCAGTGGTGGGTGCTGCCGATCGCCGGCGTGCTGATCGGCTACACGACCAACCTGCTCGGGATCCGGATGATCTTCGAGCCGGTGCGCCCGCGGCGGCTCGGCCGTCTGCGCATCCAGGGCCTCTTCCTGCGGCGCCAGCCCGAGGTCGCCGGCGTCTACGCCGACATCATCGCCGACGACATCGTGACGATGGGCAACATGGCGGAGGACCTGATGTACGGGCCGAACTCCGACCGCACGCGGCAGATGATCGAGGTCGTCCTGCGGCCGGTGGTCGACCGCGCGGTCGGCCGCACGCGGCCCGCGGTCTGGGCGGCGCTGGGCCGCGGCGGCTACGAGGAGATCCGCTCCTCGGTCGCGCTCGAGGCGGCCGACTACACGGTGGCGCCGCTGGCCGACGCCGAGTTCAACCGCTCGCAGAGCGAGGGCATCCGCACCTTCGTCGCCGCCCGCATGCGCGAGATGGACCCGGCCGACTTCTCGGAGATGCTGCGCACGGCGATGCGCGAGGACGAGTGGCTGCTCTACCTGCACGGGGCGGTGCTCGGCTTCGGCGCCGGCCTGCTACACCTGGCGATCTTCGGATGAGCGACGGACCGGCGAGAGAGCTGCTGCGGGCGGCGCCTGGCATGGGGCGGATCGCCGCCGCGACCGGCCTGCGCCTCGCGGGCGCCGCCGCGACCGCCTACGGGCGGACGATCTCGCGCCTCGCCCAGGCGGCGGTCGAGCAGCGGCCGA
The DNA here is from genome assembly GCA_963727465.1 of uncultured Solirubrobacterales bacterium. GTDB lineage: Bacteria > Actinomycetota > Thermoleophilia > Solirubrobacterales > 70-9 > VRUE01. Next base: position 2,635 of record CAVSGL010000002.1, on the reverse strand, counting down.
GCCTCGAGGCGGCCCCGGTCCGCCGCACGACGCCCGACTCATCGAGCGCGGCGCTGCGCCGGCGCGGCGAGGAGCTGCTGCGCGAATCGGCCGACATCCGCCTCTCGCAGGACTCCCACCCCGCCTACATGCGGATCCTCGACGCGCTCGCCCCCGACGAGGCGCGCATCCTGCGCTTCCTCGCCGGCAACGGCTCGCAGCCCTCGGTCGACGTGCGCGCCGGCCTGCCCTTCGCCTCCGAGCTGCGCGCCCAGGGCCGCACGATGATCGCCGAGGAGGCCGGCTGCCGCCACGCCGACCGCGTCTACGCCTACCTCAACAACCTCCACCGGCTCGGCCTGATCTGGTTCCTGCGCGAGCCGCTGCGCGACTCCGCCCGCTACCAGGTGCTGGAGGCCCAGCCCGAGGTGGTCGCGGCGCTGGAGCAGGGTGGCCGCACGGCGCGCACCGTGCGCCGCAGCATCGTCCTCACCCCGTTCGGCGAGGACTTCTGCGCCACCTGCCTGCCGCTGGAGGACCCCGCCGAGCGCCCCCGGCACTGATTTGCCTCGATCGCGTTACACTCTTTTTGCAGACAACGCGCCACGCGTGCGTCTGAGCCGGCTAGCGTCGCGGGCCATGGAGAGAACGATGTGGACAGATGAGCGCCTCAGCGAGAGATTCGACGGAATCGATAAGCGGTTTGACGGGATCGATGCCCGACTCGATCGGATCGACCGGGACATCCGCGACCTGCGCATGCTGATGTTCCAGCTCTGGGGCTCGAACATGCTCGCAATCCTTGTGACCATAGGCGCGGTCATCGCCACGCGGACCTGAGCGCCGCGCGCACGCGGGTGACGCTCAGGACGCCAGCGTCCTGTGACCGCGGCCGGCGTGGTCGAAGCCGAGCAGGTTGCCCTGGCGGTTCTTCGAGCTGGAGTGGTAGTAGGCGCGGATCTCGGCGATCTTGCCGTCGCGGAAGAGGAACCACTCGGTGCCGCGGTCGAGGCGCGGCTCGCCGCTCTCCAGGTGGCTCCACGTCATCGTCCACTCGATCACCGCCTGGTCGCCTTCCTCGATCGCGTTCTCGACCTTCCAGTTCGCCTTGATGTTGGCGACCGCCCACTCGGTCATCTGGCCGATCGTCTCGGCGCCCCGGTGTGGGTCCAGCCGCGTGTAGTAGTGGGTGGCGTCGTCGGTGAAGTGGGACGCGACCCGCGCCGCGTCGCCGCTGTTCAGCGCCTCGTAGTACGCCCGGACGCGGTCGAGATTATCGCCGCTATCCGGTGAAAAGCTCGACCGCGGGGTGGAGCTCATGCCTGACACGGCACTAGAGCCCGTAGCTGCGGCCGATCACGTCGAGCATCACCTCGTCGGTGCCGGCGCCGATCCGGTTGAGGCGGACGTCGCGGAAGGCGCGCTCGATCTCGTACTCCTTCATGTAGCCGTAGCCGCCGAGCACCTGGACCGCGTCGTCGGCGACCTCGCAGGCGATCCGCGAGGCGTAGAGCTTCGCCATCGTGATCTCGCGCACCGGGTACTCGCCGTTGCCGAAGCGCCAGGCGGTGGCGTAGGTGAACTGCTTCGCCGCCTCGGTCTTGGTCGCCATCTCGGCGATCTTGTGGCGCAGGGCCTGGAACTTGCCGATCGGCCGGCCGAACGCTTCGCGCTCCTTCGCGTACTCGATCGTCTTCTCGATCATCCGTTCCGCCCCCGCGTGGCAGCCGGCGGCGGCGACCAGTCGCTCGCCCTGGAGCTCCCAGGCGATGTGGTAGAAGCCTTTGCCCTCCTCGCCGAGGATCGCGCTGGCGGGGACGCGCACGTCGTCGAAGGCGAGTTCGCCGGTGTCGGAGGAGTGCATGCCCATCTTCTCCAGCTCGGCCGAGACGGTGAAGCCCGGCACCTTCTCGCCGTTCTCGTCGCGCAGATCGACGACGAAGAGCGTGATCCCGGCGTGGCGCTCCTCCGGGTTGGTCTTGGCGACGAGGACGATGAAGTCGGCGCGCGGCCCGTTGGTGATGAACGTCTTCGAGCCGTTGATGACGAATTCGTCGCCGTCGCGGATCGCGGTCGTGCGGATCCCGGCGACGTCGGAGCCGGCGCCCGGCTCGGTGATCCCGAGGCTGCCGATCTTCTCGCCCTTGAGGCCCGGTTCGAGGTACTTGCGCTTCTGCTCCTCGCTGCCGAGCAGGTGGATCGGCGGCAGCACCATGTCGGTCTGCACGGCGAAGCCCATGTTGGTCCCGCCCGAGCCGGAGTAGCTCATGCACTCGGCGCGGACCAGCGAGTAGAAGTAGTCGCCGCCCTGGCCGCCGTACTCCTCGGGGAAGCAGAGGCCGAGATAGCCGAGCTCGCCGGCGCGCTTCATCTTCTCGGTCGGCCAGTAGGTGTCCTCCCACTCGTTGCGGTGGGGCCAGAGCTCCTTTTCGACCCACGACTGCATCGACTCGCGCAGGTCTTCGTGCTCCTGGCTGAAGATGAAGTGCTTGCGGCCCGCCGCGTGGTCGGGCTTGATCACCTTCGAGCCGTTGGTCGTCGCCGTCGCCATCGTCCTCTCCTCCTGGTCGGGGAAACCTGGTGGACAGTAGCACTTTCCACTTTCGACGCGGGTCGGCTATGGTGCCCGCCGGGATGGATTACGAGCTGGTCACCT
>CAVSGL010000001.1:0-44958 GCA_963727465.1 uncultured Solirubrobacterales bacterium | reverse complement strand
GCGACCTGACCGACCAGCTGCACGAGCGCCGCGCCAAGGCCAAGCTCGGCGGCGGCAGCGAGAAGATCGCCAAGCAGCACGAGGCGGGCAAGCTGACCGCGCGCGAGCGGATCGACCTGCTGGTCGACGAGGGCAGCTTCGTCGAGATCGGCATCCACGGCCGGCCGCACTTCGCCCAGCGGGCGATGGAGGGCAAAGAGGCGCCCGCCGACGGCGTGATCACCGGCTGGGGCGACGTCGACGGCCGCCCCTGCTGCGTCGCCGCCTACGACTTCACCGTGATGGCCGGCTCGATGGGAATGACCGGCGAGCTCAAGGTCACCCGCCTGCGTGAGATGGCGCTCTCCAAGCGGATGCCGTTCGTCTGGCTGCTCGACTCGGCCGGCGCCCGCATCCAGGAGGCGGCCGGGTCGCTCTTCGCCGGCTCCGGCCACCTCTTCCGCGAGGAGGTCGAAATGTCGGGCGTGATCCCGATGGTCGCGGCGATGATGGGGCCCTGCGCCGCCGGCACCGCCTACATCCCGGCGCTCTCGGACTTCGTGCCGATGGTCTCCGGGCAGGGCGCGATGGCGCTCGCCGGCCCGCACCTGACCAAGGCCGTCACCGGCGAGGACATCTCGATGGAGGAGCTCGGCGGGGCGAAGGTGCACTGCCGCAAGTCGGGCGTGGGGGACCTCGAGGTCTCCGACGACCACGAGTGCATCGAGGCGGTCAAGCGGTACCTCTCCTACTTCCCGCCCAGCTGCGAGCAGAAGCCGCCGCTGGCCGCGAGCGAGGACCCGGCGGACCGCCGCTCCGAGAAGCTGCTCGAGATCGTCCCCGAGTCATCGCGCCAGCCCTACGACATGTACGAGGTGATCGCCGAGATCGTCGACGACGGCGAGTGGTTCGACCTCAAGCCGAAGTTCGCCAAGAACCTGATCACCTGCTTCGCCCGCTTCGGCGGCCAGCCGGTCGGGATCGTCGCCAACCAGCCCAAGCAGCTGGCCGGCGTGCTCGACAACGACTCGGCCGACAAGGCGGCGCGCTTCATCAACCTCTGCGACGCCTTCCAGATCCCGCTCGTCTTCCTCCAGGACGTGCCCGGCTTTATGGTCGGCTCGAAGGTCGAGCACGCCGGGATCATCCGCCACGGGGCGAAGATGCTCTACGCGGTCAGCCGCGCCACGGTGCCGAAGATCACCGTGATCGTGCGCAAGGCCTACGGCGCCGGTTACTACGTGATGTGCGGCAAGGCCTACGAGCCCGACCTGATCGTCGCCTGGCCCGGGGCGGAGATCTCGGTGATGGGGCCGGAGGGCGCGGTCAACATCATCGGCCGCTCGGCGATCGAGGCCTCCGAGGACCCGGACGCCACCCGCGAGGCGATGCTGAACGCGGTGCGCGAGCAGATCGACCCCTACATCGCCGCCGGCAACGCGGTGATCGACGACATCATCGACCCGCGCGAGACCCGGCCGACGATCGTCGAGGCGCTGCGCATGGCCCGCACCAAGCACGTCGAGAAGCCGCAAAAACGACATGGAGTGATGCCCGTATGAGGGTGTGGCGACTTTCCCCCCTTCCACCGGGGGGTAACTCGCCACAGGGGGCGACGCGATGAGTTCTTTCGACGACCCGGTCGTCATCTCGTGCTCGATCTCCGGCGTGATCGCGAACAGGGATCAGTGCCCGGCGATCCCCTACACGCCGGAGGAGTACGCGGCGGAGGCGCGGCGGGCGGTCGACGAGGGCGCCTCGCAGATCCACATCCACGCGCGCAAGCCCGACGGCACGCCCTCGTACGAGGTCGAGGACTTCAAGGCGATCACCGAGGCGATCCTGGCCGAGGTCGGCGACGTGATCGTCAACTACTCGACCGGCGCGATCGGGATCCCGATCGAGAAGCGGATCGAGTACCTGCGTGCGCTGAAGCCCGACGTCGCCGCGCTCAACATGAGCTCGATGAACTACGCCAAGTACAGCTCGCGGCGCAAGGACTTCGTCTTCAAGGCGGTCTTCGAGAACAGCTTCGACACGATCATCGAGTTCCTCACGGCGATGAAGGAGCTCGGGATCAAGCCCGAGCACGAGTGCTTCGACGCCGGCCACGTCGCCAACCTCGACCCGCTGATCGACATGGGCCTGCTCGACCGCACGCCGCTTCAGGTCTCGCTCGTGATGGGCGTCAACGGCGGCATCCGCCCGACCCCGCGCAACGTCGGCTTCATGGCCGACCAGGTGCCCGGCGGGGCGGGGGGCGAGCACCAGTGGCAGGTGATCGGCATCTCGCGCGACCAGTGGAAGCTGCTCGGCGCGGCGCTCGTGCTCGGCGGCAACGTGCGCGCCGGGGTCGAGGACAACCTCTACCTGCCGAACGGCGAGATGGCGAAGTCGAACGGCGAGCTGATCGCCAAGGCGCGCCAGATGGCCGAGGACGTCGGCCGCCGCGCCGCGTCCGTTGCCGAGGCGCGCGAGCTGCTGGGGGTCCCGAGGCGTGAGCGCGCTTCCGCTTGACGACGTCAGGGTCCTCGACCTGACGCGGCTCCTGCCGGGCGGGTTCTGCTCGCTGCTGCTCGCCGACCTCGGCGCCGAGGTGCTGAAGGTCGAGGACACCGGCATGGGCGACTACATCCGCTGGGCGCCGCCCTACTACGGCGACGAGTCCCAGCAGGAGCTGGGCACCCGTTCCTCGCTCTACCTGGCGCTCAACCGCGGCAAGCGCTCGCTGCGGCTCGACCTCAAGAGCGAGGCGGGGCGCGAGGCATTGCTGCGCCTGGTCAAGCGCCACGACGTCGTCCTCGACGGCTTCCGTCCCGGCGTGCTCGACAAGCTCGGCGTCGGCTACGAGCGCATGCGCGAGGCCAACCCGGCGATCGTCTTCTGCGCGATCACCGGCTACGGCCAGGACGGCCCCTACACCCAGCGCGCCGGCCACGACATGAACTACCTCGGCCTGGTCGGGCTGCTCGGCCTGACCGGGGCCAAGGACGGGCCGCCGGTGCAGCCGGGCGGCCAGATCGCCGACCTCGGCGGTGGCGCGCTGATGGCCGCCTTCGGCGTGCTCGCGGCGCTGCACGAGCGGCGCCGCTCCGGCGAGGGCCAGCTGGTCGATGTCTCGATGGCCGATGGGGCGCTCTCCTGGCTGGCGCTGGTCGCCGGCCGCTACTTCTGCGACAGCGAGGTCCCGCAGCGCGGCGAGCAGCAGCTCGCCGGCGGCCTGCTCTGCTACCTCCCCTACGAGGCCGCCGACGGCTGGGTCACCTGCGGCGCGCTCGAGCCGAAGTTCTGGGCCGCCTTCTGCAACGGGGTCGAGCGCCCCGACCTGGTCGAGGCCCAGTTCGAGGCCCCAGGCTCGGAGGCCTGGGCGAAGGTCGCCGAGGTCTTCCGCGGCCGCACCCGCGCCGAGTGGAAGGCCTTCAACGACGAGCACGACTGCTGCATCGAGCCGGTGCTGGCGATGGACGAGGCGCTCGACTCGGAGCTCGTGCGGGCGCGCGGGATGGTCAGCGCGATCGAGCAGCCGGGCCTCGGCACGGTGCGTCAGCTCGGCCTGCCGGTGAAGATGAGCCGCACCCCCGGCGACCCGACCCGACCGGCCCCCGCCTTCGGCGAGCACACCGACGAGGTCCTCGCCGAAGCCGGTTACAGCGACGACGAGATCGCCGCGATGAAAGCCTCCGGCGCCGCCGCCGGCCCCAGCGCCGACGCCGCCACCACCTTCCGCGCATGACCGCCGACGGGACGAAAAACGCCCATATGGGCGTAATTCCGGCCCATCGGCAGATGAAGATCGGGGAGCTGGCGGAGGCATCGGGGGTGCCGGTGCCGACGATCAAGCACTACCTGCGCGAGGGGCTGTTGCCGGAGGGGACGAAGACGAGCCGCAACATGGCCTATTACCCGCCCGAGCTGGTTGACCGGATCAAGCTGATCAAGCAGCTACAGGAGGAGCGCTTCATGCCGCTGCGCGCGATCAAGTCGGTGCTCGACGAGGACCCCGAGCGCGTTCGCGCCCTGGTCGAGCTCGAGGACCAGATCCTCGAGCGGGCGCTGGCCGGGGAGCGCACGCGGACCAGCGCCGCCGAGGTGCGCGAGCGCTACGGCGTGCCCAGGGACGTGCTCGACCGGCTCGAGCAGATCGAGGTGCTGAGCCCCAACAGCCGCGGCTACTCGCCCTCGGACATCAAGATCATCGAGGCGATCGGCCGCTTCCGCGCCGGTGGCTACGACGAGCAGATCGGCTTCACCGTCTACGACACCCTGCGCTACAAGAAGGCGCTCGAAGAGCTCGTCGCCCAGGAGGTCGAGATGGTCATGGACCGCCTCGCCGAGGAGGTCCCTCCCGAGCGCGTGGTCGAGATGCTCGAATCCGGCGCCCAGCCCCTTCAGGACCTGATCGCCGCCCTGCACACGAAGCTGCTCGTCGCCGAGCTAGAGCGCCACCGGGCCGGCCGCGCGTAGCTCCGCCAGGCCCTGGTCGTGGCCGACGACCGGCGCGTAGCCGAGCTCGCCGCGGGCCTTGGCGATCTCGATCGTGCACTCCTGGGTCAGCAGCCAGGAGCGGAAGCGGGTCATCGGCGGCTCGCCGGGGAGGGGGAGGAGCTTCCAGGCGGTCTCGCAGGCGCGCGCCATCGGCGCGGCGGTCCAGGCGGGGAGGCTGCGGCCGGGCGGCTCGACGCCCTGCGTCTCCAGCAACGCGGTGACGAACTCGCGGAAGACGACCGGCTCCCCGTCGGTGACGAAGTAGGCCTCGCCGGGACGGCCCCTATCGGCCGCCAGCAGCAGCCCCTCGACCACGTTCTCGACGTGCGTCGTCTCGGTCACGTTGCGCCCGCCGCCGATCCAGGCCCACTGGCCGGCTTCGACCGTCTTCACCATCTCCGGCAGCAGGGTCGTGTCGCCCCTGCCCCAGACGAAGCGCGGGCGCAGGACGACCGTCTCGAAGCCGCCGCTGTTCGCCTCGCGGACGGCCTGCTCGGCTTTCGCCTTGGTCGCCGGGTAGGGGGCGGGGGAGTCGGGGCGCAGCGGCGCCGTCTCGTCGACCTGGACGAGCGGCTCGCCGGCCATCAACGCCGCCTCGGTGCCGCAGTGGACGAAGCGCCGCACGCCGGCCGCGGCGCAGGCGGCGAGGACGTTGCGAGTCCCCTGCACATTGTGCCGCTCGAACTCCTCCCACGGCCCCCACTCGCCGAGGTGGGCGGCGAGGTGGAAGGCGACGTCGCAGCCCTGGGCGGCGGTGGCCATCGAGTCGCGGTGGGCGATGTCGCCCCGCGCCGCCTCGGCCCCGAGCGCTTCCACCCGTTCGGCCGACTGCGCCGAGCGCGCCAGCGCCCGCACCGTACGCCCCTCGGCCACGAGCCGCTCGATCAGCCGCCCGCCGATGAACCCCGAACCACCCGTGACGAAAGCCGTCATCCCAGGCATATTGATGCTTTGTGCCCCCTATAGGGGGCACGATCGATCAACTGGGCACGGCGGTAGCCTGGGTGGGTGAGATCGGTGGTGGTTACGGGGGCGTCGACGGGGATTGGGCGGGCTGCGGCGCTGCATATGGATGCGCAGGGCTGGAAGGTGTTCGCGGGGGTGCGCAGGGACGAGGACGCGGAGTCGCTGCGCGAGGCGGGCTCCGAGCGGCTGGCGCCGTTGACCCTCGACGTGACCTCGCCGGAGCAGATCGCCGCTGCGGCCGCGCGGGTCGGCGAGGAGGTGCGCGAGGCCGGGCTCGACGGGCTGGTCAACAACGCCGGCATCGGCGTGATGGGGCCGCTGGAGACGGTGCCGATCGAGGAATTCCGGCGGCAGATCGAGGTCAACCTGACCGGGCAGGTCGCGGTGACGCAGGCGATGCTGCCGCTGATCCGCCGGGCGACCGGCCGGATCGTCTTCATCAGCTCGGGCGGCGGCCGCATGGCCCTGCCCTTCGGCGGTCCCTACCACGCGGCCAAGTTCGGGCTCGAGGCCGTCGCCGACTCGCTGCGCCAGGAGCTGCGGCCCTGGCGGATCGAGGTATCCGTGATCGAGCCGGGCTCGATCAGGACGCCGATCTGGGAACGTGCAGTCAGCGCCTACGAGGAGACCGCCAGGCACGCACCGCCGGCGCAGGAGCAGCTCTACGGCAAGCGGCTCGCCGGCCTGCGCAGCGGCGTCGAAAGGGTCGAGGCGCGCGGGATCGCGCCGGAGAAGGTCGCCGCGGCGATCGCCGACGCCCTCACCGCACGCCGTCCCCGCACCCGCCGCCGGGTCGGCCTCGACGCGCAGGGCCAGATCCTCCTGCGCCGCCTGCTCCCCGACCGCGCCCTCGACCGCCTCGTCGCCACCTTCCTCCGCATCTGACAGGCATCGCGGTCGAGCTTTTCGTCGCTATCCGGTGAAAAGCTCTACCGCGGGTGGGTCGGTCGGCGGTGGCTACGTCCTCGCCGCCGCGATCCGCTCGTGGGCCGCTTCGACTTCGCCCAGGGTGAGCAGGGCGCCGGTGCGCTCGGCCACCTCGACCGCCTCGGCGAGGGCCTCCTCGACGCCCGCCTCGCCGGCCGCGGCGCGCGCCTCGGCCAGCGAGGCCAGCGCTTTCGGCAGCGGCCAGAGCATGCCCTTCTCCCGCGCCTCCGCCGCCGCCCACGCGGCGACCTCGACCGCCTCCTCGATCCGCCCCAGGCCGCGCAGCGCGGTGGCTCGCGCCGCCGCCCGCCAGGAGGCCAGCTCGCCGCCGCTGCCCATCGCGCCGCGGTAGAGCCGCTCCGCCTCTTCCAGCGAGTCGAGTGCCGCCGCGATCTCCCCCGTGGCCAGCTCGGCGTTGGCCAGGGTGACCAGCGAGAGGCTGCGCGAGAAGACGTCGCCCAGCCGCTCGGTCAGCTCACGGTTGCGGCGCGCCATCGCCAGCGCCGCCTCGACCTCGCCCCGGGCCACGGCGAGGTTCGCCAGGTTGCCCCGGGTCCAGCTCGCGGTCTCGGGGTCGCCCCCCTCGTTGGCAAGCTCGAGCGCCCGCTCGAACTCCTGCACAGCCTGATCGAACTCGGCCCGTTCGCGGTGGCAGATGCCCTTGCACATCCACGCCCACGCAACAGGGCTGCCGACGATGATCCCCGCGCCGGCGCCGGCGTCGTCGCCGGCCAGCTGTAGCACTTCGTCGCCGATCCGGTCGAGCGCGGCGAAATCGGCGACGCAGAGGCGCGAGTAGGCGCCGGCTGCCCGGATCGCCACCAGCAGGTGGTGATCGCCCGCTTCCTCGGCAAGCCGGTTGACCTCTTCGATCGCGGCAATCCACTCGTCCCGCTTGCGCACCCGGCCCGGCCGGCCGGCGGTCAGGGCGCGCAGCAGGGTCAGCGAGCGCAGGTCGCCGGTCCGGGTCGCGATCTCCTCGGCCTCGCGCGCCAGTTGCGCCTCCTGCTCGGCCTCCATCCCCAGCCGCCAGGCGTAGTCGAGCTGGCGCAGCCGCGAGGTCACCGTCAGCGCCGCCTTCTCCTCGCCGTCCACGAGCTCGTCGGCGAGGTCCATCGCCCGCCGCCAGAGCCGCATCGCCTCCTGCGGCTGGCTGTGGCCGGCCCAGTAGGCGGCGCGCGCCGACCAGCGGGCGGCCTCCAGCGTCTCGCCGCCCTCTTCCATGTGGTCGGCGATCAGCGCCGCCAGCTCGTCGTGGCGCTCCGGGTTGAGCTCGATCGTCGCCCGCGCCGTGGCTGCGTGCGTGGACCGGCGCTGCTCGGCCAGCTGGCTGCCGTAGGCGACCTCGCGGGTGAGCGGGTGGCGGAAGGCGAGCAGGCGCTCCGGGTAGAGCTCGGCCTCGTAGAGGAAGCCGGCGGCGATCGCCGCGCGCAGGGCCGCTTCGCACTCGCCTTCGGCGGCGAGGCCGGAGATCCGCACCAGGGTCGGCTCGGAGATCTCCTTGCCGGCGACCGAGGCGGCCTGCACGAGCTGCTTCGCCGCCGGCTCGAGGCGGTCGATCCGCGCCGCCAGTACGGCCTGGACGCTGACCGGGACGCCGATCTCCTCGACCGGTCGGATCAGGCGGTAGCCGCCGCGCTCGCCCTCGAGGTGCCCCGCCTCGACCAGCTGCCGCACGATCTCCTCGACGAAGAACGGGTTGCCGGCGGTGCGCTCGTGCAGGTGCTCGGCGAGGCCGTCGAGCGAGGGATCGGCGCCGGCCAGGTCGTCGATCAGCTCGCGGGTGTCGCCGAGCCCCAGCGGTTGCAGCGCCAGCTCGTGGTAGTCGGGCGGGCCGCTCCACTCCGGCTCGTACTCGGGCCGGAAGTTGACGACGACCAGGGTCTGCGTGCCCTCGACGGCGTCGAGCAGCTCGCCCAGCAGCGCCTCGCTGCCCTGATCGATCCAGTGCAGGTCCTCGACCACTATCACCGTCGACTCACGCCGGTTGGGGGCGTGGACGAGCTTGCAGACGACGCCGCGCAGCGCCCGCTGGCGCGCCTCGGCGCTGAGCTGGGGGAGCGGCCGGTCGGGGTCGGGGACGCCGAGGAAGTCGAACAGCAACGGCAGGTCGTCGGCGAGCCCGGGGTCGAGCAGCAGCGCCCGGCCGGCGATCTTCTCGCGCACGATCCGCTCCGGATCGGCGTCGACGATGCCGAAGTAGGCGCGCAGCATCTGTAGCACCGGCATGAACGGGATCCCGCGCCCGTGCGACTGGGCCTGGGCCTCGAAGACCTCGATCCCCTCGGCGCGGCAGCGCTCGGCGAACTCGTGGCAGAGGCGGCTCTTGCCGACGCCGGCTTCGGCGACGATCCCCACCGCGGCGCCCTCGCCGGCCTTGGCCCGTTCGAGCGCCGCCATCAGCGTCGCCATCTCCTCGTCGCGCCCGACGAAGCTGGAGAAGCCGCGCTCGCGCGAGAGGTCGAGTCGCGAACGCGCTTCGCCGATCCCGGCCAGCTCGAAGACGCGGACCGGCCGGCTCGCCCCCTTGATCTCGAACTCACCGAGGTCCTCGAGCTCGAGGAAGCCGCGCGCCGCCGCCGCGGCGCTCTCGGTCAGGTATGCCTTGCCGGGCTCGGCCAGCGCCTCCATCCGCTGCGCCAGGCCGACCGTGTGCCCGACGGCCGTGTAGCCGCCGTCGCCCTCCCCGCCGATCGCGCCGGCGATCACCTCGCCCGAGTTGATCCCGATCCGGGTGGAGAAGCTGAGCCCGTGCCTGCGCCGCAGCTCGGCCGCGTAGCCGGCGATGTCGTCGAGCATCCGCAGCGCCGCGTAGCAGGCGCGGCGGGCATGGTCCTCGTGCGCCACCGGCGCTCCGAACACGGCCATGATCCCGTCGCCGGTGAATTTGTCGACCGTGCCCTCGAAGCGGCGCACGTCGTCGGCGAGGATCGAGAAGAAGCCCTGCATGATCTCCCGCCACTGCTCGGGGTCCTGCCCCTCGGCGAGGTCCATCGAGCCCTTGACGTCGGCGAAGAGCACGGTGACCTGCTTGCGCTCGCCGTCTGCCTCGATGCGATCCGGACTGGACACCTTCGCCCAATCGTACGCTCCGAGTCCACCTATACTGGCGCGGACCGAAACCGATTGACTGGTCAGTCAGCGGCCCCGAGAGAGGACTCGAAGTGCGCGCAGCGGCGGTGCAGCTCAACTCCAATGGTGACAGGGCGCGGAACCTTGCCGTCGCCGAGCGCCTCGTGCGCGAGGCCGCGGCGGGCGGCGCCGAGCTGGTCGCCCTGCCCGAGAAGTGGAACCACCTCGCCGCGGGCGAGGAGATGGCGGCGGCGGCCGAGGCGCTTGACGGCCCCAGCCTCGCCGCCGCCCGCTCCTGGGCGCGCGAGCTCGGCGTCCACCTGCTCGCCGGCAGCGTCGCCGAGCGCGGCGCCGACCCCGGCGTTGATGAAGCCTCATGCCGGGCGTTCAACACCTCCGTCCTGATCGGTCCCGACGGCGCCGACCTCGCCGTCTACCGCAAGATCCACATGTTCGACGTCGAGGCGGGCGGCGTCGTCTACCGCGAGTCCGACCACGAGCAGCCCGGCGAGGAGATCGTCTCGGCGCCGGTCGACGGGGTCGAGCTCGGACTCTCGGTCTGCTACGACCTGCGCTTTCCCGAGCTGTACCGGATCCTCGCCGTGCGCGGCGCTCGTCTGCTCGCGGCGCCCTCGGCCTTCACCGCGGCAACCGGCCGCGACCACTGGCTGGCGCTGCTGCGCGCCCGCGCGATCGAGAACCAGGCCTTCGTCATCGCCCCCAACCAGTTCGGCCAGGCGCCGCCCCACTACGAGTCCTACGGCCGCTCGGCGATCGTCGACCCCTGGGGCGTGACGCTCGCCGTCGCCGCCGACGAGGAGTGCTTCGTCAGCGCCGACCTCGACCTCGCCGCGCAGGAGCGGATCCGCGCGAAGCTGCCCTCGCTCGCCAACCGCCGGCCCCAGGCCTACGCCTGGCCGCAGCCGCAGGAGGCGCGCGCCTGATGGCCTCGAGCCCGAAAGCGCCCCCGGCGGACAAGCGCCGCCAGATCCTCGACGCGGCGATCCGCGTCTTCGCCCGCCAGGGCTTCCACGCGACCCGGGTCGCCGACATCGCCGACGAGGCGGGGGTCGCCTACGGCCTCGTCTACCACTACTTCAAGTCGAAGGACGAGGTGCTCAACGAGCTCTTCAGCGAGCGCTGGTCGCTGCTGCTGGACGCGATCGGCGAGGCCGACCGCAGCGAGCTCAGCCCGCGGGCGAAGCTGGAAACCGTCGCCGGCTTCATCTTCGAGTCCTACCGCCACGACCCGGAGCTGATGAAGGTGATCATCGTCGAGGTCACCCGCGCCGCCAACTCCTTCGGCCGCACGCACCTGGCGGAGATCCGCCGCGCCTACGACTCGATCGCCAAGATCGTCGCCGACGGCCAGCGCGCCGGCGCCTTCCGCGGCGACATCGACGCCGACTTCGTCTCGATGTCCTTCTACGGCGCGATCGAGCAGCTGCTCTCGGGCTGGATCTTCGCCCTGATCCCCGCCTCGGACACCGATTTCGAGCAGGCAAAGACCCTTGTCACGGCGACGATCTGCGACGGACTCGAGCCGCGATAGGTAAGGTCGGCGGCCAGATGGAGAACGAGATCGTCAAACGCCTCGTCTGGAGCGGCATGGTCGCCGGGCTCGGCGCCCTGGCCAGCATCCTCGCCACCCGCGCCGCCGGGATCCTCTACCGGCGCCTGTTCGAAGAGGAACCGCCGGAGTAGCGCGCCAGTGGCCGCCGACCCGACGCAGACCCCGCCATCGCCCGATTCCGACGAGCGCTCGGTAACCGAGCTCGTCTTCGACGTCTCCGAACGGGTCTCCTCGCTGGTGCGCGAGGAGGTCGAGCTGGCCAAGGCGGAGGTCAGCGAGAAAGTCGGCAAGATCCTGCGCGGCTCGGCCGTCGGCATCGCCGCCGGCGCCTTCGCCTTCCTCGCCCTGATCCTGGTCATGCAGGGCGTCGCCTGGCTGCTGGCCGAAGAGGTCTTCGACGGCAACGCCTGGCCCGGCTTCTTCGTCGAGGCCGCCCTCTTCCTGCTGGTCGCCGCCGGCGCCGGGCTCTTCGCCTTCCGCTCGCTACAGGCCGGCTCGCCGCCGGTGCCCGAGCAGGCGATCGAGGAGGGCAGGAAGATCAAGAGCACGCTGGAAGGGGAGAGCGATGAGCAGTCCTGAGCCGGCCCGTCCCGCGACCACCGGGATGCCGGGGCGCAGCGCGGACGAGATCCGCCGCGACATCGACGTCCAGCGCCGCGACCTCGGCCGCTCGGTCGAAGCCCTGCGCGGCCGCGTCACCGAGCTCACCGACTGGCGCCGCCAGGTCGAGGAGCACCGCGAGCAGCTGATCGCCGGCGCCGCCGTCGCCGGCTTCGTCGTCGGCGGTCTGATGATGCTGCGCCGCCGGCGTAGCAGGTAGGGAGCGGTCCGAATGACTTTTTGGCGTCAAGTTGAAGGGGAGCCCGACCGGCGAGTCATCCTCGACTTGAGCTATGAACAGGCGGTTCGAGCGCTCGATCTTCAAGAGCGCGCCCTTGAGCAGCTCCGAACTCGAGCAGGCATAGTCCTCGCAGCCTCCTCAGTTACTGCGTCGTTCCTAGGCGCACAGACGATTCAGCACTCAAGTGGCCTCGGGGTGTTGGGCGGATTGGCCCTTGTGTCCCTCGCGGCTTCGATTTGTGCCAGCGTCTACGTCCTGTTGCCGAAGAGCGACTTCGTGTTCAGCCTGAATGCACCTCGCGTTTACGAGACCTTCTATGGAGAGAGTGCCGACGAAGCACAGAGACAACTGATCTACTGGTTGGAGCGCTATTGGGTGCAGAATCAGGAGAAGGCGGATGTGCTGGGGCAGTACTTCTTCGCCGCCGCTCTTGCCTTGATCGCTCAATTCGTCTTTTGGTCTTGGGCGCTAGCAGCTAAAATCTCCTGAGATATGGGAGCCGAAAAGCCAAAGCCGCCGGAGCCCCCGCCGCCTCCGCCCCCGGACATCGCGCATCCGGAGACGCGTGGCGGACTGGGAATATTGACTAAATAGCTGCCACTCGAACCGTTCGAGCGGCCTAAACATCGTGGTTCTTTTAACTGCGATGTTTTGGATCGTTTTGATCAGATTTATAGTATGTTGGGTTACTGCATGGGGCAGGGGGGGCACATCGCCGGCAACGATGATGGCGCGCAAGGAGGCGTGTCATACGGTGACGCTGCCCACATCAGGCGCGACGAGCGTGACCGCAAGCTCGACGTAAACGCAGCGAACTGGCCGCCGCCGCCTCCACCCGATTGGGAGCCTTCGCAGCACGGCCTCAGGCGTCGCATATATCGAGACAAATCCCCGACGGGCCGCATTCCGGCGGAACTAGAGGAGCTGATTCTGCGCTTCCCGTCGGCGCCCATACACGGACTCCAGCGCCTTCATGGACATCACATGAAGCTCAGTCCGTCGGAGAATTTCCATACCTTCCGTGTCCTTCGCTCGGCGGATCCAAACGTGGCGGAGAAAAAGGTCAAGCGCATCTTCCTCATGCATACTGGTCTCAACGAGCGCGACACGATGGGTCTCTACTATCGCCTCGCGTCGCAGCTAATTGCCGAAGAGCCTCGAACGGTATGCATCGTTCGACCTTTCCCAGGCCACATGACGCGCTATCCATTCGGTGCCTTTGCCGAAACCCCACTGGATCTCTATCTCTGGGACGGTTCTCACCTGTTTCGTCAGTTCATGCGCTCGATGGTCGAGGCCCAGTGGCTTCTCAGTGCTCTTGTGCGGCGCTCCTCTTTCCGGTGCGCGTCGGGCGCGAACCTGCTTGGCGAGAGCGATGACGTAGGGAAGAGCCGGCTCGATACGGCGCATCTCGCACACGAGGTCTTCGAGGACTGGAAGCGGTTGCACGCCGCATCGGTTAGGACCGCCGCCTCGGAAAGCGAAGCCGAAGGAGGCGGAGCCCCGACAACTGGCAATGGATTCCTACCGGAGCGCGAGCCGGTCAATATCCAAGAGGCCAGCGAAACGCAGATCGCCGCGGCGATATCAGGGCTGCGCGAGACGCTGAACCTTGAGCGCGATTTCGAGGGGCGAGGAGGCGACCTGGACCCCCTAGAAGACGAGGAAAGCGAACCGAGCCTCCATGCGATTGGCTACAGCCTCGGTGGCTTTGCGGCCCAGTCAGTGTTTATGTCCTGGCCCTTTGCGCTCGCCTCTTGCACGACGATGCTTGCCGGTGGAGCGTTGAGGGAGCTCGCCCCCACGGGCTTTGCCGACCCGGAGGAGTGGCAGACCGTTCTCCACTCGCTTCGCTACGAGTTGGATGACAGGATGATGAGCACCCATGTCGACGTGGAGGACAACCATGTTGCCGGGATAGACCGCGAACTCTTCACCTACCTCAAGCGCACCTTCTACGAGGTCTTCCAGCAGGAGTACCGAGGCAGCATTCAGACGCGCTATGAGGCCTTCGGCGACCGGATGTTCTTTATCGTCGGCGGCGATGACCCCGTGATGCGCCCGGAGACGGTGCTTCGGTCGGGCCCCAAAGGAGGGTTGAACCTGCTGGAGGTCGGTGGCCTGGGCCACTTCCTCCAGGATGGGTCGGGCTCCGAGGACGATTCCAGGAGGACGTTTGGCCTGCCTGAAATGGCTGCTCTGATTCACCGTTTTGCCGAAAACGCGGCAGCCGAACATGAGGAGCAACGCCCGTTGACCTGGCTGGAGGACACACAGCATACGCCGCTGCTCTCACGGTCCGATTGGCAGGACGCAGTCGCGAGGCAAAAGGGCAAGATAAGGGGACGTCGGGTGCTAGGCCCGCTGTCGACCGCAGAGCTGATCGAAATCGATCACGAAGGAGCGCTTTCGGGAGAGCTCTTCGAGCGCTGTCTGGACGATTTGGTTCATCGAATCTCCGAGAAAGGCGATGGGGCATTGTTCGTGTTGCGCAACGAGGTGCCGACCGTGTTCCGTCCCGCGCAGGCGGTCCGCGAAGCTGCCTCCGCCCTATATCACGACGATCTCAGCATCGTCAGGTACTGCCACGGTATCTCGGCACGCGAGGAAGTGCTCGAAGAAAATGTCGGCCGGCTCTGTCTGGTGTTGCCCTGGAACGCCCCAAGTGTCATGCAGCGCATGGACGCTCAGCGGGGTTTCCCTAGTCAGGCCGAGAGCGCGGGCGGCGGTGTGAAGGATCGCATAACGCCCGAGGAGGTTTGCGATAAGGCGCTCAAGCAATGCCTCGTTCTCTCCCAGCGGAGGCCGAAGGGCGCGGTTCGGATATTCGACGGCAACGGCACCACGGATGCGATCGAGGAATGCCTCGAAGACGAGTCGAAGCATCTGCTCAGGGACCTCGTCAAAGGGTCTCGTGCATTCACGCGAGTCAGCAGCCATGAGGTTGTGCCGTCATTGCCCGACTGCTGGATTTGGGTTTCGTCCGAAACGCTGGGGCAGGGAAACCTGAACCGGAATCGCAGCATTGACGGACTGCTCGCCTTCGCCGCTGACATCTGCCGCGACGAACAGAGAATGCTCGAGCACATTCGCGACGATCGGATTCGGATAGTGAACGTCTCGCGGGCAAGGTATAACCCGCGCTTTCGCGGGCGTCTTCTTGTGGACGGAAAGGCGGCGCGCAAGCGGATCGTTCACGCGGCGTTATGCGTCGGGCTGTCAGAGCCGATCAGCGGCAAGACATGGCAGGAAGCCTTCTCTACGGCTGCGGTGACGACTCCAGCGCCGACCAGCTGACGCTCCCGATCCCGAGCAGGCCGGGGCCGACGTGGGCGCCGAGCACGGCGCCGATCTCGGAGACGAAGGCCGGCTCGCAGCCGAAGATCTCGCGTGCGTCGTCGGCGAGGGCGGCGGCGGTCTCGTCGTCCTGGATGTGCTGGACGACCCAGGCGTCGAAGCCCGACTCGTGGCGCTCGCGGGCGTACTCGCGCAGGCGCTCGATCGAGCGGGCGCGGGTGCGGACGCGCTCGACCGGGGTGATCTCCTCCTCCAGCGTCAGGATCGGCTTGATCTTCAGCGCCGAGCCGATGAAGGCGCTGGCGCCGCCGATCCGGCCGCCGCGGCGCAGGTACTCGAGCGTGTCGATCGCAAACCACATCTTCAGCTCCTCGCGCACGCGCTGCGCCCGGGCGAGCGCCGCCTCGCCGTCGCCGCCGGAGGCGGCCGCCGCGGCGGCGCCGAGCGTGCAGAGCCCCATCCCGCCGGCGGCGGAGCGCGAGTCGAAGACCCTGATCCGCTCGCCGCCCTTGCCCTCGTCGATCAGTCGTTGCCGAGCCTGATTCGCCGCCTCGCAGGTGCCGGATATCCCCGCCGAGATGTGGATCGAGACGACCTCGCCGCCGGCCGCGAGCAGCGGCTCGTAGACGGCGGTGAAATCGCCGACCGAGGGCTGCGAGGTGGTCGCGCCGCCCTCGGAGGCGCGCAGGCGCTCGAAGAAGGCGCCGTAGTCGGCGACGTCGATCTCGCGCTGCTGCTCGCCGTCGATCGAGACGTAGAGGCTGACGAGGTCGATGCCGCGCTCGGCGAGCAGCTCGGTGGGGAGGTAGGCCGTGCTGTCGCAGACGACGGCGGTTGCGGGGGTCGGGGTCACGGGCGGTCCTAGTTTGACAGCCGCATGCCCGGAGGGCGTGCGGGTGGGGCGGGGACCTCTCGCTACACTTCGTGAAGTGACCGATACCGCCACCGACACCCCGAAAGAGGCGATCGCGCTGACCGCCAAGGCGGCCGAGAAGATCGCCGAGCTGCTCGGCGGCCAGGACGACTCGGAGGGCCAGGCGCTGCGCGTCGCCGTGCGCGGCGGCGGCTGCTCGGGCTTCCAGTACGCCCTCGCCTTCGACCAGGCCAAGGACGACGATCACGTCTTCGAGGTCGACGGTGTTTCCGTCGTGGTCGACAAGGTCAGCATGCAGTTCGTCTTCGGCTCCGAGGTCGACTACGTCGAAGGTCTTCAGGGGGCGGGCTTCCAGGTCAACAACCCGAACGTGGTTGCGGCCTGTGGATGCGGATCTTCCTTCCAGGTCAAAGAGGACGCAGCCGAGTCAGCCGCCGTCTGAACGGCGCATCCCGCGCCTCCGGCACGCAGTCGTTTATCCGGGCCGCAACAAAGGTTTACGTGCCCTGTTGCGGGTAGTAGCACCCCTGTAAGCGATTACCGAGGAGGCGGGAGAGGTATGCGTTTTAGGCTCGCAGTCGGAGCACTGATGGTCTGCGCCCTGGCACTGGCAGCGGAGGGAGCCCCGTTCGCCGGCGCAGCACCGAAGCGCGTCTACAAGGGAAAGACCGCTCAGAAGCGGCCCGTGCGGATCACCAAGAGCGGCAACACGATCAAGCTGCGCCACTTCACCGCGGCGCTGCGCTGCCGCAACGGCACCAGGCTGATCGTCAGCGAGAGCGGCTTCCAGCGGACCCAGCTCAAGGGCGGCCGTTTCAGCGACGTCCAGGTCGGCAACACCGACGAAGTCTTCTTCCGCGGCGCCGTCCGCGGCAAGGTCGTCGTCGGCCACCTGCGCGTCAAGGACCGGCTGAAGGGCAAGCGCAGCCCGCGCTGCGCCTCGAAGTGGCTCAAGTTCCGGGCGCCGCTGCGCGGCTGACCGGCTATTCGATTTGAAGCGGCGGCGACTGCGGCGGGGGCGATGCCTCCGGCGCGGTCGCCGGCTGCTCGACGCCGAGCGCCTCGGCGAGCTCGCCGGAGGAGAACATCTCCTCGACGATGTCGGCGCCGCCGAGCAGCTCGCCGTTGACGTAGAGCTGCGGGAACGTCTGCCAGTCGGAGATCTCGGCGGTCACCTCGCGCAGCGGCTGCAGCGCCGGCAGCACGTCGACCGCGCCGTACTCGACGTCCATCTGGTCGAGCACCTGCACGACCCGCATCGAGAAGCCGCAGCGCGGCATTTCCGGGGTGCCTTTCATGAAGAGCAGCACCGGGTTGCCGGCGATCAGCTCCTCGACTTTCTCCTTCAGCTGGGGATCGGCCATGGGCACAGGGTAGCTATCCGGCGACCTCGGTCCTTATCGAGAGCGCGTGGACGGTGCCGTCGTCGAAGCGCTCCTGCACCGCCGCCTTGACCAGCCGGTGCTGATCGATCCGCGAGAGCCCCTCGAACTGGGGCGCCTTTACGGTCGCGCGCAGGTGCTGACCGCCGCCGTCTTCGTCCTCGACCGCGACCTCGGCGCCCGGCAGCGCCGCCTCGATCATCGACCGCAGCTCGGCGAGGTCGACCACGGCGGCTAGCCGGAGACCTTCTCGCCCAGCGTCTCGAGCATCTCCTCGACGCGGACGAACTTGACCCGTGGACGGCCGTGCGGCTCGCCGCGGCCGACCTCGGCCTGGTCGATCGCCTGCCAGTCCTCGAAGCTGACGTAGCGGACGCCGCGCTCGGCGAGCAGCTCCTCGACCGCGGTGGGCTCGGGGCGCTCGGGCTCGAGCAGCGTCTGCGACTCGACGTCGGCGAACAGGTGCTGGACGGTCTCCAGCGCGTCTTTCTTGTTGGTGCCGATCACGCCCGAGGGGCCGCGCTTGATCCAGCCCGCGGTGTAGTGGCCGACCCTGTGGCCGGAGTCGTGCGAGTCGAGCACGCGACCGCCCTCGTTGAGGATCAGGCCGCGCTTCTCGTCGAAGGGGACGCCCTCGATCGGGATGCCGGTGTAGCCGACCGAGCGCAGCACCAGGCCGCACTCGAGCTCTTCGCGCTCGCCGGTGTCCTTGGCCCGCAGGGTGCCGCCTTCCTCGACCAGCTCGTTGCGGCCGATCACGATCGATTCGACCTTGCCGTCGCCCTTGATCTCGACCGGCGAGGCGAGGAAGCGCAGCACGATCCGCTGCTGCTTGCCCTCGGGCTCGCGCTGGGAGAACTCGCGCAGCGTCTCGACGTTGACCTTGGTCGTCTTGTCGGCCTCGTCGGATTCGAGAAAGGCGGCGCTCGCCGGGTCGAGCTCGACCTCGGCCGGGTCGACGACGACGTCGGCGTCCTCCATCTCGCCCAGCTCCTTGATCTCCGGGTTGGTGAAGGCCGCCTGGGCGGGGCCGCGACGGCCGAGCACGACGATCTCGCGGATCTGCTTTTTATCGAGCAGCTCGATCGCGTGGTCGGCGGTGTCGGTCTGGCGCAGCTCGTGGTCGGTCAGCGCCAGCATCCGGGCGACGTCCATCGCCACGTTGCCGTTGCCGATCACGACGGCACGCTCGCAGGAGAGGTCGAAGTGGTCGTCGGCGTAGTCGGGGTGGGCGTTGTACCAGCCGACGAAGGCGGTCGCGGCGTGGCTGCCGGGCAGGTCTTCGCCGGGGATCCCGAGCTGGCGGTCGGTCTCGCAGCCGACCGTGAAGACGATTGCGTGGTAGAGCCGTTCGAGGTCCTCGACCTCGATGTCGTGCCCGACCTTGACGTTGCCGAAGAAGCGGAAGCCGTCGCGGGCCGCGGTTTTCTCGTAGACGCGGATCACCGACTTGATCTTCGGGTGGTCGGGCGCGACGCCGCCGCGGACCAGGCCGAAGGGCGTCGGCAGCCGGTCGAAGAGGTCGACCTGGGCGTGCAGGTCGCCGTCCTTGAGGATGTGCTCGGCGGCGTAGAAGCCGGACGGGCCGGCGCCGACGATCGCGACGCGCAGGGGAGTGTCTTCGGTTCCGATCTGAGTCATGGGGGATATGCCGTTCACCGTGCGGCGACCGGGTGGACGCGCAAGGATAGGGAAAGTGGCCTGCCGCGCGCCTACGCGGCGAGCAGCTGGCCGCTGCACTGCGGGCAGATGCCGTGGTCGAGCGCCGGCAGCCGGGAGCGGCGGAAGAGCTCCAGGCGACGCGCCGCCTCCTCGACCTCGACCCATTCGCCGTCGACCAGGAAGCGGTCGCACCAGGCGCACATCGGCAGGAAGTCCTCGTCGTCGCGGGGGACGCCGGGGTCGAACAGCGGCTGCGGCTCCTCGCGCTCGGACTCGTTGACGAGGCGGGCGGAGAAGAGCACGACCCGGCCCGTGCTGTCGGCGGCGATGCGGACGTCCATCTCGCGCGTCACCTCGGGCCCGTCGCAGCGGAAGGGGAGCTGGATCTCGCGCACGCCTTCGCGCACCCGGCGCAGCAGCAGCCGCTGTAGCTTCTTCACGTCGTTGCCGGCGACGAAGTCCCAGAGCGAGCGCCCGAGCGTGTCGCCGGCTCCGTCCCAGCCGTTTTCGGCCGCGAAGCGGTAGAAGCCGTCGTCGACCCGGACCAGGCGGTCCTGGTCGTCGATTGCGTAGCTCAGCGACTCAACGGCCACTCAACGATTATCGGTCATATACCGGTACGCCTGAAGCCGTGCCGTCAAGCGCGTCGAGCGCCTTGCGCACCGACATCGCCACACAGGTGAAGATCGGCGTCTCGCGCTCGGTGTACTCGCTCGACTCGGTCGGCCGCAGCTCGTTGACCAGGTCGAGGAACATCCCCGGGTCGTCGCCCTCGAAGGCGACGACGAACTCCTGGTCGTCGAGCCCGAACGAGTAGGAGGTGTTGATCGTGATCTCCGGGTAGCGGCGGCCGATCTCGATGTGGCCCTTCATGATCCGCTGCCGCTCCTCCGCCGGCAGCCCGTACCAGCGGCGCTGCTTGACCATCGGGTAGAGGAAGAGGTACTTGCGCTCGGAGACGCAGATCTCCGGCCGCGCCTGCTCGTCGCTGTAGGGGGAGCGTTTGGTCATCGAGAGGAAGGAGTGCGGGGTGTCCGCCCACTTCGCCAGGCCGCTCTGGCCGAGCACGACGTGGAAGGTGTGCAGGTCGTCGAGGCCGGGGCTCTGGCTGAGCAGGACCACCAGGTCGACGTCGCCCCGCGTGCCTATGGTTGAGTAGGCGCGCAGAGAGCGGTCGAGGGCGAAGTCCTCGCAAGCCGCGAGGAACTCCTGCTTGTCGGCCGCGCGCAGCTCGGCGTCGCGGCGGCGCCATTCGGGGTCGATCTTGAAGAAAGTGAACTTGGCGAACGTGCGGTCGGCCATCGGCGTCACGATAGCGCCGGCGGCGCTCGTGGTGGCCGCAATCGCCCTGCTGCTGGCGTTGCACGCGGCCGGAGCCGGCTTCCGCGGCGATCCGCTCGCCGTCGTGCGCGACGCCGCGCCGGACAGCCGCCTGTTCGAAGTCGCCGACCGGCGCGGCCCGGTGATCGGCGTCGCGCTGCTGGTCTGGCTCGCCGCCTTCGGCGTGGCAATGGCGGCCGACCGCGCCCGGGCCGGCCGCTTCGCGGCGCGCCTGCTGGCGCTCTCGCTCGTCTACCTGCCGTTGCTTTGCCTGCTGGGCGCGGCGCTCGAGCCGAGCGTCGGCGCCGAACGCTGGCTGGTCATGCTCGGCTCGCCGGCCCTGGCGGCGCTGACCCTGGCGGCGCTGGACGGGTACGCCGCGCTGGCCTTCGCCTGCGCCGCGACGGCGCTCGCCTACGCGATCGACCTGATCGGCGGCTCTGCCCTGACCCAGCTCTCGATCGTCGGCCCCAACCCGGCCGCCGGGCACCGCTACTACGGGATCGGCAACGAGCTCGAGGCGGCTCTCGTCGTCCTGATCCTGGTCGGGACCGGAGCGGCGCTGTCGAGTTTTTCCGTACAAGGGCACGGTCAAGGTCCACAGCGGCCGGCGGGAAGTCGCGCTCCGGCCGCGTTCCTCGTCGTCGCCCTGATCTTCTCCTTCGTCTTCGCCTACGGGCGCTACGGCGCCGACGTCGGGGCAGCGATCTCGCTGCCGCTCGGCGCCGCGGTTGCCGCGGCGCTGCTCGCCGGCCGCCGCGACCTGGCGCTGTACGCGTTCCTGCTGCCGATCCCGGTGCTGGTCGCGCTCTCGCTCGCCGACCTGGTCACCGGCGCCAACGCACACCTGACCAAGACCGTGCTCGACGCGAAGAGCGGCGGCGACGTGCTCGCGGTCTTCGGCCACCGGATCGGCGAGACGGTCAGCAGCTTCGGTCGCCCCGTCCTGATCGCCGGCTTCCCCGTCGTCATCGCCTCCGCCGCGCTCGCCTGGCTGCGGCGCGACCGCCTCGCCTTCTGGCTGCGCGACCGGCCCCCGGTGCGCGCCGCCCTGCTCGGCGCCCTCGCCGCGACCGTCGTCGGCACCCTCGCCAACGACTCCGGCGCCCTGCTGCTCGAGGTCGGCGGCGCCTATCTGCTCGCCTTCCTGGGTTTCGCCTGGGCCGAAGGAAGCAACTGAGGTCGCGCACGTCCCTTCCCGAACGCCTCCTCTCGATCCATTACGCTCTGTGATTCGTGCGAATCGCCCTAGTCTCGCCATATTCCTGGAGCTACCAGGGCGGCGTGAATCGGCACGTCGAGGCCCTCGCGGAGGAGTTCCTCGGTCGTGGCGAGGATGTCCGCGTGCTGGCCCCTGTCGATCCGCCCGATCGGCTCAGCCGCACGCTGCACCGGGCGCCGGCCGAGCGCCGCGAGCTGCCCGACTACGTGGTTCCGTTGGGGCGCACCGTCGGCATCGGCGCCAACGGCGCCGTCTCCAATCTCTCGGTCTCGCCGGCCGGCGGCTTCGCCCGCATCCGCGGCGAGCTGCGCAAGGGCGAGTACGACGTCGTCCACATCCATGAGCCGCTGGTGCCGCTGGTCGGCTGGAACGCGGCGCTCGGCTCGCGCACGCCGGCGGTCGGCACCTTCCACGCCTACTCGACCAAGCCGCTGCCCAACCACATCGCCACCGCTTTCGGCGCGCGGCGGATGTTCAACCGCCTCTCGGCGCGGATCGCCGTCTCCCAGGCGGCGGCCTGGACCGGCCGGCGCTGGTTCGGCGGGCACTACGAGGTGATCCCCAACGGGGTCGACACGAGCGCGGCGCCGCAGGGGACCGAAGCCCGCCGGCGGCGAGCTGCGCCTGGTCTTCGTCGGCAGGCCCGAGGAGCGCAAGGGCCTGCCCGTCCTCCTGACCGCCTTCGAAGCGCTGGTCGAGCACGTGCCCAGCCGCCTCACCGTGATCGGCGCCGAGCGCGAGGACGTTCTGCGCTACCTCTCCGACCGCGAGGCGATGCGCTGGATCGACGTGCGCGGGCGGGTCTCCGGCGAGGGCCTGTGGGCGGCCCTGCACGATGCCGATCTGCTCTGCGCGCCCTCGCTCTCCGGCGAGAGCTTCGGCATGGTCCTGACGGAGGCCTTCGCCGCCGGCACCCCGGCGATCGCTTCCGCGATCGCCGGATACAGCGACGTGGTCACAGACGGCGTCGACGGCATCCTCGTGCCGCCCGGCGACCCGCAGCGCCTCGCCGAGGAGCTACAGCGCGCCCATCACGAGCCCGAGCGGCTCGCGGCGATGGGCGAGGCGGCGCGCGAGAGCGCCGAGCGCTACGCCTGGCCGCGCGTCGCCGACAGCGTCAGCCGCGTCTACGAGCGGGCGATCGAGGCGCCGCGTCCGCGGACCGCGGGCGAGCGCGCCGCCCACTGGATCGGCGTCCGCCCGGCCGACGGCGGCCCGCCGAGCCCGCCGCGGCGCCTGCCCTCGCTCGACCCCCCGTTGGCGCAGAGCGGCAGCCGCAGGCGCCGCGTCGCGCGCCGCGTCGGACTCGGCGTCGCCGGCGTCCTCGGCGCCGGCCTGACCGCGCTGGCGGCGCAGAAGATCGGCGTCGACAACGTCATCGCCAGCATCGTCCGCTCCGACCTCACCTGGGTTCTGGTCGCCTGCGGCCTGATGGCCCTCTCGCTCTTCTTCCGCGCCGCCTCCTGGTACGGGATCGTGCGCGCGGCGCTGCCCAACCGGCCGGTGCGTCGCCGCGACGTCACCTCGGCGACGATGATCGGCGTGCTGATGTCGGCGACGCTGCCCGCCCGCCTCGGCGAGCCGGCGCGCGCGATGACCCTGGCGCGGCGTATCGGCCGCATGCGGGAGACCTTCCCGGTGCTGCTCGGAACGCTCGTCTCCCAGACCCTGCTCAACATCGTCGCCCTGGCGCTGCTCGGCGTGATCATCGTCTCGACCACCGACCTCTTCCACTCGAGCACCGAGAAGCTCTTCGTCTTCAGCTTCGTGCCGCTGGCGCTGCTCCTCGTCGTGCTTGTCGCCCCGACCCTGATGCGGCGCAACGGCAACGGCCGTCTCGCCCGGATCGGGGCGACCCTGCACCGGGCGCTGCTCCAGGTGCGCGCCGGCCTCGCCGTCTTCCGCCGGCCCCGCTACGGCGTGATCGCCACCAGCGCCCAGCTCGGCGCCTGGGCGATCCAGCTCGCCGCCTGCTGGGCGCTGCTCGCCGCCCTCGGCCTCAGCGGCCACGCCGGTGTCGGCGCCGCCGCGGCGGTCCTCTTCGCCGTCAACGTGACCGCCGTCGTGCCGGCGACGCCGTCGAACATCGGCGTCTTCCAGCTCGCCGTGATCAGCGTCCTGCACACCGGCTGGGGGATCGGCACCGCCGACGCGCTCGCCTACGGCGTGATCCTCCAGGCGGTCGAGATCGCCACCGCCGTCACGCTCGGCCTCCCCGCCCTCGTCCGCGAGGGCCTCACCTGGAGCGACCTCCGCGTCCAGGCCCTCTCCGCCGCCCCCGTTCGCCTTAAGCCCCACCCTTCTCAGAGCAGCAGTCGCGAACGCATCGGCGCTTGAGGTCTATCCCGGTAGGGCTGGAACGTCTTGTACTTTTTCGTTGAGCGCCAGCGGCGTCAGCCCAACCCCGAATCACCGAAAAAGTTAAGTGGAAGCCCTGCCGGGATAGACCTCACTCTTCGCTGCTGCGCGGCACCTTGCCGCCTTCGGCGCCCGGTTCCTGCGCCGGGCCGCGCGGCGAGGCGATGCCGAGCACGCGCATCGCTTTCAGCCCGAGGCCGAGCTTCTCGCGGCCCTCGGTGGCGGAGACGTCGTGGCCGCAGAGCTCGCGCACCCGCTCGAGCCGGTAGCGGATCGTGTGGCGGTGGGTGAAGAGCTGTTTGGCGGTTGCGGCGACGTTGCCGTCGTTGCCCAGGTAGGCCTCGACGGTGGCGACGAGCTCGGTCTCGTACTGGTCGTCGTAGGCGGCGAGCGGCTCGATCGTCTCGGCGAAGAAGCGCTCGAGCTCGGCCGGGTCCTCGCTCATCGCCGGCAGCAGCAGCCGGTAGGCGCCGGTGTCCTCGAAGGCGAGCAGCGGCCTTTCCTCGGCCTCGCCGACGTTGACCGCGAGCCGCGCCTCGCTGCCGGCGCGGTAGAGGTCGACCGGGTCGGCGACACGGCGGCTGGCGCCGATCGTCAGGTGGAAGCCCGCGAGCGCGTCCTCGAGCTCGCGCGTGAGCCCGGCCGCGGCCCGGTTGAGGCGCTCCTCGTCCTCGGCGGGGACGATCACGGAGATCTCCGTCGCCACCTCGCCCTCCTCGACCGCGGCGAGCGCGCCGGGGGCGAGCGAGCGCAGGGTGCGCATCGCCAGGGTCAGCACGCGCGCCCGCCACTCGCCCGTCTGCGCGGTGCGGGGGGCGACCCGCAGGACGAGCACGCCGGCGCCCTTCTCGAGCTCGGCGCCCAGCTCGGACGCGCGAGCGGCGATGTCGCCGCGGTCGGTGACTTCGCGCGCGAGCACCGCGGCGACGAAGGCGCCGGCCACTTCCTCGCTCTGCCAGTCGGGCGCCCGCGAGCGCTCCAGCTCGAGCGCCAGCAACGTCGTGACCATGCGCGCGATCGCCGCGTCCGGGGCCGCCTTGGCGCGGTAGCGCAGCTCGCCGACGACCGCGTCGGCGACCCGCAGCTCGACCGTGGTCACCCGCTCGCCCCCGGCGAGCAGCTTCTCCTCCTGGTCGGGCGAGGCCCCGGCGACCGCGAGCACGGCGCCGGAGCGCTCGATCAGGGCGACGCTGGCGTCCAGCACCCGCGCCGCCGCACGCGCGACCGCGGGCAGGCCGGCGCCGGACTCGACCGCCTCGGCGAGCGCGTCGAGCGTCTGGGTGTCATCCAAGGATTTCTGCAATGTCGTTGTAGTAGTAGACAACGGCCAGGCCCACGACCACTCCGACGACGACAAGCGCAAGCAGGACGAAGAGCGAGAGGAAGCCGGCCGCGGCCTTCTCCCAGATCCGGCCGTAGGAGCCGACCGCGGGGACGAGGATCAGGGCGACGAAGGCGACGAGGCTGATCAGCGCCGCCGCGCCGAAGAGCAGGTACTCATTTTCGATCTTCTGGAGGGCCAGCGGCAGCAACACGGCTCTCATTCTGGCGCACGGACCCGTCCGAAGCGCGCATCGCCCGGATCGTCGTCGCGGTCAGGGCGACGGCGGCGCAGAGGGAGAAGGCCGCGGCGCCGAGCGCCCAGCCGGCGTTGACGTCGCTCATGTAGTGGACGTTGAGGTAGACGCGGCTGAGGCCGACCAGCGCGGTCAGCGCGATCCCGGCGGCGACGACGAGCGCCCCGCGGGTCATCCCGGTTCGCAGCCGCATCACGATCGTCACCGCCAGCCAGACGTAGAAGGTCGAGTAGGCGGCGTGGGCGCTGGGGAAGGACGAGCCTGAGACGTCGGTCAGCCAGGGCTGCGGTCGCGGCCGGTCGACGGCGCTCTTCAGCTCGTGCACGCCGAGGATCACGATCGCCATGCCGGCGGCGAGCACCCAGAACTCGGCCCAGCGGCGGCGCGCGGCGAGCAGCGCGGCGGCGATCGCCGAGAGCGTCCAGACGAGGGCGGGCGAGCCGAGGTTGGTCAGCGCCTTGGCCAGGTCGACCAGCCATTCCGTGCGCAGCTTTTCGGCGATGTCGATCGCGGTCACGTCGCCGGGGGTCGGTCCCGGGTCGCCGCCGACGACCACGGTGTAGCCGACGAGGACGAAGGCGGCGACGGCGAAGGTCGCCATCAGCGAGGTGAATTCGAGCCCGAAGGCGCCGCCCGGCGTGGCCCTATCCCAGAGGAAGCGCAGCTGCGGCTGGAAGCGGTGGGTCAGGCGCACCAGCCAGGCGGTCGCCCGCCGCCGCTCCATCCAGCGCACCGCGGCGCGCCGGTTCGCCTCGACGCGGAAGTGGCGCACGAGCAGCACCGTGCCGACGACGACGACGATCAGCGTCCCCAGCAGGAAGGCGCCGCGGCCGGCGTACCTGGCGGCGGTGTCGATGCTGCGCGAGAAGAAGTAGCCGATCAGGATGTGGGCGCTGGCCCAGAGGCCGGTGCCGAGGATGCTGTAGGGGACGAATGCGCGGTAGCGCATTCCTGAGCTGCCGGCGATGAACGGGGCGAAGGCGCGCACGAGGCTGACGAAGCGGCCGATGAAGATCGTCTTGCCGCCGTGGCGGCCGAAGTAGTCCTCGACCTTCTCGAAGCGCTCGTGGCTGATGCCGAAGCGCGGTCCGTGGCGCATGACGAACTCGCGCCCGAGCCGGCGGCCGAGGAAGAAGCTGGTCGTGTCGCCGAGCCAGGCGGCGAACCAGGCGATCGCGATCAGCAGGTAGATGTCGATCGCGCCCTGGCCGGCGACGGCGCCGCCGAGCAGCATCACCGTCTCGCCCGGGACGACGAGTCCGACGAAGGCGCCGGTCTCGGCGAAGGCGAATACGCCGACCAGCAGGTAGGTCCAGGCGCCGAGCGCGTTGGAGACGTCTTCCAGCAGCTGCTGGAGTTCGTCGTGCGGGATCACCCGGCTGAGCAGGTAGTAGCCGAGCCCGACCGCGGCGACGATCGCGCCGATCAGCAGGCGGCGCTTGCGCTTGTCCTCGGGCAGCTCGAGCTTCACGGCGCGCGGCCAGCCTCGCAGACGATCGCGTCGTCGCGGTCGATCCGCTCGGCGGCCGCCCGCGCGTCCTCGATCGTCGGGAAGAGCCCGACCGCGGTCGGGCCGGAGCCGGTGAGCAAGGCGAGCGGGGCGCCGGCGTCGCGCAGCGCGTCGAGCGCCGCGCCGATCTCGGGGCGCAGCGAGCGGGCGGCGGGCTCGAGATCGTTGGCGAGCAGCTCGGCATAGTCGAGCGGCGAGGCGCCCGCGCCGGCCGCTTCGCGCAGCCGTACCGCCAGCGCCTCGAGCTCGGCGCCGCTCCGTCCGATCCCGAGCCGGTCGGCCTCGGCGAAGACCGCGGCCGTGCTCAGCCCGCCGCCGTCCGGCAGCAGCAGCGCCGCGTGCGGCGGCGGCGCCGGCAGCGGCTCGATCCGCTCGCCGGCGCCGCGCACGAGCGCCGGCGCCGGGTCGAGCTGCGAAGGCACGTCGGCGCCCAGGTCCGCCGCGAGCTCCGCCAGGTCCGGGGTTGGCGGGTTCTTCCCGCCATGCGGGAAGAAGTCGCCACGCGCCAGCCGCAGCACGGCCGCGGCGTCGGCGCTGCCGCCGCCGAGGCCGGCGGCGACAGGGATCCGCTTCTCGATCGCGATCCGCAGCGGCGGTCCGTCCCAGCCATTTGCCGCGCAGCGCCGCCAGCGCCCGCGCGGCGAGGTTCTCGCCCTCGACCCCTGGACAGAGGACCTCGTCGCGCTCGGACTCGGTCACCTCGAGCGCGTCGGCCAGCGCCAGCGGCTCGAACAGCGAGCAGAGCTCGTGCAGGCCGTCCTCGCGACGCGGGCCGAGGAAGAGGCAGAGGTTGAGCTTGGCCGGGGCCGCGAATCTCATCTCGCCTCCCAGCGCAGGCCGCGGGCGAGCTCGAGGAACTCGGTCGGGTCGATTTCCTCGGCCCGCACCTCGGGCCGCAGGCCGAGCTCGGGAAGGATCGCCCGCGCCTTGCCGAGGATCCCCGGCCGCGCCTGGGAGAGCGAGCGGACCAGCGTCTTGCGGCGGTGGGCGAAGGCGGTGCGGACGAGATCGCGGGTGTCGGCGTCGGCGCCCGGGCCGGTCCGGCGCAGCTCGATCACCGTCGAGTCCACCTTGGGCCGCGGCCTGAAGACCGAGCGGTTGACGCCGCGCAGGATCTTGGTCTCGCAGGCGAGCTGCACGAGCACGCTCGGCGCGCCGTACTCGCGGCGGCCGCTTTCGGCGCTCAGCCGTTCGGCGATCTCGCGCTGCACCATCACGGTCCAGCGCCGCAGCGAGGGAAGCTGTTCGATCGTGCGCAGGATCAGCGGCGTTGCGATCGAGTAGGGAAGGTTGGAGACGACCCGTGTCGGCGCCGGCTCGAGCGCGCTCAGGTCGAGCCGCAGCGCGTCGCCCCAGTGCAGCTCGACGTTGGGCAGCGACGCGACCCGCGCCAGCGCCGGCTCCAGGCCGCGGTCGAGCTCGATCGCGTGCACGTGCGCCGCGGTCGCGGCAAGGCGCTCGGTCAGCGGGTCCTTCGCCGGCGCCGACCTCGAGCACGACGTCGTCGGGCGCCAGCTCCGCGTCGCGGACGATCGCGTCCAGCAGGTTCGTGTCGACGAGGAAGTTCTGCCCGAGCCTGACCATCCGGCCTACCAGCCGAAGAGCGCGCGGGCGTTCGCCTCGACGATCGCCTCCAGCTCGTCGTAAGCGATGCCGCGGGCCGCGGCGACGACGTGCGCGGTGTCGACCACGTAGGCGGGCTCGTTGGGCTTGCCGCGCACGGTCTGCGGCGCCAGGTAGGGCGCGTCGGTCTCGACCAGGACCAGCTCGGCCGGCAGCGTCGCCGCGGCCTCGCGCAGCTCCTCGGAAGCCGGGTAGGTCGTGTGGCCGGCGAAGGAGCAGTACCAGCCGCGCTCGGCGGCGTCGGCGGCGCGCCAGGGGGCGGAGAAGCAGTGCAGGATCACGGCGGTGTCGCCGGCCTGCGCGTCGAGCACGGCGAAGATCTCGTCGATCGCCGCGGTCTCGCCGTCCTTGTCGCGGCCGTGGATGACGATCGGCAGGCCGAGGCGGCGGGCGATCGCGACCTGCGCCTCGAAGGCGCGCCGCTGGTCGGCCGGGGTCGCCGTCTCGTGGTAGTAGTCGATCCCGGTCTCGCCGATCGCCCGCACCTTCTCGTGCGCCGCGAGGCGCTCGATCCGCTCGGCTTCGGCGTCGTCGAACCCGGTCGCCTCGGTCGGGTGGCGGCCGACGCTGGCGAAGACCGCCTCGTGGCGCTCTGCGGCCGCCGATCGCGGTCTCGTTCTGCTCGCCGCCGAGGCCGACGTTGAGCATGCGCCCGACGCCGGCGTCGAGGGCGGCCTCGACCAGCTCCGCCTCGGGCCGCTCGCAGAGGAAGAGGTGGGTGTGCGAATCGATCATGGCGAGGTTCCCAGCCTATCCTCGTTAACGTGGTCGAACGCATGTCCGAACGCGATTACATAGCCGCGACCAGGGAGCGTGTCGTCGTCTTCGACGGTGGCATGGGCGCGACCCTGGAGCAGTTCGACCTCAGCCAGGCCGATTACGGCGGGCTGGAGGGCAAATGCCACGAGGCGCTCGTGCTCAACCGCCCCGACGTGATCGAGGGCGTGCACAGCTCGATGCTCGAGGCCGGCGCCGAGGTGGTCGAGACCGACAGCTTCCAGGGCTCGCGGCTGAAGCTCGAAGAGTGGGGGCTGGGCGAGGAGACGCTCGCGGTCAACCGCGGTGCGGCCGAGATCGCCCGCAGGGCGGCGGGCGAGGACCGCTTCGTCGCCGGCTCGATCGGGCCGACCGGCTTCCTGCCCGCCTCCGACGACCCGACCCTGGGCGACATCTCGTTCGGCCGCCTGGTCGAGGTCTTCGCCGAGCAGGCGCAGGGCCTGGTCGAGGGCGGCGCCGACCTGATCATGATCGAGACCGCGCAGGACATCCTCGAGGTCAAGGCGGCGGTCTTCGGCGCCCGCGAGGCGTTCAAGCAGGCCGGCCGCGCGCTGCCGATCCAGTGCAGCGTCTCGCTGCTGCCGCAGGGCGGCAAGATGCTGCTCGGCACCGACATCCAGGCGGTGCTGACGACGCTCGGGGCGCTCGACGTCGATGTGATCGGGCTCAACTGCTCGACCGGCCCCGAGGACATGCGCGAGGCGATCCGCTTCCTCGGCGAGGCCTCGCCGCTGCCGGTGCACTGCATCCCCAACGCGGGCCTGCCGCTCCAGGGCCCCGACGGCGAGACGATCTTCCCCGAACAGCCCGAGCCGCTGGCCGCGACCCTGGGCGAGTTCGTCGAGCGCTACGGCGTCGGCATCGTCGGCGGCTGCTGCGGGACGACGCCCGAGCACATCGCGGCGATCCGCGAGCGGGTTGACGGCAAGGTTCCCGGCGAGCGCCCCGAGCCCGGCCCGCCGCAGGTCTCCTCGATGATGACCTCGACTCCGCTCGTGCAGGAGCCGCGCCCGACCCTGATCGGCGAGCGGGTCAACTCGCAGGGCTCGAAAAAGGCCAAGGAGCTGCTGCTCGCCGACGACTACGACGGCCTCGTCCAGGTCGCCGAAGACCAGGTCGAGGGCGGCGCCCACGTGCTCGACGTCTGCGTGGCGCTGACCGAGCGCCAGGACGAGGACGAGCAGATGCAGGCCGTGGTCGAGCGCGTCTCGCTGACCCAGCCGGCGCCGATCCAGGTCGACTCGACCGAACCGGAGGTGATCGAGGCGGCGCTGGAGAAGATCCCCGGGCGGGCGATCGTCAACTCGATCAACCTCGAGGCGGGGCCGGACAAGGCCAACGTCGTCGTGCCGCTGGCGAAGGCGCACGGGGCGGCGCTGATCGCGCTGACGATCGACGAGGTCGGGATGGCGAAGACGGCGGAGCGCAAGGTCGAGGTCGCCAGGCGGATCCGCGACCTCGCCTGCGACGAGCACGGCCTCGACCCCGAGGCGCTGATCTTCGACGCGCTCACCTTCACCCTGACCACCGGCGACGAGGAGTGGAAGCCCTCGGCGATCGAGACGATCGAGGGGATCCGCCGGATCAAGGCCGAGATCCCCGGCGTCAAGACCTCGCTCGGCGTCTCCAACGTCTCCTTTGGCGTCGGCCAGCCGGCGCGCGCCGTGCTCAACTCGGTCTTCCTCCACCACTGCGTCGAGGCCGGGCTCGACCTGGCGATGGTCAACCCGAACCACATCACGCCCTACGCGGAGATCTCCGAGGAAGAGCGCGAGCTGACCGACGACCTCGTCTTCAACCGGCGCGAGGACGCGCTCGAGCGCTTCATCGCCCACTTCGAGTCCAAGGGCGAGGAGGAGGCGGAGGAGGCGGGCGACCCGACCGAGGGCATGGAGCCCGAGGAAGCGCTGCACTGGCACATCCTGCGCCGCAAGAAGGACGGGGTCGAGGACTGGATCGACCGCTCGAACGAGAAGATCGGCGCCGTCCCGACGCTGAACGAGGTGCTGCTGCCGGCGATGAAAGAGGTCGGCGACAAATTCGGCGCCGGCGAACTGATCCTGCCCTTCGTCCTTCAGTCGGCCGAAGTGATGAAGCGCGCCGTCGCGCGGCTGGAGAACTACCTCGACCGGATCGAGGGCCACAGCAAGGGCAAGGTCGTGATCGCGACCGTGTTCGGCGACGTGCACGACATCGGCAAGTCGCTGGTCAACACGATCCTCACCAACAACGGCTACACCGTGGTCGATCTCGGCAAGCAGGTGCCGGTCGAGACGATCATCGAGGCCGCGGTCGAGAACGAGGCCGACGCGATCGGCCTCTCGGCGCTGCTCGTCTCGACCTCGAAGCAGATGCCGATCTGCGTGCAGGAACTGCACCAGCGCGGGCTCGGGTTCCCGGTGCTGATCGGCGGCGCGGCGATCAACCGCGACTTCGGCCGGCGCACCCTCTACCCGGACGGCAAGGACTCCGACGACGTCTACGAGCCCGGCGTCTTCTACTGCAAGGACGCCTTCCAGGGGCTCGACACGATGGACGCCCTGGTTGACGACGAGGCGCGCGCGGCGCTGGTCGAGCGGATCCGCTCCGAGGCGCAGCAGCTGCGCGAGAAGCCGGTCGAGAAGGACGACGCGCCGGCGACCACGGACGCGAGCGTGCGCTCGAAGGCGCGCACCGACACGCCGATCCCGGCGCCGCCGTTCGAGGGCGTGCGCGAGATCGACGTCGACCTCGACGAGGTCTTCCCCTACCTCGACCGCCACGTGCTGTTCAAGCTGCACTGGGGGGGCAAAGGCGTCAAGGGCGAGGCCTGGCGCGAGCTGGTCGAGGGCAATGGCTCCGACGAGGGTTTCGCGCCGCGGCTGGAGCGGATGTGGCGCGAGCAGGACTACCTGCACCCGCGAGCGCGGCTCGGCTACTTCCCCTGCAACGCCGACGGCAACGAGCTGGTCGTCTTCGACCCGGACGATCCCCGAGCGCGAACTCGAGCGGCTCGTCTTCCCGCGCCAGCCCAAGCACGACCGCATCTGCCTCGACCGACTTCTACCGGCCGCTCGACTCCGGCGAACGCGACGTGGTCGCCCTCCAGGGCGTCACCGTCGGTCCCGAGGTCACCGAGCTGATCGAGCGGCTCGAGCGCGAAGGCGAGTTCGCCGAGCAGCTCTACGTGCACGGGCTCGGCGTGCAGTCGGCCGAGGGCCTGGCCGAGTGGCTGCACTCGCAGGTTCGCCGTGACCTCGGCATCGATCCCGACCAGGGCCGCCGCTACTCCTGGGGCTACCCGGCCTGCCCGGACCAGTCCGAGCACGAGAAGGTCTGGCGCCTGCTCGACCTGGAAGCGATCGGCATGACCCTCTCCGACGGCTTCGCGGTGATGCCCGAGCAGTCGACGGTCGCGATCGTCGCCCACCACCCGCAGGCCGTCTACTTCGGCATGAAGTCGGGCTTCATCCCCGAGGACAAGTCCCCCGACGAGCTGATCGCCGGCACCGACCGCGGCGGCCAGCTCCCCCCGAGCGTGAGCCGGTGGGCTGAGCGTTCCCGCTGCGCCTGACGCTGGCGTTCGCGAGTTCCGGGGGGAGGATTTGAACCCACCGCCTCTCTGGGCCAAAACCGATCGTGCTAGCCGATCTACACCACCCCGGATCGGCTTCGAGACCTTACCCGTATGTCCGCATGAAATGTTCCGTCCGAGACACGAACTAGTGTTCGTCTATGCCCAGGTATACGGAGGAGGAGGCGCGTGAGGCGGTTGCCGCGTCGGAGTCGTACAGCGAGGTGCTGCGACGCTTGGCATGAGGCCGGCGGGCGGCAATCATTCACTGCTCAGAAAATACGTAGACGAGGTCTGGAAGATCCCAACGGACCACTTCGATGCGGGTGCCGCCGCAACGAGAAATCTGAATTGCCCTGCCAAGCCACTAACTGAGATCCTGGTCCGAGAACTCGACCTATTCAAGCGGTCATGTGAAGCATCGGCTCTTCAAGGAAGGCCTGAAGGACCGGAATTGCGAGCTATGTGGGCAAGGAGAAGAGTGGCGCGGATCGCCGCATGGCATTGATCCTCGATCACGTCAACGGGGTGCCCGATGACCACCGGATCGAGAACTTGCGGGTCGTCTGCCCTAACTGCGCCGCCACCCTGGATACACACTGCGGCAGGAAGAATCGAAAACTGAGGCGCCGGTCCGACACTGCAAGCGATGCGGACGGGAGTTCGTCGCAAAATACCGCCA
Organism: uncultured Solirubrobacterales bacterium; assembly: GCA_963727465.1. GTDB lineage: Bacteria > Actinomycetota > Thermoleophilia > Solirubrobacterales > 70-9 > VRUE01. The sequence continues at coordinate 11,278 of CAVSGL010000001.1, read as the reverse complement.
TCACCGTTACTGCTCGCGGGCTTGCGGCAACAGGTGGGATCGCTCGGCGTTGCGTGGGAAGCCCCACATGGATCAACGCCGGGTAGAGCGACCTCCGTACGAGCAACTCCTGAAGGAAATCGAGAGCGACGGCTGCGTGGCCGTCGGCCGCAAATACGGCGTCAGCGACAATGCGGTCCGCAAGTGGGTTCGGTTCTACGAGCGGCAGATGGAGCGGGAGGCGGAGGAAGCAGCGGCGAGCGGTGCTTGATCGCGTCCGCCGGGGGGCTTAGGGTCGGCGCATGGAGATGGGTGGAGTGCGGATGGACCCGGAGGTGAGCGCTGGGCTGGCGCGCAGCTGGAAGGGGCTGATGGCGGTTGGGATCGTCGCGATCCTGGTCGGCTGCGTCGCGATCGTGGTTCCGGCGGTGGCCGCGGTCGGGACGGCGATCTTCATCGGCTGGATCCTCGTGATCGCCGGCGCCTTCCTCGTCGCCGGCGCGTTTGCCGCGCAGACGGTCGGCTCGGTGATCTGGCGGCTGCTCTGGGCCTTCCTCACGGTCGTCGTCGGCCTCTGGCTGATCATCGAACCGCACAACGGCACGCTCACCCTGACCCTCGTCCTCGGCATCTACTTCCTGCTCATGGGCATCACCCGGATCGCCGTCGCCTTCGCCGGCCGCGGCCAGCAGGGCGCCGGCCTGGTCGGCCTCAGCGGCGTCGCTGGCCTGCTGATCGGCATCCTCGTCCTCGCCAAGTTCCCCAGCAGCGCCGACTGGGCGATCGGCCTGCTCGTCGGCATAGACCTGATCTTCGCCGGCTGGACCCTCACCTCGATAGCTCTTGTGGGTCGAGACCTAGCGAAGAGCTGAGCTTCCAAGCGAGCTCGTCCCGGGTGGGGCCCTGCGCGGTTAGGTTCCGTCGGGTTGGCCTCTCGGGCGGGTGGCGTGGAAGGGGTGCCGAGAACGGCGCGGCGTCCGTTTTTCGCTTAACCCTCGGCGAGTGGCACAGGCGCCCGTGCGAAAAACCCAGCGCCGTTCCCGGTACCCCTTCCACGACAGGACCCGCCCGCCAGGACGCTCCCATCTGACGGATCTGCCGCATAGCAATACGATTCCCCGGTGAGCTCTCCCTTGGTGCTCGTCATGGCGGCGGGCGAGGGAACGCGTATGCGCTCCTCGCTGCCGAAGATGCTTCATCCCGTCTGCGGGCGACCGCTGGTCGCCTGGCCGATCCTCGCTGCGCGCGAGGCCGGCGCCGGGCGCATCGCCGCGATCGTCTCGCCGGGCCGCGACATCTCCGCCGGCTTCCCCGGCGAGGTCGAGACCGTCGTCCAGCCCGAGCCCGACGGCACCGGCGGCGCGGTGCGCGCCGCGCTGCCGCTGATCGAAGAGGCGGAGACGGTGCTGGTGCTCTCCGGCGACCACCCGCTGATCTCGGCCGAGATCGTCTCCGGCTTCCTCGCCGCGCACGCGGCCTCCGGCGCCGCGGCGACGATGATGACGATCGAGCTCGAGGACCCCGGCACCTACGGCCGCATCGTGCGCGACGCCGAGGGCGGGATCGAGCGCGTGGTCGAGGCGAAAGCCGACGGCGACGCGACAGCCGCGGAGCTGGCGATCGGCGAGATCAACGCCGGCACCTACGCCTTCGCGGCGGAGCCGCTCGCGATCGCGCTGCGCGGCCTCGCCAACGACAACGCCCAGGGCGAGTACTACCTGACCGACGTCTTCGCCGCCCTGCGCGCGGCCGGCCACTCGGTCGCCGGCCACCTCGCCGACGACTTCGCGGTGACGATGGGCGTCAACAACCGCGCCGAGCTGGCCGCGGTCGAGGCCGAGGCGCGGCGCCGCATCCTCGAGCGCCACATGTTCGCCGGGGTCACGGTCGTCGACCCGGCGAGCACCTGGATCGACGCCGGGGTCGAGATCGCCGCCGACGCGCGGATCGAGCCCGGCACCAGCCTGCGCGGGGACTGCGCGGTCGGCGCCGGCTCGGTCGTCGGACCGCTGAGCACGCTGATCGACACCCGGCTCGGCGAGGGCGTCGCGGCGCCCCACTCCTACCTGGTCGAGTGCGAGGTCGAAGACGGCTGCAACGTCGGCCCCTTCGCCTACCTGCGGCCCGGCGCCCGCCTTCAGGAGGGCGCCAAGGCAGGCACCTTCGTCGAGATCAAGAACTCGACCATCGGCCCGGGCTCCAAGGTCCCGCACCTGGCCTACGTCGGCGACGCCGAGATCGGCGAGGGCAGCAACCTCGGCGCCGGCACGATCACCGCCAACTACGACGGTTTCCGCAAGCACCGCACGACGATCGGCTCGCGTGTGCGCATCGGCGTTGACACGATGCTGATCGCACCGGTAGAAGTCGGGGACGCCGCCTACACTGGCGCTGGAGCGGTGATCAAGAAGGACGTCCCCGAGGGGGCGCTTGCGGTGAGCCAGAACGACCAGAGGAACATCGACGGCTACGCGGAGGGCAAGGCCGCGCGGTCTCGTGAGGAGGAATCGTGAGCACGATCGAGCAGCGCCCCGAGCCCGCCACCGCGCCCCCGACGGCGATCCCGCACGACTACTCGAAGCGGATGATGGTCTTCGGCGGCCGCACGTCCGGCGAGCTGGCCGCCAAGGTCGCCGGCAAGCTCGAGCTCGACCTCGGCCAGGTGACGCTGAAGACCTTCGCCAACGGCGAGGTCTACTGCCGCTACGAGGAGTCGATCCGCGGCGCCGACGTCTTCATCGTCCAGTCGACCTGCGCCAACGAGCAGACCGAGATGACGCCGAACGACGCCCTGGTCGAGCTCTTGACGATGATCGACGCCGCCCAGGGCGCCTCCGCGCACAGGATCATCGCCGTGCTGCCGTGGTACGGCTACGCCCGCCAGGACAAGAAGTCCTCGCCGCGCGAGCCGATCTCGGCCCGGATCATGGCCAAGTGCCTCGAGGGCGTCGGCGTCGACCGGGTGCTGACGATGGACCTGCACGCCGGCCAGGTGCAGGGCTTCTTCCACGTCCCGGTCGACCACATGACCGCGATGCCGATGCTGACCCAGTGGTTCGCCGACCAGGAACTGAGCGAGGAGCTGGTGATCGTCTCTCCGGACGCGGGCCGGGTGAAGACGGCGCGCAACTTCGCCCGCCGCATCGGCACCCACTGGGCGGTGATGGAGAAGGAGCGCCCCGCCCAGCAGGTCGCCGAGATCGGCTACGTGGTCGGCGACGTGAAGGGCAAGACCGCGGTCCTCGTCGACGACATGATCGACACCGCCGGCACGCTCTGCGCCGCCGCGCAGACGGTGCTCGACGAGGGCGCCGCGCGGGTGATCGCCTGCGCCACGCACGGCGTCTTCTCCGGCCCCGCCTACGAACGGCTCGCCTACGAGAGCTCGAAGATCGAGCGGATCGTCGTCACCGACACGATCCCGTTGCGACCCGGGGCGCCCGACAACATCACCGTGCTCTCGACCGCCGGCACCTTCGCCGACTCGATCCGCCGCATCTTCACCGACGACTCGGTCTCTGAGATATTCGCTGGTGAGAATCAGTTGTTCTGATGCCTGACGGCCTGCGCCTGGTCGGCCACAAGGGTGCCGACCTGATCGCCCCCGGCAACACGCTGGCGAGCTTCGCCGCTGCGGTCGAGGCCGGCGCAGACACGATCGAGCTCGACGTGCTCTGGACCCGTGACGGGCACCCGCGGATCGACGTCGCCGAGCGCTCGCCGCTCGTCGTCGCCCACGACTGGCACGACGCCGCCAGTCGGATGCCTCTCACTCTCGCCGAATGCCTTGACGCGTTTTCCCACCCGCCCCTGGATCGGGTCGAGATCGACCTCGACATCAAACTGCCGGGGCGCGAGCAGGAGATCGTCGCGGCGCTGCGCGAGCGCGAGCTGGTCGAGCGGGCGATGGTCTCGACGATGGAGCTCGTCAGCCTGGCGCGGATCCGTGAGCTGGAGCCGCGCCTGCGGCGCGGCTGGACCTATCCGAAAGTGACCAGGGACTGGACCTCGAAGCGCTGGGCGAAGGCGCCGATGCTGCTCGCCCTCGCCTGGATGCGCGAGCGCCTGCCGGGGCTCGCGGCGCGCGAGCTGCCGAAGCTCGGCGTCGAGGCGATGTGGGTCTACCACCCGCTGGTCAGCAGGCGCCTCGCCGGGATCGTCGATCGCGTTGGCGTCGAGCTGATCGCCTGGACCGTCGACGACGCCGCCCGCATGCGCAAGTTGGCCGCCGCCGGCGTCGACGGCATCTGCTCCAACGACCCCCGCCTGTTCGCGCGCATCCAACATTGACCCACCCAGAGTGGGGTCAATGTCGGATGCGCCGACTCAGACCGTGCCGGGAGTGGCGGTCGGCGGGGCGTTGCGGTCGCCTTTCGCCTTGACCGCGGACTCGAGCTCCTCGGGGGTGAAGCCGCCGACGGCCTCGCCGTCGAGGGCGTAGCGGTAGAGGGCGACGCCGAAGATGCCGCTCAGCGCCTTGCTGATCAGCAGCGAGATCGCCAGGCCGATCGCGCCGATCACGACCAGCAGGGCGCCGACGAAGCTGGCCGAGGCCCAGACGACGACGCCGAGGGCGACGACGATCGCGCTCGGCAGCACGCCGAAGAGGAAGACGGCGCCGCCGATCGCGATGTTGCCGGTGATCTGCTGGCCCCAGCGCGACTTGAACAGGCTCGCCGAGCGCTTCAGCGTCTCGAATGGCCCCGTGCCCTCGATCGCGATCACCGGCACGGAGATGAAGGTGACAAGCGACCAGGCCATGCCCACCACTCGCGCGGCGATCGTGCCGGCGATGCCGCCCTGGTTCTCCAGCGCCGCCATCAGCACGCTGATCGCGGTCGAGACCGCGGCCCAGCCGCAGATCGCCCCGAAGCGCTGCCGGGCGACGGCGAGCCCGTCGCCGACGGTGGCCTGCTCGCCGCGGAAGATCATGTCGGCGGCGGCCGCCAGGCCGACGCTGAAGTAGAAGCCGACGACGGCGAGCACGTAGACGCCGATCACGAGCAGCGGGATCGCCCCGCCGTACACGTCCCGGTCGAGGAAGTAGAGGCCCGGGCCGAGGAAGACGAAGGCCAGCGGGATCGTCGCCACCGCGCCGTAGAGCGGGAAGCGGATCAGCTCGCGATGCTCGTTGAGCAGCCCCCAGCTCTTCTTCGTCAGCGCCCAACCGCGTTTGATCCGCTTCATCACGCCTCTCCTTCCAGCGACCGCTCGGTTATCGGGATCCGCGGGATGCCTCTTCCTTCGAAGTACTCCCACTCCTGCTCGCCGAGCTCGGTTGCAGGCGGATCTGCATAGATCCACTCGCGCGCGATCCGGTGCCAGTTGCGCTTCGCGCGCAGCTGGCCGAGCACGGCGACGACGCCGATTTCCATCCGTCGCCCCATCAGCTCGTCGGCGGGGATCGACTCGCGCCGCATCAGGTCGAAGTACTCCGAGCGCGGGTCGTTGGTCGACTCGATGATCTTCATCACCCGTTTCGGCGTGATTTCCAGCTCGCGATCCTCCATCACGAACCAGCCGCCGACCGCGCGCATGTGGTCGAGCAGCCGCTCGGCGTCGAGCTTCGAGGGGTTCTTGATGAAGCCGAGCTCGTGCAGCGCCGCGCGGAAGGCTTCCGGGTCGTCGCGCGAGGCGGCGTCGAAGGCGCGCTGCTCGAGCAGGATCTGCTCGCGGTCGAGCTTCTTGGTCATGCCGAAGTCGAGGAAGGCGACCCGCCCGTCCTCCATCAGCAGGTAGTTGCCGGGGTGGGGGTCGGCGTTGAAGTGCTGGAGGTGGTAGATCGAGCCGAAGCTGCCGCGGAAGACGATCTCGCCGAAGCGGCTGCGCTGCTCGTGCGGCAGCTGCTTGATCGCCTCGAAGCCGAGCCCCTCGACGAGCTCGGTGACGAGCACGCGGCGGCGCGAGAGCCGCGTGATCACTTCCGGCACGTAGATGAACGGGTGCTCGCGATAGGCGCGGGCGAAGGAGCGCTGGTTCTGCGCCTCGTACTCGTAGTCGAGCTCCTCCATCACCCGCTCGCGGATCTCGTGCGCGATCGCCTTCGCGTCGAGGCCGGGGGCGAGGGCGCGGGCGAGGCGGACGATCGTGCCGGCGTTGCGCAGGTCGGCGTCGAGCGCCTCGGCGATCCCCGGGTACTGGATCTTGACCGCGACGCGGCGCCCGTCGAGCAGCTCGGCCCGGTGCACCTGGCCGATCGAGGCGGCGGCGAAGGCCTCCTGCTCGAACTCGGCGAAGAGCTCGGAGACCGGTTCGCCGTCCCACTCCTCGTCGAGCACCTTCTCGACCTTCTCCCAGGGCATCGGCGGCGCCGAGGTGCGCAGCTTGGCGAGCTGCTCCTGGTAGATCTCGCGGTACTCCTCGGGCAGGAACTCGGTGTCGATGAAAGAGGCGAACTGGCCCAGCTTCATCGCCGCGCCCTTCATCTGGCCGAGCGCGCCGACCATCTTCATCGCCGTCTCCAGGTGGCGCTGCTCGAGCCGCTCCTTGCCCGCGTCCTCGGAGCGGCCGACGTTGGCCGCCTTGGTGCCGGCGTAGCGGGCGCCCTGCACGCCGGCGATCGAGCCCAGCTTCGCCGAGCGGCGCAGGCGGCCCTTGGGGATCTTCGAATCGTCGGCCATAGAGAGGGTTGTACCGCTTTTCTCTATCCTCTCCCGTCCGATGGCTCGCAGCCGCGAAAAGCTCAAAGCCGCGCAGCGCACCGAATTCGGCTCGCGCAGCGCCCGCCGCCTGCGCGGCGAGAAACTCGTGCCCGGGATCGTCTACGCCGGCGGTGAGGACGCCCGGCACTTCCAGGCGGTCGAGCGCGACGTGCGCACCGTGCTCGGCGCCGGGCAGGCGCTCTTCGACCTCGAGGTCGAGGGCTCGAAAGCGGTCCCGGTCGTGCTCAAGGAGTCCCAGTACCACCCGGTCAAGGACGTCCTCCAGCACATCGACCTACAGGAAGTGAAGCTCGACGAAGCGATCCAGGCCGACGTCGCGATCGAGCTCGAGGGCGCCGAGTCGGCGCCCGGCGCCAAAGAGGGCGGCGTGCTCGAGCACGTGACTCGCGAGATCACCGTCGAAGCGCTGCCGACCGAGATCCCGGAGCGGCTCGTCGCCGACGTCTCGGAGATGCAGATCAACGACACCGTGACGCTCTCGGCGATCGCCGCGCCGGAGGGCGTCACCTTCGTCGCCGAGGACCTCGACGAGATCACGATCGCGACGCTCTCGCCGCCGCGCGTCGAGGAGGAGCCCGAGCCCGAGGTCGAGGAGGAGGCCGAGCTCGTCGGCGAGGAGGGCGAGGCCCCGGCCGCCGAGGAGGGCGGCGAGGAGGCCGAGGGCGGCGATTCGGGCGACTCCGGCGGGGAGTAGCCGCCGCGATGTCGATCTTCCGCCGCCGCGCCGGGGGCGGGGAGGACGGCGACCGCATTCTCATCGTCGGCCTCGGCAACCCGGGCGCTGAGCACGCCCGCAGCCGCCACAACGTCGGCTTCGACGTCGGTAAGGAGCTGGCGCGCCGCTGGGAGCTGCCGCGGGCGAAGCGCAAGTTCGGCGGCCTGATCAGCGAAGGCCGCACGCGCCCCGGCGGCCCGCGCGTCGCGCTGCTGCTGCCGCAGACCTACATGAACGCCTCCGGCGACAGCGCCGGCCCGGCGCGGGGCTCGCTTAGAGCGCCGCTCGACCGGGTGGTCGTCCTGCACGACGAGATCGACCTTGGCTTCGGCGAGGTGCAGAGCCGCCTCGGCGGCGGTCTCGCCGGGCACAACGGGCTGAAGAGCCTCGAGCGGGGCCTCGGCAGCCGCGAGTTCTGGCGCGTCCGGGTCGGCGTCGGCCGGCCCGACTCGACCGACCCGGAGATCGTCTCCTCCTACGTGCTCGGCCGCTTCCGCGAGCCGCGCGATCAGGTCGAGGCGCTGGTCGGCGCGGCGGCCGACGAGGCCGAGCGCCTGGTCGAGCGATTGGACGGATAGCCTCCGCCGGCGATGAGTCCTGAGAGCAGCGGCGAGCGGACCGGGTACGAGGTCGACGGGCGGGGCATCGGGCTTCTGCGCCTCGAGCGCCCCGAGGCGCGCAACGCGATCGACACGCAGATGCTGGTTGAGATGCTCGAGCACCTCGCGGTCGCCCGCGGCGACGAGAACGTGCGCGTGCTCGTCGTCAGCTCCTCCGACCAGATGGGCCTCTCGGCCGGCGCCGACGTGAAGGAGCGGCTCGACGAGGAGGGCAAGGTCCACCGCATGCAGCTCTTCGCCGACCTCTACGATGCGATCGTCGCCTTCCCCAAGCCGACCGTCGCCGCCTGCCACGGCGACGTGGTCGGCGGCGGCGCCGAGATTGCCGTCGCCTGCGACCTGCGCGTCGGCGGCTCCAACCTGCGCCTGCGCTTCCCCGGCGCGGCGCTCGGCGTGCCCGTCGGCCCGGCGCGGCTGGTCACCCTCTGTGGCCTCGCCACCGCCAAGTACCTGCTCTTCACCTCGCGCACGGTCGGCGCCGACGAGGCGCTGCGGCTCGGCCTGGTCAACCGCGTCGCCCCGGCGGCGAGCACCGAGGAGGCCGCGCTGGAGCTCGCCGCCTCCGTCGCCGCGCATCCGCCCGAGGCGATCGCCCGCCTGAAGGGCATGCTGCACGAGTGGGACGACGTCGAGGGGCGGTCGCGCAGCGAGGGTGTGGGGCAGGTCGAGTGGGCGCGAGAAGGACCGGGATTGCCCCAGCAGGGTTAGGGGCGATCCCGGTAGGGGTTCCACTTAACCTTTTCGAAGGTTTGGGTTGCGGCTGACGCCCGGGGCAGTCGACGAAAAGGTACAAGACGTTTCACCCCTACCGGGATCGCCCCTATGCCCACGTGGTCGAGTCGAGGCCCGTCCCACCCTCGAACTCCGCCGAGGCTGGCGAGGACGTGGGTCGGCAACTTCGTCGCAGCGGGCCACCCACGACCGGGTGGAGGAGAGCTTGCTCAGGATGGTGGCCAGGTTGCTCTCGCCGAGCCAGGCTAGGAGCGGGAGGTGGAGGACTATCGAGGCGAAGCCGCCGTCGCGCTCGAGGCGGTCGATCTCGCTCGCCAGGTAGGTCGCGAACGTCTCGGGGCCGAGCGGGGCGGGGGAGCCGGTCATCTGTTCGCGGACCGGGTCGAGGTTGGGGAGCATCGAGGTGGCGTCGACGTGGCGCCATTGGAAGGGGAGGAGGGCGATGTCGTCCTCGACGCCGGCGCCCTCGCCCGCCGGCGAGGCGTAGCGCAGGCCGGCCTCGCGCAGGATCTCGACCCCGCCCGCCCCCAGCTGGCCGCCGGGCGGGCGCAGGCCGGGCAGCTCGATCCCCAGCTCGGCGCAGGCGGCGACGCCTCGCGCCAGGTTCTCGGCCTGCTCGTCGCGACTCAGGTCGCCCCACTGCTCGTGCTGCCAGGCGTGGTAGGCGACCTCGTGGCCGGCCGCGGCGATCGAGCGCAGTGCCTCCGGGTCGAGCTCGGCGTTGACGCCCTCGGCGAAGAAGGTGGCGGCCAGATCGCGTTCGGCCAGCTTCTCCAGCAGCGGCGGCAAAGCCGGGGTGGCGCTCGATGCCTCGTCGACCCCGAGGTTGTCGAAGCTGAGGCAGAGCGCGCCGCGGGCGCCGCCCGGCCAGGGGCTCACGCCGGCCTCAGTCCTCGAGCAGCGCCGGGCTCCAGCGCTCCGGTTCGCGCTTCGCCTGCTCGCGCGCCCAGCGGAAGTGATGGCCGGCCGAGGCGAGCAGAACCGGGAAGCTGAGCAGGCCGGCGAGGGCGAAGCCGCGCGAGCGGCGCGGCGTCTCGGTCGCGAGGCTGAGCGCGCTGGCGACTCCCCATGCCCAGAGCACCGCGTTGTAAGCGGGGAGCTGGTCGTCGGTCAGGCCCTCGGCTTCGTCGAGCATCGGCAGGCCGCCGTGCAGCGACCAGGGCCAGGCCCTGAAGTGGACCGCGACGCCGGCCGCGCCGATGCCGGCGTTGAAGGCGGAGAGGCGCTCTGCCCAGCGCCCGCCGCGCCTCGCGGCGGCGATCCCCAGCGGGATCAGCCCGGCCCAGAGCGCGTAGGCGCCGCGCCGCCCCAGCTCCGGCTCGAAGACCAGCCCCACGCCGGCCCGCGTCTCAAACGCGTTGTGGGCTGCCAGCCCGAGCGTGGAGAGGGCCGCAAACGGACGACGGAATAGCATCGAGAGCAGCCTAGCCTCATGAGCCTTCGCCCACTACTCGATGTCGCCGCAGAGAACGAGCGCCTGCACGCGCTCGCCGGCGAGGTGCGCGCGGCGGAGGCCGGCGCGCCGGTCGAGATCGGCGCCTCGGAGACGCTGCGGCCGCTGCTGCTCGCGACCCTGCTCGACGACGATCGCGGGCTCGCCGATCGTCCCGCGCTGCTGGTCAGCGCCGACGATCGCTCCGCCCGCGACCTCGCCGCCGACCTGCGCGCCTACCTGGCGCCGCGCCGCGTCCGCTTCTATCCCTCGCGCGGCACCGGCTACGCCTCGCACGTCACCCCGCCGCCGCACCTGGTCGGCCTGCGGATCGACGCGCTCGACGCGCTGCGCGAGGGCGGCGACGCGGTTGTAGTCGCCGGCGCCACGGCGCTCGCCGAGGCGGTTCCGGACGCCTCGCTGCGGCCGGCCGGCTTCGCGCTCGAGCCGGGCGGCGAGCTCGACCTGGACGGAGCCGCCCGCGACCTCGTCGCCGCCGGCTACCACCGGGTCGAGCAGGTCGAGGAGCGCGGCCAGTTCGCCGTCCGCGGCGGCATCCTCGACGTCTACCCGGCGACCGAGGAGCGGGCCGTGCGGATCGAGCTCTTCGGCGACGAGATCGAGTCGATGCGCTGGTTCTCGACCTTCACCCAGCGCTCGCTCGGCGACGCCGAGCGGGTCGAGCTGGCGCCCGCGGCCGAGCTCGACGCCGAGCACCGCGAGCTGGCCGAGCTGGCGGCGATGGAAGCCGAGGAAGAGGGGCGCGAGGCGCCGAGCCCGGCCGAGGCGCTGCCGCTGGAGCACTTCGGCGCGCCGCTCGACCTCGTCCCCGCCGAGACCGCGGTGGTCCTCGCCGCCGCCGGGGAGATCGAGCCGGCGCTGCGCGACCACTGGGAGGACGCGACCGCGGCGATGCACGCCGACGACGCCCGCCACCTCTACGTCGACGTCGCCGCGCCGCTCGCCGCCCGCGCCGTGCTCGCGGTCGGCGGCGCCGGAACCGACGACGAGACGGCCCTCCGCGCCTCGCGCGCGGAGTCTCCGGCGCGCAGCGTCAAGGAGGCCGAGGGCGAGCTGGAGAAGCTCGTGCGCTCCGGCTACCGCACCGTCGTCGCCTTCGACTCGATCGGCGAGGGGG